>NZ_JAAMFM010000027.1 GCF_013376105.1 Arthrobacter wenxiniae
TGGTTTGTGGCCGCGCGGGGGGCCCCGGGGTGGGGCCCGCCGCGCGGTGCGGTGCTAGCTCAGTGCATCCTTCAGGACGAACTTGCCGCCCTGGATGACCAGGATCTGGAAGCCGCCGCTGCTCAGCGTGTGCTCCGGGGTGAACTTCAGCGGTCCGGAGAAGATCTGGAAGCCGTTGATGCCCTCCAATGCCTTGATGACGGCGGCGCCGTCGGTCCCCTTGGCCTGGGTGACGGCCTCGGCCGCCACGCGGACGGCATCGTAGGACTGCGTCGAATAGGGTCCGGGGGCCGCGCCGAACTTCTTGGTGTAGTCGGCAATCCAGGTCCCGGCGCCCTTGATGGTGTCGGGGGTCTGGGTCATCGTGGCGAACACGCCCTCGGCATTGGCGGCACCGGCAATCTTCACCAGGGACGGGTCGACGCTGCCGTCGGCCACCATGATCTTGCCCTTGAAGCCGGCGGACTTGAGCTGGTTGATGATCAGCCCGCCCTCCTGGTAGTAGCCGGTCCAGTAGAGCATGTCCGGGTTGGCGCCCATGATGTCGTGCACGGCCGAGGAGTAGTCGCTCTCCCCCGCCGTCACGGAGGTGGCCAGGGCAACCTTCAAGGTGCCGTTCGCCTGCAGGTCCTTCTTGGTCTCGGTGGCGATGTCCTTCGAGTAGCTGGTGTTGTCGTCTACCAGGGCCACACTCTTCACGCCGTCCTTGACCATGAACTTCACCGCAGCGGCGGCCTGCTGCGTGCCGGTGCCGTTGATCATGAACACATTGGGCAGCTTCTGGTTGACCAGGTCCTGCGAGTTGGCCGCCGGGATGATCATGGGGATGTTGGCCTTGGCAAAGATGGGCAGCGTGGGCAGCGTGGCGCCGGAGCAGTATCCTCCGACGGAGATGACGGCTCCGTTGGAGACGGCCTTGTTGGCGGCGGCGGCCGCCTGGGTGGGATCGCAGGCGCCGTCTTCCAGGTCCAGGGAGAGCTGGCGGCCCAGGACCCCTCCCTTGGCGTTGATCTCATCGACGGCCATCTGCATGCCGTTCTTCATGTAGACGCCGGTGGGCGCACTGGAACCGGACATGGGGATGACGGCGGCGAGCTTGATGGGGCCCGCGTCAGCGGTTTTGGCGGCCCCGCCGCCGAGGATTCCGCCGCATCCGGTGGTGGCCAGCAATGCTGCGGCCACTGCGCCGACGGCCAGAGCCTTGGGAAGTCGAAGTTTCATTGCCTGCATCTCCTTTGACGTGACAATATGCCGTCGGCGGTCCACATGCGGGCACCCGGACACGGCGGAATTGTTAGATAAATCACACTGCGCAAGTGAGTAAAATATGACATGTCACGGAGGGGCTGTCAACAGTTTCGTCGGCGTCCGGCGCAATCGAGACCCGAGCGAAACATTCCCCGCGGCCGTCGCAGGCCCGCGGGCGGGAGCAGGAACAGGCAGCCACTTTCGCGCACCAGCGGCGGACGGGAATCAAGGCCCGGTGCCCACTCCGCCACCGGGCCTGTCTGCTTCCAAGGCCTAAAGTGGGCGGCATGACCGGGGAAATGATGGATGCGGCGTACATCAGTCACACCGGCGGCGCCGGCGTGATTGAGTTTGGCGCGCTGTCGCTGCCGGGGGTGGCCGGCGGCACCGCGCTGGTGCGGTGGTCATCACCTCCTCAAGCCGGGACGGCCCGGGGAAAGCTGGTCCTGCTCCCCTGGCGCCCCGTTCGTCGCAGGATGTCAGCGCCGCTTTGCGCCACCCACGCGTCTCAGCGCCGTCCGCGCTTTTGCGCCCGGGCCTTCCCGCCGGGCCGGCCGCCGCCGCGGAGGTTCGGGCCGCCGCCCTTGCCGCCGCCCTTGCCGCCGCCCTTGCCAGCGCCCTTGCCGGCCGTCGCATTGCCCGTGCCGCGCGAAGCCTTGGCACCCTTCTTCGGCGCCTCCGCCTGCTTGGCCAGCACGGACGGCTGGCGCGAGCTGTTGGCGCTGCGGCCGCGCACCACGCCGATGAATTCCTCCAGGACGGCGTCGAAGCCGTCCGGCAGCGGCGAATCGGAGTGCAGCCAGGCGAGGCCGATTCCCGATTCCGGGACACCTGTCACCACGCGGGCACGCAATGCCTTGCGGCTGAAGTGGCGGGCCACGGACATCGGCAGGATCAGGATGCCCAGTCCGGCTTCGACCAGGTCCAGGGCTTCCTCCACGGAGGCCAGGGGCGGCAGCGGCTTGCGGGTTCCCGCCTGGATTTCCGTGGAAATGTCACGCCAGGCCGGGAAGTCGTCGGGGTCGGCCAGCAGGTACTCGTCGGCCAGTTCCTCGACGGCAATTTCCTCAAACGCCGCAATCGGGTGGTCCTTGGGCGCCACCACCACGGACAGCTCCGTATAAAGGGGAATGACGTTCAGCCCGGACATGTCCACCGGCAG
Source organism: Arthrobacter wenxiniae (assembly GCF_013376105.1). Classification (GTDB taxonomy): domain Bacteria; phylum Actinomycetota; class Actinomycetes; order Actinomycetales; family Micrococcaceae; genus Specibacter; species Specibacter wenxiniae. The sequence continues at coordinate 2,411 of NZ_JAAMFM010000027.1, forward strand.
CCGCACGAACGCCATGTCCGCGTTCCCGGCCCGCACGGCGTCGAGCTGGGTGGATTCAAGCACCGGCTGGGATGTCAGCGCCACGTCCGGCATGCGTTCCTTCCAGCGGTGGATCCATTTTCCGGGCGTCACGCCAGGGACAAAGGTCACGGTTAGTTCGCGGGGTTCTGGCACCTGTTTACCCTAACGCACTGCGTTGTCGGGCGGCAGTGGCCGGTACCCTTGAACCATGAGCATTGAACCGTCGCCCCAGGCCATGAAGTCCGCCACCGCGGCCAGGAAGCTGGGCATCCACCTGCCGGCCGCCCCTGCCGAGTTCCAGGAGAACGCAATCAGCCGGGAGGAATTCAAGGTTTTGCAGGAGAATCCGCCGGCCTGGCTGGAGGAACTGCGCCGCAACGGCCCGCACCCGCGCCAGGTGGTGGCCCAGAAGCTGAACATCTCCGTCGGCGGCCTCAACCGTTCCGACATCACCGAGCCGCTGACGACGGCGGAGATCACCGCGCTGCTGCAGGCTCCCCCCGCGTGGCTCGTGGAGGAACGCGCCGTTTTCGCAAAGGCCCGCGCCGAGGCCAAGCTGGCCAAGGAGCGCGAGGCGGCCCGCCGCCCGAAGGGCTGAGTGCACCCGCCGGTGCCAAAAGGGACGGCGCCTGCGGAATGGGACGGCCGTGGAGCACCGTCCCTTTCCGCAAGCGCCGTCACTTGTCAGGGAGGCCAGGGATTTACGGGTTGTAGACCTGGCTGGTGCGGCTGAGCACCTCGCCCCTGAAGAACTCCGGGTGCCGCTTGTACATGAAGAACATCAGCACGACCCCCAGCAGGATCACGCCGCAGCCGAGGATGAACACCAGGCCCAGCCCGCCAATGTTGGAGCCCGATCCGTAGGACGGGTCCATGGAGTCGTAGGCGGTCTTGAAGAACATGACCAGCAGGATCACCCCGCCCAGCAGCGGCGCCAGGAACTTGCACAGGAAGTTCCGCACCCCGTGGAAGGCTTCGGCGCGGAAGTACCAGACGCAGGCCAGCGCCGTAATGCCGTAGTAGAAGCAGATCATCATGCCCAGGGCGGTGATGGTGTCCCAGAGGGCGTTCTCGGACAGCGACCGGGTGATGACGTAGAAACCCGCGGCGGCGACGGCTGCCGCGACGGTGGCGTAGCCCGGTGACTTGTGGGCGGGGCTGATCCGCCCAAAGCTCTTGGGCAGCGCCCGGTAATGGCCCATGGACAGCAGCGTCCTGGCCGGGGAGACGAAGGTGGACTGCAGCGACGCGGCCGAGGAGCTGAGGATGGCCAGCGACATCAGGATCGCAAACGGACCCATGACCGGTCCCGCCAGCACGGCGAAGATGCTGCCCTGGTTGGCCGGGTTTCCGGCGCCCAGGCCGGTGGTGCCAATGCCCGCAAAGGACAGGGTGGCCAGGGAAACCACCATGTAGATCACCATGATGACCACCACGGTGACGGTGGCGGCGCGGCCCGGGGTCTTTTCCGGGTTCTTCGTCTCCTCGTTCATGGTCAAGGTGACGTCCCACCCCCAGAAGATGAAGATGGACAGCGAGACGCCGGCCGCGAACGCGGAGAACGAACCCACGGCAAAGGGGTTGAACCAGTCGGCGGAGATGGCCGTCGCGTCAAAGGCGGTTCCGTTGGCGACATGGGCGAAGGCCGCGATGGCAAACCAGCCCAGCACGAGCAGCTGGAACGCGACCAGGATGTACTGGAACGCCTTGGTGGTTTCCATGCCCCGGTAGGAAATCCAGCAGGCCCCGGCAATGAACACCAGCGTGGTGGCGATGTTCAGGGGCAGCACGCGGGTCAGGTCCGCCAGCGACGGGTTGGCGAAGATCTGCGCGAGCATCAGGAAAAAGAAGTCCACCGCCACGGCCGCCAGGTTGGACAGCACAATGATGGTGGCGGCAATCAGGCCCCAGCCGCCCATCCAGCCCAGCCACGGGCCGAAGGCGCGCGTGGCCCACGTGAAGGAGGTGCCGGCGTCGGGCATGGCATTGTTCAGTTCGCGGTAGCCCAGGGCCACCAGCAGCATGGGGATGAAGCCGACCAGGAAGATGGCCGGCAGGTGCACGCCCACCTCGGACACCGTGGGCCCCAGCGCCGCGGTCAGCGTGTAGGCCGGGGCGATGCAGGAGATGCCGATCACGACGGCGCCAATCAGGCCCACCGAGCCGGCCTTCAGGCCCTTCTCGCTCAGCCCGCGGTCGCTGGTGGCAACGGGGGCAATTTTGGGAATGGTCATGATCCCGTCCCGTCGGAACTGGTTTCGCGGTGGCGCGCCACGGGCGCGGCCAGTGCGCGAAGGGTGCGGCCGGCTGCGGCGCCGGGAACGGCCGTATTTCTGTGGGTGAGCATCAGGTCCTCCTCAGGACGTCTTTGTCGCTGTGTTGCATGGCATGCGGGCCGGGACCCGGCGGCGGAGCCGGCGGTCAAGCCCCGGCGGTGGAGCCCGGGGCCAGCTCCGCGATGAGCTTCCTGGCGGTGAACTGGCCCATGCGGACGGCGCCGTCCACATGCTGGTAGCCCTCGGCGGCGAGGTCGGAGCAGGACCAGTGGATGGGGCCCACGGGCGTGAGCTGGTCCGGGCCATAGCGGTGCAGGCCGCCGAGGTCGTAGCTGGCCGCGTAGGCGCCGCGGGTCCACTCCTCGGTGCCCCAGTCGGATTCGTAGTACACCACGGGCTCCGCCGCGGCGTCGCCGAGGAACTCGGCCAGGGACGCCGTGACTTCCTTCCGGCGCTGTTCCGGCGACAGGGTGAAGGCGTAGTCGGCCTTTTCGTCGGAGATGAACCCCACCAGGGTGCCGCGGGCGTCGCCGTGGTTGGTGTTGTCGTACACCTCCTGGACCAGCGAGGAGGCGGAAAAGCCGGTGCCGGAAAGCCCGTCCGCACGCCAGAAGGGCGTCTCGTAGACGGCGTGGACCTTGATGACGAAGCCCAGGGACTGGTGCTGGTGCATCTGGTGCTGGCGGCGGGGCAGCGGAGGCTCGAAGGAGACCCGGCTGTACAGGTTCGGCGGGACGGCCATGACCACGCGCCTGGCTGTGACCGTCGCGTTGTCGCTGACCACGGTGGCGAGCCAGCCGCCGTCGGCCTCTTCCCAGCGGACGGTGCGGGCCGGGGAGTTGAGGATGACGTTGCGCCCCAGCTTCTCCGCGATGGCGAGGGACACGCCCTGCATGCCGCCCACCACGCGCTTGTCGAGGATGAAGTTGTCGTCCACCAGGTTCGTGAAGGAGCCTGCCGAGGCGGCCATGAACACGGCCTGCAGCGCCGAAAAGGCGTGGGCGGGCTTGGTCAGCATGCCGCCGGCGATGAACAGGCCAATGTTGTTGCAGGCCTCCTCGTTGCCGGACTGGCTGCGCAGCCAGTGGTGGAAGGAGATGGTGTCCAGCTCGCGGGCCCGGGCGTGGTCCCACGGCCTTTCCGGGTCCATGGCGGCGGCGAGCCCGTCAAGGGTGTCGATGAGCTTGTTCATCTCGGCCTCGGTCTCCGCGTCCACCGGGAACATTTCGCCGGTGTAGCGGGTGCGGGTGCCGTCGGGGGCAATGTAGACGCTGTCGCCGTCGCGGTAGCGGGAATAGGTGTCCAGGCCCAGCTCCTCCAGCAGGCCGATCAGGGCTGTCTGGTCCGGGGAGACCCACTGGCCGCCAATTTCCAGCCAGGCGCCGTCGACCGTGTTGGACCAGGTGCGCCCGCCCACGCGGTCGCGCGCCTCGAGCACGGCCACGGACAGGCCCGCCTTGCCAAGTTCGTGTGCCGCGGTCAGCCCGGACGGGCCGGCGCCAATGATGACGACGTCGCGCTCAATGTTAGGTGTGTTGCCCATGGTTCCCTCTCCTGTGAACCGGCACGTGGGCCGCCTCACTAAATGAATAACGTTCATTTCCATTAGACTGTAATGGACGTCACCCGGAAAGGTAAAGGGGCGGCGCAAAATAAGTTGCGCCGGCCGGCGCAAGGGCAGCGACGGGGGCATCCTTTGACAGGCAGTGCAGGTCCAGGCAGGGCAGGTCCAGGCAGGGCGGCGGGATCGGGCAATACGCCCCTGAAGGCGTCCCCGGCAGGCAATTCCGGCGCCGGCCCGGTGCGACGCCGGGCGGGGCGCCCCTCGCAGGCCCTCCTGGGCCAGGGGCAAATCACCCGGGCGGCGCTGAAGCTGGTGGCGCGCGACGGCTACAAGGCGCTGACCATGTCGGGGTTGGCCAAGTCGCTGAACGTGGCGCCGTCGGCCCTGTACAACCACGTGGCCTCCAAGCAGGACGTGCTGCTGCTGGTGGAGGACGCCCTCATGGGACGCGTGGACGTGTCCGCCTTCGCCCGGATGCCGTGGGCGGAGGCCGTGCGGCTCTGGGCCCACTCGTACCGGGACGTTTTTTCAGCGCACCTGCCCTTGATTCCCGTCATCGCGCTGCTGCCCGTGACGAACGCGCCCCAGACCATCAAGATGTACGAGGCGGTGACCGACGGCTTCCTGCGGGCAGGCTGGCCGCAGGAACGGATTGTCGACGCGATTGTGGCCCTGGAGTCCTTCATCTTCGGCTCCGCGTACGACGCCAACGCTCCTGCGGACATCTTTGCCACGGGCGAACTGGCGGAGGAGGCACCCCACTTCAGCGCCGCCGTCTCGCTCCGGCGCAATCCTGCGGGGCACAACGACGCCGACGCCGCCTTCGCCCTGGGCCTGGACGCCCTGGTGGCCGGGCTGGCCGCGACGCTGGCCGGCTGAGAAGCCGCTGATGCCGGCTGAGGACGTGCCCTCTCGTCCCGACTAGCCACGCCGTCGGCGAATCCCTAGGCTGAAGCTGCAGGCCTTGACCGGCCCGACCAATAAGGAGCAGACCATGGGTTTCAGCATCAGCAACGCCGCACTTCGCCTGGTGTCCGGTGCGTTCATCCTCAATTCCGGCGTAGGCAAGCTCGGCCTGACGCCGGAGCACGCCGCCGGGCTGCAGGCCTCGGCCGCGCGCGTCATCCCGCAGGCCGCAACGCTGAAGCCGGAGCAGTTCGGCCGCTGCCTGAGCTATGCGGAGATCGGGATCGGCTCGGCGCTCCTGCTCCCGTTCGTCCCCACCCGCCTCGCCGGACTGGCGCTCGGCGCCTTTTCCGGCGGCCTCTTCGCCAACTACCTCAAGTCCCCCGGCATGACGGAGCCCGACGGCATCCGCCCCACGCCCGCCGGCACCATCCTGGCCAAGGACATCTGGCTCGTGGGGATCGCCGCGGCCTTGATCTTCCACCGCAAGCGGCGCTAGTCGATGCGTGGGCGGGCCGCCGCGGTAGACTCGCGGAAGGCACGTCCGGCGCCTCCGCCGGCACCATTGTCACCAGGAGCGCACGCTGTCCACCCCACCTTCCCCACCCGCTCGGCACCGGCGGCCCGGCCAGCCCACGCCCGCGGCGGCCAGGCAGCTGGCCAGGGACGGCGTCGTGCTTTACAAGGGCCGGCTGGCGCTCCTCAACAGCACGCTGACGCGGGACCAGGCCACGGCGGCGGACCTGCTGGCGGTCCGCGCCGCCCTCGACTCCTGCGCCGTCCCCTACCTCCTGGTGCGGGGCAACGGACACGTTCCGGTGCTGGCCGTCGACAGCTCCCACCGGCACGCCCTGAAGGCCGCCCTGGTCCGGCACTTCGCCGACGAGCCGTTCTATGCCCGCAGCCTGGGCGCGGGGAAGTCCACCCTGCTCATTGCGGACGGCGAACTGCCCCGGGGACGCAAGGCGCGCATCCTGCGCCTGTTCCGCCCGCGGCTGGAACCGGCCGGCGGCCTCTATTTTGGCGCCTCGGCGGGCGTCCAGCTGGAACTGTGGAAGTTCAAGAAGGGGTGCATCGTGCTGCCGGTCGAGAACTCGCTGACCCGCCGCATGGTCCGGGCCCAGGACGTCAAGCACGGCACGGTGGAACTCCACGGCAAGTCCTGGCCCACCATCGAGGACATGTTTGCCAGCCACGCCTTTGACGTTCCGTTTCCGGTGGACATAGTCTTCAGCTGGGTGGACGGCAGCTCCGAGGACTACCAGGCGGCACGCCGTGCACAGGAGGCGGGCGCCGTGCTGGGCGAGGGCGACGCGCACGAATCCCGGTTCCGCCAGATTGACGAACTAAAATATGCTCTGCGCTCCATATACATGTTTGCGCCCTGGATCCGCACCATCTACATCGCCACGGACTCACCGGCCCCGGCCTGGCTGGGCGACCACCCGCGGATCCGCGTCGTGCGCAGCGCCGAGCACTTCGCGGACCCGTCCGTGCTGCCCACCCACAACTCCATGGCCGTGGAGTCGCAGCTGCACAACATCGAGGGGCTCTCCGAATACTTCCTGTATTCCAATGACGACATGTTTTTTGGCCGCCCCCTCGGCCCGGACATGTTCTTCACCCCGGGCGGGATCACCCGGTTCATGCTCTCACCCAACAGGATCGGCCTGGGCGGCAGCGACGCCTGGCGCAGCGGCTTTGAGAATTCCGCCAGGGTCAACCGGAAGCTGCTGCGGGAGCGGTTCGGCCGCGTGGCCACCCGGCACCTGGAGCACGCGGCGGCACCATTCCGCAAGTCGGTCATGCAGGAACTGGAGAAGGAATTCCCGCAGGAATTTACAGCCACCGCGTCCAGCCGCTTCCGCGCGGCCGGGAACATTTCGGTGACGAATTCGCTCTACCACTACTACGCCCTGTTCACCGGCCGGGCGGTGGAGCATGCCGGGGCCAGGAGCGTCTACGTGGACACCACCACCCGCGCCGGCCTGGGCTCGCTGGCGCGGGTCCTGGCGAAGCGCAACGCGGACTTCCTGTGCCTAAACGACGGACACAACCCGGAGGTGGGCGCCGGAGAACGCCGCGAACGGGTCACGGACTTCCTGGAAAAGTACTTTCCCCTCAAGGCGCCTTGGGAGAAATAGCGTCCGCGCCCTCCGCCGACGCCAGCCCCAGGGCCGCCAGAATGAGCTGCTCGGGACTTTCCGTGCCGGGCTCGCCCGCCGGACCCCGGACTGCCTCCCTGTTGTTGGCGGACACGGCCTCCACCACCTCGCTGCGGTGGATGCTGACGTCCCGCGGGGCGTCGATGCCGATACGCACCCCCTCGCCGCGGCCGCCGTCGAGGATGGTCACCGTGATGTTCCCGCCGATGATGATCTTCTCGCCGATCTTGCGTGTCAATACCAGCATGCAGTTCCTTCCATGGATGTGCTGACGGGTTGAAGAGCTAAAGTTCGGCCGAGGCGGCCGGGTAGCCGTCCACCCAGCCCACCGGAACGCCAAGCTGGTTCACGGTCCCCGGGGTGGCCGTGTCCGTCGAGCCGAGCACTGCCACGGCGTCGGGAGCGGCGTGCCACGACGCCTGCCGGACCCAGGCCTGGGTGTCGTCGGGCTTGTGCGCGGCGTCCACCACCAGCCACAGCTGGTTGGGCCGCACCGAGGACAGCGCCTGCGGGCCGGAGGACCCCTGGTCCCCGATACTGAATGCTATCAACAGCGGCTTGCCGGCCACGGCCGCCAGTGCCTGCACCCGTGTCACCTCCGGGCTGTCGATGAGGACGTGCCCCACCCCGTTCGAGCGGAAGTCCCCGGCGGTGCGCAGCTCGGCCCCGCCGTCGACGGTGCCCGCCATGGCCCACGCGGTGCGCAGCGGATGGTCGCGCAGCCCCACCAGCACCACCAGGTCCCCGGGTGCCGTGCACAATTGCGGCACGCCGTCGGCGTCCCGTCCGTCGCCAACGGGCAGTGCTTCGAGGGGCAAGGCTTCGAGAGGCAGTGCTCCGAGAGGCAGGGCTCCGAGGGACGGGGCTTCGGATGGCCCGGATTCCAGGGCAGGCCGCGCAAGGGCATCGTCGCCGATTCGTTCCGCCATCCGGCCCAGGATCTCGTCAAAGTCGGGTTTCTGGGTGGACACCACCGGGGCGGCGGGCCCGGCGGAGGGGCCGGCCCGGTCGGCGCCGTCGGCATCGGCCAGCAGCTCGGCCAGGCCACGCCTCGCGGCGCCCGGGCGGCGCTGCGGCCCTTCCGCATCGCGGGAAACCCGCGGCCTCGACGCCGGGCGCCCGTCCACCTCGACGGTCACCTCAAACGACGTGGTGGCGCCGATGCCGAACAGCCCGCCCGTCTGGATGCGTTCGGCGCGGATGATCCGGGCCCGGTTGCCGTACGTGTCGAAGAGCTGCCAGCGCAGGCCCTCCATGCTGTGGCCCCTAAGCTGAAATAGACTGGGCACTGCGCACAACTCCTACCGTGTCGATGGTCGGGTTCCCGGCCGTTGCCTCCGTGTAGGAAAGCACGGGGAGGCCCCTGGTGCGCCCGGACACCAGCCGCCAGATGGCCGGCCGCAGGGCTGGGGCGCAGACCAGGACCGGGCTGCGGCCCGCCGTCTCGGCGGCGGTAAACGTCTCCGTCACGGACACCAGGAAGGACTCCAGCCGCGACGGGTCAACCACAATCTGGGTGCCGAGCTCGGACGGGCGCAGGCCCTCCAGCAGGGACTGCTCAAGTGTTGGGTCGATCATCAGCACGGCCAGCGAGCTGCCGTCCAGGCGCCTGTCCGCGATGACCGGACCCAGGCCGGCCCGGGCCGCTTCAATGAGCGATTCCGGGTCGGTGCCCTTCTTCGCCTGCAGCGACAGGGCCTCGTAGATGCGGGGGAGGTCGTTGATGGGCACCTGTTCCTCCAGCAGGCCCTGCAGCACGCGCTGGACCTCGCCCAGGGACAGCAGCCCCGGGACCAGCTCGTCCACAATCGACGGCGAGACCTCCTTGACGCCGTCGGTGAGCACCCGCACATCCTCGCGGCTGAGCAGGCGGGCGGCGTTGGCGCTGACAATGGCGGAGAGGTGGGTGATGAGCACGGACACGCGGTCGATCACGGTGGCGCCGGCCATTTCGGCGCTGTGCCGCATTTCCGCCGGGATCCACTTCCCGGCCAGGCCAAACACGGGCTCCACGGTGGGGGTGCCCGGCAGGGACCCCAGCTGCTCGCCCAGGGCCAGCACCCGTCCCGCCGGGGCCGTTCCCCGCCCGGCCTCGACGCCGGCAATGCGGATCACATAGGTCGACGGCGGCAGCTCCACATGGTCGCGGGTGCGCACCGGGGGCACCACCATGCCCAGCTCCATGGCCACCTTGTGCCGCAGCGCCTTGATGCGGGCCAGGAGGTCGTCCGCGGAGCCGGAGACAAGGTCCACCAGGTCGGTGGACAGCTGGATTTCCAGGGCCTGGACCCGCATCTGCCCCATGATGTCCTCCGTGGTTTCGGCCTGGGGCACGGGCGCCGCCGCCATCAGGGCCGCGGCGGCCGCCTTCTCCTCGCCCGCCTTGACCCGCTGCCCCATGAACAGCAGCAGCCCCCCCACCGCCAGGAACAGGAACACGGGCATGCCCGGGATCACGGACATGATGATCGCGGCGACACCGGACACAAGCAGGGCCGAGCGTGACTGGGTGAGCTGCAGGGCCGCCGTCGTGCCCATGTCGGAGGAGGCGTTGGAGCGGGTGACGATCATGCCCGTGGCCACGGCCATCAGCAGGGCGGGGATCTGGGAGACCAGGCCGTCGCCCACGGACAGCAGCGAATAGGTGTTGACGGCGTCGGTGATGTCCATCCCGCGCTGGAGCATGCCGATGGCGATGCCGCCCACCAGGTTGATGATGATGATGATGATGCCGACTATCGCGTCGCCCTTGACGAACTTGGAGGCACCGTCCATGGCGCCGTAGAAGTCGGCCTCGGCGGACACCTCCACGCGCCGTTCCTTGGCCTCGACGTCCGTGATCAGGCCCGCGTTCAGGTCCGCGTCGATGGCCATCTGCTTGCCGGGCATGGCGTCCAGGGTGAAGCGGGCACCCACCTCGGCCACGCGTTCGGCGCCCTTGGTGACCACCACGAACTGGATGACCACCAGGATCAGGAAGATCACCCCTCCAATGATCAGGTTGCCGCCGACCGTGACCTGCCCGAACGCCTGGATCACCTGACCGGCGTGCGCCTGGCCCAGCACCAGCCGGGTGGAGGCGACGTTGAGGCCCAGCCGGAACAGCGTGGCCACCAGCAGCAGGGACGGAAACACGGAGAAGTCCAGGGGCTTCTTCACAAACATGCTGTTCATCAGCACCAGCAGCGCAAAGACGATGTTGATGATGATCAGGATGTCCAGCAGCATGGCGGGGATGGGGACCACCAGGAGCAGCACAATTCCCACCACGCCCATGGGGATGGCCAGCTTGGAGAAGTTGCGGTTCACGCGGGGATTCCTTTGCTCAGGGTCGGGCTGTTCAGGGTCGGGCTGTAATTGGTGGTGCCCGCGGGGATGGCGGAGCCGTTGGGCAGGATCTGGTGTGTCCCCGCCGCGGAGCCGCGCTTTTTCAGGGCCATGACAAACGCGAGCACGGCCGCCACCTGGTTGTAGAGCTCCACCGGAATCTCCGCGCCAAGTTCACAGGAGCCGTGCAGGGCACGGGCCAGCGGGATGTCCTGGACCACGGGAACCTTCCTGGCCTCGGCCTCGGCCCGGATGCGCGCCGCCACCCGGTCCGCACCCTTGGCCACCACGCGGGGGGCGGACTTGCCCGGCTCGTAGCGCAGCGCCACCGCCACGTGCACGGGGTTGACGAGGACGACGTCGGCGGTCGCCACCGCGCTCATCATGCGGCTGCGTGCCATGGCCAGCTGGCGCTGGCGTCGGGCGGATTTGATCAGCGGGTCGCCGTCGCTGGACTTGTTCTCATCCTTGACTTCCTTCTTGGTCATGCGCGTCTTCTTGCGGTTGCGGCGCGAGACCACGAAGACGTCGGCCAGGGCCAGCAGCAGGCCGGCTGCCACGGCATACTGCACCAGCGCAGCCACGCCGCCGCCGGCCGCGCCAAGCAGCTCCGTGACCTGCAGCCCGCCCGCCTGCAACAGCACGGGCACCATGCCCTGGACAACGGTGTAGAGGACCAGCCCGACGACGGCCGTTTTCAGCAGCGCCTTGGCCCCGTTCCACAGCGCCTGCGTGCCCACCACGTTCTTGATCCCCTTGAACAGGTCAAACTGCTCGAACTTGGGCTTGAACTTCTTGAACCGGATGCCGCCCTGGACGGCGGCCGCCGCCGCGACGGCGGCAACCACCGTGAACAGCATGGGACCGAGGATGCCCGCCAGCGTGCCCAACGCCGTCTCCAGGGCGCGCAGCGCCACTAGCGGGTCGGGGTGCGCTGCCATCCGGGCGGCGGTGAACATCTGGTCCGCCAGGGCGTTCGAGCCACGGGCAATCACGCCGGGAAGCATGATGACGGCCGCCCCGACTCCCACCCATGCGGTCAGGTCCTGGGAACGGGACAGCTGGCCCTTTTCCCTGACCTCCTTCATGCGTCGTTCGGTGGCCTTTTCGGTCCGCTCACCTGACTCAGCCACGGGCACCTGCCCTCGCGAGGTAGCCCAGGACGGTGCTGACCATGGCCGGAACCACATGCCCCAGCCCCATGATGAGCAGGCCGCCCAGGGAAAGAGTGAGCATGATCTTCAGGGGGAAGCCCATGGCAAAGGCGTTCAGGGCCGGCGCCACGCGCGTCAGCAGGCCCAGCCCGGCGTCGGCCAGGAACAGGACCACCAGCAGCGGCCCGGCAATTTGCACGGCGGCCAGGAACATCCCGGTCGTGGCGGTGGCGATGAGTTGTGCGGGGTGCGCCGGATCAATGGCCGCGCCCACGGGGATCGCGTCGAAGGAGCGGGCCAGCCCGCCGATGATCAGCTGGTAGCCGTCGGAGGCAAGGAGCAGCGCCAGGGCGGTGAGCTGGAACAGCCGGGTGAACTGGGCGCCGTTGACCATGGACTGCGGATCGAAGGCCTGGGCCATGGCGAAGCCGCCAAAGGTGTCCACCATGGCACCCGCCGTCTGGATGGCCGCAAACACCAGGTACACCAGGAACCCCAGCGCCGCCCCGGTCGCGACCTCCAGCAGCAGGGCCAGGATGAAGGGGCCGGTGTCGCTGACGGTTTCCGCCACGGGGAGCCGGGCGGCCATGGCGACGGCCAGGCCCAGGGCCAGCATGCCCTTGATGCGCAGCGGGATGGCGTTGTAGGAAAACGGCGGGGCAATGACAATGAACGCCGTGATCCGCACGGCGGCGAGCAGGCAGGTTTCCAGCCAGGCGGGGTCGATCGGGATGTTCATCGCTCAGCCCCTCAGCAGCAGGGGGATTTTGTCGAAGAGTTCGTGCGTGAACGTGACGATCTCGGTGATCATCCAGTGTCCGCAGATCAACAGCGCCAGGGCGACCCCGACCGCCTTGGGCACGAAGGACAGCGTTGCCTCCTGGACCTGGGTGATCGACTGGAGCAGGGAGATGGCGAAGCCGACCACGAGGGCCGTCAGCAGGATCGGGGCGCACAGCTTGGCGGCCACCCAGAGGGCCTGCACGGCAATGTTGAGGACCTCGGAAGTGTTCATGGGCCGCCTCCATAGCTTCTCACCAGGGCGGTGATGATCAGCCCCCAGCCGTCCACCAGGATGAACAGCAGGATCTTGAACGGCAGGGAGATCATGACCGGCGGGAGCATCATCATGCCCATGGACATCAGGGCCGACGCCACGACGATGTCGATGATCAGGAACGGGATGAAGATGACAAAGCCGATGATGAACGCGCTGCGCAGCTCGGAGATCATGAAGGCCGGAATCAGCGTCAGCAGCGGCACCGCATCCGGGGTGGCCGGGTTTTCCCTGCCCGCCGAGCGCGTCATCAGCGCAATGTCCGCCTCGCGCGTCTGCGGCAGCATGAAGTGGCGCAGGGGGCCCGAGGCGGCGTCGAACGCCGCCGCGATGTCCATGTGGCCGCCGAGGTAGGGCTGGACGGCGGCAGTGTTGATGGCCGCCAGCGTGGGGGACATGATGAACAGGGAGAGGAAGAGGGCCAGGCCCGCCACCACCTGGTTGGGCGGAATCGACTGCAGGCCCAGGGCGTTGCGGGTCATGGCCAGGACCACAAAAATCTTGGTGAAGGACGTCATCATCAGCAGCAGCGCCGGCGCCACGGACAGCAGCGTGATCCCAAGCAGGGTGACGATGGCCGAGCTCGGCTGGCCGTCGAGGCCGTTGACCGTGACGTTGACGCCGCCGGTGCCCGGAACCGTGGGGTTGGTGGGCGGGGTCGGTGCAACGGGATCGCCCGGCGCCATGACGGAAAGGGCGTGGGCGGACGCGGAAAAGACCAGCTGGAAGGCCACGAGGGCCGCGAGCAGGAGCCCCAGCATCACCGCCGCCCTGCCCCACCGGCGCAGGGTGACGGAGTCGGGCTTCACAAGTTCAGGCCCTTGCGCACGGCCGCCCCTGCCTGCTGCCAGGTCTTGGGCGAAAGGATGGAGCCGGATAGCGCCTCCTGACGGGGGCGGTGGTGGCGCGCGCGCAGGGCCCGGGACCCGGCGTCGTCCATCCCCCGCGGGCCCATGCCGGCAGCGCGCATGGATTCGTCAAAGGCAGGCTCGTCGACGGGGATGGGCGCCGGGGCGTCGTGGAGGACGTTGATGGAGTGTTCGGTCACGCCCAGAAGGAAGCGGCGGCCGTCCGCGTCGACCACCACCACGGAGGCTTTCTGGCCGACACTGCGCCGGCTGACCACCGCAAGGTCCGCTTCCGCGCCGGCACGGCTGCCCTTGGACCAGCGCTTTTGCACCATCCACAGCAGGACCACCACAACGCCCAGTGAAAGCCCCACCCGCAAGACCAGCAGGAGCGTGTCCACCTAGCCGACCGTCTCCGCGGAGTCCAGGATCTTTGTCAGGCGCACGGCATACTCCTGGTCAACCACCACTACCTCGCCGTGCGCAATGAGGCGTCCGTTGAGCAGGATGTCCGCCGGTGCCCCGGCGGAACGGTCCAGGTCCACCACGTCGCCAGGTTCCAGGCCCAGGACGTTGGCGACAGTCATGCGGGTGCGCCCGATCACCACGGACAGGGCCATTTCGACGTCGTGGATGCGGCCCATCTTGTGGGCGCTGATGTCCGTCCCGCCGCTCGACGGACGGCTTGCCGCCTGGTCGATCCGGATCGCGAACCAGGCAAAGGGCTCGGTCCGGCCCGGTTCGGAGATCCGGAACACGGAGGACTGCGGATCGGTGAAGAGCGCCGTGGAGTCGTCCTGGGCCACGTCGCCGAGGACGCCGGAACCGAGGGTTTCGGCCGCGGCCTCCAGTGCCGGCCGCAGCACGTCCGCGGCGGAGACGGAGGATGAACCACCCGCCGCCCGGATGGCCGCTTCGGTGGCCGTCGGCAGCGAAAGGGCGAGTTCGGCGGAGACCGCTCCCAGGTAGTCGACGGTCAGCGTCGTCATGCCTGAGGTTGGAATTTCCCCGTTGGTGACCGGCCAGGGCAGCGGCTCCAGGGGGCCGTCAGCGGGCAGCAGGCGCGCAAGGGCATCCACGGCTCCGGTGTGAAGTGTTGGGGCGGATGTCACGGGGCACTCTCCTCGATTGAAACTACTTGCCCGGCCTGCCGGGTGCCATGCGTTACGCCAACGGCGCGCGCCACGGGTCGCCCTGCCACGGTCAGGTCAAAGGGCCTGCCGGTGGGATGCCGCAGCGGCAAAACGTCGCCCACGGCCAGGTTGAGTATGGCGCCGGGCAGGACAGGGACCGGGGCGAGGGCCATTTCGACGTCGACGGGGGTTCCTGCCAGATGGCAGCGCAGCTGCCTGGGGGCGTCGGCCGGGCTGCTCATGGGATTGCTGGTGCCCAGCTGGTCAAGCAGCGGGTCGGCGGGGAGCGCGATGGAGGTGTCCCAGGTGGTGTCCCCGACGGTGACAATGAGCGTGGCGACGATCATCAGCGTGTCGGTTGCCGCAGCCTGGGCGAATTGTGAGTTGAAGAGGATGTCGTGGACCGTGGGCGGGGCGGACAGGAGCGACCCGAAGGAATAGTCCAGGTCTTCAAGCGCATCCTGCATGAACTGTTCCACCAGCGAGTGCTCAATGTGCGTGAACTTGCGGTTCGGCACGGGGGCGGACAGGCTGCCGCCCACCATGCGCGTGATCCAGTGGAAGACCGCCTCCGTGGGATATTGAATGACCCCCTTTGCGTCCTGGCCCTTGATGGCGCAGATGACCACCGCGGTCGTGGTCGGCAGGGACGCGGCGTACTCGTCATACGTGACCATGCTGATGTTTTCGGCCACCACCGTCGTCGCGGCGCGGATCGTGGAGGTCAGCAGCGTCCCCCACTGCCTGGCGTACGTTTCAAAGGCAAGCTCGAGGACGCGGCTGTGTTCCCTGGCGAGGGTGGTGGGCCGCCCAAAGTCGTACACTTCCACGGCACGCGCCAGCCCGTTGCCGGGCAGGGCTGGATTGAGTGAAAGTACAGGCACATCAGCCACTATCGGCAGCGCCCGGGATGCCGTTAGGGCTGATTCACCTTTACCTTCAGCGCCTTCGGGATCAGGGCCCGCACGTCCTCCGTCTGCTTGGAAAGGACTACGATGTCCACCCTCCGGTTCAGCTCGCGCAGGGCTTCGGTGGAGTCGTCGTTGACCTGGCGCGAGGCGCCGTATCCGACGGCGCCGATGGTGGATCCCGGGATGTGGCTGTGCTCCACGAGGTAACGCAGCACCCCGACGGCGCGTTCGGAGGACAGCTCCCAGACGGAGGGATAGCCGGTGATGGCGTTGGCCGCGTGACCCTCCACGGAAATTTCCAGCCTGGCCTTTTCCAACACCGGTGCTATCGCCGTCAGGACCCGGTCGGCGCGCACGGACAGGGCCGGGCTGTCGGGCAGGAAGAAGGTCTGGGAGCCGACCAGCTTGACGGTCAGCCCGCGCTCGTCGACGGAAAATTCGACGTTGGCGGCCAGCCCGGCCCGGGCCAGGCGGGCGTGCATCTCATCGCGGAGGGCGGTCAGCTTGGCCACCTCGGCGAGTGCCTTCGCCATCTTGTCGTTGGTGAACGAACCTTCCTTGCCAACATCCTTCGGCGCCACAATCACCCCGGCGGCCGTGTCGATCTTGCCGACATTGACCTGCCCGAATCCGGTGGCCAGGGAGTCCTTCAGCTGGCTGAACTTTGCGTTGTCAACCGACGACATGGCGTAGAGGACGATGAACAGGCACATCAACACCGTCACCATGTCCATGTAGGAGGCCATCCACCGTTCGTCCGCGTGGTGTTCGGGGGAGCCCCGGCGGCGGGACCCGCGGCCGCCCCGTCGCGGTGTCACGCCGCCGACTTCAGGTGGTCGTCGCTCCCGGGCCTGGCCTCCGACTTGGCGCTCCCGCGGCGGTGTTCCGGGACCAGGGCCGTGAGCCGCTCACGCAGCAGTATGGGCTGCGACCCTGCCTGGACGGCGAGGACGCCTTCCATCAGCAGCGTCATCCGGTCCGCCTCAAGCTCCGAGAGCCGGGCAAGCCGGGCGGCGATGGGCAGCCACATGAAGTTGGCGGACAGCAGGCCCCAGAGCGTGGCGACGAAGGCGCTGGCAATCATTGGACCCAGCGTGCTGGGGGTGGAGAGGTTTTCCAGCACGTGGGTGAGCGAGACCACCGTGCCGACAATGCCGATTGTGGGGGCGTAGCCGCCCAGCTGCTGGAAGAAACGGTAGGCGACGCCGTCCGTCTTCATCTTCGTGTCGATGGCGTCGTCAAGCATGTCCCGCAGCTCGTCGCCGTCCGTGCCGTCGGCAATGTTTTGCAGCGCGTCGCGCAGGAAGGCGTCCTCCGTTTTGGCCGCGTCTTCCTCCAGGGAGAGCAGGCCCTGGCGGCGGGCCTTCTCGGCCAGGGCAACCACCGTGTCGATGCTCTCGATGGGCGGGGCCGGCTTGGCGGTGAAGGCCTTGGGCAGGGACTTGAAGGCGTGCAGGAAGTCCTTGGTGGTGGAACCGGCCAGGCCCACGGAAATGGTGCCGACGAAGACCAGCATCATCGGCGGCACCAAGATGATGCTGCCGACCGTTGAACCTTCCATGGTGAGCATGGCGACGAGGGCGCCGAAGGCGACCAGGATGCCTATGAGCGTTGCCGGATCCATGGCCTACTGCCCGCCCGTGATGGTTCCGTCGCCCGGGTCCGACGGGTGGATGACGCTCAGGTGCGACGTCCTCCTGGCCGGTGCCGGAGCCTCGTTGTAGGCGGTGGCGATGACCTGGGCGCGAAAGGCCGCGATCTTTTCAATGATCACCGCCATGGGCTCGGTGACAATGAACCGTGCGCCGTCGGCCATGATGAGGATCGTGTCGGGGGATTCGAAGATACGGGCGATCAGGTCCGGATTCACCGCGAAGTGCCGGCCGTCAAGGCGGGTCACAGTTATCATGGGTTTATCCTTTTCACGGCTTTCATGGTGTCAACCACGTACACCGCCCACTGTCGGCCGTCCCGCCCCGTGCGTTAGGAGCGGGACGGCCGCTGTGGCTACCGCTTGAGCTGGGTCAGCTCCTGCAGGACCTCGTCCGAGGTGGTGATGATGCGTGCGTTCGCCTGGAAACCGCGCTGGGCCACGATCAGGTTCGTGAATTCCTGGGACAGGTCCACATTGGACATTTCGATGTAGCCGCTGGTGAGTTCGCCGAATCCGCCCTGCCCGGCCGCGCCAATGGTTGCGGCGCCGGATGAGGCGGTGGCCCGGTAGCTGGAGGAACCGATTTTTTCCAGGCCGCCGGGGTTGCTGAAGTTCGCCAGGGCCACCTGGCCAATCACCATGTTCTCGCCATTGGTGAACGTGCCCGTCAGGGTGCCGTCGGTGCCCATGCTGAAGGAATCCAGCGTGCCGGCGGCGTTGCCGTCGTGGCTCGTCACGGCCACGGTGCTGGCGCCGGCGTTGCCTGTCAGGGCGGCCAGGTCCACGGTGATTGCGCCGCTGGTCAGCGTGGTGCCGGCCGGGAGGGCTCCGTTGGTGAACGTCAGGGGCTTGGCCGCGCCGCCGTCCGCACTTGCCTCCCACCCGGTTGCCGTCATCGTGAACGTCAACGCAAGGTTGCCCTTGGCGCCCCTGGCGTCAAATGACTGGACGTCGCGGACCACCGTGGCACCCACCGCCGCGTCGCTGGGCAGGTTGCCGCCCAGGACCACCGATTGGGTGGCGGCCGGGGGTGCCACGATGTCCTTGGCGATGCGGATGTCGCCGAGCGCGCCGCTGGAGTTGACCTTCCCGCCCACGGCGGACCAGCCCTGCAGCAGCGCGCCGTCGGGGGAGACCAGCCGTCCCCGGGAATCAAAGTCGAAGGCGCCGGCACGGGCGAAGGACTGCTGGCCGCCCTTGCTGGTGATGAAGAAGCCGTCCCCGGAGATCATCATGTCCGTGGCACGGCCCGTTGCCTGGGCCGAGCCCTGGGAGAAGTTCGTGGAAATGGCGGCGACCTGGACGCCCAGTCCCACCTGGGCGGCGTTGGTGCCGCCGGTTGCGGCCTGCGCGGCCGAGCCGGACCGTGCCACCTGGGACAGCGTGTCCTGGAACTGCACGCTGGAACCCTTGTACCCGGCCGTGTTGACGTTGGCGATGTTGTTGCCGGTGACGTCGAGCATGGTCTGGTGTGCGCGGAGGCCGGAAATGCCTGAATACAATGAACGAAGCATGGGTGGAGCCTTTCTGTGCCGGATGGGTGCTGCGGGTTACGGAGCTGTGCTGCCTGAAGGTGTGGCGGCCGTGGAAGTGACGCTGGAAATGGAGTCCAGCGGCACGCTGAGGTCCCCGACCTTGACCGCGGGGACGCCCAGGGCGAAGGACACGGAATCGGCCACGCCGCTGTGTGCCGTCCCGTTCGCGTCCGTCCACGCAATGTCGCGCCCGATCATGGCCGCGGCCGCGGTGCGCATCTGCAGCGAAAAGTTCTCCGTTGCCGTCTTGTCCATGCTGGTCAGTTTCTCCATGGTGGCCAACTGGGTGGTCTGGGAGATCATCTGGTTCGTGTCCATGGGCGACGACGGATCCTGGTTGCGCAGCTGGGTCACCAGCAGGTTCATGAAGACCTCGGAGTCCATGGCCTGCTTTGGCGTGCGTGCCGCGGCAGTGCTGTAGACACCGTTGGCCGCCGGTGGCGGCAGGCTGCTGGCGACACCGGTGGGCGGGGTGATGGCTTCAGTAGTGATGGTGGGCTCCTGTTCTAAACCGTGATGTCGAGCGATGTCGGGTGCAAGGGGGCCGGGCCTGTCTCGTGGCGGGGCGCGGCCGGTGGTTCCGGGCCTGCCGCGGCGTCCAACGGCCCCTGACCCGCCTGCCCCGTGGCCGGGCCGTTTTGGCCGGCGTCCTGGCCGGCGTGCTGTCCGGCGTTCTGTCCGGGGTTCTGTCCAAAGGCGTGCGCCTGCCCCCCGCTCCCGCCGTTCAGGGACGACGACAGGGTCACGGACGACTGCAGGCCCTGTCCCGCCAGGTCCCGGCGCAGCTCGGTCAGGATCAGGCGCAGCCCGTCCCGTCCCGCGTCTGTCGCGGCCGCCAGTTCGATCCGGACACCGTCGGCGGACAGGTGGGCGCTGACGGTGACCGGCCCGAGCGACGCCGGCACCACCTGCACCGTCATGACCCGCTGCCCGGCCTGCCCCGTGGCCAGCTGGAAGATGGGGCGCGCGAGCTGCTCCGCCAGCGGCGGCGCAGCCTGGTGTGCGGGCGCGGCGGGCGCCGCCTGCGTGGCTACGGCCGCCGGCGGGACCGCCGGCAGGTTGACGCCGGACACAGCCGGGAGCCCGCCTTGCTGACGGCCGTCCTGCTGGCGGCCGTCCGCCGTCTTGTCCCCGCCGTCCTGACGTACGACGCCGGCCGCGGGCGCCAGGCCGGCCGCCCCCGTCGTCGTTGCGGCGGCTGTGGCTGCGGCGGCTGTGGCGGCTGCCGGGCCGCCGGAGGCTGCCGCGGACAGGGCGGCCGCCGCGGGTGCGGCCGCGGAGGGCTGGCCGGCACCCGTCCCGGCTGGGGCGCCGGGCGCCGTGCTCCCGGCTGCCGGGACGGCGGGACCCGGATGCCGTGGCGCGGGCTTTCCGTCGCCGGACGGGGCCGCCGCCCCGGTTGCGGCCCTCCCGGCCGTGCCAAGGTCCGCCGCGGTGGCGGCGCCGGGCGTCACGGCACCCGCGGCGGCATGGCCGGTCCCGGGCACTGCGGGAGCCGGCACCCCGGGAGCCGGCGCGGCAGAATCCGGCGCGGCCGCGGACCCGGCGGACGGTGCGGACCCGGTGGACGGTGCGGACCCGGCTGCGGAAGCAACGGTACCGGCAGCACCAGTACCGGCAGCAGAGGCCCCGGCAGCCACAGTCCCGGCGCCCGGGGCTTTCTGGACGGCTGCGGGCGCGGAACCGGCGGCGGCGGAAATGGACGTGCCGGAACCGGCGGCGCCGGGAACGGACGTGCCGGGAACGGGCAGCCCGCCCGGCCAGGCCAGGGCCGCTGCGGCCGTCGGCACACCGGCCATGGCGCCGGCGTCGGCGTCGGACGTATCGGGCTCCGCCCCCGGGCGGCCGCCGCCCTTCGGTGTGCCGGAATCCTGTGCGGCGGCGCCGGGCGCGCTGCCGCCGCGCGGCTTGCCGTCGCCGCCGCGCGGCTCCCCGGCGGCCGCCCCCACGGCGTCGTCCAGGTGCTCGGAAAAGCTGGGGCCCGGCTGCTTCGCCACCGCGTCGCCCGCACCGCGGCCGGGCGCCCTGGCCGGGGCGGCCGGCAACGGCCCCCCGCCCGCCACGGCGGTCACTCGCCGGCCTCTCGGCGGGACAGGGCCAGTTCATCGAGGAAGCCCTGTTCGGCGTGCAGCTCGGCGGTGGCGTACTCGTCCTGGTGCCGCTCGGCCAGCTTTTCCAGCGGGCTGGCAGCTGTTTTCGCCTCGAGCAGCGCGGCCTGGGCCGAGTCGGCGTCCGACTCCAGTGTCGCGGCGAGGGCCTGCAGGTCCAGCAGCAGGCTGCGCGAGGCGGCCCGCGACGCAGCCGCTGCGGCAAGGGCGGAAGCCGAGGCGGGGTCGGAGCCGGAGTCGGCCAGGGCGCCG
Organism: Arthrobacter wenxiniae; assembly: GCF_013376105.1. Taxonomy (GTDB): domain Bacteria; phylum Actinomycetota; class Actinomycetes; order Actinomycetales; family Micrococcaceae; genus Specibacter; species Specibacter wenxiniae. The sequence goes on from NZ_JAAMFM010000027.1 coordinate 23,322, forward strand.
CGGGTTGCTGCCAGCCGGCGGCCGTGGGCCGTCCGCCGGGCGTTTGCCTGCCCCAACGCCGCCGCGGCCTGGTCTTCCTGCAGCTTACGCAGGCGGAGAAGTCCTGCGAGCCGGAATGCCTTGGTCATGAAAGCCCTCCAAACAAGTTGACTAGTGAACGCAGTTCTGCCCACGATTCCCCGGCGGAAACCTGGTGTTCAAGATCCTGCTGCAGGAAGCGGTTGATCGGTGCGGCATGCAGCAGGGCCGCGTCCACCAGGGCATTGGTCCCGGCCTGGTAGGCGCCCACGTCGATCAGGTCCTGCGCGGCCCGGCGCGCGGCCATGACGCGGCGCAGCGTGGCCGCGTCGGCCTTTTGTTCCGGGGTGCACACCTTCGAGGCCACGCGGGAGATGGAGCCAAGGGCGTCGATGGAGGGAAAGTGCCCGGCGACGGCCAGTTTCCGGTCCAGGACCACGTGCCCGTCCAGGATGGAGCGCACCGCGTCGGCGATGGGCTCGTTGTGGTCGTCACCGTCCACCAGCACCGTGTACATCCCCGTAACGGAGCCGTGCATGTCCGTGCCGGCACGCTCCAGGAGCCTGGCCAGCACGGAAAAGGTCGACGGCGGGTACCCTCGGGTGGCGGGCGGTTCGCCGGCGGACAGCCCGATCTCGCGCTGGGCCATGGCCACGCGGGTGAGCGAGTCCATCATCAACACCACGTCGGCGCCGGTCTCGCGGAAGGACTCGGCGATCCGGGTGGCCGTGAACGCCGCACGCAGCCTGACGAGCGCGGGCTCGTCGCTGGTCGCGACCACCACAATGGACCTGGCCAGGCCCTCGGGGCCAAGGTCGTCCTCCAGAAATTCCCGGACTTCGCGCCCACGCTCGCCCACCAGGGCAATGACCGAGACGTCGGCGTCGGTGCCCCGGGCGATCATGGACAGCAGCGATGACTTTCCCACGCCGGATCCGGCGAACAGGCCCATCCGCTGCCCCCGCCCAACAGTTGTCAGGGTGTCCACCACCCGCACGCCCGTGCTCAGGGGGATGCGGATCCGGGCCCGGTCCATGGAGTTGGGTGAGACGTTCGCGGCCGGCACACCGGGGCCCGCGGCCAGCGGCCCCTTGCCGTCAATGGGCCGGCCCAGCCCGTCCAGAACCCTGCCCAGCAGGCCCCGGCCCGTGGGGACCAGCAGCGGTTCAATCCGGGCCCGGACCAGATCGCCCTGCGCCAGCCCCTCCATGCGGCCGAGCGGCATGATGGTCAGGGTGTCCCGCCCGACGGCGACCACCTCGGCGTCGGTGTTCCGCCCCCCGGGTTGGGAGCCGGTGATGGTGACCAGCCCGCCCACGGCGCAGCGCAGGCCCCTGACCTGCGCGGTCAGGCCGATCACTGCGGACACCACCCCCACCCGTTCGGGGGCGGCGGCGCGCAGGGCGGCCTCCAGGCGGGCGGCGCCGTGCCCTGTCAGCGCGACGGGCCAGGCGGTGCTCATGCGGGGTCCTCCAGCAGGGCCTGCCGGGCGCGGTCCAGCGCGGCGGACAGGCGTGCGTCCAGGTAGCCGTCCGCGTATTCGACCACCGCGTCGCCGGGGGCGGTGCCGGGGTCGGCCACCGGATCCAGGCCGGCGTCCGCCAAGGCTTCCGTGCCGATGGCGGACAGGTCCGCCGGGTTCAGCCGCACACGGGGCGGGCCGGGCGCATCCTGCACCGCCTGGACACGGGCCAGGATGCCCTTGGAACGCGTGTCGCCGTCGTCGAGCTCCCTGCCCAGCACCGCCTCGGCCAGGGTCAGGGCGCAATCCAGGAGCGTTTGTTCCGCCTCCGCGAGCACGGGCGCCGTGCGGGCCGCCAGCGCGGCGGCCGCGGCGGCCAGGGCGGCCTGCTGTGCCGCGGCACGCGCCCGAAGGTCGGCCAGCAGGGACTCGTGCGCCGCCTCGAGCTCGGCACGCCGGAGGGCCCCCTCCTGACGGGCGCGGTCCTGGCCCGCCGCGTAGCCCAGGGTGTGCCCGCGCCGGTAGCCGCGGTCCACCGCCTCGGTCCGGAGCCGGGACTGTTCGGCGGTGGGCACGGCGGGGAACACGAGGGGTTGCAGGGACTCAGGCCGGCCGGTATATGCCGTGGGGCTAGTAGACATAGTCGTCATCGTCCGCATCCCCGCGGTGCACGGAAATCTCCCCGGTCTCCTCGAGTTCGCGGATGATCCGGCCGATGTCGGCCCGGGCCTGCTCCACGTCCGAGGCCCGCACCGGGCCAAGCGCCTCAATTTCCGCGTCGAGGAGGACGCGGTTGCGCTCGGAAATGTTGCTGCGGATGGCGTCCTGCACGGTCGCGGGGGCGCCTTTCATGGCCAGGGCCAGCGCACCGGCCTCCTTGCCGCGCAGGGCCTTCTGGATGTCCTGGCTGTCAAGCTTGACCAGGTCCATGAAGGTGAGCATCCGCGAGCGCACTTCCTCGGCCAGGACGGGGTCCCGCTCGGTGAGTTCGTCCAGCAGGGCACGCTCGGTGACGGCGTCAGAGCGGTTCAGGATGTCCACCAGCGGCTGGACGCCGCCGATCACGGCCATTTTGTCGCGCGTGCCCACCACAGTCAGGGCGCGCTGCTTCAGGGCCCGGGCCAGGATCCCCACAAATTCAGGCGTGGCCGGCCCCATCGTGGCGATGGCCTGCGCCACGTCGGTGCGGACGTCGCCGGGCAGCACGGCCAGCGCGGCGGAGGCCCTGTCCGGGCGCATGTGCGCCAGCACCAGGGCGATCGTGGCCGGCAGCTCGCCTTCGAGCAGGCCTGCCAGCTGGCCGGGATCGGCGTCGTCAAGGAATTCGAAGGGCTTGCCGGCGATCTTGGTGGAGAGCCGGTTCATGACCCCAGCGGCGCGTTCGGCGCCAAAGGAGGCCTCGAGCAGGCCGGCGGCGTAGTCGCGCCCGCCCAGGGCGGCATGCCGCCCGCTGGTGACGAGGTCGTGGAATTCGTCAACCACGGAGTCGGCCACGTCCGCCTGGACGCGGCGCATGTTGACGATCTCGGCGGCCACGGCTTCGGCCTCGGCCTCGGTCAGGTGCGCCATGACCGCGGCGGCCGCGGGCTGGGAGAGCTGCATGAGCAGTGCGGCGGCCTTCTGCACGCCGGTCAACTCCTTTGTCTCGCTCACACGCCGGCCTTCTCGTCCATGAAGGAGCGCAGCAGCGCCGCGGTGCCTTCCGGGTCCTTGGCGGCCAGCGCGTTAAGCGATTTCCGCTTGGTGGAGGACTCGCTTGGTTCGCTGATGGGCAGCAGCACCGGTTCCGGGATGGCCGGCAGGGCGCTGGTTTGCGGCGACACGGTGACCAGCGGATCCAGCTGTCCCAGCTCGTCCTTGCGCTCACCCAGGTCCACCAGCCGGCGCACCTGCCGGCGGTTTTTCCGGGCATACAGCACCAGGGCCAGCAGCAGCAGGAGCAGCGCGCCCGCGGCGATCAGCAGGTTCTGCACCGTCTTGGCCGTGGCGGCGGAATTCGCCTCAGCCGTGGCCGCGTCGAGCGCGGCCTTGGCGGCGTCGGCCTGCGCGGTGGAGAAAGGCACCACCTTGAGGCTGACGACGTCCCCGCGGGTCCTGTCAATGCCGGCGGCGGCCGCCACCATGTCCGTCAGCGTGGCCGCATCCACCTTTTTCGCCGCGTTGGTGTCCACGGCAACGGCCAGGGACTGCCTTTGCAGGGTCCCGGCCGGGATGCTGGTGTTTGCCGTGGTCTTGTCCACGGCGTTGTTTTTCGTGGTGGTGGTCGATTCGTTCGTGCCGGCCGACGACTGGCCGGAGGGGACGGCGATGTTGTCCGGGCCCAGCACGCCGGCGCCGGTGCCGGCGCCCCCGTTGGACTTGTTGGTGCTGGAGGACTCGTTGAGGGCGGGTGCGCCGGTGGGCGAGGCGAATGATTCCTTCACCACCTCGGAGGAGGACTTGTCCATGGCAGCCGTCAGCGAGACTGTGGAGTTGCCCGGCCCGAGCACGCGGTCCAGCATCGCCTGGACGGCCGACGTCGTCCGCCTTTCGTATTCCGTGGCCTGCTTGTCCGCCCCGCCGCCCAGGGCGGTCCCCGCCGCGGAGAGGACATTGCCCTTGGCGTCCACCACGGAGACGTTGGCCGGCGTCAGGCCCTCCACGGAGGAGGAGACGAGGTGCACCACGGCGTCCACCTGGTCGGGGGAAAGCTGGCCCGAGCCGGAAGACTCGACAAACACGGAGGCGGTGGGGTCTGCCTTCGTGGAGCTGAAGACGGTGCTTTCCGGGATGGCCAGCTTGACCGACGCCATCTGCACGCCGTTCATGGCCATGACGGTCTTGGCCAGCTCCCCCTCCATGGCGCGCTTGTACGTGACATTTTGCTGGAATTCCGAGGACGTCACGCCCATCGTGTCCAGCAGCGAGTACCCGGCGGTGGTGGCGGCCGGGAGCCCTGCCCCGGCCGCCTTGAGCCGTTCGTCATAGACCTTGGCGTCGGGGACCAGGATGGTGGTGCCGCCGTTGGTCAGCTGATACGGCACATTGTCCGTCTTAAGCTGCGCGACGATTGCGCTGGCGTCGGCCGCGGCCACGCCGGAGAACAGGGGCGAGTAGGTGGGCTTGGTCAGCCAGGTGCCCAGGGCCACGGCGCCGAGCACCAGGACTGCGATGCCGATGACCGCCAGGGTGCGCTGGGCCGTGGTGAAGCCCTTCAGCGTCCCGGAGGCGCGGGCCATGGCTTGCGAAAGGACCGGTGGCATCAGGCCTGCATCCGCATGATCTCGTTGAACGCGTCGACGCCCTTGTTGCGCACGGCGGCAACAAGTTCCAGCGTCACCTGCGCGCGGGCGGCGGCGATGGTGGCGTTGTGGATGTCATCCAGGTTGCCGGTGACGGCCTGGACGGCCAGCGTCTTGGCATCGCTGGAGAGTGCCTGGACATTGTCCAGCGCCCCCGCCAGGGCGGCGCCGAAGCCGGTGCCGCCGGTGGCCGCAGGGACCTGGCCGGCGTTGTGCACATAGCCGGTGGCTGCCGTTGCCTGCACGCCGATGATGGGTGTGGGGCTCATGGGTTATTTTCCAATCTGCAGTCCGGCTTCATACATGACCTTGGCGCGGTCCACGACGGCCGCATTGGCCTGGTAGCCGCGCTGGGCCATGATGAGCTGGCCCATCTGCGAGGCCAGGTCAATGTCCGGGTAGCGCACATAGCCCTTGGCGTCGGCCAGGGGGTGGTCGGGTTGATAGACCATCCGGCCCTGGGCATTGCCGAACGCGGCGCCGGCCACGTAGACGCCGGAGTTCCCCTGGCCCGCCTCGGCCAGCACATAGCGGGCACGGAAGGCGTCGCCGCTGGTGGCCGTCACTGTGTTGACGTTGGCAAGGTTGTCCGAGACGGCGTCGAGCCACTTGCGGTGCAATGTCAGGCCTGTTGCGGCGATCCCAATTGCGTCGGTCATTACTGTGTCCTCAATGCCGTGCGCATGGAGGTGAACTCGCCGTTGACGGCCTGGGCCGCGAATTGGTAGCGGAGCGTCGTCTCGACGTTGGAGAGCGTCTCGGTGTCAAGGTTGACGTTGTTGCCGTTGGTCTGCGTCGGCTCCAGGGACAGCGCCGTGGTGGCCGTGACATGGCCGTCGCCCGCCTTCACGGAGGCGGCCAGGGCGTCCTCAAACATGACGCGCTTGGCCCGGTATCCGGGCGTGTTGACGTTGGCAATGTTGTCGGCGATCGCGTTTTGGCGGTCGGAGAGGGAATTGAGGGCGCTCGTCAGCGCAACGGTGACCACGGAATCCAGCACAGCGTACTTCCTCCACGAAACGGGCCGGTCCATGGCCTGGTGACGAGCAGTCCGTGCTCGAGTGCAACTATCGGCAGCCCTTTCGCGCATGTAAGGTGTTTCGTGCAGCGCATTTTTCGTGCGCGCGGCAGGTTACCCGGTCACATCGACGTACACGGAACGGGGCTGCGCCCGCACTGGCTGCGCGCGAGCCAGAAGCTCTGCAGTCTCCCTCACGGCCGCGCCCAGGAGCTGGGCCGCCTCGGCCTGTGCCGCCGCCAACCGCCGGGCACGGGCAGCCAGCTCCACTGGCAAGGGGCCCGGATCGGCGGAGGGCACCCACGAGGCAGTGTCGTGCTGGAGCCCGGCGGGCTCGGCACGGGCCAGTACGCAAGCCAGTGCCACATCGGCTTCCAACCTTTCCAGCAGCACGGGCCAGATGCTCATGCCAGGGCCGCCTGGTTTGACAGCTGCGGGGCAGGAAGGATTGTGGAGGGTGCCGCCGCAGCCTCATGCCATGTCTGGCGCAGTGGTTCCAGCAGCTCAATGCATTCGCGGGTCAGCTTCACGTTGCGGTGGATATTGGCGTACATCAGTGCCGTCCCGGCGTAGTTGTAGATGCCCAGCAGGTTCCCGGCGCCGTCCCACATTCCGGTATTTAGGGAACCGGCCAGTTCGGCGATGATGTCCTGGGCGTGGACCAGCATGACATGCGCAGTCTGCCAGTCCTGCGACTCCTGGGCGTCCTGTGCCCGGGAGAGGTCCAGCAGCAGCCGGTCATAGAGCATGGTGAGCAGGCGTGCAGGGGAGGCGGAGAGAATCGCCTCGCGCTGGTAGCTGTTCAGGGCCCGGGCTTGGTGGAGCGTCACTTGGAACTCTTTCCGTTGGCGGACAGTGCGTCAAGCTGTGAGTTCAGCCAGCTTTGTTGAGACTGCAGCTTTCCCAGCTGCACCTCCATGCTGTTGTACTGCGCCTGCAGCGTGGACCTTTTCGCTGCCAGGCGGCCATCCCAGTCGGAGATCTGGCTGTTGAGGCTGTCAATGGTTTTTTGTCCGCCCTGGATCCGCTGGGTCAGCGTCCCGTTGACGGGATCGGAGACGGACGCCGCGGCCGCCGCAACCCTGCCCGTGATGGTCTGCAGCGCCGTGGTCACGCCGCCGGGGTCCTTGGCGTAGGCGGCTGCGAACGCGGCCGGATCGAACGTGATGTCCCCGTCCTTGGTGGTGTTGATGCCGATGCCCGACGGCGATTGGCCGGCCACCGGGTCTGACACGGCCCCGTACAGCCTGTCCCGGGCCATGGTGACGCTGCTTTGGCCCGTGAACACGCCCCCTGTGACCGTGGAGGAGCCGTTGGCCCCGACCGTGGTGGAAACGGCTGTCCCGGACTTGATGGACCCCAGCAGGGAACTGATGCCGGCAACCAGGCTCCCGGCGGCGGCGGAGACCTTGTCCGTGTCACTGGCGACGCTCACAGTGGCGGGGGTGTCGGTGCGGGCGTTGACCGTGATGTCCAGGCCCGGGGCAATGCCGGTAAAGGTGTTGCTGGCGGAGGTGATGGTCGTGGCGGCGGCAGTGCCGGCCCAGAGCGTTACCTGGGCATCCTGGCCCTGGCTGAGCACAGCGGATGTGGCGGCGTCGGTGAGCTTGGGGGCCGTGCCGCCGTCCACCTCGGCTGCATTGCCAAAATAGGCTGTGAAGGCGGCGGCTGCGCCCGTCTGGCGGGAGGTCAGCTGAAGCCGGTAGGTGGTGTTGCCGTCGGTGTCCTTGCCGGCGGCGACCGTCACGGCTGAGATCCCGGCGTCGGAGTTGTTGATGGCCAGGGCCATGTCGTCCAGGGAGGCGGATCCGGCCGTGACCTCGGTCTTTGTGCCGTCGGCCTTGACAAAGGTCATGGAGGTGCCGGGCGCAGCCGCCATGGCTGCGCTGACCACCGAGTGGGACTGGGCCAGCTGTGTGACGCTCAGGTCCAGGCTGGTGACGGAGGCACCGGAGGACGCGGAGGCTGTGATGGCGGGGGAACTGGATGCGGCCTTGACGAGGGCCAGCCCGCCGGGCTTGGTGAGGTCGGCAGCCTTCGCGGCCAGGGAGGCGAAGCCGGCGTTCACCGTTTGCATGGCCGCCATGAGCGCGGTTTGGGTGCCCGCCTGGCTCTTTAGCTGGGTTTGCGGGCCGGCCGCCACTTGGATGAGGGAGTTGATGATGGACGCCGTGTCCAGGCCGGACACCAGCCCGTTGATGCCGAGGGTCATGGCGTGGCTCCTGAGGTCGGTGGATTCTTGCGGACCGGCGGGCGGACAGGCGCACTGGCCTGCCCGCCCGCCGCCGGGTCACGGCCCGGATATGCCGGGCCGTGAGAGTGTCGGCCTAGCCAAGCAGCTTCAGCACGGACTGCGAGCTCTGGTTGGCCTGGGCCAGCATGGCAGTTCCTGCCTGGGAAAGGATGTTGTCCTTGGTGAACTTCGCCATTTCGGAGGCCATGTCAACGTCTGTGATGCTCGACGCGGCGGCGGAAAGGTTTTCCTGGCCGACGTTGAGGGTGTCTATGGCCGAGTTGAGGCGGTTCTGCACGGCACCGATGTTGGAGCGTGCTGCCGAGACTGCCGCGATCTTCGTGTCGAGCAGGTCGATCGCCTTCTGCGCCCCCACGGAAGTGCTGAAGTCCAGCCCGACAACGCCACTGCCGACAGCAGTGCCTGTGGAGTCGACGAAGCCACCCTTGGCGTCCGCGCCGGCTGCGTCCGTAGCCTTCACGGTGCCGCCGTCCTTGGCAGTCACGACGACACCGATCCCCGCGCCATTGCCGTCCTTGACGACCGTGGCCGAGAAGCTCGCAGAGAAGTCCGCGTTCTTGTTCAGGTCCGCCGCGAAGGCATCGACGTTGGTGTAGGTGTTGGCGGAGAGGTCGACCGTGGCGGTCTTGGAGCCTCCGGCCGTCGAAGAGGTGAAGGAGTAGCTGGCGTTCAGGCCTGACGGTGCTCCGGTGCCGGTGTCGAACGCCGCCACGTTGAACTGCGTGCCGGTAGAGGATGCCTTCAGGCCTGAAGCCATCGAGGAGAGGTCGACGCCGGAGAGGTCCATGCTGATCTGGTTGGACTGCCCGGACCCGGCACCCACCTGGAATTTCAGGTTCGCCGAGCCGTCCAGCAAATTGATGCCGTTGAAGTTCGTGGACTTGCCAAGGCGGTCCAGTTCGTCGGACAACTGGCCGGCCTCGGTGGAAATGGCCGTGCGGGCCGCAGTGTTGTTCGAGTCGTTACCGGCTTGCACGGCGAGGTCACGCATGCGCTGGAGGATGTTCTGGGCCCCGTTCAGACCGCCTTCAGCTGTCTGGATGACGTTGATGCCGTCCTGGGCGTTGCGCGCTGCCACCTGGTAGCCGTTGACCTGGGACTTCAACCCCTGGGAGATGGACAGGCCGGCCGCGTCGTCGGCGGCGCGGTTGATGCGCAGGCCGCTGGAGAGCTTCTCCATGGATGAAGACAGGGCCTTCTGGGTGTTGTTGAGGTTGCGGTAGGCGTTGTTGGCCGCGGTGTTTGTATTGACGATCATGCCCATGATGTGAATCCTCCGTGAGTGTGGGTACGTAACTGGCCGCCCATCCGTGGGCAACTGCCAGCAACTCTCGGCAACTCTTTCCGGGCCGTTAGGAGCTTGGGTCCGCCAATTCCGCGAACCCTGCCTCTCCGGCTGTGCTCAGCCCAGCGCCGGCATGGTCCGGGCCACGCCATCCCGGGCCAGGCCATCCCGGGCCGTGTGGCCCAGCACCCTCGTGGCGCCGCCCAGTGTGCGTGCGCCCAGCTCGGTGAGGTATTCCTCGCGGCGGGAGGCGGCCACGCGGGCGTGCGGCGCGGACCCCGCATCCGCCGTGGCCAGGTAGTGGCGCTCAATGCCGTCCCGCAGCAGCCGCATCGCCTCGGTGCGCTGCTGGGACACGGCGGAGTGGCTGGAGCCGAGCTCCTCGGACAGGTCCTTGACGCTGCGGTCGCCGTAGTAGATCTGCTCCACGATGTAGCGCATCTTTTCCGGCAGCGCCGCAACTGCCGCGCCCAGGAAGTCCTCGTGCTCGGACTGCAGCACGGCCTCCTCCGGCGTTTGTGACGTTGCCGCGACCATTTCCGCGATCACGTCGCTCAACGGCGTGACGCTGCGGGCGGCGTCGAGCTGGGACGCCTCGACGGTGGCGCGGTCCACGCCCATGGCAGCGGCCAATTCGGCGGCGGAGGGCAGGCGGCCCAGGGCAGCGGACAGCGTTTCCTGCATGACGGCAAGCTCGCTCATGCGTGACCTGGCACCCCGGGTGGCCCAGTCCTCGCGCCGCAGCTCATCGGCGAAGGCACCCTTGATGCGGCGCCGGGCGTAGGCCCCGAAAGGCACGCCAAGGCTCGCGTCAAAGGACTCCGCGCACTGGATGAGCGCAATGGCGCCGACCTGCGTAAGGTCCGGCCTGGACAGGTGACTGGCGCGCATGCAAATTTCAGAAACCAAATACCCAACCAGTGGCAAATTTTGCACCACAAGTTGGTCGCGTTCTTCGCGATTCAAAGTATTTCCCCCTCGGCAACTTATGACAGAACGTCGCAACCGACACCCCCCCAGGTGTGCCACATGCGAATATCACAAGTGACACTTCAATGTAAACCACATTGGCAAGGGGTTGCAGTCCCCGGGTAGGCTAATTTCATATCGATTTGGCAACATTTATGTCTCAGTTCGCCGGAGTTCAGGGGCCTCCCAGCCAAAACGTGTAGGACTGGGCCTTACGGAACGTACAGGGTGCGCCGATAGGTTAGTGGAGACACCCTTCGGCCCGTTGAAAGGACCTATCACGTGGGGCCTGAAGAATTAACCACCCTGCTGTGGCGCGAACGCGAGCTGCTGGACCTGCTGGTCTTCAAGCTGGATGAGGAGCATTTGATCCTCCAGTCCGGCAAGACGCGCTGGCTGGACCATGCCACCCGCGAAGTTGAGCACGTCATGGACCGCCTCCGGGCGGCATCGCTGGAGCGGACGGCCGTGGCGTCCTCCGTCGCCGTCGAATGGGGCCTGGCGGACAACGCGACCCTGCAGGACCTCGCCGCCGCAGCCGCGGACGGACCCTGGGGCGAGATCCTGTCCGCCCATTTTGCGGCGCTGACCACGCAGGTGGACCAGCTCCGCAGCCTGCGCGACACCAACCTGCAGTTTCTGCGCGCCGGCCTGCGCTCCGCGCAGGAAACCGCTGCCGGGCTGGCTCCGGATGCGGGCACCTACAACCATCTGGGACACACCCGCCAGGATGCGGGCTCACGCTTCCTGGACCAAAGCGTTTGAGATGCGTAAGGACACACGTTGAGTACTTTTAGCGGCCTCACCACGGCACTGTCCGGACTGAACGCGGCCCGGACCGGGCTGAACGTCGTCGGACAGAACCTGACCAACGTCAACACCGCCGGCTACACCCGCCAGCGGGCGGACCTGGCCTCAGTCGGCGCCCCGGCCAGCGGCTCGCTCTACAGTTCCGGCGTCAAGCCGGGCCAGGGCGTCGCCGTCTCCGGCATCGCCCGCCTGGGCGACGCCTTCCTGGACGCACGGGTGCGGACCGCCTTCTCGAGCGCCGGCTACACGAATGTCCGCGCCAACGCCGTCAGTGACATCCAGGCCCGCATGAAGGAGCCGGGGACCGACGCCGTCTCCGGCCAGCTGACATCCTTTTGGGCATCGTGGCAGGCCGTCAGCAACACCCCCGGCGACGCCGGCCCCGCGGCCACCCTGCTCCAGGGTGCCACAACCCTGGCCCAAAGCATTGGGGACGGGTACAGGGGCCTGGACACGCAGTGGTCGCAGACCCGGTCCCAGGCGGACATGCTGGCCGGTGAAGTGAACTCCACGTCCGCCCAGGTGGCCGACCTCAACGACAAGATCCGCTCGTCCGCCGCATCGGGGGTTCCCAGCAGCGCGCTCATCGACCAACGCAACACCCTCACGGCCAGGCTCTCCCAGCTGGTGGGAGGCACCGTGCGGGACCTGCCCGACGGCGGCAACGAGATCCTGCTCGGCGGCAACGTCCTGGTCTCCGGCAGCCAGGTCAACGCGGTGAACGTCACGGGTCCCACCAGCATGGGCGCCGCCAACGTGTCCGGCGCCGGCCCCGTCCAGCTGGAATGGGCCAAGCGGCCCGGCATGCCCGTTGACCTCGACGGCGGCCAGCTGGCAGGCACGCTCTCAGTGCTGGCCCCCGCCAACGGCGGGACTGGCGGAGTGATCGCGGAGACGGCCGCCGAATACAACCGCCTGGCGGCGAACCTGGCCGACCAGGTCAATGCGGTCCACACCACCGCGTACACGGCCGACGGCACCCCGGGAGGACCATTCTTCAGCTACACGCCGGGGCAGGCAGCCGCCACCCTGGCCGTCGTCCCCAAGGACGTGACCGGCGTTGCCGCCTCCGCCAGCAACGTGAATGGCAACGACGGGTCCATGGCGGACAAGATCTCCCAGCTTGGCATCGGCCCCGGCTCCCCCGATGCGCAGTGGACCAAGACCGTCCTGACCACGGGAACGGCGGCCCGCACGGCCCTGCAGCAGGACGTTGCGGCCGGCACTGCACTGACCAACGCCGTGACCGTCCAGCAGTCCAACGCCTCCGTGGACATCGACGAGGAAAACGTCAACCTGCTTGCCTACCAGCATGCCTACCAGGCGGCGGCCCGCGTCATGACAGCCATTGACGAGTCGCTGGACGTCCTCATCAACCAGACCGGAAGGGTGGGACGCTGAGAATGATGACACGGGTCACCATGCAGACCATGGCCGCCGCGGCGCAACGGAACCTGCAGGCCAGCTCCGCCAAACTGGCACAGTTGCAGCAGTCCGCCACGGACCTTAAGACGTTCTCCAACGTCTCCGACAACCCCGCCGCCGCCGCGGACGCGATGGCAGTCCGCGCCCAGCAGGCCGCGGCCGCGCAATACGGCCGCAACATCTCGGACGGGTCCGCCTGGCTGACCACGGCGGACAACGCGCTGGCCAGCGCCACAACGCTCCTGCAGAACGCCAAGGACCTGACCCTGCAGGGCGCCAACGGCGCCATCAACCAGGACGGGCGCGATGCCATCGCCGCGCAGCTCGACTCCATCGGCAAGGACCTGCTGAGCAAGGCCAACACCCAGTACATGGGCCGGAGCATCTTTGCCGGCAACTCCAGCGCAGGCGCGGCCTATACGGACGGGAATCCGCCGGTCTACAACGGGGACGCCAGCACGGTGGAGCGCCGCATCAGCCCCAACACCACCATCCAGGTGGACGCCAACGGCGCAGCCATCTTCGGCCCCGATAAGAACGGAGATTCTGTGTTTGGGCTTCTGAAGACGATCGCGGACACGCTGCGCGGCGGCGGCGACGTCTCAGCGCACATCGACGCCATGGACAAGGCCCTCAGCACCGTCATCAACGGCAGCGCCGAGGTCGGCGCCCGGCATGCGCAGCTGCTGCGGGCGCAGGACGCCAACGCGAACGCCGTCGTCGACCTGGAAAACCAGCGCTCCGGCATCGAGGACCTGGACCTGTCCAAGGCCTACCTGGACGTCAAGACCCAGGAAGTGTCCTACCAGGCGGCTCTGGGCGTGACGGCAAAGGTGCTCCAGCCCACGCTCATGGACTTCCTGCGATGAGCACCACCGCGCCGCAGCTCCCGTCCGCGCTTCACTTCACGGCGCCCCCGCCGGGGCTGGAGCCGCGCGTGGACTTCACCTTGGCCGCGATTGAGGGCGCCACGGGGCTGTTTTCCCTGACGGCCGCGGACGCCACGGTGCGCCTCTTCGTCCTGGACGCTGCCGCGCACCTGCCGGACTACGCCCCCCGGCCGGACCCGGCCGACGTCGAACGCCTGGGCACCGCCGCGCCCTCGGTGCTCGTGGTGGTGAACCCGGGCACGCAAAGCACTGTCAACCTCGCCGCCCCCATCCTGCTCAACGCCGGTACCGGAGCCTGCCTGCAGGTCATTCTCGAGGGCCCGCAATGGCCGCTGCGCGCGCCGCTGAACGCCGCCTGACATGGCAAGGGTCCCGACAGGCCCGACCGCCGGCGGTCGGGCCTGTCGGGACCCTTGAACGGCGGCTAGTTCAGGTAGCCGTTCGGGTTGAGGACGTACTTGGTCGCGGCGCCGGCGTCAAACTCGGCATAGCCGCGCGGCGCGTCGGTCAGTGGGATCGCCTTGGCGTTGACGTTCTTCGCGATGTGCACCTTGTCGTGCAGGATCGCCATCATCAGGCCCCGGTTGTACTTCATGACCGGGCACTGGCCCGTGGTGAACGCGAGCGACTTCGCCCAGCCGGTGCCCAGGCTCAGCGACAGCGAACCCTTTTGCGCGGCGGCGTCGATGCCGCCCGGGTCGCCCGTGACGTACAGCCCGGGGATGCCCAGGGAGCCGCCGGCGGCGGTGATGTCCATGAGCGAGTTGAGCACGGTTGCCGGCGCCTCGTGGCCCGAATCCGAACCGTGGCCCTTCGCCTCAAAGCCGACGGCGTCCACGGCGCAGTCAACCTCCGGGACACCCAGCAGCTGCTCGATCTGCGCCCCGGGATCACCCTTGGTCAGGTCGATGGTTTCGCAGCCGAAGGCTCGGGCCGCAGCGAGCCGGTCCGCGTTCATGTCACCGACAATGACGACGGCGGCCCCCAGCAGGTGCGCCGACGTCGCCGCGGCGAGGCCCACGGGGCCGGCCCCGGCAATGTAGACGGTGGAGCCCACGCCCACGCCGGCGGACACGGCGCCGTGGAAGCCGGTGGGGAAGATGTCCGAGAGCATGGTGAGGTCCATGATCTTCTCCAGCGCCTGGTCCCGGTCAGGGAACTTCAGAAGGTTCCAGTCGGCGTAGGGCACCAGGACGTATTCGGCCTGGCCGCCCACCCAGCCGCCCATGTCGACGTAACCGTAGGCGCTGCCCGGGCGGTCCGGGTTCACGTTCAGGCAGATGCCGGTCTTGCGCTCCTTGCAGTTGCGGCAGCGGCCGCAGGAGATGTTGAACGGCACCGAGCAGATGTCGCCCACCTTGATGAATTCGACGTCCGGGCCCACCTCGACCACTTCGCCGGTGATCTCGTGGCCCAGCACCAGGTCGGTCGGGGCGGTGGTGCGGCCGCGGACCATGTGCTGGTCGGAGCCGCAGATGTTGGTGGCGACGGTTTTGAGAATCACGCCGTGGGGCACCTTGCGCCCCACATTGGCCGGGTTGACGCCTGGTCCGTCCTTCAGTTCAAACGTCGGGTAGTCGATCTCAATGATCTCGACCTTTCCCGGTCCCTTGTAGGCAACAGCCTTGTTTCCTGACATGGAATGCTTCCTTCCTCGCACTTCGGGCAGCCAGGTCTGGCAGCCCGATTCCACAAGAACCCCCCGGCGCGCACCAAAAAAATCCGTGGCAGCTTCGTCACCAGTGTCCTGGTGCGCGAATTTCACTGGAAAAATCCGGGGTTGTCGCCAGCCTAGTCCGGAAGGAAGGAATATGTAAGGGGACAGCGTTTCGGGGTCCCGGGGAAGCGTCGCCCAGTCCGTTGGAGGTGACAACACGTCCCACGCGGCGTCACCTCCAGCGGCGAGCGAGCCGTTCACAGCACGTCCGGCAGACCTTTGACGTAGGCCGCCTGGCCGCCGTGCTGGACGCAGTCGTTCACAATGCTGACAAGGCGCACCCCAAGTGTCACGGCAGGGTTCCAGCGGCTGTCCACCACCCGGTCGAGGTCGGCGTCGGCCAGCCCGCGGACGTAGTCAAGGCTCTGGCCCAGGACCGCCTCGTGGTATTCGCGCAACAAGTCCGTGGAGTCCACCCGCACCCTGTCCACCTGCGCCGCGGAGTGGCCGTAGCCGGTATCGGCCGCGTCCAGCGCGAAGCCGAACCTGCCGGCGTAGCCGCCGGAATGCCACACGGACGGCATGCCAGCCGCCGCGGCAAGCTGTTCGTCCTGGCCGCGGCTCAGGTGCCACACCAGCCAGGCGACGGAGTTGCCCGTCCCGCCGGGGCGCCAGTTGATCCGCGCGACGTCCATCCCATCCAGGACGCCGTCCACAATGTCGCCAATCCGTCCGAACGCATCCACCAGCAGCTGTGAAGACTTCATGGGTGCCATGCTTTCACTGCGGGATGGGCACGTCCAGTGTCCGGGTGCCGGCTTCTGCCCGACCTGTTACAGCGGCAGGCCCGCGCCCGGCTTCAGGTTCTTCATGACCAGGGTGGAACTGACGCGCTGCACGCCGGGCAGCACTGTCAGCTCGTCGTCGAAAAACTGCTGGTACGCCGTCAGGTCCTCGGCCATGACCCGCAGGATGTAGTCGGGATCGCCGAAGAGGCGCTGGGCGGAGGTGATGTGCGCGTTGGCGCTCACCCGGGCCTCAAACTCATCCACCGTTGCCCGGTCAACCCGGGCCAGGGTGACAAACACCAGGGCCTCAAAGCCCAGGCCCACCGCCGCCGGGTCGATGACGGCACGGTACCCGCTGATGGCGCCCGTAGCCTCCAATTCCTTCAGACGGCGGTGGCACGGAGCCACCGTCAATCCCACCTGGGCGGCCAGCGCCGTGGCGGACATGCGCCCGTCATTTTGGAGCCTGCGCATAATTTCTCTGTCAAGATCGTCAATCACGGCAAAATCTTATCGCACCATGGTGCTAATTCGATAAAATCGGTAAGCACTTTTGCCGTCCCATTGCCTAAGATTGCTCCCATCACCAACGTCGACAGGAGCACCCGTGGATCCGCAGGCACTCATTGGCTTCCTCATCATTGCCTTCGCACTCACCTGCACGCCGGGTCCGGACTGGGCATACTCCATCGCCGCGGGCCTGGGCCGGCGCAGCTTTGTGCCCGCGGTCGCGGGCCTGTGCAGCGGTTACGTCCTGCACACCATCCTGCTCGCCGCCGGGATCGCCGCCGTCATGGCTGCCATTCCCGCCCTGCTGCTCTGGCTGACTGTGGCCGGCGCGGTGTACCTGTTGTGGCTTGGGTTTGTGACCGCGCGGTCCTGGCGCAGCGCCGGGCTCAGCGCTGCCGGTTTCAGTTCTGCCGGTTTCAGTGCTGCGGGCCCAGGTCCGGCGGGGCCGCTCAGCGGGCCCGCCACCGGCCCCGGCGGCCGCCGCGCCTTCCTTCAGGGCGTGGGCACGAGCGCCGTCAACCCGAAGGCGCTCCTGTTCTTCGTGGCCCTGACCCCGCAGTTCATCCGGCCGCACGCCGCATTTTCCGTCCCCGCGCAGTCGGCCGTCCTGGGCCTGTCCTTCGTGGCGTGCACGGCCGTCATCTACACGCTGGTCGCGGCCGGTTCCCGGAAGCTTCTTCGTTCCCGCCCCGGCGGGGCCCGCGTCATCACGCTCTGCAGCGGCGTCATCATGCTCGGACTGGGCACCATGCTTCTGGCGGAGCAGGCAGTCCCGGTGGCGGACGCCGCCGGCCGGCTGTTCGCGCACGGCTGACGCCCCCGGCGACGCGGAAACGTGGCCTTCACCCGGACGCCTGCGAATTACCCCTGCGCCGCCCGCCAGGCGGCCAGTTCGGCCAGGAGCTCCTCCTTCCGGGCGTCCCGGGCGAACGAGGACCGGATGGAGTTGCCGGCCAGCCGTTCCAGGGTGTCCGCGTCAAAGCCGAACTCGTCCACCAGCGCCGCAAAGTTCGCCCCCGCGTAGCCGCCAAAGTAGGCGGGGTCATCGGAATTGATGGAGACGTTGAGCCCGGACGCGAGCATCTGAGGCAGGGGGTGCGCGGCCAGGGTGTCCACGGCGCGCAGCCGCACATTGGACAGCGGGCACACCGTCAGCGGCACCTGCCCGGTGGCCAGCCGCTCGACGAGCCGCGAATCCTCCACGCAGCGAATGCCGTGGTCAATGCGTTCCGCGCCGAGCAGGTCCAGCGTGTCCCACACGTAGCTGGGCGGGCCCTCCTCGCCGGCGTGGGCCACGAGCCGCAGACCGGCGTCCCGAGCCCGGTCAAAGAGCCGGATGAACTTCGACGGCGGATTGCCCACCTCGGCCGAGTCGAGCCCGATCCCGATGATGGGCGCGTCCATGGCCAGGAGCTGTCCCAGCACGTCCAGGGCGTCGTCTTCGGGCCGGTCGCGCAGGAACGCGGCGATCAACCCGGTGGTGATGCCAAACTCGTCAAAGCTGTCCGCGAGCACCGAGGAGATGCCGGCGACCGCCGTCGTCAGCGGGATGCCGCGCGCCAGGTGGGCCTGGGGGTCAAACATGACCTCCGCGTGGCGGACGCCGGCTTCCCGGGCCCGGCCCAGGTAGGCGCGGGTCATGTCCGCGAAGTCGGCCTCGGTGACAAGCACGGCCATGTTGGCGTAGTAAAGGTCGAGGAAGGATTGCAGGTCCGTGAACTGGTACTGGGCCCGCAGCCCGGCCAGGGTGGGGTGGGGCAGCACCTTGCCGTTGCGGGCCGCCAGCTCCAGGATCAGCTCCGGTTCGAGCGTGCCTTCGATGTGCAGGTGAAGCTCGGCCTTGGGCAGGATGGGGGCGCCGTCGGGGGTTTCCATGTCCGCCAGTCTACGGCGGCGGCCCCACCGGGCGGGCCGCCGCCTCCGGTGCGTCCGACGATTTAGGCTTCGGGCGGTTCGGAACGCGACAAATGCCGCCGCGTGTTGCAACATGGCATGTAACAGCCCTTTGGAAACCTTTGAGCTCAACGAAACTGGTTCACTTCAATGACAACTCCGCTCACCCCGCCCCCCGAGCCCGACGACGCCCTGGTCCTGACCCCTCCCGAGGCGCCGGAGATCGTGACGCCGGAGCAGGCGCCGGGCATGATCCCGGTCGAGGCCGCACGCCAGGCTGAAATCAACGTCCAGGCCAAGGAGTTCATCGCCGGCATCGCGGCCCTGGACGCGCGCAGCCCGGAGTTCAGCCGCAGGGTGGAGGGGCTGTCGTCCCTGGCCGCGCCGGCCATGAGGTCCTCCGCGGACACCTCCAGCCGCATGCTGGAACGCTCCGCCACGTCCGTCTCCAGCGCCAAGCGCAGCGGCAACAGCGCCCAGGCGCATGTGGCCCAGACCCTGGGCGAGCTCCGGGCCACGGTGGAATCGCTGACGCCGAACAACGCGGACCTCGGCGCGGGCCGGAAGATCCTGGGCATGATCCCCAAGGGGAACAAGATGGCCAAGTACTTCCAGCGCTACGAGTCCGCCCAGGGGCAGCTGGACGCCATCATCAAGTCGCTCATGGCCGGCCAGAACGAGCTGGGGACGGACAATTCCGACCTCGCCCACGAAAAGGTGCAGCTGTGGGACACCATGCAGGTCCTCAGTGAAACGGCCGTCTATGCCAAGGCGCTCGACGACGCGACCGCGGACAAGATCGCCCAGCTGCGCCGGTCCGGGCAGGAGGAGCAGGCCCAGGCACTGGAGGCCGACGTCCTCTTCCCGATCCGCCAGCGCCACCAGGACGTCCTGACGCAGCTCTCGGTCTCCGTCCAGGGCTACCTGGCCATGGACCTGATCCGCAAGAACAACCTGGAGCTGATCAAGGGGGTGGACCGCGCCCGGACCACCACCATCTCCGCCCTGCGCACCGCCGTGATCGTGGCCCAGGCCCTCGCGAACCAGAAGATGGTGCTGGACCAGATCGACGCCGTCAACACCACCACGAACAACATGATCCTGCAGACCTCGGAGATGCTCAAGGACCAGACGGTGCGCATCCACCAGCAGGCCGCGAGCTCCGGCGTCAGCGTCGAGACCCTGAAGAAGGCGTTCGACAACGTCTACGCCACCATGGACGCCATCGACTCCTTCCGGGCGACGGCGGCGAAGAACATGGACGGGACGGTGCACGCCCTGGAATCCGGCCTGGAACAGGCCAAGCCGTACCTGGACCGCTCACGGAAGGCGGAGGACGGGGAGAAGTAGGCCCCGGCGGCCGCACTCCGGCGGCAGGCCCCGGCGATTCAATTCAAGCCAGCCCCAACGACTGTGCTTGAATGACGAAATGACACCCGAAGCAGCCGATGCGACAGCCACGGCCTCCAAGCTGGCTGCAATTTCGTGGATCGCCGACAAGTCCCGCCCCTCACGGCCCGCACTTGCGGCCCTGGCCGGGCAGGATCGCTCAACCGGGCGCAACGGCGTCCGCGTCGCACCCCTGTTTGTGGTCTCGCCGGACAGTCAGGGGCGAAGGGTCATAGCCGTCGGAAACATGCAAATCCTGGTCGAGGCGGACAGCGGCGAAGTCGCGCTGAAGGCGGGCATTGCGGCACTTTGGCTCGAAGGGGCACACGCACACCGGTTCACGGCCGTGGATCCCGACGACGTCGGGTCCTTCCCCCTGGCGAACAGCGCGCTGGCTGGCGTGCTCCAGAAATTCACGGTTCCTGGCGGCTCCGCCGATGCCTTCGACCAGCACCACCGTGCGGCCCAGATCGCCAAGGACATTGCCGAGGCGTCCCGCAACGCGGTGGCCGACCTTCGCGAAGTGCGGTATCAGGTGGAGACGCAGCTGGTTGCCAGCAGTTCTTCGAAGCCCTCGGCAGTCGGGCACACATCGGTGGTGGAAAGCCTCCTGCAGCGCAATATTGTGTGCAGCCGCGCATCCGACCAGGCGCGCGAATGCCTCCGGGAGGGCCTGTGGGTGCACGTGACCGACCCCGAGGCCTATCACGCCTACCGCCGCCTGCAGGAGCCCGCGATCATCAATCCCGCGGCCCCGGCCACCGCCGGGACGCGGACGTGGATGCGGTTGCACGACGCCGGAATGCGCCAGTGCCAGGAGCTCCGCCGGCAGCTCGAGGCCGAGTCATCCTCCATCAGGGATCTGCTCACGTCGGCCGCCAGCATTTCGAGTTCGCGCGAAGCGGACTCCCAAAGCCGCTTCAACCTGCTGGTGGCGGTCATTTCGTTTGCCTTGGGCGTGCCGGCGCTGGTGCTTGCAGTCTATGGGGCCGACCTGATCATGCCGCTCACCACGGGGCAAAGGACCTGGGCGTACGTTCCCGTCCTTTCCGGCCTGGTCATCGCCGCCCTGCTCACGTACTTCAGGGCCCCCAAGGGCGAGCACCGGCTCACGTGGAGAATGGGCGCAGCCGGCATCCTCGCCGTCATCGTGCTGTTGATTGTTGCCGGACTCATTGCCGCATCACTCGGGCCGCGCAATTAGCCCCTGCCGCCCCGCCCGCCCCAGCCACCATCCCTGAAAGCAGTCACAGTGCACAGCCGCCGCAGACCCCGCGCCACCGATTTCATGAGGTCCTCTGTGCTGGCGTCCGTCCTCTTGGTGGCCACGGCGTGCGGCGGCGCCCCGGCGCCCGTGGCGGCACCGCCGTCGTCCTCCCCCAGCTCCCAAAACCCGGAACGCCCGACGCCGGCACCCACCTCCCAGCCCGCCCCCGCCCGGGCGCCGGCCTCCCCGACGGCCAAGGCCCCTGCTCCAAGCGCCAGGGCGGCCGTGCCCGCAGCCAACACCGGGCCGGCCTTCGCCGCCAGGGCGCTGGACGTCCTGGCCGGGCTCCCCGTCAAGGGCCGTGCGCCGAAAACGGGCTACAGCCGGGCGGAATTCGGCCCGGCCTGGGCGGACGTGGACAGGAACGGCTGCGACACCCGCAACGACATCCTGGGCCGCGACCTGACCGCCAGGACGTACAAGCCCGGAACGCGGAACTGCGTGGTGCTCACGGGGGTGCTGGCGGACCCCTACACGTCCACCGTGATCGACTTTGTGCGCGGGCCGAACAGCGCCGCGGTGCAGATCGACCACGTGGTGGCGCTCAGCGACGCCTGGCAGAAGGGCGCCCAGCAGCTGTCCGTGCAGGAACGCACGGCCTTCGCCAACGACCCGCTGAACCTGCTGGCCGTGGACGGGCGCACCAACCAGCAAAAGGGCGACGGCGACGCCGCCACCTGGCTGCCGCCGAACAAAGGCTACCGCTGCGAGTACGTGGCGCGGCAGATTTCCGTCAAGGCAGCCCACCGGCTGTGGGTCACGCAGGCCGAACACGACACCATGGCACGGATCCTGCGCAGCTGTGGCGGCATCCGGGTGCAGGCCGCCCCCACAGCTGCGGCGCCCGCGCCCGCGCCCAAGCCCGCACCCGCGCCCGCGCCCAAGCCGGCACCGGCCCCCCTGGTCCAGCCGCCGTCGAACGTCTTCTACCAAAACTGCGCGGCCGTCCGGGCGGCCGGGGCGGCCCCCATCCGGAGCGGCGATCCGGGCTTCCAGTCCAAGTTTGACCGCGACGGCGACGGGATCGGCTGCGAATAGCGACCCGGCTGCGCCAAGGCCTTCCATGAGTCTCGTCGCCCACTGGAAACTGCTGCCGGAATGGCTAAAATTAAGCCATGGCCCCCAGCGGTGAGCAGCCGGTGACCCCGGCACTGTGGATCCGCCACGACAGCGAGATTCTGCCGTTGTGGTGGGACCGGCTGTGCTCGCAGATAGGACCCCAACCGGCCTCGCGCTACGCCTCCGGACTCTTCGACAGCGACCGCCGCCGGCCCATCGCCCAGTGGTACAACCCGGCCCTCGGGGCCGCGCTCCTGGTGGCGATTGAAACCGGCCCGGAATGGCCCGTGCAGCGCTTTGCCGTCTTCTACGCCCCTCCGGGCGGCGGCTTCACCAAGATCCACATGGACAACCACGAGTGGTTCACCCGCACGCCGCAGAAGTCGCCCACCGAGGATGAGGCCTTCGCCGCCGCCATCGCCTCGGCCGAAGCCTTCCTCCAGGTGGAGATGGACTTCATCTAGCACCCGAAAGCTAGCACCCGAAAGCTAGCACCCGAAAGCTAGAACCCGAACGCCATCCGCGCCGCCAGAAACACCATGACGAGTGCGATCCCGCCGTCGAGCACGCGCCATGCGGCCGGCCGGGCAAACACCGGCCGCAGCAGCCTGGCCCCGAAGCCGAGCGCACTAAACCAGAGCACGCTGCCCAGCGCCGCGCCGGCGCCAAACCACCACCGCAGTTCGCCGTGCTCGTTGGCCAGCGTGCCCAGCAGCAGCACGGTGTCCAGGTAGACGTGCGGGTTCAGCCACGTCAGTGCCAGCACCGTGGCAAGCACGGCCCTGGGGCCCGGCGCGCCCTGCTGCCCGGAGGCCGTCAGCGTGCCGGGGTGGAAGGCGCGCCGGGCGGCGAAGGCGCCGTAGGCCAGCAGGAAGGCCGCCCCTGCCAGCCGGATCACCACCACCACGGCCGGCACCGCCCGCACCACCTCGCCGATGCCGAAGATCCCGGCGGCAATGAGGACGGCGTCGCTGACCATGCACACCAGGACCACCAGCCCCACGTGCTCGCCTCGGAGCCCCTGGCGCAGCACGAAGGCGTTCTGGGCGCCGATGGCGATGATGAGGGCCAGCCCGGCGCCGAGGCCGGTGCCCGCCGGGGCGAGGATGTCCAATGGAGTCACACCCATGAAACTACTAGGCTGGTGCAATGCAGTACAGCTAATTATTTTTAGGATACATAAGGAAATCTAATGTTGAATTTTCAGACTGAGCAGCTGCGCACCTTCCTGGCCGTCCTGGAACACGGCACCTTTGACGCCGCGGCCGGTGCCCTGCACGTCAGCGCCTCGGCCGTCTCCCAGCGCATCAAGGCCATGGAACAGGCGGCCGGCCAGGTGCTGCTGCAGCGCACCACCCCCATCCAGGCCACGGTGCCGGGCGCCGTGGTGCACAGGCTTGCCCGGCAGCTGCGCCAGCTGGAGGCCGACGCCGCGGCGGAACTGGGCGTGGCCGGCGCCTCCTCGGCGCCCATCCCGGTGGCCGTCAATGCCGATTCGCTGGCCACCTGGTTTATCGACGCGCTGGCCGCCGTGCCGGCAGGCTCGGGGCTGACCTTTGAGGTGCTGCGCGAAGACGAGCAGCATTCCGCCGGCCTGCTGCGGTCCGGGGAGGTCATGGCTGCCGTGACGGCCGCGCCCGACCCCGTCCAGGGCTGCTCCGTGGTGCCGCTCGGCGCCTTGCGCTACCGTGCCGTGGCCTCGGCCGCCTTCCTGCGGCTGTGGTTCCCCGGCGGTTTCAGTGCCGGGAAGCTGGGCGACGCGCCCACCATCCAGTTCGACCGCAGCGACACCCTCCAGTCGCACTTCCTGGCCTCCGTGACGGGCGGCTCCCCCGCCGGCCGGCAGCACTTCATTCCGGACACCTTCCAATTCGCCGCCGCAGTCCGCGCCGGGCTCGGCTGGGGGCTCATGCCACAAGCGCACTGCGCGGGCGGGCTGCGCGACGGCAGCCTGGTGGAGCTCGTGCCCGGCCGTGTCACCGCGGTCCCGCTGTACTGGCAGCGCTGGAAGATCCGGTCCGCCGCCCTGGACCTCCTGAGCGCCGCGGTAAGGACAGCGGCCGCTGCCGCCCTTTCGTAGCCTTCGGCGCCGGAGGCGGCCTGCGACATGGCGCACGGCTCCCCGTGGCGGACTTGTCACGGCCCCAATCCGCCCGCATCATTACAGATGAAGCAACCGCCAGGCCGCCCCAACCCAAGGACCCACGCATGACTTCCCCCAGCACGGCCCGCCGCAACCAACTGGTGCTGGTGGCCGGCCAGCTCCTGTCCGGGGTGGGCGTTGCCTCCGGCATTTCCGTGGGCGGCATCCTGGCCGCCCAATTGGCGGGCACGACGGCGGCATCCGGCTTTGTGCAGACCGCCTCCACGCTGGGCGCCGGGCTGGTGGCGGTGCCGCTGGCCAACCTGGCCGTACGCGCCGGCCGCCGCTGGGCGTTGAGCACCGGCCTCGCGCTGGGCGCCGTGGGAGCCGCCCTGGTCCTCCTGGCCGCGGGCCTGGGCCAATTCTGGCTCATGGCCGCGGGCATGCTGTTCTTCGGCGCAGCAAGCGCATCCGGCCTGCAGGCCCGGTACGCCGCGGTGGACGGCGCCCCTCCCGAGAAGGCCGGCAGGGCCATGGCGATCGTCATCTGGGCCACCACCGTGGGCTCCGTGGCCGGCCCCAACCTGTCCGAACCCGGCCGCCTCCTGGGCATCCGCCTTGGCGTGGTTCCCCTGTCCGGACCGTTCCTCTTTTCGCTCGTCGCGTTTGTCACGGCCGCGCTCGTCATCGCCACGTTCTTCCTTGGCACCCCCCACCCGGCCGAGGCCCATTCCGGCTCCCGCCCCGCCCCCCAGCCTGGGGACGCAGCACCGCCGGACGACGCCGGGCACCCGGCTGCCGCCGTCGTCGTCCGCCCCCCGCGGGGCAGCACTCCCCGGCGGCACGGGGCCTGGGCCGCCCTGCGCCTGGCCTCCCGCAACCCCCGCGCCCTCTCCGCCCTGGCCGCCGTGACGGGCGGCCACATGATCATGGTGGGCGTGATGGTCATGACGCCCGTGGCCATGGACGCGCACGGCCACTCGCTGGAGATCATCGGCATTGTCATCAGCGTCCACATTTTGGGCATGTACGCCGCCAGCCCGGTGTTTGGCTGGCTCGTGGACCGGGTCGGCGCGGGGCGCGTTGTGGGGCTGGGTTGCGGTATTTTCCTGGCGGCGATCGGGCTCGGCGCGGCCGTCTCGGACAGCAGCGATCCCGTGTTCATGTCCGTCGCGCTCGCCACCCTGGGCCTGGGCTGGTCCGCCTGCCTCATCGGCGGCTCATCCCTGCTCACCCAGTCGGTGCCGGAGGACATCAGGGTCCCGCTGCAGGGCGCCAATGACATGATGATGAATTTCGGGGCCGCCGGCATGGCCGCCGTGGCCGGGCCCGTGCTGGCCGGCGGCGGCTTTCTCTGGGTCAACCTGGTGGCCCTGGCCGTCCTGGTCCCCATGGTGGTCCTGGGGCTGCGCGCCCGCGGCACCGCACCGGAGGCCACCCCCGTGGACATGGTCGCAGCGGACTGAACGCCGGCGGAAAATAGTTGTCCACAGATGTGGCGTTTGGTGGTCCTGACTGCCCGCTTGTCAGTGCCTTCTTATAGAATCGAGGTACGGAGAAGATGAAGAAATCGAAATAATTGACGGATTTATATTCGTAAAATGGTTCACTGATGATCAGGGCGGGTGGGCAGCGTGGCGGCACCGGAGTGGTTGGAGCAGGGATCCGGCAGTGCGGTCCCCGTTCCCGCCCGCAAAGACCAGCCCGGCCGCGGCGACCAGGCCGCCCGAGTGAACCGGCCCGCGTCGGCCCCGGAGCCGACGTCGGCGGTGCCGGAGGGGTTCGCGGGGGCCTCGTTGTCGTCTGGGGAGGGGTGTTCCGTGCTGATTTCCACGGCCGGACTCCTCCTGGAGCAGTGCGCGGGCGCGTTCGATCCCATGGTGCTCGCCCAGCTGGATGCTGCGCTGGCCCACGAACTCGCTGCCGATGCCCGCCGGCGGGCCGACGACGCTGCTGAACGGCTCGAACAGCAGATCCGGACCGGGTCCGCGGCGGCGAATCTGGCTGACCTGGCCCAGTACGCCTCCGCCGCCAAGGGAACTGCCACAAAGGCGCAGGTCCAGGCGGCGGCAGCCACGGAGGTCGTCCTCGCCCTGGGCGGCGCTCTCGGCCGCACCGCCGCCTGCACCACGGACAACCCGACCGGCCCCACGGACAACCCGACCGGCCCCGGTACCGCCGCAGAGGGCTACGACGCTGCCGTGGTGGACAAGGTGGACCCCGCCGCCCTCGTGGACGTGATAGCCCGGTTGGAGGAAGTGAAGAATGCAGCGGCAGCGGCGCAGGCCCAGGCGGAGGCCGTGTTTGTTGCCCAGCAGCAGCTGGTCCAGGCCCGGGCCGGAATGCCGCGCGAGAAGATCGGCCGGGGCGTGGCGGAGCAGGTGGCCCTCGCGCGGCACGAGTCGCCCTGGCGTGGACGGCAGCTGTGCGGGCTCGCGTATGTCCTGGTCCGGGAAATGCCCCTCGCCATGGCCGCCTTTGGCGTCGGAACCCTCAGCGAGTACCGGGCTGGAATCCTCGCCCGGGAGACAGCATGTCTTTCGGCCGGGCACCGCGCTGCGGTCGACGCGATGGTTTGCGGTGACCCGGAACGGCTTGCCTCGATGGGAAGCAGGGAACTGGCGGCTGCCGCGAAGAGGGCAGCCCTGTCCCTGGACGCGGCCGCAGTCGCCAAGCGGTTCGCGCGCGCCGAATCGGAACGCTTCGTCTCCCTGCGCCCCGCCGCCGACGGGATGACCCTGCTCACCGCACTGGTCCCGTTGCGCCAGGGCGTGCGGATCTACAACCTCCTGACCAAGGTCGCGGACGGCGCCAAGGCGGCAGGGGACGAACGCGGCAAGGGCCAGCTCATGGCCGACGCCCTCCTCCACCGCCTGGTCAGCCACACCCCCTGCACCGAACACTCCGGCGGCGCGAACGCCACACGCGGCACCGATGGCACCGGCGGCAAGCTGGCGGATGCGGTTGCCGAAACGTCCCCTCCGGGCCGGGTCCGGATGTGCACCACGGTGTCGGAGCCCGACCTCGCCCTGCAACTGGTCATGACCGACCGTGCCCTCTTTGACGGCGCCAGCGACCCCGCCTTGCTGGTGGGCTACGAGCCCATCCCGGCGCCTGCCGCTCGCGCACTCGTCAGCGGCACCGGCAACAACGCCGACGACGCATTGACCGGCGGGTCGAACAGCGAAGGTGGCACCCGCACCGGGAACGACGACGGCATCGGTCCTTCGGGCGGGAAGCGCCCGGGCGGCGGGTCCCCATTTTCGCCCAGGGTGTGGCTGAAACGGCTTTTCACCCACCCGGAAACGAACGCGTTACTGGCCATGGACTCCAAGGGACGGCTTTTCCCGGAGGGCATGAAGGAATTTCTGCGCCTGCGCGATCAGACCTGCGCCTCCCCGTACTGCGACGCGCCGATCCGCGACTACGACCACATCAAGTCCTGGGCTGCCGGCGGGGAGACCAGCGTAGCGAACGGCCAGGGGCTTTGCAGGGCCTGCAACCAGGCCAAGGAGGCACCCGGCTGGACCGTCACGACCGGCCCAGGCACGCCTCCGCCTCGCACCATTCCGCCTGGCGCCGCTGGCTCCGAGGGAACCGCCGGGCCCAACGGCGCGGCCGAACCCCAGACCATTGTCACCACACCCACCGGCCACAGCTACGTCTCCACCGCCCCGCCGCTGCCCGGACCCGTGGGCAGCCAATTCAGCCGGCTCCGCACCCGGCGGCGCTGAGGCGGCATTGCCTGCCCAGACGGGCCGCCCGCAGGCCCGCCCGTCACAGCACTACACGGCACTACACAGCACAGCAGGAAAGTGTCGACTACACACCCACAATGTGCCGCAACGCCGCGTCCAGGGATTCGTGCCGGAACCTGTATCCGTCCTTTGCAACTTTTGCGGAGGAGACCCGCTGGTCGGCGAGCGCCAGTTCCTTGGCGCCCTGCCGGCCCAGCAGCAGCCGGGGCCCCAGGGCCGGCACCCTGACCGCCGACGGCCGGTGGAGGACCCCGCCGAGAATGCGGGCATACTGTTCGGCGGTCACTGGGTGCGGGGCCACGGCGTTGACGGGCCCAACCAGCGACTCCGACAGGACGGCGTGGGCAAAGATCCCGGCCACGTCGTCAATGCCGATCCAGCTTTGCCACTGCTCCCTGCCCAGCGGCCCGCCCACGCCGGCCAGGTAGAGCGGCAGCAGCCGCTGCAGCACCCCGCCGCCGGCCGACTGCACCACGCCCGTGCGCACGTTGACCACCCGCAGCCCGGCGTCGGCGGCCGGACGGCAGGCAGCTTCCCAGTCCAGGCACACCTGTGCCAAAAAGTCGGTGCCCGCGGGGTCGGTCTCCTCCAGGGCGCGGGAGGACGGCTGGCCAAAGTGGCCTGCGGGATGGTGGGGCGCCGCCCCGTAGTAGCCGACGGCGGAGGCGCTCACCAAGGTGCGCGGAACGCCGTCGGACGCCAGCTGGGCAAGCTTTTCGCTCAGCAGCGACGTCCCCTGGATTCGGCTGCGGTAGATGGCGTCCTTGGTCTTGGCCGTAAAGCGGCCGCCGATGGGATGCCCGGCGAGGTTGACCACGGCATCGCAGGCGGCCAGTTGGCGGGCATCCAGCGTTCCAGTGGAGGGGTCCCAAAAGATCTCCCCCGGACCTCGCGGCGTACGGCGCACCAGCTTCACCACTGTGTGCCCGCCGCCGCCCAGCAGTGCGCACAGCTGCGTGCCAATCAACCCGGACGCGCCGGTCACGGCGATGGTGAGCGCGCGTCCGCCATGCTGGCGGTGGAAGTCCAGCTCGCCGGAAAGCTGGCGGGCCCGGAAGTCAAACATCCGCCCGAGTTCGGCCTCCAGGCGGCGCACCGCCCACGCGCCGGCGGCCACGGGCGGCAATTCGTAATCCACCGTGTCCGTCATGAGGGTGCTGCCGGCAACAGGGCCATCGGCAAAGTCATGCCTGTGCGTCCAGCTGGTCAGGGGCCCGCTGGTCATGACGTCGGTGAACCGCTCCCCCGGCACCAGTTCCGTGTGCAGGGCCTCCCAGCGCAGCTGCGGCCGCACCGCATTGAGGCCGCGCAGCCTGGCCGGAAGCAGCCCCTGGACCGTGCCCGACGCGGCACCCAGCCACAGGCCCGCCCCGCCCGGGGCACCCACGCCCATGGCCGCCGTCGAGCCCGGCTCAATCCCCTGGCTGGGCTCGGCCAGCACCATTCCAAAGAACGACGGCGTGAGCCTCACCAGGGCGCCGGGCCGGGCAAACCACCGGAAGACGTCGGCGCGCGGGAAGGGAAGTGCGGTGGTTCGGCGAAACGTGTGCATGGTTCTCCCGCTGATTGGGGCCGGCATCATGGGCCTGCCGACAACTCCTGCCGCCTTCCACGTTACCCGGCCCTGAACCCGTGCGGGCAGCCTGCCGGGGGACCAAAGGCGGCGTCCACGCCGGACACGCGGCCGGGCGCCCGGCCGGGCGCCCGGCCGGACTCCAGCCATTCGAGCAGCTGCCGCACCGCCGTCTCGGGGCCTTCGGCCACCACCTCCACGGTGCCGTCGGCCCTGTTCACGGCACTTCCGTCCAGCCGCAGCTCGCGCGCCTTGCGGGCCGTGAGGTAGCGGAATCCGACCCCCTGGACGCTGCCGTGGACCACGGCCGCCAGCCGGACGGGCCTGCCTGCTGCACCTGCGTCTGCCATGGCGTGTCCTTCCCTGTTGGCCATATGCTCCCACAGGTCGACGCCCGCGGGGGAGGGCAGCCGGCCATTTTGTCGGTCCCGCTTGCTAGATTCAAGGGACTGCAAGCCAAACCGCCGGAAGGTGCCGCAATGTTTTTCCTCCCCTCCCCGCCCGGCATTCCGGACGACGGCGGCAGCCCCTTGATTTTTTCGGCCTCCGACCTCGTGGTGGCCAGTGAATGCGAATACCGCACGCTGCGGATCCTGGATGAGAGGCTGGGCCGGGCAGACAAGCCCGGCTTCCCTGAGGACCCCATGCTGCGCAGGGCCGCCGAGCTCGGCGACGTCTACGAGGAAAAGGTCCTGCACGAGCTCATCGCCCAGCACGGCCAGTGGGACCCGGCCACGGGCCGGGGCGTGAAGGCCGTGGAGCGGGCCGCCGACCCCGACGGCAGTCCCGCGGCACCCACCTGGGACGGCTTGGCGGCGAAGCGGGAAGAAACGCTGGCTGCACTTCGGGGCGGGGCCGACGTCGTCTTTCAGGCAACGTTCTTTGACGGATCGTTTGTCGGTTTTGCCGACTTTCTGGTGAGGCAGGATGACGGCTCGTATGCGGTGTGGGACACCAAGCTGGCCCGGCACGCACGGGTCAGCGCCCTGCTGCAGCTGGCCGCGTACGGCGACCAGCTGCAAAGCTACGGCATTCCCGTGGCGCCCGTGACCACCCTGGTGCTGGGCGACCGCAGCCGCAGCGGCCACCCGATGCGCGACCTGCTGCCGGTGTTCCGCGAACGCCGCGGCAACTTCCTGGCCCTGGTGTCCGGCCACCGGAGCCAGCCCCGGCCGGTCGCGTGGCTTCAGGACGGCATCAGCCATTGCGGCCGCTGCGACTACTGCGCCGAGCAGGTCCGGGAGCACCGCGACCTGCTGCTGGTGAACGGCATGACCGGTGCCCAGCGCCGCAAGCTCATGGCCCAGGGCGTCGCCACCATTGACGCCCTCGCCCGGATGCGCCCGGACGCCGCCACTGGGCCGCTGGCCCGCCTCCGCGACCAGGCCCGCATGCAGCTGGGGCTCGATCCAGCCGACGGCACGCGGACCTTCGCCAAGGACGGCAGCGGGCACGCAGTCAGCTACAAGGTGCTCCGGGACAGCGTCAGCCGACTGCCCGACGCCAGTCCGGGCGACATCTTCTTTGACTTTGAGGGCGACCCGCTGTGGCAGGACCCCGTGACCGAAAAGTGGGGCCTCGAGTACCTGTTCGGCTCCATCGAGGCGCCGGTCCCGGGGACGGACACCCCTCCCGTGTTCAGGCCGTTTTGGGCACATTCGCGCCTCGAGGAACGGGCGGCGCTGCTCGACTTCATCGCCTACGTGGAGGCGCGCCGGGCGGTCCATCCGGACATGCACGTCTACCACTATGCGCCCTACGAAAAATCGGCCCTGCGCAACTTGTCCGTGCTGCACGGCGTGGGGGAAGACGCCATCGACAACTGGCTGCGCACCGGCCTGCTTGTGGACCTGCTGGACACGGTCCGCCAGTCGGTTCGCATCTCGGAGGACTCCTACTCGATCAAGAAGCTGGAACCGCTGTACATGGGCGACCACCTCCGCAGCGGGGACGTGAAGGATGCGGGCGCCTCCGTGGTGGCCTACGCCCTCTACTGCGCCGCGCGCGACGACGGACTGGCCGGGGACACGGCCAGGGCCAAGGAGGCGCGGCAGATCCTGGCGTCCATCAGCGACTACAACGAGTACGACTGCCTCTCCACCCTGCGCCTGCGGGACTGGCTGCTGGGGATAGGCGCGGCCGTCCAGGTCCCGGCGTGGACGGCGGGCAGCGGGAAGCTGGACATTCCCGAGGCGAAGGAAGGCGGCTACGAGCCCACGCCCGAGGAACTGCTGCTGGAGGCCTACCTCAACGGGCTGGCCATGGAAAAGGGGCACGTCCTGACGGCTGACGAGAACGCCGTCGCCATGGTGGCCGCGGCCGCCAGCTACCACCGCCGCGAGGACAAGCAGTTTTGGTGGGGCCATTTTGACCGGCTCGAAAAACCCGTGGACGCCTGGCCCGAGGAACGCAACATGCTTGTCATCCAGGACGCCGAGGTCGTGAAGGACTGGGACAAGGCAACGCCGCGGGCCCGGACCCTGACCCGGACCCTGCGGATTTCCGGCTCGGCCACGGAAGGCTCGGACTTTCGGCCCGGAACGCAGTGGTTCGGCATGTTCAACGCCCCGCTCCCGGAGGGGATGGCGGAGGAGGGCGCGGACCCGTCCCGGCGTGGCGGCCTGTTCAACCTCACGGTGGTGGAGGACTGCTCCGATCCCTCCACGCCGGAGCTGACATCCCTCCTCGTGACGGAAAAGTCCAGCCAGAGGGTGCCGGCCCACCACCAGCTGCCGATGGCGTTGACGCCGAACAAGCCTGTGGCCACCAGGAGCATCCGCGAGGCACTTTCCACGCTGGCCGCCACGGTGGGCGGCACGCTCCCCGGCCTGCCGAAACATCCGGGCGTGGAGATCCTGCGCAAGGCCCTCCCCCGACTGGCCGACGGCGGGAGCCTGCCGCCCGCCGTCGTCCCCGCGGCGGCGCCGGGCAACGGGCACGGCCCGGGGGGCCGCGACTACGTTTCCGTCATCACCTCGGCGGTGCTGGCGCTGGACCATTCCTATGTGGCCGTGCAGGGGCCGCCCGGGACAGGCAAGACGCACGTCGGCTCGCACGTGATCGCCCGGCTTGTCGAGCGCGGATGGAAGGTGGGCGTGGTGGGGCAGTCCCACGCGGTGGTCGAGAACATGCTGCGCGCCGCCATTGAAAAGGCCGGCGTGGACCCGCAGCGGGTGGGGAAGAAGCTGGCCGCGCCGCACAAGGTGCCGTGGCACATCACCGACGACCAGCAGTTTGGGCGGCTGCTGGGTGGCCCCGAAGGGGCGCTGATCGGCGGCACCGCCTGGACCATGACGGGCGCCAATGTGCCCCCCGGGTCGCTGGACCTGCTGGTCGTTGACGAGGCCGGCCAGTACTCGCTGGCCAACACGCTGGCCGTGGCACAGTCCGCCAGCCGGCTCCTGCTGCTGGGCGATCCCCAGCAGCTGCCGCAGGTCACGCAGGGCTCGCACCCGGCGCCGGTGGATGAATCCGCGCTCGGCTGGATCTCGGAGGGGGAGCCCACACTGCCGCCGGAGAAAGGGTACTTCCTGGCCGACTCCTGGCGCATGCACCCGGAGCTGTGCGCCGCTGTGTCGTTTCTCAGTTACGACGGAAAGCTGGAGTCCGCGCCCGCAGCCTCCCAACGGAACCTGGCCGGCACGCCGCCGGGCGTGGAGTCCGTCCTGGTGGAGCAAACCCCCGGCAGCGGCCGGGACAACCGGCAGTCCTCGCCCGAGGAGGCGGCCGAGGTGGTGAAGCAGGCGAAGGCGCACATCGGGCTGCCGTGGACACCCGGTGCGGGCGCCGCGCCGCGCCCGCTCCGGCAGGAGGACATCCTGGTGGTGGCCGCCTACAACGCCCAGGTCCACCTGGTGCGAGGCACGCTGGACCGCGCCGGACTGCCGGACGTCAGGGTGGGCACTGTGGACAAGTTCCAGGGCCAGGAAGCCCCCGTGGTGCTGGTCACCATGGCCTGCGCCGACCCCGCGGGCGCGCCGCGCGGCATGGAATTCTTGCTCAACCGCAACCGCATCAACGTGGCGGTCTCGCGCGGGCAGTGGCGTGCCGTCATCATCCGCTCCCCGCAGCTGACAAATTTCATGCCCACAAAGCCCGCGGGCATGGCGGAGCTGGGCGCGTTCATCGGCCTCTGCAGCCGCTGATGCCGGGCGCGGGCATCCCCGGGGATAAAATGAAAGACCGTGCCCCGACCCCGCAAAGGCCCCCATGCGCCCCACTGACAATGCCGTTGCGCAGTGGCATGCCCAAAAGCAGCTGCGGCACAGCCCCGCGTGGCGTCTCATGCAGGCCGCGCCCTGGTCGCTGGCCTTCCTGAGGGCCGAGTTCACCGCGGCCAGGCAGCGCGTCCCGCTCGAGGAATTCCACGCCGACCTCGCCGCGTTCATGAAGGAGCTGCGGCACGAGAACCTCAGCCTGAACGAGTCGTGGCAGGCCTCCAACTACGCCGATTCCTGGGTACGCAGCCAGTTCCTGGCCCGTCCCATGGTGGACGGCCGCTTTGTCTACGAACCCACGGCCGCCGCCACCCGGGCGCTCGCGTTCCTGGACTCACTCACGCAGGAGCGCACCAACCTGAACAGCTCCCGGCTGAGCACCCTGCTGACCAGCATTGAGACGCTGTCCTTCCAGACAGACCCCAACCCGGAGCGCCGCATTGCCGTGCTCGAGGCGGAAATCGCCGAGCGCCAGGGCGAGATTGAGGCCCTGCGCAACGGCGGGAACCCCGCTGTCCTCTCCGACAACTCCGCCCTGGCGGCCACGCGCAGCGTCCTGGACCTGGCGTCCGGCCTCCCGGCCGACTTCAAGCGCATGCGCGACGGCGTGGAGGGCATGCTGCACACCATCCGCCAGGAAATCATGGAATCCTCCGTCACCAAAGGCGTGGCGGTGGGCCAGGTCCTGGAGGGCGACAAGGCGCTGCGCAACACGGCCGAGGGCGAGACCTTCCAGGGCTTCACCGAATTCCTCAACGACCCCGCCCGGCAGGCCCGCTTCCGGCAGGCCGTCAACGAGGTGCTCGAACGCGGCTTCACCGGACAGCTCAGCAGCGAGGAACGCAGCACCCTGGCCACCCTGGTCCGTGAAATGCGCCGCCAGGCCGCGGACGTCCACGCCATCTACGGCCGCCTGTCCGAGAGCCTGCACAGCTACGTGATGAGCGACGAGTTCCGGGAATCCATCCTGCTGCGCAAGGCCATCCACGCCGCCGAGCAAGCCACCGCCCGAGCCCCGCTGGGCCCGCGGACCCCCGTGGTGGGGCCGCTGCTGTACGCTCCCGCGTTTGAAACCCTGGCCGGCCTGGGCATCTTCAACCCCGGGGACCACGTCCCGCCGCCGCCGCTGGCCGCCCCGCCCGCCCTCAGCGGCGCGGACATCCACCGCACCCCCGCCACGCCGCCACCGGACATGCGTGCCGTCCACGCCGCCGTCGCACTGGCCCGCAGCACCCGCAACGGCACGGCCACCCTCGCCGACGCCTACGCCGAACTGCCCGCCGCGCTGCGCCACATCAACACCATCCGCGGGCTGCTGCTCGCCGCCCGCGCGACCGACCAGGCCGTTGACCCGGCCCGCACCCAGACCCTCCGCTTCACCCAGATCGACGGCACGGAGCGCACCGCCCGCCTGCCGCTGGTGACGTTCACAAAGGACACCGCCCCATGACTCCCAGTACCGTGACTTCCCAGGAAACGTACGACGCCGGGACCCCGCCCGCCGCGTCCGGCCCCAGTGACGCGTACCGCACCGAGAGGTCCCTGTTCCCCGGGGACACAGGCTCGTTCCCCCTGGAGCTGCGCCAGGCGCTGGTCCGCCTGCTGCGTGGACCCTACATCGACGGCACCGCGGAGGCGCCGCTGTGGACAGCCATCCTGACCCACCGGGCCTCGCTGCAGCAGTACCTGAGTGAAATTTTCCTCGTGCTCACGGTGGACCCGGAACGCAAGATCGCCCTGCTGACGCCGGCCGGAGTCGACGCCGTCCACACGCAGCCCATCGTGGCCCGCAAACCGCTCCGCCGTGAGGAGACCCTGCTGGCCCTGCGGCTGCGCCTGCTTCTGGACCGCCAGGCAGGCACCGGCACGGACGCCACCATCACCCGCAGCGGCGCACGTGAAGTCCTGGCCGAGCACCGCCAGCCCGGCGCCGTGGACGACAAACGCCTGGACGAGCTGACAGATTCGTCGCTGGCCAGGCTGCTGGCGCTGAAACTGCTCCTGCCCACGGAACTTCCCGGCGAGTACCGGGTCAGCAACGCCCTGGCGCTGGCCCTGCCCTTTGACACGATCGACCAGATCCCCGCCTACCTGGCCGCCCTGGACGGCAGCGCGGACGCGCCGGATGACACCACGGGGGACAGCACACAGGAGGAAGCCGCAGAATGAGCATTGCGACCACCCTGCCCATCGGCGAGGAAATCAACCCCGGCCAGTACCGGCTCTGCCAGATCCAGATCATCAACTGGGGCACGTTCCACGGCCGGCACGCCATGTACGTGGACCGCGCCGGAACCCTGCTGACAGGTCACCCGGGCGTGGGCAAATCCACCCTCTTTGACGGCATCCAGCACATTTTCCATGCGGCCCCGCGGCTGAACGAGTCCGCCCACGAGGCGTCCAACCGCAAGGACCGCCGCACCACCTTCAGCTACATGCGCGGGCGCCAGCTCAAGACGCCGGACGGCACCGTGTACCAGCGGCCCAGCGCCACCTGGTCCGCCACCGCCCTGGCCTTCGAGGACGGCCTGGGCCGGCACGTCACCATTGCCGCGCTCTTCGACCTGCCCGCCAACGGCCTCGAAGGCCAGGTGGGCAAGCACTACGTGATCCACGACCGCCCGCTGGACACCAACGCCCTGGAAAAGCACGGCAGCCGCCGGTTCTCGCCGTCGTCCCTGCTTGCCGCCCTGCCCGGCTGCGAGGCCTTTGACGTGCACAAGACGTTCGCGGAACGCTTCCGGCGCAAGCTCGGCATCGACAACGACAAGGCGTTCAGCCTGCTGCGCACCCTGCAGAACGGCAAGGGCCTGGACAAGGGCGTCAACCGGTTCTTCCGCTACGAGGTGCTGGACAAGCCGGCAACCCTGGCTGCGGCCAAGGCCGCCGTGGACGACTTCAGCCACCTGCGCGGCATCTACCGCCAGCTTGAGGACGCCCGGGGCCAGCGCGACGCACTCGCCCCCGTGCCGGACCTGCACCGAAATCTGCGGGAGTTCAGGAAATCCCATGATCGCACAGTTGAACTAAAAAACATCCAGCTGCCGCTCCTGCGCCGCCGCTTCCAGGCCGAACTGCTCGCCGCCAAGGCCGTGGCACTCGAGGAACAGCACGGCCAAACGCTCATGGAGATCGAGGCTGCGGCCGCCGCCAAGGACGCCCTGGCGGAATCCGTGGCGGCCCTGGACGAGCAGCACGCCAGGCATGGCGGGCGCGCCATCGAAGGCCTGGAAAGGGACATCCGTGCGGCCAGGCGGGAACTGGAGGAGCGCCTCCGGCTGGAGTCGGCCGTCCGCGACGACCTCGCGGCGGCCGGCCTCGACGCCCCCTGGACCCCGGAAGGCCTGGCGGCCGCACGGCGGGAGGCGGGGGCCGGCGTCGGCCTTCAACTGGCGGAAACCGAGACGGCCCGCACCCGCGAGTACGAGGCCGTGGCGGAGAGCATCAACGCCAAGGCCGAGGAGAAGAGGCTCCGGGCGGAGATCGCCTCCTACCAGCGGCGCGGCAGCAACATCGACGGCCGCAGCGCCGCCGCCCGGCGCGCGATCTGCGCCGAGACCGGCCTGGACCCCGCGGAGCTGCCGTTTGCCGGGGAGCTGGTGGACATCGCCGCCGGCCATGCGGTCTGGCGCCCGGCCGCGGAAAAGGTGCTGCGGTCCCTGGCCACCACGCTGCTTGTGCGCGCTGTGGACATTGAGGCCGTGACGCACGCCGCCAACGGCCTGGACGGCTTCGGCAGGCTGCGCTGGATCAACATGGGCGCGGCCGCGCGCCCCGCCGATCCCGGCGAGGGGCACCTGGCCACCAAACTGGACTTCCACGCGTCCGACGCCGGCGCCTGGCTGCGCGCCAAGGTGGCCCGGGACTTCGCCTTCCGGTGCGTGGACAGCGACGCGGAGCTGCATGCCCACGAACGGGCCATTTCGCTGGCCGGGACCCTGAAGGCCAACGCGTCCACCTTTGAACGCGACACCCGCGCCGTCAACCCTGCCGACTACCTGCTCGGCTTCACCAACGTGGACAAGATCGCGCAACTCGAGACCCGGGCCGACGGGCTGGCCGCCGCCTGCGAGAGCGCTGCAGCCCTGGCCGAGCAGCGCAGCAGGGCCAAGGACCAGCAGGCTGGACGGCTGGACGCGCTCCGCCGTGTGGCCGGGGACACCCGTCCGTTTGAGCAGCTCGAGTCCGGCGCCCTGTCGGCGCAGCTCGGGAAGCTGCAGCAGGCGCTCCAGGCGGCCGTTGACAGCAGCGCCACCTTGGCGGGCATCAGGGAGGCGCTGGGCGGGGCGAAGGCGGAACTGGAGGCCGCCGTCGGCCGCGTGGCCGTGCTCAACAACCACCTCTCCGGGGTGGAACGGGAACTGTCGGACCTCCGGGACGAGGCGGCAGCCACCTCAGCGAAGGCCCGCACGGAGCCGCCCGCCGGGTGGGCCGTGGAAGCCTTCGCCCCCTACACGGCCGGCGGCGGCCCTGACAGCCTGAAGGAACTGGACCAGCTGTTCAGCCAAGCCGCGCTGGACCTGGGCGAACGCGCCGCGGCCGCCAAGGAACGCATCTTCCGCACCGAAGGCGCGCTGGTCGAAATCTTCAAGGCATTTGCCCGCGAGTTCGGGCCCGGCATGGGCGCCAGCCACGGCACGGGGGCTGACGCGGCCGAACACTATGAGGAGCTCCACGGGCGGATCATTTCCGACGGCCTGCCGCAGCGGCAGGAGGAATTCCGCGAGTATTTCAACAACCGCTCCTATGAGCGCTTTTCCGACCTCCTGCAGCTGCTGGAGGAGGAACGGCGCGCCATTGCGGAACGAATCCTGCCCCTGAACCAGATCCTGGCGGACGTGCCGTTTGAGAAGGGCAGCCGGCTGCGCCTGGAAGTGGCCACCGCCATCCCCGAGGAGGCCCGGGCCTTCCGCACCGACTTGAAGGAGGCCCTGGGGAACGCCTACGCCAAGGCCACGGAGGAGAAGATGACTGCCAGCTACCAGCAGCTGGAGCGCCTCGTGGACGCCCTCAACGACCGCTCCATGCAATCCTGGGCCGACACCGTGCTCGATGTCCGCCAGCACGTGAGAATCAGCTGCAACGAGCACCGCCCCAACGGCGACGTGGAGCTTGGCCTGGAACCGGGCACCCTCTCCGGCGGCGAGGGACAACGGTTCACATCGTTCATCATGGGCGCCGCCCTGGCCTACCAGCTGGGCATCGACATCCAGGGCTACAGCAGCTATGGGACGGTGATGATCGACGAGGCGTTCATCCAGGCCAACTCCGAATACGCCGGCGCGGGCATCAATGCCCTGCAGGAGTTCGGCTTCCAGCTGCTGCTGGCCGCGCCGGAGGACAAGGTGGACCTCTCCCGGCACCTGGGCTCCGTCACGGACATCATCAAGCACCCCCAGGCCAACGTCTCAGGCTTTGTCTCCTCGGGGCGCTCGCCCGCCACGGCAACGGACATCATCCTGCGCTGACGTCGGCCGGCATGGTGCCGCAGCG
Source organism: Arthrobacter wenxiniae (assembly GCF_013376105.1). Taxonomy (GTDB): domain Bacteria; phylum Actinomycetota; class Actinomycetes; order Actinomycetales; family Micrococcaceae; genus Specibacter; species Specibacter wenxiniae. The sequence goes on from NZ_JAAMFM010000027.1 coordinate 62,421, forward strand.
CAATGTGACGCATCTTCACGCCGCGTTGCGATCGGTGGCAGGCGCTTCGGGTAGTGTCGACACCAACAAACCTTGAGCACCTGTCGGACTCACCCGGCCTGTCCATCGACGTACAGGCCGGCCCGGCACTGCGAGGCCCTGCCGCGCCCCACCTCACAGCCCGGCAGCCGCCGTCGTCCCGGCACATCAGGGCCCGGACGCTCTCGCGCCTCCCACCTTGGAAGCGACGCAGGAGAATTACATGTCAATCGAAGCAACCACCACCCCATCCACTGGCAGCCACATATCCCTTTCCGAGCAGGAGATCTTCGCCGCCCACGTTGGCGGCAAACTTTCAGTCACCAGCAAGGTCCCGCTGGACAGCCTGCGGGACCTGTCCATCGCCTACACGCCAGGCGTGGCCAAGGTCAGCCGCGCCATCGCCGCCGATCCCGCCTTGGCGGGCAGCCACACCTGGGCCAGCCGCCTCGTGGTCGTGGTCAGCGACGGCACGGCCGTCCTGGGACTGGGAGACATCGGTCCCAGCGCGTCCCTGCCCGTCATGGAAGGCAAGTCCGCCCTCTTCAAGGCCTTCGGCGGGCTGGACTCGATCCCCCTGGTGCTGGCCACCACAAACGTTGATGAAATAATTGAAACCCTGGTCCGGCTGCGCCCGAGCTTCGGTGCGGTCAACCTGGAAGACATCTCCGCCCCACGCTGCTTTGAGCTCGAAGAACGCCTGATCGAGGCGCTGGACTGCCCCGTCATGCACGACGACCAGCACGGCACTGCCGTGGTGGTCCTGGCGGCACTCACGAACGCCGCCAAGGTGGTGGGCAAGGAGCTCAGCGCCATGCGCGCCGTCATTTCCGGTGCCGGCGCCGCGGGCATTGCCGTGGCGCAAATACTGCTCGACGCCGGCCTGGGCGACGTGGTCCTCCTCGACTCCCGCGGCATCGTCCATCAGGACCGCGTCGGGCTCAACGCCATCAAGGCCGGCTACGCCGCCAGGACAAACCGGCAGGGGCTCCGCGGCGGCATCGCGGAAGCGCTGGACGGGGCAGATGCAGTGGTTGGGGTGTCGTCCTCGACCATCCCCGAGGATGCCCTGGCCCGAATGAATCCCGGTGCCATCATCTTTGCCCTGTCCAACCCGGACCCCGAAGTCATGCCGGACGTGGCGCAACGATACGCAACCGTGGTGGCCACAGGGCGCAGCGACTTCCCCAACCAGATCAACAACGTACTGGCCTTCCCGGGCATCTTCCGGGGTGCGCTGGACGCCGGTGCGCGCCGGATCACGCCCGCCATGAAACGCTCGGCGGCAAATGCGATTGCGGACCTCGCGGCAGGCAGCCTGGCCCCGGACTACATTGTCCCCAGCCCCCTGGACCCGCGCGTGGGCCCTGCCGTCGCGGCCGCGGTGGCTGCCGCGGTTTGAGCTGGGCGCGCCGGCGGCTGGTCTCGTGTGGGCGCGTCCGGGCTGGTTCCGGGCCCGCGGGGGCGGGGCAGGAGTG
>NZ_JAAMFM010000028.1 GCF_013376105.1 Arthrobacter wenxiniae
GAAGAAGCATGTCAACCTGTCTGTTTGAAGCCGTCCGTAGCACCGTGCGCGCTGTGTGGCGACGGTTCCTGCCTCTGGCCAACGTGCGACGTTGAATGGAGGCCTTGGCACCGGGAGGGACGCGCTGAACGAAGCATTTTCGTAAAGCGAGATTTGAATCTTGTATGTTGAGAATATCCGTCCCGTGACCACGAATCAAGCTGGCTGGCCGACCGTGACGGCTTCCGGCGTGTGATCCGGAGCACTTGACATGCTGTGAACCACGTCATAAAGTTCTTTTCACTATTCAATAATTGGTTTTCACGATGCGAGAAATAGTGACGTGAGAAAAACGAACAGCGGAGCAAGGCATGAACGCTCGGATACCCAATGATCTTGAACCGGCAACGGTGCCGGCCATGACCACCACCCTGCCAGCAGAGGCACACGCAACGGAGCGCGTGCCCTATGAAACCCCCGAGGGCTACACGCTCAGTGCCACCCTCTTTAACCAGGACCTTGCCCCGACCCAAAGGAAAGGGCGCCGGTGGTCCTCGTACAGCATCTTCACGCTCTGGGCCAACGACGTCCACAGCCTCGGCAACTACGCCTTTGCGATCGGCCTGTTCGCGCTTGGCCTGGGCGGCTGGCAGATCCTGCTGGCCCTCGGCATCGGCGCCGTGCTGCTCTTCGGCCTGCTCAACTTTTCCGGCTTCATGGGTGTGCGGACGGGCGTGCCGTTCCCCGTCATGAGCCGCATCAGCTTCGGCATCAAGGGCGCCCAGGTGTCTTCACTGTTGCGCGGCGGCGTCGCCATTGTCTGGTTTGGCGTGCAGACGTTCCTGGCCTCGGTGGTCTTCCGCGTCATGCTCGTCGCCGTCTTCCCATCCCTGCACGAGCTGGACAAGAGCCTGATCCTGGGCCTGTCGGCGCTCGGCTGGCTGACGTTCATTGCCCTCTGGATCGTCCAGGTCATCATTGTCAGCTACGGCATGGACATGATCCGCAAGTACGAGGCCTTCGCGGGACCGATTATCCTGATCACCATGGCCACGATCGCCGTCTGGATGTTCATGCGTGCCGGCGGCTCGATCGCCTGGACCACCAACCATGCACTGACCGGCGGTGAAATGTGGCGCACCATCTTTGGCGGCGGCGCCCTGTGGGTGGCCATCTACGGAACCTTCGTCCTTAACTTCTGCGACTTCACCCGCTCCGCCAAGAGCGAAAAGTCGATTGTGCGCGGTAACTTCTGGGGCATCCCGATCAACATGCTCCTGTTCGGGGCGATCGTGGTGGTCATGGCCGGGGCGCAGTTCAAGATCAACGGCGCCATCATTGAGAGCCCTGCCGACGTGGTCCACCTCATTCCCAACACGTTCCTGCTGGTGGTCGCCTGCCTGGCGCTGCTGATCCTCACGGTGGCTGTGAACCTGATGGCAAACGTCGTGGCACCGGTCTACGCGCTCACCAACCTCTTCCCGCGGCACCTGAACTTCCGCCGGGCCGCCATCATCAGCGCCAGCATCGGACTGGTGATCCTGCCTTGGAACCTGTACAACAACCCCGTGGTGATCGTGTACTTCCTCGGCGGGCTCGGAGGGCTGCTCGGCCCGCTGTTCGGCGTCATCATGGCCGACTACTGGCTGCTGCGCCGGGGCAAGGTCAATGTCCCCCACCTCTACACCACTGACGAGAACGGCAGCTACCACTACCGCCGGGGCGTCAATCCCAAGGCGATCATCGCCCTGATTCCAGCCGGTGTGGTGGCACTGCTCATCGCGTTCATTCCCACATTTCACGAGCTGTCCTCCTTCTCCTGGTTCTTCGGGGCAGGCATCGCGGCCATAACCTATTACTGGATCTCGGACCGCAGCCAAAGCTTCACCGAGGCGTCCGGCGAGCCGATCGCCGTCGCCAGCACCCACTGACCGGCACCAGGCCAGCCAGCACCCACCAGCAAAGCCAGGAAGAAGGGACTGCCATGCGCATCCTCGTGGCGAATGTAAACACCACAACGTCCATGACGGACTCCATCGCGGCCCAGGCCCGCAGCGTGGCGGCACCCGGCACGGAGATCATCCCCATCACCCCGCGCTTCGGCGCCGAATCCTGCGAGGGGAACTTTGAAAGCTACCTTGCCGCGGTGGCCGTCATGGATGCCATCTCCAACTATCCGGAGCCATTCGACGCCGTCATCCAGGCCGGCTACGGCGAGCACGGCCGGGAGGGCCTGCAGGAACTCCTCGACGTCCCGGTGGTGGACATCACGGAGGCGGCGGCCAGCACGGCCATGTTCCTCGGCTACAAGTATTCGGTGGTGACCACCCTTGACCGAGCCGTCCCCCTCATCGAGGACCGCCTCAAACTGGCAGGGCTGGACGCCCGTTGCGCCTCGGTGCGGGCCAGCGGCCTTGCCGTCCTGGAACTCGAGGAGGACCCCGGCCGGGCCGTGGAGTCCATAGTCCGCGAGTCCGAACTGGCCGTCACGCAGGACCGTGCCGAGGTGATCGTCCTGGGCTGCGGCGGCATGGCGGGGTTGAACGACAAGGTCAGGGAACGCACCGGTGTGCCCGTGGTGGATGGGGTGGCGGCCGCCGTCACGATTGCCGAATCGCTGGTGCGCCTGGGCCTTTCCACGTCCAAGGTGCGCACCTATGCACCGCCACGGCCCAAGAAGGTGACCGGCTGGCCCATCACGGGGCCCGGCGCATAGGCCGGGATTGAAAGCGGGCGGGCCCGGGCGATTGACGCCGGGCCCGCTTCCGCATGCCCGGAATTTCCGCCAAGATGAAATCCACATAAACAAGGAGGACGCCATGGTTCGGCACACCCCCGCAGACCAGGGTGAAATGGGGAAGATGGCGGTGGTCACCGGCGCCGGCTCGGGGATCGGCCGCGCCGTTGCCCAGGAATTCCTGCGCGCCGGATTCGGTGTGGTCCTGGCCGGCCGGCGCGGGGCGGAGTTGCGCGAAACCGCCGCCGGGCACGCAAACGCGCTGGCCGTGCCCACCGACGTGACCCGGCCGGACGACGTCGAGCAGCTCTTCCGCGCCGCCGTGGACCGGTTTGGCCGGGTGGACGTGCTGTTTAACAACGCCGGCACCTTTGGCCCGGCGGCCGCCGTGGATGAGATCTCCCTGGAGGACTGGGACGCCGTGCTGGCCGTGAACCTCACCGGCTCCATGCTCTGCGCGGCCGCGGCCGTCCGCGTGATGAAGACGCAGCAACCGCAGGGCGGCCGGATCATCAACAACGGCTCCATTTCAGCCCATTCGCCGCGGCCCAGGTCCGTCGCCTACACGGTAACCAAGCACGCCGTCACGGGGCTGACCAAGTCGATCGAGCTGGACGGGCGGCCCTTTGGCATCAGCTGCGGACAGATCGACATCGGCAACACCGCCACGGACATCATGGCCACCCTGGATGTTGCCACCGGAGCCCTGCAGGCGGACGGGAGCCGGCTCGTCGAGCCCACCTTCCCCGTGGCGGACGCGGCCCGCACCGTGCTGATGATGGCCCAGCTGCCGGACTCGGCGAACATCGGCTCCCTGGTCATCACGGCGGCGGGCATGCCGTTCATCGGCCGCGGCTGAAGGCACCAGCCGCCCGCAAGCCGCCCCAGGCCAACCAGAACGACGCCGGCGCCCGCCTCCCAAAGGCGCGTGCCGGCGTCGTACTGGGCCAGGAAATACTGGCCAGGACATCAGTGCTGCGGGTCCGGCTCCAGCAGCGGAACCTCCAAGCCGTTCGCGTCGATCAATTTTCCTTCCTCGCAGCGGTCGCCGTGCTGCAGGCTGCCCAGCACCTCGGGGGCGATCCGCCGTTCGGTGCCTGCGGCAAACACGGACGGATTGTCCGGGTTGCCGCGCCTGAGGTGGTTGAACAGCAGGTTCAACACGATCGCCATGACGGCGGCGGAGCTGATGCCGGAGTCGAAGATGGTGCTGAACCAGGCCGGGAACTGGCTGTAGAAGGTGGGCTGGACGATCGGGATGACACCGAAACCAATCGAGGTGGCAACGATGACCAGGTTCATGTTGTTCTTGTAGCTGACCGTGGACAGGGTGCGGATACCGCTGGCCGCCACCGTGCCGAACAGCACGATGCCAGCCCCGCCGAGGACCGCGGTCGGAACTGCAGCGACCACGCGGCCCATGACGGGCAACAGGCCAAGCACCAGCAGAATCACCCCGCTTGCGGTGACCGCGAAACGGCTCTTGATGCCCGTGATGGCGACCAGGCCGACGTTCTGGGCGAACGCGGTCTGGGGGAAGGAGCCAAAGACCGGCGCAACGGCGCTGGAGATCATGTCCGCGCGCAGTCCGTTGCCCAGCCGGCGCGAATCCACCTTGGTGCCAATGATCTCGGAGACGGCGAGGATGTCCGCCGACGTTTCCACCAGCGTCACCAGGATGACAATGACCATCGAAATGATGCCCGCGGCCTGGAATGTCGGCATGCCGAAGTGGAACGGTGAGGGGAAGGCGAAGATTGGTCCGGTTCCGACCTTGGAGAAGTCGGCCTTGCCCATGAACACGGCCACGATGGTGCCAATGATCATGGCCAGCAGGATGGACAGCCGGGAGATGGTGCCGCTGCCGATCTTGCTGAGCAGCAGCACGATGACCAGGGTCAGGCCGGCCAGGCCAATGTTGGCCGGACTGCCGAAGTCGGGTGCCTTGGGGTTGCCGCCCATGGCCCAGCCGGCCGCCGTCGGCATCAGCGTCAGGCCGATGACGGCGATGACCGTGCCGGTAACCACCGGGGGGAAGAACTTGATGATGCGCTGGAAGATGGGGGTGATCAGCAGGCCGATCAGTGAGGCGACAATGACCGCTCCGAAGATCGACTGGATTCCGCCGCCGCCGTTGAGGATGGCCAGCATGGTTGCCACGCCGGCGAAGGATGTGCCCTGGACCAGCGGAAGCTGCGAGCCGAAGAACGGGACGCCCAGGGTCTGCAGCAGGGTTGCCAGCCCGCCCATGAAGAGGCAGGCGGCGATCAGCAGGCCTATGTCTGCCGAGGCCAGGCCGGAGGCCTGGCCGATGATCAACGGTACGGCGATGATGCCGCCGTACATGGTCAAAACGTGTTGGAAACCGTAGGCAAAACTTGCCCCGATGCCGAGTTTCTCATCTTCCGGCCGCAACGGTGCTGTGCGGTTGGCCGAATTAGTCTTTCTGGTCATAGCGGACCTCCTTGTCTGCTTACCTCTGTTAAGAGCGCTGCGCACTCCTTGGGTGCGTCTGGTGGGTGGGCGGGGACTGGTCCCCGCCCACCCGGTGCTACTGGTGGTTCAAGCTGCCGGGTTCAGCAGAATCCGGCCATGCCATCCCAGGCGTTGCCGGCGTCGCTGCCGTTTTCGCGGACCACGGTGGCCTCGATCAGGCCGTACGGGCGGTCCGCGGCGAAGAGCACCTCGCCGGGATTGTCCTGGCCAAACGGGCTCAGGTCCACCACGAAGTGGTGCTTGTTGGGCATGGAAAACTTGATCTCGTCAATTTCCTCGTGCGCGTCCATGACCTTCTTGCCCATGTCAAACAGGGTCTGCTGCAGTGCGTGGGAGTAGCCCTCGGTGAAGCCTTCGAGCAGGAGGGCCTTGACGTCGTCGTACGTCTTGTTGAAGTCCAGCGTGGCGGTGGCGGCCGGGTTGTAGCGCCAGCGGGCGGCGACGTCGGTGGACATGACGCGGTCGGTGGTCTCGGCCAGGGTGGTGTACTTGTCCTTCGGGTAGCCCACGAACCCGGACTCGGTGGACTTGAGCACCGTGAGGTCCTTCAGCCCGCCGATGACGTGGGTGGCGTCCCCGTCCTTGACGACGACGGCGGTGCGCACCTCCTGGCCGTTGCGCACGAACGAGTGGTTGTGGCCGGTGCCGTTGGCCTGGATCCGGTCCCAGGCATAGGACTCCGCGGCCCAGCGCCCGCCCGTGACCCAGTCGAAGGAGCCGGTGAAGTGCGCGGCGAGGCGCTGCAGGAACGCCTCGGGGGAGCCGACGCCGTCGCGGGCGAGCGAGTAGATGGTGTTCTTCTGGGTGTCGGTGGCCACCACGTGGGCGTTGTCGCCCTCAAGGTGGGCGGCCGCGAAATCGCCGCGCAGCTGCGAGGTGACGTTGAGGTCCTCGATGCTGTGGCGCTCCGTGTCGCGGGTGATCTTGACGAGGCGGACCTCGGCCTTGCCGTACTGGTTGGCCCCCAGGATGATGTTGCTGTTGGTGTTCATGATTAGTTTCCTCTGTAGGTTGAGTAGGCGTACGGGCTCAGCAGCAGGGGCACGTGGTAGTGCGCCTGGCCCTCCGTGACCGTGAATGTCAGGGCGACCTCCGGGAAGAAGGTGTCCGTGTTGATGCCGGCGAAGTAGGCGCCCGTGTCGAAGCGGAGGCGGTAATCGCCGCCCGGCAGCGTCTCGGGGCCAAGATCTTTCACCCGCCCGTCGGCATCAGTGGTGCCCGTCGCAATCTGGTGCCATGCCCCGCCGTCGCGGGCGTAAAGCTCGACGGCGACACCTGCCGCGGGCTGCCCCGCTGCGGTATCCAGAATGTGGGTGGTTATCAGGGAGCTCATTGGCTCATCACTCCTTTGAGGCGCAGCACGGCTATTTCGCGCAGCTGTTGGGCCACGATCGGGGCTTCTTGCTCGGGGGTGTTGCCCAGGCGCTTCTGCAGCACGGCGAGGATTTCCTGCGGGGTCCGGCCGGCGGCCCGGATGAGGAACACCTGGCCGAACTTTTCCTCGTAGGCCCGGTTGCCGTCGGCAAGGGCCCGCGCCAGTTCCGTATTGGAAGGGTCGACGCCGGACTGTTCCCTGCGCGAAAGCGTTGCCTCCGCGCTGTTGCCGGCCGCCCGCTCGCCGATCCGCGGATGGTGCGCCATGGCGGCGGCAACCTCCGCGGGGGTGAACGGACTTGCGGCATTTAGCGCCTGGCTGAACAGCTGGTCCAGGGTGGTGAAGGGGCGGGCCGCGGCAATCTCATCGATCCACCGCTGGTTGTCCACGCACGGACGAAGCGTTGCGTCCAGCTGCGCCCTGTCCGCTTCGTTGAATTGTTGCAGCAACATGTTTGCTGTCCTTGTAACTCAAATGCTGGCATCCACGGCGTAGGCTATACGAATCAAATTCTCGTATCGTGGAACTGTTATTTCAGCATATGCAATAGTGAACAGCATCACACAGGGGGTTGTCAATGGCGCGCACCGGAACTTTGAAGCTGGGCACGGTTAAGCACGAACGGTGCGCCACTTGGCAAGTGGCGCACCGTTGGGGCGCGGCGAAGCGCAGGATCGGCGGAATCCCTCGTTGGTTACAGCCCCAGGCTGCTGCGCAGGCGTGCGACGTGGCCATCCGCGGCCACGTTATATTCGGCGGAGTGGACGGTGCCGTCGGCGTTGACCACCACGGTGGAGCGCAGCGTGCCGATCAACGTGGTGCCGTTGACCTTCTTCTCGCCCCAGGCGCCCCACGCCTCGGCAACCTCGTGGTTGAGGTCCGAAAGCAGCGGGAAGTTCAGTCCGAAGTCCTCGGAGAACTTCGCGAGGTCCTTCTGGGGGTCGGTGGAAATGCCCACGACCTCAACGCCTGCGCCATTGAGGGCGGACAGGCTGTCGCGGAAGTCGCAGGCCTCCGTGGTGCAGCCTGGCGTGGCGGCCTTCGGGTAGAAGTAGACCACCACCTGGCGGCCTGCGTAGTCGGCCAGCGAGACCTGCTCGCCGGCGGCGTTGGGCAGGGAAAAATTCGGGGCCGGCGTTCCGGCGGAAAGTTGTGCAGGCATGGTGCTCCCAGGTTGGCTTCTCGGACATCACGACATTGTGTTTTCATAATATGAAATATGAATTTTGTCAGATGAAAATATTCTAAGGCGAGGGTTCGCGCCAGTCAACGTTTGTGACGCCCGGACGGGCCTCCTTTAGGGCTAGTGAGCCGTGTCACAAAGATAATCTGTTTCTTAATAAAATACAACCGTTGACTCTTTGAAAACTTTGGGCTTACAGTTACGGCACCGAAAAGCTGGATTCCGGTTCAAGCATCGATTCGCCCCATGCTGCGTGAATCGCCAAGGGGTGCAATCCGCCCGTGACGAAGCGCCAACAAGAGCCATGATCCTCATCAGTTGCCAAGCACGCCCATGCCCAGCCGACGCCCGAGAGGCAAGTTTTCGCCATGTCAAACAACTTTTCACCCGTGTACAACCGCCGGTCCCTGCTCAAGGCGGCGGCCTTCGCCCCGCTGGCCGGCCTGGCTCTGTCCGGCTGCAGCACCAAGTCCTCCAGCAGTGCCCCCGCAAACTCCACCGTCACGGTCACCTCCTACGGGGGCTCGTACAACGACCAGTTGACGCAAACCATCCTCAATCCCTTTGCCAAGCAATCCGGCATCAAGCCGACGCTGTTGGCCAACACGAGCCTCGCCGGGCTCAAGGCGCAGGTGCAGTCCGGCGACGTGCAGTGGGACCTGGTGGAGATCACGGCGCCCGAGTACGAGACCGCCGTGGCGGAAGGGCTGCTGGAGAAGTTCGACTACAACATCATCAGTGACAAGGGCCTGCCGGGCTATGCCAAGGCCGACTATGGCATCAAGTACCTCAGCTTCCTGTTCGTGATGGCCTGGGACGAGAGGGTCATACCGGACGGCAAGGCGCCCTCCGACTGGGCGCAATTCTTCGACCAGAACCGCTTCAGCACGAAGCGCTCGATCTACAACCAGCTGTCCGACAGTTCCGTGCTGGAAGCGGCGCTGCTGGCGGACGGCGTGCCGTTCGAGAAGATCTATCCGCTGGATGTGGACCGTGCCCTGCGTGTGCTCGGCCAGCATCCGGGCAAGGACAAGCTCCTGTACCACTCGACCAACCAGGAGCCCATCCAGCAGCTGACCTCCGGCGAGGTGGCCCTGTCCACGAGCTTCAACAACCGCATCAACGCTGCCCGGGCCGATGGCGCCAAGCTGAACTTCACCCCGCAAAACGCCGTCCTGGCCGGGGACTACTTCGTGGTGCCCAAGGGCGCGAAGAACAAGGAGGCGGCCTTCAAGCTCATGAACTTCATGTCCAACGACGCCGAGGCCGGCGCCGCGTTCGACAAGGTCACCAACCTGACCCTTGCCAACACCCCGGCACTGTCCAAGCTGCCGAAGGAGATTGCCGACTCGCTGCCCACCAGCCCCAAGCTTGCGGAGAAGATCCTGCTCCGCGACGACAAGTGGTGGGCCCAGAACCTCAAGCAGACCGAGCAAAAGTTCAAGCTGTGGCAGGCCAGCTGAGATGGCCCAGGCAACCCTTGCAAGGGCCCGCCCAGGCGCCGGCGGCCCACCCTCCGGCGCACCACCGAAGCGCCGCCGCCGTGCAGGCTGGCTCCTGCTGCTGGCACCGGTGGTGGTCTTCGACGTGCTGCTGTTCCTGACCCCGCTGGGAAAACTCATCGGCTCCAGCTTCACCGGCGGGGCCTATGCCCGGGTCCTGGCAGACCCGCTGGTCACCCGCTCCCTGGTCAACACCCTGAGCATCGCCCTGACGTCCACGGCCGTCACCGTGGTCCTCGGCTACGTCATCGCCCTGGTGCTCTGGCGCAGCGGCACCGTCATGCGCGTCATCCTGTTCGCCGTGGTCCTGCTGCCGTTCTGGACCGGCATCCTGGTGAAGAACTTCGCCTGGGCCGTGCTGCTGCAGGACAACGGCCTGGTCAACGGCTTCCTGCACAACATTGGCCTGATCAATGCGCCGCTGCCGCTGCTGCACAACCGCTTTGCCGTCATTGTTGGCATGGTCCACTGCCTGCTGCCCTACGCGGTGTTCCCCATCTTCTCCTCCCTGGCCGCCATCGACGGCCGGCTGGCGCTGGCGGCCAGGTCCCTCGGCGCCAGGGAAGCGGCGGTCTTCCGCCGCATCACGCTGCCGCTGAGCGCCCCCGGCATCTCAGCCGCAGGCCTGCTCGTGTTCATCATCAGCACCGGCTTCTTCATCACGCCCGTGGTCATGGGCGGGCCGGGGGACATGATGATCGCCAACGAGATCGACTACTACGCCCGCCAGCTCACCGACTTCCCGGGTGCCGCCGCGCTGGCCGTCATCCTGACCGTCCTGGTGAGCATCATCGCCGCCGTTTACCAGCGGGTCCTCAAGGCCGGAGGCCAACATGAAACGCTTTAGCGCCCCCAGGGCCGGCATCCGGCGGAAGCCGCTGTCCCTGCTTTCGCTTCCGGTTTTCGCCTTCCTCGTGGTTCCCACGTTGATCGTGGTGCCCGTGGCCCTGAACAACAGCCGGTACATCACCTTCCCGCCCGACGGCATTTCCCTCGCCGCCGTGCAGGGCTTCTTTGCGGATCCGGCCTGGACGTCGGCGCTGTCCGCGAGCATGCAGGCCGCCGCGATCGCCGTCGTGCTTGGCGTTGTGTTCGGGGCCAGCGCCGCCATCGGGCTGCATGGCCGGAAGTTCCCCGGACAGCAGGCCGTGGTGGGGCTGGTGTTGGCGCCCATGATTGTCCCGACGGTGGTGCTGGCGCTCGCCTTCTACCAGTTCTTCATCTCGGTGGGGCTGGTGGGCAGCATCGTCCCGATCGGCCTGGCCCACGCAGTCATCGCCACGCCCTATGTGTACCTGACCACCCGCGCCAGCCTGGCCGGCCTCAACCCGGCTCTGGTCCGTTCGGCCCAGAGCCTCGGTGCCGGAACGCTTTCGGTGTTCCGCCACGTCCACATGCCGGTGATCCTGCCGGGTCTCATCTCCGGAGCGTTGTTTGCCTTCTCCGTCTCGATCGACGAGACCGTTATGTCGCTGTTCATGCAGTCGCCCGGGGCCACAACGCTCCCCGTGAAGATGTTCACCGACATCCAGTTCAACCTCACGCCCAAGATCGCGGTCTCCTCCGCCCTCCTGGTCACCGTGGCCACGATCGGCCTGCTCATCCAGGTTGTCTACGTGCTCAAGCGCCGCTCCACGGCCCGCATGATGCCACTGGCCGCCTAGATTCAATTGCAAAGGATTCCCATGAGCACCCCCACCATTGCCCCAACCGCCCGACAGCCAGGCACCGCCACGGCCCGCAAGGGGGCGATCGAGCTCCGCCAGGTGCGCAAGACCTATGGCGAGGTGGTCGCCGTCGACAGGCTTGACCTTTCCATCCAACCCGGCGAGTTCGTCACCCTCCTGGGCCCCAGCGGCTCCGGCAAGACCACCACCATGATGATGGTGGCGGGCTTTGAGGAGCACACCTCGGGCTCCGTCATGATCGACGGCGCCCCCGTCGACTCGCTGCCGCCGCGCGAGCGCAACCTCGGCGTGGTGTTCCAAAACTACGCACTGTTCCCGCACATGAGCGCCCGCGAAAACGTGGAATTCGCGCTGCGGATGCGCCGGGTGCCGAAGGCCGAGTCGCGCCGCCGGGCCGACGACGCCCTCGACCGGGTGGGGCTGGCCGGGCTGGGCGGCCGCAAGCCCCGGCAGCTCTCGGGCGGCCAGCAGCAGCGCGTGGCCCTGGCCCGGGCGCTGGTCTTCAATCCCGCGGCCCTGCTGCTCGACGAGCCCATGGCCGCACTGGACAAGCGCCTCCGCGAGCACATGCAGGAGGAGATCAAGGCGCTGCAAAAGTCGCTGGGCATCTCGGTCCTCTTTGTCACCCACGACCAGGACGAGGCCATGGCCATGTCGGACCGGATTGTGGTGATGAAGGACGGGAGAATTGTGCAGTCCGGCCCGCCGGAAGAGGTTTACAACCATCCGGTGACGGATTGGGTGGCCAGCTTCCTTGGCGACACCAACCTCATCCCCGCCACCGTCATCAGCCGCGAGGGCGGCGAGGCCGTGGTGGACCTGGGCGGGCTGGGCGCCGGGCGGGTTCGCGACCGTGGTGCCCGGGGGGACAAATACGCCGTGTCCATCCGGCCCGAGCACTTGACGTTCCGCGTGGCGCCGGGCCGGGAAAATTCCGGCACGGGCGAACTGGTGTCCTCCACCAACCTGGGCGCCACGATCCGGCACAGGATCATGGCCGGCGGACGCGAGCTGCAACTGCGCGAGCTCAGTTCCAACGGCGGGGCGGCCGGGCAACCGGCGGGCGCCACGGTGCACGTGGGCTGGGACGCGGACAAGGCGCAGCTGCTCGTGTTGGAGGGTTGAGCCGCCCGGCCCCGGTCTAGGCGGACTGCTGTGCCGCCAGCCACGCCAGGATGTCGTCGCGGCGGATGCGGCGGTGCGAGCCGCGGTACTGGACCGGGATCTCCCCGCGGTCGGTCATGTTGCGCAGGAACGTGTGGGAGATCCCGGCCAGCTTGGCAGCCTGGGAGGTGGTGAGCAGTTCCGCCACGCTGGAAACTGTCACCGCCTCGCCGCGGGCCAGCCGGGCCAGGAGGTCGACGACGGCGTCCCGTGCCCCGGGTGCCAGCCGGTGAGCCGTGCCGTCCACAAAAACCGTGACGTCCCGGCTCCCGGCCAGTGTCTTGGCCAGGGCAGCCCGCTCGCCGGCGCCCAGGCCGGTCACTTTCGGCGCATCCGCACTCATGCCAGCCACGCTATCAGTGGGAGCCGGCGGCGCCCAGTGCCAGGGGCTTGCCGCCCGGCGTCTTGAACGGCGGCGCCACGGACGGCGCCACGGACGGCGGCGCCATGCGGAAGAGCGTCCGCCAAAGCCGGTGGAAAGCCGCCGGGGCTGACCGGAGATGTGCATGCAGGGGTACTTTTTTGGGGCGCCCCCGCGCCGGGTAAGGTATGAGCCATGACACAAAGGATCAGCACCGCCCTGCTGGGATTCGGTCTGGCCGGGAGCGTATTCCATGCTCCGTTCCTCGCCGCCCTGGACGCCTTCAGCCTCGACGTGATCGTCACCGGCGACCCCGCCCGGCAGGCGGCGGCGCGTGCCGCCTACCCGCAGGCCCGCGTGGTGGGACGCAGGGACTGGTCCGCGGCAGGCAGCGGCGTCGACCTCGTGGTGGTGGCCACCCCGCCCGCCAGCCACGCGGCACTGGCGCGGGAGGCGCTGGAAGGCGGGTGCGCCGTCGTGGTTGACAAGCCCTTCACCGTCACGAGCGCGGAGGGGGAGGAGCTCATCGCGCTCGCCGGCGAAAGGGGCCTGGTGCTGACGACCTACCAAAACCGGCGCTGGGACGGGGAATACCTGACGCTGAAAAAACTCCTCGCCGAGGGGTCGCTGGGGCAGGTTCGCCGCTTTGAATCGCGGCTGGAGCGCTGGCAGCAGGACATCACGAAGGAGTGGAAGGCCCAGGCCACGGCGGCGGACGGCGGCGGGATCCTGTTCGACCTCGGCACGCACCTGATCGACCAGGCGCTGCAGCTCTTTGGCCCGCCCGTGCGCGTTTACGGCGAGGCGGCCGCGCGCCGTCCCGAGGAGAAGGCCGACGACGACGCCTTCGTTGCGCTGGAACATGCCGGCGGCGTGGTGTCGCACCTGTGGATGAACCTCAACGTGGCCCAGCTCGGGCCCCGGCTGCGTGTCCTGGGGTCCGAGGCGGCCTTCGTCAAGCACGTGCCGGACCAGCAGGAGGCCCAGCTGGTGGCGGGGATCCGTCCCGGCGACCCCGCCTACGGCGTGGACCCTGAGGGCAACTGGGGGATGCTGGGCCGCGACGGGGCGCAGGTGCCCGTGCCCACGGAGCGCGGAAACTTCACGGCTTTCTACGAGTTGCTGGCCCAGGCCGTGTTGCAGGGCGGGCCGGTCCCCGTGGACCCCGCCGGCTCCGTGGCCGCGCTGCGCATCATTGAACAGGTCCGCGGGCAGGTCGCGTAGCCGCCCGACAAAGTATGCTGAGCCTAGAATCTGCCCCTGCCGGGGCACGTTTGAAGCAGCGGCGAACAATGGGGGCATGGTGACGGAGAACAACGCCGGGTCGCAGGGGGGTGCGGGGCCCGCGGGATTGGCCCTGTCCGAGCCCACCGAGAACGTCCGGAAGCGCTGGACCATGTCAGTGGTTCTGGTCAACGTCGGCATCAATACGGCCTTCTTCGGCCCCATCCAGGTCCTGCTGGGCCAGCAGGCGATCCATTTCAGCGAGGCCGACAAGGAAGGCATCCTGGCCCTGGTCACCGGGGCGGGAGCCGCCGTGTCCCTCGTGGCCAACCCCTTGTTTGGCACCTTCAGCGACAGGACCGTCTCCCGCCTGGGCAGGCGCGTGCCCTGGGTGTTCATCGGCGCGCTGCTGGGCACGATTGGCCTGCTGGGCCTGGCCGTGGCCCCGGGCGTCGCCGCCATGATGCTGCTGTGGTGCCTGGTGCAGCTGGGCTGCAACGGGGCCCTGGCCGCCATCACGGCCGCCGTGCCGGACCAGGTGCCCGTGCGCCAGCGCGGCACCATCGGCGGGCTGGCCTCCATGGGAACAGTCGTGGGAATCCTGCTGGGAGCCGCCGTTGGCGCCGTCGTCGCCGGGAACTTTGCCCTCGGCTACGTCCTGTGCGCCGCGGCGCTGGTGGCCGGGATGGTGCCCTACCTGTTCCTTTCCAATGACCGGGTGCTGCCGGCCGCCAGCAGGCCGCCATTTGCCTGGGCGGCGTTCCTTGCCGGCTTTTGGATCTCGCCCCGGCGCTACCCGGACTTCGGCTGGGCGTGGCTCACGCGCTTCCTGGTCAACGTGGGCAACCACCTGGTGACCCTGTACCTGCTGTTCTTTCTCCGCGACGCCGTGGGCTTCGACAACCCGGAATTTGGCGTGCTGGTCCTGACCGGCCTGTACGCCGTGCTGACGCTGGTCACCGCCGTCATCGGGGGCCGGTGGACGGACAGGGTGGGCAAACGGAAGCCCTTTGTCATCGCCTCCTCGGCCATCATTGCCCTGGCCGCCCTCATCCTGGCGTTTGCACCCACCTGGACCGGCGCCCTGCTAGGTGCCGCCGTGCTGGGCATCGGCTACGGGGCCTACCTGGCCGTGGACTTTGCCCTGCTGACCCAGGTGTTGCCGTCGGCCGCCAGCCGCGGCAAGGACCTGGGCGTGATCAATGTGGCGAACTCGCTGCCGCAGGTCATCGCGCCCGTCATCGCCCTGCCGCTGGTCACCGTTTTCGGCGGCTACGTGACGCTGTACGTGGTGGCCGCCGTGATCGGCCTGCTGGGGGCGGTGTTCGTCGTGAAGATCAAGGGTGTGGACTGAGCCCGCACCTGGCCCGTGGCCCGCTGGCCCCCGCCCGGCCCGTCAGGAGAAGAACACCATCTTGACCAGCGCGGCCGTGCCCACCACAATGATCGTGGCCCGCAGCGCCAGGGGAGGCAGCTTCCGGCCGAACTTGGCGCCCACCATGCCGCCCAGCAGCGCACCCACCGCAATGAGGGCCGTGACCTTCCAGTCGATGTAGTGCCAGGCCACCACCATGAACGTGAGGGCGGCGATGCCGTTGACGGCAGTGGTCAACACATTCTTCACGGCGTTGACCTGCTGCAGCGCCACGGTGGTCATGATGCTCATCAGCCCGACGATCAGGATGCCCTGGGCGGCGCCGAAGTAGCCACCGTACATGCCCAGCACAAAGATCGCCGCGATCAGGCCCACACTGCTGCGCGCGGGTCCGTCGGCGGGTCCCGTGTATCGCCGCGCGGCCAGCAGCCGCTGCAGCGGCGGGCCAAACGCCACCATGAGGATGCCGATGATGATCAGCACGGGGACGATGGTGCTGAACGCCTGCGCCGGCAGGACCAGCAGCAGCAGCGCGCCCACCAGGCCGCCAACGGCCGACGCCGGGAGCAGCCGCTTGATCATGTCCTTGTTGGGCGCCAGTTCCTTGCGGTAGCCCCACGTGCCGGACAGCCCGCCGGCCACCAGGCCAATGTTGTTGGAGATGTTGGCGGTCAGGGGCGGGAAGCCAAACAGCAGCAGGACCGGGAACGTCACGAGCGTCCCGGATCCCACGACAACATTGATCATGCCGGCCCAAAAGCCCGCCAGAAATATTGCCCCCGCCTCAAGCATGTGCCATCCGTTTTCGTCGTCGCTGGAAGTTGCCGTCACAGGCCGGTGCGCCTGGGTGGCGGCAGGGCCTTTCAAAGTCTACTGTCCGGGCGCCGGCAGGTCCGTCCTGTTACTTGGCCACCCGCTTGGCAACCTGGAAGTGGCCGTCCGCGTGGACTGTGGTGTAGCGGTTGCCGGGGAACCGGGACTCGGCTTCCGTGGCGGTGGTGGTGTCGGCCGTGCCGGGACGGCCGGAAACATCCATCAGCACATAGTCCGGGGCAGGATTTTTGTTGCCGACCCAGTACACCTCGTCGCGGTCCACCAGGTAGCTCATGAGGCTGATGTCCGTCTCCACGGTGACGGCACTGGGGACGGCGGCCAACGCACTCACCGCTGCCGCATTGCCCGCGGTGGAAAAATCCCGGGCCGGGTTGGCGAGCTTGCCAAACGCGAAATGGCCGCTCAGCGCAACGGCCACCAGGGCCATCGCCGCTGCGGAAAGCAGCCGGAACCGCGCCGAATCGAGCACCTTGCGGCGGGACAGCGCGTCGAGGGCTGCGCAAAAGACCACCGGCATCAGCACGGCGCTGTATTGCCAGTCCTGCCCCCAGTAAGAGGGCAGCTCGCCGAGGAAACGCCACGCCAGCGTGGGCAGCACCAGGAGCGCCAGCGGCGAGAACAGGGCGAGCCCCGCCGTGACGGCTGCCAGCAGCAGCACCGTGGCCACCTTGTCCTTTTGGAACAACGACGCCGGGTCCCCCAGGAAGCCCGCCACGTCCAGTTGGCTCCGGTACGCCCACGGAGACCCGTGGTTCATGGCCGGCAGGAGAACCTGCGTGGCCAGGACAAACCAGGCCACGCCCCATGCCGCCAGCCACAGCCCGGCCGGCCTGCGCGAGCGGTGCGCCATGACCAGGCCCAGCACCAGGACCGTCAGGCCCAGGTCCTCCTTGACGAACACCAGCAGGGCCGCCCAGATCCAGGCCTGCCGCCACTTTTCGTCGAGCAGCGCACACAGCGACAACGCCAGAAACGGGACGGCAAAGGCGATCTCGTGGAACTGCGAATCGACGGCCGACTGCAGGCCCCAGCTCAGCCCGTACGCGATGCCAAGGCAGCCCCCGGGGATCCGTCCCAGCCGCTTGAACGCCAGGTTGGCCACGACCGCAACGGACACGGCGAACAGCAGGTTTTGCACCACCAGCAGCGTGAAGGCGCTGGGAAAGAGGCCGTAGATGGGGCCGAGCACCACCAGGATCGGGTGGAAGTGGTCGCCGAGGAGGTTGAAGCCCTGGCCCTTGATGGTGACGATGGGCGCCTGGAAATGGGCGTAGTCCCTGGCCAGCTGCGTGAAGATCCCCAGGTCCCAGGACCGGATGGCAAAGCTCGTCCACTGCAGCCATGAATAGCTCGTGTAGATGGCAAACGCACCCGCGCCAAGGAGCCCGGCAGCGGCCAGGCGGCCCCGGGCAGCGCCACGCGCGGCGGGAGGCGCCGCCGTCGTTCCTGGTGCCCCGGAGAGGGTCACGCGGGGGGAGGTCCCGCTGTCCTTCGTTGCCGTCACCCTTGAAAGTCTAGGCCGTCGGCCCGGTGCAGGGCATCCGCCGCCCGGGGTCTGGCAGGATTGGGCGCATGGACGCACAGCTCATTTGGACGGTCATCTGCGGCCTCGCCATCCTGGTCGGGGTTGCGGGGGTGGTCATCCCGGTGCTGCCCGGCAGCCTGCTCATTGGCGTGAGCCTGCTGGGGTGGGCCCTGGCGGTAGGGCGGCCGGTGGGCTGGGTGGTGTTTGCCGCCGGCGCGCTGTTGGTGGTTGCCGGAATGCTCTCCAGCGCCGTGCTGACGGGTCGGGCCATGAAGGAGCGAAGGATTCCGGGACGATCCATGGTGGCCGGCCTGCTCCTGGGCGTGGTTGGCTTCCTTGTGGTTCCGGTGGTGGGCCTGCTCCTTGGCTTTGCGCTGGGTCTGCTGGTCTCGGAACTGGCACGCCACAGGGCGCTGGGGCCCGCCGTTTCCTCATC
The DNA here is from genome assembly GCF_013376105.1 of Arthrobacter wenxiniae. GTDB lineage: Bacteria > Actinomycetota > Actinomycetes > Actinomycetales > Micrococcaceae > Specibacter > Specibacter wenxiniae. Next base: position 17,880 of record NZ_JAAMFM010000028.1, read on the forward strand.
CCTGGCGGCGCTGAAGGCCACCGGCCTGGGCATGCTGGCCGAATTTGGCTTTGCGTCCCTCGCGGCAGGAACCTGGGCCGCGGGAGTGCTGGTGTATTTCCTCAGCCGCTGACCGAGTCCGGCTGTCACGTCCGGCTGTCACGTCCGGCTGTCACGGCAGGCTCAGGGCCACCTTCAGGGCGCCCATGGGCCCGCCGCACTTTTCATTGCCGCCCACCCTGGTCCAATTCAAGGTGGCGGACTGCTGGCCCAGCACGTTTCCGGCGGCGTCAAAGGCCCTGAAGGTCATGGACGACGACGGTTGCGTCCCGACATTGAGCAGCCAGGACCCGTTCGGCTGCCTGGCCAGCAGGGCCGCGCCGCCGGGGGCGTTCTTGGCAAAGGTTGGGGTCAGGGGAACGCACTTGGCGCCGGCGCAGGCGGTGACGGCATCGACCCGGGCCGCCGTGGCCTGGTTTCCCGCCAACGTCAGTGCCACGTGGTTGTGCCAGGATGCCGGGGGGCAGCCGCCCGTGTCCTTGTCCATCACGATGGCGCCAATGATGAACGCCATGCACACGGCCGCAACGAAGGGAACCAAAAGAAATTCCACGCGGCGGCGAGGCGGAGGGACGGCGGGCATGCTGTCATGCTAGTCAACGGAACTGGGCGTTTCCTAACAATTTGCTGGGTCCGGGGGTCAGCCCAGCCAGCGCGCCGCGGTGCCCACGATCGCCAGCACCACATAGCCGCTGAGCGGGACCAGCAGCACCCATTCGCGCCAGGAACCGGCGTTGCCAAGGACCGGAAGCGCCACCCTGCCGTTGCGCTTCCACAAGGAGTGGACCAGCGGCAGTTTCCGCACCAGCCGCGGAGGCCGGATCCGCAGCGGCCACAGCAGGTTGCAGCCGCCGGTTGTCAGCATGTCCCCGGCAATGTGCACGGCGGCGCCCAGCCCCACGGCCAGCGGAAACCAGAACTGGTCCTGCGGGGCAAAGAACGTGATGAAGGCACCCACCAGGATGCCCAGGACCCACGGGAACCTGCGCATGGTGTCCGGGATGAACTTCAGCGCCTTGGCCGCGAACGACGCCAGCAGCACCGTTAAAACGCCGGCGCCCGGAAAAATTAGGCCGAAGGGCTCCAGCCGGGCCGTCCACATGCCCGCCAGCATGGAGATGAACACAAAAACGGCCATCCCCAACAGCGAGTGGGTCCCGTGCCGGTGCCCGCCGGACAGGCGGCCCACCTGGACGCACAGGGCATTGGACACCGGCGGGAGCGAATGGGCGATGGTCGCGTTGCGGTGGTCGGCGTCGGGCAGCAGCGCCGCGCCCGCCGTGACGATGGTGCCGGCCAGCACCCCGGCCGCGCCGACGTGCAAAAGCCCCAGTCCGGCGTCGAACCCGTCCGGCAGGAACGGCAGCACCGCGGCGGCACCGCTGGTGTCCAGATGGAAACGGGTGGTCAGGGCCAGCCAGGCGGCGGCCCCGCAGGCGGCATGGTGGGGTCCCATCATGACATTTCCTTTCGGCGCGGGTGGATCCCTCAACGCGTGGAGGAAAATCTGCACGCTCCACAGTAGGGCCCCGGGCCGGCAAAGTCGCATCCGCGGGAAACCTCCCCGGCGCGATAGCGTAGGCCCATGGCTAAGGATCCAAGGCACGACGGCGGCACCCGGCTCACCGTGAACGTCCCCATGCGCTGGGGAGACATGGACGCGTACGGGCACATCAACAACGTGGAACTGCTGCGCATCCTGGAGGAAGCCCGCATCCATGCCTTTGGGCCGCCGGCCGGGACGGGGCTGCCGGGGGTCGACGTGGACCTGCCCATCTTTTCGGACCTTCCGGCGGGCACGCAGGCCCTGGTGGTCGAGCACCGGGTGAGGTACCTGGTGCCGCTGAACTACCGCAACGTTCCGGCCCGGATCGAGGTGTGGATCAGCGCAGTGAAGGGGGCGAGCCTCACGGTGGCCTACGCCATTTTTGACCCCGTCACGGGCATCAAGTGCGCCGTCGCCGAAACGACCATTGCGTTCTTCCATGAGGGCTCCGGCACCGTGCTGCGCATTTCCGCGGAAAAGAAGGCGCAGCTGGCCCCGCTCCTCGGGGAGACAAACTTCCGCTGACGCGCACCATGGGCCGGGGGCGTCGAGCGGCGTCGCCGCGCAACATGGCGCAACATGCGGAATTTTTGCCACGGACCCATCGCTGACGTGGACATGACAACACTGGGAATCATCGGAGCAGGGAACATCGGCAGCCAGATTGCGCGCAAGGCCGTGCAGCTTGGCTATGACGTGGTCATCAGCAACTCGCGCGGGCCGGAGACGCTTGCCGGGCTGGTGGAGGAACTGGGCCCGCGGGCCCGGGCGGCCACGGCACGGGACGCAGCGGCGGCGGCGGACGTCGCGGTGGTCGCGGTCCCCTTCAGGAGCTACCTGGACATTCCGGCCGAACCGCTGGCCGGCAAGGTGGTCATTGACACCAACAACTACTACTGGGAGCGCGACGGCCACGTTCCGGCGCTGGACAACGGCGAGGCCACCACGTCGGGTTTGTTGCAGGAGCACCTCAAGGACTCGAAGGTCGCGAAGGGCTTCAACCACATACAGGCAGCAGAAATCACCACCGCCGGTACGCCCGCCGGCACGGCAAACCGCCGGGCCCTGGCCACCGCGAGCGACCATGCGGATGCGGCGGACCTGGTGGTCCGGCTCTACGAGGAGTTCGGCTTTGACACCGTGAAAATTGGGCCGCTGTCCGAGAGCTGGCGCGTGGAGCGTGACCGCCCTGCGTACGTGGTGCCCCAGAACGCTGCCGAACTCACGGCGAATCTGGCCAAGGCGCCGCGGCTGGTCTAGCCCGTCGTGGCCCGGTCTGTGGTGGCCTGGCTGCCGCCGGCCGGGTTGCGGCGTTCGACCAGGATGCCGTCCGCATCCGCGTAGACCATGGCGCCGGGCCAGATGGTGGTGGACCCCAGCTGCACGGGCACGTCCACCCCGCCGGTCCCTTCCTTGGCGCTCTTGGCCGGGTTGGTGCCGAGGGCCTTCACGCCCAGCGGCAGCGTGTTGACCGCCACGCTGTCGCGGATGGCGCCGTTGATGATCACGCCGGACCAGCCGTTGTCCATGGCGGACTGGGCAATCATGTCCCCCATGAGCGCGGTCTCGAGCGAACCGCCGCCGTCAACCACCAGCACCGCGCCGCTGCCGGGCGTCGCCAGCAAGGACTTGACCAGGGCGTTGTCCTGGAAGCAGCGGACGGTGCGGGCGGGGCCGCTGAATTCGGTGCGGGTGCCAAAGTTGCGGAACTGCAGCGAGACGGAGGCCATCGCGGCGCCGTGCTCGTCAAAGAGGTCTGCCGTGGTGAAGGTCATGGTGCCAGCCTAAACGCCGAAGGGTCCGCCCGGCGATGGGAGGGCGGCGCCCGCTCCGCCGAAGGAGCCGCCGGTGCCAGGGGTTGCGCGTCACGTTCCAGCGGGCCGTGGGTGACGGTGGCGCAGCTGAACCCGGGCGCGGTGGTGTGCCCCTGGGGCCCGTGATGTCACGCGCTCGAATCCCCGCGCAGCCGGTGCAGCAGCAGCGCCACGTGCAGCGAGGTCCGGGATTCGGCGTCGTTCAGGTCGACAGCGAGCAGCTCCTCCAGCTTCGCGAGCCGATTGTAGAGTGTGGGCCGGCTGAGGTAGTCGGTCCGGGCCAGGGCCGCCTTGTTGCCGCCTGATTCAAGGTAGCGGCCAAGCAGGTCAAGGAGCCCAGACCGACCCTGCGCCTCGGCGTCGAGGACGCCGGCGAGCTCGGACTCGGCGAACTGCTGAACACGGGGATCGTTGCGCAGCAGTGCCAGCAGGCCCCGGAGCCGGACGTCCGTGGCGCGGTAGAACGGCCGGCGGGGTGCACGCAGGGTGGCGGCCGTTTCGGCCACGTGTGAGGCCTCGTCGATTCCCGCCGCAGCTTCGAGCAGTGTTCCGCGGACGCGCCCGACGCCGATTGTCCAGTGCGCGGACCCCCCGCCTGCGTGCGCGGCCAGCGAGTCAGTCATCCGTGCCAGGGCCGGCTCCTCGAGGTGCCTCGCCGGCAGGGCGAGGACCATGCCGACCGAGCCGGATTGGATGCTCGCCGTCAAGGCGCTGCCTGACATGGATTTCAAGGCTCGGGACAGCAGCTCGAGCAGCTCCCGTTCCTCCTGCTGGCCCGCGAGCGGGTCGTCGGCAGCAGTTTTGGTGCCGGCAGTGCCTGTCCTGCCGTGATCGTGGGCGGCCCCGCGGAACACCACGGGGATGTAGAACGGGGCATGCCTGAGGCCCAGCGACCCGGCACGCGCCAGGGCCTCGGGCTCACCGAGCCCGCGCGGATTGCGGAGCGCGTTGAGCAGGCCCGCCTGCGCCTGCTGGGACAGCTCGCGCCTGTCCCGCTCGGCCAGGCGGTTGATGGCGAGGGTCTGCGCGGCACGTTCCAAGACCATGGCGGCCATCTTGTCATCCGCTGCGGCGGTGGGGACCACGAGCCGTCCCCAGAGCTGGCTGCGCACGCCGACCGGGACCTGCAGCCACTGCTCGGGGCCGGCGCGGACGGTCCGGGCAGGGGGTGGTGCGGGAGCGCCGCTCCCAATTGCCCAGAAGTTCTGCCGTGGGCAGCTGCCATGCGGCGTGGGCCAGCACGAGGTGTTGGAGGTCTTCGAGGACGACGGCGGCGCCGATCATCGCCGCCGCCTGCTCCACCACCTCCTGCATTCCGGCGCTTTCCAGGCTCAGCAGGGTGAACGCCTCGTGGATGTCGCGGGCCCGTTCGACCCGTTCGAGCTGTTCGGCGACGATCATGCGGTGCACGGTTTCGGTGATCGCCACGAAGCGCACCCGGTGCTCGAGCGTGATCACGGGCAGTGCCGTGTGCTGGGCCGCCGTTCGCAGGGCGGCAAGGGTGCGGGCGCGGGGCCCCGCCAGTTCCACGATGAGCCCCGCCGCACCTGCCGCTTCCAGTGAGTGGATGTACGACGCCGTGCGGCCGGGTTCCTTTTCCAGCTCCAGACCGGTGGTCAGCACCAGCTCGCCGCCGGAGAGCAGGCCGGTCACATCCAGCAGTTCACTCACGTGCACCCAGCGCACGGGCGCGTCCAGCGCCGCACGGCCACCCAGGAGCGAGGGCCCGGCGTCGTGCACCACGGCGAGGTCGAGGATGGAGCGGAGCGTTGGCAGTATTTACACAGTGTAAGTCCCATCGAAAAAATGCTTACAGTGTGCCAGTTATGGCGCAGGGGCCTGGCGGAGCGACTTGGAACAAGCACCGTCGCGAACACGACCACAACACCACCAGGAGAAGGATTGAAGACCAGTGGGCACTGGATCAACGGCAGCTGCACGGAGAACGCGTCCACGAAGGTGGACCCCCATTCCGTGCGCCAGTCCCCGGACCTGGTGGCGGTCATCAGCCCGTTCAACTTTCCGGCCATGGTGCCCATGTGGTTCTTCCCGCGGGCCCTCGCCGCCAGCTTTTTCCCCGGCCCCAAACCTGTTTGGCAACGGCACCGCGATCTCCACCAACGACGGCGGGGCGGGCCGCCGCTTCCAGGACGAGGTCGAGGCCGGGATGGTGGGCACCAACCTCGGCTTTCCCCAGAACGCCTGACACATCATCATTTTTCGACAGTTTCTGACGAAGGAACATGGACATGACTTCCATCATTGACAACGGACCCCGCGCCGGCGCGTCCCCCTGCATCGACACTGCAGCAGCCAGCCGGGCGTACGAGCTGGACCGCAAGCACGTGTTCCATTCCTGGTCGGCCCAGGAGCTGCTGGATCCGATGGTCATCTCGGCCGCCCAGGGATCGCACGTCTGGGACGGTGACGGCAATAAATACCTCGACTTCTCCTCGCAGCTGGTGAACACGAACATCGGCCACCAGCACCCGGCCGTGGTCGCGGCCATCGCGGCACAGGCCGCGAAACTGTGCACCATCGCGCCCAGCCATGTCAACGAGGCCCGGTCCGAGGCCGCACGGCTCATCGCCGGGCGCACGCCCGGTGAGCTGGACAGGATCTTCTTCACCAACGGCGGCGCCGACGCGAACGAACACGCCGTGCGGATGGCCCGGCTGCACACCGGCCGGGCGAAGGTCCTCTCGGCCTACCGGTCCTACCACGGCGGGACGCAGCTGGCCGTGAACATGACGGGGGACCCCCGGCGTTGGGCCAATGACACCGCCAGCACCGGCACCGTCCACTTCTTTCCGCCCTACCTGTACCGGACCAGCTTCCACTCCACCACCGAAGAGGAAGAAAGCCAGCGCGCCCTGGAACATCTCGAACAGCTCATCGGCTTCGAAGGACCGGCAACGATCGCGGCCCTGGTCTTGGAATCCATCCCCGGTTCGGCGGGCATCTACGTCCCGCCGGCAGGGTACATGCAGGGCGTGCGGGAGCTGTGCACAAAGTACGGCATCGTGTTCATCGCCGATGAGGTCATGACCGGTTTTGGCCGCACGGGCAAGTGGTTCGCCGTGGAGCACTTCAACGTTGTCCCGGACCTGATGACGTTCGCCAAGGGCGTCAATTCCGGGTACGTGCCCCTGGGTGGGGTCGCCATTTGCCCGGAGATCGCCGCCACCTTTGGCAAGCGCGTCTATCCGGGCGGGCTGACCTACTCCGGGCACCCGCTCGCCACCGCAGCGGCCGTCGCCACCATCACTGCCATGGAGACTGAGGGCATGGTGGACCACGCCGCCAGGCTCGGCACCGACGTCATCGGCCCGGCACTGGCCGGCTTCGCCAAGCGGCACCCCGCCGTCGGCGAGGTGCGGGGGACGGGAGTCTTTTGGGCCATCGAACTCGTCAAGGACCGCCAAACCCGCGAACCGCTGGCCCCCTACGGATCCTCCAGTCCGGAAATGAACCAGCTCATTGCGGCCTGCAAGTCCCGCGGGCTGCTGCCGTTCGCGAATTTCAACCGCATCCACGTCGTCCCGCCGTGCAACACCAGCGTCGAGGAGACAAAGGAGGGGCTGGAGATCCTCGACGAGGTCTTGGGGATCGCCGACGGCTTCGCCGCGTAGAGCCACGATGCAGGCCCCGGCCGGGCGCTGTCCTCCATATCCTCCTTGTTGATCCTGGCCTTGTTGATCCGGGCCTGGTGCCAGCCGGCCTCGTTGCGGATGGTGTGGTCCGGCCCGAACGTGGGCATGCCCGGCCGTTCCCGCCACGTGTGCTGGATGGTGGTGACGGCTGGTTCCCATGCATCCATCACGCCAGTTTCTTGCCATGGACCGGCTGTTCCTCGGCCGCGGAGCGCAATCTGTGGATAACGATGGCTGTTTGGCCGCGGCCCTGCCAGCGCCGGCCCGATGAAGCCCCTGACCATGCCAGCCAGGAAGACCGTCCCGTTGCGCCAGCCCGGGAATGCCGTGAGACTGTGGACATTCGCCACGATGAAGGGAAGCCGGCATGACTTCGCAGAAACCCCTTGCGGCAGAGGAACAAACGCCGGACTTGACGCGGATCCGCGCCGCCATGGCCCGCCCGGAGCAAACAAAGACGCGCCCCCTGGACCTGCACGCCTACGCCCACGATGCCTCCCACTTCCACCTCCTGCCGCAGGCCGTGGCTGTGCCCGCCAATGCCCAAGAGGTGGCCGGCCTGCTGAGGGCCAGCGCCACGCACCGCCTCCCGCTGACGTTGCGCTCCGGCGGTACCAGTCTCAGCGGCCAGGCCGTCACGGACGGCCTGCTGGTGGACGTGCGCAAGAACTTCCGCGGCATCGAGGTGCTCGACGGCGGCGCCCGCGTCCGCGTCCAGCCCGGCGCCACGGTGCGGGACCTGAACGCGCGCCTCCTCCGCTTCGGGCGAAAGTTCGGCCCCGACCCCGCCAGCGAGGTGGCCTGCACCATCGGCGGCGTCGTGGCGAACAACTCCTCCGGGATGGCCTGCGGCACCACGGACAACACCTATCGGACCCTGGAATCCCTAACAGTCGTACTGCCCGGGGGCACCCTCATTGACACCGGGGCGGACGACGCCGACGCCCGCCTGCGCTCGCTGGAACCCGACATTTTTGCCGGGCTGCTGGAACTCCGCGCCCGGGTCCTTGCCAGCCCCGGGGCCCGAAAGATCATCGAGCACCAGTTCTCCATGAAGAACACCATGGGCTACGGGCTCAACTCGCTGCTGGACTTTGACAGCCCGGCCGAGATCCTGGCGCACCTGATTGTCGGCAGCGAGGGAACGCTTGGCTTTGTGGCCGAGGCCGTGTTCCGCACCGTGCCCCGCCTGGCCCACGCCGCCTCCGGGCTGCTGGTTTTCAAGGACCTGGAAGCCGCCAATGCCGCGCTCCCCGAAATTGTCGCCAGCGGCGCCGCCGCCGTCGAGCTCATGGATTCCACCTCGCTGAAGGTGGGCCAGAAACTCGCCCGGGTGCCCGGCGTCGTGCGCGGGTTGCAGGTGGAACAGCACGCCGCACTGCTCGTGGAATACCAGACCGGCGATGCCCGGGAGCTGGCGGAACTGGGCGCCAGGGCCGCGGCACTGGCCGGGACGCTGGGCCTGGCTGCCCCGGCCGGTTTCAGCACGGACGCGGCCGCCCGTGCCGGGCTGTGGCACCTCCGGAAGGGCCTGTATGCATCCGTTGCCGGCGCGCGCCCGCGCGGCACCACGGCGCTGCTGGAGGACGTGGTGGTTCCCGTTCCCGTGCTGGGCCGCACCTGCGTGGCGCTGGGCACGCTGTTTGAGAAGTACGGCTACGAAAATTCGGTGATCTTTGGCCACGCCAAGGACGGCAACATCCATTTCATGCTGACGGACGGTTTCGAAGGCAGGGACCAGCTGGAGCGCTACGCCGCGTTCACGGAGGACATGGTGGACGTGGTCCTCGGGGAGGGGGGCTCGCTCAAGGCCGAGCACGGCACGGGGCGCGTCATGGCCCCGTTCGTCCGCCGCCAGTACGGCGACGAACTCTACGCCGTCATGCGACGCATCAAGGAGCTCTTCGATCCCGCCGGCATGCTCAACCCCGGCGTCCTGCTCGACGACGACCCCACGGCCCACCTGCGCCACATCAAGGCAGCCCCGCCGGCCGTGGACGCCGAGGTGGACCGCTGCGTCTCCTGCGGCTACTGCGAGCCCGTCTGCCCCAGCAAGGACATCACGCTCACGCCGCGCCAGCGGATCGTGACCCTGCGCGCGATCGAGGCCGCCCGCGCCGACGGCGACCTGGCACTGGCCAACGCGCTGGAGGCCGACTACAACTACGACGCCGTGGACACCTGCGCCGTGGACGGCATGTGCCAGACGGCCTGCCCCGTGGACATCAACACCGGCAACCTGGTCAAGCACCTGCGCCGCGACGCTGCCGGAAGTCTCGAAAACGGGGTCTGGGAGACGGCTGCCAGGCACTGGGGCGCCGTCACCCGCGGGGCGGGGCTGGCACTGACGCTGGCCGCAAAGGTGCCGGCCGACGTCGTGCTTCCGGCAAACAGCCTGGGACGGAAGGTCCTCGGCGCGGACACGCTGCCGCTGTATTCGGCCGAGCTGCCGGGCGGAGGCCGCGCACGACGCCGGCCCGCCCCCTCCGGCGAACCGGCGGCCGTGTATTTCCCCGCCTGTGTGAACGCCATGTTCGGCCCGGCCGCCGACTCCTCGCCGGGCGTGCAGGCCAGTTTTGAGCAGCTGTGTGAACGGGCCGGGCTGGAGCTCCTGGTGCCGGAGGGGATCGACGGCAGCTGCTGCGGCACGCCGTGGTCGTCCAAGGGGATGGAGGCCGGGCTGGCGGAGATGCGTGCCCGGACGCTGAAACTGCTGCGCGGCGCCACGCGCGACGGCGAACTGGACATCATTGCCGACGCCTCCAGCTGCACCGAGGGGCTCATCCACACCATCGAAGCCGAGGTTTCGGCGCCGGGGCAGCGGTCCCTGCGGGTGGTGGACGCGGTGGAATTCACGGCGGAGCGGATCCTGCCGGCGCTGGGGGAGTCCTGGACGCGCATGGATTCGCTGGCGCTGCACCCCACCTGCTCCTCGACGCGCCTGGGGCTGAACGCGTCGCTGGAAACGGTGGCCGGCGCCGTGGCGGACGCTGTTCGGATTCCGGACCATTGGGGCTGCTGCGGCTTTGCCGGGGACCGCGGCATGCTGCACCCGGAGCTGACGGCGGCGGCCACCTCCGCGCAGGCGGCGGACGTCGCGGCGATGGGGGCCACCGCGCACGCATCCTGCAACCGCACCTGCGAGCTCGGCATGACGCGCGCCACGGGGGCTGGGTACCGCCACGTGCTGGAGTTGCTGGCGGATGTCGCGCTCCCCACCCGCACCCTGACCTCGTTCCTCGGCTAGGGAACCCTGCGGGCGTGGGCCCAGCCACCAGCGGCAGCCACAAAACGCCCGGTTAGTTCCCCCACGTTCCGGCGTAAATGCTGCATTCTGTGGCTAAGGTAGTCACTAGCAGCGCATGTGCGCGATCCCAAGCGAAGGATGTATGAAAATGGCGGGAATTATCATCGTCGGTGTCGACGGCAACTCAACGTCCATGAAGGCTGCCCGCGTGGCTGCCAACCTGGCCAAGTCCCTGGGCTCCACGCTGCGCGTGGTGACGGCCTTCGGTGAGGACAAGACCGAAAAGGTCGAGATCGGCAATGACGAATGGTTTCTGTCCACCGCTGACGAGGCCGAGCGCGTGGCGCAGCGCGTTGCCGAGGAATTGAAGATCAGCGGCGTGAAGACCGAGTACACCTCCGCTCTGGGCAAGCCGGCCGACGTCCTCCTCGAGGAGGCCGCCAAGCTCAAGGCCGACCTCATCGTGGTGGGCAACGTCCGCATGCAGGGCCTCAAGCGCGTGCTGGGTTCGGTGGCCAACGCCGTGTCCCACAACGCCCCGTGCGACGTGTACATCGTCAAGACCGACGACTGATTGTCCGCGGCCGCCCGGGCCTAAACGAAACCCCCGCCGCCGAGAGGCCGCGGGGGTTTTATGGTTTCAGGCTGCCTTGCTGGGTGCTGCCTTGTTCAGTGCTGCCTGGTGCCCTGCGCCGTTCGCCCCGGCTTCGTGCGGCGCCGGCGGCGTCCGCGGCGCCAGGACGACGACGGGCCTGCTCGAGTGCCGCAGCAGAGCCGGGACGGGGCTGACCACCGGCCTGGCCGTCACGGCCGCACGGGTGATGCGGCGTGCCGCCCCCGCAAGCCCGTAGGCCACGGCCACCACGGACATCACGGCCAGGAAGGAGAGGACCATGAGGGCGAGCATCAGCAGGCCGAGCGCCACGGTCCCGGAGTAGACCAACAGATAGTAGTTCAGGTGCGTAAAGTCCACGGCAATACCCCATATCGTCCACAAGCTGTGTACTTTCCTAGGGTAGGCGTGGGATGTTCACGGCGATTCCGGCGCCCGGCGCGCCGCCTGAATGACATCAAGATGTGATGCTCCCGCCGGGGCCGTTACCTTACCGGTATTTGCGGTGCAGGTTCTCCCGCGTGGCCGGGCCGGGCGTCGCGTCGGCAATCCACGGGCCGGTGCCTTCGGACACGTCGATGATCCCTTCCTCAAGCCACGCATGGTCGCCGGCCAGGAGGGAGGCAGAGAGGGAGGAGTCGGCGTCGTCCGTGTTGTGCCAGAGCTCGCCGAACAGCGCCTCGATCCGCAGCCGGGACTGGCCGGCAAACGCGTCGGCGAGCTGGAGGGCGGACCGGCCCTGGGCGGGGTCCTTGAGCCGGAGCATCTCCACCCGGCTGCAGCATGCGGCAATCGCGAAGAGCTCGGCGCCGATGTCCACAATCCGGCCCAGGAACGCCTGCTTGTATTCCAGCCGGCCTTGCCAGCGGCCCATGCCGTAAAACGTTTGGCGGGCCAACTTGCGGGATTCGCGCTCCACGTACCGCAGGTGCTTGGCGAGGGGTCCGAACTCGTGGTAGGAACGCGGGTCCAGGCCCTTGCCCACCACCAGCTGCGGGAGCCACTTGGCGTAGAAGCCGCTGGCCGCGACGGCGGCCTTGCCCTTTTGCTGGAGCGTCGCCGTGGTGGAGGCCAGGTCGCCGGCGGCGGCCAGGTGCGCGTCCACGGCCTCGCGGGCGATCAGCAGGTGCATGATTTCCGTGGAGCCCTCGAAGATCCTGTTGATGCGCAGGTCGCGCAGCAGCTGTTCCGCCGGGACGGCGCGCTCGCCGCGGGCCGCGAGGGATTCGGCCGTTTCATAGCCGCGGCCGCCGCGCACCTGCACCAGCTCGTCGGCGCACCGGTAGGACATTTCCGAGGACCACAGCTTGGCCAGGGCGGCCTCGATCCGCACGTCCTTCATGCCGGCGTCGGCCAATGCGGCGGACAGTTCGAACACGGCTTCCAGGGCGAAGGTGGTGGCGGCCATGAACGCCAGCTTCTTGCCCACGGACTCGTGCTGCCCCACCGGGTGGCCCCACTGGGTGCGCGCATTGGACCATTCGCGGGCGATCTTCAACGACCACTTGCCGGCGCCGGCGGCCATTGCGGGGATGGACAGCCGGCCGGTGTTCAGCGTGGTCAAGGCGATCTTCAGCCCCTGCCCTTCCCGGCCCAACCGGTTCTCCGCCGGCACGCGGACCTGATGGAATCGGGTGACGCCGTTTTCAATGCCGCGCAGCCCCATGAACTTGTTGCGGTGCTCCACCGTGATGCCGGGGGAGTCGGCCTCGACCACGAACGCGGTAATGCCTCCAGTCTTCCGGCCGTTCCCATCCAGCCCCCGCGACGGCACCACGGCCATGACCACCACCAGCTCGGCGATGACGCCGTTGGTGGTCCAGAGCTTGACGCCATCCAGGATGTACTCGGAGCCGTCGCTGGTGGGCACGGCGGCGCAGGCCATGCGCGCGGGGTCGGATCCGACGTCGGGCTCGGTGAGCAGGAAGGCGGTGACGGCGCCGGCCGCACAGCGGGGCAGGTACTTTTGCTTTTGGGCTTCCGTGCCGAAGACCTTCACGGGCTCCGGCACGCCGATGGACTGGTGGGCGGAGACCAGGGCGCCGAAGGAGGGGTGGACCGTGCCGAGGATGGCCAGGGCGCGGCCGTAGTAGGTCAGGTTCAGTCCCAGCCCGCCGTATTCGCGCGGGATCTTCATGCCAAAGACGCCCAGCCCGGCGAGCCCGGCAAGGTATTCGTCCGGGATGAGCGCGTCCCGTTCAATGATGCCCGGGTCCAGGGTGCGGGCATAGGCCTGAAGCTCCGCCAGAAAGGCGTCGCCGCGCGCCACGTCGTCGTCCGGGGCTTGCGGATGCGGGTGGATCAGGCCGAGGTCAAAGTCGCCCAGGTACAGCCCCTTGGCAAAGCTGGGCCGCTCCCACGTGGTTTCCCGGGCCGCTTCCGCCGCATTGCGCGCGTCCTCGGCCGTGACGCGTGCCGTGGACGCGACCGCAGGGCCGTCAACGTGTGTGCTCATGACTACCTCGATTCCGCCGGCGCCGACGTGGGCACCGGCATGCGGAGCTCAAGAATCGCTCTTGCCTCGATGCTACTCGGCGGTAGGTGGGGCGGCAATGGTCGGCCGGGGCCATGTGCTTTCGCAGCCGTTAACGGCAGGATGGAGGAGGAACAGTCACCGAAGGCCCGATCCCAGGAGGCACCATGTCCGCGCGCCAACCCTTTCTCCATGACTTGAGCATGCTGCTCTCCGCACCGATGCAGGCCTGGTCCGGGCAGGACGGGCAGATCCGCGCGCACGGGGCGCAGGGCATTTACGTCGCCGACACCCGGGTGGTCGGTGAGGCCGTGGTGACCGTCAATGGCGAGGAGCCGGAACCGCTCGGTTCCGCCGGGCCGGTGTTTGATTCCGTGGTGCGCGCCGTGGGCGGGGCCTATGCGGACCCGCTGCTCTTGCTGGCGCGGCGCCGGACGGTCGGGGCCTCGCGTGTTGCGGAGGAGATTTTGCTCCTTTCCGACCTCCCCGACGAGGTGACGGTTTCCGTCGTGCTGCGGATCGGAGTCGACTTTTCACCCATGACGGCTGTCAAGTCCGGCGGTCCACGGAATCCCCTTGCGCCCGTCCGCAGTGACGATCGATGGGTGGCCTCCTCCGGCGCGGTGACGGCGGCGTTCGAGGCCCGTGGGGCTGTTGCCTCGGCGGACGACGGCGGCCTGGACTTCCGCTGGGATGTCACCGTCCCTCCCCGGGGCCGGGCGCAGGTGGGGTGGTCCGTCGACGCCGTGGACGGGCAGTCGCCGGTGACGGCCGCCCACGGTGGGGGCGCCGCCCGGGTCGCCGAAACGGACGGGAAAGCCGGCGGGATCGGGACCCCCGGGCCGCAGCCCCTGCGGGTCAGCGCGCGGGATCCACGTCTGGCGGCCTTGGCCGCCCAGGCCCAGCAAGACCTGGCCGGGCTCCGGATGTCCACCATTGGGCGGCCCGACGACTCCTTCCTCGCTGCCGGAGCGCCGTGGTTCTTTACCTTGTTCGGGCGCGATTCGATCATTGCCGCCCGCATGATGTTGCCTGTGGACCCGGGGCTGGCCGCCGGGACGCTCCGCACCCTGGCAGCACGGCAGGGAATTGAAAACAACCCGGAAACTGCCGAGCAGCCCGGGAAGATCCTGCACGAACTCCGCCGCGGCGAATTGGTGCTGCCGGCCAACTCCCACAACGAAGGGCTCCGCCTCCCGCCCGTCTATTACGGCACCGTGGATGCGACCCTGTTGTGGATCAGCCTGCTGCACGACGCCTGGAAATGGGGCATGCCGGACGAAGCGGTGCGGGCGCTGATGGGAAACCTTGAGGCCGCCCTTGGCTGGCTGCGCGATTGGTCAGACCCTGACGGCGACGGTTTCCTGGAATACCTCGACACCACCGGCCACGGCCTGGCGAACCAGGGCTGGAAGGACTCGGCGGATTCCATCCGCTGGCAGGACGGGTCCCTGGCCCGCGGGCCCATCGCCCTGGCCGAGGTGCAGGGCTACGCGTACCGGGCAGCCCTCGACGGGGCAGCCCTGCTGGAGGCGTTCGGCCGTCCGGGCGCGGACGATTGGCGGGACTGGGCCGCTGTCCTGTCCGGGAGGTTCCGCGCCGAATTTTGGTGCAGGGACGGACTGGGGACCTATCCCGCCATCGCCCTTGACGCGGACAAGCGCCCGGTGGACGGGGTGGCCAGCAACATGGGCCACCTGCTCGGGACGGGGATCCTCTCCAAGGAGGAAGGCGACGTCGTGGCCGCGCGCCTGATGCACCCGAGCCTGTTCTCCGGCTTCGGCATCCGCACCCTGGACAGCAACAATGGCGGCTACTGGCCGCTGCGCTACCACTGCGGCTCTGTCTGGACACATGATTCCGCGCTGATTCTGGCCGGACTGGCAGCGGCGGGCCACGTCGAGGAGGCCGCCCGCGTCGCCTTCGGGCTGGTGGACGCAGCTGAGCGCTTTGGCTACCGGCTGCCCGAGCTGTTCTCGGGCCACTCGGGGGACGATGGCGGACCCGTGCCATACCCCTCGTCGTGCCGACCGCAGGCCTGGGCCGCCGCGTCTACCGTTCCAATCCTGCTGGCGACGCTGGGGCTGGAACCGCGGGGCGAAGGTCAGCCGCCCACTGCGGCAGCCATGGTGCCGACGCCGTTCGGCCCCTTCAGCGTCGAGGGCCTGTGGGCCAACGGGCGGCAGTTCAGGGTCGATGTTGACGCGGAAGGGAACACCGCGGTCTCAGCCGTGCCATGACGTGCCCTGCTGTGGCGGGCGGTGCTGGAATGGACGGGTCTCGACGCGCTCGCGGGGCTCGCTGCTCGACCACCGGTGATCGGGCTTGTCGAAATCCCGGGTCCCGACGCGCTCGACCGCCGGGTCAGGCTGCCGGCGTCAACCGCAGTGTGAGGATTTGGAAGGGGCGCAGCGCCACGCTGATGCGCCCGTCCGCGAAGGTGAGCGATCCGGCGTCGTACTGCTGCTCCAGGAGGTTGTTTTCCGCCACGGACGCCACGGCAAAGGAAGCCCGCAGGTCCACCGATGCCCGGGCGCCCAGCGGCTCATAGAGGCGCACGATGACGTCGCCGCTGCGGTCGTCGGCCAATTTGACGCATTCAATCAGCGCGGCCTGGGTGTCGGTGCTGACAAGGGGCTCGACCGCCGTGCCGTCGGCCGGCACGCCGCGCCACGGCAGGTTCAGCGCGTAGCCGGCGGCCACGGCCTCCTGCACATCGCACCCCACCACGAGCCCGTAAGTGAAGGAATGCCGGCCCTGGTCCGTCGCCGGATCGGGGAAGCGCGGCCCGCGCAGCAGGGACAGCCGAACGGTGGTGAAGCTGGACCCGTTGCGCCCGGGGTGGCGGGAAACATCGTGCCCGTAGGTGGAGTCATTGACAACCGCCGCGCCGAAACCGGGTTCGCCCACATGCACCCAGCGGTGCGCGCACACCTCAAAGCGGGCGTTGTCCCACGAGGTGTTCTCATGCGTGGGGCGCTGAATGTGCCCGTACTGCGTCTCGAACCGCGCGTGATCCGCGTGCACGTCAAGGGGGAATGCGGCCTTGAGCAGTGTCTCCTGCTCATGCCAGTCAACGTCGTTGTAGACGAGGATGGTCTTGGAGTCCGGGGAGATGCGTACGCGTTGGGATATATGCGAATTGCGGAATGATCGCTTGATGGTGATCTCAAACTGGGTCCCCAGCTGCGCGACCTCGAGCGAATCCAGTCCTCGGATGTCCGTGACGGTGTTCTTGTAGAACTCGTCAATGTCCCACGCGTCCCACATGTTGGGGAAGTCCGCGTGCAGCTGCAGCAGGTTGGCGCCCTGCCCGGGCGGCACCAGCTCGCGGTTCGCGGCCACGTCCAGGATCGAGCCGATCACTCCGTCGGCGCCGAAGCGGACGGTGATGAGCCCGT
The DNA here is from genome assembly GCF_013376105.1 of Arthrobacter wenxiniae. Classification (GTDB taxonomy): domain Bacteria; phylum Actinomycetota; class Actinomycetes; order Actinomycetales; family Micrococcaceae; genus Specibacter; species Specibacter wenxiniae. The sequence goes on from NZ_JAAMFM010000028.1 coordinate 34,666, forward strand.
TGTGCACGACGACGTCCGCACCGTCCCGCTCCACCGTCACGTCTCCCGCGGCTGGCGCCGGGACGCCGGCGCTGAGGGGGGCAATGCCGCGGCGCGGGTAGGGCGAGGCGTTGAAGAGCGTGCAGCTGGCGGGATCCCGCTCCCTGCGCGAACGATCCCCGGCCGGACTTGCGGGGTCGGGGGGCGGTTGGGGGTCCGCCTCCGCGCCCGGCTGGAGGTCCGGTGCCGGGGGCGCCAACGCGAGCAGCGCCGGGCTGATGATCTCCTCGAGGGCCTGCGCAATCCGGGCGTACTGCTCCGCCGCCTCGCGGTGCACCCAGGCGATGGCGGAGCCGGGCAGGATGTCGTGGAACTGGTTGAGGAGGACCAGCTTCCAGAGCCTGTCCAGCTCGGCGTACGGGTAGTCGAGCAGGCCGCGCACGGCGGCGGTGGCGCTCCACAGTTCGGCCTCGCGCAGCAGGTGCTCGCTGCGCCGGTTGCCCTGCTTGGTCAGCGCCTGGGAGGTGTAGGTGCCGCGGTGCAGCTCCAGGTACAGTTCGCCCTTCCAGACCGGCGCGTTGGGGTACTCGGCTTCCGCCGCGGTGAAGAATTCCGCCGGCGAGGCAATCGTGACCTGCGCCGAACCCTCCAGGTTTTTGGTGCGGCGTGCCCGCGCCAGCATCTCGCGCGTGGGGCCCCCGCCGCCGTCGCCCCAGCCAAACGGCACCAGCGAATGCTTCGCGGCGCCCTTGTCGCGGAAGTTCCGCACGGCGTGCGCCAGCTCGGCACCGGAGAGTTGGGAGTTGTACGTGTCCACGGGCGGGAAGTGCGTAAACACCCGGGTGCCGTCAATGCCCTCCCAGTTGAAGGTGTGGTGCGGGAACTTGTTGGCGGTGTTCCAGGAGATCTTCTGGGTCAGGAACCATTTGGCGCCGGCCAGCTTCACAATTTGGGGCAGGGCGGCGGAGTAGCCAAAGGAGTCAGGCAGCCACACCTCCCCGCACTGGATGCCGAAGTTGTCGCGGAAGAATCGCTGTCCGTAGCTGAACTGGCGGGCCATGGCTTCCGAACCGACCATGTTGGTGTCGGATTCGACCCACATGCCGCCCACCGGGATGAACCGGCCCTCCGCCACGGCGTCCTTGACCCGCGCGTAGACCCCGGGGCGCTGTTCCTTGAGCCACTCGTACTGCTGGGCGGAGGACATGGCGTACTTCAGTTCCGGGTGGTCCGCCAGCAGGTTCACCACGTTCGACGCCGTGCGCGCCACCTTCCGCACCGTTTCGCGCACGGGCCACAGCCAGGCCGAGTCGATGTGTGCGTGGCCGATGGCGCTGAGCTGGTGGGCGCTGGCATGGGCCGGCCGGGCCAGCACCTGCTTCAGTGCGGACCGTGCGGCTGGCGCGGTTCCGGGAACGTCCGTGAGGGAAACGGCGTCGAGCGCGCGCTCCAGGGCGTAGAGGATGTCCCAGCGCCGCGGGTTGTCCAGTTCCAGTTCGGCCGCCAGCTGCTCCAGCACCTCCAGGTCCTGCACCAGTTCCCAGACGTCGCTGTTGAAAATGTTGATGTCGGCCCGGGCCATGGTGTAGCGCGGTTCCGGGCCGGCAGTGGATTTTTCGCCCAATTCGGTGGGCATGAAGGGGTTGTCGGTGAACACGAAGGGGTTGGCGGCCGCCTCGACGAAGAGGTCGACTTCCTCGCCGCCGCGCGCCGTCCCCGCCACCGGGATCCAGGTGTTCAGGGGGTTCAGGGCCTTGACCGCGGTGCCGTCCGGGCGGTAAACGAGCCCTTCGGCCTGGAAGCCCGGCCACGACTGGCTGAAACCCAGGTCGACTACCAGTTCCACCTGGTGCCCGGCGGCCTGTGGCGGGACCGTGCCGGTGACATGGATCCAGCTGGTGCCCCACGCCGGGCCCCACGCCTGGCCGACGGCAAACGGCGCGAAGGAGGCGCCGGCGTCGTGCACGGCTCCGATGTTTTTGGCGACCTCCAGCGCAACCGCGGGGGCAACGGGCTCGCCCGCACCGCCTTCAACATGCCACGCCGTCAAGGCCAGCTGGGCCACGGGCGTGTGGATGGCAGGCATGATCCGCTCCGCCAGGACCCGCTTGAGGCGGTTCTCAATCAAGGTGTGCTTGTCATGCATTTGCGGCTTACCTTCCAAGGACGGCGCGGGCGGTACATGGGCCTTCAGTCTAGTGGCGGCAGCTGAACCAGTCGGGAGGTGCCCCGGTTCTTCAATAGAGTGGTTCCATGAACCTTGCCACCGAAGAATTCGCCCCCGTCCGGGCCCTTTTTGAGTCCATGCTCGACGCCGATGCCGCCTACAGCGCCCAGCTGGCCGTCTACCGCGACGGCGTGAAGGTGGTGGACCTGGCGGGCGGCCCGGAATCGTCGCCGGACTCCCTGACGGGCGTTTTTTCCTGCTCGAAGGGCGTGGCGGCGCTGGCCTTCAGCCTGCTGGTCCAGGACGGGCTCATCGACGTCGACGCCGCCGTCACCTCCTACTGGCCCGAATTTGCCCGCCACGGAAAGGGCGGCATCACGGTCAGGCAGTTGCTCTCCCACCAGGCCGGCCTGGTGGGCGTGCAGGGCGGCTTTGCCATGGAGGAATACAACGACCTGCCCGCCGTGGCGGACCGGCTTGCGGGCATGGCGCCGCTGTGGCGCCCGGGCAGCGGCACGTTCGGCTACCATGCCCTGACCATGGGCGTGTTCCTGGAGGAGTTGTGCCGCCGGGCCACCGGGGAACGGCTGCAGGACGTGTACAACCGGCGCATCCGCGAGCCCTACGCCGCGGACATGTTCCTGGGCCTGCCCGAGTCCGAGGAGCCCCGCTTCCGCCCCGTCCGCTTCGCCGACGAACCGGGGGCCGGCTTCCTGGACCCGCACTCCATCGCGGGCATGGCCGGCAACGTCCAGGCCGGCAACCTGCTGGGGCTGCCCAACATTCGCAGCGTCCGGGCGGCGGGCAGCTGCAGCGGTGCGGGCGTCGGCTCGGCCGACGGCCTGGCCCGCGTCTATGCCGGCGCCATCACGGGAGTGGACGGGCTGCCCCCTTACCTGACGCCGGAAACTCTTGCCATCATGGCGCAGGAACAGGTCTGGGGCCTGGACAGGGTGTTTTGCGACACCAGCGCGTTCGCCGTCACCTTCATGAAGCCGCACCCGCGCATGGACTTTGGCAGTGCGCAGGCCTTTGGGCACGACGGCGCCAACGCGGCTTTGGGCTTTGCCGACCCCCTGTACGGGGTTGGCTTTGGCTACGTCCCGGCATGGAACGAGGAGGGCGGAACGGCCGGCCGCGGCATGCAGCTCAGCGCCGAGGTGCGCCGGGCGGTGATCGCTTCGCGCTGAGGGGGGGTGATCTCCAACCTCAACGCTCAGTGGAGGTCGGCGAGGGCGGATTCAACGGCCCGGTGGAACGTGGGGTAGGCGTAGATCATCCTTTTCAGCGTCGCGACGGGCATGCGGGCGTGCACGGCCAGGGTCAGCATGGACAGCACTTCCCCGCCTGACGGCCCCACGGCGGCCGCGCCCACCAGGGTGCCGCTGCCCGAGTCTTCCACGAGCTTGATGAAGCCCACGGCCTGGTGGATCCAGCCGCGGGTGGAGCCGGCCAGGTCCGTGAACCCCGTCCGCACGGTCAGCCCGGAGTCCCGGGCCTGCCGTTCCGTCATGCCGACGGCGCCGATTTCCGGGTCCGTGAACGTCACGCGGGGGACGGCGTGGGAGTCGGCCGTGCCCCGGTCCGAGTCCGCAGCGTCGCCCTCGGCGCCGTGCCGGGCCAGGATGTGCCCGGCAACAATGTTCGCGTGGTACATCGACAGGTGCGTGAACGCCCCGGCGCCGGCGGCGTCGCCGATGAGGTAGAGGCCGTCCGACAGCTGGAGGTGGCCGTCCACGGCAGGCGGATTCCTGCCGTCCCAGGCAATGCCGCCCGCGTCCAGTGTGAGCGCGCCCAGCGTGGAGGAGCGTCCCGTGGCGACCAGCAGCTTCGCCGCGGACAGCCGCGACAGGTGCGGGCCGGCGTCGTCCGTGTCGGTGGAAAGCTCCAGCGTGAAAGCCTCGGGGGAGTGGGAGACGGCCGTGGTGTTGGTGTTCAGCAGCACGTCGATCCCCTCGCCGCGGAAAACCTCCGCGAGCAGTTCGGAGGCCTCCGGCTCCTCACGCGGGACCAGGCGCGGGCCGCGCGCCACCACCGTGACGCGGGTGCCAAAGCGGGCAAAGGCCTGCGCCAGCTCCGCACCGATGGGTCCGCCGCCCAGCACGATGAGCGACTCCGGCGCCTCCTCCGCCCGCAGGGCCTCCCGATTGGTCCAAAACGGCGTGCCGGCCAGTCCGGGAACGGGCGGCACGGCCGGATTCGTGCCGGGATTGAGCACCACGGCGAGGCGGGCCGAGAAGGTGGCCTCGCCGCCGTCGTTCCCGGCGACGGTGACCTGCCGCGGCCCGGACAGCCGGCCGGTGCCCCGGACCAGGCGGCCGCCCTTGCCGGTGAAGCGCTTGGCGGCGGCGGCATCGTCCCAGTTGTCGGTGGCCTCCTCGCGGATGCGCCGGGCGGCCACGGAAAAGTCCGGCGCCACCGAGGAGTCCCCGGCCAGCCCGGGCACCCGCCGCGCCTCGGCCAGGGCGTCGGCGGCGCGGATCAGCATCTTGGACGGGACGCAGCCGTAATAGGGGCATTCCCCGCCCACCAGCCGGGATTCGACGCCCACCACGGACAGGCTGGCCGCGGCCAGTTCCCCGGCCACGGCCTCGCCGCCGGGCCCCATGCCGACAACAACAACATCAACGGTCTCAACGGGGCCAGTCATGGCAACTCCTTATTTTATGATGCCCTTGTCCTTCAGCCAGGCGGCCGCGGCATCCTTCGGATCCATCTTTTGGGCGCCGCTGACCTCGGTGTTCAACGCGATGAGGTCCTCGGTGGTGAGGAGGGCGGAGACCCGGTCCAGGGCCGCTTTGGCCGCGTCGGTGACCTTGTCCGTCTTGACCAGCGGCACCACCTGCTGGGCCAGCCAGTTGTTCTTCGGGTCGGTCAGCACCACGAGCTTGTTTTCCGGGATCGCGGGGGAGGTGGTGAAAATGTCCGCCACCTGGACGTCGTTGTTGAGCAGCGCCTTGACCGTCAAGGGCCCGCCGCCGTCGCTGATCGGGGTGAACTTCGCCGGGACGCAGTTGTACTTCGCCTTGAGCCCGGCCAGCCCGTAGGGGCGCGTCTGGAATTCCGGCGGGGCGCCGAGCGTCAGCTTGTTGCAGACCTTGGCCAGGTCCTCAAGGCTCTTGAGGCTGTACTTGGCCGCCGTCTCCGCCGTGACCACCATGGCGTCCTTGTCCTCCGCCGCGGCGGCATTGAGGACGGACAGCCCGGAGGGCATCGCCTTGGGCAGCGCCGCCACCACCTCGCCGGGCGTGGTGGCCGTGGTCTTGGGGTCCAGGTAGCCCAGGAGGTTGCCGGTGTAGTCCGGGACCACGTCGATCGAGCCGTCCTCCACGGCCTTGACATAGACTTCGCGGGCGCCGATGTTCAGCTTGGTGGTGGCACTGACGCCGGCCGCGTTGAGCGCGCCGGCATAGATCTCGGCAATGGTGGCGCTCTCCGGGAAGTTGGCCGAACCCACCACCACGGAGCCTGCCGCGCCCGTGCCGCCGGACGAGCTGGTGGCGGCCAGGGGGCTGCCGCCGCAGGCCGTGGCCGCCAGCAGGACGGACAGCCCCGCGGCTGCACCCAATACGGCCCTGCGGGCGGGATGGGAAATGTGCGTCATGGTTTTCCTCCTGTGGTGGCGGTTTCTGCGATGGCTGTGGGGGTGTCGGCCGGAACGTGCCCGGCCTCGTGGAGGCCGGGTGAAACGGCAACGCGCTGCAGCAGGGCCAGCAGACCGTCAATGACGATCGCCAGGGCCGCGATCACCACGGCCCCGCCCAGCACTTGACCGTAGTCCTGCACGGCCAGCCCGTCAATGATGAAGCGGCCCAGCCCGCCAAGGCTGATGAACGCCACGACGGCCACTGTGGCCACCACCTGCAGCACGGCCGAGCGAAGGCCGCCGAGCATGACGGCCAGCCCGTTGGGCACCTCGACCCCGAACAGCACCTGCCATTCCGTCATGCCCATGCTGCGGGCGGAGTCGACAATTTCAGGCTCCACGGCCGAAATCCCCGCGTATGTGCCCGTCAAAATCGGCGGGACGGCAAGCAGCACCAGCGCCCACACCGCGGGCATCAGCGACAGGGTGGAGGTGGCCATGAGCGCGAACAGGGTCATGATCCCCAGGGTGGGCAGGGCGCGCAGCACTCCCGAGAGGGAAACCACGACGACGCGTCCCCGGCCCGTGTGCCCCACGTACAGCCCGATGGGGACCGCTATGGCGAGCGAGATCAGCAGCACCAGGCCGGAATAGCCCAGATGCTCGGCAACGCGCTGCGGGATGCCCATGGCCCCCTGCCAGTTCGCTCCGTCCTGGAGCCACTGCAGGCCCTGGCCGAACGGGTTGGTGGCCGAATAGCTGGTGGCGGGCAGGCTCATGCGGGCACCCCCGCCAGCTTCGGCGTGTGCAGCCACGGCGTCAGCAGCCGCTGGAGCAGCACGAGCAGCGCGTCCATCACCACTGCCAGCACCAGGGTCCCCACGATGCCCACCACGATCTCGGTGGGGAAGTTGCGCTGCAGCCCGTCCGTGAAGAAGAAGCCCAGGCTGGGGATGCCCAGCAGCGCGCCCACCGTGACGAGGGAAATGTTGCTGACGGAGATGACGCGCAACCCGGCAAACAGCACCGGCACGGACAGGGGCAGGTCCACGGCGAGGAAGCGCTGGACGGGCTTGAAGCCCATGGCCGTGGCCGCCTGGCGGATGCCGTCGTCCACCGAATTAAGCGCGTCCAGCGTGGAACGGACCAGCAGGGCCACGGCGTAAATGGTCAGGGCCACAATGATGTTGGTGAAGTCCAGGATCTTGGTGCCCAGCAGTCCCGGCAGGATCACAAACAGGGCCAGGGACGGGATGGTGTACAGCAGCGAACCCGCGGACAGGATGAAGGCGCCCAGGGCCTTGTTCAGCCGTGCCAGCTGGGCCAGGGGAATGGCGATGACCACGCTCAGCGCCAAGGGGACCACTGCCTGCACCAGATGCGAGCCGGTGAGGGAGAGGACCTGCGGCAGATTGGCCAGAAACCACTGCATCAGGGCCGGCCTTCGGCTGAGGTGGCGGTGGGTGTTGTGGTCGCTGCAGTGGCTGTGTTCGCTGCATTGAAGGAAATCCGGGCGGCATCGATGGCGGCCAGCACCTCGGGTGCCCTGACCACCCCGGTGACCATTCCGTCGTCGTCCACGGCAACGCCCAGGCCGGACGGGGAGGACAGCGCGGCGTCGAGCGCGTTGCGCAGGGAGTCGCCGGCGTGGAAGAGGGAGCCGCCGGGCAGCAGGGGTGCCGCGCTGCCGGGCGGCAGCCAGCCCAGGGGGCGGTTCCCGGCGTCGACGGCAAGACGCCAGCCAGACCCCGCGGCGGCCGCACCCTCATCCGGCGCCGCTGCACCCATGGGTGCCAGTGGCGCGGCGTGGACGGCGACGCCGGTGCCGGCGTGGAAGGAGAGGTGCCGGAAGCCGCGGTCCCGGCCCACAAAGGCCGCCACGAAGTCGTCCACGGGGGCGCGCAGGATCTCCTCCGGTGCGGCATATTGGGCCACGCGCCCGCCGGTGGCGAAAACGGCCACCTTGTCGCCGAGGAGCGTTGCCTCGTCGATGTCGTGAGTGACGAACACGATGGTCTTGGCGAGGTCGCGCTGCAGCCTCAGCAGTTCCTGCTGCAGCTCGGCCCGGACCACGGGGTCCACGGCGCTGAACGGCTCGTCCATCAGGAGCACGGGCGGGTCCGCGGCCAGCGCCCTGGCCACACCCACGCGCTGCTGCTGGCCGCCGGAAAGCTGGTTGGGGTAGCGCCGGCCCATGGCGGCGGACAGGCCCACCGTGTCCAGCAGCTCGGCGGCGCGGGCACGGGCACGGGCGCGCGGCACCCGGTTCAGGCGCAGCACGGTGGTGATGTTGTCCACCACGGTGCGGTGGGGCAGCAGCCCCGCCGACTGCATCACATACCCCATGGAACGGCGCAGCGCGGGGGCCGCAATGGAGCTGACATCGCGCCCGCCCACCGTGATGGTGCCGGAGGTGGGCTCCACCATGCGGTTGATCATGCGCAGCGATGTGGTCTTCCCGCAGCCGGACGGGCCCACAAAGACTGTGATCTTCCCGGCGTCGATGTTCAGGTTCAGGTTTCCGACGGCGGGCTGGCCCGCCTGGTAGCTCTTCACGACATTGGTGAACTCGATCGCGGCCGAGCCGGCCCGGCCGTTTGGCTGGGCGGCGGGGGCGGTACTGGTGTCGGCGGTTGGTGAAACGTCCGGCACGACCATTTGCGGGTCCTCACTGTTGGTGACAATCACCTGCTGCCTTTGATCATAGGTGGGGTGATTTTGCCGAGTAAAGCAAGGCATGGGCCGGCGGGAGCAAAATCGGCGGATTGCCGCGGGCCGGTTTCGCTGACCGCGGACGGCGGGGCGCGGTGGGCATAGGCTTGCCTCATGGACATTCAGCACTCCGCAAACACGGAATTCAGCACCAGGGGAGCGTACGTTACGGGCAGTGAATACACCCGCGACACCAACTACATCGAAACGCGGATCACGCGCAACGCCGCGGACGGCTACCCCGTGGAGGCCGGGCGGTACCGGCTGGTGGTGGCGCGGGCGTGCCCCTGGGCGCACCGCTCCACCATTGTGCGCCGGCTGCTGGGGCTCGAGGACGCCATCTCGATTGGGGTGTGCGGGCCCACGCACGACGCACGGAGCTGGACCTTCGACCTTGACCCGGGCGGCCTGGACCCCGTGCTGGGCATTCCCCGCCTGCAGGACGCCTACTTCAAGCGCACGCCCAACTATCCGCGCGGCATCACCGTCCCCGCCGTGGTGGACGTCCCGTCCGGAGCCGTGGTGACCAACAACTTCCCGCAAATCACCCTGGACTTCTCCACCGAATGGGGTGCCTTTCACCGCGACGGCGCGCCGGCGTTGTACCCGGAGGCGCTGCGGGAAGAGATCGACACCGTCAACGCGCGCGTCTTCACGGAGGTCAACAACGGCGTTTACCGCTGCGGCTTTGCGGGCAGCCAGGAAGCGTACGACGCCGCCTACGACCGCCTGTTCACGGCGCTGGACTGGCTGGAGGAACGCCTGGCGACGCAGCGCTACCTGGTGGGGGACACCATCACCGAGGCGGACGTCCGCCTGTTCACCACGCTGGTCCGCTTCGACGCCGTCTACCACGGGCACTTCAAGTGCAACCGCAACAAGCTCATTGAAATGCCGGCGCTGTGGGCCTACGCCCGCGATCTGTACCAGACCCCGGGATTTGGCGACACCGTCAACTTCGAGCAGATCAAGGCGCACTACTACATCGTCCACGAGGACCTGAACCCCACGCAGATCGTCCCCAAGGGCCCGGACGAGTCCGGCTGGACGACCCCGCACGGGCGCGAAGTGCTCGGCGGGCGCCCGTTTGGTGACGGGACCCCGCCCACCAGGCCGGTTGACGCGTAACGGGTCCGGATGGTTCCGGTGGTTGAGCCTGTCGAAACCCGGATGGTTCCGGTGGTTGAGCCTGTCGAAACCCGGATGGTTCCGGTGGTTGAGCCTGTCGAAACCCGGGGGCGTGAGGATTAGTCGACGATCTTCAGGCCCGTGTTCCAGTTGAACGTCTCGAAGGCCGGGTTGGCCTGCAGGGTCATGACCAGGAATTGGAAGCCTTCGAGTTCGCGGGCCCGCTTGAGCGGCCCGGCAACGATGGGGCGCATGCCGCCGTCGGACACCAGCGAGGAGACGGCCGCGGCCGCGTCGGCGTTGTCGGCGGCGATGAACACGTCCAGGGCCTGCCCGCTGGTTTCGCCTGCGGCCAGTGCACCCGCGAAGGTCGTGTTGAAGGCCTTGACCACGTTTGCCGGGGTCAGGGCTGCGATTTCCTCGGCGGCGGATGTGCCCGGGGCAACGACCAGCGAGTCAAACGTCTCGAAGTTCACCGGGTTGGTGATGTCGATGACGGTCTTGCCGGCCAGACCGTCTCCGTAGGCGGACACCACTTCCTTGGCTGCCTCGAACGGCACGGCCAACGCGACAATCTCCCCCGCGGGAGGCTGGCCGACGGTGCCGGCGGTGACGTTGCCGCCCAGCTCCGCGGCGAAGGCCTGGGCCTTTTGGGCGTCGCGGTTGAGGACTTCCACGTTCCGCCCGGCTGCGAGGGCGCGTGCGGCGATGCCGCGGGCCATGTTTCCGGTGCCAACAATGGTGATGGTGCTCATGGTGATCCTACTTTCCAAGGGGGTTCGCTGGAAGTGTTTACTTGAAGCTGCAACTAAATATAGTTGCATTTAGTTGACGTGTCAAGTAAAAAGCGGCCCGGTGCCGCCCGGCGCCGGGCAACCATGGAAAGATGGTGCCCATGAGTGAACCGGGGCCGCGCTGGCTGAGCGCTGACGAGCGCGCCGCATGGCTGGCGCTGCTGTCCACCACCACCCTGCTGCCGGGGGCGCTCGAAGCGCCGCTGCAGCAGGCGGCCAAGCTGTCACTGTTTGACTACAATGTATTGGCCATGCTCTCCGAGGCGCCCACCGGTGCGCTGCCCATGAGCGAACTGGCGGCACGGACCAGTGCCTCGCTGTCACGGCTGTCCCATGTGGCGAAGAAGCTGCAGGCCCGCGGCCTGGTGAAACGCGCCATCCATGCCGACGACGCCCGCGTCACCTCGACCACCATCACGGGCGAGGGCTTGGCGCTGGTGGGAAAAATCGCGCCAGTCCACGTGGAATCCGTCAGAAAACTGGTCTTTGACCGGCTCGACGAGAGGGATGTGGCCGACCTGGCCCGGATCGGCCGCAAGCTCATGCGCGGCATGGACGCCAACCACTGGATCCTGCGCACCCCGGCGCCGTGAGCACGCGCGGACTGGGGCTTTCATGTGGACCGCTGGCCGCCGCGGTCCTGTGGGAAGCCACGGAATACAGGCCCGGAGACGGCCTGTCTGCGTGGCGAACGGACCAGGCCCTGCCTTCCTGATGCAACCGGGTCCGAATGGCTGTGTGACCATCGCGAAATTGCAGGATTGCCGTGCAGCTATTGAGAGCTGGTTTTATTGGGGGCATAATTCTCTCCACCCGTCATCTTTGAAGGAGAGCCGGCATGACCACACGCCTTAACCCTTACCTTGGCTTCCGCGGCAACGCGAAGGAGGCCATGGAGTTTTACCAGACCGTATTCGGCGGCGAGCTGTCGCTGAGCACGTTCCGCGAATCCGGCGGCGGGGTGGAGGACTCCGAGCTGGACCAGATCATGCACGGCGCGCTGCTCACCGACGGTGGCCTCTCCCTTATGGGTGCGGACACGCCCAGCCACATGGAATTCAAGCCCGGCACCAACCACCAGGTCTCGCTCACCGGCGAGGATGAGGGCGAACTCCGCGGCTACTGGGACAAGCTCTCCGCCGCCGGCACGGTCACCGTGCCGCTGGCCAAGGCCCCGTGGGGCGACACCTTCGGCATGTGCGTCGACGCCTTCGGCATCCCCTGGATGGTCAATATCGCCGGGATCCCGCAGGCCTGACCCGCCACCGCCCCGTCGCTGCCCGCCACGCATGCGCTGATCGTTGGCGGGCCCCCATGCCGGCACTCGGGCGCCCTCACGGACCTGGGGCGCTAGCTGCCGAGCAGGCCCAGGATCCTGGCCAGCTCGGCGCGATCGTCCGCCGACAGCCGGGCGAAGTACTCGTTGGCGCTGTCGCGGCGCCCGGCCGAGATGTCGGCAAAAAGCTGCCGGCCGGCTGCCGTGGCCACCACCAGGGTGGCGCGACGGTCGGTCGGATCGGGGCCTCGCCGCACCAGGCCCTTGGACTCCAGCTGGTCCACCACCTCGGTGGCCGAGCGCGGGGCAATGCGCAGGCGCTCTGACAGGTCCTTCAGGCGGACACCCGCCACGTCGGGGGCGCCCCCGCCCGGGGCACAGGCGCGCATGAGTGTCATGAGCGCCCGCCACTGGTGCGGGGTCAGTTCCCACGGGGCCAGCTGTTCGGCCCAGGTGCGCCGCAGCCCCCGGAAGGCGCCGTGGAACAGCTCGCCGAGATCTGCAGAAGTGTCGCGGGGACGTGTCATGACAACAGTCTACCGAAGTTGACTGGCAACCACATAGTGAGGTAACCTCTGTATTGATTGATGCGACTCCCGCACCCCGCACACCTTCTGGAGGTGCAGCCCATGACGGAGATGAAGACTTCCTCCCACGGCAGCCAAGGCCGACCCGCCGCAACCCCTTCACGCGGTGACCGCGGCCCCGGCCGCGTCAACCCCGCAGACAAGAAACAAATCAAGGCACATCCCGTAAGCCTCAAGCGCATCGCGGCATTGTTTGCCCCGCACAAGGTGACCATCACCGTCGTCGTACTACTCATTACCGCATCGAGCGTCATCAGCCTGGCCCAGCCGTTCCTGGTCCGCGGCATCATCGACTCGGCCCTGCCGGACAGGAACCTGCCGCTGCTTGGCTGGCTGGCCGGCGCCATGATCGCCGTCGCCGCCGCCACCGCTGCGATTGGCGTGGTCCAGACGTGGATGGCCACCGCCATGGGCCAGGAAATCATGCACACGCTGCGCACCCGGCTGTTCATGCATCTGCAAAGGCAGTCGCTCGCGTTCTTCACCACAACCCGCAGCGGCGAGGTGCAATCGCGCCTGAACAACGACATTTCCGGCATGCAGTCGGTCATCACGTCCACGGCCACCGGCGTCGCGTCGAACCTGACCACGGCGGTTGGCACGGCCGTGGCCATGGTGGCGCTTTCGCCCCGGCTCTCCCTGATGTCGCTGATCGTCATCCCGCCGGCCGTCTGGTTCTCCCGCCGCGTGGCCCTGCTGCGGCGCGACGTCACCTCCTCCATGCAGGCCGAGCTCGCCACCATGAACACCTACGTGGAGGAGGGCCTGAGCGTCTCCGGCGTGCGCCTGGCCAAAACCCTCGGCACCACCGGCCGCGACGCCGCCCGCTACACCGAAAGCTCCCAGCGGCTCATCGGCCTGGAACTGCGCTCGCAGTTGGCCGGCCGCTGGCGGATGGCCACCATGGGCATCATCTTCTCGGCCATCCCGGCGCTGATTTACTTCGCCGGCGGGCTGCCCGGAAGCACCATGAGCATCGGCACGATCGTGGCGTTCACGGCGCTGCAGGCCGCCATCTTCCGCCCCATCATGGGCCTGCTGAACCTCGGCGTCCAGTGGGTCACGGCCATGGCGCTGTTCAGCCGCATCTTTGAATACCTCGACCTGGTCCCGGACATCACCGCCCCCGCCCGCCCCGTCCCACTGGACCCGGCCGCCGTCCGCGGCGAGGTCCGCTTTGAAAACGTCCATTTTGCCTACGACGGCGGCCCGGATGTTTTGCGCGGCATCGACCTTGCGCTTCCCGCCGGGTCCGCCACGGCCGTGGTTGGCCCCACGGGCTCCGGAAAGTCGACATTGGGCGCGCTGCTGCCTCGGCTGCATGACACCACCGCCGGCCGGGTCACCATAGACGGCGTGGATGTCAGGGACATTGCCCCCGAGGTTCTCGCCCGGATAGTCGGCGTGGTGTCCCAGGAGACGTACCTGATCCACGCGTCGATCCGCGAAAACCTGCAGCTCGCAGCACCGGACGCCGGCGACGCGGAACTCTGGCAGGCTCTGGGTGCGGCACGGATAGCCGACCTCGTGGCAGGGCTGCCTGATGGCCTGGACACGCTGGTGGGCGCCCGCGGCCACCGCTTCTCCGGCGGCGAGCAGCAGCGCCTGGCCATTGCCCGGACCATCCTGCGCAACCCGCGCGTGCTCATCCTTGACGAGGCCACCTCCGCGCTGGACAACACCACGGAGGCGCAGGTGCAGGCGGCGCTGGACCACCTCGCCGTCGGACGCACCACGCTGACCATTGCCCACCGGCTCTCCACGATCGAGGATGCGGACCAGCTGGCTGTCCTGGCCGGCGGCGAACTGGTGGAACGCGGCACGCCGGCCCGGCTGCGGGACGCCGGGGGAGCCTACGCAGCCCTCCTGGCGGCGGACGAGCAACTGGAGCCGGCCGCGTAGGAGGCCGGGAGCTGGGGATCCCCCGACATCGGGCAGGATGGCGTCAACTGACCGGACCGTTGACGTTTCAGCTGGGGTCAGCCACAGATTGGGCGTTGCCAACCCAGTTGTAACGGCTACGCCCAGTGCTACCGCTAAACCGGGCTGGCGGGCCCGACGACACCCGCTATGCCGCCCGGCGCGACACCAGCAGCGCCCCGGCGGCCAGCAGGATGCCCGCCCCAAACGCCATGACATAGCCGGCACCGCCCAGGCCCAGCAGCGCGGCGAAGACGGCGCCCACCACGGCGAGGGCGGCCGCCGTCGTCAGTGTTTCACTCAGCTGCAGGGCCGAGGAGTTGGCGCCCTGCTCGTGCGGCGCCGAATCCTGGAGCACCAACACGGACTGCGTGGGGTACGCCATGCCGATGCCGAGCCCGGCGGAGGCCCAACCCGCCCAGGCGATCCACACGGGCCAGCCCGGCACCAGGACCAGCGCGGACACAGCCATCCCCGCCAGCATGAACGCCGCGCCGAGGCGCAGCGACTGCCGCGCCGGCGCCATCCCCCGCGCCGCAAGCCAGGCGCCGAGGGCCCACGTCACGCCCCCCACCGTCAGCGACAGCCCGGCCAGCCACGCAGGCAGTCCCCGCTGGTCGATCATGTACAGGGGCAGGTAAACGTCCGCAATGGTGAACGCCGTGCCCATCAGTCCCCGCATCAGGACCAGCGACGGCAGCCCGCGCACCATCCGCCACGTGCCCCGCGGCAGCAGCTTGCCGACCGCAACACACAGCAGTACGACGGCGGCCCCCAGTTCCACCGGCCACCATCCTTGGGTGCGTGCGCTGGCGTCGCCCAGGGCCAGGACGGAGACGGAGGCCGCGACCGCCCAGGCAGGAGCCCGCCACAGCTTCGGCGGGCGAGCCCCTTCCGCTGATCGAACGGGTCGGGATCCGGGATCAAGGCCGCCCGGCGGAACCGTCCCCTGGTTCATCCCGGTGCCCTGGGTGCCCCGGTAAATCACGGCGGCCGCCGCGGCTGCCAGGAGGGGGACGGTGGCGAACACCCAGCGCCAGCCAAAGTGGTCGGTGATGACCCCGCTCAGTGCGGGCCCCACAATGGAGGGCAGCAGCCAGGCGGCGGCCAGCGCCCCGAACATTTTGGGACGGAGGTGGGCCGGGAACACCCGGGCGATGGCCACGTAGAGGGCGACGCCGTCGAGCCCGGTGCCCAGGCCCTGCACGGCGCGGGCCGCGACCAGCCATTCCATGGTGGGCGCCGCGGCGGCCAGTGCCAGTCCCGCCACGTAAATGGCGACCCCGGTCAGCAGCGGCTTTTGCGGGCCGGCCCGGTCAATCCACAGGGCTGCAAGGGTCATCGACACCACCGACGTGGCCATCGTGACGCCGAAGGCCAGGCCGTAAAGGGGGAGGCCGTGGAGTTCGTTGGCGGCGCGCGGCATGGCCGTTGTGATGGCGGCCGACGAATAGGCCACCATGAAGGCCAGGCCAAAGAATCCCACGGTGGCGCTGCGGTATTGGGCCGCCCAGATCGAAGCGGGCGCGCTCACTGCCGGCGGCATGGGGTCTCGGACATAGGATTAGCCTAATTAACGAAGGCGCAACAAGGAGACAGGCGTGGAATTTTCACAACGGTACGTGGCGCTGGGCGACTCGTTCACCGAGGGGCTGGGCGACACCGCGCCGGGGCTGCCCAACCAGGTCCGCGGCTGGGCCGACCGCACGGCCGAGCAGCTGGCCATGGCCCACGCGGAGGAATCGTTCGGGTACGCCAACCTGGCCATCCGCGGCAAGATGATGAAGCAGATCCTCAGCGGACAGGTGGACGCCGCCGTGGCCATGAACCCCACGCTCGTCACCATCTACGCCGGCATCAACGACATCCTGCGCCCCAAGGTGGACATCGACGCCATGCTGGCCGCCTATTCCCTGGGCTTGGCCAAGCTGACGGACACGGGTGCCCGCGTGCTCGTCTTCACGGGCTTTGACGCCAGCAGCTCGAAGGTCTTTGCCGGCATCCGCGGCCGCACGGCCGTGTACAACGAGCTGCTGCGCGAGGCGGCGGAGGTGCGCGGCGCGGAAATAGTGGACTACTGGCGCTTCCGCGAATACAACGACTGGCGGCTGTGGGGCGTGGACCGCATGCACATGTCCACCCCTGGCCACATCAACATGGCGAACAGGGTCCTGGAGCGACTGGGCGAGACGGTCCGCATCCCCGTGCCCGAACTGCCGCCCGTCCCTGTCCGGACGACGGCCGAAACCCTCAAGGACAACGCCGCCTGGACCAAGGAATACGTGGGCCCGTGGATCGGGCGCCGGCTGCGCGGCGTGTCCTCCGGGGACAAGCTTTCCGCGCGCTGGCCGGTGCTGCGTTCGCCGGCGGTCCGGAACTGAGGCGCCGTGGGCGCCCCTTGGGACCGCACGACGGGACCGCACGACGCCGGGACTCCAGCGGCTGCCTTCCGGCCGCCTGGGGCGTGGCCGGGCCTGAAATGTCCGCCTCCGGAGGGGCTGCGGCCTGACCTTGGGCTGTACGTGACCGGCCGGACCGAAAATGTCGGCTGGCCGGGCCAAGGGTTGCGCTGGCCCGACTTTTGGCTGCCGCGGGACCGCGCTGCCGCGGTTCAGGCAATCCGGGAGGGTTGGCTGCCAGCCGGCACCCAACGCGAGGAGGTGGCCTGTGGGGGGGGCGACGCGGTTCGCGCGAAACTTCCCTCTTGAGGTGGTCCGTGATATGGGCGATTAGCCATTAACGGCGGCCAGCATCTAGACTAGGTAGGCGCTAGGTGGCGCGGAGCGTGTGCAATTGCTCCGGTTTACGGTGAATATCCTCCCGTGGGCCGGTAGTTAGGGGCTCAAGTTGCGTGCACTCGAAGTATTTGCCGGACCAGCAACCGGTTCCCATCAGCTTGAAAAAGATGGCTGGGGGCCATGCTGTCCAAGGGCGGACGCTGCCTAACCGCACGGCTCGCACCAGCGGACCGTTTCCATACATTTACTAGGAGTGATCATGGCAGCACACTGCCAGGTGACCGGAGCCGAGCCGGGCTTTGGGCATAGCATTTCGCACTCGCACCGCCGCAACAAGCGCCGGTTCGATCCGAACATCCAGAAGAAGCGCTACTGGGTTCCGTCCCTGCGACGCAACGTCACCCTGCAGGTATCTGCCAAGGGGATCAAGGTCATCGATGTACGCGGAATTGACGCCGTTGTTGCACAGATTCTGGCACGAGGGGTGAAGCTCTAATGGCAAAGGACAAGGACGTACGTCCCATCATCAAGCTCAAGAGCACGGCAGGTACCGGTTTCACGTATGTGACCCGCAAGAACCGCCGCAACACCCCGGACCGCCTGGTCCTGAAGAAGTACGATCCCAAGATCCGTCAGCACGTTGAATTCCGAGAGGAGCGCTAAGACTATGGCCAAGAAGTCCATGATCGCCAAGAACGAGAAGCGCAAGGTCATCGTCGAGCGTTACGCTGAGAAGCGGCTCGAACTGAAGAAGGCCCTCGTTAACCCCGCTTCCACCCCGGAAGAGCGCGAAGCTGCCCGCCTGGGCCTGCAGAAGCTCCCCCGCAACGCATCGCCCGTGCGCGTCCGCAACCGCGACGCCATCGACGGCCGTCCGCGTGGAACGCTCCAGAAGTTCGGCATCTCCCGTGTCCGCTTCCGCAAGATGGCGCACGCCGGCGAGCTGCCCGGCATCAAGAAGTCCAGCTGGTAATTCCCGGCTGTAATTAGGGCGGCGACCTTCGGGTCGCCGCCCTTTTTTTTGGTGCCCTTTCCGGTTTGTGGGGGACGGGCGAACAGGTGGTCCCATCCCGCCGGCAAGCGACACGGGGCGAAGTCGCGAGAACTCGCCCTTCCCACCTTTCTCGCGAGTTGGCCCCGTCTGGGCGGTTTTCAGTCGACGCGGAGGCCCCGCCGCTCGGCTGAGAGCGAAAACCACAGCCAAATCCGGGCCAATCGGCCCAAAAATCCGCGAAAAACGCCCAAAATTGCCGGAATCCCGCGGAAGAACTGGTAAGTTCGCTAGCAGTGGTTGACACGCAACCGCGTGGAATTAACAATCTTGACGTCCAGGAGGACAAACATGGCTAAGAATCGTAGCGAACTGGTAGCTGAAGTTGCTGCAAAGGCTGAGACGAGCCAGACCGCAGTGAACGGCGTCCTGGACGCACTGTTCTCGGTGTTCGAGAGCTCCGTTGCCGCCGGCGAAAAGATCACCATCCCGGGCTGGCTCTCCATCGAGCGCACCGACCGTGCAGCTCGCACCGGCCGCAACCCGCAGACCGGCGAGACCATCCAGATTGCCGCGGGCCACAGCGTCAAGCTGTCCGCCGGCTCCAAGCTGAAGGCTGCGGTCTCCAACAAGAAGTAGTCACCACGCTTCGCAGCGGAGGCGGCCGGCACCTGCCGGCCGCCTCCGCTGTTTAAGCCGGAGCCTGGTTCCCAACCGCGCTCCCCGCGACCCCGGAGCCCTGCGGCCGTGGGCCCGGCTCGGCCAGGGAACCGTCCCTGCGTGGCGCGCAATCCAATCTGGGAACTCCCCGATTCGCCCTATCGCGGCATGGTGCAAGACAATGGAAGGGTGCCACCCGTAGAATCAGCCCCCGCCGCCAGCCCTCGCCCGGACACCACCGCGCCACGTGCCGTCCGGCAGGACACCTTCGCCGGCGGCGTGCGCGGCCCCTGGTGGTGGCTGGGCCTCGCAGCCGCCGTGGCCGGCGTCGTGGGTGCCCTCCTGTGGACCGGCGCCGCCGGGGTGCAACAGCTGGGTGATCCCGGGTCCTTCACCCGCTGGGGCCTGCCCCTGGCCACCACCATCCACAACATGGCATTGGCCACGGTGGTTGGGGCACTCGTCTTTGCCATTGTCATTCTGCCCAAGGACGCCAAGCCGCGCCGCCCCCGTACCGGCAAGCAAAAGCTTGACTCGGCCAGTCACGCCCATGCCCCAGAGCACCCCGCCTTCACGAGGGTCATGACGCTGGCCGCGGTGGCTGGCGGGGTGTGGACCGTGGCGGCCATCGCCGTCCTGGTGCTGACCTATTCCAGCATTTCCGGTCTGGCCGTGTCGGGCAGCAGCGATTACACCAACCAGCTGGTGTTCTACATGACGGAGCTGCCCGTGGGACAGGCCTGGCTCATGGTGGTCATCTGCGCCGCCGTCACCACCACCATGGTGTTCGGCCTGAGGAATATCAGCGCCCTGGCCGTGCCCCTCGTCGTGGCCATGCTTTCCTTCGTGCCGCAGGCCCTGATCGGCCACTCCGCCTCCAGCGCCGACCACGTTGGCGCCGTGAACTCGCTCTTCCTGCATATCACCAGCGTCTCGCTGTGGGTCGGAGGAATCGTTGTCCTCGTGGTCGTTTCAGGAGTGCTGGGCTCCATCACCGCCCAAACGCTGCAGCGCTTCTCCGCCCTGGCCATCTTTGCCTTTGCCGGCGTGGCCGGCTCCGGAGTGGTCAACGCCGCCATCCGCATCACCAACTGGCACGACCTCTTCCACTCCACCTATGGCCAATTGATCCTGGCCAAGTCCGCCGCCACCATCGTGCTGGGCGTGATCGGCTGGATGCACCGCACCTGGATCATTCCGCGCCTGGCGGGGGGCCAAAAAAGTACGACGGCGGCACGCACCCGCCGCCTGCTCTGGCAGCTGGTCTTTGGTGAGCTCCTGATCATGGGAGTCACGAGCGGCATCGCCGTGGGCCTGAGCCGCTCGGCACCGCCGCAGTCCCGGGAGCTGGTGCAGGCGGCGCTGACCCCTGCCCAAATTCTCACGGACTACCCCCTGCCCCCCGAGTTGACCTTCGCCCGCTGGTTCACCGAGTGGCGGATGGACTGGCTGTGGGTGGCCTTCGCCGTCGCCGCCGGCGCCGCCTACCTCTCCGGCCTGGTCAAGCTGCGCCGCCGCGGCGACAAATGGTCGGTGCTGCGCACCGTCTCCTGGTTCACGGGGCTGCTTTCACTGGTCTACATCACCTCCGGCGGCACTGCCGTCTACGGCCAGGTCCTCTTCAGCGCCCACATGGTGGAGCACATGTCGCTGATGGTCATCGCCCCGCTATTTCTGGCGCTGGGCTCGCCCGTGTCCCTGGCGCTGCAGGCCCTGACCCCGCGTCGGGACGGCAGCCGAGGCATCCGCGAGTGGATCCTGGTGCTGGTGCACTCCCGCTTCTCGCAGCTGATCACGCACCCGCTGTTTGCGGCAGCCAACTTCGCCGGCAGCCTGATCATCTTCTACTACTCGCCCTTGTTCAACCTGGCCATGCGCTACCATGTGGGCCATGAGCTGATGATTGTGCACTTCACGCTGACCGGCTACATCTTCATCATGAGCATGATCGGCACGGACCCCCTCCCGTTCCGCTTCCCCTACGCGATGCGGCTCCTCCTGCTGCTGGCCACCATGGCGTTCCACGCGTTCTTCGGGGTGTCCTTGATGATGGCCACCAACCTGCTCTCCGGCGAATACTTCGGCAACATGGGCCGCCCCTGGGGCGACTCCGCCCTGGTCGACCAGCAAACGGCCGGGGGCATCGCCTGGGGCGTCGGGGAGATCCCCACCCTGGCCATCGCCATGGGCGTCGCCTACATGTGGGCGAAGTCGGACGCCCGGGAAACCAAGCGCAAGGACCGTGCCGCCGTCCGGAATAACTACGCGGACCTCAACGCTTACAATGACATGTTTGCCCAGCTGGCGGCACGCGATGCCACGACGGATCCGGCACACAGCGGGCCGCCCCTGCCGCACCTGCACAACGGCAAGCCGCCCGCTGCCAGCGGGGCCGTCCAGGCGACCGCCACGCAGCCTGATTCACCATCCGGTTCACAAGGAGAAAAGCACTAGTGGAGTCCGCAACAAACACCGCCTCGACCGTCCGCATCCGCGCCTCCGAACTGGAGGGCCGTGGCTGGCTGAACACCGGAGGCGCAGACTTGGACCTGGAGAAGCTGCGCGGCAAAATTGTGATCCTCGATTTCTGGACGTTCTGCTGCATCAACTGCCTGCACGTGCTGGACGAGCTGCGGCCGCTGGAACAGGAATACAAGGACGTGCTGGTCACGGTGGGTGTACATTCGCCGAAGTTTGAACATGAGGCCGATCCCGTGGCCCTCGCCGCCGCCGTGGAGCGCTACGAAATCACCCACCCCGTCCTGGACGACCCGGAACTGATCACGTGGCAGGCCTATTCGGCGCGCGCCTGGCCCACCTTGGTGGTGGTGGATCCCGAGGGCTACATCGTGGCGCACCTCTCCGGCGAAGGGCATGCGGCCGGCCTGGCCTCCCTCATCCCCGAACTCATCGCCAAGCATGAGGCCAAAGGCACGCTGCACCGCGGCGACGGCCCGTACGTGGCCCCCGAAGCCGTGGCCCGCGACCTCCGCTTCCCCGGGAAGGTCCTTCCCCTGGCGGACGGGAATTTCCTCGTTTCGGACACCGGCCACCACCGCCTGGTGGAGATGGGCCCGGACCTGGCCACCGTCATCCGGACCATTGGGGCCGGGACCAAGGGATGCAGCGACGGTTCGGCGGTGGAGGCCGAGTTCAACGAGCCCCAGGGGCTAGCGCTGCTCCCGGCCGAGGTGGCCGCTCAGGCGGGCTACGACGTCGTCGTGGCTGACTCGGTGAACCACCGCCTGCGCGGCATCACGCTGGCCACCGGCGCGGTGCGCACCGTGGCCGGCAACGGCGTTCAGCGCTTGCTGGAAGCGGGCCCCGCCCGCGTGGACGACGACGGCGCCACCGCCTCATCGACTTTCCTCGGCACCGCGCCGCTGGAGATCGCGCTGTCCTCCCCCTGGGATGTGGCGTATTCCTCCGTGCTGGGATCCGTGGTGGTTGCCATGGCCGGCACCCACCAGCTCTTTGGCTTTGACCCGGCCGGCGGAGCCGTCACGATCGTGGCCGGGAACGGTCTCGAAGGCTTGCTGGACGGCCCGGCGGACCAAGCCTGGTTTGCCCAGCCCTCCGGCGTGACCGAAGACGCGAACGGAAGCATTTGGGTTGCAGACTCCGAAACGTCGGCCCTGCGCGTGGTGAAATTTAGTGACGCCGGAGCGTCCGGTGAGCGGGCAGTCACGGTGGAGACAGCCATTGGCGAGGGCCTCTTCGACTTTGGCTTCCGCGACGGCGACGCCGCCGCGGCCCGCCTGCAGCACCCGCTTGGCGTCGCCGTGCTGCCGGATGGTTCGGTGGCCGTGGCGGATACCTACAACGGCGCCGTACGCCGCTACGACCCGGCGACGAAGCAGGTCAGCACGCTGGCCCGCGGCCTGGCCGAGCCAAGTGACGTGCTGCTGGACGAATCCGGCGATGTCCCGCTGCTCATCGTGGTGGAGGCCAACAAGCACCAGCTAATCCGCCTTCCGCTGCCAAAGAACGCCCTGCAGGTGGACGAGGGCGCGGTGCAGACGCAACGCCCGAAGACCCCCGTGGCGGCCGGCGAGCTGGCCCTGACGGTGCGATTCTCCGCTCCGACGGGGCAGAAACTGGATGACCGCTGGGGCGACCCCACGCAGCTGAAGGTTTCCTCGACCCCGCCGGAACTGCTGGTCGCCGGCGGGGGCACGTCCGTGGGCCTGTCCCGTTCACTGGTGCTTTCGCCGGATGTCCCCGAGGGCGTGCTTCACCTGACAGCCCGCGCCGCGGCCTGCGACGGCCCCGAGAATGTCAACGGCGAGATCCCGGACCACGCGGCCTGCCACCTGTACCAGCAGGACTGGGGCATCCCCGTCATCCTCGACGCCGGCGGTGCCAACGAGCTGGTCCTGGACCTGCGCGGGATGGACTGACACCCGCGTCCGAGACCGGC
>NZ_JAAMFM010000029.1 GCF_013376105.1 Arthrobacter wenxiniae
AAAGGCCCGGGGAGGCGGGCGGCCCGCCTCCCCGGCACCCTGGGCCCTGCTGTTGACCCGGCGGCCCGGCTATTGCCCCGACTGCACGTCGATGTTGCGTTGCACGGAGGTGGCCCCCACGTCCTTGAGGATGATCTGCGCCAGCCGCGCCGCGGTGTCATCCGTAAGGCTCTTGGCCAAAGGGGCGGACCGCTGCAGGCCCTGGCTGGGCGGCGTGTTCTGGAGCCGTTGTCCCAACTCGGCCTGAATCTGGCCAATCATGTCCTTGGCCTGGGTGGACAGGTCCCGGCGCGTGCCCCCCGAAATGACGAACTGGATGGCCGCCGACGTGGTTCTGCATTCAGTGCACTCGAGGTTGAGGGCAAGGGCCCGGTTGTTGACGGTCAGCGTCGTTGCCCGACGGGCCACCACCAGTTGCACGGAGACTGCGGAGGAGGAACACCCGGCACAGCTTGACCAGGCCGCCGCGGAATTGTCAGCACTGGCCATTTTGCCATCAAAGTAGACCACCTGGAAGGTGGTGGCCACGCCCGAACAGCCGTCGCAATTGCTCGTAGCGATGGAGACGGATCCAGCCTTGGTCGTCGAGGAGGACGTCCGCACGGCGCTTTCAGCGCTGTCCGAAACCGTCGGCTGCCCCACCGTGGGAATCGC
The DNA here is from genome assembly GCF_013376105.1 of Arthrobacter wenxiniae. GTDB lineage: Bacteria > Actinomycetota > Actinomycetes > Actinomycetales > Micrococcaceae > Specibacter > Specibacter wenxiniae. Next base: position 655 of record NZ_JAAMFM010000029.1, read on the forward strand.
CGTGGACACGGTGTCCAGGCCGTTGGACCGGTGGATGGTCACATGGGTCCCTTGGGGCGCGGCATCGGCCGGGATCACTCCGCCGGTGGCCGGCCCGATGAGGAGCATCCCCGACACCAGGATGAGTACGCCAAAGGCGCTCTTGACCAACTTTGTTCGCATTGCTATTCCTCATATCTACTATGAACTGCCGATCGGATCGAAGTCACTGCTGCAATACATGAGGAGACCGCGAAAATCATTGGTAGGCACTGCGGGAACGGGTTGGGGCGTGGACAGCCGAGGCCTGGACCGGGTGCAGGGAATCCACCAATGACTCAAAAATCGATGAGGGCCTCACGCCCAGCTCCCGGTTCAACCGGCCACGAAAGTCGTGAAACGACTGCAGTGCCGAGGCGTTGTTGCCGGCCTGGACGTGACACTGCAGCAGGACCAGCTGCGCGCTTTCACGAAGCGGCTCGATCGAGGTGGCGGCAAGCGCGGCCTCCGTGGCCCGCCCGGTGTCGCCGATCTGGAGGAAGCTGCGGGCAAGGGCCTCCAAGCCGTCAAGGCGCAGCTGCTGCAGGCGTTCCTGTTCGAAGATGACCCAATCGTCGTACCAGCCGGGCAGGAGGTCCGCATGGTAAAGCAGGTGGGCCGATCCCGAAGGGGCAGCGTTTCCGTCCTGGATATCGGCGATGAGCCAGCGGATCTTGTGAAAATCGACGTCGACGTCCGGTTCCAAGGACAGGTAGTCGTGCTTGGGATCCAAGATTCCGGGAAGCTTGTGCGTTATGTGAAACAAGCTTGCCCGGAGATTTCCCGCGGCCTGGGCCTCGGAACTATCCGGCCACAGCAGACTTGCCAGAGAGAGCCTGGACCGGGTGCCGAAAAGTGCCAGGGCGGAAATGACGCGTTGCTGGCGATGGCCAACTTCGACCCTGCCGCCATTGATCCGGAGTTGCCATGAACCCAGCAAGGTGAGTTCCCAATTTTGACTTACGAGACCATCCATGTCTCCCCCCGACCCCGGCATCACCACGGAATTGTGGTTCAGACAGCTGCACCGGTTTCGGATGCTTAGGAAGCCAGTGCGCGTCCGTCGCCGACAAGAAGAGCATGGCCGCAGGGGGCGGCCATTGTCAATCGAATTCTGGCATAAAGTTCAGTTTGGCGGCGTGTCGCAACGGCTAATTTCTGATGGGTCAGTCGGGATATTTTTCCAGCCACTCGCTGACTGTCTCGAGCAGCCGCTCATGGCTGGCCACAACAACTTCCTGCGGCGGCTCGTCCCCGGTGCCGGCAAACGTCAAGCGGCTGCGAAAGGATCCATCGGCGCTGGCCTCGGACCAAATGCGAATCACCATGGTGCCACGCCCGGCGGTACTATCCGCGGCGTCATCATCATGCATGGTGACTACTGCCAGTTCCTCTTCGTTCATTGCGGACCCCCCTAAGACCCGTTACATGAATACCCATCAGTAGTTTGCCCAGTCTATGCCCCAATACCCGATCCAGCCATTCAGCCGTCCCCTCCGTGGCCAGGCCGGTCCATCGCGGTCCCGGGTCTCCACTCCACCGGATTGTCAGCCCCTCGTGGGAAGGTGGAAGCATGACTGGAATTGGATGGCTTGTGGCCGTATTGATGTTGTTGGCCGGGCTGATGGCAGGGGCCGCCGCGGCTGCGTGGCTGATGCGCGGGCGGCTCCTTTCAGCGCAGGGCGAGGCTGCGGCCGCGCAGCGGCACGCGGGCGAAGTAAATGCCAGCTTTGCGGCCGCCGACGCCGAACGCCGCCTCCTGTTCAACCAGAACCGGGCCCTCTCCGCCCAGCAGGGCTCGGACTCCTCCGTGCTGCAGGCCCTCGGGCCGGTGTCGGAGAAGCTGAACGCGGTGCAGCGCCAGGTGGCCCTGCTGGAGCGCGACCGGGTGGAGCAGTACGGCCAGCTTGCGGAACAGTTGCGTGAAGCCAAGGCCGCGGATGCCCGGCTGCTGGCCACCACATCCTCGCTGGAGTCCGCGCTGCGCTCCAACAATGCCCGCGGCAAGTGGGGCGAGGTGCAGCTGCGCCGCGTCGTCGAGGCCGCCGGCATGCTCGCCCACGTGGACTTCGAGGAACAGGTCCACACAGCCACGGACGACGGCGCCCACCGCCCCGACATGGTGGTGCGGCTGCCCGGCGGCAAGGAGCTTGTCCTGGACGCCAAGGTCCCCCTGTCCTCCTACCTTCACGCGCACGACGCCGGACCGGCCTCAGGCGCCCAGGCGGACGAGCACCTGGCCCGCCATGCGAAGGCGGTCAAGGCTCACGTGGATGCGCTGGCCGCCAAGAAGTATTGGACGTCGGCCCACAATTCACCGGAACTGGTGATTTGCTTTGTGCCCGTGGAGTCCATCCTGTCCTCGGCCCTGCTCGCGGACCCTGCGTTGCTGGACTATGCCATGGGGAAGAGTGTGGTGCTGGCATCGCCGATTTCGCTGCTGGCCATCTTGAAGTCCATCGCGTTCAGCTGGCGGCAGGACGTGTTGACGGAAAGCGCCAAGGAATTGTTTGACCTTTCGGCACAGCTGTATTCGCGCCTGGGCGTCATGGGCGAGGCCGTCTCGGGGGTCGGCGCCTCGTTGAAAAGCTCCGTGGAGCGCTATAACAAGCTGGTGGGGACACTGGAGGCGCGGGTGCTTCCCACGGCCAGAAAGCTGAATGCCTTCGACCCCCACACGCTGGCGGCCCCGGCGCTGGTGGAAGCCACGCCGCGGTCGCTGACGGCGCCGGAACTGGAGGAACGCGCCGGCCAACGCCCGTGAACGCCGGGCCGGCTAGCGCCCGTGACCGCCCAGGCTGCGGGTGGTGTCTCCGGCCGCCTTCAGCGTGGCGCGCAGTTCCTTGGGCAGGGAGAACAGGATGTCCTCCTCCGCGGTGACCACTTCCTCCACCCCGCCGTAACCGTACTCGGCGAGGAGGTGCAGCACGTCCTGAACCAGGATTTCCGGGACGGAGGCACCGCTGGTCACGCCGACAGTGGCCACGCCTTCAAACCAGGATTCGTCGATCTCGTTCGCGAAGTCCACCCGGTGTGAGGCCTTGGCGCCGTATTCCAAGGCGACCTCCACCAGCCGCACTGAGTTCGACGAATTGGCGGAGCCCACCACAATGACAAGGTCGGCCTGCGGGGCAATCTGCTTGATCGCCACCTGGCGGTTGGTGGTGGCGTAGCAGATGTCGTCGCTGGGCGGGTCCTGCAGCTTGGGGAAGCGTTCGCGCAGGATCTTCACGATCTCCATGGTCTCGTCGACCGACAGCGTGGTTTGCGACAGCCAGATCAGGTGGTCCGGGTCCGCCACCTCCACTGTGCGCGCCTCGGCCGGGTTGTTCACGATCGTGGTGCTTTCCGGCGCCTCGCCGTAGGTTCCCTCGACTTCCTCGTGGCCTTCGTGGCCGATGAGCAGGATGTGGTTGTTGGCCTTGGCGAAGCGCACGGCCTCGCGGTGGACCTTGGTGACGAGCGGGCAGGTGGCGTCGATGGTGCGAAGCTTCCGGTCTTCGGCGGATTGGACCACGGCTGGGCTCACGCCGTGCGCCGAGAAGACGACCAGCGCGCCCTCAGGGACCTCGTCGGTTTCCTCGACAAAGATCGCGCCGCGTTCCTCCAGGGTCGAGACGACGTGGACGTTGTGAACAATCTGCTTGCGCACGTAAACGGGCGCGCCATAGTGTTCCAGCGCCTTCTCCACGGCGATCACCGCCCGGTCCACTCCGGCGCAGTAGCCTCGCGGGGCGGCCAGCAGGACGCGCTTGGGGCCGGCAACCGGGGCGGCCGCAGCCACCGCTGCGGGCGAACGGCGGCGGCGCGGAACGGCCGGCATGGGAACGGAAACGGCAGTGGTGCTCATGCCCCCATCCTACGGTGTCCGGGTCCTCCCCAGCGCTCCGGTGAGCAGCCCCACAACCACCAGGGCGGCCGCCACGATGAATCCAAGTGTGATGCCCCAGTGCCAGCTCGCCTGCGCCTGGGTGGCGAGTTCGCCCCCGAGCTGGGCCACCACGTCGCTCCCGGCACCCATCGATCTGGCCCGGCCGCCCACAATTCCGGCTCCCAGCAGCCAGGCCAGTGCAACCAGGGCCATGCCGAGACCGGCGAGGACCAGCGTCAAGGATCTCCTTCGCGCCACGATCAGGGCCAGCAGGATAAGGCCGGCGGCGACAAGTGCCGCCCAGCCGCCCATTCCGCCCACCTTGGTGAGCAGCGGCACGGCCTTGGCCACCACCGGCTGGTCGAAGCTGACGGTCGCGTCTTTCGGCGTGGGCAGAGTGACGCCGGTGTCGGCGGAAGCCTTGGCAGCCACGAGCACGACCAGCGGCGTGATGTCCAGGTGCACGTCGCCATTGCCCCGTTGCTGCGCCGTCGGGGCAAATGTGAGGGCGTGGCTGCGCCGCAGTGTTTCTGACCAGGCGTCGGCGTAACCGGGCTGCGTGTACAGGGAATGTGCCGTCGACCCGATGACACCTGCGGCGAGGTCCGCCAGTTGCGGCGGCAGGTTGAGCTGGGCGCCCGACTGCCGGGCCACCATGGATGCAAGTCCCTGCTGGAAATCGGCATTGCCGCCCAGCGGCCCGGCCAGCGCCACGAAGCCGGACTCGCTGACAATGTTGCGTTCGGCCCAGATGGCCGGTCCGGCAACGGCTGCCAGCAGGAGCGCAAGAACGACGAGCACTGCCGAAACCAATGAGCGCATTAACTTCTTCCGTGGTAGATGTGGTGAGCTTCCACTTTATGCGAAGAACGGCGGCGCTCTTCCCGGGGGCGCTCGAGGTCCCGGGGGTCCGGCCCCTGCTGTGGACAACGGCACGGTTGTGTCGGTGGCCGAAGCTAGAGTTGAGGCATGAATTGTGGCCCCCGAAGGACGGAGCGCGTTGCCCATGCAGGAAACCCCTGAACGGAAAGTGATTCCCGCCACGGCGGCTGAAACGTCCCCGGACAATCCGTGGCCGCTGGCGATGCTGAGCCAAAAGCTCAAGTCCCACATTGAAAAGGCCCCGGCCGCCTGGGTCGAAGGCCAGATCATTGAGCTGAACAAACGGGCCAATGTCAGCTATCTGACCATCCGGGACGTCGACGCCGAGGTCTCGCTCAGCGTCACCGTCTGGGGGTCCGTTCTCAGCCAGCTCGCCTCCCCGCTGGAGCGTGGGGCACGGGTGGTGGCCCAGCTCAAGCCGGACTTTTGGCTAAAAACCGGCCGCCTCTCCATGCAGGGCCGGGACATCCGCCCCGTGGGTCTGGGCGACCTCCTGGCCCGAATTGAACAACTGCGCCAGGCACTGGCCGCCGAAGGGCTGTTTGACCCGCGCCGCAAAAAGAAGCTGCCGCTGCTCCCCCACCGGATCGGGCTGGTCACCGGACGCAATTCCGACGCCATGAAGGATGTGCTGCGCAATGCGGCGCTGCGCTGGCCGGCAGTCGAATTTGAGGTGCGCGAGGTGGCCGTTCAGGGCGTCAACGCCGTCACGGCCGTCATTGGCGCCCTGCGCGAACTCGATGCCGACCTGGCCGTGGACGTGATTGTCATTGCCCGCGGCGGCGGTTCACTGGAGGACCTGCTGCCGTTCAGCCACGAGTCGCTGGTACGGGCCGTCTCCGAGGCCGCGACGCCCGTGGTCAGCGCCATTGGCCACGAAGCCGACCGCCCGCTGCTTGATGACGTGGCGGACCTGCGCGCCTCCACGCCCACCGATGCGGCCAAGCGGATCGTGCCCGACGTCGGCGAGGAACTGGGGCGCGTGGACCAGGCCCGCACCCAGCTCAACCGCCGCATCAACCAGCTGTTGGAGCGCGAGGCCGACCGCCTGGCGCAGTTGCGCTCCCGCCCCGCCCTGGCCCACCCGGAGGCCAGGCTCACCGCCAGGGCCGACGACGTCGCCCGGCTGGGCGGGCGCGCCCTGACCGCGGTGCGAACGCAAGTGGGGCGCCATGCCGACCAGCTCAGGCATCTCCGTGCCCAGGTGCGCGCGCTGTCCCCGCAAAAGACGCTCGACCGCGGATACGCCGTCGTCCAGCTGGAGGACCGCAGCATTGTTCGCGACCCGGAACAGGCCCCGGACGGGACGCCCCTGAAGATCCGCGTGGCCGGTGGCGACTTCGCCGCGGCGGCCACATCCAACTGAACCACCCACCCAGACAGCTTGACGTAAAGGACGGACCATGAGCCCTGAAACACCCGCACAGAATGCCGACGTTGCATCGCTGAGCTACGAGCAGGCGCGTGAACAGCTGGTGGCGGTGGTCAACCAGCTCGAGGCAGGCAGTTCGAGCCTCGAGGACTCGCTGGCCCTCTGGGAGCGCGGAGAGTCCCTGGCCAAAAAGTGCGAGGAATGGCTTGAGGGCGCCAAGGCCCGGCTCGACGCCGCCCGCGCCACAACTGAAGGCTGACCGCCGCGGGCCAGGCAACCGGGTCTCGACGCGCTCGCAGAGCTCGCTGCTCGACCACCGCGGGCCAGGCAGCCGGGTCTCGACGCGCTCGCAGAGCTCGCTGCTCGACCACCGGGACGGGCTGACCGCCGCGGGCCAGGCAACCGGGTCTCGACGCGCTCGCAGAGCTCGCTGCTCGACCACCGGGACGGGCTGACCGCCGCGGGCCAGGCAACCGGGTCTCGACGCGCTCGCAGAACTCGCTGCTCGACCACCGGGACGGGCTGACCGCCACCGGCCAGGCGCCCGGGTCTCGACGCGCTCGCAGAGCTCGCTGCTCGACCACCGGGACGGGCTGACCGCCGCGACCAGGCCGCCGGCCTGTCGATCCGGACAATTCGGCCTCGGGGTTCCGTTTCGGCGTCCCCGGCGCTTTCAGCCCCCGGGGGTCAGGCGTCCTTGAGGCGGGCGCGTTCGTGCTGGAGGTCGAAGTTGCCGGCGGGCCATTGCAGGTTCAAGGATGCCAGGGCATCAATGAGGATTTCCTGAACGGCCAGGCGCGCGTACCATTTTTTGTCGGCCGGCACCACGTGCCACGGCGCCGTTGCTGTGGAGGTGCGCTCGAACACCTTTTGGTAGGCGTCCATGTAGTCGGACCAGTTGGCACGCTCATCAAGGTCGCCGGGGCTGTATTTCCAGTACTTCGTGGGATCGTGAAGGCGCGCCCGCAGCCGTTCCAACTGTTCCCCGGCGCCCAGGTTCAGCATGACCTTGACCACCGTTGTCCCGGCCGCGGACAGCTCCGCCTCAAAGTCGTTGATGGCCTTGTACCGGCGCTCAAGCTCGGCAGCGTCGGCCCAGCCGTGGACGCGGTGGATCAGCACGTCCTCGTAGTGGGACCGGTCGAACACGCCGAACATGCCCGTGCGGGGCACCGCCGGGCGGATGCGCCACAGGAAGTCGTGGGCCTTCTCCTCCTCCGTGGGGGCCTTGAACGCCGTCAACTGCACGCCTTGGGGGTCCACTGCGCCCACCACGTGCGCCACGATTCCGCCCTTGCCCGCCGTGTCCATGGCTTGGAGCACCAGGAGGATCGACTTGCGGCAGCCAAAGCGGCTCTCGGCGAACAGTTGCTCCTGGAGCCGCGCCAAAACCGGCGCCCGCTCGGCCAAGGCGGCGGCGCCGTCGTCCTTCCTGCCGGAAAACCCGGGGGACGCATTGGTGGGCTGGGCGGCCAGCGAAAATCCGGGACCCACCCGGAGCAGCTCGGACGGGCTGGCGGTGAATCCAAGGGACAGCGACACGGTGGCACCTTTCCTAGGGTTTGTACGTGCTCAGGAACTCGGCAATCCGCCCCACCGCCTCCTGAAGGTCCTCGACGTTGGGCAAGGTGACCAGCCGGAAGTGGTCGGGGCGGATCCAGTTGAAGGCGGTCCCGTGGGAGACGAGGATCTTTTGCTGCTCCAGCAGGTCCAGGGCAAACTTTTCATCGCTCTTGATCGGGTAAACCCCCGGGTCCAGCTTGGGGAACAGGTACAGCGCGCCCTTGGCCTGTGCGGTGGAGACTCCGGGGATCTCATTAAGCAGCCGGTAGGCGATGTCGCGCTGTTCGCGCAGCCGCCCGCCGGGCAGGACCAGGTCCTCGATGCTCTGGTGTCCGCCCAGGGCTGTCTGGATGGCGTGCTGGCCGGGCACGTTGGCGCACATGCGCATGTTGGCCAGCAGGTTGATGCCCTCCAGGTAGTCGGCCGCCCGCGACTTGGGTCCGGAAATGGCCAGCCAGCCGGAGCGGTAGCCGCAGATGCGGTAGGCCTTGGACAGGCCGCTGAAGGTCATGCAGAGCACGTCCTCGCCGGTGATGGCGGCGGTGTTGGTGAATTCCGTGCCGTCGTAGAGGATCTTTTCGTAGATCTCGTCCGAGAACACAATGATCCCGTGCCTGCGCGCCAGCTCCACCATGCCCGTCAGGATGTGGGGCGGGTAGACGGCGCCGGTGGGGTTGTTCGGGTTGATGATGACCAGCCCCTTGGTGCGGGGCGTGATCTTCGCCTCGAGGTCTGCCAGGTCCGGCCACCAGTCGTTGTCCTCGTCGCACAGGTAGTGTACGGGGCGGCCGCCGGCAAGGCTGACGGAGGCCGTCCACAGCGGGTAGTCGGGGGTGGGCACCAGGACCTCGTCGCCCGTGTCCAGGAGGGCCATGAGGGAGAGCGTGATGAGCTCGCTCACGCCGTTGCCCAGGTACACATCGTCGACGCTGATGTTGTGGATGCCGCGCGTCTGGTAGTACTGGACGACGGCGGTCCGCGCCGAGAAGATGCCGCGCGAGTCACTGTAGCCCTGGGCATGCGGCAGGTGGCGGATCATGTCCACCAGGATGGCGTCCGGCGCCTCAAAACCAAACGGGGCCGGGTTGCCGATGTTCAGCTTCAGGATGCGGTGGCCCTCGGACTCCAATTGTTGGGCCCGTTCCAGGACGGGGCCGCGGATGTCGTAGAGGACGTTGTGAAGCTTGGTGGACTGCTTGAAATCTGCCATTTATCAAATATGGCACACCGCCGTTGCCGGTGCCGGTGTGACGTGCCCTCCCGGGCCGTGCCAATGGCTAGGAAGTGGCCTTCAGGAGGCCTTTTTGCACGAGCCAGGCGTGCGCCACCTGGGCCGGGGAGCCAAAGTGGCTGCCGGAGCCGATCCGGTTCAGGTTGACCAGCTCGTCACCGCTCAGGGCCCCGGTGACCTTATTCAGGACTGCCTGCACATCCTTGGAGACCTTGTCCGCATTGATGACGGGCACCACCGTTTCCGGCCGGAAAATGCCCTTGGTGTCGGTCAGTGTCACCAGTGCGTTGTCGTCGATGGCCGGCGAGGAGCTGTGGATGTCGGCCACCTGGATGTCGTCGCGCAGCAGCGCCAGCAGCAGCTCGTTTTTGGTCGATGGCAGTTCACGGTAGGACTTGGGGACGCAATCGTAGTCCGACGCCACGGCGGACAGCCCGCGGCCCTTGGCGCGGAACGCGGCCGAGCCGCCAAAGTCGAGCTTGCCGCACACCTTGGCGAGGTCGGCGATGGTCTTGAGGTGGTACTTTTCCGCCGTCACGGCGGTGACCACGAGGGAATCGTTGTCCTCGGCCTTGGCCGGGTCAAGCATCGCGGTGCCCGTGGGAAGCGCGGCCTTCAGGGCGTCGAGGACCGGCCCCGTGGCGGACGCCTCCGTTGAGGGGTCGAGCTGCAGGAGCATGGCGCTGGAGTAGCCGGGGGCCACGTCCACTGTTCCTGCCGCAAGCTGGCCCAGCACTGTGGGGTCCTGTGGGTCCTCCGCCTTGACCGTGGCGGCCAGCCCCGCGGCGTTCAGGGCCGCAGCATAAACGTTGGCCAGCAGTTCGCCCTCCTTGGGGCTGGCGCCGTCGGGCACGGCCGGGGTGCCCACCTCCAGCGCCGGCCCCGTTGACTGCGTGGCGCTCGGGATGACCACGATGGGGCTTGGCGTGCAGGCGGTGGCCCCCATGAACAGCAGCGACGCCACGGCCGCCACGGCGGCCAAACGTTTGAGGCGCATGCTCTCCCTTGGTGTCTGGCGGCACGGTGCCGCCCGCCGGTGCAACGGGTTGGGGCCTGCGCACCCGCACGGCTCCAGGAACCAAGCTTACCGGTGGCGCCGGCGTGCATTGCCCAAGCCCCGGGGACTTGCCGGGCCGTTTCCCGGCTGTCAACGGTGCGATGCCGGCCGTCCGCATGGCGGCCGCCGCCGGCCTCTGCGCAACGGACATGCTTCAAGGCCGGGGGCGTCGTTGCCCTTCGCTGCCGGTGGACCAGGCGCGGACGGCAACAACTACCCCCGCACGCCAAAAGCTCCCCGCGGATCAGCCCAGGTCTTCGACGTGGGCCGGGCCTGCGGCGCCGAGTTCGGGCTCCTCCCGCAGCTCTGCGCGGGTGCCGCCGCGCTCCAGCTCCAGTACCGAGACGCGGTTGGTGCCGGCCCGCAGCAGCGGTGCCGGGACGTAGAGCGTCACCTGCGGCCCCACTTCCCAGTGCCGGCCCAGGAGGAAGCCGTTGACCCAGACGAAGCCCTTGCCGAAACCGGGAAGGGCCAGGAACGTGTCGGCAGGCTCCGCAAGATGGTGCTCGCCGTGGAACCAGCCCGGGCCGGCGGGGGGTGGCGCCCCGCCGGCCAGCGCTGCCCCGCCGCCCAGCTCCAGCAGCTCCTCCAGCGGCCGTTCCAGGTTCAGGGCGCGCTGCTCCCAATGGAAGATGTAGCGCTGGTTGACAAGGACGCCCCCCAGGATGCCCTTGTCCTGGCCAAGGAGGGGGCCATAGTTGATCCGGCCCTGGTTTTCCACCAGGATTTCGAGCACCACCGGGCCGCCCGAGTGCTCCACCTTCAGGCCGGACCCGGCGGTGCCGTCCGTCAGGACGCCCGCCGGCACCCCGTCAATCCACAAGTACGCGCGGTCGTGCAGGCCGCGGAGCCGGATGGTGCCCCCGCCGGGCGGCAGCACGGCCGTGGCCGTGTAGTGCACCATGCCGCGGTCCAGCCCCAGTTCCCCGAAGGACAGCGGCTTGACGCTGGTGACGGCCCCGCCGGCCCGGGCCATTTCCAGCAGCCCGGTGCCCGGCGCGAGCTCAATGACCGACGCCGGAAGCGGCGCCGCCGGGCGGGCCAGGGCCTCGGGCACGGGGGTCAGTTCCCGCCCTTCGGCGGCAAAGAATGCCTCCCGCATGGCGTGGAACTTCAAGGTGAGTCGCCCGTCCTCGCCGATGGGCGCATCGGAGTCGTAGCTCGTGACGGTGGGTTGGATGACGCCGTCATGGTTGCAGCCGGAGGTGAGGCCGAAGTTGGTTCCGCCGTGGGCCATGTAGAGGCAGACGGAACCGTCCAGGTCCAGGATCTTGCGCACCTCGGCCGTGGCGTCGGCGGCGCCGCGGGTGTGGTGGTTCTCGGTCCAGTGGTCAAACCAGCCGTTCCAGAATTCAACGTTGAAGAAGGGTTCGCCGGGCCGGCGTCGCTGCCACACCGCGTCGGCCTCGTCGCCGCGTGAGCCCAGGGTCGCCGTCGCCCAGGTGTCCGGCAGGGAGCCGCCGTCCAGGAAATAGTCCGTGCCGCCGTCGGCCGTGAACAGCATTTCGGTGATGCCGCGGGACTGCAGCGCCGCGCGGTTCCAGCGCAGGTACTCTGCGTCGTCGCCGTAGCTGCCGTATTCGTTTTCAATCTGCACGGCGACCACGGGGCCGCCGTTGGCAGCCTGGAGCGGTGTGATGACCGGCAGGAGCGCGTCAAACCAGTCCGCGACGACGGCGGTGAAGCGTGGGTCCGAGGAGCGCAGCACCATTCCGGCGTCGGAGACGGCCCAGGCCGGGAAGCCGCCGTTGTCCCATTCGGCGCAGATGTACGGTCCGGGGCGGACGATCACGTCCAGGCCGGCGTCCCCCGCGAGCGTGATGAAACGGGCGAAGTCGCGCCAGCCGGAGAAATCCGGGGCCTGTCCCTTGTTTGGCTGGTGGAAGTTCCAGGCTACGTAGGTGTCCAGCGTGTTCACGCCCATGGCCGCCAGCCGGGCGATCCTGTCCTCCCACTGCCCCGGATGGACGCGGAAGTAGTGGATGGCGCCCGCGATGATGCGGTGCGGCCGGCCGTGCCTGTACAGCTTCCGGCCTGCGAAGGACAGGGCAGGAACAGTTGTTGCGCGCGCGCCTGTTCCGGCCCCCTGGGAGCCGCCGTTGGAGTCGTCCCCGGAAAGGCGTTCGGCCGTCACGGCGGGCAGTGCGGCATTCATGGGCAAATCTTCTCCTGGCACTGGGGCGGCAGTCGCGGGCAGGCCACGTCTGTTATGGATAACAAGCATAGCCACATGTTGCTGCCCCCGCGAACTTACCGGCCAGTTCACGGACCACCGGACGCGGATGTTACAAGAAACAATTACACTGATACCCACAAGATCGAACCAAGGCAGCACCCGCCACGCCTGCACCGCGGGCACGGCCCACCCGAGCGAGGACGCCCACCATGGAACCCAACTACCGGAGGGGCCCCGCAATGCGCGACGTCGCCGCGGCGGCCGGCGTCTCGGCACAAACCGTCTCACGCGTCCTCAGCGACCACCCCAACGTCCAGGAAGCCACCCGGCGCCGCGTGCTGGCGGCCGTGGAAGAGCTCGGGTACCGGCGGAACAACACGGCCAGGGCCCTCGTCACCGGCCGGTCCAAGACCATCGGTGTGCTGACGCTGGCCACGAACAACTACTCACGGTCCTCGCTGGCGCTTGGCGTGGAACTGGGCGCCCGCGAGGCAGGCTACACCGTCAACTCCGTGACCTCCAGCCTAAGCGTGCAGGCCCTGACCGACGCCGTGAGCCGGCTGCTGCTCCAAGGCGTGGACGGACTCATCATCGCCACGCCGCTGCGCGAGGCGGCCGCGAAGGTCCGCCAGCTGACGGCCCGCATCCCCACCGTCACCACGGACGCTTCGGCCGGAGGTGGCGACGGCCTGGTGGGCGTGGACCAGGACCTCGCAGCCGTCCTGGCCACCCGGCACCTCCTTGACCTGGGGCACAAGACCGTCTGGCACGTGGCCGGCCCCGTGGAATGGTCCGACGCGGCCAGCCGCCTGGAAAGCTGGCGCCGCACGCTGACGGAGGCCGGGCGGGAGGTGCCCCCGGAACTCCATGGGGACTGGAGCCCGGAATCCGGTTACCGCAACGGCCTGATATTGGGGCGGATGCCCGAGGTGACGGCCATCCTGGTGGCCAGCGACGAAATGGCGTTCGGCGTCATTCGCGCGCTGAGTGAACTGGGCCGGCGCATCCCCGAAGACGTGTCCGTGGTGGGGATCGACGACATTGACCTGGCGGCGTACGCCAACCCTCCCCTGACCACCATCCGGCAGTCATTTGAGGACACCGGGCGCCGGGCCGTGCTCCACCTCATTGCGCAGATCGAGAACCCGGACTTGGGCGACTATCCGGAGTTGGTGGCCCCGACGCTCGTGGTGCGCAGCAGCACCGCCCCGCCGCCAGCCGGCTAGACATTCCGCGTTCGCAGCCCGGAACGCCGCCGGCGGTTCCCGCGGCTACTTCTTGCCGGCCGCGGCGCGGTCCGCCACCAGCAGTGGCACGCCAAAAATGGGGTCCTGGTGCAGGATCCGCACATCCGCCAGCCCCCTGGCGGCCAGGTGCCGCCGGAACGCTTCCTGCAGGGCCGGCACATTGCTGCCCAGGCCGCTGCCCAACACGATGGGCCCGGCCACGCCCAGCTGCGCCGCCACCTGGCTGGCCATGGCGGCCAGCTCGGCGCCGGCCCGGTCCACCATGGCCAGCGCCGCGGCATGGCCGTTGGCGGCCGCCGCAACCACCACCGGCGACGCCGCTGCCCAGTAGCGGCGCGTGGTGCCCTGGTGGAAGTGGCCGATCAATTCGCCGGGGCTGTCCAGCTTGCAGTACTCCAGGAGTCCGCGCGTGAGCCCGTCCGGTTCGGCGCCCAGGTCCATTTGGTGCAGGCTGTAACGGACGGCCTCGCGCCCCAGCCAGTAGCCGCTGCCCTCGTCTCCCAGCAGGTAGCCCCAGCCCCCGGCGCGCGCTTCGGCCCCGTCGGCGTTGGTGCCCCATGCGGCCGACCCCGTGCCGGCAATCACGGCCACGCCGGTGGAGGCCCCGCCGGCGGCGAGCAGGAGGCGGGTGTCGTGCACCACTGTGATCACGGCACCCGGCACGAAAGGTGAGATGAGCGCGCGCAGGGCGGCGGCGTCGTCGTCCGTGTCCACGCCGCCGGCGCCGGCAAACACCACGTCCGGGTGAGGGCTGCCCAGGTCCCCAAAGAGTTCAGCCAAGTGTTCGCGGGCCGTTTCGACGCTCACGTTTTGCACGTTGGCGCTCCCGGCGCTGGCGTCCGCGGCGATTTCACCCTCCACCCAGAGCATGCCGCGCGTTTTGGAGCCGCCAATGTCCAGGCCCAGGACGGCGTGTGGCAGGACCCGGGGAGCCTCGTCAGTCACTGTGTGCTTTGTCACCCACCTAGACTAGTGGCATGTTCGCTTCCCCCATCATTGTTGCCCCCATGGCCGGCGGAACCACGACGCCGGAGCTCGCCTTGGCTGCCCGCGGCGCCGGTGCCTTTGCGTATGCCGCGGGCGGCTACAGGAGCGCCGAATCCCTCGCCGAACACCTGGCGCCGCTGCGCGCCGCCGGAGGCGACTTTGGCGTAAACCTGTTTGTGCCGCGCAGCGGGCCGCTGGCATCCGGGGACGCCTCCTCGCTCGCCCGCTACCGCCTTGAGCTGGCCGGGGACGCGGAACGCCTGGGGGCGGAGCTGCCGGCGGAGCTGCCGCCCGCGGACGGCCCCAGGGCCCGGGATTATTGGGACGAGAAGCTGGACCTGCTGCTGCACGATCCCGTGCCGCTGGTCTCCTTCACGTTCGGGCTGGCGCCGGAACCCGTGGTCACGGCGCTGCGGGCCAAGGGCACCCGGGTGGTGGCGTCCGTGACCAGCGTGGCGGAAGCGTTGGCGGCTGCCGCGACGGGCGTTGACGCCCTGGTGGTGCAGCACTCCGACGCGGGCGGCCACTCGGCGGCGTTCCTGCCGGGCGCCGAGCGTGCAGCGCCCGGCGTGGCGGGGCTGGTGGCCCGGGTGCGGGCCGCCGTCGGTCTTCCCCTGGTGGGGGCCGGCGGGATTGGCGACGCGGCCACCGCCAAGGCCGTGCTGGCTGCGGGCGCCGAGGCGGTACAGCTGGGGACGGCCGTGCTGCGCAGCGATGAAAGCGGGGCCCGCGCCCTCCACAAGGACGCCCTGGCAGACCCTGCCTACACGGCCACGGGCGTCACCCGCGCGTTTACCGGCAGGGCGGCGCGGGCGCTGGTCAATGGCTTTGTCCGGGACCATTCTGCCAACGCGCCGCACGCCTATCCCGAGGTGCATTTCCTGACCGGTCCGCTGCGCGCCGCCGCGGCAGCCGCCGGCGACCGGGAGTCCGTGAACCTGTGGGCCGGGACGGCGTGGCAAAAGGCGGCGGCGGGGCCGGTGGCCGGCATCGTCGAGGGGTTCCTGCGCATGCTGTAGGCAGCCGCCCCGGGCCCTGGCGCTTACGTCACACCGCGTGCCGTGCCGTCCAGCAGGTGCCCGCCTTCGGCCAGCACCATGTTCCTGAAGCGCGCCACCTGGACGGGCCCGTCCGGCCGGTTGCGCCAGACCAGGCCGATGTCCCGGCGCGCCTCGGGCCAGGTGATGTCCACTTCGCGCCAGCCCAGGGTGCTCCCGTGCGGGACCCCGCGGCTGGCCCGGGCAGCAGGCGCCACGGCCACACCCAAGCCCGCGGAGACCAGCCCGCGAATGGTGTGCAGGTCCTGGCCCTGGAAGGCCACGCGCGCCCGGAAACCCGCACTGCGGCACAGGGCCTCCACGATGGAACGCATGCCATAGCCGGGTTCCAGCATCACAAACCCTTCGTCCCGGACGGAGTCGAGCCGGATCCCGCCCGAGCCGGCCAGCCGGTGGCCCTCGGGAACCACGAGCTTCAGCGGTTCCGAATACAGCACCTCGGAGCCGAGGGTCCTGCTCGGCGCCGGCGGCGGGGCGACCAGCGCGAGGTCCGCCGCGCCGCTTTCCAGAAGTTCCAGGCAGAACTGCCGGCTGCCCTGCTGGAGATCGAAGGTGACCGCCGGGTGCTCCTTGGCGAAGGCCCTGATGAGCTGGGGCAGCACGGCCTCGCCGAAGGTGTGCTGAAAGGCCACTGCGATCCGTCCGAATGACTTCCCCGACTCCTGCCGGGCCAGCGCCAGGCCCGTGCGGACAGCATCCAGCGCCTCGGCCGCCTTTGGTATGAGTGCGAGCGCCGCGGGCGTCAGCTCCACGCCGCGGCCCCGGCGCAGCAGCAGCGGTGTGCCCACGACGCCGGCCGCCCGGGACAGTGCCCGGCTGACCGTCGACTGCGGGATTCCCAGCGCCTGCGCGGCGGCCGTGACATGGCGGCTGGCCCCCAGTTCCACCAGGATCGGCAGCACCGGCAGCAGCCGGGAGAGCTCGGCGTGGTCATCTTCCATGCTTCATGGAACCACGCCGGCCCTCGGACTGTCATCCACATGCGGATCAATTTGCCAAATATCATGCATTGGACGCATTGTTCTGGCGGCCCTACGGTTGAACTTGTGATGAGCGCGAACCAGCCAGGAGCCACCACGGCCGCCCTCCCATGGGCCGGCCACGGACTCGGCAGCACCGGTTACCGGCGGGTCCTGGCCGCGCTGGCCTGTTCGGGCGTCGCGACGTTTGCGCAGCTGTACTCCGTCCAGGGCCTGCTCCCGCTGATGTCCCGCGACCTGGGGGTCACGGCGGCACAGGCGTCCCTGGCCATTTCCGTCGCCACGATGGGCCTGGCCGTGGCGGTGCTGCCGTGGTCGTTTGTGGCAGACCGGGCCGGCAGGGTCCGGACCATGGGGCTCGCCGTCATGCTGGCCACCGTGTTTGGCCTGCTGGTTCCCGCTGCGCCCAATTTTGAGGTGCTTCTGGTCCTGCGGGCTTTGGAGGGAGCGGCCCTGGGCGGCGTGCCGGCCCTTGCCATTGCCTACCTGAGCGAGGAAATCAGCCCGCGCCACGCCGGCGCCGCGGCCGGAGCCTATGTGGCCGGCACGACGCTGGGCGGCCTCTTCGGGCGGCTGCTGGCCGGACCCGTGGCAGACCTTGCCGGCTGGCGGGTCGGGACCCTTGCGGTGTCCATTTGCGCTGCTGCGGCAGCCGCCGGATTCCTGCTGTTGGCACCACGCCCGCGCGGCTTTGTCCCGGTCCACCGGGGCGGCTTTGGCGCGGCCCTGGCCAGGCTGCTCCCGCAGCTGCGCAACAAGAGGCTGCTGGCCTTGTACGCGCAGGCGTTTCTGCTGATGGGCGCATTCGTCAGCGTTTACAACTACCTGGGGTTCCGTCTGGAGGCGCCCCCCTACCTGCTGCCGGCCTCGGCCGTGGCACTGCTGTTTCTGGCCTACCTGGCCGGCACGGTATCCTCCCGCGCCGTGGCAGGTCTGGCGGCGCGGTTTGGCCGGCGCAACATGCTGCTGGCGTCCACCGCCGTCATGGTGGGCGGCCTGGCGGTGACGCTGTCCGGGGTGCTGCCCGTCATCCTGGCCGGCCTGGTGTTGTTCACGGCCGGCTTCTTCGGCGCCCACAGCATCGCATCCGGGTGGACGGGGGCCCTGGCCACCTCGGGCCGGGCCCAGGCCTCCTCGCTGTACAACCTCAGCTACTACGCCGGCTCCAGCCTGGTGGGCTGGGCCGCGGGGCTCGTGTTTCAGGGGGCCGGGTGGGCCGCGCTGGCGGCTGCCTTGGCGGTCCTGGCCGTGCTGGCGGCTGTCACGGCGGCGGTGCTGCTGCCCGCCGGACACCCCCAACGTTCCTTCAGATAATTCAGCCTTCAGGTATGGACTTGATCGCTCCTTGGCGGTGGCCTGTGTCCAGGTGACGCGCTCAGGGACGCTCCTCGGCTGCTCCTTGAGGGCCCGCTACCGGTTTGTGAATAGTTACTCGGGACATTCCGGGCTCGCGTGCAACCTGCGTGGCAGGTTCGCCGCCCTCTTCCAGGTGCCTTGCGCTTTGAATCCGGCGGCCCGTGACGCGGCGGGGCGGCCGCCCACGTCCTTCGGTGTCGACCTCGACGCCGCCGAGCTTGAGGCCCCGCAGGCCCGCACCCTGGCTGCTGACGGTGCGTGCGATCAGCGATCCGCTGGACACTGGATCGGTAGGCCCGTCGGCTTACCTTGCCGCGTCAAGACGCCCTGCACCGAAAAGCGATGCGGGACACCGAGACGAATGTGGACAGAGACGCGGAGACCAGCCTGCGCTGGCGATGGCGCGACGAAAACCTGGGCCGAGGTCGGCGGTGTTCGTCATTCTGGATGCCCCGTCGAGCCACGTGAGGCAGAACTGTCGCCGCTTCAGTTGCCGGTCCTGGTTTGACCGGCCGTGGTTTCACGGGTGGTGCAGTCAATGACGTGGGCTGTGCCGGCGATTTCCCGGAAGGTAAAGACGCCGTCCAGCGCGGCTCGTACCGACCCGAACTTTGCGGACAGGGCCAGCGTGCGCATGAGGTCATCGACTATTTTTATGCGGTAGGCCCCGTCGGTCTCTTGGTGCAGTTCGATTCGTCCGGTCATCTGTTGTCTCCTCGTTGAGCCATGGTTGTGTGGTTGGTCAATGCCCGGCGCCGGCGCTGCCCGGCCGTTCCGCGCACACTGTCCGCCATCCGGTTCGTGCCCGGGAAGGGAAAACTCGGGGGCTGCTCCCCCTGATCGCGTGCCGGTCTGGCACAGTCCACTGGGTTCCGGTTCATTTTGTCCCGTTTTCATTTGGTGCAGGGGCCGTTTGTGCCGCCAGGCAAACCTTTGCCGCATCGATCCGGCGGGTGCCCAGTTTGGTCCGGCCGCGCCCGGGTGTCCCATGTTTGACGGCGAAATGACCGTCTCCGCGGGCGTGCTGGAGTACGGAGCCGCAGGGATGGCTCATAGCGGCACGTCCAGCTGGAATCCACAGCTGCACGTGAGCCGGCGGGTGTGAATCGAAATCGCGTCGCCCGGATTGTCTTGGCTGTCCGCGGGAGGGTGGAGATGTGAAACACCTTCAGCGATTTCCTCCATCGGCTCACCGCAATGGATGAAGTAGCGCCCGAAGTGCAGGACCCCCGGGGCTGTGGCACCTGAGTTGAGGAGCTCGGCCACCTGCTGGACCGTGGCATCCTGGGCGCAGAAGGCACCGCAGGCTGAACATGAGTACTCTACGGCGATACGGTCGGCGGTCTTCGGCTTGATCGGCCCAATGAATTCGATGATCAAGTCATCGGTGCCACCGCACCCGCAGCAGTTCAACGCCTGCGTCCCAGGGGCGTCGCTTCCCCCATGAAGACTTGCAGCTGGCGTGGCGGCCAT
This sequence comes from Arthrobacter wenxiniae, assembly GCF_013376105.1. Lineage (GTDB taxonomy): Bacteria > Actinomycetota > Actinomycetes > Actinomycetales > Micrococcaceae > Specibacter > Specibacter wenxiniae. The sequence goes on from NZ_JAAMFM010000029.1 coordinate 19,926, forward strand.
GAAGATTCTCCCGAATGACGTTCAAGAGACCAGGACGTGATTGTTTAGGCGGTGACCGGAACTGACCCGGCCACCGCTTACCCCCAAAGAGAGTGTGCACCCCCCCGGATAGTCACACAATCATTAGTTTTCCATAATCTCATGAAAGAGTGAATGGTTTGGGAGCGCTTTTTCAAGATCTGCGCGCATATGACGTCCCGAGCGGCGCCAGGCTGGTTCCCAAAACTGGACGAAGCCGTATCAGATGGCACCCGTCACAGCGCACCGTGCCGGGCGGATCCCGGGGCACCCGGGATGAGGCCGACCGCGGGAGGTCTGCCGCAGGGGTGAAGGCAATCCCGAGCCGGCCGCTTCGCCGGTGCGGGGCCGCGGGGCCTTGGCCAAAGAACCGGAGAAGTCAGTTACGGGCCGGTGCCGCGTGCACCGCACGGAACAGGGCGTGATCGGGAATCCCACCGGACTGGCGACCGGCACGCCGCTGCCCGCCAGTGCGGCCCACTTCAGGATTCTTCTCATCCAAGGTTCGCCCAAACCGCCTGCGCCGCCGCAGCGTCCTGCTCCCTGCGCCGCAACATGCGGCTGAGGGCCTCCATTCGATCGGCAACCAGCGCCACCAGTGCGCTGTTGGCGGTTTCACGAAGGGCTTCCGCACGCGCGCCGGGCGCCCAGCCAGCCTCGGCGGGCGTGATCAAGCCGGTGGCCACCAGACCATTGGCGAGGCCTACGCCGGCGATCCGGGCGCAACAGACGGCGAGTCCGGGAGTGAGCCGGTTGGCCGAGATTTGCGTGGAAAGGTTTTGCGGTGCAATCCCGATACTGCGGGACAGCCTTTGGCGCAGACCGGAGGGGCCGATGGCATCCAACCACGCCCGCACGGACGCCCGGTGCGGGATGGGGGAGAACTCGATCTGGACTTCATCGCTGCCGCTCTCCGCGGCGGCACTCCGGGCCAGGACCTCCCGAAGCAGGTCCATATCGGATATTTGACTCAGCAGCTCAGCATCAGTGGGCTGGGAAACCCCTTCAGCCACATCCCGATAATCCGGGAACGCAGAGAGGGATTCAACCACCGAAAGCCCTCTGGAACGGCTCACGGCGACCACCGTGGCAACGCTGACACGACCGCGCACCAATTGCTGGGCCAGAGTCGTGCGCTTGATCCCGGCCGCACGGCACACCGCCGCATGGCTCATCGTCGGCGCCACGACGTCAAGCCATTGCTGGAACGACACCGCAGGAACCGTCAAGGCCGCACTCTCTTCGCGACTGCACCGAATAAGGACGAAAGCTGCGGATCACGTGCCATGCACGCATATGCGTGCCGGTGGACGGGGGATTCCAAGGCGCCCCGCGTGGCGCAGGCGCCTGCGGGGCAGCAGCCCCAGAAATCGGTGTCAGAGTTAGGCCGGAAGGACATCTTTAAAGACGGTGTCTCACGGGCTTGATTTTCGCAGCGATGATTATCGCGCCCTACCGGGCCGTGCCTGTCCAATGGCGGATGCCCTGGGTAGCGGAAGCAACGCTTCGACGACCCCGGAAGAAGGCCCATGACAGCAGCCTGCCCCTGCTCCCCGTCATCCAGCTGTGCCCTGTCAGGGACCTTCCAGACATCCGATACCGATCTCATGGCGGGCCGCCAGCCGCTATAAGGGACGAAGAAAGCCACAGGCAGCGAATGGGCTGCATGTTCCCGGGAGCCAACCATCGCGGCAGTCACCTTCCAAAAAATCAGGAAATTAAGGTTCTGCCGGGGTCTGGGGCGTACTCACCACGCTAACAGGCTTCGACGTCCGCCGATAGTGCAGCCATGGCGCCAAGCAGGTGGTGGCATGCTTACATCCATGAGGGGCAAACGGTGTCCGCCGTTTCACTGAACCCCAGTGAAGCCCAGGGAGGACCGGACCGCGCGTAATAATGGTTTCCCGAAATACCCCTGTCAATGCCCAGCCTCGGGCCTTGCAGACTTCGGTGCAATCGTTTGCCGATGCAGCCACCATCATCCTGCTGCGGGAGCCGGCCCTTGCAACCCATGAGATGCACGACGACGACAGGTCCGGGGGTGCGGCTTCGAGCGGTCACAAAACACCGCCCACCATCGCCAAGCAATTATCTGCAGGGGCGTCAGTGACAGACCGCTTCGATGGCATGGACCAGGTCCGCCAGAATGTCCTCCGCGTTTTCCAGCCCCACGGAAACGCGCAGCATCGTGGCGTGCGGCTTGGCTTCCGCCGCCACGGGCCGATGCGTCAGGCCCGCCGGGTGCTGGATCAAGGTGTCCACCCCGCCCAGCGAGACGGCGTGGGTCATGAGCCGGGCATGCCCCGGGATGGCCTCGGCATGCTCGGCCGTGTCCACCTCAAATGACATCAGGGAACCGGGCCCGGCCATCTGCGTGCCGACCAGGCCCCGCGGGTCGCATTCGGGCAGGCCCGGGTACAGCACGCGTGCCACGGATTCGTGCGACTGGAGCGCGGAGGCCACCTTGTGGGCGGTTTCCTGCTGTGCGCGGACCCGGACCGGCAGCGTCGCCAGACCGCGGTGCAAAAGGTAGGCGGGCCAGGGAGTCAGCAGCCCGCCCGTGATGGCACGGACCTGCCGCAGCCGTGACGCCCAGCCGGCATCCGTGGCCACCACGCCGCCCATCGCGTCGCCGTGGCCGCCCAGGAACTTCGTGGCACTGTGCAGCACCAGGGACGCCCCCAGCTCCAGCGGCCGCTGCAGGACCGGCGTGGCGAACGTGTTGTCAATCATGACCGGCACGCCGTCCGCCTCGGCCACGAGCGCGTTGATGTCCAGGAGGCGCAGGTCCGGGTTGGCGGGCGTCTCGGCAATGACCAGTCCGGTGTCGGGACGCAGCGCGCCGCGGACCCCGCCCGGCTGCACAAACGTCACCCGCGTCCCGAGCAGGCCGGTGGCCAGCACATGGTCGGAGCCGCCATAGAGCGGGCGGACGGCCACCACATGGGGCTTTCCGCCCGCGACGGCGGCGAGCAGCACCGCGGCCAGCGCCGCCATGCCGGTGGCAAAGGAGACGGACTCCGCGGAGCCTTCCAGCGCCGAGACCCCGGACTCAAAGCGGGCAACGGTGGGGTTCCACAGCCGCTGGTACACAGTGGTCTGGCCGGGGCCGGGCACACCTCCCGTGGCCAGGAGCTCATAGGCGTCGCCGCCGGACCCCACACCTGCCAGGGGTGCCGTGGTGGACATGTCTAGTGGAATGGCATGCACGCCCAGTTCCGCCAGGTCCTCACGCCCTGCATGGACCGCCGTTGAATCCCAGCCCAGTTCGATGCCCAACATTGCCAACCTGCTTTCCCCGGCGCCGTTGCCGGAAGGGTTCCTCAAGTAGCAGCAAGTATGGCCCAAAAACACAGATATTTGGTAGAATAGTGAACTATAGGCATGATCAAACGCCAGAATCGCGTTTTTATATCATTTCGGAGGATCCAATGGCGTCACCAGCGAAGAACATTCGGCGGGATATGCCCGCGCGTCCCCGGCCCATGGAGGCCCTGGACACCGTGGACCGACAGATTATTGACGCGCTTGTGGCGGATGCGCGCATCACGAACCGCGACCTTGCCGACGCCGTGGGCATTGCCCCCTCCACGGCGCTCATGCGCACGCGCGCGTTGCTGGAGCGCGGCGCCATCGAGGGCTTCGAGGCCAAGCTGAACCTGGCCGTGATCGGCCGGGCAGTCCAGGCGCTGATCGCCGTGCGGCTGCGCGCCCACGACCGCGACCAGATCGACAACTTCACCTCCCGCGTCCCCCAGCTGCCCGAGGTCCTCTCCACGTTCCACACCTCCGGCTCCGTGGACTACCTGCTCCACATCGCCGTCCGCGACACCGACGCCCTGCGCGACTGGGTGCTGGACAACCTGACCACGGACCCGGTGGTGGGCCACACCGAAACCACGCTGGTGTTCAAGCACATGCCCGGCCACACGGGCCCGCTGGACTAGCGGATCCTGCCGGCAAGGCACTGTGCGGCCACCGCCAGGGCGGCGCAGGCCAGGGCGATGGGGACGGCAAAGCCGGAGACCGAGGCCTGCAGCCCCCACAGTTTGACGGCCACTCCGAGTCCCAGCACGGGAACGGCGCTGCCCAGGTAGGTCACGATGTAGACGGCGGAAATGACCTGCGCATGCCTGGCCGGCTCCACGGCGGCGGCCACGTCGTTGAACACCACACGGAACGCCGCGCCCTGGCCAAACCCGGCGCTGATGCTGGCCAGCACCAGCAGCACCGGCGAGTGGAGCGTCCCGGCGGCGGCGATGAGGACCACCGAGGCGCCGAGCAGGAGCAGCCCCGTCGGGACCAGGAAGCGCCCGCGCAGCGAGAGCAGCTGGCTCAGCGCCGAGCACCCCAGCGTGAGGGCGGCCAGCAGTCCGATCAGCGGGCGGGAGTCGGCGTGCATGATGTGGGCAAAGTACCCCGGCGCCAGTGAGAGGCAGAAGCCAAAGACGGCAAAGCTGACGAAGCCGGTGGTTGCCGCCAGCCAGAACGTGCCGCGTGCCGAGCGGCCAAGCGCCGGGAGGCGGGGCCGCAGGTAGTTGCGCCCCTGGCCGGCCGGAGCCGGGCTGAGTGCGGGGCGGGCGTTGAGCAGGAGCAGGGGAACCAGCAGCACCAGCAGTATCACCGAATGGACAAGGAACGGCGCCTGGGTGTGGCCGGGCAGCAGCGAGAGCAGCCCGCCCACCACGGGCCCGGCCGCCACGCCGCCCGACGAGGACAGCAAAGTGAAGCGGGACGCCCAGTCCGGCCTGCTCGGCATCAGGTCGCGGAGGGCCGCGGCGCTCGCACCGGTGCCGATGGCCACGGCCAGACCCTGCAGCGCCCGCCCGGCCACCAACAGCGGCAGCGAACCGGCCGAACCAAACACCAGCCCGCCCGCCAGCCCGACGACCACGGCCAGCACCAGGGCCGCCCGCCTGCCGATGTGGTCGGACCAGTGGCCGAAGAGGACCAGTCCGCCGATCAGGGCCACCACGTACGCGGTGAAGGCAACCGTGACGCCCACGGAGTCGAAGCCAATCCGCGCCTGCAGCAACGGGTACAGCGGCGTGGCCAGGTTGGCTCCCACGAGCAGCGTGAAGATGACCGTGCCGGCCAGGAACAGCCGGGTGCCAACGGAGGCGTTCCACGACCACCGGGCGGCGGGCGCGGGACGCATGGCCAGTTCCTGCAGGACTGTCACGGGCGGATCCTTTCGCGGTTTGGCGGTGGCGGGCGGAGCGGGCTCCATCAGTTGCCCGATGGCACAAATCCATCTATAGAATGAGGCATCACTCATCTATTGATTCAACTTTTCCCGATGAATGAACCAGAACAGTCAATACAGCCCCGAAGGCAGATCCCGGAGTGAACCGCATGAGCAATTTGGACCCCCTGGACGTGCGCCTGATCCTTGCCCTGATCGCCGATCCGCGTGCCCAGATTGGGGAACTTGCGGACACCTTGGGCGTGGCCCGCAACACGGTCCAGTCACACCTGCGGCGCCTGGCCCGCAGCGGCGCCCTGCGGCAGGGCGGGCGCGAGGTAGACCTGGCGGCGATCGGCTACGACGTGGTCGCCTTCATCACCATTGAGGTGAACCACCGGGACCTCGACGGCGTCATCGCCGCCATGCGGGCCGTGCCGCAGATCCTGGAAGTGTACGAAATTTCCGGCCGCGGCGACGTCTGGTGCCGCCTGGCCGCCCGGGACGTCCACCACCTCCAGGGAGCGCTGCGGCAGCTGCTGCGCATCAGGGGCGTCATCCGCACGGAGACGTCGCTGGCCCTCCACGAGCACATCCCCTACCGGCTCCAGCCGCTGCTGGAGGGCATGAGCCACGGCTGACGCCACGCCGGGGCCCGGCGGCGGGAGCCCGCCAGCCGCCGTCGGACGTCCATAATGGGCAGGTGACCATCATTGACAACGGCGTGTACGTGGACGGTGTCCGCGTCTCCTCCCCGGTAAGCCTCGACCAGACCTACGAAGCCATGGCGGCGTGCGGCGGCATGGCATGGATCGGCCTGTTCCGCCCCGACGCCGCGGAAATGGCGTCGCTCGCCGCCGAATTCCAGCTCCATGAGCTCGCCGTGGAAGACGCCATCAAGGCGCACCAGCGGCCCAAGATGGAGAGGTACGACGACGTCCTGTTCACTGTGCTGCGCCCCGCACGCTACCTGGATGCGGAGGAGGCGGTCGAGTTTGGCGAGTTGCATGTTTTCACCGGGCCGAACTTCGTCATAACCATCCGGCACGCCGAAACGCCCGGGCTCGCGTCCACCAGGCACCGGCTGGAGGAGGACGCGGCCCTGCTTGCCCGGGGCCCCGAGGCCGTCCTGTACGCCATCATGGACCAGGTGGTAGACGATTACCTGCCCGTGGTCAGCGGGCTGGAAAACGACATTGACGAGATCGAGGACCAGCTGTTTGCCGGCTACCCCCATGTCTCGCGCAGGATTTACCAGCTATCCCGCGAGGTCATCCACTTCCAGCGCGCCATCCACCCGCTCCGTGAGACGCTCGGACGGCTCAAGGCGGGGTTTGAGAAGTACGGCGTCGACGTGGAGCTCCAGCGCTACCTGCGCGACGTCGAGGACCACGTGGAGTCGCTGACCGCGAAGTCCGACTCCTTCCGGCAGCTGCTGCAAAATGCGCTCACCGTGGACGGCACGCTCACCGCCAACCGCCAGAACGAGGCCAGCACCGCACAAAACGAACAGGTCAAGAAGATCTCCTCCTGGGCCGCCATCCTGTTCGCCCCGACGTTCGTGGCCGGCGTCTACGGCATGAACTTCCACAACATGCCGGAGCTGGCGTGGCCGTGGGGCTACCCGATGGCGATCGGCCTCATGGTCCTCATCGGAGCCGCCATGTACGTGATTTTCAAGCGGAAGACCTGGCTGTAGCGCTGCGGCGGCGCGTCGGCCCGGCCGCGGCAGGCAGGCGCAGCCAGTCCGGCGCCTGTTCCTGGAAGGTGTGCGGGTCCAGGCCGGCGGCCCCGGCCGGCAGCGCACCCAAATACGGGGTGGGCAGCCGCTGGAAATAGCTGCGGTTGTCCTCGTCAATGACCGACGGCGATGCCGGCCAGGAGCCCACCACCAGTCCGGCGGCGGGCAGGCCGCGGCGTTCCAGTGCCTCCAGCGTCAGCAGGGTGTGGTTCAGCGTGCCCAGGCCGCTGCGGCAGGCCACAACGATCCTGCAGCGGGCGGCCCCGGCCGCTCGTCCCACAGCCGCCGCGAGGTCCGCGACGGTGTGGCCCTCCGCGTCCAGCTCCACGAGCAGGCCGCCTGCGCCTTCGACGAGGACGTGGTCGAAGCCCGCGGCCAGTCCCGAGATCCGGTCCACATGGTGCGCCAGTGCCGGCAGCGCCCGGCCTTCGCGGGCTGCGGCGGCCACCGGCGCCATGGGGGCAAGGAGACGGATGCCTTCACAGACCGTCCCGACGCCGGAGAGCCGGGCCACCTCGTCCATGTCGCCGGTGCCGCCCGGGGCCACTCCCGTCTGGGTCGGCTTGTAGGCGGCCACGGCGGCCCCGCCGGCGGCGAGCGCGGCGGCGAGGGCCGCCGTCGTGACGGTCTTGCCGACGTCGGTGTCCGTGCCGGTGACAAAGGTGATGGCGGCTTCTTTCACGGTTTTCCTTGGGTCGCGGTGACGGTGAGCGGGGCCTGGAAGGACAGCAGCCGCAGCCACTGCGGCGGCTGCCCGGCCAGGCGCAGCCCGGGAAGGGCGGCGGCGGTCTCCTGCACGACCAGCACGGTCTCCAGTTCGGCCAGCCGGGCCCCAAGGCAGCGGTGCAGGCCGTGGCCGAAGGCCAGCGAATAGGCGGTGGGCCCCGCCTCGGCGGGGTGGCGTCCGCTGAGTTCGAGCAGGATCTCCGCCCCCGCCGGCAGGCTCGCGCCGGCCAGCATCGTGTCGCGGAGGGCGGCCCGCCGCCAGGTGTGGACGGAGGACTCGGTGGCGAGGACCCGGCGGACGTGGGCCTGTGCCTTCTCGTGCGCGGCCAGGGCGGCCCATGGGACGGCGGCCGGGGCCCCGAAGGCGTCCACTTCCGGGGCTCCGGAGGCGTCCGCTTCCGGAGCACCGGCGGCGTCCGCGGAGTCAAGGCCGCGGTACAGGGCCGTGTTGATGAGCTGCGAGGTGGTCTCCTGCCCGGCGATGACCAAGAAATACCCCAGCGAGCACACTTCGGCGGCGTCCAGTCCGGCCGCGTCCAGCACCCCGAACAGGGACGCCGTGCCGCGGGCACGCGCGGCCTCCTCCCGGAGCCACACGTAGAATTCGGCGGCACTGTGCGCCAGGACCTGCTGCCGGTCCGGGTCCGGCCAGCCCCAGAACAGCTCAAGCGAATCGCGGCTCCAGCGCTTGAGAAGGCCCAGCTCCGGGGTCGGATGGCCCGTCAGCTCGGCCATGACGAGAGGCGGGATGTGGCGGGCCACGGCGTCGGCCAGGTCCACGGGCCCGTGCAGCAGCCCGGCCGCCGCGACGGCCAGCCGCTGCCGCGCCAGTTCACGCACCCGCGGCGCGATGGCGGCCACCTTGGCAGGCGTGAAGAACCGCCCCACCACGGTCCGCACGGTGCGGTGCCGCTCCCCCGTGGCGGAGGCCAGCACGGGCGGCAGGGCAAAACGCACCCTGCTCAGGATGCGCAGGGTGGCCGGGGCCAGCGGCACCACCGACGTCAGCGCGTTTGTCGGGGCAAAGTCCTCCGTGCGGCGCATGACCTCGCGCACCTGCACAGGGTCCCCGATCACCGTGAAGGTCATGCGGCACCCACTGCCCGGGCGACGGCGGCGGCTGCCCGGTCCAGTTCCCCGTCACTCAGGTTCGCCCGGGCCGTGAGGCGCAGTCGGGACACGCCGTCGGGCACGCTGGGCGGGCGGAAGCACCCCACGGCCACGCCCGCGTGGCGCAGTCCGGCGGCCAGCGAAGCGGCGCGGTCCGCCGTCCCGACGGGGATGGACTGCACGGCGCCGGCCGCGGCAACCGTCCCGCACCGCTGCGCCAGCGCGGCGGCGTTGCCAAGCACACGCCGGGCCAGCGCGGGTTCCGCCAGCACGATCCGCGCAGCCTCGGCCGCTGCCGCCGCCGCGGAAGGCGCCAGGGCCGTGTCGAAGATGAAGGTCCGCGCCGTGTTGGCCAAGTGCTCGCGCAGCAGCTGCGAGCCCAGGACGGCGCCGCCCTGCGAGCCGAGTGCCTTGGACAGCGTGGCCGTGACGGCCACATGCGCCGCACCGGCGAGCCCGGCCGCATGCACGGCCCCGCGGCCGGCACCGGCCACCCCGATCCCGTGCGCCTCGTCGACCAGCAGCAGCGCGTCGTATTCGCCGCACAGGGCCGCCGCCTCCGCCAGCGGGGCGGCGTCCCCCAGCACCGAATAGATGGATTCAAGCACGACGACGGCCCGTGGCTGGGTGCGCCCGGCCAGTGCCGCCCTGATCCCCGCCGTGTCCTGGTGGGCCACGGACACTGACGGCGAGCGCGAGAGCCGGATGCCGTCGAGCAGCGAGGCGTGCACGTGGGCGTCGTGGACCATGAGGGTTCCGGGGCCGCCCAGTGCCGCAAGCACCCCCAGGTTGGCGGTGTAGCCGCTGGAGAAGGCCAGCGCGGCGTCCTGGCCGGTGAGCAGGCACAGCCGCCGCTCCAAGTCCAGGTGGGCGGACGTGGTGCCGCACACCACCCGGGACGCGCGGGCACCGGCACCGTGCTCGGACAGCGCCCTGGCGGCGGCGGCGATGACGCGCGGGTCGGCGGACAGCCCCAGGTAGTCGTTGGAGGCCAGATCGATGAGCCGTGGCGGCAGCTCCGTGCCGCGGACAAGCCCGCGCCGTGCGCGGACGGCGGCCCGGGAGGCCAGCCAGGCGTCCATGGCCGTCGCTGGGCCTGGCGCCGCCGTGCCTGGCGCCGCCGTGCCTGGTGCACCCAAGCCGGCCATCAGCCGTGCACCCGGGCGACGGCCGCGCGGATGCCGGCGCCGATCGTGGCGACATCCTCCGGTGTGCTGGTGTACGGCGGCATGGTGTAGACGAGGTTGCGGAAGGGCCGCACCCACACGCCGAGTTCCAGCGCCGCGCGCGTCACCGCCGGCACGTTGACCGGCCCGGTGAGTTCGACCACGCCCACCGCTCCGAGTACACGCACCTCCCGGACGGCAGCGAGGGAGGCGGCCGGGGCCAGGGTGGCCTGCAGGCCCCGCTCGATCCCCAACACCTGGTCCTTCCAGCCAGCGGAGACCAGCAGTTCCAGGGACGCGCAGGCGACGGCGCAGGCCAAGGGGTTGCCCATGAAGGTGGGCCCGTGCAGCAGGGCGCGCAGCGGCGAGGCCGTGATGGCGCGGGCGACGTCCGCCGAACACAGCGTTGCAGCCAGCGTGAGGTAGCCGCCCGTCAGCGCCTTGCCCACGCACATGATGTCCGGGACCACGCCCGCCCAGTCGGAGCCAAAAAGCTTCCCCGTCCGGCCCAGGCCGGTGGCGATCTCGTCGCCAATGAGCAGCAGCCCGTTGTCGCTGGCCACGCGCCGGGCCGCGGCGAGCGCACCTGGGGCGTAGGCGTGCATGCCGCCGGCGCCCTGCAGCACCGGCTCCAGGATGATGGCGGCCAGCTCGTCGCGGTGGCGGGCCACGGTGTCCTCAAGGACGCCGACCCAGCGGGCGAGCTCGTCCGCGTCGGCCACCAGTTCGCCGCCCAGCTGCCGGGCGGCGGGCGGGCGGGGCAGGAAAAGCTGTTCGGCAATGAGTGACGGAAAGGCCGAGTGCATGCCGTCCACCGGATCGCACACGCCCATGGCGGCAAACGTGTCCCCGTGGTAGCCGCCGCGCAGCGCCAGGAACCGCGTCCGCCGGGGCCGGCCGCGGCCCAGCTGGTACTGCACGGCCAGCTTCAGGGCCACCTCCACGGACACCGAGCCGGAGTCCGCCAGGAACACGTGGTCCAGGCCGCCCGGCGTCATTGCCACGAGCCGTTCGGCCAGCTCGACGGCCGGCGCGTGGGTCAGTCCGCCGAACATGACGTGGCTGAAGCGGCCGGCCTGCTCCAGGAGGGCGCGGTCCAGCACGGGGTTGCGGTAGCCGTGGATGGCGGACCACCAGGAACTCATGGCGTCCACGGCCTCGAACCGGGTGCCGTCGGCCGCGCCCAGGCTCAGCCGCGTCCCGGACGCGCCAAGGACGGCGTAGGGCGCGTCGCCGTCCAGCGGCGCGTAGGGGTGCCACAGCAGCCCCCTGTCTCGGGCTATCAGCTCGGGGGCTGCGGCCGGTGCCGCGCACTCAGGCATTGGGGGCCACGGCCGTCCCCGCCCCGCGGCGGCGGATGGTGGCGGGCGCGCCCGGGGAGGCGCCGGCGTCGTCCGCCGCCTCCGGCCGGGAGGACGGGCCGGAAGAGCCGGTGCCCAGGACCACAAAGCCGTTGTCGGCGATCATGTCCAGGTCGGCCCGTCCTTCCTGACCTTCGCTGGTGAGATAGTCGCCCAGGAAGAGGGAGTTCGCCACGTGCAGGGCGAGGGGCTGGAGGGTGCGCAGGTGCATTTCGCGCCCGCCGGCCATGCGGAGCTCGGTGGCGGGGCAGGCGAAGCGGACCATGGCCAGGATGCGCAGGCACTGGGCCGGCGTGAGCAGCCAGGTGCCTTCCAGCGGCGTGCCGTCGAAGGGCATGAGGAAGTTGACCGGGATCGATTCGCTGCCGAGCGCGCGGAGGGTGAAGACGGCGTCGACGAGGTCGCTGTTGCTCTCCCCCATGCCGGCGATCAGTCCGGAGCACGGCGACAGGCCGGCGTCCTTGGCGTGCTCCACGGTCTGCACGCGCTCGGTGAAGGTGTGCGTGGAGCAGATGTCGGCGTAGTTGCTTTCGCTGGTGTTGAGGTTGTGGTTGTAGGCGTCGACGCCGGCGTCCTTGAGGCGCCCGGCCTGCCCGCCCTTCAGGATGCCCAGGCAGGCGCAGACCTCCACGCCCGGGTGCTCGCCCTTGAGGCCGGCGACCATGCCCGCCACGCGGTCCACGTCGCGGTCGCTGGGGCCGCGGCCGCTGGCCACCAGGCAGACCCGCGAGGCCCCGGCGCGGATGCCGGTGGCCGCCTGGGCCGCCGCCTCCTCCGGCTTGAGCCAGCTGTACTTCAGGATCTGGGCGGCCGAGCCGAGGCGCTGGGAGCAGTAGGTGCAGTCTTCCGGGCACAGGCCGGATTTCAGGTTGACGAGGTAGTTCACCTTGACGGTGTTGGCGAAGTGGGCCCGGCGCAGGCGGGCGGCGGCGGCCACAACGTCCAGCAGCTGGGCGTCGGATGATTCGAGGACGGCGAGGGCTTCTTCGCGGCTCAGGGTGGCGCCGGCGAGCTGCCGGTCGGCGAGGTCTTGAAAGTAATTGAACACCGTTCAAGTTTGTGGCGGGGCGCGCCTGCTGTCAACACCGGGCGGAGGCCGGCGGCGCCCTGCGGGCCGCGGACGGGGTTCCGATGGGGGAAGATGGAGGGACGCGCCGCCATGGCGCGCGGCGGTGCCGGGCAGCGACCCCCCACCCCGCCGGACGGCACCCCGGAGCATGGGACAGGAGGGCGGCCATGCCGCTGACACGCGAGGCAATCGTGGATGCCGCGATGGGGATCCTGCGCGAATACGGCCTCGCCGACCTCTCCATGCGCCGCCTGGCCCGCGACCTCGACGTCCAGCCGGGGGCGCTCTACTGGCACGTCAAAAACAAGCAGGAGCTGCTCACGGTCCTCGCCGGCCTGATCCTGGCGCCCGTTGCCGGCCGCGAGGCCGCCACGGCGCGGGAGCTGGCGGTGGCGGTCCGCGCCGCGTTGCTGGCCGTGCGCGACGGCGCCGAGGTGGTGGCCCTTGCCCATGCGCTGAAACCCGACGCGCCGCCGCCGCTGCCGGGCTTCGGCGCGCTTCTGGCCGGCCAGGGGCTGCCCGAACGCGTGGCGGATGGTGCCGGCCGCGCACTGGTGCACTATGTCCTCGGCTCGGCCATGGAGGAGCAGACGCGCACCGGATTGTCCCGTGCGGGTCTGCTGGACGCCGTGGACGGACCCCCTGCCGGCAGCGCCGAGGAGGTTTTTCTGCTGGGCCTGGAGCTGTTCCTGGCCGGCGTCTCCGGCCGGGCGGCTGCGCCCGGAAGCCACGGAACGGCGCCCGGAAGCCACGGAACGGCGCCGGCGTAGGCGCGCGGCGCCAGCCTTGAGGTGCGGCGCCTGCGGCCCGCTACGTCCGCGCCAGCGCCTCAATGTCCTCCAGGAAGTCCTGGGCCACCGCGTCGCTGACGGTGGCACGGGTGTCCGCAATGGTCTCCAGGTAGTCGGCGGTGACGGGCCCGCCCGCCGGGGCGCCGCCGTCGTACACGGCCTTTTCCAGGGCGCGCTGGGACGCGCTGCGGGCGGCAAACTCGATGTCCGCCGGGGAGAAGCCGGCGCTGGCGGTGACCAGCCCCGCCACGTCCACCCGGTCCAGCGCGGCGGCCGGAATGAAGCGCGTCCACATGGCGGTGCGGGCCTCGGCATCGGGCAGGCCGATGGGGATGACGTAGTCGAAGCGGCCGTGGCGCAGGAAGGCCGAGTCCAGCGAGCGGATGAAGTTCGTGGCGCACACCAGCAGACGGCCGGGCTGGTCGCGGAACGCCGGGATGATCTTCAGCAGCTCATTGGTGACGCCCTGCATGGGCGACGGCGGCTCGCCTGAGCGCTGCGAGGCGATCTCCTCGACCTCGTCGATGAACACGACCGCGTGCTCCAGCTCCGCGATGTCCAGGAACGTCTGCCGCAGGGCCCCGGCCAGCCCGCCCGGCTCCCCCGCGAGACGCGAGGGGAAAACCTCCACAAACGGCCACTCGAGCCGGGACGCGATGGCCTTGGCGAAAGTCGTCTTCCCGGTCCCGGGAGGGCCGAACAGCACCACGGCGCGCGGCGGCACCACCCCGAACTCCTCCGCCAGCTCCGACTCGGCCAGCGGCAGGACCAGCCTGCGCTCCAGCAGCTCCTTTTCCGCCGTCATGCCCGCCACGCGGTCCCAGAGGTCGCGCGGGAGGAGCCTGCCGCCGAGCTCCTCCAGCGCCCCGAGCTCGGCGCGCTGGACGGGGACCCGTCGCTCAAAGTAGCGCAGGTTTTTCTTCACCACGAAGCCACGGTTGGAAAACGCCTCCACGCGCGTCTCGGTTTCCGGCATGAGGGCGGAAAGCTTGTTGAGCCCGTGCGCCGCCATGCGGTTTTCGACGGCGGCCAGCAGCGAGGTGCCGATCCCCCGGCCGCGGAACGGCGGCAGGGTGGACAGGAACACGATCCATCCCTGGTCGTGCGCCGCCCGGGCCACGGCGGCGCCCACCAGCTGCTCGCCGTGGACGGCCACCACGGCATGGTCCTTTTCGCAAGAGGCCAGCACCTCGGACAGGTCGTAGACGGGCTCCACGCCGTTGGCCCTCAGCGACTGCCACAGGGCCAGGATCCCCTCCACGTCCTGCGGATGAAAGTCGCGAATCTTCCACGTCGTCATGCTCGCTCCCTTGCGTCGTGCGGGCCGGCCTGCACACTCCGGTGCCAGCATCATGGCACACCCCCCGTGAATGTGCCCCAATGTGTCCTGTTCCGCGTCCGGCTGGATGCCGGCGGTGCGCACAACAGCGTCATGCGTCCTGCCAGTGCCGACGGCTCCGCACCACAGGATTGCTACCGCGTCCGCACCACTTCCCCGGCGGAGCGGTGCATGAGCAGCACCTCCACCACGGGGCAGAGCATCAGCACCGCCAGGACGGCGAACGTCCACTGAAAGCTGGCCACGGGCGCGGCGCCCGCCAGCAGGGCACCGGCCGCCCGCAGGATCAACGCCCCGACCGCAACGCCCAGGCCCGTGGCAACCTGGGCGATCGTGGAGGACAGCGTGTTCGCCCCGGACATGCGGGCCTTCGGCACGTCCGCGAACTGCAGCGTGTTGTAGGCGCTGAAGCCGATGGAGCGCAGCACGCCGCTGGCAAACAGCGCGGCGGCGATCACGGCGAGCGGGGTGCCGGGCCCCAGCAGCGCACACCAGCCCAGCACCAGGGCGCCGCCCGCGTTGCTGAGCAGCAGCACATTGCGGAAGCCAAGGCGTCGGATCAGCGGCGAGGTGGCCGGCTTGATCAGGACGTTCCCGGCAAACACGGCCATGGTCATCAACCCGGCCTCAAACGCCGTCCAGCCAAAGCCGACCATGAACATCAGGGGCAGCACAAACGGCACCGCGTTGATGACCAGCCGGTACACCGCCCCGCCGCCGTTGCCCGACCGGAAGGTCGGGATCCGCAGGGCGCGCAGGTCCAGCAGCGGATGCCGCGAGCGCCTGAACCACCACAGGGCGGCCGTTCCGCCGGCCAGTGCCAGCAGCAGCCAAAGCACGACGCCGGCCCACGGGGTGGGTGCCGAGCCCACCTGTTCCAGCCCGATCACCAGGGCGGCGAGGGACGCGCCGCAGAGCACAAAGCCAATCCAGTCCGGCGGCGGCACCTTCCGGGCCCGGATGTCCGGCACCACCCGCAGCGCCACCACCTGGGCCACGATCCCGAGCGGGACGTTGATGAGGAAGATCCAGTGCCAGCTGGCATACGTGGTCAGCAGCCCGCCCAGCGCCGGAGCAATGACGGGGGCCACCAGCGCCGGCCAGGTCAGGTAGGCGATGGCCTCGAGGAATTCCTTCCTGTCCGCGTCGCGCAGCACCACCAGCCGGCCTACCGGGACCATCATGGCCCCGCCCATGCCCTGCAGCATCCGCGCGGCACAGAGGAAGGCGAGGTTCGGGCTCAAGGCGCACAGCAGCGACGCCGCGGTGAAGACCGCAATGGCGGCGGTGAAGACCTTCCGGGCGCCAAAGCGTTCGGCCAGCCAGCCGCTGATGGGGATGCCGACGGCGAGGGTGATCAGGTACGCCGTCATGGCCAGGTTGAGGTCGACAGGCCGGACGTGCAGGTCCGCGGCCATGCCGGCCGCGGCCGTGGCAATGATGGTGCCGTCCAGGATCTCCATGAAGTAGGTCCCGGCCACCAAGAGCGCCAGGGCGCGGCTGAAGGACCTGGTGCCGGCCGACGTCGCACTGGAGATTCCCACCGCACCAGCGTAGCCACCGGCGAGGCACGTGACGCAACTCACGCACATCCGGGGAAACAATTGCGGCCCCGCCGGCGCTGAAAAGCACGTAACAGCAACCCCTCAACAGAAAGCTGGGCCCGTGAGCGTTGACGTCGCATCGGAAATTAATCTGCAGGATGAACTGATCGTTGACTCGGAGGCCGCCGCAGCGCTGTTTCTGGAGGCGCGCACGGCCAACAGCTGGGCCGAGGGCGAGATCCCGGAGGAAACCCTCGAGGCCGTCTACGCGCTGACCCGCATGGCCCCGACCGCCATGAACATCCAGCCGCTGCGCATCACCTGGGTCCGTTCGCCGGAAGCCCGCGAGCGCCTGGTGGCGCACATGGCGGACGGGAACAAGGCCAAGACCCTCACCGCCCCGATGGTGGCCGTGCTCAGCTACGACACCGACTGGCACGAACTGATGCCCACCACGGCACCGCACGCCGCCGGCATGGTCCCCACCTTCGCCGCCAACGACGCCCTGCGCCAGGGCATGGGCGCAAACAACGCGCACATCCAGGCCGGCTTCTTCATCATGGCCGCCCGCGCCGCGGGGCTGGCTGCCGGCCCCATGGGCGGCTTTGACGCCGCGGGGATCGACGCCGAATTCAACGAAGGCACGCAGCGCAAGGCCTTCCTGGTGGTCAACCTGGGCAGGCCGGACGGCATTGTGGACCGCGAACGCCTGCACCGTCTGGACTTCGACGCCGCGACCGCCACGGTCTAACGGGTCCGCTCCGCCCCGAGGCGCCGCCCCGTTCGTGGGCGGCGCCTTTTCATGTTCCGGGACATGAGGGACCGGCCCTGACCCTGGCCCCTGGCCACCACGAAACCGTATACTTCGACCACGGCACCGAGGAGGAACAACTCAACGGAAGATGTGTTTCCCATGGTCGAATCCGCACCCGTGGACATCCCAGTTCGGCTGGTACGCCGCCGAGCGGTATTGGGGATCGGGATCGGCACCTTGGCCGATGCCGCGCTGGCCGGATGCGCCGGGGCGCCCGTCACAGCGGGCACCCCCGAGGCGCCGGCGCCCGTACCGCGGTCACCTGCACCGCCGTCGACGGCTCCCCCGCCGGCCCCGCCGCCCTTGGCGGGCCTGCCCGGCATGCCGCCGGTCATCGACCCGCACAATGTGTACTCACAGGCCGGCGCCAACATGCTCTCCGGGGCCGTGCAGGGCGACAAGGCGCTGGTCTACGTCCCGCATGACGTCTCCGGGGACGTGTGGGTCATCGATCCGCGGACGTTTGCCGTGATCGCCAAGCATCCGGCCGGGAAGCAGGTCCAGCACGTCGTGCCCTCGTACGACATGCGCACCCTCTACGCGGCGGACGACGTCGGCAACCACCTTCTGCCCTTCGACGCCCGCACGGGGTTGCCAGGCAGGCCCGTCCCGGCGACCGCGCCCTACAACCTCTACTTCACCCCGGACGGACGGTTCGCGATCGTCGTCGCCGAAGCGCGGGCGGAACTTATCTGGTACGACCCCCACTCGTGGAAGCAGCTGGACGTCACCGCCCTGCCGGACTGCGCCGGGATCGACCATGCCGACTTTTCCGCCGATGGCCGCACCGCCGTCTTCACTGCGGAATTCTCCGGCCGGGCCGCGGTCATCGACGTCGCCAGCCACCGCCACGTTCGCACCATTGACATGCCCCACCGCAACACCGGCATGGGTCCGCAGGACATCAAGACCGCACCGGACGGTTCCGCCTACTACATCGCCGACTCCGATGAAGGCGGCCTGTGGGTCTTGGACGGGGCGGCGACGAAGGTGCTCAGGTTCATCCGCACCGGAAAGGGAGCCCACGGGCTCTATCTCTCCCGCGACGCGCAGCAGTTGTATGTCACCAACCGCCTCGAGGGCAGCGTCAGCGTCCTCGATGCCTACTCTGGCGCGCCCGTGGCTAAGTGGAAGATCCCCGGCGGCGGGAGCCCGGACATGGGCAACGTCAGCGCTGACGGTTCGCGCCTGTGGCTGTCCGGGCGCTACGACGACGTTGTCTACGTCCTCTCCACCGCGGACGGAAAGCTGATCCGCAAGATCCCCGTGGGCCGCGAACCGCACGGATTGTGCGTCTGGCCGCAGCCCGGCCGGTACTCCCTCGGCCACACCGGCATCACCCGCTAAGGAGCCGGCACCATGACCGCCACACCGCACCACTTCACCCGCCATTTGGCAGACCCACGACGCCGGCGTGCCGCAGCCGGCGTCGTCCTGCTCGTGTCCCTGGCCGCCTGCAGCGTGGGACCGGGCGCAGTGCCGGGGCCGGGGGTCACGTCTGGATTCCCGCCGGGGCCGGTCACTGCGGCGACGGGCACCGGATCGTCCGGAAGCACTTCGCCGGGAAGCCCGGCGGCGGCCCCTCCGACTGTTCCGGCACAGGCCCCCGCGACAACGTTCACTGCCACCATGCTGCCGTGGCGGCTGCCGCGCCCGCTTTCACGGGCCGTCGCGCTGCCTGACGGCAGGGACCTGCTGATCCTGGGCGGACTCACCGCCGCAGGCACGTCCTCGACCGAGATGTTGCGCATCAACCCTGCAACCGGGCAGGCGGCACCGGCCGGAACCCTGGCCCAGGCGGTGCACGACGCCGGCGGCGCGGTGCTGGGCTCGAGGTTCTTCGTCTTCGGAGGCGGCGGCGACACCGTCCTGGGAACCGTGCAGGCCTTCGCTCCCGGCCAGGACAGGGCCAGGGTTGTCGGCCGGCTGCCGCGGCCGCGGGCTGACCTGTCCGTAGCGGCCGGCAGCGACGGACGCATGGCCTACATCGTCGGAGGGTTCGACGGGGCCAATCCGGACCCGGCGGTGCTGGACACCGCCGACGGCATGAGTTTCAAGACCGTCGCCAATCTCCCCCAGCCCGTCAGGTATGCCGCCGTCGCCGTCCTGGGACAGTATCTCTGGGTCCTCGGCGGTGCCGGCGGGACGACGGCGACCGCCGCCATCCAGCGCGTGGATCCGCGCACCGGAAGCGCAGCCGTCGTCGGCCGCCTTCCCGTGCCGCTTGACCATGCCGTGGCCGTGGTCCTGGACGGCAGCCTGCTGGTCATCGGCGGCATGGTCAACGGCAGGCCGAGTTCGACCATCTGGAGACTGGATCCGGACAACGGGACCGCCGCCCGGGCGGGGACCCTCCCCGAAGCGGTGTCAATTCCCGCCGCGGCCGTGCTCGGGGGGAACGCCTACGTGATGGGCGGGGAAGGGCGGACAACGCTCGACACCGTGGTGCGGATCACGCGCGCCGGGTGAGCGGCCGGCCCCTGCTCGTCCCGGGTACGGCCGGCACCCACAGCGTTGCACGGATCCGGATTGGGCGACCGCCTTTTCGACGAGCGCGCGAATCCCGGCGTCCGTCGCAGCATCCAGCGAGGTGATGGCCCACGCAACCGGGTGCATGTGGGCGCCCTCCTCGCGGGCGGGGTTCACGACTTCGCCAAGGCCGAACGCGATGAAGTCCTTATCCGGTTTGAGGTGGCAAATGTCCTCAGCCGTCCTTCACATGGAAAGGGAGTCGGTGTCCCCCAACGCCCTCCCGGCCGTGCTGCTCGCCGGCGGGGTTCAAATTGCGTTGGCGCGGCCGGCCCCTGACGGGGTTGATGCGCTTCGTCCCCGGCACCCGTCGGGCAATCGTCGTGGTGACAGTGGTGGCCGTTGCCGCCGGACCGAATGTGCCCGGCGTGGCCGGCGAGGGGGGCCCGAGCGGCGGGCTCCCTGGACTGACGCCGCTCCTGGCACCGCTGAACCCGGAAACCCTGCAGATGGTGTGGCCCCCGGCCATGAGCGTGGCATTCAGGGAGTTGTTGGAAAACCTACGGGCCGCCAGGCTGGTCGATGACATCACCGACACGCGTTCGCACAGGACCCGGGAGTCGTGGGCCTTGGGCGTGGCCGACGGGAAGATCGGCCGGGTCACGAGCCGCATTTCGACGCCGGCCGCAGGGGTGCTGCCGTTGCTGCTCTACACCGGCTTGGGCACGGCCCTTGGCAGCAGTGGCCGCCAGCCTAGGGGGCGTCCTTGTGTTCTTCGCTGTCGTCCCGGTGCGCCGGCTGCAGGCGGTGGCTGTCGTGGGCCTGCTGTGCCAGCCGCTCCGCGCGGCGCCCGCGCGATGCACCCATCATGAACACCACAATGCACACAACAGCCACCAGCCAGGCCGCCACGACAATGGCGATAACTTGCCACAGTGGCATCCGGTGGTCTCCTTGGGGAACAGGCCCTGGTGAACAGGCATTGTAATGGAACGCTGTGCTGCCCATCATACCGGTACCCGCTGGGAAGCCGTTGGACATCGGCCCGCGCCGCGTGCAAAAGCGCCCCGGACGCACGGGAGCCCGCCCTGACCTTCCATGCTGCATCGGACTACACTGGCCGCATGGACACGCCATCAGCCCCCGTCACTGTCACCGTCACCGGCGCCGCCGGCCAGATCGGCTACGCACTGCTGTTCCGGATTGCCTCCGGCGCCATGCTGGGCGCCGGCGTGCCGGTCAGGTTGCGGCTCCTGGAGATCCCCGCCGCCACCAAGGCAGCCGAGGGCACCGTCATGGAGCTGATGGACGGCGCCTTCCCACTGGTGGCCGGCCTGGACGTCTTCGACGATCCGGCAAAGGCGTTCGACGGCGCCAACATCGGCCTGCTGGTGGGCGCCAGGCCGCGCGGGCCCGGCATGGAACGGGCCGACCTCCTCTCGGCTAATGGCGGCATCTTCTCCGTTCAGGGGCAGGCCATCAATGACGGCGCCGCCGCCGACTTCAGGGCCGTGGTGGTGGGCAACCCCGCCAACACGAATGCGCTCATCGCCGCGTCGCACGCGCCGGACGTCCCGGCGTCGAGGTTTACGGCGATGACCCGGCTGGACCACAGTCGGGCCGTGGCCCAGCTGGCGGCCAAGACGGGCGCCGGCGTCGGCGGCGTCCGCAGGCTCGCCATCTGGGGCAACCACTCCGCATCCCAGTACCCGGACATCACCCACGCCACCGTGGACGGAGTCCCGGCCACAGATCTGGTGGGCCAGGCGTGGATCGCGGACGAGTTCATCCCGCGCGTGGCCCAACGCGGCGCCGAGGTCATCGCGGCGCGGGGCGCGTCGTCGGCGGCGTCCGCAGCCAACGCGGCCGTTGAGCACATGCGCCTGTGGGTCCAGGGGACGCCGGAGGGCGACTGGACCAGCATGGCCGTCCCGTCCGACGGTTCCTACGGCGTGCCCGAGGGGCTGGTGAGCTCCTTCCCCGTCACAACAGCCGGCGGCGAGTACACCATTGTGCAGGGGCTCGAGGTCGACGGGTTTTCCCGGGCCAGGATTGACGCCAGCGTGGCCGAGCTCGCCGGCGAAAGCGACGCAGTGGCGGGCCTGGGCCTGATCTAGCCGACGGCCAGGGCGCGCAGCTTCTCCAGGGACGTCCCCAGCCGTCCTTCGAGCCGCCAAAGTCGAAGGTGTCGGTGTCGAAGTGCTGGTCGATTGTCATTTTCGTGGCGCCGCCGACGTCTTCGAACCTGACGGTGATGGAGCTGGCGAACGGGAACGTCTCGGTGGGCCCTTCACGCATTTCCAGGCTGTTCGGCGGGTCGATCCGGGTGAACGTGCCGGTCGCCGGGAATTCCGCGCTGCCGTCGTCCATGACCAGGGGGGGCGACCATGCGCCGCCCACCCGCGCGTCGATGCCCCCGCCGGATGGTTGCTGGCTTTCAAGGGATTCGTTGGTCATGGCTTGGCCTTGCGTTGAAGTTCCCCCAAATGCCGCTCCAGCCGGTTCAGGCTCTCATCCCAATGCCGGCGGTATTTCTCCATGTAGGCGGCTTCCAGCACCTTCAGGTGCCGGGACATGGCCGGGAGCGAAATGCTGAATGGTTGGGCCAGCTGGCTGACCGGGGCCTCCCCTTCGTTGAGCCGGGCGAGTATTGCCCGCCGCGTGGGGTCGGCCAGCGCCCCGAAGATCAGGCACGGCAGGGCCGGCGGCGTGCCCCCGGTCCCGGACGTGCCGGCCTACGTCCTGCGGCCCTTGGCAAAGTAGGCGATCGGCCCGGCAAAGTTGATGAACGACGCCGCCACCCAGGCCTTCCTTGGGCCGTTGACTTCCTGCGGGGTGCGTCGGGCGAGGTCGCACAGCGCGGCAACCTGCAGGGCCACCTGCACCAGCCCAAGCACCACGAAGGCCCGCCTCCTGCGCGGGCTGAGGTCCTTCCACCGCTGTCCAGCTGTCATGGCACCCTTCCGTGGCGATTTCCGCGTGTTGATCCGGCCTGCGTCCCTGCCGTCGGCCCCAGTCTAATCCGGCGCGGCCCCGCGCGTCATGGACGGGCCGGTGTTTTCGAAAACCCAGGGCAGCGCTCTCATGTCCAGCCGGTGCCGGCCGCCGGGCGGGGCCGCGTCCCCGCCGGCCGGATAGGCCTCGTCCCCGGCCCACACGATCCCGGCGGGCCTCCCCGGGGAGGAGGGGCCGCCGTCGTCCGCCAGGAGGTGGCTGTTGTAGGAAAAGGGCGTGCCGGAGGCGGCCTGCGCCAGCGCCCGCGCCGCCGTGGCGAAGGCGCCCAGCTGGTGCAGGGTGACCCAGGTGGGGGGCACCAGCACCATCTGCCCGCGCGCGTGCCGGCCAAGCGCGTCGGCCGGGGCCAGCCAGGCAAAGGCCTCATGCTCGCCCGGATTCAAGACGACGCTCGACGACGGCGCCTCCGCGATCAGGAACCAGGTGCGGAAGCGCCGCGGGAGCCGCTGCATGGGCGTCCACAAGGAGAGGGCGGCCACGCGCCCAGGGTCCAGCAGCTGGCCCGTCTCCTCCGCCACCTCGCGCACCCCCGCGGTCCGAGCGGCCAGGGCGTCGGCCAGCGCGGCGCCGTCGGGGCCCACGCGGTCCTGCGGATCGACCTTTCCCCCCGGGAAAACCCACGCCCCGGCAAATGCGCTGCTGGTGCGGGGCCTCTCCAGCATCAGCACCTCGAGCCCGTCCGCGCCGTCGCGCAGGAGCACCACGGTGCAGGCGTCTTCCAACGGGGCCAGGGGAACATGTTCGTCCATGCTGCCAGCCTACCGGCGCGCCCGGGACCCGCCTTCCAGGATCCAAAATAGGGACCAAAGACCCTTTGCCAACCGCTATACACACGAGTAGCCTCCTATACATGAGTACAGCGCAAGACGATCTGACGGGGCGCGCACGGCTGCGCGACGCGGCCATCGAGGGCTTCGCGGCGCAGGGATTTGACGAATCCCTGCGCGCCATCGCGGCGCGCGCGGGGGTCAGCGCCGGGCTGGTCCGCCACCACTTTGGGTCCAAGGAAAATCTCCGGGCCGAGTGCGACGCCACGGTGCTGGAGCGCTACCGCAAACTCAAGGTTGACAGCATCAACGCCGAACCTTCCGTCATGTTCTCCCAGCTGCCCTCGTCCCGGGAAGGAGGCATCCTGATGGTCTACATCCTGCGCTCCGTCCGCGACGGTGGTGCGGCAGGACGCGCCTTTCTGGAAAACCTGGTGGCCGAGGGAATCGAGTTTTCCGCCGACGCCGTGGCCCGCGGGCTCGTGGTGCCCAGCCGGAACGAGGAGGCCCGCGTCCGCCACCTGGTCCGCCAGTCCGTGGGGGCACTGATCGTGCAGCTGGGCATGTGGCCGGACCTCGCACTCGACGACTTCGAGGGCGTCATGGAGCGGTTCTACGCGGAATCGATGCTGCCCACGCTCGAGCTCTACACGGAAGGCCTCTTCGCCGACCGCACCTACCTGGACCAGTACCTGGCCTTTGTGGCCGGCACCGAAACCACACCCGCGGCCCCCGCGGAGGAAACGTCATCGCACCACGGAAAGAGTAAGGAATAGTCATGTCCCCAGATATCCCCGCCATTGAAGTGTCCGGGCTGCGCAAGCGGTTTGGACAGGCCACCGCACTGGACGGCCTGGACCTCCGTGTCGACCAGGGCACCGTTGCGGGCTTCCTGGGACCGAACGGTTCCGGCAAGTCGACCACCATCCGCATCCTGCTGGGCCTGCTGAGGTCCGACGGCGGCAGCGCCACCCTGCTGGGCGGGGACCCCTGGCGCAACGCCGTGGAGCTCCACCGGCGCCTGGCCTACGTGCCGGGGGAGGTGAGCCTGTGGCCCAACCTCACCGGCGGGCAGGCCATCGACATCCTCTCCAGGCTGCGCGGCGGCGTGGACAACGCCAAGCGCGACGAGCTGCTGGAGCGGTTTGAACTGGACCCCACCAAGAAGGCGCGCAGCTATTCCAAGGGGAACCGGCAAAAGGTGGCGCTCGTGGCCGGCCTGGCGTCCAATGCCGAACTCCTGGTCCTGGACGAGCCGACGTCCGGCCTGGATCCGCTGATGGAGGAGGTGTTCACGGACTGCATCCGGGAGGTAAAGTCCCAGGGGCGGAGCGTGCTGCTTTCCAGCCACATTTTCGCCGAAGTCGAAAAGCTGTGCGACACCGTGACCATCATCCGGGAGGGCCAGACCGTTGAGTCGGGCCGGCTCGACGAGCTCCGGCACCTGCACCGCACCACCGTTTCCGTGGTGCTGGACCGTGACGCCTCCGTGCTGGCCTCAGTCCCGGGGGTCAACGACCTGGTGGCCGAAGGGTTGAAGGCCACCTTCACCGTGGGCGAGGCGGAGCTGGGCGGCGTGCTGGCCGCCCTTTCGGCCTATTCACCGCGCCAGCTGGTCTCCAGCCCGCCGTCACTGGAGGATCTGTTCCTGCGCCACTACGGCGGTGTCACCAAGGGCGCGGGGGCGGCCCCGGCGCAGGTGGCGGGCGCGCGATGAGCGTCGCAGCCCCCCGCCTCCACGCAGCCGCGGCACGGCCCGCCGCGGGCACTCTGGCCGGCTTTGGCCTGTCCGTGCGGTTCATCCTGCGCCGAAACTGGCTGCGCCTGCTCATCTGGGCAGCCGTGCTGGCCATCATGATCCCGATCGTCTACACCTCCCAGCAGGAGGCCTTTCCCACCCAGGCGTCCCGGAACGCCTACGCCAACGTGGCCAACATGCCGGCCATTGCGGCCATGACGGGCCTGCCCTACGCGGCCGGCAGCCTGGGCGGCATCCTGGTCATCAAGATCTGGATGACCCTCGCCGTCGCCCTGGGCCTTGCCTCGGTCTTTCTGGTGACCCGCAACGGCCGTGCCGACGAGGAGGCGGGCCGCACCGAACTGCTGCGCGGCTCCGCGCTGGGCCGGCACGCGTTCAGCCTGGCCAACTACGTGGTGGCGGGCGGCCTGAGCGTTGTGACGGGGCTGCTCATCTCGCTGCTCGCCTTGTCAGACGGGCTGCCCGCCGCCGGGTCGTGGGTGCTGGGCGGCTCGATCGCCGGCGTCGGGCTTGCGTTCGTGGGGATTGCCGCGCTGTGCGGGCAGGTGAGTTCCACGAGCCGCGGCGCCAATTCGCTGGGCGTGGCCGTGCTGGCCGTGTTCTACCTCATCCGGGCCATGGCGGACGTGAATGCCCATGACACCAACGTCACGGCCCTGAGCTGGCTCTCCCCGATCGGCTGGGGCCAGAACATGCGCTCCTACGCCCAGGACACCTGGTGGCCGTTCCTGGCCCTGCTTGCCCTGGCCGCCGCCGGCTCTGCCCTGGCCCTGCGCATAGAGACCCGCCGCGATCTGGGCCTGGGACTGCTGCCGGCACGCCGCGGGCCGGCGCGGGCCACCGCGTTCCTGTCCTCACCCCTCGGCCTGTCCCTGCGCCTGCAGCGTGCCACGCTCGTCTCGTGGCTGGCCGGGGCCGTCATCGCGGGGCTCTTCTTCGGCAGCGTGGCGAAGGCCATGACCACGGTCCTGGACCCGTCCAACACTTTCGCCAAGGCGTTTCTTGGCGGATCCCACGACATGCTCAACGGCATTCTGGGCACCTTCGTGCTCTTCAACGCCATGCTGGCCGGGGCGTTCGCGGTCCAGAGCCTTTCCGGCGCCCGCGCCGAGGAATCCGGCGGCAGGCTCGAGTCCCAGCTGGCCGGATCCCTGGCCCGGACCCGGTGGCTTGGCGCGCACGCAGCCGTGGCCGCGGTTGGTTCGGCCGTCATGCTGCTGCTGGGCGGCTGGCTCACCGGTGTCTCCTCCGACGGCGCCGCAACCGGTTCCGCCATGGCCTGGGCGTCGTTTGCCTACTGGCCGGCCGTCCTGCTGATGCTGGGCGTGCTGCTGTTCCTGCACGGCTACCTGCCGCGCCTTAGCGTGAGCCTGACGTGGGCGGTCTATGGCCTCTCCGTGGTGGTGGCCATGTTCGGGCCCCTGTTTTCCCTGTCCGAAAATGCCATCAAGGCCACGCCGTTCGGCGCCGTGCCCCGCATGCCGGCGGAGGACTTCGCCTTCCTGCCCCTGCTGGTGCTCACCGCCGTTGCCGTGGTCCTCGCCGCGTTCGGGATCCGGAGGTTCACCACCCGCGACATCGTGCCCGAATAGGGGCCCCGGACGCCGTTCCCGCAGGCCGCCGCCGGGGCCGTCGGCCGGCGGGGCCGGCGGCGTGCCGGACAGGCGGCGTGCTGGACAGGCGGCGTCGAACCACTGGGAACGGCAGACGACGGCACGCTGCACGGCTCCAACGCTGCTTCCACAGCGCAGCAGGCTTCGCACCATGGCAAACATCCTGCCGGTCAATGCGGTTGTCAGCAGGTTTGCGCCAACTTCTGCCTCGGGGATTCTGACGCGCCCCATGCCGGCCAACAGGCAGCCGGGTCATTTTCGACTGGGGACGGCATTGCCCTACCAGATGATCTCCCCGCGATGCACCCTGACGGGAGGGCTTTTCCGACGACGACGTGACGTAGCTCCGCAGAACCCGGTTCCGGGTCTGCGGCCCGGAGCCCAGCTTGCTTGCGCAATCCAGGACGCCAATGGTCATCCATCAGGTAATGGCTGCCCGCCTGCGATGTCCCGGTTCGGGGTTCGGATTGCGTTGGCCCAGATTCCCGCCAACGTGGCCTTCAGGCGCCCACCCAGTCCGATCCCGACTTGGCGCCGAACTTCCGGCTCCCACCATCCTGCCGACCTCGGCCGCATTTACTGTCTCCAGGACCGTCGTGGCCACAGATGTGACCCGGCTCCAAGGACGGGCATAGCCTGAAGGTGTCCGGTGCACCGGCAGCGGACGGGCGTGAGAAAGGATTTTCCATGGACGTGAACACCCTGGGCGGAGCCCTGGAGCGTGAGCACCGGCAGATCGACGGCGGGATTGAGGCCTACCTGAACAGCCTGGACGGGCCGGCGGACCCCGCGCCGCTGCTGGCGGCGCTCACCGGCCTGCGCCGCCACATCTATCTGGAGGAGCAGTTCCTGTTCCCGCCGCTGAAGGCGGCCGGGCTGATGGGCCCCATCTTTGTCATGCTGCGCGAGCACGGCCAGCTGTGGACATCCATGGACGCCGTGGAGCAGTTGCTGGCGGACGGCGCGGATCCGGACGCCCGGCGCGATGCCTGCACCGCGCTGCTGTCCCTGCTGGATGCCCACAATTCCAAGGAGGAACCCATCATCTACACGCAGGCCGACGCCATTTTGTCCGCAGAGGCGGGCAGCGCGCTGCAGGAATTCCTTGCCGGGGGCACGACGCCGGACGGCTGGGTGTGCAGCGGCGCCTCCCGTTAGCGCCGGCCCGCCACATTCGAGATGACGATCCCGCCGGGGCGCGGCACCGGACGGCCGACACCACGCGCCCAGGATGCCGAAACGGACTTTTGAGGCCGATATATCGGCCTCAAAAGTCCGTTTCGGCATCCGCTGACGATGGCCCCCACGCCTTGCGCGTCTCTTGGCGGCCGATCACACCGCCGGCACGGGGCCGGTTCCCGGGCCGGGACAGCAAGAATTCACGGCCCGGCCCCTGCCGCCGGCCAGCGCCCTGTGCCATGGTTGAGGCATGGGAACAATGCTTGAATTTTCCGCTGCGGGGCAGGACTTTGGCGCCTACCGGGCGGAGGCAGTTGGCCGGGTCCGTGGTGCCGTGGTGGTGATCCACGAGATCTGGGGGCTGGCAGACCACATCAAGGACGTGGCGGACCGGTTCGCGTCCTCCGGGTATCTGGCCGTGGCACCGGACCTGATGGGCCTGGCGGGGTTGGATGCCACCCTGCTGGCGGAACTTGGGGCCGGCGCCGGGGACCCCGCCAGACGCGCGGAAATCCAGCCCAGGATCAGGGCGGCCACCGAACCCATGCGTGCGCCGGGCCGCGCCGGGAAGATCCAGGCCGGCGTCGCGGCGGTGTTCAACTATTTGGAAGCGACTGCCGAGGGTGCCGGGCGGACCGGCGTCGCCGGTTTCTGCTTTGGCGGCAGCTACGCCTTTGCCTTGGCTGTGGCCGAACCGCGGGTGGCCGCGGCTGTTTCGTTCTACGGCCACGCCAACTACTCTGTGGAGGAGCTGGCCGGGATTGCGTGCCCGGTGCTGGCGTTCTACGGCGAGGAGGACAAGGCGCTCACGGACGGGCTCCCCGACTTGATCGAGCGCATGCGCCTGGCCGGCGCAGACTTCAAGTACACCGTTTTCTCCGGCGCGGGGCATGCCTTCTTCAATGACACCAACCCGGTGACCTACCGCCCGGAGGCCGCCACGATTGCGTGGACGGAAACCCTGGGGTTCCTGGGCCACGCCCTGGGTTGATGGGGAATCGAAAAGTCAGGCGATGAACCATGTCTACAGACGGGATTCAAGGCCTCGGGCTTCGCCCGGTAGCGTTAAGCCCATGGATCTCTCCCTCGTCCCCTACGTGGACAATGCGGACATCAAAAACCTTGTTGGCGAAGCGTCGCTTACCCGTGCGCGCGCATATGCGAGCAACGGGCGTGTCCGCGGCGTCAGCTGGGTTGAAGACAAGCTGATGCTGCAGGGACGCGTCACAGGCAGCCGGGCAGGCGACTACCGTGCTGGCGTCACCTTCGACGAGGAGCCGACCAGGATGAGGCTGGTCCGGGGTGTGTGCACGTGCCCGCTCCGTTCCAACTGCAAGCATGTTGCCGCCCTCATCCTGACAACCAACCGCCTGCTTGAGCAGGACGTCCCGCCGGTTCCGGCGAAGTCGCCGGTTCCGCGCGCCGCGGGCCAAGCAGCCGCGGGCAAGCCCGCACCCGTGAAAGTTCCCCAGCAGTCCGAGCCGCCCCGGCCCGCACCCTGGGAGAAGAGCCTCGCATCCGTACTGCGCGCCTCCCCGCCACATCAGCAGCTCGATACCTTCGGCGGCCAGCGAACCACCCGCCCCTTCGGCGCGCGCGCCCCCATGGCACTGCAATTCGAGCTCATCGAAACACAGGCGCCAACGTTTGCCAACGCGGCGGCGCACGCTTCCGGCCGTCCACCAGCATCCAAGCCGCTCGTCCAGCTTGGTGTCCGGCCCGTTTCACTGAGCCCTGCGGGCAAGTGGGTCGCCAGCGTGGTTAGCTGGGACCGCCTCCAACACAGCTACTACACGATCAGCTTGAACCAGTCCCATGTGGAGTGGTTCAACGTTCTTCACGCCCTGGGTAAGCCGGCACAGTCACCGTACACCACGGGCAAACATATCTACCTGGACAAGGTCAACTCGCCGTTGTTGTGGCAGCTGCTCGACCAGGCGTCGCAGGCTGGCATTGCCTTCGTCACGGACCGCTTGTCGACCACCGTAAGCCTGCATGGGGAAGCAAGCGCCGCCCTGGATGTGCTCTCCGTGGACGGCGGCGGACTCAGGCTCTCCCCGCTCGTCGAAGTCGACGGCCAGCTGATGGATCCGGAGTCCGTCGGCACGCTGGGAACGCCGGTCCATGGCCTTTTCTACTGGGATGAAGCGCCGCCTAGGATCAAGAAATCCGGCAGGGCACCCGCATCCGGCGCCCGCAACATCCACCTGGCGCCGGCCACCGAACCCGTCAGCGAGGCGCTGCGGGCGCTGTTGGACGCCCGCACGCCCGTCGACATCCCCGCAGCGGGCCGGGACCATTTCATGAATGCGTACTATCCGCTCCTGCGTCAGGGAATGAAGCTTGGTTCCAGCGACGGTTCGGCCGCGCTCCCGCAGATCCAGGATCCCGAGCTGGTGGTGACGGCCGTGCACGTCGCCCCGGCTCCGGCCGCCCGGCCAGCCCGCCGCTCCTCCAGGAAGGCCGGGGCGGCGGATGCCCAGCGTCCCACGGGTCCCGCCCTGGAACTGCACTGGCATTGGGAGTACACACTCGCAGGCATGGCCAGCCGGCGCCCCATGGTCAGCGACGGGTCCGGCTACCGGGATGAGCGCTTTGAGACGCAGCTGCTGCAGACGGTGGCGGATGTCTTGGCACCCTTCCCCGGTGCCGTGAGCGAGCCATTTCCACACGCCCCCAGCATGTACCCTGGCAGCAACGAACCGGTGTGCCTGAAGGATGTTGTCGCCGCCCGCTTCACCAACGAGGCCCTGCCCGCGCTCGCCGCCCTCGAACAGGTTCGCGTGGAAACGAAGGGCGAGGCTCCCGACTACACCGAGCTGACCGGAACCCCGCAGATCGGCATCAGCACCCACGGCACGGACGACGGCGACTGGTTTGACTTGGCTGTCACCGTCACCCTTGACGGCACTGACATTCCGTTTGGCGAACTCTTCCTGGCCCTGGCCTCGGACGGGGAACACCTGATGCTGCCCAACGGGCACTACTTTGCGCTGGACCAGCCCGAGTTCGCCCAGCTGCGCAAGCTGATTGAAGAGGCCCGGAGCCTGCAGGAACCGAATGAATCCCTGAAGATCAGCCGGTACCAGGCCGGACTGTGGGAGGAGCTCAAGGAGCTCGCCACCTCGGCCGAACAGGCCGAAGCCTGGCACAAGTCCGTCACCGGGCTGCTTGATTTGCATGAGGTCTCCCCCGTTCCCGTGCCCGAAAGTTTGCAGGCGTCGCTGCGCCCCTACCAGCAGGAGGGGTTCAACTGGCTGGTCTTCCTGCTGGAAAACAGGCTGGGCGGGGTGCTGGCCGACGACATGGGGCTGGGCAAAACGCTGCAAACCCTGGCCCTGATCAGCCACGCGAAATCCGCGGCAGGGTCGGGCGAGGCAGGGTCGGGCGAGGCAGGGTCGGGCGACGCTGCGCCGCAGCCCGCCACGCCGGACAGTGCGGCCGTGCCGGGAAAGTCATCCCTGCCCTTCCTGGTGGTGGCCCCCACCTCGGTGGTGCCCAACTGGGCCGCCGAATCCCGTCGGTTTGCCCCAAATCTAAGCACCACCGCTGTCACCGACACCCTTCGTAAGAGCGGAGGCGACGCTGCCACCCTGGTGGCAGGGGCCGACGTCGTGGTCACCTCCTACACCCTGTTCCGGCTTGACTATGACGCCTACGCGAGCCAGGAATGGGCCGGGCTGATCCTGGATGAGGCGCAGTTCGTGAAGAACCACCTCACCAAGGCCAGCCAATTGGCACGGACCTTCCCGGCCCCGTTCAAGCTGGCCATCACGGGCACGCCCATGGAGAACAACCTGATGGAGCTGTGGGCGCTGTTTGCCGTCACCGCGCCGGGGCTCTTCCCGTCGTCGTCGAAATTCACTGACTACTACCGCACACCGGTGGAGAAGGACGGGGACGCCGGGAAGCTCAAGCAGCTCCGGCGCAGGATCCGTCCTTTGATCATGCGCCGCACCAAGGACGCGGTGGCCAAGGAGCTGCCGCCCAAGCAGGAGCAGGTCCTGGAGTTGGAGCTGGCGCCGCGGCACCGGACCATTTATCAGCGTCACCTGCAGCGCGAGCGCCAAAAGGTGCTGGGGCTGCTGGGCGACATGGACAGGAACCGGTTTGCCATCTTCAAGTCGCTGACCACGTTGCGCATGCTGAGCCTGGACGCGTCGCTGGTGGATCCGAAGTATGCCAGCGCCCCGTCCAGCAAGCTTGATGTGCTCTTTGAGCAGTTGGAAGACGTGGTGGCGGAGGGGCACCGGGCGCTGATCTTCAGCCAGTTCACCAGTTTCCTGGGCAAGGCCCGGGAGCGCCTGGACGCGGCCGGCATTGAGTACGTGTACCTGGACGGCAAGACCCGCAAGCGCGGCGAGGTCATCGACAAGTTCAAGTCCGGCACCGCGCCGGTGTTCCTGATCAGCCTGAAGTCGGGCGGGTTCGGGCTGAACCTGACCGAGGCCGACTACTGCTTCCTGCTGGACCCCTGGTGGAACCCCGCCACCGAGAACCAGGCCGTGGACCGCACGCACCGGATCGGGCAGACCAAGAACGTGATGGTGTACCGACTGGTCGCCAAGGACACCATCGAGGAAAAGGTCATGGCGCTGAAGGAGAAGAAGGCGAAGCTGTTCACCTCGGTGATGGACGACGACGCCATGTTCTCCGCCGCGATCACCGCCGACGACGTCCGGGGCCTGTTCGATGCGTGAGCGTGCCTGCGCTGTTCAGCTGCAAGGCAGTGAGTCAAGGCTGTTGAAGGTGTAGGTTGCATGCCGGACGGTCGAGCCGAACCTGCCTACTTTCTCCGCGGAGAAGCACATCCGGGTGACCACATGGCACCGCCCGTCCGCACGCTTCTCCTTCCCGCCACGGCAGTTCTGTTGGCCGCCGTGGGCACTTCGATCGGCGTGAGCGTCGTTGTCATGCCGCTCCCCCCGCGGTCGTCGAAGGTGGCGACGAGGCACTGGGGCGCGGGCCTCAAGCCGACGTCCTGCGCCGGATACTGGGCCCGTCGCACACTCTAACCGCCTGATGTGACCGCGCACGTCTGCGCCAGTTCAACGACAGCGACCGTCGTGTGTCCGACCCCCCAGAGAAACGCGTCATGTCTCCGGCAGCTCAACACCGCCGCCAACCCGGGGTTTGACACACACCCTCAGTCATAGTCTTTTACTATGTAAATTGTCATTTGAGTCCACCATCTTCACCCACGGCCTCCCCCGTCCGCGCAACCTTGAAGTTGCCCTCGAAGCAGAGGCAAGCCTGCGCGCCGCCGGCGTCACCCCGGCCACCATCGGTGTGTACAACGGCGTCCCAACGGTTGGCCTGACCACCGAGCAGATCACCGAGCTGTCCCAGGTGGACAACATGGACAAGGTCAGCCTCCGCGACCTGCCCGTCGTCGCCGCCCTGGGCGTCCACGGGGGCACCACCGTTGCGGCCACAGCGTTCCTGGCACACCACGCCGGCGTCAAGGTCTTCTCCACCGGCGGCCTCGGCGGCGTGCACCACGGCGCCAGCGAAACCTTCGATGAGTCCGCAGACATGACCACCCTGGCCCAGGTGCCGATCGTGGTCATCAGCGCCGGCGTGAAGTCCATCCTCGACGTTGCCGCCACCCTGGAGCGCTTCGAAACCCTCAACATCCCGGTCATCGGCTACGGCACCACCAAGTACCCGGGCTTCTACGTTTCCGATTCCGGCTTCAAGGTCAACTACGCCGTAAAGAACACGGACGAGGCAGCCAAGGTCATCAACGCCCGCGACGACCTCGGCCTGCCGCAGTCGGTCCTGTTGGCCAACCCGGTTGCCGAAGACAAGCAGCTCCCCCCGGAAGAGCTTGAGGACATCCTGGCCCGCGCCTGGGGCGAAGCCGAAGCCCAGGGCATCAGCGGCAACGCCAGCACCCCGTTCCTGCTTGACTTCATCCAGCGCGACACCAAGGGCCGCAGCCTGAAAGTCAACATCGACGTCTACCGCAGCAACGTGGCCCTCGGCGGCCAGCTCGCCACGTCACTGACCAAGTAAGGGCCTGAAGAATCGTGTTGGGAATCATTGGAGATCTCGTTGAAGACGTCATCGTGTGGCTTGCCGAGCCGATGCGGCACGGCACGGACACCGATGTGGAGATTTTCCACACCCGGGGCGGCAGCGCGGCAAATGTTGCCAGCTTCGCCGGCCGCCTCGGGCCCACGCGATTCATGGGCTGCGTCGGGGAAGACTCCCTGGGCGACACCCTGGTGAGGAACCTCGAGGCGGAGGGCATCGACGTCGTTGTCCAACGCCGCGGAACCACCGGTTCCATCGTCATCCTGATCGACCAGGACGGCGAGCGCACCATGCTCCCCTGCCGCGGGGCCGCAAAACTGTTCCAGGACGTGCCCGATGAGTGGCTCGACGGCCTTGAGCTGCTGCACGTCCCCGGCTACACCTTCGACGGCGACCCCGTCGGGGACGCTGTCACGGACCTGATCCGCCGGGCCCGCCGGCGGGGCATCCTGGTCTCCATCGATGCCTCCTCCACCGGCATGCTGGCCCACTACGGGGTGGAAAAGTTCTTGGATTTGATGACGGAACTGCGCCCCGACTTCATCATCGGCAACAAAAGCGAGTCCGAGTTCCTGGGGCTTGCCATTGACGGCGAGCCCGGGCCGAACTTTGCCCGGCTGCCGGGCACCATCATCGTCACCAAGGCCGGCGCAGACCCGACGGTCGTCCTTTACGGCGCGGAAGCAAAACTCTCCGTGCCGGTCCCGCCCGTATCCGAGGTGCGCGACCTCACCGGCGCGGGCGACGCCTTCGCCGCCGGTTTCCTTTCAACGTATCTCGCCACCCGGGATTTGACGGACGCCTGCGTTGGGGGACACTCCTCCGCGGCACGCGTCCTCGGCTCCCCCGGCGCATCCATGGCCGACTGACGTCCCTCCATCCATTCTTCGTGGAGTTTCCACCTTAGTAAAGGGTTCCAATGACGCACCCGCTGCACACCGACAAGAAGTCCCCGGGCATCGCCTCCGGTGCCGCCGACACGAAGGGCATCACCTCGCTCATGGTGGCGCTGCTGGCCGCCTGTGGCGCCTTCCAGCTCAATGCGAGCATGCTCAGCCCCGTCCTGGTGACGATGGCCGCGCAACTGCACACCACCGAAGTCACCGTGGGCCTGTCCCAGACGGCGTTCTTCACCAGCACCGCCTTGTTTGGCCTGTTCCTGCCCCGTTTGAGCGACATTGTGGGCCGGCGCAAGATCCTGGTCCTGATGGTCGGTGTCATGGTGCTGGGCTCGGTCCTGGCCGCGTTTGCCCCGTACATCCAGGTCCTGATCGTTGCCCGCGTGGTCCAGGGCATCTCCGGTGCCATCGTGCCGCTCTGCCTGATGGTGCTGCGCAGCAAGGTCAAGGACGCCAAGCAGTACGGCACACTCATGGGCCTGATCACGGCCGTCAACGGCGGCATTGCCGGCATTGACGCGTTCGCCGGCGGCTTCCTGGCCACCACCTTCGGGTTCCGTTCCATCTTCTGGGTGATCGCCGCCGTCGGACTTGTCGCCGTCGCGCTGGTGGCCCGCTACGTGCCGGACACCCGGCCGTCGCAGGGCGTCCGCATGGACTGGTGGGGCGTGCTGGCCCTGGCCGTCACCATCTTGTTCCTGCAGACCGCCGTCAACGAACTCGGCAAGGGTCCGGCAGCCAACGGCGCGCTGACCATTTCCCTGCTGGTGGGTGCCGCCGTCTCCGCGGTGGTGTTCTGGAAGATTGAGGGCGCCGTGCGCCAGCCGCTGGCGACGCCGGCACTCATGAGGCAGCGCTCCACCTGGGCCATCCTGCTGACCACCATGCTGACCATGACCGGTGCCTTTGCCACCGTGAACGGGATCGTCATGTCCGTGGCGCAAAACCACGGCTCCGGATTCGGGCTCCAGGCCGACGCGGCCTCGCTGATCCTGCTGACCCCATATGCGCTCCTCGGCTGGGTGGCCGGCCCGTTCTCCGGCCGCCTGGCCTCCACGCTGGGGTACCGCACCATCCTGCGGATCGGCCTGCTCGGCAGCACGGTGGGCATTGTGGTGCTGGCCCTGGTGGGCACGCACAACCTGGTGTTCCTGGTGGGCGCCACGCTGCTGCTCGGCGTCACGTACGCCGGAATGGCCAACATCATGCTCAACGGCCTGGGCGTGGTGCTCTCGCCGCTGGACAACCCCGGGTTCCTGCCGGGCATGAACTCCGCGGCCTTCGGCATGGGCGCCGGGCTGAGCTTCGCCGTCCTGCCCGCCATCCAGGCCAATGCCGGGGCTGGGGTTGCCGGCTACACGGCGGCCATGCTGGCCGGGGCGCCATCACGGTGGCGGCGTTCCTGGTGTCGCTGCTGATTCCGGCGCCGTCCGATTCCGGCGTGGAAGTGCACAGGAACTAATGCCGTTTGTGGCGGATGCATCCGCCGCGGAATAAGGATCCCCGGGGTTTCGGTGCGGTAGGCCCGCACTGAGGCCCGGGGATCCCTTGCTGTTAACATGAAAACGACGCCCGGGCTGCGCTGAGGTGCGCCGCCGGGCACGAAGGAGCTGCGGAAATGTACGTAAAGATTTGCGGTTTGCAGACAGCCGAAACGGTTGCCACGGCCATCGGGGCCGGCGCGAACGCCGTGGGGTTCGTGTTTGCGCCGGGCAGCCCCCGGACCATCACGGCGGAGCTCGTGCGCGAGCTGGGCCAGGCAGTTCCTACAGATGTTGAGACGGTGGGCGTGTTCCGCAACCAGCCCATCGAGCAGGTCCTGGAGATTGCCCGCGCCGCGGCCCTGACCACCGTCCAGCTGCACGGCAACGAGACCTTGGCCGACATGGAGCAGGCGCGCGACGCCGGATTCCGCACCCTGCGCGCGTTCTCTGCCGCCGCCTACGCCGCTTTGTCTCCGGCGGACAAGTTGGCGTGGGAGTCCGAGCGGATCCTGCTCGACGCCGTGGAACCCGGCGCGGGCGTGGCCTTCGACGTCAGCCTGCTCGACGGCGGCGCCCCGGCCGGTTTTTGGCTGCTGGCCGGCGGCCTGAATCCTTCCAATGTGGCCGAGCTTGCTGTGGCACTGCGACCCGACGGGGTGGATGTGTCCAGCGGCGTGGAGTCCAGCCGCGGCGTCAAGGACGGGGGCCTCATCAAGGCGTTTGTAGCGGCGGCGCGGTCCACCGTATAGGCGCTCAGCCGGATTCATCAGGAATGCGTCCTAGCTGACGTCATGGCCGGAGGCGCGGTCGATG
>NZ_JAAMFM010000003.1 GCF_013376105.1 Arthrobacter wenxiniae
ACGTGCTCCCGCTGCCCGTGAGGTCATGGAGGAACTTCGGCGCCGCCGCCCGCGACAGGGGCCACAGCCGCGTTCCGACACCCCCGGCGGGAATCACGGCAAAAAACTTCTCAAGCGGGCGAATATTCAACTCACGTGCGTCAGCGAAAGAGAAAGTATTAATGATTCACCTATTCAATATCAAAACATCAGTTTGCCTCAATAGAGGATTGACAAATATTCATCAGGTGCAAATTAGTCTGACGAATACAACTATTATAGTGAATGGCTTAGATCGCGTATCTCATCTGCCAGGAAGCCATATTCTATAACTCGTAGAAGGGTTTGCCAATTACTCTCAATTGTCTTGAATCTTTCTTAGTCCTTGTAAAACTTTATAGGCATGTCGCAATACAGGATTCTTCGCCGTTGGAGCTTCCAAACGTCGCACGATCTTTGCTGGCACCCCGGCCGCAAGGCAGTTGTCAGGTATATCCTTAATCACAACTGAACCCGCGGCAATCACACAACCTCTACCTATCTTTACGCCCCCGAGTATAGTCACAGAAGCACCAATCCATGTTCCGTCTCCAACGAAAATTGGATTTACGGTGTTTTTCCCTGCCCTACGATTTGTCGATCCAATTTCATGGCTATCAGTTACAAATCTACAAAACGGACCAACTGCCACATGGTTTCCAATGGTAGTTTCAGCCCGAATGTAATTATCTCGATTTATATATGTATTAGAACCGATGACTACGGGGCCCAAGATTTCAGTACCCCGCAAAATTTGAGTGTGATCGCCAACTGTGACGTCTCGCCCACCGTCGGTCATTATCACCACGCTTGAGTCAATTTTTGCTTGCATTTAAAGTCCTTCAGAATAACAGGCTACAAAAGGTCAATTGCCGATGATGATTATTACGCAACCTCGAGGCCGAATGGTCGGATCTGAAATCACGCTTTATTATGATGCAGGATATTTATGTTAGTAAATTTCCGTATTTATCCAAAAAAAGTTAAATAATTAGAACTCACGCTTTGATTACAGGTACTCAGATTCCCCGGAGAAAGATGGATATATTCCGAAAAGTGTTGAGCCTAATAGCTCATACATGGAGTCTGTTGCGGTTAATTTCGGTTTCTTGCTGACGAATTCCTAGTTTCGCCAGAAGCCTCGCGTGTCAACTAAGTGCTTGCCGGCTAGGGTGGCTCTGTCGATCTCGCTGAACTTGTCGTGGTTCACCAACAATGCGACTACGTCTGCGGCAGAAATCGCCTCAATCGCAGTCGTTTGCTTGATGTTGGAGAATCCCACCAGCTTCTTAGGCAGGATCTCTGAGTGCGGTGCCACCACCAGAATGGTGACGTCCGGACGCTGCGTGGCGAGTTTGTGGACAATGTCCACTGCCGGGGATTCCCGCATGTCGTCGATGTTCGGCTTGAATGCCAGGCCCAAGGCTGCAACGGTGGCAGCAGGATTGTCAGCAATCGGAGCCAGAATTTGCTCCACGACCCGCTGAGGCTTGGAATCATTTACCTCGCGTGCGGTCCTGATGAGCTTGGAGTTCTCAGGATCGGCGGCAACAATGAACCAGGGGTCAACGGCAATGCAGTGGCCCCCCACCCCAGGACCTGGCTGGAGGATGTTGACCCGCGGGTGGTGGTTGGCAAGTTCAATGAGTTCCCACACGTCCACACCCAGGTTCTTGCTGACGATGGAGAGCTCATTGGCGAAGGCGATGTTGACGTCCCGGTACGCATTCTCCACGAGCTTGGACAGCTCGGCCGTGGTGGCATCCGTTTCCAGGATTTCGCCCAGGCAGAAGACCTTATACAGGGCGGTCGCCGCAGCGGCGGCCCCCGGATTGAGCCCGCCAACAATGCGGTCGTTCGTGACCAGCTCGATCATTACCCGGCCGGGCAGTACGCGCTCGGGACAGTGGGCAAACAAAATTACCGGGCGGTCCTCTGAACCGTCAAGACTCAGGTCTGGGCGGCGGTCCAGAATGACCTGCGCCATGTGTGCCGTGGTCTGGGGAGGTGAAGTGGATTCGAGAATGACAAGCTCACCACCGCGCAGCTGGGGCGCAATCGCGCGGGCCGCGTCCTCGATGTAGCTGAGATCTGCGGACTTGTCGGCAAGGAACGGCGTGGGAACGGCGACGATGAACGCGTCCGCCCGGGGGGTTTCCTTTTGGGCGCTGAGGAAGCCTTGCGCCACCGCGCCGGCAACATTGGTCCCCAGATCGGGTTCAACGAACGGAACTTCGCCGCGGTTGACCGCCTCCACCGTGTCCGCCGAAACGTCCACAC
This sequence comes from Arthrobacter wenxiniae, assembly GCF_013376105.1. Taxonomy (GTDB): domain Bacteria; phylum Actinomycetota; class Actinomycetes; order Actinomycetales; family Micrococcaceae; genus Specibacter; species Specibacter wenxiniae. The sequence continues at coordinate 2,299 of NZ_JAAMFM010000003.1, forward strand.
CAATGACCTTGACCCCGTTGCCCGCCAAAATTGCAGCCGTGGGCAGCCCGATGTAGCCCAGGCCAATGACGGCAACGGTTTCGATGCCAGCTGCAGTTGCTGAATTAGATGTCGGTGTGTTCATTGGGCTCCCCATAGAATTTTAGGTCGCCGGATGCGAGCAGCTCGGCGTCTTCCACTTGCCAGGTGTGTCGGTTGCCAGCCCTCACCTGGTAAAAATTGAACCTGTCTGCAGAATAGATCTGCATTCCGGCTTTTCCCGCATTGCGCAAGAATCCCGTGTCCTCCCCCAGCCCAAGGGCCGGGAACGGATTGGCATTGAAGGTTTCCTTGCGGGCCACAATGGTCGGGCCCATCACGAAGTCCGTGTACCGGTGTTCCTTGTGACCAAAGCGCAGGATGGTGGCCTTGGAAGCCTCCAGATGCATGTAGTGCGCCTGCTTGCCCACAATGTCCGCCCTGGAGAAGTCCATGGCGAACAACTGGTCCGAGAGGTAGGCCGTACCGTAGTGGTCGTCGTCGTCCATCTTTGCCAGGACATCCCCGTCGGCTGCGGCAACACAACGGTTCAGGCACTCCCCCAATGACACCTCGCGTCCAGCCGTCAACAGGACGACGTCAGCAAGTCCGTGGCGTTCCTGCAGCTCGCGCAATGAATGAGGCTCCATTTCAAAGCCGTGGGTCAACAGCACCAGCTGGGTGGTGACGCCGTGCTGCGCGGCGACGGTGCGGAGGACGTTGTCCACCTGCTGCGGACGGATAGTGGGAACCAGCGCCGAGGCCGTGGGGCGGAGCACTCCGGAAGTCTTGTCCGGGAGGGCTCGGGCCAGAACGGATTCCACGCGGTGGGCGTAGGTGTGTTCCTGCCAGATGCGCCGCTGGGCCAGGTGTGCAGTCCTGTCGTTGAGCTCGGGATTTTTTACCAGAGCCCGGCTCAGATGCGCGGCGGCCTGGCGGGTGTCAGCCACCGGGACCTCGTCCTCCGTGAAGAAGTTCCTGATCGCGGCGCTGGGTGTGCTGATCACCGGCGTGCCCGCGGCCGAGATTTCAAAGATCCGCCGGGCGCACATGCTGGCGGAATCCACCACGGAATTGACGTTGAGGAAGACCTTGTAGGCCTTGTAGGCAGAGAGCATCTGCGGGTAGGTGAGCGAGCCGACCACGCGGGAATCGAGCGGGGCCGGGAACTGGTAGTCCGGGTTGCCGCCCAGCTGCCGGGAGAAGATCTCCAGGCCCGTGTCCATTTTGGCCGAGGCATCCATGACGCCGTTGAGCAGCAGGTCCATTTGTTCCCGGCGTTCAGGATACTTGTGCGCAAAGTACATGCCGCCAAATGCCGCGTCCCTCCGGTGCCAGCCCTTTGCAGGCCGGACAGGATTGTGCACGGCGGGTTGCGCGGCAAAGGGCAGCACGCCGATGCGGTCGTGGCTCAAGTCCTTCCGGTAGCTGGCAATGCGGCCTTCATCCGAGGTGAACACTACATCGAAGAGCTTCGCGGCCGGCAGGAAGTCGTCGTAGTGCGGTGGGTCTTCCTTGTTCCAGAAAACGGTGGGGATGCCCCGTTCCCTACAGGCGGCGAGCATATCGATGAACGTCTGTTCTGGACCACCGTTGCCCGCTATCTTGCCCCGCCACAGGCGGTCGTTCCCGGCCCAGGCAGATTCGATGAAGACTAAGTCAAGGCCGTCAAGCTGCTGCATCCAGGCGGCTGGGTCCAGGGCCACGGAAGTCCATTCAAACTGGAAAGCCATGGCCGAGAAGTCGTCGAGAATGACGCCCACGGTGAGATCGTCCCGTCGGGCATGGCCCTTCGGAAGGACGGCTGCTGCGAAGGACAGGTGGCGGTTCCTGCCTCTGCCCACCCAGCCGGCCTCCACGCCCTGGACACTGGTCGGGGCAGCGAAGCCCCGATCAACCCGGCGGCGGTTCTGCCACCGCTTCAATTGCCCGGGACCACCGTTCCGCAGGTGCCAAAGTGCAGTTTTCGCCTCACTGACGGTGTACATCAGCCAGCCGCCGTAAAGCTGCGGTCGCCGCCGCGCTGGTTGACGACGTTGGCCACTTCCAACGAAGCCATGACGTCGGCACGCAGCCCATGGGCGGAGATATTGTTCCCCCTGGCCAAGTGGTTGGTGAACTCCATGTATTTCTTGGTGACGTCCTTCGGATTGCCATCCATGATGAGGTCCCCCTTGTCCAGCCACACCACCCGCCCCGTCATGTCCTTGATGGTGTCCAAGCTGTGGCTGACCAGCAGGACGCAGCCGGCCTTCTCGCGAAGTTCATCCATGCGGCGCTTGCTGCGCGCGGCAAACTGGGCGTCGCCGGTGTTGAGGGCTTCATCGACGAGCAGAATTTCGGGATTTCCACAGGCGGCAATGGCAAAGCGAAGGCGGGACCCCATCCCCGACGAATACGATTTCATGGGCAGGTGGATGGATTTTTCCAGTCCCGAAACTTCCACGATCTCATCAAATCGTGCGTCGATTTCATCGCGGCTCAGCCCCATGGCAAGGCAGCCCAGAACAACGTTCTGGTCCCCAGACAGTTCCGGAACCAGCGCAGCGTTGACGCCCAACATGATGGGTGTGCTGGAGGCATGTATGGCCCCGCCGGTGGGTCGCACCTGGCCACTCACCAGCTTCATCAGGGTGCTCTTGCCCGAACCGTTCCGGCCAATGATTCCCACTGATTCGCCGCGCCGGACCACCAGGGAAAGTCTATTCAAAGCGTGGACGGTGACTGTGTTGGGGCGTGGAGTGAATCGCTGCAGGATCTTCCAGCCAAAGCGAGGAACCTCAGTTTGTTCCTCTGTCGAGATGACCTGGTACTTCATGGCCACGTTGTCTGCCACAACGCAGGGGTCAGCCGTCAAACGCGCAAGTTCATCAGCCGCGGACATAGGATTCCTCGGCTTTCCAGAAGAACAACATTCCCACGATGAGGGCAATGGAAGCCCACGCACTGAGCATGGCCCAGGAATGCCACGATGGCGTCACGCCGTACATGACCGCATCCCGGGTTATGTCGATTATGAGGAACATGGGGTTGGCCTGCATAAGCCAATAAATTGTCGGATGGTTCGAGAATCGGTCCAGAGAATAAAAAACGGCGGACATGTACATCAACAGCCGCAACGTGAATGGCAGCAGGTGCGTAACATCGTTTACGCGCGAAATAATCCGGGCAAGAATCAAGCCGATGCCCAGATTGAAAATGAATTGTAGTGCCAAGACTGGCACCAGTAACAACCATCGCCAGCTGATAGGTTCCACAGGTGGAACCACCAAAATTATGAGCAACATAGCTATGATAAGTGGGATGTTGGCCAACAATTCACGAACATTGACGCCGATCGGCAGTGCCGCGCGAGGGAAACTGAAGCCCTGCACCAGGGCCTTGTTCTGCTGCATTGACCGGGCACCGCTTACGATGGCACCAGAGGTGATTTGGAACATGAAAATGCCGATGACCAAGTATGAAATAAAATTTGGTATGCCCTTGCTTGTCTTTAACAAGAGTCCAAACACCAGAAAATATGTCATGCCATTGAAAACGGGATTCAAGATAAGCCACGCGCTGCCAAGCTTGTCGCGGCGGGTGCCGCTTTGTACGCGGGCGCGGGCGTCGTAGTAAATGAACTGGCGGAAGTCCCAGAGCTGTACCAGATAGTCCAGAAACGGCGGCCGTGCACCAACCCTGCTCAGCTTGCTCAGGTCGACCGGCACGTCACGGACCACGGCCGGTTTCGGCAATTCAGCTGTAATCTCAGTCATGCGCGCCACTCCGGCTAGCAAATTTCAAACGTGCAACTTTCTTGTAGGCGGCACTGTAGGCCGCGGCGTTGGCATTCCACGTGCGCAGTTCCAAAACACCCCTGCGCCCCGCCGTGCCCAAACGCTTCCGCAATTCGGGGTCCTGCAACATCCCGGACAAAACTTTGGCCAAGCCTGACGGATTGTCCGCCGGACTCAGCCTGCCGTTCACATTCTCTTCGATGATCTCACGAAGCGCGGGCAGGTCGCTGGCCACCACGGGGCGGGCGCTGGCCAGCGCCTCCACGGGCTTGAGCGGCGTGACGGCCCGGGTGACGGCCAGGTCCTTGCGGGGAACCACAAAGACGTCCAGCGCCTGGTGGTACAAAGGCGTGGACTCGCGGGGAACCCGCCCAGTAAATGTGACCTTGCCGGCCAGTCCCAGTTGCTTGGCCTGGTCCTGCAGGGCAGGCAGGGATGTGCCACTTCCCACAATCAACAGGCGGAGCTTGGGGAATGTCGGCGCCAAAATGGCGAAAGCGTCCACCAGGTCATCAATGCCCTCGTAGTCCACCAGCGAGCTGACGGTGCCGATGTAGTCGAGCGCGGGATCCAGCCCCAATGCCCTCCTGGCCTCTTCATGGGTCCTGGGCTCTTCCAGGAACGGCCCGCCCACGGCGTTGGGCGCCAGCAGGACCTTGTCTGCGGGAATGCCCGCGTCCACGATCCTTTCCTTCATCGCCTCGCCCAGGGTGAACACCTGGTCTGCGGCCTGCATGACGTCCACCTCGCGGGCCTGGAACTGCACATAACGCTGGCTGGCCCTCGCCTCCTCGCCGCGCGTGGAGGCCCACGTGTCCGCCAGCTGCCCCCGCACCTCGTAGACCCACGGAATGCCCAAGGCGCGCGCCACGGCACCCACCACGAGGCCGTTGGCAAAGTGCGTGGTGGTGTGCAGCACCTCCGGCCGGAATTCCAGAGCGATCCGCAACAGCGCTTCGGCTTCCTGCTGCATGCGGGCATCCGCCGTGGCCGCCAGCCGCGACGGAATCATCCGGCGGTACATGATGCCGTCAATCACGTCCTGCTCCCGCGCCGTCACCTTGCCCACCTGCACCGGGTAGCCAAGGCGCGTGACGGCAAGAACGTCCCAACCGGCGTCGCGCTGGGCGGTGAGGATGGAGTGGCTACGCTGGGCATACCCGCTGCCCGTGTGGGGCAGGGAATTCGTCAGGAAGTGCAGCACGCGGCCGGGCACGGGTTCCATGGGAACAGCCCCCAGCTCCGGGGCCCAGCCCGAAAAGGTGCGCAGCTCCCCCGCCAGGCGCCGGCGGTGCTTCGCCATGCCCCCACGCTGGGAGGCGAGGGCGGCCACGGCACCCGCCATGTCGCCGTCGTACCACTTGCGCCGGGCAAGCGTGGCGGGCAGCCGTCGTGCCCCCGTTGCGGCCGGCAGGAACTTGTCCGCCCAGGCGGGCTCCCCCGCGGCCAGTGCGACGTCGGCCGCGAGCCTTGCGCGGTTGCCCGCCAATCCGCCGGAAAGCGCCTTGTCAAGGCGGCGGGCCAGCCCGCCGGAGTCGCCGGATACGAAGGCGGCCACCAGCGCCGGCGCTGCCGCGGAGTACGGCAGTACCCGGCAGACGGCCCTGGCCACGGGCTGCACCAGGCGGGAGGGAAGCCGGCGGGAAATCTGCAGGGCCAACACCACCGGATCGTCCAGCAGGTGCCGGGCAGCTGTGGTCGCTGCCAGGGTGAGGTTCTTGCGCAGGTCCACTAGACGGCACTCTTGCTGCGGACCAGCGCCCCGATGGTGTCCATGTACTTGAGCGCCAGCGACGGGTAGTTGGCGTGTTCGCGGACCCAGTCCCGGCCCGATGTTCCGGCCTGGAGCCGCGTCCTGTCCGCCGCCAGCGTGCGCCAGAGTTCCGCAACGGCCTCGGGCTTCCAGGCGACCACGTCGCCGCCGTCGGCCTCCTGGACGATGCGTGCCGCCTCGCCGCGCACAATGGCGGTGACGTGGCGGCCGATTGACATGACCTCATACGTCTTCGACGGCACGGTGGCCTCGAAGGACTTCCAGTCGTCGCGCAGGGAGACGATGCAGGTGTCCGCCTTCTTGTAGCGGTTCAGCACGTCCTGGCCGTGGAGGGACTCATGGAAGGTGACGGGTGCGTTGAGTTCCTCGGCCAGGTCCATCAGGCCCGGGCGCTGGGTGCCGTGGCCCACCATGTGCAGGCGCATGGAATCACCCACCAGGGCGCTGGCGCGGACCACCACGTCCAGGCGCTGGCTCTCGCCGTGGTTGCCCAGGTAGAGCGCCTCGAAGGTGTCGCGTTCCTGCGCGGGCGGCTCAAAGACCGGCACGGAATCCAGGTCCAGCCCGTTGCTGATGGTCACCACGTTCTTCACGCCGCGGGCACGGAGGGTCTCCGCGAAGCCTTCCGTCACGGACACGACGAGATCGGCACGCAGCTGGATGGCCTCCACCACGCGCTCCACGACGCTCTTGACGCTGCCCTTGACGATCCGCGCATCGCGGGCCAGGTCCGGCCAGGCGTCGCGCATTTCAACGATCAGGGGGACGTGGCGGAGCTTGGCCACCACATACCCGGCCACCATGATGGGCAGGCTGGGCGCGGTGACTACCACCACGTCCGCCTTGCGCCACATCAGCCCGGCGGGGATGGACATGGCCGCCGAGAACACCTGGTCCACCAGCCGCGCGGCGTGGAAGTTGCCGCTGTGGCGGATGTAGGGTACGCGCTTGATCCGCTCCCCGTGGGGTCCCATTTGGCCGCGGAACGGACTGCCGGCCTTTTCCCGCGGGAGGCTGCGGCGGCCTTCCGGGAAGTGTGCCACAGGTGCCACCACGTCCACGTCCCAGTCGGCCTTGCGAAATTCACGGATCAAGGTGGTCCAACGCCGCTGCGGCGGGCTGTGCTCGGGCCAGTAGGAGTGGATCAGGAGCATGAGGCGAAGCGGACCACCCGGCACGTCCGCCGGGCTGGTCCTCCGGCTGATTCGTGGGCGGCCGGAACGGGGAGGGGTCTTCTTAAGCAACGTCCGCCGGCTCCGTCCTTGTTGCCGGCATGCGGCGCCCCGAATGTCCCATCACGCGGAAGTATCCGGCGCCCAGGACCAGCAAAATGGCGATCGTGGTGATTTGGACGGGCAGCGGGCTGCCCTTTGGCGTGCCCTGCTCCATGCCGGCCTTGGACGTTGCGGGCTGCTTTGCCTGGTAATTCTGTGCGTCAGCCTTGGGCACGGCACCGCTGCTGCCGAGGCCCGACGCGGCAACCGCGTTGGGGGAGCTGGCCAGCGCGGGACCGGCAATAAAAAGGGTCCCGAAAATAGTTGCCACGACAATGGCAACGGCCAGCACAAACTGCTGGCGTGAGAGCTGCAGCCCCAAAAGTTCCCCTAAAAATCTCAAACAAACCCGGCTGTGATGAAGCCGGGAACGGTGCGAGTGTGCGTCGGGTGGACGGAATTCGTTGCCCCACCCAATAGTCCAGACAGATTATTATCTCATACCCGGCGGGAGGCGCCGGGCTCCGGGTCTCGACGCGCTCGCAGAGCTCGCTGCTCGACCACCGGAACGCGCCCGCAGAGCTCGCTGCTCGACCACCGGGGCTGGGGTCTCGACGCGCGGATTTCGACAGGCTCAATCACCGGGTCTCGACGCGCGGATTTCGACAGGCTCAATCACCGGGTCTCGACGCGCTCGCAGAGCTCGCTGCTCGACCACCGGGGCTCAACCGCCGAGGCCGGCGGATTTCAGGTATGTTCCGAGTGAATCGTCGGTGAGGGCCTTCGCAATGGCCGAGATGGCGGCGTCGTCCTTCAGCACAATCGACTGGCCGTCCGCGCTGGTGCCGGTGCCCAGCGTGGGCAGCGTGAAGGACACGACGTCCGAACCACGCACGGCGTTCAGGCTCACGGCCAGGGCACCCACCGTGGCCGCGTCCAGGCCCTTGTCCACGCTCAGGTACGGGGACACCTGGTTGACCAGCTCCGTGACCTTGACGGGGTTGGTCAGCGTGGCCGGGGTCAGCACGGTGTTCATGACGGCCTTGAGGAAGATCTGCTGGTCCTTCACCCGCTGGTAGTCGCCGTCCACAAACGCGTACCGCTCCCGCGCAAAGGCCAGGGCCTGGTCCCCGTTGAGCTTTTGCGGGCCCGCCTTGAGCGTGATGTCCGCCGTGTACGCCTTGAAGCCGATGGGCACGTTGACCTCCACCCCGCCCAGGGCGTCCGTGATGGCCTTGAAGCCCTCAAAGTCCACGATCGCCACGTGGTCGATCCTGCTCTTGAACAGCCCCTCGAGCGTCTGCACCACCAGCGGCACCCCCCCGTACGCCATGGCCGCGTTGATCTTCGCCTGGCCGTGCCCGGGGATGTCCACCCAGGTGTCGCGCATGACCGACATCATGTAGATGTGCTTGCGGTCCGCCGGGATGTGCACCCACATCATGGTGTCCGAGCGCTGGTTGGACGGCTGGCCCTCCTCCGCCTGGGCCAGCGCCGCACCGCGGGTGTCGCTGCCCAGCAGCAGGATGTTCATGGCGTTCGACGCCGGACCCTCCGTGGGCTTGACCGGCCGCGCCGCCTCGCTGGGGAACGCCTGCCCGATTTTTTGCGTCTTGGTGTCAAAGCTGTGGGCCAGGTTGTAAACGAACAAGCCGCTGACCACGGCCGCCACCACAAAAATGGCCAGGAAGAACAGCAGCACGTTCCTGCGCGCGTTGCGTCTGCGGCGGGCCGGGACGGGCGGGGCCAAGTCTTCACTCATGGCGCCATCATGCCACCGCCTTGGTGTGAATCTCCGGCAATTTCGCTGGGTGCGGCCCCATTGTTGCTGCGCCGTGACCATCGCGGGCCGGCCGGCTGCGCGGTGCTTTGCTGCGTTTTGAGGTGGGGGGCGTTCCCAGTTTCACCGGATAGGGTTGATTCATGCGCTTGAAATCCCTGTCCTGGCGGTTCGCTGTGCCCTGTGCGGCGCTGTCCCTGATGGTCCTGACCGGCTGCGCGCCGTCGGTGAGCATCGCGGCCGCCCAGGATTCGAACAATCCGGCCTGCGCGCCCATGATGGTGTCCCTGCCGGACACCCTGGCCGGCGCCAAGCGCCGGACCACCACCAGCCAGGCCACCGCCGCCTGGGGCGACCCGTCCCTGGTCGTGCTGCGCTGCGGCGTGGCCGTACCGGGGCCCACCACCACCAAGTGCGTGGGCGTCAACGGCGTGGACTGGATCATCAAGGAAGGCGAGCAGAACTGGACCATGACCACCTACGGCCGCAACCCGGCCGCCGAGGTGACCATCGATCCGAACAAGATCCCCTCCAGCTCCGTCCTGGCCGGACTCTCCAATGCCGCGGAGAAGCTGCCCAAGGAGCGCGCCTGCGTGGGGCCCAGCGACGTCGAGAACCTGCCCACGGCGAAGGCGGGCTAGGGCTTCGGCGGCTTTGCCGCGAGCCGCCAGAGCGAGGTGACCTCCTGGGAGCGGGCGGCAAAGAACGGGTCGCTGCGGTCCATGGACCGCGGGTGTTTCGCCCGGGTGTCCAGCCGGTCCTTGACCGTGAGCCCGGCCTCTTCGATCCATTGGAGCAGTTCCTCGCGGGACCGCAGGCCCAGGTGCTCGGCCAGGTCGGAGAGGACCAGCCAGCCCTCTCCCCCAGGCTCCAGATGCTCCGTCAGGCCGGCGAGGAAGGCCGTGAGCATGCGGCTCTTGGGATCGTAGACGGCGTTGTCCAGCAGGGTGTGCGGCGTCCCGGGCAGCCACGGCGGGTTGCAGACCACCAGCGGCGCCCTCCCCTCCGGGAACATGTCCGTCAGTTCCGGTTCCACGCGCCCGTCCAGCCCGAGCCGCTGCAGGTTCTCCACGGCGCAGGCAATGGCCCGCGGCTCGCTGTCCGTGGCGACGACCCTTGTGACGCCGCGCCGGGCCAGGATGGCGGCCAGCACGCCGGTGCCCGTGCCGATGTCGAACGCCAGCTCCGTTGAGGGCAGGGGGGCCCGCGCCACGAGGTCCAGGTACTCGCTGCGGATGGGCGCAAACGTCCCGTAGTGCGGATAAATGACGGCCTCCAGCGCGTCGACATACAGCCCGTTCCTGCGCCATTCCCAGGCGCCGATGGCACCGAGCACGTCCTGCAGCGGCGCCACCTCCGCCTCCGTCACCGGCCCGGCGGCGGCCAGCCAGGCCTCCTTGACGTCCGGGGCCCGGCGCAGGGCAACGGCCGGGCCGGGCTCCAGCGGAACCAGCAGCAGGCCCAGCACCCGGGCGCGCTGGGAGCGGGCCTGGCGGTAGCGGTAAAACGCCTCGGCGACGGTGCCGCCGTCGTGCTTCTTCCCCTTCGTGGTGCCGTCCGGCAGCCTTCGCGCAATGGCGGAGAGGAGCTGGCGGGCGTTGTGGTAGTCGCCGGTCCACAGCAGGGCGGTGCCCCGGGCGGCGAGGCGGTAGGCGTCGTCGGCCGTCAGGGAGTCGTCAACGGCCACCACGTTCCTGGGCGCCCGGGCCCCGCTGGCGGAATGCCACAGGGCCGTGCGGTCCACGCCGTCCTGCGTCCACGTGACGGTTCCGTGTGGCTCGGGCGGCGTCTGATCGGGGGTCATGGTGCTCCTGGGTTGGGGTCTCGACGCTCGGCCAGAGGGGTTTCGATGTCAGGCTTGACCAGCGGGGTTTCGATGTCAGGCTTGACCATGGACGGCCAGTCCTCAAGTCTAGACGTTCGCGGTTGCGGCATTGGAGCCTGCAAGGCGATGCGGTTCTTCTGCAGAAACCCTGCAATCCTGGCAAAACCTGCGAATCATGGATCGACCAAGGGTTACGACACGGCCTCCGGGCATGATCAAAGGAACCGACCATGAGAGCCGGGCCCGCCCGCACGCAGCTTCGGCGCGACGTTGCCACGTACCTGGGAATTTCCGTTGACACGGTGGCCCGCTTCGGAAGGAAAACCGCCCACCGCAGATCTGAGGATCGGAACCAGCGTGGACAAGACCGCATTGCTTCACAGCAGCGTGGAAGTCCTCCGCCCGCTCCCGGCTCCGCAACGGGCCAGCCTCGGCCGTCGGGTCGGCGCCCGGTACGCCCGTGTTCCGCACCCTGACAATCTGGAAAGGTGTGTCCTGCCGAAATCCGTATCCCTCATTCGCAAGCTGGCCGGGAACTTCTCCGGGGGCGCCGCAAGTGATCCCGAGACCTGCCTGATCGGTGCCGCGGAGGGCTGGCACCTCGGCGGGAACGACAAACGGGTTGTCTTCATCCCCATGATCTCTGGAGCCTCGGCCAAGGCCGCCGGTCTTTGGGACGGCGCCGGTGCAACATTTCAGACAGGTACCTTGGCATCAGCCGAAAAGACCCTGTCGATCCACTCGAGGCCTCCGCCTGCCCCTGAACGATCCTGCCGAAATAACGTCCCCGACGTGCCTTCGGCCACCGGGGCCTCTGACCCATTCCTTCCACACAGTCACAGGAGCGCTGCGGCACCGCGGACCATGGCTGCCGCCCCGCCGGCAAAGGCGAGGATGACGACCAGGAGGCGACCGGCGTCGTGCGTGACATGCTTGGCGGCCCACTCCCCCGCCACCAGGCCCAGCACCATCGCCAGGCATACCGCGATCCAGGCCCAGGCCGGCAGGTCCGGAAAGGATGCCGGGTTGGTGACGGCCTTGGCCGAAATCGAGGCCAGCGAGGTGACCATGAAGTATGGCTGCATGGTGGCGGCAAAGCCCTTTTGCCCCCACCGCGTGGCAACGGCGTAGACGCTCATGGCGGGGCCGCCAACGCCTGCCAAAACGCTCATGCCCCCGCTGGCGGCACCCGCCGCGAACATGGTCCCCGCGCCCGGGTCGCCCGGCCGCGGCCTGGCGAACAGCGTGATGGACAGCCCGGCGATGATGAGTGCGCCAATGCCGACGTCAAGCCAGGCGGCGGGGGCAACTTTCAGCAGGAGGGCGCCGGGGATGACGCCCACCAGCGCCGCAAGCGCAAGTCCGGCAAACTTCCGCCACTCAATGTCTGCCACCACGCGGCCCAGGATCAAGGCCGACGCCGTGGCGCCGCAGATGTTGGCGGTGACCACGCCGCTGACGGGGCCCAGCAACAGGACCATGAACGGGGCCGACACCAGCGCAAATCCCATGCCCGTCAGCCGCTGCAGGGACGCGCCCACAAGGATCGCAAGCAGGAGGAGTGCAATCAGCATGGCGGGCTTCCTGGATAGTTGGGCTGTGGGTTGCTGGGTCTCGACGCGCTCGCAGAGCTCGCTGCTCGACCACCGGGGGGTTTCGACAGACTCGACCGGCGGATCAGCCCCTGCCGCCGTAGATGGCGGGCACCGCCCAAGTTTAGACGATGTGAGGTGTTGAGCCCCAGCGCTACCCATTACCAGGCGCGCGGGTCCGAGGCTGCGTTTGAAGTGTTCAACGTTCCCGCCCACTGGAACCCATGACTGCTCGGGCGTAGCATAGTGAATACATGTAATCTTTGTGAAGGAGGGGCCATGCCTACTTCGGTTCGTCTACCCCCGGAAACTGAAAAGCGCCTCGACCGGTTAGCCGCTTCCACGGGCCGGACCAAGGCGTTCTACGTTCGAGAACTCATCGTCTCCGGCCTCGACCGTCTGGAATGGGAATACTCCGTTGCGCAGAACGCGCACGACATTCGTGCTGGCCGCAGGCGGACCATCCCCAGTGACGAGGTAAGGCGCACTCTTGGCTTGGAAGGTTGAGTACGACCCGGACGCGGTGAAGGCCCTCAAACGACTCGACAAAACTGTCGCCCGACGTATTGTGGACTACCTCGATGAAGTTGCTGCCCTCGAAGATCCACGCTCGCGCGCCAAAGCACTCACCGGATCCTTTGGCGGCCTGTGGCGTTACAGGGTTGGCGATTACCGCATCATCTGCGACGTGATCAGCGAGGAGCTCGTCATCGTTGCCCTCGACCTCGGCCACCGCTCAAAAATCTACCTGTGACGGAGGATTTGTCCGGGTAGCTTGGCTCTGGGTCTCGACGCGCTCGACCGGCGGGGCCTGGGTCTCGACGCGCTCGCAGAACTCGCTGCTCGACCAGCGGGCTGACCCTGGGTCTCGACGCGCTCGCAGAGCTCGCTGCTCGACCACCGGGGGCTCGCTGCTCGACCACCGCTAGTCAATCAGCGCAGGCCGGTCTTTCTGGTCAGCGCCAGCTGGATTAGCTCGTCGATCAGGTCAGGGTAGGACAGCCCGGAGGCGGCCCACATCTGCGGGTACATGGAGCTCGGCGTGAAGCCGGGCATCGTGTTGATCTCGTTGATGACCAGCTCGCCGGCGGCCGTGTAGAAGAAGTCCACGCGGGAGAGGCCCTCGGCCCCCACGGCATCGAACGCCGCCGCGGCCTGCTCCTGGACGCGGGCGATGTCCGCCGCCGGCATGTCCGCCGGGCAGCTGAGGTTCACGGCACCGCCCTGGACGTACTTGGCCTCGAAGTCGTAGAACTGGTGGTGCGCGCCGTCCACCATGGCGATCTCGCCCGGCAGCGAGACGCGCGGGGCGTCGCTCCCCCGGCCCTCCAGCACGGCGATCTCAATCTCCCGGCCCACGATCCCGGCCTCGATGACCAGCTTGAGGTCGTGTTCCCGTGCGGCAAGGATCGCGGCGTCCAGGCCGTCCAGGGAATCGACCTTGGAGATGCCCATGGAGGAGCCGGCGCGGGCGGGCTTGACGAAAACGGGGAAGCCCAGCGCGGCCACACGCTCCCGCACCCGCTCCGGGTGGACGGTCCAGTCCCTGTCCGTCACGGCCACGTACGGGCCCACCGTGAGCCCGGCCGCCTCGAACACGACCTTCATGAAGTGCTTGTCCATGCCGATCGCGGAGGCCAGCACGCCGGCACCCACGTACCGGGTGTCGGAAAGTTCCAGCAGCCCCTGGACGGTGCCGTCCTCGCCCCACGGCCCGTGCAGCAGCGGGAACACCACATCCACCGACCCCAGCTCCTGCGGCACGCTTGACGGCTCGGTCACCACCAGCTGGTGGTCCCCGCCCAGGTGGGCCAGCGAAACAGACTTGTCCCCGGCCACCACCTCAGGCAAGGTGCCCGCGGTCAGGGACCAGCCGGCGACCTCATTCCCGGCCAGCACCCACTGGCCGTTCTTCGCAATGCCGACGGGGACGACGTCGTACTTGGTCCTGTCAATGGCACCCATCACCCCCGCCGCCGTGACGCAGCTGACGGCGTGCTCGCTGGAGCGCCCGCCAAACAGGATGGCCACCCGGATGCGGCCGGGCGCAGCTGTGGAGGGACGTTGTGCTTGAGTGCTCACGCGTTAATCGCCTTCGGATTTCAGTTCGCGGGCCAGGAGGAGCGGCCCCAGATCGTCGACAGTCAGTTTACCTTCCAGCACGGCGACCACCGCGTTGGTGATGGGCATGTCAACCCCCATCTTGGCGGCCAGGTCCTTCACCGCGCGGCCGGACTTGATGCCCTCGGCCGTCTGCGTCATGCGGTTGTTGACCTCCTCCAGCGTCAGGCCCTCGCCCAGCATGCGCCCGGCCGTGTGGTTGCGGCTCAGCGAGGACGAGCACGTGGCCACGAGGTCGCCCAGCCCGGCCAGCCCCGACAGGGTCTCGGCCTTGCCGCCCAGCGCCAGCGCCAGCCGCGTGGTTTCCGCCAGCCCGCGCGTGATGACGGACGCCTTCGTGTTGTCGCCCACCTTCTGCCCCTCGCAGATGCCCACGCACAGCGCAATCACGTTCTTGACGATCCCGCCGATCTCCACGCCCACCACGTCGTCGTTCGTGTACGGGCGGAAGTACGCCGGCTGGCACAGCTCCGCCACCCACTTGGCGGTCTTTTCCTCGGCGCACGCCACCACCGACGCCGTGGGCTCCTGCCGCGCGATCTCCATGGCCAGGTTGGGCCCCGAGACCACCACCACCCGGTCCTTTGCAATGTGCAGTTCCTGCTCGATCACCTGGGACATGCGCTGGTCGGTTTCCAGCTCCAGCCCCTTCATCAAGCTGACGACGACGGCGTCCCGGGCCAGGTGCCCCGCCCACCCGCGCAGCTGCCCGCGCAGGGATTGGGCCGGGACCGCCAGCACCACGAGTTCGGCATCCTTGAGGACCTCGACGACGTCCGTGGAGGCGGTGATGTTGTGCGGCAGATCCGTGGTGGAGAGGTAGCGCGGGTTGCGGTGGTGGACGTTGATCTGGTCCACCACCTCCTGGCGCCGGCCCCACAGGACAATGTGCCGGCCGGTGCCCTGCGAGGCGTCGGCCAGGATCTTGGCAAAGGTGGTGCCCCAGCTGCCGGCCCCCAGCACCGCGACCTTGCACGGCGCCGTGCCATCCACGTAGCTCACTGGGCGTCCCCTGCTTCCGGTGTGCCGGCGTCGTCCTTGTGTTGTTCGGTGGGATTGTGTTGGTCGGTGGGCGTGGCGCCGCGGTCCACGAAGCGGCCATGCGTGGACTGGTGGTGGGCCGCGGGGTCCCAGCGCTGCACGGGGGCCTTCTGGCCGCGCAGGGTTTCCAGCAGGGCCGTGATGTCCTTCATGATGACCTCGGTCATGGCTTCCAGCGTGGCCTTGTCCCCGGGCAGCTTGGCGAATTCGGACAGGTCCACGGGATCGCCCACCAGGACGCGGACCTTCTTGCGTGGAAACACCTTGAAGCCCTTGGCGTAGCGGGGGAACAGCTCCTGCGCGCCCCAATGGGCCACCGGAACCACCTTGGCACCCGTGCTCAGGGCAAGGCGGGCTGCGCCGGTGCGGCCCTTCATCGGCCAGAGGTCCGGATCGCGGGTCAGCGTGCCCTCGGGGTAGACCACCACGGCGCCGCCTTCCGCCAGGACCCTTTCGGCGCCCTCCAGCGACTTCCCCGCCCCCGCACCGGTGCGCTCCACCGGGATCTGCCGGGCACCGCGCAGCAGCGCGCCTATGACGGGGACGTCGAACAGGCTGTCCTTGGCCAGGAAGTGGGGCATGGCATTTTGGGAGTAGAGCATGTGGCCCACCACGATCGGGTCGATCTCCGTGCAGTGGTTGGGCACCACAATGAAGCCTTCCCTGGCCGGCAGCTTCTCCAGCCCCCGCCATTCCTTGCCGGTGAGCGTGTTCATGACGGGCAGGGCAATCCCGGCCATGAAGGCAAAGACCAGGCGCGTGGACCACGGCATGTTCTTGGGCTTGAAGGGGCGTTTGTGGCCGCTCATCCCTTGACCAGCGCCTGCTTGGAGTCGTGGACGTCGAAGTCGGCGCCCAGCCCTTCCAGCTTGGCGGTGAAGCGTTCGTAGCCGCGGCTGATGATGTCAATGCCGGTCACGGTGGAGGTGCCCTCGGCGGCCAGCGCCGCGATCATGTGGCTGAAGCCGCCGCGCAGGTCCGGGATGTCAATGGTGGTGCCCCTGAGCGGGGTGGAGCCGGAGATGACGGCCGAGTGGATGAAGTTTCGCTGGCCAAAGCGGCACGGGACGCTGCCCAGGCATTCGCGGTGCAGCTGGATGTTCGCGCCCATCCGGGTGAGCGCCTCGGTGAAGCCGAAGCGGTTTTCATAGACGGTCTCGTGCACGATCGACACGCCCTGGGCCTGGGTCAGCGCCACGACGAGCGGCTGCTGCCAGTCCGTCATGAAGCCGGGGTGGACGTCCGTCTCCAGCACCAGCGGCTTCAGGTCGCCGCCGGGATGGTAGAAGCGGATGCCGTCGTCGTGGATGTCCATGCCGCCGCCAATCTTGCGGAAGGTGTTCACGAATGTCATCATGTCCCGCTGGCTGGCACCCTCAACATAAATGTCGCCGCCGGTGACCAGGGCGGCCGACGCCCAGGACGCTGATTCGTTGCGGTCCGGCAGTGCCGTGTGGACGTAGCCGCCGAGCTCCTTCACGCCTTCAATGCGGATGGTCCTGTCCGTCTGGACGGAGATGATGGCGCCCATTTTTTGCAGGATGGCGATCAGGTCGATGATCTCCGGCTCCGTGGCCGCGCCGCTGAGCTCGGTGATGCCCTCGGCCCGCGTTGCCGAGAGCAGGACCTGTTCGGTGGCGCCCACACTGGGGTAGGGCAGGGAAATCTTGGTGCCCTTCAGGCCCGTGGGTGCCGAAATCAGGATCCCGGTGCCCGTCTTGTCCACCACGGCGCCGAACTTGCGCAGCACGTCCAGGTGGTAGTCGATGGGCCGGTCGCCGATCTTGCAGCCGCCCAGGTCGGGGATGAACGCGTGCCCGATGGAGTGGATCAGCGGCCCGCAGAGCAGGATCGGAATGCGGGAGTCGCCGGCGTGGGTGTTGATTTCCGAGCTGGAGGCCGTCTTGGCGTTGGCCGGATCCATGGTCAGGTCCCCCGTGACGGGATCCTTGACCACCGTGACGCCGTGGATCTGGAGCAGGGATGTGACAACCTCCACGTCCTTGAGTTCTGGGACGTTGCGAAGGGTTGACGGGGCATTGCCGAGCAGCGCCGCCACCATGGCCTTCGGCACCAGGTTCTTCGCACCGCGAACCAGCACCCGTCCCTTGAGCGGGACACCTCCACGGACCGTCAGAATCCTGCTCATGTATACACATCCTTTGTTCCGGTTCGGATCCCCCCAGGCTCGGAAGCCTCAGTCAAGCATAGTTTCTTCCCTGGGGGATGCCGAAACGGCGGGGCTGCGCGGGGCGGGAGGCGGGACCGGCGTCGGTCCGGCGTCGCACTTCCGGGCAGGATGACAATATGGATATTTGAGGCCGATATATCGGGATCAAATGTCCATCGCGTCATCCTGGGCGGCGGCACCCGGCGAGGGCGGCCGCGGCTGCCTCCTCCACAAGTCCAGCGGGGATCCCGCTTGTCCACAATTTGCAGGAACGGGCGGGCGGGCGCCGCGCAGCCGGAGAATCATGAACGCATGACCATGCTGGAATTGCCTCCGTTCATCACTGCGCCAAGCAAATTCATGAACGAGCACGCCAGCCGACAACTTTCAAAGCGCGCTGACGCCGGCGAACTGGTCCGGATCCGGCAGGGCCTCTACCTGCCAACCGAGGTTTGGGCCGCACTAAAGCCGTGGGAGAAGCACCGCATGAAGGTCCAGGCGGTGCATGAGCTGGCGCTGGCGCCGCCCGTGTTCGCGAGGGAATCCGCGGCAGAGGTCATGGGACTGCCCGTGGTCGGTATTCCACGGGACGTCCAGACGCTCGTCCCGCCGGGCACTCCCGGGGGTCAAAGCAGACGCGGCGTCCGGCGGATCATGGCTGTCGCAGGAGACCCTGAACCGTGGACCATGTTCGGCCTCCTGGTGACCCGGCCGGTCGAGACGGCGCGGGACCTGGCCGTTCATTTGCCCCTCGAGCGGTCCTTGCCGGCCATGGACAAGCTGCTTCAACGCAAGGCGCTGCCCGGCTCGCCCAACAACACCAACTTGGTGTTCGGCGAAGAGGACGTATGCGAATCTGCTGCCAGGCTGCCCTCGATGGCCAAACAGCGCCGGGTCCTGCGGGTGCTTGATGTTGCGGATGGAGGTTCGCAGTCCGCCGGGGAGTCGAGGAGCAGGGCGATCATGATCCTGAATGGATTCCCCCGGCCCGAGCTGCAGAAGCCCTTCCATGATGACCGGGGACTGATAGGTTACCCGGACTTCGACTGGGAGGAATTCAAGATCCTTGGCGAATTTGACGGTTTGGAAAAGTACTCTGCCCAGCGCTATCTCAAGGGAAGGACGCCGTCCGCGGTGGTCGTTGAGGAGAAAAAGCGGGAGGACCGCCTGCGGGCGCGGGGCTACACGGTGGTGCGGTGGATCTGGGACGACCTCAGGGACCCGCGCGTGCTTGTCGCCAAGCTGCACCGGGCGGGCCTGCCCTCCAACGCGGGACGCCGGGTCGGACCATAGGCGCGCAGGATGACGCGATGGACATTTGAGGTCGATAAATCGGGATCAATTATCCATATCGTCATCCGGGGCCGGTCGGGGGCCGGGTTTCAGTGTTCGAAGGCTTCCCACATGGCCGCGTAGGCGCCCCGGCGGGCCAGCAGTTCGTCGTGGGTGCCCGTCTCGGCGATCCGGCCGTGGGCCAGCACCACGATCCTGTCCGCCGCCCGCGCCGTCTGCAGCCGGTGCGCGATGACCACCGTGGTGCGGCCCTGGGCCAGCCGGTGCATGGCCGCGGTGACTTTCGCTTCCGTGGCCAGGTCCAGGTTGGAGGTCGCCTCGTCCAGCAGCAGGATCGCGGGGTCCACCAGTTCGGCGCGGGCCAGGGCGATGAGCTGGCGCTGTCCGGCGGACAGCGAGCGCCCGCGTTCGGCAAGCTCGTGCCGGTAGCCGCCGTCGAGGCCGGCGATGAAGTCATGGGCGCCCACCGCACGTGCGGCCGCCTCCACCGCCTCGTCGCCGGCCTCCGGGCGGCCATAGGCGATGTTGTCCCGTACTGTGCCCGTGAACAGGAACGCCTCCTGCGGCACGTAGCCGAGGCGGTGCCGGTAGCCTGCCAGGTCCAGCCGGCGAAGTGCGGTGCCGTCGACGCACACGTTGCCGGCCTGGGGATCGTAAAAGCGCAGCAGCAGCTTCATCACCGTGGACTTCCCGGCCCCGGTCTCCCCGACCAGGGCCACGGTTTCGCCCGGAGCAATCCGCAGGTCCATGCCGCGGATCGCCTCCGGCGGCTTGAGGTACCGGGCATAGTCCGGGCGGAGGGTGCGGGGATCGGCGGGCCCGCGCAGCTCCGCGCCGGCGCGCGCCGGCGGGGCGGGGTAGCTGAAGTGGACGCCGTCCAGGGACAGCTCTCCGGCGATGTCCACGGATTCGCCCGGACCCCGCACGCCCGCGGGCCGCGCGCCCGCCGGTCGCACGCCCGCGGGTCGCACGCCCACGGGTTCCGGGTCGTTGGGCGTCAGCGTCTCCAGCTGCATCAGCTCGGCGATCCGCAGCACCGACACCCGCGTCTGCTGCCAGGCGTCAAACACCTGCGAGAGCTGCTGGATGGGTGAAAAGAACATGGTGATGTACAGCAGGAACGCGATCAGGGCGCCGGTGGTCAGCGCCCCGGCCACCACCATGTGCGATCCCACGCCAAGCACAATCGCGTCGGCCACGGCGGAGAGGAACGCCACGAACGGGAAGTACACCGCCACGAGCCGCTGTGCCGCCACCCTCGAGGAAAGGTACCGCCGTCCCAGCGCCCGGAACCGCGTTCCGGTTGCGTCCTCGTGGACGAACGCCTGCGATTCCCGCACGCCGGACAGGCTTTCCTGGAAGTCGGCGTTCACCACGGCGATGCGCTCCCGCGACTGGTCGTACAGCCTGCCCGCACGGCGCCGGAAGATGACGGTGGCGGCGGTCAGCGGGACCACCACGGCAAACACGCACAGGGCCAGTTCGGCGTTGAAGATGACCAGCGCCGTGCCCACCCCGGCAAACGTCACGAAGGCCACCAGCGCCGAGAGCAGCCCGTTCTGGATCAGCGACTCAAACTGGTCCACGTCGGTGGTCATCCGGGTCATGATCCGCCCCGCCATCTCCCGCTCGTAGTAATCCAGCGAGAGCCGCTGCAGCTGCGCCCAGATCCGCAGCCGGAGCGAGAGCATGATCCGCTGGGCCGTGCGGCCGGTGATGAACGTCTCGCCAATTTCAATGAACAGGTCCGCCAGGGTCGCCACCAGGTAGACGCCCGACGCCGCCAGCAGGACCGCCACCGAGCCCCGGCTGACGCCCTGGTCGATCCCGGTGCGCACCAGGACGGGCCCCACCAGGGAGGCGACGGCGTCGAGCACCACCAGCAGCAGGCCCAGCAGCAGCGGCCGGCGGAACTCGCCCATGAGCCGCCACAGGCTGAACCGCGGATCCGGCCGGGTTTCCCGCGCCAGGTCCACCGCGGCGGCGTCCCTGACCGGGCGCAGCGCCGCCACGCGCGCCAGCAGCTCGGGCGTGGGTGCCAGGCTCCGCCGCCAGCCGCCGCCCCCGCCGCGCCCCAGGCCGCCGCCCAGGCTCGGGGCACCAATCGCGGGTCCGGCGCCGGACAGTTCCTTCGCCCGGTGGGCGCCCCAGGCCGCCGCCGTGACGCCGCGCTTTTCGGGCACGACGCCGGCCGGGTCGCCGTGCGCTTCCGTCTCACGCTCGGCCAGGCCGGTCAGCAGCGTGCGGTACAGCGCGCTGGACTTTTGCAGTTCGTCGTGCGTGCCGGCCGCGGCGATGCGGCCGCCGTCGAACACCACGATGCGGTCGGCCAGGTGCAGGGAGGAGAGCCGGTGCGCCACCAGGAGCACCGTCATGCCCGCCGTGGATTCCCGCAGGCCGGCGTGGATGGCCTCCTCGGTGCGGGAATCGACGGCGCTCGTGGCGTCGTCGAGGATCAGGATCCGCGGCCCTGACACCAGGGCGCGGGCCAGCGCGATGCGCTGGCGCTGCCCGCCCGAGAGGACCAGCCCGCGCTCGCCGACCATGGTGTCGTAGCCGGCGGGCAGGGCCCGGATGAACTCATGCGCCTGGCAGATGCGGGCCGCGGCCTCGATTTGCGCGTCGGTGGCGTCGGGGCGCCCAAAGGCGATGTTGGCGCGGACGGTGTCGGAGAAGAGGAAGCTTTCCTCAAAGACGGTGCCGATCCGGCGGCGCAGCGAGTGCAGCGTCAGCCCGCGGACGTCATGCCCGTCCACCAGCACCTGCCCGGCGGCCGGGTCGTAAAAGCGCGGGACCAGCAGCGTCGCGGTCGACTTTCCGCTGCCGCTGGCACCCACCAGGGCCACCCGTTCACCCGGCGCCACGCTTAAGGTGACGCCGTCCAGCACGGGGCGGGAGCCGGCGTCGTACGTGAAGCGCACGTCGCGGAACTCAATGGCGCCGCGCAGGTCCGGCACGGGGACCGCGGACGGCGCGTCGGTGATGGCCGGCTTGAGGTCCAGGAGCTGGAAGATCCGCTCCACGCCGGCACGCGCCTGCTGGCCGATGGTCAGCAGACCGGCGAGCTGGCGGGCGGGCGCCATGAGCTGGGCCACATAGGTGGAAAACGCCAGGAACGTGCCCAGCGTGATCTGGTGGTGCAGGACCATGAAGCCGCCAGCACGGCCACCTGCCCCAGCGACGGGACGGCCTGCAGCAGCGGCTGGTAGCGGGCCTGCAGCCGGGTGGCCCGCATCTGGGAGCCGTAAAGGGTGCCGGCGGCCCGCTCCATGCGGCCGATCTCATGCTGCTCCTGGCCGAAGGCCTTGACCACGCGGACCCCGTTGACGGCCTCGTCGACGATCTGCGCAACCTCGCCCTCGCGCTGCTGGGCGTCCCAGGTGGCCGGGAAGATCCGCCAGCGCATCCGGTAGGAAACCGCCAGCAGCGCCGGCGCCATGACCAGGCTGATGATGGCCAGCAGGGGCGAAAGGTACAGCATGACCGCCATGGACAGCAGCAGCATCAGCACGTTCCCGCTCATCATCGGCAGGAACGCGAGCAGGCCCTGGACCAGTGCGGTGTCCGAGTTGGCGCGGGCCACGAGCTGGCCGGTGGGCATGGTGTCCAGGTGGGCGGCGTCCATCGACTGGAGGTGCGACTGCATGTCGTTGCGGAGGTCGTACTGCACGTTCAGGGCCACGCGGCCGCCCCGGTACCGGCGGAGGTAGGAGAAGCCGAACGTCGCCGCCGCGAGCGCGAGCAGCAGCACCAGCCACGGCAGCAGCGGCGAGCTCCGCGTGATGATCACGTTGTCCACGATCTGCCGGGTCACCAGCGGCACCACCGTCTGGCAGGCGCTGCCCGCCACGGCCGCGGATACCGCCAGCGCCATGTCCAGCTTGTGCCGGAGCAGGTAGCCCCAGAGCCGGCGGATCCAGCCCGGCGCGGCCGTCCGGCCCGGCGTTTGCCGGACCCTGTCCTGGTGTTCGACGCCGTCCCCCTGCGTTCCGCGGTCCCTCACCTGGGTCACGGCGTCGCCACCCCGCGGGCCTGCGCCCTCCTGCGTTCGGCGTACACGAGGCTGACGGCGTCGTTGAGCAGGCCCATCGCGTCCATGAGGTGTTCCGGTTCGCCGGTCGCTGCGGCAATTTCGCGCAGTTGGGCGGCCATGGCGGCGTCGGCGCGCGCGAGTGCCGCCCAGCCTTCTTCGGTCAGTTGCAGGCCGGCCGCGCGCTGGTCCCCCGCAACGTCGACGCGGACCAGGAAGCCGCGATCGGCAAGTGCCGCGACCGCGGCACTGACGGCGGGACGGCCCAGGGCCAGCCGGGCGGCCACGCGGGAGGCAATCTCCTCGCCGGCGGACACTGCCGCCAGGACCCGGTAGTGCGGCAGGCTCAGCTCCTCGAGGGAGCGTTCCAAAAGACGCGACACACGCACCATTGCCCGGACTGCCGCGACTGCGGGATCCGGGCCGGCTTTGCATTCCCGCGTTTCCGCCACCCATCCAGCGTAGATACATTGTTCGGGCATCGAACCATTTTTTTGGCTGTGAATTTGCCGGGAAGCGGGGGGCGGGGCCGTGGCGCGCGGTCCCGCACGGCACGGCTTCGACGCCCCGGCCCGTTCGACGGTGCAGGTAATGCGAGCCGGCCACCAGTCAGCCCACGGGAGCAGCACCACCGAATCCGCCTCCGGCCGCCGTTTTCAGCCCCCGACGGCAAAATCTAGCTCTTGGCGGGCAGCGTGGTCGGCTTGAAGGACGGGCGGGTGGCCTCGAAGGCGGTGATGGCCGGCTCGTCCCGCAGCGTCAGGCCGATGTCGTCCAGGCCCTCGAGCAGGCGCCAGCGGGTGTAGTCGTCGATCTGGAACGGCGCCGCCACGGTTCCGGCGGTGACCATCTTGGATTGCAGGTCCACCGTGACTTCGGTGCCCGGGGCGTTTTCCAGGACCTTCCAGATCAGCTCGATGTCATCCTGGGCCAATTCCGCGGCGACCAGCCCCTGCTTGCCGGAGTTGCCGCGGAAGATGTCCGCGAAGCGGGAGGACAGCACGGCCTTGAAGCCGTAGTCCTTCAGCGCCCAGACGGCGTGCTCGCGGGAGGAGCCGGTGCCGAAGTCCGCGCCGGCCACCAGCACGGAGCCGGCGTTGAAGGGCTCCTGGTTGAGGATGAACTCCGGGTTCTTGCGCCAGCTGGCGAAGAGGGCGTCCTCAAAGCCGGTGCGGGTGATGCGCTTCAGGTAGACCGCGGGGATGATCTGGTCGGTGTCGACGTTGCTCTGGCGCAGCGGAACACCGATGCCGGTGTGGGTGGAGAACTTTTCCATGGTGTGAGCTCCTTACGCTACGGTGCTGGCTGGTTCGAGGTCCGACGGCGAGCTGAGGGTTCCGCGCACGGCCGTCGCCGCCGCGACCACGGGCGAGACCAGGTGGGTGCGCCCGCCCTTGCCCTGCCGGCCCTCAAAGTTGCGGTTGGATGTCGACGCGCAGCGCTCGCCCGGTTCCAGCTGGTCCGGGTTCATGCCCAGGCACATGGAGCAGCCGGCAAAGCGCCACTCGGCGCCGAAGTCCAGGAAGACCTGGTCCAGCCCCTCGGCCTCGGCCTCGAGGCGGACGCGGGCGGAGCCCGGCACCACCAGCATGCGGATGTTCGGGTCCTTTTCGCGGCCGCGGATGATGTCCGCTGCGGCGCGCAGGTCCTCGATGCGGGAGTTGGTGCAGGAGCCCAGGAACACGGTGTCGACGCGGATGTCCTTCATGGGCGTCCCGGCCTCCAGGTCCATGTAGGCCAGTGCGCGCTCGGCGGCGGCCTTGGCGTTTTCGTCGCCGAAGGACTCGGGCGAGGGAACGGCGTCGTTCAGGGAAACGCCCTGCCCCGGGTTGGTGCCCCAGGTGACAAAGGGTTCCAGCGTGTTGGCGTCCAGGGACACCTCGGCGTCAAACTCGGCGTCGTCCTCGGTGGCCAGCGACTTCCAGTACGCCACGGCGGCGTCCCACTCGGCGCCGACCGGGGCGTGCGGGCGGCCCTTGAGGAATTCAAAGGTGGTCTCGTCGGGGGCGATCATGCCGGCCCGGGCGCCCGCCTCGATGGACATGTTGCAGATGGTCATGCGGGCGTCCATGGACAGGGCGCGGATGGCGGAGCCGCGGTATTCCAGGACGTAGCCCTGGCCGCCGCCGGTGCCGATCTTGGCGATGACCGCCAGGATGATGTCCTTGGAGCTCACGCCGGGGCGCAGCGTGCCCTCGACGTTGACGGCCATGGTCCGGAACGGCTTCAGCGGCAGGGTCTGGGTGGCCATGACGTGCTCCACCTCGGAGGTGCCGATGCCGAACGCGAGCGCGCCGACGGCCCCGTGGGTGGAGGTGTGCGAATCGCCGCAGACCACTGTCATGCCGGGCTGGGTCAGGCCCAGCTGGGGGCCCACCACGTGGACGATCCCCTGTTCGGCGTCGCCCAGGGAGTGCAGCCGGACGCCGAATTCCTTGCAATTGTTGCGCAGCGTCTGGATCTGGGTGCGGCTGGTCAGGTCCGCGATGGGCTTGTCGATGGCCAGCGTGGGCGTGTTGTGGTCCTCGGTGGCGATGGTCAGGTCCGGGCGGCGCAGCGGCCGCCCGGCCAGGCGCAGCCCTTCAAACGCCTGCGGGGAGGTGACCTCATGGATGAGGTGGAGGTCGATGTAGAGGAGGTCCGGCTGTGCGGCGTCGCCATTGCCCTCGCCCTGCTTGACCACGTGGTCGCGCCAAACTTTTTCGGCCAGCGTCTTCGCGGCCCGCCGCGGCGCCGTCGCGGATACCGTGGGCGCCTGTGCTGGGCCTTGTGCGTCGGGTGTGGTTGCCTCGGTCACGGCCAGCTCCCTTCATCAATTGAACCCGCCCGCGCCCATGGAAGTGGGGGGCGCGGACGGTGCTCGGTGGTTTGTATGATTCCACTGTCCCAGCGTTGTTGGCACAGATGCCAGCCCGCCGATTTGCATCTCACATGCTGAGACGTCAATATCATTACATGGACAATTCTAGTGGCGTTGGCGTCATCGATAAAGCGGCCCTCGTGCTTGATGCACTGGAGGCCGGCCCCACCACCCTGGCGCAGCTGGTTGCCGCCACCGGATTGGCCCGCCCCACGGTGCACCGGCTGGCCCTTGCCCTGGTGCATCACCGGCTGGTCAGCCGGGACATGCAGGGCCGCTTTGTGCTCGGCAGCCGCCTCGTGGAGCTGGCCTCCGCGGCCGGCGAGGACCGGCTGATTGCCGCGGCCGGCCCCGTGCTGCTTCAGCTGCGCGACTCCACCGGCGAGAGCGCGCAGATCTTCCGGCGCCAGGGCGACTCCCGCGTGTGCGTGGCCTCCGCGGAGCGCCCGATCGGCCTGCGCGACACCATCCCCGTGGGCACCCAGCTCACCATGAAGGCCGGCTCCGCCGCGCAGGTCCTGCTGGCCTGGGAGGACCACGAGCGCCTGCTGGAGGGGTTGCACAACGCCCGCTTCACCCCCACCGTCCTGGCGGGCGTCCGACGCCGGGGCTGGGGCCAGAGTCTGGGCGAACGCGAGCCCGGGGTCGCCTCGGTCTCGGCGCCGGTGCGCGGCCCGTCCGGCCGCGTGATTGCCGCCGTCTCCATCTCCGGGCCCATTGAGCGGCTCACCCGCCAGCCCGGGCGCCTGCACGCGGAGGTGGTCTGCAACGCATCCCGCATCCTGACCGAGGCCCTGCGCAAGACGGCGGAGTAGCCTGGCGGCTGGGATCCCCCGTGTTTTCATCTGTGGCGCACTTGTTGTTGATTCCGCGGCGATTTTCAGCAACAAGTGCGTCACAGTTGGGACGCGGGGCGGGTAGGGTCTTGCCATGACGAACTACGCGGTGTTCCTGCGCGGCATCAACGTGGGCGGCATCAACATCAAGATGGCCGATCTCCGCGCGGCCCTCGAGGCGCTGCCCGTCACCGGTGTCAAGACGCTGCTCGCCTCCGGCAACTTTGTGTGCGCCGCGAAGGCCACGGCTGGGGAACTAAAGTCGCTGGTGGAGGCCTGCCTGCGCGAAGACTTCGGCTACGACGCCTGGGTGGTGGTCCTGGACCAGGCGCGGCTCAACGCCATCATCGACGCCTGCCCCTACCCGTCCGACAACAAGGAACAGCACAGCTACGTCACGCTGTCCTCCGACCCCGCCATCCTTGACGAGCTGCAAACGCTGGGAGGCGCGCTGGCCGGCGTCGACCTGGCCAGGCTGTCCCCCGAGGCGCTCGCCTGGCTGGCCCCGGCGGGGGGCACGCTCGACTCGCCGTTCAGCAAGCTCTCCGCCAAGGCCAAATACAAAAGCACGACGACGACCCGCAACCTGCGCACGCTCCTGAAGTGCCGCGACGCGCTGTCGCCGTAGGCGACAGGGCCGGCGTTTCCGCAGGCTGCGTAAAGGAGGCCGTAAGGCCGGATGGCAGCCGTAAGGCCGGATGGCAGCCGTAAGGCCGGATGGCAGCCGTAAGGCCGGATGGCAGCCGTAAGGCCGGATGGCGGCCGTAAGGCCGGATGGCAGCCGAGGGAATGCTGGTTCCGTCGCGACACTCACCGGGCGGCGTCGAGGGCTTCCTGGAACCTGCGGTAGCGGGCGAGTTCGGCCTCGGTGGGTTCCAGCACGAGGGACTCCGCCGCGCCGGCAACGCCCTCCCGCAGCCGGCGCCGGGCCGCGGCGGCCCGTCCCCGGGCGCCCGCCGCGGCAAGGAATCTCGAGGTCACGGCCAGGAATAACCCCACCACCACGCCGGCCGCAACCATCAGCGTGGGCAGCGGCCAGCCCTCCACCCGCGGCGCCTGCGGCACCGGCAGCTGGAAATAGCCCAGCGCGGCGAGCACGCCCAGCCACACCAGCCCGCCCACGGCCACCAGCAGCGCCAGCCACTGGATGAGCGAAAACACCGGCCACCACCAGGCGCGCGCGTTCGCCTTCAGGTCCGCGGAGGCGACGGCCTGGTCCAGCGCGTCGGGCAGGGCTTCCCGGTTGCTCCGCGCCGCCGCCCGGATGGAGGCGCGCCAGGGCCCGGCGGCGCCGTCGCTTGCGGCGTCGGCGAAGTCGCGCAGCGCCGAATCCAGCCGGGCCTGCCCGGCCGCGTCCGCGGGGGGCAGCGACGTCCGGTTCACCTCGGACGCCCCTTCCCGGCGCAGGCCCAGCCGGCGCAGGGGGTCCTTCCGGAACCGGGCCATCCACCGCGTCACCGGCCAGCCGGTCCGTTTCACGGCCTCCAGCCGGTAGGACGTGCGCACGGCGGACACCACGGTCTCCACGTGCACGGCGTCCGCCAGCCCGGCAGCCAGCGCCTTGCGGTCCTGCTGGTGGATCCCGGCGGCACGGCCCGTGCCGGCCGCGGCCCCGAGGTGCCCCGCGGCCACGGCAACGTCGGCGGCCAGCCGTGCCGACTGCGCCGCCTTGGCCTTGACGACGGCGGCCACGCGCCGGCGCAGCTCGTCCACTCCGTCGCCCGTCACCGCGGATACGGCCAGCACGGAGACCTTCCCCAGCCCGTCGCGGTCCAGGATCGAGGACAGGGATTCCAGGACCGGCTTCACCTCGGAGGCGGCCAGCCGGTCCACCTGGTTGAGCACCACCAGGGTGACGGCCGCGTGGGCGGAAAACGGCCGGATGAACTCGTTGTGGATGGCGGCGTCGGCGTATTTTTGTGGGTCCACCACCCACACCAGCACGTCCACCTGCCCGGCCAGGCGCTCGGCGGTCTCGCGGTTCGCACGCTGCACCGAGTCGAAGTCGGGGAGATCCAGCAGGACCAGGCCGCCGCCGTCGTCCCTCAGGCAGGGCACGGGCCCGCCTTCGCGGCGCTCCGCCACCTCCAGCCAGTCCAGCAGCGGCGCGCTTCCGTCCGGCTGCCACACCATGGCCAGCGGCTCGCTCGTGGTGGGCCGGCGCACGGCCATGCGGGCGGCGTCCGTGGCGGCCACGGCGTTGAACAGCGACGACTTCCCGCTGCCGGTGGCCCCGAAAAATCCCACCACGGTGTGGTCCGCGCTCAGGGAGCGGCGGGACGTGGCCCGTTCCAGGACGCCGTACGCCTGCTGCAGCGCGGCGTCGTCGAGCCTGCCTTCGCCCAGCTCCCGCGCCTCGTTCAGCGCGTCGAGCCTGCGGGCCAGGGCCGATTCGGTGCGTGCGTCGCGGTGCCGGCTCATGCGCCCTCCCCCAGTTTCGCCAGCCCCGCGGCCAGCCCGTCAAGCCTGTCCGCCGCCGTGCCGCACCGCAGCGGCCCGATCCGCTCCAGGAAGCGCCGCTCCTGGCCTTCCAGCAGGCCGGCGCAGCGCCTTTCCAGCGACTGGCGGGCCTCGTTGGCCAGGCGCCGCACGGCATCCTCGCCAAACACGGCTTCCAGCAGTTTTTGGCCGACGACGGCGGTGCCCCCCGCAATGCCGATCTCGGCTCCCGTCAGTCCCCCAGTCAGCGAAAAGACGACGATCATCAGGACCACGCCCAGGCCGTTCACCCCGAAGGACAGCCACCGGGCCTGCGACCGCTTGGCCGCCCCCTCGGTGCGGATCATGGCCAGCACGTCCCCCTGCCAGGCGCGGATCCCGGCGGCGACCTGCGCCGGGAAGTCCGGCGTTGTCCCGGAGAGGTCCTCGGCGCCCAGCAGGGCGCGCCCGGCGGGATCGGCCCGCCAGCGCTGGTCGGCATCCTCGGCGGCCCGCGCGGCCTGGTCCACGATGACGGCCTGCAGCCCGGTTTCGATGGCTGCCTCCACCTTCACGGCCGGCGGCGGCTGTCCCTTGAAGAAGGCGCCGATCCGGTCCCGGACGCGGCCGATCCCGCTTTCCAGCGCCCGGAAGAAGTCGCCCGTGCCCACGAAGTCCTGCCAGCGGGCCAGCACCTCCCCGCGCAGCAGGGAGCCGTCGCTGGTGGCCTTGGAAATGCGCGCCCGGGCGTCGGTGAAGGCGGCGGCGGCGTCGTCCGCCAACTGCCGGCCGGCGTCGTCCTGGTCCCTGGCGGCGTCGGCGAGCCCGGCCACCTTGCCGGAGAGGGAGCGCACGGTGCCGTTGAGGGTGCGGCGGGCGATTTCCGCGCGGCCCGCGGAGTCCGCGGCGAGCTCCCGCAGCCACAGCGAAATGGGCGCGGTGCCGGCGGCCGGGAGCATGCCCAGTGCGTCCAGGGCCGCCTCGGGCACCACGAAGAGCGTGGAGCCGGCGAGGCCCTCCCGGGTGAGCATGGCGCGCAGGTCCGCGCTGACCTCGCCCTCCGCGCCGGGCGGCACCCGGTCCAGGACCACGGCCACCAGGATGTCGCGGGAGGCGGCGTCGACCAGCAGCTTCCAGGGCACGGCGTCGGCGTAGCGGTTGGCCGTGGTGACGAAAAGCCAGAGGTCGGCGGCGGCCAGCAGCTGGGCGGCAAGCTGGCGGTTGTCGTCGGAGACGGAGTCGACGTCCGGGGCGTCGAGCAGGGCCACGCCCTCGGGGACGGCAGGGTCGGCGACGAGCACCAGGGACTGCATGGCCGCCGCGTCCGGCGTGGCCCCGGCACGGGTGGCGGGGGTGCCGGCGCCGGACAGTTCGCCGCGGACGCGGGACAGGGTGGGCAGGACGCGGGCGGACGTGAACCAGGCGGCATCGTGCGGATGGTGGAGGAGGATGGGCTGGCGGGTGGTCGGGCGGATGGCGCCGGCGCGTGTGACGGGGTGGCCGGCCAGGGCGTTCACCAGCGTGGACTTCCCGGCGCCCGTGGACCCGCCCACGACGGCCAGCAGCGGGGCGTCCAGGCTGCGGTAGCGGGGCAGGATGTAGTCGTCGAGCTGGCCCAGGGCGTTGCCGGCGGTCCGGCGTGCGGCGGCGGCGCCGGGCAGTTCGAACGGGAGTTCCAGCGAGGCCAGCTCGCCGCGCACCTGGTCCAACAGCGCGACCGCGGCTTCCTGGGCAGGGGCGGCGTCCTGCGCAGGGGCGGCGTCCTGCGCCCGCCCGGGATTGCCGCTTTCCGGGATATTGCCTGAATTTGTTGGATTCACTGCTTCATCATGCCAGTTCCGGTGCCGGGCGGGCGGCATTGCTGCACGGAACCCGTGAACATGCAGGGAGCGGCGGGGCGGGGGAATGCAAAAGGCCGGAAAGCCTTTAGCTTCCCGGCCTTGCTTTTGTGACCCCAGCGGGATTCGAACCCGCGTTACCGCCGTGAGAGGGCAGCGTACTAGGCCGCTATACGATGGGGCCCTAATACATTCGATTCATTGCTCGGCGAACTCCAGAAACATTACCGGAATTTTGCCGTGCATGCCAATCGAAATGGCAGCTTTTGCAAGCGCTGGGATACCAGGACTCGAACCTAGAATGTCGGTACCAGAAACCGATGTGTTGCCAATTACACCATATCCCAAAGGCTGCGTTCTGCCGTGAAATCCGCGGGTTTCCCCGGTCCTTCAGCGGCCCTCGCGCCGGGATAAAACTATACCCGAGACTTTGCCAGACGCCAAAACCGCGGGCCGCCGCGGGACTGCGCGGTGAATCACTGGCCGGAGGGCGCCGCAAGCGCCGCGAGCGCGTCCAGCCCCACTACCACGCGCACTCCGTCCGCCACCCGGCCAGCCACGCGATCCACCACCGGGTCCGCCCTGCCGTCCGACGGCGCGCCCGTGCCTTTCCTGTCCAGCCAGACCGCCTGCAGCCCCGCCGCGGCGGAGCCCACGCCGTCGATCAGGTAGTTGTCCCCCACGTACAACGTTTCCCCCGGCAGGGTGCCCAGCAGGCGGCAGCCTTCCCAGAAGACCTTGGGCTCGGGCTTGGCCGCGTTGACGGTGTCAATGCCCACCAGGATGCCGATGCGCTGCAGCCCCGCGTGGTCGAGCTTGGCGCGCTGGTAGTCGTGGACGTTGTTGCTGACGGCGCCGTAGGGAATGCCTGCGGCATCCAGTGCGTCGAGGGTGGGCGCCACGTCCGGATAGGCCTTGATGGAGCGGGGCTGGGCACGTTCAAAGTCCTCGATCCACTCCTGCTCGGCCACGGCGTCGAAGCCGGGGACGCCGAGGTGGGCAAACACGGCCCGGGCCCGCAGCCCGCGCTGCTCCGTAAAGGAGAACTCGCCCGCCACGTACCGCTCGTAGTACCTCCCGGCGTCGGCCATGTACAGGGCCGCGAAACCATCCCAGTCACCCGGGCCGAAGTTCGGCAGCAGGGGCCGGCCCGCGGCGATCATGGCGTCCTTCATGGCCGCGTGCAGGTCCACCAGGGTGTCGTCAATGTCAAACAGGACGCCCCTGACCGGGGGCGCGGGGGCGCCCGGAACAGGGGTGCTGTGCACGGCCAGGTCAGCCGCGGAAGGCCTTGAGGCGGGCCAGCGAGGAGTCGCGGCCCAGGATGACCATGGATTCAAACAGGGGCGGGGAGATGCGGCGGCCGGACACGGCCGTGCGCACCGGTCCAAACGCCAGCCGCGGCTTGATGCCCAGGCCTTCCACCAGGGCGGCCTTCAGCGCTGCCTGGATCGACTCGGCGTCCCAGGAAACCACGGGTTCCAGCGCCGCCAGCGCGGTGTCGAGGACCTCGGTGAGGTTGTCGGGCAGACCCTTGCGCGCATCGTCGGCGACGTCAACGGCGTCGTCCTGCTTGAAAAGGAACGCCAACATCTCAGGCGCCTCGCCCAGGAGGGTGATGCGCTCCTGGACCAGGGGGGCGGCCTCGGTCAAAATCTCAGATTCGCGCTCGGTCAAAACATCCCCCACCACGCCGGCGGCCCGCAGGTACGGGACCAGGCGGTTGCGGAAGTCCGTGGCCTCCAGCATGCGCACGTGCGTGCCGTTGATGGCCTCGGCCTTCTTGATGTCGAAGCGCGCCGGGTTGCCCAGGACGTCGTGGATGTCGAAGCTGGCCACGAGCTGCTCCACGGTAAAGATGTCCTCGTCGGCGGAGAGCGACCAGCCGAGCAGGGACAGGTAGTTCAGCAGGCCCTCGGGGATGAAGCCGTGGTCCCGGTGCAGGAACAGGCTGGCCTCGGGATCGCGCTTGGAGAGCTTCTTGTTGCCGGCGCCCATGACGTAGGGCAGGTGGCCGAAGAGCGGCTGGTACTTGGCCACGCCCACTGCGTAAAGGGCCTGGTACAGGGCGATCTGGCGGGGCGTGGAGGAGAGCAGGTCCTCGCCGCGCAGCACGTGGGTGACACCCATGAGGGCGTCGTCCACGGGGTTGACCAGCGTGTACAGCGGTGCGCCGTTGGGGCGGACCAGGGCGTAGTCCGGGACTGATCCTGCCTTGAAGGTGATCTCGCCCCGGACCAGGTCCGTGAAGGTGATGTCCGCATCCGGCATCCGCAGCCGCAGCGCAGGCTTCCGGCCCTCCTCCTTGAACGCCGCAATCTGCTCCGGGGAGAGGTCGCGGTCAAAGTTGTCGTAGCCAAGCTTGGCGTCCCGGCCGGCCGCCTTGTGGCGCGCCTCGACCTCTTCCGGCGTGGAATACGACTCGTAGACGTGCCCGCCGGCCACCAGCTTGTCAATGACACCCTGGTATATATCGCCACGTTGCGACTGCCGGTAAGGTTCGTGCGGGCCGCCCGTTTCCACTCCCTCGTCCCAGTCGATCCCCAGCCACTTCAGCCCGTCCAGCAGCTGCAGGTAGCTCTCCTCGCTGTCCCGCTTCGCGTCGGTGTCCTCGATGCGGAAAATGAGCCTGCCGCCGGTGTGGCGCGCGTACGCCCAGTTGAACAGCGCGGTGCGGATCAGCCCGACGTGCGGCGTTCCGGTGGGCGAGGGACAAAACCGCACCCGGACAGGGGTTTCGGCGGTGACAGGGGGGATCTGGGCTGCAGTAGTCATGATGGTTCAAGTTTAGACGCACCGGGGGGCCGTCCTGGCCGGTGCCTGGATGGGCCCCGGCCGAACGGTTGACAGGCCGCCGGCCCCTGCGTAACGTACAACCAAATGGTTGTAGATGAGCTTCGTGAGGCCGAGCTGGACCGCGTGTTCCGCGCGTTCGCCGATTCCACCCGCCGGGACATCGTCCGGAGGGTCACCGGCGACGGATTGAACGTCTCCGGCCTGGCGCGGCACTACGCCATGAGTTTCGCGGCCGTCCAGAAACATGTGGCCGTGCTGGAACGTGCCTGCCTTGTCACCAAGGAACGGCGCGGAAGGGAGCAGCTGGTGCGCGCAAACCGCGACGGCCTGGAAAGGGCCCGGCGGCTGCTTGAGGAGTATGAGGCGATCTGGCGGCAGCGGGCCGGGCGGATTGCGGACATCCTGGCCGAAGGAACGGCGCAGGGAAGGGAAGCACCATGACAGTCATCAGTTCCACCAAAAACCCCGAGGCGCTCAGCCTCACCATCGTCGCGGAGTTCGACGCCGGCGTCGAGCGCGTGTGGCAGATCTGGGAGGATCCACGCCAGCTGGAACGCTGGTGGGGGCCGCCCACCTGGCCGGCCACCTTTGAGGAATTCGACTTCCGCCCCGGCGGCAAGTCCACGTATTACATGACCGGGCCCGACGGCAGCAGGGCCCGCGGCTGGTGGCGCTTCACCGCCATCGGCGCCCCGGGCCGCCTGGAGCTCGACGACGGATTCGCCGACGACTTCGGCAACCCCGTCGAGGACATGGGCACCGCCCGCATGGCCGCCACGCTGGAGGACTTGGGCGGTCGCACCCGGATGACCATCGCGTCCACCTTCGAAAGCGAGGAACAAATGCAGAAGATGCTGGACATGGGCATGGAAGAGGGAATGGGCCAGGCCATGGGACAGATCGACGCGATCCTGGCCGGCCAGCCGGCCGCCTGAACCAACAATGCCGCCGCTCCCGCAAAATGCCGCCGCCATACCTGCGGCAGAATGCGGGAGCGGCGGCATTTTTCACCGCCGGGGCTCCGCGACCGGGAGTCACCGCGGGTGGTGGGACTCCTGGAGCTGGTAGACGGGGGTGTCCAGCCCTTCCATGCGGGCCTTCAGCTGCAGGGCCAGGTACTTGGAATAGTGGCGGCTCTGGTGCAGGTTGCCGCCGTGGATCCAGAGGTTCGCCACGTTGGTGGGCTTCCACATGTTGCGCAGCTCCCCCTCCCACGGGCCCGGGTCCCGCGTGGTGTCCGAACCGTAGCCCCAGCACTTGCCCACGGCATCGGCCACCTCGGGGGAGACCAGGTCGGACAGCCAGCCGTTCATCGAGCCGTAGCCGGTGGCGTACACGATCAGGTCCGCCTCCAGTTCCGTCCCGTCCGCCATGACCACGGCGTTGCCGGTGATCTTGGCCACCTGGCCGGCGGCCAGGCGGACACGGCCGTCGATGATCAGCTGGGAAGCGCCCACGTCGATGTAGTAGCCGGAGCCGCGCCGCAGGTACTTCACGAACAGGCCGGAGCCGTCCTCGCCGAAGTCCAGGTCGAAGCCGGCCGCCTCAAGGTCGCTGTAGAACGCCGCGTCCCGCGTGGCCATTTCCGCGTAGACGGGCTTCTGGGCGTCGGGCAGGATCCGGTAGGGCAGGGAGGCAAAGAGCAGGTCCGCCTTCTCCGTGGTGACCCCGTTGGCGAGCGCCTTTTCCGAGTACAGGTCCCCCAGCCCCAGGTCCATGAGCGACTCGCTGCGGGAGATGTGCGTGGAGGAGCGCTGGACCATGGTGACGTCGGCCCCATGCTCCCAGAGGTCGGCGCAGATGTCATGGGCCGAGTTGTTGGAACCGATGACCACGGCCTTCCTGCCGGTCCAGTCGCCGCCGCCCGGGTGCCGGGAGGAGTGGTACTGCTCGCCCAGGAACGCGTCGGCCCCGTCGAAGTGCGGAACGTTCGGGTAGCCGGAGACACCCAGCGCGAACACGAGCTGCTTGGGGCGCAAGGTGACGGGAACGCCGTCGCGCCTGACCTCCACCACCCACTCGCCGGCGGCCTCGTCGAAGGCCGCCTTCACCGCCTCCGTGCCGGACCAGTAGTTCAGCTCCATGATGGCCGTGTAGTGCTCCAGCCAGTCGCCAATCTTGTCCTTGGCGGCAAAGACCGGCCAGTCGTCGGGAAAGTCCAGGTACGGCAGGTGGTCATACCAGACCGGGTCGTGGAGGTGGAGGGACTTGTAGCGGTTGCGCCAGGAGTCCCCGGCCCGGGCGTTCTTCTCCACCACGATGGTGGGCACGCCTTGGCGGCGCAGGCGGGCGGCCAGGCCGATGCCGCCCTGCCCGCCGCCGATGATCAGGCAGTACGGCTGTTCGTCATATCCGAGCCGGGCCTCGTTGTCCTCCTTGCGCTCCAGCCACGACCTGCGGCCCTGGGTGATCTGGTGCGCCACGCCCTTCTCGCGCCTGGGACCCTTCCGCTCTTCGAAGCCCTTGAGCTCCTGCATGGTGGTCAGCAGCGTCCAGCATTTCCCGTTCTTCAGCCGGAGGTGGCCGTAGCCCGTGGCGGCGCCGGTCTCGAAGCGGATCCAGGCCTCGGCGCTGTCCGTGTCGCCCGTGGCGTCCTCGGCCAGTTCCCAGCCGCTGGGGGCCACATGGTCCAGCCGGTCCGCGAGCATCTGGCCGATCTGCTCCCGGCCTTCGAGGGTTTTCAGGTTCCAGGTGAAGGCGACGAAGTCCCGCCAGTAGCTGTCCGGCGCAAATAGCTCCGTGGCCACGCCAATGTCCCTGGCAACGAGTGCCGCATTGAGGCTGGCCAGCCAATCCGAGACGATGTTGTTCGGCGTGCGTGACATGTTCACTCCCTTGTGTGCTTCCCCGCGCCCCGCTGCAGGGGGGGGCGTAGGCTGGTGGAAACGTGATTGATCTCACAAGTAAAGCCCCGCGGGGGTTGCACGGGCGTTACACGCGCTCCCCGTCCCGGCGTTCCGTTGTCCGGCACAGGAAGAATGCATGTCCCAGCAGTTGTCCACCCCAAGCACGACGGCGGCTTCGTCGTTGCGCTTTTCCGATCCCGTGAACTATTCCCGGTTGTTGCGCAACGCGCACGAGGATGTCATTTCCGGCGGCCACCGTTCCGAAATCGCGGAGGGGATCCAGGAATCCTGGCACCGGTCCCTGGCCCTGGGGATCAGCCCGGACCAACACAGCCCGCGGCACGTGCGCGAGTCCGCCGACGTCGTTGGGGTGCGCGCGGAGCATCCCCTGGCTGACGCCGTCCCGGCCCTGGCGGAGCTGCTGGGTGACGATTCCCCGGACGGCCGGCGGCTGGTGATTGTCACCGACGCGCTGGGCGAGGTGCTGTGGCGGATCGGCAGCCGGGACGCGCTGACGCTGGCCGAGAGGTTGGAATTCGTGGAGGGCGCGGACTGGTCCGAATCCGGCATCGGCACCAACGCGATCAGCGAGGTGTTGCGCACCGGTTCCCCGGGCCAGTTGTTTTCCGCTGAACACCTGGTGCGCACCCATCACGAGTGGGCCTGCACCGCCGCCCCCATTCGCAACCCGCTGACCGGCGAACTGCTGGGCGTGCTGGACGTCTCGGGGCCGCTCACCACGCTGACGCCGGATTCCCTGCGGATGGTCCGGTGCGCCGTCCGCGTGGCCGAGGAAATTCTGGGCCGCGCCAGCGGAGCCGGGGCACGGTCCGGCGCTGCAGGCCCGGTCTGTTCCGATGCGGCGGCGATGCGCGGCGCGTTGGGGGCGCACGATGCGCGGGCAGCGCAAGGCGCGGGTTCCGGCGTCGTTCCTCCCGAGGCCGGTGGCGGCATCGCGGCAATTGAGCTTTTGGGCGAACAGCCGTCGGTGGTGTGGGCCGATGGCCGCCGGGTTGCCCTGACGCTGCGGCGGGCGGAAATCCTGGCCCTGCTGTGCTCGCGGCATCAGGGGTGGAGCGCCGACGAACTCGCGTATGAGCTCTACGGGGAAGCGGGGACGGCGGCAAGCGTGCGGATTGAGGTGCACCGGCTCCGGAGTGTGCTGGGGCCGGTGATTGCTTCGAATCCGTACCGGCTGGCAGGGAACGTGCGCGAAGTGGTCGACGCCGGCCGCGTGCTGGCGGCGCTGCGCGGCGGGGACGTGCGGGCGGCGATGGCGCTGTACGGCGCGCCGCTGGTGAGCCGGTCGTCGGCGGTGGCCGTGGAACTGTTGCGGGAGGAGCTCGACGCCGCCGTGCGGACTGCCCTGCACGCGGACGCCTCCGTGCCAGCGCTCACCCGCTGGCTGGCAACGGACATGGGCGCCGGCGACGCTGCTGCCGTGGAGGCGTTGGAGCGGCTGGTCGGCGCCGGCGATCCGAGGGCGGCCGTATTTTCGGCCCGGGCCCGGCGGCTCGAGAACGCGCTTTTGTAGCTTTTCACGGCCCTTCCTGCAGGTGCGGCGCAGTCGAGGGGCTCAGCTGAACAGCTCGTTCGCGGGCTCGTTGTCCTTCACGAACTGCCAGCCGATCCAGAGCAGCAGGGCGAAGACCGGGATGGCGCAGAGTGTCCACAGGCCCAGGTGGAAGACCGTCCCGTCGGGCCCGGTCATGGTGTCGAAGCCGATCAGCCCGGTGATGGCCAGCAGCGCGGCCAGGCCCACCCAGCTGGTCCACGGCGAGCCGGGCATGGGCAGCGAGGACACCTTGCCCTTTTTGCGCCGCAGCATGATCTGGCTGGCGAAAATGGTGCCCCACGTGAAAATGACGCCAATGGAGGCGGTGTTCAGCGCCAGGTCGAAGGCGTGCGAGCCGCCCAGCAGGACGTTGGCGCCCACGCCCACGACGTAGACCGCGGCGATGGCCAGGATCGCGGCGTAGGGCACGTGGCGGGAGGACATCCTGGTCAGCCACTGCGGCGCATGGCCGTTGTTGGCCATGGTGCGGAAGATCCTGCCAATCGAATACAGGCCGGAATTGCAGGAGGACAGCGCGGCAGTGATGACCACAAAGTTCATCACCGAACCCACCCAGTCCAGCCCCATCGAGGCGAACACCGTGACGAACGGGCTCTCGCCGTTCTTGTAGTTCCCGGACGGCATGATCATCGCCAGCAGCGTCACCGAGCCGACGTAGAAGACAACGATGCGGACCACCACGGCGCGGATGGCGCGGGGCACCTCGCGCTCCGGGTTCTCCATTTCGCCGGCCGTGATGCCCACGAGTTCAATGGCGTTGTAGGCAAAGATGACGGCGTTCAGCACCAGGATCATGACGAGCCCGCCCTTGGGGAACATGCCGCCGTCGGCGTGGAAAAGGTTGCCAACGGTGGCATGCTGGCCCCCCACTTGGGCGTTCATGATCACCATGACCGTGCCCACCACCAGGAACATCACAATGGCCGCGACCTTCAGGCAGGACGCCCAAAACTCAAACTCGCCAAAGGCCTTCACGCTGAGCAGGTTCACCGCCACCAGCAGCACCAGGGCGCACAGGGCGCTGGCCTCCACCGGGACGCCGGGGAAGAAATATTGGAAGTACAGGCCTATGGCGATCAGCTCGGCCACGCCCGTCATGGCCCAGTTGATGAAATACATCCACCCGGACAGGTACGCGCCCTTCCTGCCAAACAGCTCCCCCGCGTAGGAGACAAAGGAGCCGGAAGTCTGCCGGTACATGACCAGTTCCCCGAGGGCCCGCATGAGCAGGTAGGCAATGGCGCCGGCGATTGCATAGGAGAAGATCAGCGCCGGGCCGGTCGACGCTAGCCGGCCTCCGGCACCCATGAACAGGCCGACGCCGATGGCCCCGCCCATGGCGATCATGGTCACGTGGCGCCGGGACAGCGTGCGCTGGTAGCCCTCGCCGGTAATGGATCCGGGAATGGGCGCAGCGGTGGCTGTGCCGGTGGCGTTTTGTGACACGCGAAAGTCCTTAAGATCGGCTTGTGCCCTGCAAAAGGCCCCCAAATCACGCACTGGCGGCGGGTGGGGGCGCAGAAGACGTGTCAATACTACTACGACGCCGGACCCGCTTCCGTGGCGTGGAGCACAGCCGCCCGCGTGGGGCAGCCCCTTAGCGGCGCACCACCGGGTTGGAGAGGCGGCCGATCCCCTCGATCTCGACCTCATAGCGGTCGCCGTCCTTGACCAGGCCGACGCCGGCGGGGGTGCCGGTCATGATGACGTCGCCGGGCAGGAGGGTGAATGCGCGGGAGACGATGGAGACCAGTTCGCGGACGCCGCGGACCATCTGGTTGGTGTTGCCGTCCTGGCGGAGCTCGCCGTTCAGCCAGCCCTGGATGCGGAGGTCCTCGGGGTCCAGCTCGGTTTCAATCCACGGGCCCAGCGGGGCGGACGTGTCGAAGCCCTTGGCGCGGGCCCACTGGCCGTCGGTCTGCTGGACGTCGCGGGCGGTGAGGTCGTTGCCGCAGGTATAGCCGAAAATGACCTCGTCCGCGCGCTCCTCCGGCACGTCCTTGCAGATGCGCCCGATCACGATGCACAGCTCGGCCTCGTAGGAGATTTCTTCCGAGAATTCCGGCATGACAACGGGTTCGTTGGGGCCGACGACGGACGTGTTCGGCTTGAGGAACAGCAGCGGGTGGACGGGGACCTCGTTGCCCAGTTCGCGTGCGTGCTCGGCAAAGTTGCGGCCAACGCCCACCACCTTGCTGCGCGGGATGATCGGGGCCACCAGGCGCACGTCCTCCAGCGGGTACTTGATGGTGGTCCGCTCCACGCCGTTGAAGAACGGATCGCCCTTGATGACAGTGACGACTTCACTGCCGGGCTCCCCCTCCACCACGCCGTACATCGGGTCATTGTCTACTACAAAACGGGCGATTCTCATGGAGTTGAGTCTAGCTTCCAGGATTGGTTTGCCGGCAACGGCAGTGAGGGGGCCCGACGGCGATCGGCGATCGTTAGGGGCGCCACGGGGCCGGGCCAGTGCGGGCGGGGCCGGTGCGGGGCAGGCCCCGGGGCTGGCCCCGCCCGTCGGCGAACGGTTCCTAGAACCCGGGCGCGGCCGGGGGCGGAGTCGGGGACGCCGGCGGGTACTGCGGGGCGTACGGATAGTTGGCCGGCGCCCCGGGACCGGCATTCGGCCGGCCGCCACCGCTGAGGCGCACAAGCTCCGCCGTGTTCTCCGCGGTGCGGATGGCCGCGATCAGCGATTCCAGCCCGACCCTCGCCAGCACCAGGTACAGCAGTGCCACGATCGGGCCGACGATGATCAAGACCAGCAGCCCGATGACGGCATTGACCCTGAAGGATGCGATGACTGCAATCAGGTAGGTCAAGCCAATGACCACCATGATCAGGACGTAAACGATCTTGGCAATGCTGGGTGAGATGAATTTGGTAAATGACAGGTCAAAGAGTGCCTTCAATTTTTCCCCCTCTAAAGTGATGAGCCCATTGCTCCGTCCGAGTCCACCACGGCGCCGGCTCCAGGGCAAGTCCTTTCCGGCATGTGGCGAAAGGGCCCGCCCTATCGCTCCCGGGCGCCGCCCTCCGCGTCCGAGCGCCGTTCCTTGATGAGCTCCTTGGTGCGCACCAGGCGCAGCACCGTCACGAGCCCCAGCCCGCCGGCCACGTTGAGCAGCACCGTGTACCAGAACCAGCCGAGCCACTGCAGGTAGCCAAAGGGGGCGCCGGCGTGGATGGCCCCGAAAATCAACAGCGAATCCAGCACGGAGTGAAAGAGCGGCAGGCCCGCGAGCAGGAAACCCCCTCCGACGGCAGCCGCGATCTTCGCCGGCACGGAATCCGTTCCGTGCTGCATGCGGGTCATGAGGGTTATGGTGCTTCCGCCCAAAATGGCCAGCGCCGCGGTCTGCACCGACAAGGGCGCCATGGCATAGTGCGCCGCGGCGTCAATGACTGTGTCCCGCCATTCGGGGAAGGCCTGCATGACCAGCCACATGAAGATCCAGCCTCCCACGAGGTTCGCCGCCAAGGTGCCGCCCCACAGCTTGAACAGCTGGCCCGGGCGCGCCTCCTTGGCGGCGACGGCGGCGACGGGGACCAGGAACCCCTCCGTGAACAGCTCGCTCTTGGCCAGCAGCAGCGCGATGAACCCGATGCTGAAGGCAAGCCCGGCCAGGAGCCGGCTGCCGGTCTCATGTTCGACGGCCAGGTAGGCCATGACACCCAGCCCAACCTCAATGCCGCCAAACAGTCCCGTCACCAGGACCGAGGCCCACGTCCTGTGCAGCCGCTGGGCGCCTTCCTCCACGATGCGGTCAAAGGTGGTTTCCAGCTCCTCCTCCACCGGGGCGTCATTGTTGCCAAGCTCGCGCCTGCGTTCCTCGTCGTCCATGGCTCCTCCTCGCCAACAGGGTCCGCCGCCCTGGAGCGCGCCGACACTTCGATCGATGTGTTTCTGTGCGTCATTCGCCCGGCCGGTCCCAGTTGGACAAACCCCCCGGGTCCTCTGACACGATCGAATGATGGCAGACCTTAACGTAATGATTCCACCCATTCTTGCCGTTCTTGCCGCCATCGCGGCCGCGCTGCTGCTCACCACGGTGCTGCGCCACGGCGCCAACCGCGTCTTTCGGAACGTTCCGGACTTTCGGCGGCGGTCCGCGCAGGCCAAGCTTCCGGTGTTCGGGGTGTTGTCCTTTCTGGGCGTTCGCATTGCAATTTCCGCCACGGTTTCCGGCCAGCCGTGGTTCCAAGCTGTCGATTTTGTGCTCGTCGCCGGACTCATCGCGGCCCTGTGCTGGCTGGCACTGGCCGCGCTGTCCATCACCGAGCGGCTGGTGCTGCGTCGCTTCTCCGCCCGCGTCGGCGACAACCGCCGGCTCCGCCGGCTCACCACCCAGGTCACGCTGGGGCGGCGCTTCCTGGCGGCCCTGCTGATCACCCTGGCCGTTGCCGGGCTGCTGCTGACCATCCCGGAAGTGCGGGCGCTGGGCACCGGCCTGCTCGCCTCTGCCGGGCTCATCTCGATCGTGGCCGGCCTGGCCATCCAAAGTTCCCTCTCCAACGTCTTCGCCGGGGTGCAGCTGGCCTTCACCGACGCGATCAGGATTGACGACGTCGTGGTGGTCGAGGGCCTCTGGGGAAGGATCGAGGAAATCACCATGACCTACGTGGTGGTCCGCGTGTGGGACGAGCGGATGTTGATTCTTCCCTCGACCTACTTCACCACCACGCCCTTTGAGAACTGGACACGGAACAGCCCCAAGATCATGGGCGCCGTCGAACTGGACCTGGACTGGCACGCTCCCGTGGCAGAGCTTCGCGCCCACCTCGACGACGTCCTGGCCGCCACCGCGCTCTGGGACGGGCGCACCGGGAAGCTGGAGGTGACCGACGCCGTGGACGGCCTGGTCCGTGTCCGGATTGTGGTCAGCGCCGCCGACAGCGGTGCCCTCTGGGACCTGCGCTGCCTGGTGCGGGAGTCGATGATGGCGCATGTGCAGCAAAGGCACCAGTCCTCGCTCCCGCGGCAGCGTTGGGAAATGATCAGCGCCTCAACTTAGCCGCCGGCGGCCGGGCGCCCCGACGGCGCAGGGCGACGTCCCGGCGTTGTGCCTCCAGGAATCAGGAGCCAGGAATCGGGAACCAGGTAACGAGGACGCGGACTACGCCAGGCGGGTCAGCCAGCCGTGCAGGTCCTCGAGCCCGCCGGTCT
Organism: Arthrobacter wenxiniae; assembly: GCF_013376105.1. Lineage (GTDB taxonomy): Bacteria > Actinomycetota > Actinomycetes > Actinomycetales > Micrococcaceae > Specibacter > Specibacter wenxiniae. The sequence continues at coordinate 45,276 of NZ_JAAMFM010000003.1, forward strand.
GGATGCCCAGGAGCTGCTCGCGGATGGCCATGGTGACCTCGCCGGTGCCGGACCCGGGCGACGCGATGGTGCCGTCGGCCGTCTTCAGCTCGCCGATGGGGGTGATCACGGCCGCCGTGCCGCACGCGAAGGCCTCGGTGATTTCGCCGGACGCCACGCCTGAGCGCCACTCGTCGATGGTGATCTTGCGTTCCTCGACCTTCATGCCGCGGTCCGCCGCCAGCTGCATGACCGAGGAGCGGGTGACGCCGTGCAGGATGTGGCCGTTGAGCGCGGGGGTGACCAGGCGGCCATCCTTGAACACGAAGAAGATGTTCATGCCGCCGAGTTCCTCGATGGCGTTGTCGTTGAACGGGTCCAGGAACAGCACCTGCTTGCAGCCCTGGGCCTCGGCCTCCATCTGCGCGGCCAGGGACGCGGCGTAGTTGCCGCCGCACTTGGCCTCGCCGGTGCCGCCCTCGCCGGCCCGGGCATACGAGGTGGACAGCCAGATCGAGACGGGCTTGAGCTCGCCGCCGAAGTAGTTCCCGGCCGGGGAGGCGATGACCCGGTAGGAAACTTCGCGGGCCGGGCGGACACCCAGGAAGGCCTCCGTGGCGATCATGAACGGACGCAGGTACAGGGCCTCCCCGTCGCCGGAAGGAACCCAGTCCACGTCCGTGGAGACCAGCTGGCGCAGGGATTCGATGAACGTTTCCTCGGGCAGCTCGGGCAGGGCCAGGCGGCGTGCGGAGGTGTTGAAGCGGGCCGCGTTGGCCTCGGGGCGGAACGTCCACACCGAGCCGTCGGCGTGCCGGTATGCCTTCAGGCCCTCGAAAATCTCCTGGCCGTAGTGCAGCACGGCGGCCGCGGGGTCCATGGCGATGGGCCCGTACGGCTCAATGCGTGCGTTGCTCCAGCCGCCCTGGCCGTCGGCGCCCACCTTGTAGTCCACCACGGCGGTGTGGTCGGTGAAGTAGTCGCCAAAGCCGGGGTTCGCCAGAATGGCGCTGCGCTCGGCGGCACTCTTCGGGTTGGCGCTGCGGTGCTGGGTGAATGCCAGCTGCGCTGTCTGGGTCATGCTTCCTCCACATGGTTGTGCCCGTCGTGGGTGGTGCCAGCCTGGGCGGAGTCTTTGCCGAAAAATCCGAACGTTGAATCGTGTTCCTGCGCCGAATGTTTCAGTTACGGTGCATTCACTCTATTGGTTAAGCGTACTCCTGCCCACCCCGCGGAAAGCGCGCCGGTACGACGCCGTTACACGGCCAAGGCGATGGCGTCGCCGATGGCGCCGGTGGGGCGGGGGGACGACGGGCTGCGGGTGGCAATGTCCGCCGCGACGGCCGCCTCGATGCGGGCCGCGGCCCCCGGGTGGCCCAGATGGTGCAGCAGCAGCGCCGCGGAGAGGATGGCCGCCGTCGGGTCCGCCTTTTGCTGCCCGGCAATGTCCGGGGCGGAGCCGTGGACGGGCTCAAACATGGACGGCGCGGTCCGGTCCATGTTGATGTTCCCGGAGGCGGCCAGGCCAATGCCGCCGGTGACGGCCGCGGCCAGGTCTGTGATGATGTCGCCGAAGAGGTTGTCGGTGACGATCACGTCAAAGCGCCCCGGGTCGGTGACCAGGAAGATCGTGGCAGCGTCCACGTGCAGGTAGTCCACGCTGACGTCCGGGAATTCGGCGGCGACGGCCTCCACGGTCCGCTTCCACAGGTGCCCGGCGTGGACCAGCACGTTGTGCTTGTGCACATAGGTCAGTTTCTTGCGGGGGCGTTCGCTGGCGCGGCGGAAGCCGTCGCGGACCACCCGCTCCACGCCGTAGGCGGTGTTGACGGAAACCTCCGTGGCAACCTCGTGCGGCGTGCCCTTGCGCAGCACCCCGCCGTTGCCGACGTACGGCCCCTCGGTCCCTTCGCGGACCACGACGAAGTCGATGGCGCCGGGCTCAGCCAACGGCGAGTCAACGCCGTCGTACAGGCGGGACGGGCGCAGGTTGACGTAGTGGTCCAGGGAAAAGCGCAGCTTGAGCAGCAGCTCGCGCTCGATCAGCCCGGAGGGGATGGCGGTGTCGCCGGGGGCCGCGCCGACCGCGCCGAAGAGGATCGCGTCGTGGCCGCGCAGTGCGTCGATGGTGGCGTCCGTGAGGGTCTCGCCCGTGGCCAGCCAGTGCTCGGCGCCGAGCTTGTAGTCCGTGATTTTCAGGCCAACGCCTTCGGTGGCGGTGACCTTCTTCAGGACCTTCACGGCCTCCGCCGTGACCTCGGGGCCGATGCCGTCGCCGGCGATAACTGCAATGTCAATCGATGCGCTCATGCGTCCACCCTAGCGAAACCATCCACATGATGGGCAAAGGGTCCCACATTTCGAGACATTATTTGATGGAGGCATATGCGTCCAGGGCGGCCCGGCGGGACTCCTGCAGGTCCACCAGCGGGTCGGGGTAGTCCGGCGTCAGCAGCTCCGCAACCCAACGGCGGACGTATCTACCGTCCGGGTCAAATTTTTTTGCCTGGGTCTGGGGATTGAAGATTCGGAAGAACGGCGATGCATCCGCGCCCGAACCCGCCACCCACTGCCAATTGGCAGGATTGGATGCGGCGTCGGCGTCCACCAGGGTGTCCCAGAACCACTGCTCCCCCACCCGCCAGTGGATCCCCAGGTTCTTCACCAGGAAGCTGGCCGCCACCATGCGGATCCGGTTGTGCATGAATCCGGTGTGCCACAATTCGCGCTGGCCCGCATCCACCAGCGGGATCCCGGTGCGCCCGTGCCGCCACGCAGCCAGGTGCCCTGCGGCGGAGCCGGGCTCCGCGCCGGCCGCACCCGCCCCGGCCCCGGCCGGATCCGCCCCATCCGCGGCGCCGGGCTGGCGCCACGGGAAGCGGTCGAACTGCGGGCGCAGGTTGGCGGTGGCCAGGTCCGGGTGGTGGAAGAGCTGGTGCCAACAAAACTCGCGCCATCCCAGCTCCGTGCCGAACACTGCCGGCCCCGGGGATCCCGGCAGCTGGCCGCGCCGTGCCGCGAGCGCGGCCCAGACCTGGAACGGGCTGAGCTGGCCCCACCGCAGGTAGGGGGACAGGCGGCTGGTGCCTGGCCTGTCCGGCCGGTCGCGCGCCTCGGAGTAGTCGGCGACCGGGCCGTCAAGGAATCCCGCCAGGACCCCGTGGCCGGCGGCCGCCGTGGGGATCCACGCCTGCCGCAGGCCGGCTGCCCAGTCCGGGGCGGTGGGCAGCAGCGACCAGTCCCCCAGCCCGTCGCTGCCCGCCAAGGGTCCGCCGAAGCCGTGTCCGGCGTCGGGCACGCCAAGCGGCGCCCGAAAGTTCCGGTCCGCCAGGGCACGCCAAAACGGCGTGAACACCTGGTATGGCTTTCCGGCACCGGTGCGGACCGTCCACGGTTCGTGCAGGAGCGAGGCCTGGAAACTTTCGGCGTGGAGTCCGGCACCGGCGGCCCCCTGCTTGACCGCCGCGTCCACGGCGCGTTCCGGGCCGCCGTAGCGCCGGTTCCAATACACCGCGCCCGCGCCCAATTCCCCGGCCACCGCGGTGACCACGTCGGCGCCGGCGCCGCGGCGCAGTATCAGCGGAATGCCCAAGGCTGCCAGTTCGGCCCGCAGGTCCTCCAGCGCGAAGTGCAGCCACCATTTGGCCGCCCCGCCCAGGGGCCGGATGCCGTCGGATTCCTCATCCAGCACATACAGGGCCGCCGCGGCGCCATCGCCGACGGCGGCCAGCAGCGCGGGGTTGTCCGCCACGCGCAGGTCGTCCCGAAACCAGACGAGGGAAGCTTTCATGGGTGGGCCTTTCGGTGGGGACGGGTGGCGTCAGGGACGGCGGACGGCACGGGCGGGTGGCGTCAGGGGCGGGTGGCGTCAGGGGCGGGTGGCGTCAGGGGCGGGTGGCGTCAGGGGCGGGTGGCGAGCCAGATCAGTGTCAGGGTGACGAGGAAGCCGGTCAGGTAGTTCAGCCACAGGAAGCGTTTCCAGGCGGCGTTGGTCCCGGCCGACGTCGCGTCGGTGACCCCAAGGCAGGGGGCGATGTTGAGCAGGTAGGGCCCGGCCAGCACGGCCGCAAACGGCGCCGCCGTCCCGAGCATCAGCACCCCGGCGCCGGCGTAGGCGGTGAACGCAAACCAGGCCGTGAACCGGGCCCCCAGCACCGTGCCGATGGAGGCCAGCCCGCCGTCGCGGTCCGGCACGATGTCCTGCACCGCGCCAAAAGCGTGGCTGGCCATCCCCCAGAGGAAGAACGCCCCCAGGAACGCCCAGATGCCGGCCGTGAACGGGGCCTGGGCGAGCGCCAGGCCGTAGACGGCGGGTGAGACAAAGTGCGTGCTGGAGGTCAGCGAGTCCAGGAACGGGCGCTCCTTGAACCGCGGACCCGGCGCGCTGTAGGCAACCACGGCCAGGAGCGAGACCGCCAGGACAAGGTTCGCCACGGCCCCGCCCTGCGTGGCGAGCACCACGACGAAGGGGACGGTGGAGACGGCGGCGGCCCACAGGATGGTGCGGTGGTGCCGGCGGTCCAGCACCGCGCCCTCCACCCCGCCCTTGCGCGCATTGAGCAGGTCGGACTCGTAGTCAAAGACATCGTTGATGCCGTACATGGCCAGGTTGTAAGGCCCCAGGAAGAAAAAGGTTCCCACGGCCCAGAGCCAGTCGATCCGACCCGTCGCCAGAAAGTAGGCCGCCGCGAACGGGTAGGCCGTGTTGACCCAGGACACAGGCCGGGAGGTCACCAGCAGGTTCTTCATTTGGGCCTTTCCCGGGTGAACAGCAGCCAGAGGCCGGGCAGGAGCAGGGCCGCCGCGGCCGGGTACGCGAAATCCTCGACGGGCGCCAGACCCACACGGGCGCCGGCGAGCGCGTGCCCGGCGTAGCCGAACAGCCCCGAGCCGATCATGAGGTTGTCGAAAACGCCCGTCAGGACCACCAGCACCACCAGGGTGGCGGCGACGCCGGCCACCGGCCGCGAGGTGCCGCGCCCGGGCGTGCCGCGCGCCGGGAGGCCGAGCCTGGGCTTGCCGCGCCGTCGGGCCAGGGCCGCGAGCAGCACGGCGAGCGCCGGGACCAGGAACAGTGCGTTGAGCTGGGCGTAGTTCACTGGGGTCCCCGCCCGCCGGCCAGCCGTTCCCGGAGCCGCAGCAGGCGCACCGCGCCGGTAAACAGGATCATGGTCTGGTAGCACAGGAACAGCAGGAAGAAGGCCTCCTCCAGGGGCAGCCCAGGACCCAGCATGACGCCTGTCATGAGCGGGGACTGCCGGTGCAGGAAGATGCCGGCCGCCAGGGCGGAGATGTCCCAGGCCAGGAAGAACACCGTGCCAAGGAGCAGCACGGCCGCCGCCGGCCCGGGCCGGGCAAAGAGGAACAGTTTCCAGCGGGCATCAAGCAGGGCCATGCACACGAGCAGGAGCAGCAGGATCAGCAGATAGCTCATGCGGCGCCCGCCGCCACGGCGCCCGCGGACGCGGCCACACCGGGCTCCGGCAGCGGCCCCGCCGAGCGGTCGCCCCTGACGGCCTTGAGGACGATCTCGGCGCTGATCATGCACAGCGGCACGCCGATGCCCGGACGCACGGAACTGCCGGCATAAAACAGCCCCTCCACCTTGGCATTGCCGTTGCCCGGGCGCAGGAAGGCGCTCTGCCGCAACGTGTGCGCCAGGCCCAGCGCGCTGCCGCGCCACGCGTTGACGTCGTCCTGAAAATCCGCCGGGCCGTAGCTGCGCCGCACCGTGATGCGCTCGGCGAGGTCCGGCGTCCCCGTCCAGGCGGCGAGCTGGGCGATGGCGGCGTCGGCGACCCTCTCCACCACCGGCGAGCCGCCGCCGTCGGGCCCGCCCTTGCCCCATGACGGGAGGGCCGGGGCGGGGATCAGCAGGAACAGGTTCTCGCCGCCGGCCGGGGCCACCGTGGCGTCCGTGGCACTGGGGCGGCAGACGTAGATGGAGGTGGTGTCCGCCAGGTCCCGGCCGTCCGCGATGCGGGCAAAATTGTCCTGCCAGTCGTCGGTGAACAGCAGGTTGTGGTGGGCCAGCCGCGGCAGTCCGCCCCGGACGCCCAGGCAGAGCAGGACCGCGCTGATGCCGGGGTCCGCCCGCCGCCACTTCCTCGCCGGCTGCGTGCGGAGCGCCTCCGGCAGCAGGGCCGTCTCCACGTGGTGCAGGTCCGCCGCCCCCACCACGATGCGTGCCGGCGTGCGCTGTTCGACCCCGGCCGCGTCCACCCAGGCGACGGCCTCGCACCGGGCGCGCTTGCCGGCCGGGCCGGTCACGATGCGCGTGGCGGTGGCCCCCGTGACGATGGTGACCCCCGCCCGGCGGACCACCCGCTCCAAGGCGTCGACGACGGCGGCAAAACCGCCCTGCGGGTACAGCACGCCGTCCTGGAGGTCCAGATGGCTCATCAGGTGGTAGAGCGCCGGCGCCTTGTAGGGGCTGGTCCCCAGGAACACGGCCGGGTAGCCCAGGATCTTTTGCTGCAGCGGGTTCGGGAACCGGGAGGCCACGAAGGAGTGCAGGGACCGGGTCAGCAGTTGCGCCAGCCGCGGCGCCTGGCGCAGGACGGCCGGCGCGGCCAGGCCGCGCAGCGTGCCGAACGGGTCGTACAGGAAGTGCCTTTTGGCCAGCGTGTAGGCCAGTTTGGCGGAGTCGAGGTAGCCGTCCAGCCGCTCCCCCGACCCCCGCTCGAGGGAGTCGAACAGGTCCCGGGCCGCCGCGCGTCCGGTGTGGACGTCGACGGGGGCCTCCGTCCCCGCGTCCCAGAGCCGGTAGGCGGGGTCCAGGCGGGTCAGCTCGAGCTCGGCGGCGGCGCTGGTGCCCATCATCGCGAACCAGTGGTCGATCACCTCCGGCATCAGGTACCAGGACGGGCCGGTGTCAAAGGTGAAGCCGCCCTGTTCCCAGCGGCCGGCCCTCCCGCCCAGGACGGCCTGCTTTTCCAGCACCGTCACGGCGTGGCCGTCCCGGGCCAGCAGGCCGGCGGCGGCCAGCCCGGAGATGCCCCCTCCGATGACGACGCACTCCGTGGAATCGGGCTGCTGCCACGGCATGCCCCTTGCCGCCCTGCGGGAGGTCAAGCCGGCGTAGGGCAGCGCCCGCCGGAGCAGTTGCAGGCGCCGGTTCATCGGGACACCGCCGCGCCGGCCCGGAAGCCGCCCTGCACGAGGGTGCGGCGGTTGCCAGCGCACACGGCCAGCGCGATGCAGGCCTTCTGGACGGCGGGGACCCTGACGCGCCGCCGGGGCAGTTCCGCGGCCGGAACGTGCTCCAGCTTCGCCGCGAGGGCCAGGAAGAGGTCGTGGGCCAGGCGCACGGCCCGCCTGGCCGGCGGTGCCAGGTAGCCCATTCCGGCCTTGGCCACGGCCAGGTCGCGGCGGATCTCCGCCAGAAGCTCCCGCTTGTCCCGCTCGGTGAGTCCCTCCGGCCCCACGCCGGGAAGATAGCTGCGCCCCAGGTCGGCGCTGTCCGCCCCGACGTCCCGCAGGAAGTTGACCTTCTGGAAGGCGGCGCCCAAACTGCGGGCCGAGCGCACCAGCTCCTCGTCGTGGCCGGCGCTGGCGCCGTCCATGGCCCGGAAGACCTGCAGGCACATCAGTCCCACCACTTCGGCGGAGCCGTAGATGTACTCGGCCAGGGTGTCGGGGGAATGGGAGTCCACGTCCAGGTCGGTGCGCATGGACGCAAAGAACGGCCTGGTCAGCGAGGTGTCGATGGCGGTTCGCCGGGCCGTGGCGGCAAAGGCGTGCACCACCATGTTGGTGCTGTAGCCGGTGGCCAGCGCCTGCTCCGTTTCGCGCTCCAGCCGGTCAAGCTGCGCACAGACGCCGGCCGGGTCGAGGCCGGCGGCGCGGGCGGCGCCGTCGACCAGTTCGTCAGCAACCCGGACCAGCGCGTAGATGTTCTCGATGTCCCGGCGCGGCTGGGCGCCCAGCAGCCAGCACGCCAGCCCGAACGACGTCGAATAGCTCCCGATCACCACCCCGGCGCTGCGCGAGGCGGTTTCGGAGTAGCGGGTGAGGGGGTCGGTTCCCATGGTCAGCTCCTTCTGGTCAAGACGTAGTCGCAGATCTGCCGCAGTTCCACCCGCAGGGATGCCGGCAGCTGCAGGTCCTCGGCCCGCCCCAGTGCCTGGGCCACGAGCGTCTCCGCGAGGTTCACGGCGTAGCTCTCCGCGCCCAGGTCCCGCAGCACGGCCCGGACCTCCGCGACGTCCTGGACGCCGCCGCGGAAGGCCTCCAGCGCCGCCGCAAAGGCTTCCGAGCCCTCCGCGAACGTGGTGAGGATGGTCCGCTTGCCTTCCCTCAGGTCCGACTCGACCGACTTGCCGGTCACGGCCGGCTGGCCAAAGGTGCCCAGCACGTCGTCGATGAGCTGGTAGGCCACCCCGATGTCGCGCCCGACGTCGGCGAGCGCGTCTGCCGTGCCGGGCGGTTCCCCCGCCAGCAGGGCCCCGGCCCGCAGGGGCATTTCAAAGGAGTAGACGGCGGTCTTCAGGCGTTCCATGTTCAGCACCTGCGGCAGCCCGGGCGGGGCGCTGCGCAGGGAGAACAGCAGGTCGTCGAGCTCGCCGGCCGCGGCGGCGAAGAAGGCCTCGTGGATGGTCGCCACGATGGCGCCGGCGTGGGCCCGGCCCGCGCCGGCCAGCGTGGCCAGGCGCACCGCGCCGGTCAGCAGCAGGTCCCCGGCGATGATCGCCGCCGAGTAGCCGGCATGGTCGGCGTCGGCGGGGGTGTGGCCCTGCGCCAGGGCCGCGTCGCGGTAGACGGCGCCCAGGTTGCCGGAACCGCGCCGCACGAAGTCACGGTCGATGACGTCGTCGTGCACCAGCAGCGCGGCGTGCAGCATCTCGAAGGCCGCGGCCAGTTCGGCGCAGGCCGTCCGGTCCCGCCCGCCGAAGGCCTCGTAGCTGACGTAGACCAGCTTCGGCCTCATCAACTTCCCGCCGGTGACGGTGCCGGCCATGTGTTCCCAGAGGGCGCTGAAGGAGGGGGAAAACGCGGCGGCCCGGCGGCGCTGCGCGGCAAAATGCTGGGCCAGGAGGGCCTTGACCTGTCCTTGGAAATCGTCCCAGGCCACGGGCGCGCGGGTGTCCTCGGGGGGCGCGGCATCCGGGCTCCCGTCCCTGGGCGCGTACAGCGTGGCACCGCGGCGGGCGGTCTGGCTCTGATCAGTGACTGGCATGGCTGTGCTCCCTTAGTTGTCGCTGGGTGGGGCTGGCGGTTCTCCGGTCTGCTGTTCCAGCACGGCAACCCGGTGGTTCATGGAGGAGACCACGCTGTCCAGGAAGTCGACGATGACCCGTTGGCCGTCGTCGTCGTAGCTGCGCACCTTGGAGTCGACCTCCAGGATCATGGGCATGATCTTTTCCATGGTCCGGCGGATCGAGTCCTCGCTGGGACTGATCTGCCAGCGGCGCCTGTCGGTCGGGTGCGGCGTGCGCTCGGCGTGCCCCTTGGCCACCAGCCGGTCGATGACGGTGGTCGTGGCGGCGGCCGTCAGGTGCAGCGCCTGGGCCAGTTCCCCCGGCGACATGCTCCGCTGCTTGAGCAGGTGCTGCATCGCCTGGAAGTCGGTCTCGTTGAGGTCCATCTGGCGCCGCATCATGAACTCCATGACCTCGTTCAGCACCAGGATCTCGCGAATGAGCACGGAGGCCCGGTGCATCGGCGCCGGGGGACGCCACCTGCTGGCATCGTCCATAACGTGTCCCTCATTCCTTCATAATAAGAAAATCTAATTACATAATGATGGAGGAAGGTGCGTTTGTCGAGTGGAAAGTTGGATGCCGTGGCCATCATCGCCGTAGCAGGCGCCACCGGGTACATCGGCGGCCGGCTGGTCCCGCTGCTGCTCGACGCCGGCGCAGAGGTGCGCGTGCTGACGCGCCACCGGGACAAGCTGCGCGACGTGCCGTGGCGGGCCCAGGTGGAGATTGTCGAGGGGTCGATGGAGGATGCCGCCACAGCCCGTGCGCTGTGTGAGGGCGCCGACATGGTGTACTACCTGGTGCATTCCATGTCCGGCAAACGGCAGGCTGCGGGCGCCTTTGAGAGGGTCGAACGCCGGTGCGCGCTGAATCTGGGCCGGGCGTCCCGCGACGCCGGCGTCAAGCGCCTCATCTACCTCTCGGGCCTGCACCCCCAGGGCGAACTGAGCCGGCACCTGGCCTCCCGCACCGAGGTGGGGGAAATCCTGATGGCATCCGGCACGCCCACGGCCGTGCTGCAGGCGGGGCTGGTGATCGGCTCGGGATCCGCCAGTTTTGAAATGGTCAGGCACCTCACCGACGTCCTGCCCGTCATGCCGGCGCCGCGGTGGGTCCTGAACAAGGTCCAGCCAATTGCCATCCGCGACGCGCTGCACTACCTCCTCGGCGCGGCACGGCTCCCCGCGCAGACCAACAGGACCTTCGACATTGGGGGCCCGGAGGTGCTCAGCTATGCGGAGATGATGCGCCGCTATGCCGACGCCGCAGGGCTGCGCCGCCCGCTCGTCGTCCCCCTGCCGGTCCTCACGCCGTGGCTGGCCGCGCAGTGGGTGAACCTGGTGACGCCGGTCCCCCGGAGCCTGGCGGTGCCGCTCGTGGAATCCCTGCAGCACGACTGCGTGGCGCAGGAGCAGGACATTGCCTGCCACATTCCGGAACCCGACGGTGGCCCGACCCCCTACGGGCGCGCCGTGCAACTTGCACTGCACAAGATCGAAGCCGACACCGTGGAAACCACCTGGGCCACCGCCCACGCGCTCAGCGCCCCCGCCGAGCCGCTGCCCAGCGATCCGGAGTGGGCCGGGTTGACGGTCTTCATCGATGAACGCAGCAAGGCCCCCAACGCCTCCGCCAGCCGGGTTTGGGCCGTCGTGGAAGGCATCGGCGGCGAGAACGGCTACTACTCACTGCCCGTCGCCTGGGCCATACGCGGCTGGATGGACAAGGCCGCCGGCGGGGTGGGGCTCTCGCGGGGCCGGCGGAGCAACCAGCACCTCCAGCTCAACGACGCCGTTGACTGGTGGCGGGTGGAGACCCTGGAACCGGGGCGGCTGTTGCGGCTGCGGGCGGAAATGATCGTACCGGGCCGCGCCTGGCTGGAATTTGAAGTCTCTCCTGTGGCACCGGCCGACGTCGGCTCCGCAGAAGGCGGCAGCATCTTTCGCCAGCGCGCCATCTTCCTCCCGCGGGGCCTGTCCGGGCGCCTGTACTGGCTGGCCGTGCTGCCCTTCCACGGCATCATCTTCAAGGACATGGCCAACCGCATCACGGCGGCCGCCGCCCGCCCCTGACCCAAGGCACGGGCAACGGCACCTGGCGTGGATGTCGCCTGCGCCGCCAAGAAGACGCCCGTGGGGCACGTCCTGGCGACGCTGTGCGCCGGGGCCGCCGCCGTCATCGGCTCGGTCCTGGGACTGGTGTGCGGCTCGCTCGGTGCGCAGTCCGCGCCGGGCCGCTTCACGACGGTGTTGGCCGTGGTTCCGTGGGGCCAGGTGCTGCTGGGGGTGCCCGCGGCCGCCTGTCACCGCGACAATTGCCGCCGCTCCCGCATTTTGCCGCCAGTAGACCTGCGGCAAAATGCGGGAGCGGCGGCAATTACTGCAGCTGGACCAAATTTCAGCTGGTGCAGGCCTGCCGAGGGTTATCCACAGAACCCGGATTGCCCCTGTTTTGGCACAGACCCTGATGACACGCTGGGAGGCATGAACAAACCGCACCTTATCCTTCCGGCAGATTTGAGACTGGTTGGACAGGACTCCAGGAAGCTCGCCCAGCTCAAGAACAAGGGAGAGCTGGTGCGCATCCGTCGGGGCGTCTACACGAAATCCGACGACTGGAACAGTTCCAGTCCGGCGCAGCAATATGGGCTCCGTGCTTCGGCGTTCCAGGCGCTGGCACCGCGCCAACCCGTCCTGTGTCATGCAACCGCAGCACGCCTGTGGGGACTGTGGATTGTCGGACTGCCGTCAAAGCTGCACGTGGTGACGGAGACCGCCACCAGCGGACGCAACAACAATGGGGTCATGCGTCACCTTGGATCGCTGACCAACGGCGTCGTGCAGTGCGGTCCGTTCCTGCTTACCGACAAGCCGACCACCACCGTGGCACTGGTCAAGGAGTTGTCGTTCCCTTTTGCGGTCGCTGTCTGTGACTCCGCCCTGCGATCCCCCGAGGCCGGCCAGGCTGTCAACGAATTCACGGCCGCTGGCTCCGGGCCCGACCTCCATGAGCCGTCATGGGAAACAGACGGCCCACAGGGACAGGCCGTTTCGGTGGACGGTCTGCGCGCGGCCGCCGGCCGTCTCGGCAGCAGGGCAGCCCGCGAACGAACCTTGGCGGTCATCAACTTTGCCTCGGACCTGTCCGGGTCTGCAGGTGAATCCATCAGTCGCGCCAAAATGTTCCAATTCGGATTTCCCGCACCAGTGCTCCAACAACCGTTTGTCCTGCGTGACGGCAGAAAGGCAAGAGTCGACTTTTGGTTTGAGGAACAACGGGTCGTCGGCGAATTCGACGGCAAGGGCAAGTATCTCCGCGCCGACTGGGGTGCAGGCATGTCCATCCAGCAACGAGTGATGAAGGAAAAGGCCCGTGAGGACCAGATCCGCGCCCAGGGCGTCGGGTTTGTCCGTTGGGAATGGAAGGAAATGATGAACCGTCAGCAGTTCATCCACTTGTTGCGCCAAGCCGGGCTGCCCCAGAAATGACGTGCCCCGGCAAATATTGCCGCCGTTCCCGCATTTTGCCGCAGGTCTACTTGCGGCAAAATGCGCGAACGGCGGCAATTCCGGGTGGTGGACGCTACGCCTCGGCGGGTTCCTCGTACTTGGGGAAGATCGGCGCCGGGGCGGGCAGGACTGTTCCGGGCACCAGGGGCACCCCAAAGGCAGCGAACTGGCGGATGGCGTCGTCCCGGGAAGCACCCTGGCCCAGGACCGTCAGCAGCTTCGCGGCGGCGTCCGGCATGACCGGCTGGACCAGGATGGAGACCATGCGCAGCACCTCGAGGGTCACGTACAGCACCGTTTCCATGCGGGCCACATCCGTCTTGCGCAAAACCCACGGGGCCTGGTCGGCAAAGTAGGCGTTGGTGTCACCCAGGACCAGCCAGATCCTCTCCAGCGAGCCGTGGAAGTCCTGGACCGCGTACGCCGCCCGGGAGTGCTCCAGCAGCGCGCCGGCCGCGGCCAGGATCTCCGAGTCCGCGGCCGTGAACGCACCCGGAACCGGCACCGTGCCGGAGCAGTTCTTGGCCACCATGGACAGCGAGCGCTGGGCCAGGTTGCCGAGGTTGTTGGCGAGGTCGTGGTTCATGCGACCCACCACGGCGTCGTGGTTGTAGGAGCCGTCCGCGCCGAACGGGACCTCGCGGAGCAGGAAGAAGCGCACCTGGTCCAGGCCGTACTGCGCCACCCAGTCGGCCGGTGCCACCACGTTGCCCAGGGACTTGGACATCTTCACGCCGTTGTTGTGCAGGAAGCCGTGGATCATGACGCGCTTGGGCAGCTCCAGCCCGGCGGACATGAGGAACGCCGGCCAGTACACGGCGTGGAAGCGGGAAATGTCCTTGCCGATCACGTGCAGGTCGGCCGGCCAGAACTTCTGGAACGCCTCCGAGGACACGTCCGGGTAGCCCACGCCGGTCAGGTAGTTGGTTAGCGCGTCGACCCACACGTACATGACGTGCTTGTCGTTGCCCGGGACCGGAACGCCCCAGTCGAAGGTGGTGCGGCTGACGGAGAGATCCTCCAGGCCGCCCTTGACGAAGCTGACGACCTCGTTGAAGCGGGTGCGCGGGGCGCCGAAGTCGGGCTGGTCCGCGTACAGGGCCAGCAGCCGGTCCTGGTAGTTGGAGAGGCGGAAGAAGTAGCTTTCCTCCTCCGTCCAGGTCAGCTCGGTGTCCGTGACCTTGGAGTAGCGCTTGCCGTCCTCGCGCAGTTCGGTCTCGTCCTCGCCGTAATAGGCCTCGTCGCGGACCGAGTACCAGCCCTCGTACTTGCCCAGGTAGATGTCCCCGGCATCCTCCATCTTCTTCCAGATGGCCTGCGACGCCGCATAGTGGTCCGCGTCCGTGGTGCGGATGAAGCGATCGTAGGTGATGCCGAGCGCCGCATGGGCTGCCTTGTACACGGCGGCGTTGCGGTCAACGAGCTCCTTGGGGGTGATGCCTTCCTTCTCGGCCGCCTGCGCGATCTTCATGCCATGCTCATCCGTGCCGGTCAGGAACATCACGTCGAACCCGTCCAGGCGCTTGAAGCGGGCCATGGCGTCGGTGGCGATGTACTCGTAGGCATGCCCGATGTGCGGAACACCGTTGGGGTATGTGATGGCGGTGGTCAGATAGTAGGGCGTCTTGGCCGGCTCAGTTGAGGTCACCCTACGAATTTACCGTGAACCGTCCAAAATCACCGCTTCGCGTCCCACCGGCCCAAAGCGTTAACGTTCGACGCCGGCACCTGGGTGGGATGTACATCCCACCCAGGTGCCGGCGTCGTTCGCGGACCGGGGTTTCGACAAGCTCAACCAGCGGCAGGCTCAACCAGCGGCAGGCTCAACCAGCGGCAGGGGCGTCAGTCCTCCAGGTCGACCTCGCGGGTCACGGTGGCGCCGATCTCGGTCTTGATGGACTCGAGCACGCCCTGCGGGACGGAGCTGTCCACCGTGATGAGGGCCAGCGCCTGGCCGCCCTCGCTGTGGCGGGCCACCTGCATGCCGGCGATGTTCACGCCGTTCTCTCCCAGGAGCCGGCCCAAAGTTCCGACCACACCGGGACGGTCCGCGTAGGAGATGACCAGGAGGTGGTCGCTCATCGGGATTTCCAGCTCGTAGCCGTTGACGCCAACGATCTTCTGGATCTGCTTCGGGCCGGTCAGGGTGCCGGAGACGGAGATCTGGGAATCGTCGGAGAGCGCGCCGCGGATGGTGAGCACGTTGCGGTAGTCGGCGGACTCGAGCGTGGTGATCAGACGGGTGTTGATGCCGCGCTGCTCGGCCAGGATGGGGGCGTTGACGTAGGAGACCTGCTCGGAGACGACGTCCTTGAACACGCCCTTCAGCGCGGAGAGCTCCAGGGCCTTCACGTCCAGGGCGGCTATCTCCCCCGCGACCTCGACGTCGATCTGCGTCACCGAGGCGTGGGTCAGGGCGGTGAAGATGCGGCCCAGCTTCTCGATCAGCGGGATGCCCGGGCGGACGTCGGCGGCGATGACGCCCCCGGCGACGTTGACGGCGTCGGGCACCAGCTCGCCGGCCAGGGCCAGGCGGACCGACCTGGCCACGGACACGCCGGCCTTTTCCTGCGCCTCATCGGTGGAGGCGCCCAGGTGTGGGGTGACAATGACGTTGTCCAGCCCCAGGAAGTCGACGTCGGTGGCGGGCTCCTTGACGAAGACGTCAATCCCGGCGCCGGCGATTTCGCCGTCGCGCAGGGCCGTGTTGAGTGCTGCCTCGTCCACCAGGCCGCCGCGGGCGACGTTGATGACATAGGAGGTCTTCTTCATTTTTTTGAACGCTTCGGTGCCGATCATGCCGAGCGTTTCCGGGGTGCGGGGCATGTGGATGGTGACGAAGTCGGACTGTTCCAGCAGCTCGTCGAGCGTCACCAGCTGCACGCCCAGGCTGGCGGCGCGGGCGGAGGTGACATAGGGGTCGTAGGCGATGACCTCCATGCCGAAGGCCTTGGCGCGCTCGGTGATGAGCGCGCCAATGCGGCCCAGGCCGATGATGCCGAGCTTCTTTTCCAGCAGTTCGGTGCCCGTGTACTTGGAGCGCTTCCACTCGCCGTTCTTCAGCGCGGTGCTCGCGGCCGGGATGTGGCGGGCCAGGGAGAGGATGTGGCCGATGGTCAGTTCGGCGGCGGAGACGATGTTCGACGTCGGCGCGTTGACCACCATGACACCGGCCTGCGTGGCGGCCTTGATGTCCACGTTGTCCAGCCCCACGCCGGCACGCGCAATGACCTTCAGGTTCTTCGCGGCCGCGATGGCCTCGGCGTCGACCTGGGTGGCGGAACGGACCAGGATCGCGTCGGCGTCCACAATGGCGGAGAGCAGCTGGGCGCGGTCGGACCCGTCCGTCTGGCGGATCTCAAAGTCAGGGCCCAGCGCCTCGACCGTGGCGGGTGAAAGTTCCTCTGCGAGGAGTACGACTGGCTTGGTGGCGCTCACCTATGACCTCTTTAGCTCTCGGGGATGTTCTGGTGGGGATTTTGGTGAAGGGTGCGGCAGTTGTGCATTAAGACAAAAAAGCCGGACTCCAGTTTATGGGAGCCCGGCTTCCTTGCCGTAACAATTGGCCGGGGCGGCGACGCAAGCGACGCCCGTCACACGGCCGGGGGACGAGCGCTACCGGGCGACGGAACCTTCGGTGTAGTCGTCGTCGGACTTGATCCAGGAGAACAGCTTGCGCAGCTCGCGGCCGGTGGCCTCGATCGGGTGGTCCTCACCCTTCTTGCGCAGGGCCTTGAACTCCGGCGCGCCGGCATCCTGGTCGTCGATGAAGCGCTTGGCGAAGGCCCCGTTCTGGATGTCCGCGAGGACGGCCTTCATGTTTTCCTTCACGTCGGGGGTGATGACGCGCGGGCCGGAGACGTAGTCGCCGTACTCCGCGGTGTCGGAGACGCTCCAGCGCTGCTTGGCGATGCCGCCCTCGACCATGAGGTCGACGATCAGCTTGAGCTCGTGCAGCACCTCGAAGTAGGCGACCTCGGGCTTGTAGCCGGCCTCGGTCAGCGTCTCGAAGCCGTACTGGACGAGCTGCGAGGCGCCGCCGCAGAGCACTGCCTGCTCGCCGAACAGGTCGGTCTCGGTCTCCTCGGTGAAGGTGGTCTCGATGACGCCGGCGCGGGTTCCGCCGATGCCCTTGGCGTAGGACAGCGCCAGTTCGCGCGCCTTGCCGGAGGGGTTCTGTTCGACGGCGATCAGGTCCGGCACGCCGCGCCCGGCCTCGAACTCGCGGCGCACGATGTGGCCCGGGCCCTTGGGTGCGACGAGGGCGACGTCGACGTCGGCCGGCGGCTGGATGTAGCCGTAGCGGATGTTGAAGCCGTGGCCGAAGAAGAGCGCGTCCCCGGCGTTGAGATGGGGGGCGATGTCCTCTGCGTACACGAAGCGCTGGACCTGGTCCGGGGTGAGGACCATGATCAGGTCCGCCTCCTTGACGGCGTCGGCGACGTTGAGGACGCGCAGGCCCTCGGCCTCGGCCTTGGCGCGGGACTTGGAGCCTTCCTTGAGGCCGACGCGGACGTCAACGCCGGAATCGCGCAGGCTCAGTGCGTGTGCGTGGCCCTGGCTGCCGTAGCCGATGACGGCAACCTTGCGACCCTGGATGATGGAGAGGTCTGCGTCGTCGTCGTAGAACATGTCGGTCACTGTGTAACTCCTTGAATATGTGATGTGTGCTGCTGAGTTTTCACTACGTTGAAATTCACTGCGTTGCATGGCCGCGGGCGGCCGCAACTGCGCTGGGCAACGCTGCGCTAGGAGGCGCGGAGCGCCCGGTCGCTCATGGAACGGGATCCCCGCCCGATGGCCAAGGTGCCGGACTGCACGATCTCGCGGATGCCGAAGGGCTCGAGCACGTTGAGCAGTGCCGTGAGCTTGTCCGGATGGCCGGTGGCCTCGATGGTGAGCGAGTCGGTGGATACGTCGACGACCGAGGCGCGGAAGAGGTCTGCGGCTTGGGTGACCTGCAGCCTCGTGGCGGCATCCGCACGTACCTTGACCAGGATGTGGTCCCGTTGCACGGAGTTCTCTGAAACAAGTTCAACAATCTTGATGACGTTGACCAGTTTATTCAGCTGTTTGGTGACTTGTTCAATCAAGTCGCCATCGGCATCGACCACCACGGTCATCCGGGACACCCCGGCGACCTCGGTGGGGCCGACGGCCAGGGAATTGATGTTGAACGCGCGGCGGGCGAACATGCTGGCCACGCGGGTCAGGACGCCGGGCTTGTCCTCAACCAGGACGGAAAGGGTATGGCGTGTCATCTCTAGTCCTCTTCTTCCCACACCGGGGTCATGTTGCGGGCAACCTGGATCTGGTCGTTGCTGACGCCGGAGGGGACCATCGGCCACACCATGGAGTCGGGGCTGACCACAAAGTCGATGACGACCGGGCGGTCGTTGATGGACAGCGCCTTTTCAATGGTCGCGTCGAGGTCCTCCACGCGCTCGCAGCGCAGCCCCACGCACCCGTAGGCGTCCGCGAGCTTCACAAAGTCCGGGACGCGCATGGAGTCATGGCCCGTGTTCAGGTCGGTGTTGGAGTAGCGGCTGTTGTAGAAGAGCGTCTGCCACTGGCGCACCATGCCGAGTGAGGAGTTGTTGATGATGGCAACCTTGATCGGGATGTCGTTGATCCGGCAGGTGGCCAGTTCCTGGTTGGTCATCTGGAAGCAGCCGTCACCGTCAATGGCCCAGACCACGCGGTCGGGGTTGCCCACCTTGGCGCCCATCGCCGCGGGCACCGAATAGCCCATGGTGCCGGCGCCGCCGGAGTTCAGCCAGGAGTGCGGGCGCTCGTACTTGATGAACTGGGCGGCCCACATTTGGTGCTGCCCGACGCCGGCAACGTAGACGCCCTCCGGGCCGGTCAGCGCGCCGATGCGCGAGATGACGCGCTGCGGGGACATGAGGCCGTCTTCCGGCTCGGTCCAGCCCAGCGGGTAGGTGTCGCGCAGGTTGCCCAGGAACGCCCACCAGTCACTGAGGTCCGGCGCCCCGTTGGCCTCGAACTCGGCCTTCACGGCGGCGGAGAGGTCCGGGATGATCTCCTTCACGGAGCCCACGATCGGGACGTCGGCGGTACGGTTCTTGGAGATTTCCGCGGGGTCGATGTCCGCGTGGATCACCTTCGCGTGCGGGGCGAAGCTGCTGAGCACGCCGGTGACGCGGTCGTCAAAGCGGGCGCCCAGGGTGATGAGCAGGTCCGACTGCTGCAGCGCCGTCACGGCGGAGACCGTGCCGTGCATGCCCGGCATGCCGACGTGCAGGCGGTGCGAATCCGGGAAGGCGCCGCGGGCCATGAGCGTTGTGACGACCGGCGCGCCCGTCAGCTCGGCCAGCTCCATGAGTTCCTTGGACGCGTGCGACTTGATGACGCCGCCGCCCACGTACAGCACGGGCTTCTTCGCCTCGCGGATCAGCCTGGCGGCCTCGCGCAGCTGCTTGGAGTGGCCGCGGAACACGGGCCGGTAGCCGGGCAGGTCGATGACCGGCGGCCAGGAGAAGGTCATCTGGCCCTGCTGGGCGTCCTTGGACACGTCCACCAGGACGGGGCCGGGGCGCCCGGTGGAGGCGAGGTGGAAGGCCTCGGCCAGGACGCGCGGAATGTCCTGGGCGTTGGTGACCAGGTAGGAGTGCTTGGTCACCGGCATGGTGATCCCCACGATGTCCGCCTCCTGGAAGGCGTCCGTTCCGATGACGGCGCTTGACACCTGGCCCGTGATGGCCACCATCGGCACCGAGTCCATGTGGGCGTCCATGATGGGCGTGACCAGGTTCGTTGCGCCCGGGCCGGAGGTCACGATGCACACCCCGACCTCACCGGTGACCATGGCGTAGCCCTGGGCCGCGTGGCCGGCGCCCTGTTCGTGGCGCACCAGGACGTGGTTGAGCGAGGAGGCCATGAGGGGGTCGTAGGTGGGCAGGATCGCCCCGCCGGGAAGCCCGAAGACGTCCTTGACGCCAAGCTCTTCAAGTGAACGGACAAGTGCCTCGGAGCCGGTCATCTGCACGGGCGCCACAACATTGTTGGGACCTACGACGGCGGTGGCCGGGCCTGAGGGGCTGGCTGCGGCGGCGCTGCTGCCTGCGGCCGCCCCATGCCCGTGGGACTTGGCGGCCATCAGCGCTGGGCTGGCGGGCTTTCCTTTACTCATCGGTTCTTCCTTTGCGGAACTCGTGCTCTTGGTACTTCCAGGGTGTGCGTAAAGTTGGGTGGTCTCACGCAGTGTTACGAGTTGCCATGCTGTGGTGGAAACAAAAAAACCCCTCAGCCGTCAGGCTCTCATCGAGGGGTTTGCACGTGTTGCGACGTTCTCTTCATTGTTTGTCAGAGGGTCATGGCCTTATGGTGTGGCCACTTTGCGTCACGCGCTAGCTAATGACGACTACGAGCTTCATATGCATGTCTGTAGTCTCCCGTTTTCCTGACCGGGGTGTCAAACAGCCCGCAGGCCCATCTCATTATGTGGACACATGGTCCACTCTGTGGTCAAGGCCGGTGGATGCCGCCGGTGCTAGCCGCACCAGGCGCCCGTGGAGGCGCTGTTGACCAGCTTCGCGTACTTGGCCAGCACGCCCGAGGTGAACTTGGCCGGCAGCGGCTTCCAGCCCACCTTGCGCGCCTCCAGTTCAGCGTCGTCGACCAGGAGATCGAACGTCCGGGCGGCGATGTCCACGCGGATCTTGTCGCCGTCGCGCACAAAGGCGATGGGTCCGCCGTCGGCCGCTTCCGGGGCAACGTGGCCTATGCACAGGCCGGTGGTGCCGCCGGAGAAGCGCCCGTCCGTGAGCAGCAGCACGTCCTTGCCGAGGCCGGCCCCCTTGATGGCGCCGGTGATCGCGAGCATCTCGCGCATGCCGGGGCCGCCCTTGGGGCCCTCGTAGCGGATGACGACGACGTCGCCGGCGTGGATTTCGCCGTTGTCGAGGGCGTCCAGGGCGCCCTGCTCGCGCTCAAAGACGCGGGCGGTGCCTTCGAAGACGTCCAGGTCGAAGCCCGCGCTCTTGACGACGGCGCCCTCCGGTGCGAGCGAGCCGTGCAGGATGGTGATGCCGCCGGTCTTGTGGATCGGGTTGTCCAGGGCACGCAGCACCTTGCCGTCCGGGTCCGGCGGGTTGATCTCGGCCAGGTTCTCGGCAACCGTCTTGCCGGTGACGGTGAGGGCGTCGCCGTGGAGGAGTCCGGCGTCGAGCAGTGCCTTCATGATGACGGGCACCCCGCCGATCTTGTCGACGTCGAACATCACGTAGCGGCCGAAAGGCTTCAGGTCGCCCAGGTGAGGGATCCTGTCGCCGATGCGGTTGAAGTCCTTGAGCGTCAGGTCCACGTGGGCCTCGCGGGCAATGGCGAGCAGGTGGAGGACGGCGTTGGTGGAACCGCCGAACGCCATGGTGACCGCGATGGCGTTCTCGAAGGCCTTCTTGGTCATGATGTCGCGGGCCCGGATGCCCTGTTCCAGCAGGTGCACCACGGCCTCGCCGGACTTGCGGGCAAACATGTCGCGGCGGCGGTCGGCGCTGGGCGGCGCGGCCGAGCCGGGGAGGGACATGCCCAGGGCCTCGCCGATGCACGCCATGGTGTTGGCCGTGTACATGCCGCCGCAGGCACCCTCGCCGGGACAGATGGCCCGTTCGATGCTGTCCAGGTCCTTCAGGCTCATCTTCCCCGCGGCGCAGGCCCCCACGGCCTCGAAGGCGTCGATCAGCGTGACTTCCTTCTCCGTGCCGTCCTCCAGCTTGGCGAAGCCGGGCATGATGGAGCCGGCGTAGAGGAACACGCTGGCCAGGTTCAGGCGGGCCGCGGCCATGAGCATGCCGGGCAGGGACTTGTCGCAGCCGGCCAGGAGCACGGAGCCGTCCAGGCGTTCGGCCATCATGACGGTTTCCACGGAGTCGGCGATGACTTCCCTTGAGACCAGGGAGAAGTGCATGCCCTCGTGGCCCATGGAAATGCCGTCGGAGACGGAGATGGTGCCGAACTGCATGGGGAAGCCGTCCGCGGCGAACACACCCTCCTTGGCGCCCTGGGCCAGGCGGTTCAGGGAGAGGTTGCAGGGGGTGATTTCGTTCCAGGAGCTGGCGACGCCGATCTGCGGCTTGCGGAAGTCGTCGTCGCCCATGCCCACGGCGCGGAACATGCCCCGGGCCGGGGAGGCGTGGATCCCGTCGGTGACGACGCGGCTGCGGGGCTTGATGTCCGGCTTGCCGTCTGCCGTCCGGACAATGTCATCTGCTGCATTGGTCTCCACGCTCATGGGGGCAGTCTATGACGGCATTCACGGCGCGGCCAGCCTTGGCCTGGTTCCGGTCACAGGGCGGACTCGTGGGCCGCGGACTCTTGGGCGGCAGACGGCCGCGGTTGCGGGCGGGCGGCTGCGGGCGGGGTGCTTTTTCGGCAGTCGTGCAGCGGCCGTCCGTGCGAGCCCGGATCCGCGCCGCCTCCGCGCCGCCCGAAAACGCCTTCATTCCGGGGCTTCCGCCCGCACCGCTGGTGATCTGCACCGCAAACGAACTTTCCGATTTCACACTCACTCAAAAACCATGTAATGTTTCATGTCGTTGCGGGGAACACATCGGACACAAGCCGGCGTGGACCACTGCAGCGCGAAGATGCACCTCTAGCTCAATTGGCAGAGCAATTGACTCTTAATCAATGGGTTTCGGGTTCAAGTCCCGAGGGGTGCACAGTTGAGGAACGGCCTCCGGTCCGCTTAGGCGGACCGGAGGCCGTTCCGCTTTCCGTGACGTTGCCGAACAGAATGAGTGAATGTCGACCCATTCCACCGAGAACGGGGCGAACCCGCGACTTCTCCGCGAGAACGGTGCCAACCCGCGAGCGCCCCGACAAGATACACCGCACATGCGGTCTGGCCCCTGTTTCGGTGAATTCAGGCTCAGTGGCGGCGGCTTGGCCCCGTTCCCGACGCCGGGACAGGGACGGCCCGCGGCGTGGCACCCTTCTCGCGTTGCCGCGCGACGCCGGGCCGCGGCACATCACCGGGCAGCGAACCCCGCATCCCGTCAGCCTGCCCAACGGGCACGATGCCACGTGCGCTGGGGTTGGCCGTTTCGGCCCGGGGTACACGGCAGTGCTCGGAGCTGACACCAATGCCACCGGGACGCCAAATCCGGATGCGGCGAATTTGGCAATTTGCGGCATGGGCAATTTAGCCGCCCGGGGCAACTGGCCTAGGCTGAAGTGACAAGCAACCATGACCTGCGCGGCGCTGTCCCCAGCGGCCGGAAGCACGAGCCGGCGGGCGGTTCCTGTTTCGACCCGGGCCACCCGCAATCACGCATCCGGCGGGCGTCAAACGGCACACCGCCACCCTGTGGGGTCCGGCCCGCGCGGCGCCAACCGGGCACCGTCCGGGCGCGTCCGGCCCGCGCGGCGCCAACCGGGCACCGTCCGGGCGCATCCGGCCCGCGGCGCCAACCGGGCGCCGCGCGCCACAGCACCAGCCAAGAAGGAGTCACCATGTCCGAACGCCTTGTCCCCGGCGACACCGCCCCCGCCTTCAGCCTGCCCAATGCGGGCGGCGGCACCACATCCCTGGCGGACTTCAAGGACCAGAACGTGGTGGTCTACTTTTACCCCGCGGCGTCCACGCCCGGCTGCACCAGGCAGGCCTGCGACTTCCGGGACAACCTGGCCTCGCTGAAGTCGGCCGGATACCAGGTGGTGGGCATCTCCCCTGACCCCGTGGCCAAGCTCGCCAAGTTCACCGCCACGGAAGAGCTCACGTTCCCGCTGCTGTTCGACGAGGACCATGCCGTCGCCGAGGACTATGCGGCGTGGGGCGAGAAGAAGAATTACGGCAGGACCTACCGGGGGTTGATCCGGTCCACCATTGTGGTGGACGGCGGCGGCAAGGTGGCGGCGGCCCAGTACAACGTTCGCGCCACCGGCCATGTGGCCAAGCTGCGGCGGGATTTGACGATCGACAAATAGCCCGGGTCTCGACGCGCTCGCGGGGCCCGCTGCTCGAGCACCGGAACAGCAATGCCCGACCCCCGGATCGGCAATGTGTGCGCAAGAGGGGACTTGAACCCCTACGCCCGAAGGCACAGGTACCTAAAACCTGCGTGTCTACCAATTCCACCACTCGCGCTGGCAACAACAGATCATACTACCCGCCCATCCGCCCGCGGGGACCGAACACAACCGCAGGCGGCCGTTGCCAAGCAACAGCCGTTAGGATGAGTGGCTGATGGAATCCGCAGTCCTAAAGGAGAATGCCCCCGTGCCATCCCAGGCCCGCCCACGGCGCAGGCCGCGCCTGCGGGCAGCGGCGATTGCCGCCGTCGTGCTTCTGGGCGGCACGGCCTGCACGGGGTCCCCGGGTCCCGACCCGTCAAGCACGACGCCGGCCACCCGGCAGGGCGCCCCCGTCACCTTTCGCTTTGGCACGGGGGCCGACCCCGCCGGCCTGGACCCGGCGCTTGTAGCGGACACGGAGTCGTACCGGGTGACGCGGCAGGTCCTGGAGGGGCTCGTCACGAACGATCCCGTGAACGGCGCGCCGGCCCCGAGCCTGGCCACGTCGTGGAAGGAACTGGGCGACGGGCTGTCGTACCGGTTCAAGCTGCGCGGCGGCGTCACCTTCCAGGACGGCACCCCCTTTGACGCGCAGGCCGTCTGCACCAACTTTGAGCGCTGGTACACGCTGCCCAAGTCCACCCGCGGCGACGGCTCCGGGACCATGTTCAAGCAGGTGTTCCGCGAATTCTCGGACCAGCCCAAGGATTCGATCTACGGCGGCTGCACGGTGGACGGCCCCCTGGGCGTGACCCTGCGCCTGAAGATGCCGCTGACGGGCTTCCTGCAGGCCCTGACACTGCCCGCGTTTGCGATCTCCTCCCCCGCCGCCCTGGAAAAGGGCACCGCGAACACCCTGAACCAGACGTTCTACGGCAACAAGGTCTCCAAGTACGCGCTGCATCCCGTGGGGACGGGCCCGTTCATGTTCACGTCCTCCGCACCGGGAACCGTGACGATGACCGCCAACCCGAAGTACTGGGGTGAGAAGGGCCAGATCCACACGCTCATCTTCGCCACCTACGATGAGCCCGAGACCCGGCTGGCCGCCTTGGAGGAGGGCACCTTGGACGGCTTTGACCCGGTAACGCCGGCCAACTTTGACAAGCTGGTCAAGGCAGGCAAGCAGGTGCTCCAGCGCGATCCCTTCTCCGTGATGTATGTGGGGATCAATCAGGCCGTGCCGGTCATGAAGGATTTGAAGGTGCGCGAGGCCATCGCCGCCGGCATTGACAAGACCACGCTGGTCAACGACTTCTTCATCGCCGGCACGGCGGCCACGGGACAGTTCATCCCGCCCAAGCTCAGCGGCTTCAACAACGCCGTCCCCGGCATCCCCTTCGACCCCGTCAAGGCCAAGGAACTGCTGAAGTCCTCCAGCTACAAGGGCCAGGAAATCAAGTTCTACTACCCCACCAACGTCACCCGGACCTACCTGCCCACGCCGGAAAAGGTCTATGCGGAAATCGCGCGCGAGCTGACGGCCATCGGCTTCAACATCAAGCCCGTGCCGATCGCCTGGAACGACGGCTACGTCAAGGCCGTCACCAGCCCCGGCGACCACGCGCTGAGCCTCATGGGCTGGAACGGCAGCTACGCCGACCCGGACAACTTTGTGGGCCCGCTCTTTGGCGCCCCCAACGGCGAACTGGGCCTGCAGGACCCCCAGCTCGTTTCCAAGATCACCCGCGCGCGCAGCCTCCCGAACGGCCCCGACCGGACGGCCGCCTACGACGCCATCAACAAGCTGATCGCCGCCACCGTCCCCGCCGTGCCGATCGCCCTGCCCATTTCCGCCATCGCCCTCTCCGACACCGTGGCCGGCTACCCGCTCAGCCCCGTGCTCAACGAGGTGTTCAACCACGTCACGCTGACCCCGCCCGCCAAGTAGCCCTCCTGATGAACGACGCCGGGTGCCCGGCCGGTCGCCGCGCGGCACCCCGGGCCGGCCTCCCCTGTGACGCAGCTCCCCTGATTTACGCAACCAGCACCTGCCGCGATACGCTTCTACAGCTAGGAAGAGCCTCTATTCGGAGTTGACTGTGACCTTCATCTCGACCACCAAAGACGCTGACGTCGTTCTCATCGGAGGCGGCATCATGAGCGCCACTTTGGGTGCAATGCTCAAGCAACTCGAACCGACCTGGAACATTGTGCTGTTTGAGCAGCTGGGGCAGCCGGGCCTTGAATCCTCCAGCCCGTGGAACAACGCCGGCACCGGCCACTCCGCGCTCTGCGAACTGAACTATTCGCCACAGGCCAAGGACGGCACCGTTGATCCGGCAAAGGCGCTGAACATCAACGAACAGTTCCAGCTCTCCCGCCAGTTCTGGGCCCACATGGTGGACAACGGCCTGGTCGGCTCCCCGAAGGGTTTCATCAACACCGTCCCGCACATGAGCTTTGTCATTGGCGAAGCGCACCGGAAGTTCCTCAAGGCCCGGCACGCCGCGCTAAGCAGCAACCCGCTGTTCGCGTCCATGGAGTACTCCGAGGACCCCGCCCAGATTGCCAAGTGGGCGCCCCTGGTCATGAAGGGACGCGACCCCCGGGAAAAGGTGACCGCCACGCGGGCCGCCGAGGGCACCGACGTCGACTTTGGCGCCCTGACCCGCGAGCTCATCGGGTACATGGACGGCCACGGCGTCGAGGTCAACTACAACACCTCCGTCACCGACGTCGAACGCACTCCCGACGGCCAGTGGGACGTTTCCACCAAGCACCGCGCCTCCGGCGAACGCGGGCGCATCCAGGCCAGGTTTGTGTTCATCGGCAGCGGCGGCGGAGCCCTGCACCTGCTCCAAAAGTCGGGCATCCCCGAGGGCAAGGGCTTTGGCGGCTTCCCCGTTTCCGGCCAGTTCTTCCGCTGCACGGATGAAGAAATCGCGTCACGGCACAGCGCCAAGGTCTACGGCCAGGCCTCCGTGGGCGCCCCGCCCATGTCCGTCCCGCACCTGGACACCCGGTACGTGGGCGGCAAGCGGTCCCTGCTCTTCGGCCCGTACGGCGGCTTCTCCACGAAGTACCTGAAGACAGGCAGCTACCTTGACCTGCCCGGCTCCATCCGGCCCGGCAACATCATCCCGATGCTCGCCGTCGGCAAGGACAACCTGGACCTGGTGAAGTACCTGGTCAGCGAGGTCACCAAGTCCCACGCCGGCAAGGTGGAGGCGCTCCACGAGTACTTCCCCGGCGCCGACGGCAAGGACTGGGAACTCATTACCGCCGGGCAGCGCGTGCAGATCATCAAGAAGGACGCGAAGAAGGGCGGCATCCTGCAGTTCGGCACCGAGGTCATCACCTCCGCCGACGGCACCATCTCCGCCCTGCTCGGCGCCTCCCCCGGCGCGTCCACGGCCGTGCCGATCATGCTGCAGCTGCTCCAGCGCTGCTTCCCGCGCAAGTTCAAGCTGGAATGGCAGGATTCGCTGCGCGGCATGATGCCCACCTACGGCACCAAGCTCAACGAGAACCCGGAACTGTTTGAGAAGACCCTCGCCTCAACGGCTCAATCCCTGCAGCTGCAGGACGCGGCCCTCTAGCTTCCTGCCCGGCAGAACCGGCAGAACCCGCAGGACCTGCAGGACCCGCACGGCCCAACGGAACCGGCATAACGCAGTGGGAGTGTATTGATGTTTCGTTTGGCACGGATGTCCCTGGGCAACCGGGCGTTGATCGCCTTGATCACCATCTTCGGGGTGGTGTTCGGCGTCATCACGCTCGGCTCGCTCAAGCAGGAGCTGATCCCCTCCATCGAGTTCCCGCAGATCACGGTGGTCTCCTCCATGCCCGGCGCCTCGCCGGAGGTGGTGGACAAGCAGGTCGGCGCCCCGCTGGAGGCCGCGCTCAACGGCGTCGAAGGCCTGGAGACGAGCACGTCCACCTCGCGCAGCGGCGTCTCCACGATCAACCTGTCCTTTGCCTACGGCACCAACCTTGACCGCGCCCGGAACCAGATTGACCGGGCCATTTCCAACCTCGCCCCGAGCCTGCCCGACGGTGTCCAACCGCAGCCCATTGCCGGCAGCATCGCCGATTTCCCCATCGTCTTCCTGGCTGTTTCCTCCGACCAGGGCCTGTCCGCGCTGAACACCAGCCTCCAGGGGACCGCGGTGCCGGCACTGCTGAAGATCGACGGCGTCCGCAGCGCCGACATTACCGGCGCCAACTCCCAGCACATCGCCATCGTCCCGGACGCGGCCAGGATGGCTGCCGCCGGAGTCAACGCCGTCACCATCACGAATGCCCTCAAGAACAACGGCACGCTGGTCCCTGTCGGCTCCCTGAACGACAACGGGCTGACGCTGCCCATCCAGGCCGGCAGTCCCGTTGACTCGCTTGACGCGATCAAGGCCCTGCCGCTGTCCGGCGGCAAGGACCATGCCGCCCCGACCATCGGCTCGGTGGCCAGCGTTGCCCTGGCGGACGATCCCACCACCTCCATCACGCGCACCGACGGCAAACCCACGCTGGCGCTCTCCATCACCAAGACCCCCGCCGCGGATACCGTGACGCTGTCCCACGCGATCAGCGCCTCGCTGCCGCAGATCCAGGCCTCCCTGGGCCACAACACCAGGTTCACCACCGTCCTGGACCAGGCGCCGTTCATTGAAAAGTCCATCCACGACCTCACGCAGGAGGGCCTGCTGGGACTTGGCTTCGCCGTCGTGGTGATCCTGGTGTTCCTGCTTTCGGTCCGCTCCACCCTGGTCACGGCCATCTCCATCCCGCTGTCCCTGCTGGTGACATTCATCGGGCTGTGGGCCACCGGGTATTCGCTGAACATCCTGACGCTGGGCGCGCTGACCATTGCCATCGGCCGGGTGGTGGACGACTCCATTGTGGTCATTGAAAACATCAAGCGGCACATGAGCTACGGCGAGGACAAGCTGGCGGCCATCCTCTCCGCCATCCGCGAGGTGGCCGGGGCCGTGACCGCGTCCACGCTGACCACGGTGGCTGTGTTCCTGCCCATCGCCTTTGTGGGCAGCCTGGCCGGGGAGCTGTTCCGGCCGTTCGCGCTCACCGTGACCTTCGCGCTGGTGGCCTCGCTGCTGGTCTCGCTGACCATCGTGCCGGTGCTCGCGTATTGGTTCCTGAAGTCCCCCTCCCCGTCGGGCGCCGCGTCGGGCGACAGGGATGGCACCCCGTCCGGATCCCGGGACGACGCCGGAACGGCCTTGGGCGGGCAGGCGCTGCTGCGCGCAGTGGAAGGGAAGGAGCGCTCGTCCTGGCTGCAGCGCGGCTACCTTCCCGTGCTCGCCAAGACCCAAAAGCACCCCGTGTACACGCTGCTGGCCGGCGTCATCGTCCTTGGGGCCACGCTGGCCATGACGCCTCTGCTGCCCACCAACCTGCTGGGCGACACCGGGCAAAACAGCCTGACCGTCACCCAGAAAATGCCCGCGGGCACCAGCCTGGACGTCACGGACGCGGCAGCAAAAAAGGTGGAGGCCGCGCTGGCCCGCATTGACGGGATCCAGGACGTGCAGGTCACCGTCGGAAACAGCTCCGGCGGCTTCTCCGCGCTGCGGTCCTCCGGCGCGTCCAGCGCCACGTTCCAGGTCATCACCGATCCCAACGCGGACCAGGTGGCGCTGCAGGACACCGTCCGCGACGCGGTGGCCCAGGTCAAGGACGCCGGGACCATTGCCCTGGGGTCATCCGGCGGCGGCTTCGGCACCTCAAGCTCCGTGGACGTCACGGTGAAGGCGGGCACCGGCGTCGCGCTTCAGGACGCCTCAGACGCATTGGTGAAGGCCATGACCGGCCTGCCGGGGGCGCAGTCGGTTGCAAGCAACCTCTCCGGGGCACAGCCGGTGGTGCAGGTCAGTGTGGACCGGGCCAAGGCCGTTGCGGCGGGGCTCGACGAATCGCAGATCACCGGCCTGCTCGCGGCCACCGTCAGCCCCCTGCCGGGCGGGACGGTGCGCATCGACACCACCGATTACAAGGTCCAGGTGGGTGTCGGGCGGACGTTCGACTCGGTCGCCGCCCTCGCCGCGGCCCGGATTCCCACCCCGGCCGGCCCCGTGCCGCTGAGTGCCTTCGCCACGGTGAAGCAGGTGGACACGCCCCTGACCATCACCTCCTCCAACGGGCAGCGGACGGCCACCGTTTCCGTCACGCCGGATGCCAACTCGCTGGGCACGCTGAGCGCCGAGGTGCAAAGGAAGATCGATTCCGTGAAGCTGCCGCCCGGCGCCGTTGCCACGATCGGCGGGGCGGCAACACAGCAGGCGGATTCGTTCCGGCAGCTGGGCCTGGCCATGCTGGCGGCCATCGCCATTGTGTACGTGATCATGGTGGCCACGTTCAAGTCGCTCATCCAGCCGCTGATCCTGCTGGTCTCCATCCCGTTTGCGGCGACGGGCGCCATCGCGCTGCTCCTCATCACGCGCGTGCCGCTGGGGCTGGCGTCGCTGATTGGCATGTTGATGCTGGTGGGCATTGTGGTCACGAATGCCATTGTGCTCATTGACCTGATCAACCAGTACCGGCGCCCCTCCGGCGATCGGCCGGCCATGAACGTGGCGGACGCCATTGAACACGGCGCCCGGCAGCGCCTGCGCCCGATCCTGATGACGGCGCTGGCCACCATTTTCGCCCTGACGCCGATGGCCCTGGGCGTGACGGGCGGCGGCGGGTTCATCTCGCAGCCGCTGGCAATCGTGGTGGTGGGCGGGCTGGTGTCCTCCACGCTGCTGACGCTGGTGCTGGTGCCCGTGCTGTACCGGCTGGTGGAGGGCCGCAAGGAACGGCGCGCCCTCCTGAAGGCGCTCCAGGTGGTGCACCGGCCGGCGCCGCCAGGGGGTTCCGGCACCCCCGGACCTGAGTACCGGGACTGGACCACGGGCGCCATCCCGAAGGTCCGCGGCCGCCGCGCCGCGGACTGACCCCGCCCATTCAACTGTGACGCACCTGTTGCTGTTTTCACGCCTGTTGTCAGCAACAGGTGCGTCACTGGTGGGGTGGTGCGCCGAGTGCGGATGACTTAAGCGGGGGCGGTGCATAGTGGCCATGATGGAGGCATGCTCCCGCTCACCCGCTTTCCCCAATCCCTTCATGGCGGCCCGTTTACCGTTGCTGAAGCGCCCGAGTCCGATACCAGCCATGCGATGCTCCGGCACGCCCGGGTCCTCAAGCCAAGCCGCGGCATAAAGTCCTTGAGGAACGACGCCGATGTTCCCCTTGCGCTCCCCGCCCCGGTTCCCCTGGCACCCGGCGTTGAGAGGACGCCCGCTCATTCCTTTCCGGCGGCTGGACGCAAGTGCGTCACCGTTGCGGAGGGGAGCCGGGGAGGGTGGCGCCGCTGGTCAGCTCCACCAGCACCAGAAATCCGACCACGGCGGCCGCCGTGGGCCCGGCCCGCAACCCCGGCGAGGCCTGACGGGCTTGACTTGGATCCACGAATTACCTCCCGGCCGGATTGTGACGTCGCCTACAGTGTCGCTTGGTGAGCATCCTAGTACGCGCCGGTAACCCGCCCTCCACGGCGCGCAGGACCGGCCGGGAACCGGCCCCGGGCACGGGGGAGAGGCGCCCGAACCGTCCGGGAACATTTTGCCCTCCCCCCGGGTTGGACCGTATATTAGATGCAAACGTATATATCTCGACCACCGGCCGGGAGACGAAGGAGCAATCATGCAGTTCGGAATTTTCAGTGTTGGCGACGTCACCATGGACCCCACCACGGGACGCACCCCCACCGAACACGAGCGCCTGAAGGCCATCACCACCATCGCCAGGCACGCCGAGGACATCGGCATGGACGTCTTTGCCACGGGCGAGCACCACAACCCGCCCTTCTACCCCAGCTCCCCC
The DNA here is from genome assembly GCF_013376105.1 of Arthrobacter wenxiniae. Taxonomy (GTDB): domain Bacteria; phylum Actinomycetota; class Actinomycetes; order Actinomycetales; family Micrococcaceae; genus Specibacter; species Specibacter wenxiniae. The sequence continues at coordinate 76,828 of NZ_JAAMFM010000003.1, forward strand.
ACCACCATCCTGGGCTATATTGCGGCGCAGACCGAGAAGATCATCCTCTCCACGACCACCACCCTGATCACCACCAACGATCCCGTGAAGATCGCCGAGGACTTCGCCACCCTGCAGCACCTGGCCGAGGGCCGCGTGGACCTGGTCCTGGGCCGCGGCAACATGGGCGCCGTCTACCCGTGGTTTGGCAAGAACAACCAGGATTCGGTCGAGCTGACAGTGGAAAACTACGCGCTGCTGCGCCGCCTGTGGGATGAGGAAGTGGTGAACTGGGAGGGCAAGTTCCGCACGCCGCTGCGCGGATTCACCGCCACGCCCCGCCCGCTCGACGGCGTCGCCCCCTTTGTGTGGCACGGCGCCATCCGCACGCCCCAGGTCGCGGAGATCGCCGCCTACTACGGCGACGGCTTCTTTGCCAACAACATCTTCTGGCCCAAGGAGCACTACATCCAGCTGATCAACCTTTACCGGGAGCGCTACGCACACTACGGACATGGAACGCCGGAGCAGGCCATTGTGGGCCTGGGCGGGCAGTTCTTCATCCGCAAGAACTCGCAGGATGCCGTCAACGAGTTCCGCCCGTACTTCAACAACGCCCCCGTGTATGGCCACGGCCCGTCCATGGAGGACTTCACCTCGCAGACGCCGCTGACAGTCGGCAGCCCGCAGGAAATGATTGAAAAGACACTGGCCTTTCGCGACTACTTCGGCGACTACCAGCGCCAGCTGTTCCTGGTGGACCACGCGGGCCTGCCGTTGAAGACAGTGCTGGAGCAGCTGGACCTCTTTGGTTCCGACGTGCTCCCCACGCTGCGCACGGAGTTTGCCAAGAACCGCCCGGCCAGCATCCCCGAGGCCCCCACGTTCGCCGCACGCAAGGCGGCCAAGGAAGCCGGGGAGGCGGCCGGCGTCGGACAAGACGGCGCCGCGGCAGGCGCGGTGACGGCATGACATCCGCCGCGGCCCACCGCCGGCTGGCCACGGAGGCCTGGGAATCGCTGCTGCGTTCGCAGGTGGCCGTCATGCGCGAACTTCACAAGGAACCCATTTTCAAGAAGGTGGGCAGCCGGGAGTATGACGTCCTGTTCAACCTCTCGCGCTGCCCCACCGGCTGGCTGCGCCTGAACGAGCTCAACGACAACGTCCTGCTGACCCAGCCAAGCATCTCCCGCCTCGTGGAACGGCTGGAGGCGCGCGGCCTGGTCCAGCGAAGGACACCCGACGACGACCGGCGGGGCGTGCTGATCGGCCTCACCGAGGCGGGCGCAGCGCTCCAAAAGGAGGTAGGCCGGGCGCATGTGCGCAACATCATGAACCTCATGGAGGAGGGCCTCAGCGACGCGGAAATGCAGACGCTGCTGGAGCTGACCGGCAAGCTGCGGGAGGCGGTGGCCGGGCGGGCGGCTGCCCCCGCCGACGAGGCGGCTACCCCAGCGACGTCAGCGACGTGACCATCCTCTGCACGTTCAGGTAGCCGCTGGTGCGCATATAGGCCTGCGCGTCCGCGATGGTGGCGAAGGCACGCAGACCCGCCGATCCGTCCAGCGCGCTGGTGAACTGGAGGACGTCGCCGAACATGTAGATGCCGAGCGTGTCCGAGCGCACGGTGTTGTACACCAGGCAGGCCTTCCCGTCCGCACCGGCCGTCTGGTCGGTGATGCCGTACGAGGCGTAAAAGTGGGTCGCGCCCCGGATGACGCGGTACACGTAGCGCGGGGCCACCGCGGCCGCCGCTGTGTTGTTTGACGGGATTTGCAGCGGAATGCTGGCGAGGACGGTGTAGGGCCGCGCCGACTTTGGCTGGCAGGCCCCGCCCAGCCTCGACATGTGGGTTTGCAGGGTGGCCACAACGTCACCTTGGCTGTCGCGCACTTCCACGCGCAGGCCCTTGCCGGACTGGCCGGGCACCTGCTGCGTGATCCAGTCCGCGGGCAGGTCGAAGCTGACGGTCCTGCCGGGATCGGTATAGGTTTTCCACTGCGCGGCGGTTGGCTCGGCTGCGGGGCTGGCGGACGGGCTGCCCGAGGCGGGGCCCGCCGTGCCCGAGCCGGGGCCCGCCGTGCCCGCGGTGCCCGTGGTAACTGGGATGCCGGAACCTCCCGAGGACGACGGCGCGGGGCCGGTCTGGGTGGTGCCGCCCGCCTGCGGTGAGGGGGTCGCCGGGCTGATAGTCACGCCGCAGGCTGCCAGTGACAGGGCCGCGGCGGCCGCGGCCGCCGCGCGCAGCATCCTTCGGGCCGTTGTCCGGGCGGTTTTGGTCCGACGTTGCATGGAAACTCCCTGGGCCGGAGCCGAGACTGTCTGTCCGGTTGCAGCCATGGTAGCCATCTGCGGCGGGTCCGCTCCGGCGACGCGCCGCAGAGATCCCGGCGCCGATTCACAGGGCCTGCATCAGCTCCCGGTAAAACACCACGCCCGCGCCGAGCGCCGACACGCGGACCTTTTCGTTGACGCCGTGGATGCTGGCGCGGTCGCCGGCATCCATCAGCAGGGGCGAGAACCGGTATACGGCCGGGCAGAGCGCCGTGAAATGACGGGCGTCGGTGGCCCCCGTTTGCACGTAGGGCGTCACCACGGCGCCGGGGTGGGAGACTCCCACGCAGCGCGAGAGCAGGGCAAACTGTTCGTTGTTGAATGGGGAAACCGGCGAGGGCTCGTGCGCGCCGTGGACCCGCAGCTCGATGGACGGGTCGTCAATGGTGCGCCGCACGCGCTCGACCGCACCCGCCACGTCCTCCCCCACGGCAATGCGGATGTTGGCATTCGCCCGCGCCGTTGCGGCCAGGACGTTGGCGCCCCTGCTGCCTTCAAGCTCGGTGACGGCCACCGTGGTGCGCGTCATGGCCCGTGTTTCGTCCCCCAGCAGGTCAAAAACGCGCGTCAGCAGTCCCTTGAACGCCCACATGTTCGACGTCACCAGGCGCAGACCAAAGCCGCTGTGCACCCCGATCCGGCGCAGCATCTCCACAACCGGCCCCGGCATCGACTGCGGGAACGGATGCGTTTCCAGCGCCATGATGGCCCGCGCGAGGCGTGCCGTGGCGCCCATCCTGGGTGGCGTGGAGGCGTGGCCGCCAGCGCTGCGCGCCACGAGCTCCAGGTCCAGGATCCCCTTTTCGGCCACCCCGATGACGGCGGCCGGGCGGCGCAGGCCGGGAAACGCGTTTTCGGCCACGGCGCCTCCCTCATCCAGGACCATCCACGGCCGCACCCCCCGGCCGGCGAGCAGCGCCGCGGCCGCGACCGCACTGTCGCCGGCTGTTTCCTCGTTGTTGCCAAAGGACAGGTAGATGTCCTGGCGCGGCTCCCAGCCCTCCCCCACCAGGGATTCCACCGCCTCCAGAATGACGACGACGGCCCCCTTGTCGTCCAGCGCGCCCCTCCCCCACACATATCCGGCGTCCCGGTGGCCGGAGAAGCCGGGGTGCGTCCAATTGTCGCGCGCGTCCACGGGCACAACGTCGTAGTGCGCCATGAGCACCACGGCCCTGGCGGCGGCGCCGGGCCCCGCGCCGGGCCACTTGTAGAGCAGGGCGTGCCCGTTGACAAACTCGCGCTCCAGGGCGGCGTGGGCCGCCGGATAGAGCCGCTCCAGGGCGGCGATAAAGCCGGTGAATTCCTCGAGCTCAATTTCATCCCGCCTGGGTGAAAAGACGGTGCGGAAACGAATCAATTCGGCCAGGCGGGCTGCAGCGCGCGTCGCGTGCTCCGCCCCGGTTTCACCTGGGCTGGCAGTCGGGCCGCGGCCCCCGGGCGGCACCGCGGAGCGCTCTCCGGCCGGCGTGCCAAATTGGTCCCCTGGCGGAATCACGGACTGTTCTCCGGCCGGCGCGCCCGGCTCCACACGATCGGCCCCCGCGCGCAGGGCCCGCGCGCCCATGACGGCGGCGGTGCCGGCGGCGCCCGCGGCGAGCACCGCCGCCACGGCTCGGTTCAAGGACTTTGCGCTGGCGCGTTCCATGCCAGCAGTCTAGGCCACCGGGGCCGCGGACCACAGGGTCACCACCGCCCGCCCCTGCCGCCTCGCTCGGCCCCGATCCCCGCCCGCCCCTGCCGCCTCGCTCGGCCCCGATCCCCGCCCGCCCCTGCCGCCTCGCTCGGCCCCGACCACCGCCCGCCCCTGCCGCCTCGCTCGGCCCCGACCACCGCCCGCCCCTGCCGCCTCGCTCCGGCACGCCGCCGAGGAGGTAGGATCTCCTCATGACAGCTGCCCCGTACCGCCTTGCCCGTGTCCACCCACTCGATGCGGCGGACGGCCCCCTGCCGGAGCAGTTCTTTGTCCGCAATGACGCGTCCGGCTTCGCCGGACCCGACGGCACTGTGTGGACGGTGGTCGCCACGCCGTTCCCCGCCTCGGCCGGAAACCAGAACAGCCCCGCCCGGGCCGGCTGGACCACCGGCGCCAGGGTCAGCGAGGACCAGTTCAGCTTCCTTGCGCCGTGCGCCCCGGCCAATGTCTTCGGGATGGCGCACAACACCGGCGCGCCGGGCCGGGCGCTGCCGCCGCAGGCGTTCCACAAGGCCGCCAGCTCGGTCATCGGCCCAGGCGAGGCCATCAGGCTCGGCCCGGAAGCGGGCCGCGTGGAGCCGGAAGCCGAGCTGACCGTCGTCGTCGGCCAGGCCGCACGGCACCTGACCCTGGAAAACGCGCGCGCAGCGATCCTGGGCTTCACCATCGGCAACGACGTCTCCGACCGCGACGCCCAAAAAAGCGACGAACTGTGGATCAGCGCCAAGAGTCCCGACACGTTCACCCCGCTGGGGCCCTGGATCGTGGTGGGCCTGGAAGATCGCGGCCGGCCCATCGGCATTGTGCACAACGGCACCGAGCTGTCCGCCGCCTCGAGTGACGACCTCGGCTGGGGCGTGGGGGAGATCCTGGTGTACCTCAGCAGTTTCATGACGCTGCAGCCCGGGGACGTCATCCTCACCGGATTCCCGGCCGAGTGCCGCCCGCTGGCCCCCGGGGACGACGTGGTGTGCCGCGTGGGCGGGATCGGCGAGCTGCGGAATCCTGTGGTGGCCGGCGAATAGCCGTCCGGGCCGCGGCGGGCCATTCACAGAAAACACACAAGCAACGTTTTGGGCGGTCACAACTGCAGGTGGCAGTATTGGTTACTGATGGCAACTACAACTCCGGCCGAACCAGCAGCCCTGGAACCCGTGCCCGCCACTGGCGCCGGCGGGGCAGTGCGCGCGATGCTCGCGCGGCTGTTGCAGCGCCATCCCGTTTTGTTTGCCCAGCTGCGCGGCTTCGGCGTGGTGGCCGTGATTTGCACGGCGGTTTCCATGCTGATTTTCGCCGGGCTGCGCCAGCCCCTGGGAATGCAGTGGGCCAATGCCGTGTCCCTGGTCCTGTGCTCGGTGCTCAACACCGAGCTGAACCGGCGCATCAGTTTCGGGGTGCGCGGCGGGCACCTGTGGTGGCATGACCAGCGGCGCGGGCTGTGGGTCATGCTGCTGGCGCTGGGCATGACGAGCGGCAGCCTCTGGCTGCTGCACGAGGTGTCACCCGACGCCAGCATCGTGACCGAGCTCGTCGTGATCGCCCTGGGCAACGTGGCGTCCGCCGTGACGCGCTTCCTGTTGCTGCGCTACTGGATCTTCCGCCGGCTGCGGCTGGACGTGCCGGCGGCCGCGTAGCTCCCGAGCCGCTGCACTGCCGCCTCCAGCTCCCCCGCCGCCCTATCCAGGGCGTCGTTCGTGGCGTCTGCGCCGAAGCTGAAGCGGAGCGCCGTTTGCGCCACCGCCCGGTCCACGCCCATCGCGGTGAGCACCTGCGACGGCTCGTCCGCTCCGGCCGCGCAGGCCGATCCCGACGAACAGATGATCGAACGCCGTTCCAGTTCCAGCAGCACGGATTCGCCGCTGGTGCCCGGGAAGCAGAACGACGCCACCGACGGCAGCCGCCGCGTCCGGTGGCCCGTCAGCCGGGCGGCGGGCACCCTGTCCAGGACCTGGTCGATGAAGCGGTCGCGCACGGCCGTGGCATGGTCGACGGCGGTCCCCCGGCCCGCGTCGGAGAGCCGCAGCGCCGTGGCCAGGGCCACCGCGAACGCCACGTTCTCCGTGCCCGAGCGGGTGCCGCGCTCCTGCCCCCCGCCGTGGACCAGCGGCTCGCACGGCACGCCGCCGCGCAGGTACAGCAGCCCCACGCCCTTGGGCGCGCCGACCTTGTGCCCGGAAAGGCTCAGCGCGGACACGCCAAGCGCGCCGACGTCCAGGTCCAGCCACCCGGCGGCCTGCACGGCGTCCGTGTGGAACGGCACGCCCAGGCCGCGCGCCGCGGCGGCCAGTGCGGGAATGTCCTGGACGGTGCCCACCTCGTTGTTGGCGTACATGACGGAGGCGACGGCGACGTCCCGGCCGGCGGTGCCGCCGTCGGGCCTCCCGTGCAGCAGCCGGGCAAACCCGGCCGGGTCGACGAGGGCGTCCGGCCCCACCGGGACCACGTCCACCGTGAAGCCGTGGACGCGCCGGAGGTAGGCGGCGGACTCGGCTATGGCCGGGTGCTCGATGGCGCTGACCACCACGCGGTTGCGGCGGGGGTCGGCGGCGCGGCGGGCCAGCGCGATGCCCTTCAGGGCCAGGTTGTCCGCCTCCGTCCCGCCGGAGGTGAAGGTGAGCTCCTCCGGATGGCAGCCCAGCACGGCCGCGGCCCACGCGCGGGCGCCGGCCAGGGCGGCGGCGGCCTGCTCCCCCAGTTCGTGGTGGCTGGACGGGTTGCCGAACTGGTTGGTCAGGAACGGGAACATGGCCTCGATCACCTCGCGGCGGACCGGGGTGGTGGCGGCGGCGTCCAGGAAGATCATTGCCGGGACCCGGCGGCCTCGATGGCGATGTCCAGGCCGAGGTCCAGGGCGCGCACGCTGTGGGTGAGGGCGCCGACGGAGATGATGTCCACGCCCGTGCGGGCAATCCCGGCGATGGTGGCCAGGTTGACGTTGCCGCTGGCCTCCACCAGCGCCCGGCCGTTGACCAGGGCCACGCCCTCCACGAGCTGGTCAAGGGTGAAGTTGTCCAGCATGATGGTGTCCACGCCGGCGGCCAGCACGGGCTCGATCTGCTCGATGCTGTCCACCTCGACCTCAAAGTGGACGGTGTGGGGCAGCTGGGCGCGGACGCCGGCGAGCGCGGCGGTCAGCCTGGCGGGGTCGCCTCCGGTGAGAACGGCCAGGTGGTTGTCCTTGGCCAGCACGGCGTCCGACAGCGAGAAGCGGTGGTTGTGCCCGCCGCCGCAGCGCACGGCGTAGCGTTCCAGCGCGCGCAGGCCCGGGGTGGTCTTGCGCGTGTCGGTGACGCGGGCCCCGGTGCCCTCAATCTGGCGGGCATATTCGGCGGTCTGGGTGGCGATGGCGCTCATGCGCTGGGTGAGGTTCAGCGCGATGCGCTCGGCCGTCAGCACGGCGCGGGCCAGGCCCGTGACGCCCATGATCCGCTGGCCCGTGGCGAAGGGCTGGCCGTCGGCGACCAGCCGCTCCACCTCCGCAGCCGGGTCCTGCATCACCATGGCCGCGGTGAAGACGTCGCCGCCGGAGAAGATCCCGGGTTCCCGGGCCACGAGCCACGCCGTGGCCGTGGCATGCGCCGGCAGGAGCGTGGCGGAGGTGATGTCCCCGTACGGTGCGTCCTCCACAAACGCCGCACGGAGGATGTTCTCCACAATCGCCCCGGGCAGGGTTGGCAGCGGGGCCGGGTCGGGGTGGACTGGTGGGAGGGGGGCGGCCGCGGCTGGTGGCTTCGGCGTTGTGGGGGCAAGTTCGACGGCGTTCATACTGTTTCGCTTTCAAGAACGGAAAGGCTGGTGGGAAGGTGGGCGTCCTGGCCGGTGCTGGACCGCACCCAGGAGTGCGCGCCCCGCCCGGGCGCGGGCGCTTCGGGAAAGTCGCTGCGGAAGTGCGCGCCGGCGGAGTCCTCGCGGGCAAGGGCGGCATTGACCAGCAGTTCGGCGACGAGGCGGAGGTTTTCCAGTTCCGCCCCGGCCTGCGTGGCGGGCCCTGCCTCCGGGGCGCCGGACCGGGAGGCCTGCGGCCGCCAGGCGGCCAGCTGCCGCGCGGCTGCGCCCAGCCCGGCGGCATTGCGGACCACCCCGGCATGGGCGCCCATGAGGCGCTGCAGCCCGTGCCGTGACAAGGGGACCGGCCCGGCTGCGCCCGGGTCGAGGTCGCCGATCCCGAAGTCGCCCGGTTCGAGGGCGGTTGGCTGCCGCATGGCGGCGCAGGAGGCCGGGGCGCCGGCATGCGCAGCGGATGATGCGAAGTGCCGCACGGCGCGGCGGCCGAACACGAGGCCCTCGAGCAGGGAGTTGGAGGCCAGCCGGTTGGCGCCGTGGACGCCCGTGCAGGCCGCTTCACCGGCGGCATACAGCCCCGGGATCGAGGTCTGGCCGTTGAGGTCCGTTGCCACCCCGCCCATCCAGTAGTGGGCGGCCGGGGTGACAGGCAGCCAGTCGCGGGTCCAGTCGAAGCCGAGTTCGCGGGTCCTGGCGTCAATCGTGGGGAAGCGGCGCGCCAGGTAGCCGGCCCCGTGCGCGGCCTCGACGCCTGTGGCGTCCAGAAACACCGTGTCGCCGGGACTGCCCGGGAGGGAGGAAAGGTGGGCGGCGATGCCGCGGGAGACCACGTCACGCGGGGCCAGGTCGGCCTCGGGGTGGTAGCTGGCCATGAAGGCGGCTCCGGTGCTGTCGCGGAGCACGGCCCCGGCGCCGCGGACGGCCTCGGACACCAGGAAGTTGTCACCCACGGCAAGGGCGGTGGGGTGGAACTGAAAGTACTCGAGATCAGCCACGGCGGCCCCGGCCCGCCAGGCGGCGGCGAGTCCGTCGGCCGTGGCCACGGCCGGGTTGGTGGTGAAGTCGAACAGCTGCCCGGCTCCGCCGCTGGCCAGCAGCACGGCGTCGGCGATCACAGTTCTGGGCGCGCCGCCGGGAGCGAGCAGGGAGACCCCGGCGACGCGCCCGCCGTCGAGCACCAGGTCCCGGACAAAGGCGTGTTCCATGATCCGGACCGTCCCCAGCTCCGCCGCGGCGCGGACGGCGCGGATCAGGCCCTCGGCAATGGCCGCCCCCGTGGCGTCGCCGCCGGCGTGGAGGATCCGGGCGGCGGAGTGGGCACCCTCGAGCCCCAGGGCCGGCCTGCCGGTGTCAGCGTCGCGGTCGAAGACGACCCCGAAGCGTTCCAGGGCGGCGATGTCACCGCAGGCCTCTTCGCAGAGGATGCGCACGGCGTCGGGGTTGCACTGGCCGGCGCCGGCCTTCAGGGTGTCGGCGATGTGCGCCTGGACGGTGTCGCCGGGGGCGGCGGCGTCCGGGCCCAGCACGGCGCAGATGCCGCCCTGCGCAAAGTGGGTGTTGCCCTGCGCCAGCACGCCCTTGGTCACCAGCGTGACGCGCAGTCCCGCCTCGGCGGCCAGCAGGCTGCCAAAGAGCCCCGCAATGCCGCTTCCGACCACGACCAGGTGCGAGTTGCGCGCGCTCATGCGCCCGGGGCTCCCGCGGCCGCCGGTTCCCGCACGCCCGCAGTGCCGCGCCGGTCCCTGGCGGCCGCCTGCCGTTCCGCGCGTTCCTGCACGGATCGCGGCCTGGCGGCCAGCATGCGCTCGAGCGCCACCCGGGCGTGGACGGCCGTCGCCTCGGGGACGGTGATCTGGTTCAGGACCTCCCCGCGCACCAGCCCCTCCAGCACCCAGGCCAGGTAGCCCGGGTGGATCCTGTACATGGTGGAGCACGGGCAGATGACCGGGTCCAGGCAGAAGATGGTGTGCTGCGGGTACTGCGCGGCGAGCCGGTTCACCATGTTGATCTCGGTGCCGATGGCAAAGGTGGTGCCGTCCGGGGCCGCCTGGACGGCCTTGAGGATGTAGTCGGTGGAGCCGGATTCGTCCGCCGCGTCCACCACTTCCATGGGGCATTCCGGGTGGACGATGACGCGCACGCCGGGGAAGTCGGCGCGGGCCTGGTCGATCTGGGCCGTGGTGAAGCGCTTGTGCACGGAGCAGAAGCCCTGCCACAGCACCACCTTCGCGTTGTCCATGGCGGCCGGGGTGTTGCCGCCCAGGGGAAGGCGCGGGTTCCACAGCGGCATGTGCTCCAGCGGGATGCCCATGGCCTTGGCCGTGTTGCGGCCCAGGTGCTGGTCGGGGAAGAACAGCACGCGCTGTCCGCGCTCGTAGGCCCATTCGAGCACGGTGGCGGCATTGGAGGACGTGCACACGATCCCCCCGTGCTCGCCGCAAAAGGCCTTCAGGGCGGCAGAGGAATTCATGTACGTCACGGGGATGACGGGCACCCGGCCGGCGGCGTCGGGCTCGGTGCCGTACAGCTCCTCCAACTGCGCCCAGCAGGCCTCCACGGAGGGCAGGTCCGCCATGTCGGCCATGGAGCAGCCCGCGGCGAGGTTGGGCAGGATCACCGACTGGTGCGCGCCGGAGAGCATGTCGGCGGTCTCGGCCATGAAGTGCACGCCGCAAAACACGATGGCCTCGGCGGCGTCCCTTGCCTTGGCGGCGTTGGCCAGCTGGAAGGAGTCCCCCAGGAAGTCGGCAAACTTCACCACCTCGTCGCGCTGGTAGAAGTGGCCCAGGATCACGACGCGGTCCCCAAGTTCCGCCTTGGCGGCCATGATCCGGGCGGTGAGTTCGTCGTCCGAGGCGTCCTTGTACTCCTGGGGCAGCTGGCCCTGGCGGGGGGTCTCCACGGGGGCCGTGTCCGCGTTGGAGGCGCCGGGGCCGTAGCCGGGCGTGCCGGCAAGGGCCTCGGCGAGGTCAAATTCCCACGGACCCTTCGCCAGGTCGTCGTCGCAGCTTTCCTGCGCCCGGCCCGGCCTGCCCCGGGTGCCCTGCCGCTCGGCCTCGGCGCGGGTGATGAGCTGGATGGTGTTGTTGACGGAGGGCATGGTGTGCTCCAAGGGGTGTTGGACGAAAGGTTGAAGGCGGGCGGCGTGGGCTGGCTTACGGCACGGGAGAGTCCTCGGCGGTGGTCCCGGTGTAGCGGTACAGGCGGGGCGGGCGGTGCTTGCCGCCCTGGAGGTATTCATCGGTGGCCTCGATGTGGGCCGTCTGCTTGAGCTGGCGCCGGAAGTTGGCGGGGTCCACGGTGCGGTCCAGCACGGCCTCATACACTTCGCGCACCTGGGCCAGCGTGAACTTTTCCCCGAGCAGGTGGTAGGCGATGGAGCCGTAGGCCATCTTGTTCCGCAGCCGCCAGAGGGCGTAGTCCACAATCTGGTTGTGGTCGAAGGCGAGCGTCTCCAGGCCGTCGGCCCGGAACCACTTCACATTCTCCGATTCCAGCGCCATGTCCGCCTCCGTGGGCTGGACCATGGCCCAGTAGACGATCGAGACCACGCGCTGGGCCGGCGAGCGGTGCAGGCCGCCGAAGGCATAGAGCTGTTCGAGGTAGCTCGGCGCGAGCCCGGTGGTGTCCGCCAGGTTGCGCGCCGCCGCGTCCTGCAGCGAGTCCGCCTGGGCCAGCGGACCGCCGGGCAGCGCCCACAGGCCCTTGAACGGCTCGCGGATGCGGCGCACCAGCGGCAGCCACAAGGTGGGGCGGCCGCTGGTCGCACTGGGGCGCAGGGCGAAAATGACCGTGGAGATGGCAAGCGCCGGAGGCTGCGCAAGGCGCTCGCTGACGTTGGCCGCACTGACAAAGGGCTGCCGTTCCATGCCTGTCCACCCCGCTTCCACAGTTAAGGTAAATTTGACTAGAACTGATTCTACGGCCCCGCGCGGGCTGACACAAATATTTCGGGAAAAAGTCGGATGAAACCCGGGTCCGGCCCGGCACGTTGGGGTCGGAGCCGACGCGCACGCCCGGGACGGGAACGCCGTCGACCATGAACGGGACACCGTTCGCCGCCCGCCGCCCGCGCCGGGGTTCGGTGCCGTCCCGCCGGATGGTCCGCACGGCATCCCCCAGCAGCGGGTGGCGCATCCGCGGCCGCTGCCTCGTCCGGGGGGGGTGGGAGGTGCGGGTGCGCCGCCGGGCTCGATGGTGCGCTCAAAGTCCATGGCCCACCCTGCCCCGTTCCGGCAACGGGTCCCGTGCGGCGGGAGCCTGCGTACTTGGGCGTACACGCGCAGTGGGGAATAATCTCCCGTGGGGCAGGCCGCCGCGCCGCTGCCTCCCCCGGCGGCCACCCCGCCAACCCCGCCACAGGACCGCCACAGGACCGCCCCCACAGAATGAAGGACACCCACCCCATGAGCACCCAGGCTGCCACCGCCACCGCGCCGCCCGCCACCGGCCTGGGGCATTCCCTCAAGCAGCGGCAGCTGGCCATGATGGGGCTGGGCAGCGCCATCGGTGCGGGGCTGTTCCTGGGCTCCGGCAAGGGCATCGAAGCGGCCGGCCCGGCCGTCCTGGTTTCCTACCTGGCCGCCGGCACCCTCATCATCCTGGTCATGTGGGCGCTGGGCGAAATGGCCGCGGCCAACCCCAGCTCCGGCGCGTTTTCCGTCTACGCCCAAAAGGCGCTGGGCAACGTGGCCGGTTCCACGGTGGGCTGGCTGTGGTGGCTGCAGCTGGTGGTGGTGATCGCCGCAGAGGCCCTGGGCGCGGCCTCCCTGCTGGTCACGATCTGGCCCGTGCTCCCGGTGTGGGCCCTGACCCTGGTCTTCATGGTGGTGTTCACTGCGGTCAACCTGACCAGCGTGAAGAACTACGGCGAGTTTGAGTTCTGGTTCGCGCTGCTGAAGGTGGTGGCCATCGTGCTGTTCCTGGCCTTCGGCGCCGCCCTCCTGCTCGGCTGGATCCCCGGCGCCACGTCCCCCCGCCTGGGCAACTTCACCGGCCACGGCGGCTTTGCGCCGCACGGCCTGACCGGCATCGCCACGGGACTGTTTGTGGTGGTCTTCGCCTTTGGCGGGACGGAAATTGTTGCCGTGGCCGCCGCCGAGACCAGCAACCCCGAACGCAGCGTGGCCATCGCCGTGCGCACCGTGGTGTGGCGGATCCTGGTGTTCTACATCGGCTCCATCTTTGTCATTGCCGCGGTGCTCCCCTGGAACTCGCCGGACCTCGATTCCCCGTTTGCGGGCGTGCTGAACTCGGCCGGCATCGGCTGGGCGGGCACGGCCATCACGCTGGTGGCCGTCGCCGCCCTGCTCTCCGCCCTGAACGCGAACCTGTACGGCGCCTCCCGCATGGTGTACTCGCTGGCGGAGCGTGGCGAGGCCCCGGCCCTCTTTGCCCGGACCAGCCCTCGCCAGGTGCCGCGCGCCGCTGTGGCCGTCTCGGTGATGTTTGGTTTCGTGGCGGTGGTCCTGGAGCTGCTGTTCCCCGGCAGGATCCTGGACGCGCTGCTGAACCTGGTCGGCTCCACATGCCTCATCGTGTGGGGCACGGCCCTGGTTTCCCAGCTGGTCCTGCGCCGCCGGGCCGACCGCGACGGCACCCCGCTCCCCCTCCGCATGGCGGGCTTTCCGGTGCTGACGGGGATCGGGCTGGCCCTGCTCGCCGCGATCTTTGCGGTCGGGTTCTTCGGCGAACAAAGCCGCGCCCAGCTCATCGGGACGTTCGCACTCGTGGCGGGAATCGCCACCGCCTGCGGGCTCGCCCAGCGGCACCGGGCCGGCAGGGCGCGCCGCGAGGACGGGGCGAATTGCGTCCGTCCGGGAATGTGACTAGCGTCTCTGGTGGACGGTGTGCTCAACGGCGCGCATGCCGTTCCGACGTTGGCCCTGGATTTCGCTAGTGTGGATGTACGACGGCGGCACGCGCCTCCGCGGGAAAGGTCACCATGTCTGCCCTTGGCAAGCACCAGGCCGCTGCGGCCCTGCACACCATTGAAGGTGCCAACGCCGGGTTGAACGTCGCAGCCTTCGACCCGGATTTCCCCGTGCCGCTGCCCCCGGTCTTCCTCATTCACGGCTTTGCCTCCTCGATCGACCTCAACTGGGTCAAGAGCGGCTGGGTGGCCGCCCTGAACCGGGCCGGGCGCCGCGTGCTCTCGGTGGACCTGCCCGGCCACGGCAGGAGCGCCGCCCCGGTGGACCTGGACTCCTACACGCCCGGGAAGATCCGCGCCGACCTTCTCCAGGTGCTCATCGATGAAGGCGTACGCCCGCTGCGCGACGGCGACCCCACCTCCGGCGTGGACCTCATCGGTTACTCGCTGGGGTCCCGGCTGGCCTGGGAGTTTGGCGCGACGCAGCCGGAGCTGGTGCGCCGGATGGTGCTGGGCGGCCCCAACCCGCACGACCCCCTCGCCGACTTTGACCTGGCCGCCGCGCAGAACTTCCTCAACGACGGCACCCCCATTGCGGACAAGTCCACGGCCTGGCTGCTGAACATGGCGCAGCTGGTGCCCTCGAATGACATCTTTGCGCTGCTGGCCATGGTCCAGGCCGTCAAGCTTGAGCCGTTCGACCCGACCGATGCCGTGCCCAAAATGCCCATCCTCCTCGTGGCCGGCGACCAGGACGAACGCGCCAGGTCAATGACCCGGCTGGCCGAGCTCAGCGGCCGGGCCGAACAGCGCATCGTCGCCGGGCGGACCCATGAAAACACGGTGACCTCCCGGGAATTCAAGGACGCCGCCGTCGCGTTCCTGGACTAGCCCGGACCCGGCCGGCATGGGGTACAGCGCAGAACCGCGGCCGTGGCAGCCGTTCCTGGACAGGAACGACGCCGGGTCCCGGCTGGGGAGGGCCCTGCGGCCCCCGGCGGGCTCGGTCCGCGGCGGCGCCCTGGTGCTGGGTCTCGCCCGCGGCGGCGTTCCCGTTGCCGCGGGGGTGGCGCGGGCGCTCGGGCTGCCGCTGGGCGTGCTGGTGGTCCGCAAGCTGGGGGTCCCCGGCTCGCCGGAGGTGGCTTTTGGCGCCGTGGCCACGTATGCGGGCACGACAGCGGGCACCCACCTGGATCGCACCGTCCGGGAGTTGCGGCGCCACGGCTACGGGGCGGAGGAACTTGACCAGGTCGAGCGGGATGAACGCGCCGAACTGGCGCGTCGCCAGGCCCTGTACGCCCGCGGCACGCAGGAGCCTGTGGCCGGGCGGACCGTGCTGCTGTGCGACGATGGCCTCGCCACGGGCGCCACCATGCGCGCCGCCGTCACGCTCATGCGGGATGCGGGTGCGGCCGAGGTGCTGGCGTGCGTGCCCGCCGCGCCGCGGCAGGTGTGCGCGGAGCTGCTCGACGTTGCGGACCGCGTGGTCTGCCTTCAGCCGTGGCCCACCCTGCGTGCCGTCAGCGAGGCGTACCTGCGGTTTGGGCAGGTGGGCGACGCCGAGGTCCTCGCGCTGCTGGGTGGTTCCGGGCCGCCGTCGTACGGGCCCGGGGACGCCGGCCCGCAACCAGGGCAGTGACTTCCCGGGCCGTGCAGGGCTCACCCCCGTCCCGCTGCGCGGCGACGGGACGCCGGCGGACGCCGGGCGCCGGGGTGGCCGGCCTGCCGGAACCATCAGCCGGGCCCCCTGTCCGCTTGTTGCCTCAAAGCAGTCCCTCCGCCCGTGGACGCACCCGGCCTGGACGTCTAAAATGGTCACCACAAAATTCCTGCGCATGCCAGGAAAGGGTGATGAACCATGCGAGGCAAACAGCGAACCATCGACAGTGCACTGCTGGGGCCCATGATCCAGGAAGAAACGGCGTACCCCCTCTGGTGCGACCATTGCGGAACGGACGCGTACATCCTCATCGAATCGGTGCGGCGGCGGCATTTCGCCCCGGCGGACCACCTCGACGTGACCTACTTCTGCTCGCAATGCGACGCGATCTACGGCCATCTTGTCAAGGAGTCCGAGATCAAGGCGGAATTCATGGCCGCCATCGC
The DNA here is from genome assembly GCF_013376105.1 of Arthrobacter wenxiniae. Taxonomy (GTDB): domain Bacteria; phylum Actinomycetota; class Actinomycetes; order Actinomycetales; family Micrococcaceae; genus Specibacter; species Specibacter wenxiniae. The sequence goes on from NZ_JAAMFM010000003.1 coordinate 92,598, forward strand.
CGTGGCGGGGCGTCCGCAGGCCATTGCGGAGGATGCCGGCTTCACCGAAGCGTCCTGAACCGCGCCGGACTCAACGTACACAGGTGGTCACGGCGCGGGAAGTGCCCTAGTCCCTGGCCCGGCGCAGCACCGCGGCGGCCACCAGGCCCAGCAGCAGCAGGGCCCCGGCGGCGGCCACGGGAACAATGAAGGCCGTCTGGTAGCCCGCGGACTGCGCCAGTGCGCCCGCGATCGAGGAACCCAGCGCGGTCCCGGCGACAATGCCGCTGGCCAACGCCGTCATGACCGTGCCCATCCACTGCGGCGGCGCGATGACGCTGCCCACGCTGAAGACGGTGACCATGGTGGGCCCCACCGGGATGCCAACCAGCAGCAGCACCACGATCATGGCTCCCAGGCTGTCCGGAACGAAGAACGCTGCCGAGCCGGCGGCCATGAGCACGGCGGCCAGCACCCACCGCCACGCGTAGGTGAAGGCGGCGGGCCAGTAGGCCACGGACAGGGCCGCGACGGCCGAGCTGGCGCCCATGACGGCGTACATGAGCCCGGCCTGGTCCACCGAACCGTGGACGCCGGTAAACGCCGTCAGGGCAGTCTGGGAGGAGCCGAAGAAGGTCCCCATGCACAGCATGCCGGCCACCGGGACGGCGACCCTGGCCCATTTGACCGATTCCTGCGGGACGTACCCGGCGTTGCCGGAGGAGGAGGTTTTTCGGGTCGCCACGGCGGCGTGCGTGGGGTGGACCGCGAAGAGCGTCACGAGCGTCACGGTCATGGTGGCGGCCAGGACCAGCGGGAGCCACGGCGTCACCAGCGAGGCCAGCAGGCCCACCAGGGCCGGCCCCAGGACGAACGTGATCTCGTCCGCGGTGCCTTCCAGGGACAGCGCCGTGTCCATCACGGCGCCGCGCTGCTCCTTCGGAAGCCGGCGGCTCAGGGCCATCCAGCGCACGCGGGACAGCGGCCCCACCTGGGGCGACGTGGCCCCGGCCAGCAGCGTGGTGGCCAGCACCGCCCAGGTTGCGGCGGGGCTGAAGTCCGGTGTGGCGTACACGAGGACGACCGCGGCGCCCACGATCAGGGCATTGGCCACGGCGGCGGCAATGAGGACGGGCTTTTGGCCCAGCCGGTCCGCCACGTAGCCGAGCAGCGGCGCGCCGATGGCGGCGCCGACGCCGACGGATCCGGCAGCGAACCCGCCGATGGCATAGGACTTGCTGACCGCCGTGACCAGGGTGAGGACGCCGATGGTGAGCATGGCAAGGGGGACGCGGGCGAACAGCCCCAGAGGGATGTAGGAGTTGCCTGCCAGGCGCGGCAGCATGCCGAAGCGGCCCGCATTTTTGGCGGGCCTGGCGGGATTGTGCGCGTCCGCGGTGCCTGCGGACGTGGAATTGCGGGTGGTCATCATTTATCCGGTCAACAAAAGGGTGCGCACCGTCCCTGCCACCCGGTGCACCCGACCCAAATACACGTGCCAGTCTACCGGGCCGGCCCGCTTCCCGGTCCCCCGGGAACGGTTCATGCCGTCCCCACGGCCAGCGTTGACCCGTTGCGGCCCTTGGCGACCTGCAGGTGGACGGGAATCCGCGTCTTCATCTCCGCGACGTGGCTGACCAGCCCCACCACCCGGCCGCCGTCGCGCAATCCTTCCAGCGCGTCCATGACCTGGTCCAGGGATTCCTCGTCCAGGCTGCCAAAGCCCTCGTCCACGAACAAGGTTTCGATGTCCAGGCCGCCGGATTCCTGCTGCACCACGTCCGCGAGCCCCAGCGCGAGGGAGAGCGACGCCATGAACGACTCCCCGCCGGACAGTGTGGCGGTGTCCCGGCTGCGCTGCGTCCATTCATCCACCACTTCAAGGCCCAGGCCGGACTTCCGGTTTCCCCCGGCCTTCGCGTCCGAGTGGCTGAGCGTGTAGCGCTGGCCGCTCATGGTGGACAGCCGCACGGATGCGGCGAGGGCCACCTGCTCCAGCCGGGCTGCCAGGACGTAGCTGGTCAGCGTCATCTTCAACCGGTTGTCCCCGCCCCCACGGACGGCCTCGGCCAGCCCTGACACCAGCGCGGCCCGCTCCCGCAGCGGCGCCACGAGGGCCTCGCGGGAGGCGAAGGCAGCGGCCGTTTCCGCCACCTGCTCCCCCGCCCGCCGCGCCAGGCCCAGGTGCACGGCAGCCGCCTGGGCGGCGGCCCCGAGGCGCCGGGCGTCCTCGCGCCACCCTGCCAGGTCCCCGGCGGACGGCACCCGGACGCCCCGCGCCGCCTCGAGGGCGGCCTGGGCCACTTCCGCCCGTTCCAGTTGTGCCGTGTTGAGCGTGCCGTCCCGGTCAAAGGCGGCCAGCCGCTCCTGCCGGGCGGACGCCTCCGGCTTTGCCAGCAGCGCCGCGCGGACCTCCTCCGCGTCGGCGAAGGTGCTGTCCGCCAGCGCATCCGCCAGGGCGGACGCCGCATGGCTGGCAGCCTCGGCCGCCGATTCCTGCCGGCGCAGCGCGTCCGTCAGCGCCGAGGCGGCCCGCTGGGCAGCCTCCACCGCGTGCAGCCGTTCCGCCAGTGTGTCGTAACCGGCGCGGGCCGCGGCGAGCTCGCCCTCCAGCTGCGCCGCTTTCTGGGCGAGCGCGGCATTTCCCGCAGTCAGGGACGCCACGCGCTGCGTGCCCGCGAGCAATGCCGACTGGGCGCGCGCCACGCCAGCTTCCAGGACGTCCGTCTCTGCGGAAAGGGCCGACAGCCGGTCTTGCGCCGCAACGGCCGTGTCCAGCACATCCTTGGCACGGACGACGGCGGCGCCGGCCTCCCCTGCCTCGCCGTCGCCTCCGCGTTCAGCCAGGACGGCGAGCGCCTGACGGGCCGTTGCCAGTGCGGCGTGCGATTCAACGGCGCGCTTCTCGGCCTTGTCGCTGGCCGCCTTGGCGGCCTTTTCCGCCTGGACCGCCCCGGTGCCGGGCCCGGCCAGTTCCGAGGGCGCCGGATGGACCGTGCTGCCGCATACCTGGCAGGGCTCGCCATCCACCAGCAGGGCGGCCAGTTCCCCTGCCGCCAGGAAGTGGCGGCGTTCCACGGCGTCCAGCCAGGCCTGCCTGGCGCCAACCGCCGCCTCACGGGACCCGAGGTCGGCGGCGGCGAGCGTGTCCACCTCGGCCGACTGCCGGGCATGCCCTGCGATGCTGTCAACCAGCCGTGTGGCGGCCAGGTGCCGCTCGGCGGCCTGTTCGACCGGGACGGCGCTGCCGCGAAGCGCCGAAAGTTCGGCCTTGACCTCCAGCAGGCGGGCCTTGCCCCGGACTTCGGCACCGCGCTGTTCGGCGACGCCCGCCGTGGCGGCAACGAGGTCCCGTTCTCCCGCGGCAAGGTCCGCGGCGGCACGGGCCAGGCGCTGTTCGCCGGGCATCGCCGCCGCGACGGCGGCCAACTGGCCGGCCAGGGCCTGCTCCACGCGCGCCAGCAGCGGAAGGTCCGGTGCCGCGGCGCCGCCGCCGGCCAGGGATCCGGCCAGGCCTGAGGCCAGCGCGTTCGCGGCAAAGTCTTCACGGGCCAGCTGCGCCCCGGCCTCCGCGCCTGCGCAGGCGCTGGCGGTGGCGGAGGCAGCGGCCACCACGGCGGAGAGGACCTCTGCCTCATGGTGGCGTTGCAGCGACTCCCGCCACTTCCCGGCATCGCCGGTGAGCGCCGCCAGGCGTACCTGTTCGGCCAGGGCGGCTTCACGCAGGGCGTGGCGGGACTGGCACCGTTCGGCCTCGACGACGGCCTCGGCAGCCTCCCGGGCCGCGCCGGCCGCCGCGTCGGCGTCGGCCGCGGCCAGCTGCACGGCCCGCTCCAGCGAGGCGGACAGCCACGTCAACAGCTCCGCCCCGGTGGAATCCAGGCCGGCGCCGTCACCATCGCCTTCCCCCGCCAGCAGCCCCGCCTGGGCCAGGGCCGCGGAGGCCTGGCTGCGGGCCAGCTCCTCGAGCGAGCCGAGCTGGGCCAGCCCCGACGCCACCTGGGCGGCGGCTTCACGGGATTCGGCGTTGAGCCGGATTTCCAGGCCCTGGTAAATTTCGGTGCCGAACAGCTTCTCCAGCAGTTCCTCGCGGTCCTTGGCGCTCGCCCGCAGGAACGCGGCGAATTCGCCCTGGGCCAGCAGGATCACCTTGGTGAACTGCTCCATGTTCATGCCCAGCAGCCGCTGGATCTCGCTGGCGGCCTCGTCGTTGCGCTGGGACAGCGGCAGCCATTCGCCGCCGGCCCATTCGCGCAGCTGCGTGCTGGCCTGCTCCCGGGTGGTGCCGGTGCCGCGCTTGGCCGGGCGCATCCACTCGGGGCTGCGGCGCACTTCCAGCCGGCGGCCGCCGGCACTGAACTCGCACACCACCTCGGGGCCCACGCCGTCGGCGGCGTGGTGGCTGCGCAGGCTCTTCAGGGCGTCGTTCCGGGCCCCGGGAATCCTGCCATAGAGGGCGTAGGCCACGGCATCCAGCACGCTGGTCTTGCCGGCGCCGGTGGGGCCGTTGAGCAGGAACAGCCCCTGCGCCCCCAGGGCATCAAAGTCCACTGTTTCGTGGCCGGCGAATGGGCCGAACGCCCGCATTTCCAAGCGGTGGATTCTCACAGCGCGGCCTCCTGGGCATGGACGGAAGCCAGCGCCCCGCGCAGGACCGCCTGTTCGCCGTCGTCCGCCGGCCGGTGGCGCACATGGTCCAGGAAACCGCAGCAGAGGTCGAGCTCGTCCACGGCCGCCGAGACGCGCTGGCTGTACGACCTTGCCGCAGCATCGCGTGCATTCTCCGGCTCAAACATGAGCACCAGTGTGTTGGGAAAGCGCGCGCGCAGCCGCTCCATGGCGTTGGCCGGGCGGTCGTCGTCCGTCAGCGTCACCTGGCAGTAGTTCTCCTCCACGGGCTGCCACTGCGGATCCGCGAGCAGGTCCGCAAGCCTGCCGCGGAGCACTGACAGGGGCCGCTCCGCCGGCCAGTCGGCGCGGCGCACCTCCTTGAGGCCGTCCGCCGTGATCTCCACGAGCCAGGCGCCCTTGGCGTGGGCGGCCTCGGAGAAGGAATACGGCAGGGGCGAGCCGGAGTACCGGACCGATTCGCTGAGCTTTTGGCGGCCGTGCAGGTGCCCCAGTGCGGTGTAGGTGAACCCGTCAAAGAGGTCCAGCGGCACGGCCCCCACGCCCCCAACGGCCAGCTCCCGCTCGCTGGCAGAGGTGATCCCGCCGCTGGCGAAGGTGTGGGCCAGCACGACGCTTGCCGTCCCGTCCGCGCGCCCCGCCAGGTCCGCGCGGATCAGCTTCAGGGCCGCCTCGGTGACGGCAAAGTGGGAGGCGGGTTCGGCGTCGAGCCCGCCGGCGACGAGGCGCGGCTCCAGGTACGGGATGCCGTAGACGGCCAGCTGGGGTCCGTCCGGGCTGCCGGCCTCGAGCGGGAACAGCACGGGGGTGGCGAGGTCGGCGGTCCGGGTCCGCAGGTGCACGCCGGCGCGTTCCATGATGCGCCCGCCGAAGCCCAGGCGGGTCGCGGAATCGTGGTTGCCGCTCGTGACGACAATGGGCACGCCCGCCGCATTGAGCCGGGCCAGGATGTCGTCAAAGAGATTCACCACATCCACGTTGGGCAGGGCGCGGTCGTAGACGTCCCCTGCCAGCAGGACCACGTCCACGCGCTCCTCGGCGACGGTGGCCAGCAGCTGGTCGGCGAAGCGGCGCTGGGCGGGCAGCGTGCCCACGCCGTGGAACGACCGGCCCAGATGCCAGTCGGAGGTGTGCAAGAGCTTCATGGTTCAAAGCTATCGGACGCCACCGACATTCCCGCCCGGCGGAAGCACTACCTGGCGTCGAAGAAGTCCTGGGCGTCGCTGCGTTTCGGGGCGGGAGCCGCGGCGCCGCTGGCGTCCTGGGCGGAAACGGGCGCCGGCAGGGCATCCAGCGTGCCGTCCGACAACGTCTCCAGGGGCGACGGCGGGGCATCCGCGCCGGCGGCGGCGCCGGCGTCGTCCATGGCAGGAACGGGTGCGGGCGGGACAAACGTGCGGTAGATCGCGGCGGCCAGCGCGGCGCCAAAGAGCGGTGCCAGCCAGAACAGCCACAGCTGGCCGGCAGCCCAGGAGTCGGTGAGGAAGACCACGGCGGAGGACGCGGCCGGGTTCAGCGCACTGTTGCCCACCGGCAGGGCGATGCTCGCCGACACGGCCAGCGCCAGGCCAATGCCGAACGGGGCCAGGTTGGTGTTGTTGCGGGCATGGGTGGCGCCCAGGATCACGGCCACCAGGACGGCGGCGGCCACAATTTCCACGATCATGACGCCCACCATGGGGACCTTCAGCGGCGAGTGGTCGTCAAAGCCGCTGGCCAGGGTGGCGAACACCTTGGACGCGCCGCCGGTGGAATCGGCCGGGATGACCTGCACCACGGCGTAGATGACGCCGGACGCCAGCACGGCGCCGATGGTCTGGGCGGCCACGTAGAGGACCATGGGCAGCCACTTGATCCGTCCGGCAACGGCCATGGCCAGGGAGAAGGCCGGGTTGAAGTAGCCGTTGGAAATGTTGCCAAAGGACACCAGGGCCGCCACCAGGGCCAGCCCGTAGCCAAACGCCACCGCCGATGTGGAGGCGCTGAACAAGGCTGTGGCCAGTCCCACAAAAACGATGAAGAAGCTGCCCAGCGCCTCAATGGCGACCTGGGTGCCCAGCGGGTGGGGCTGCGCGGCGGCGGGGGCCGTTCCGGAAGTGCTCATGGTGAAGAAGGTCCTTCGGTGGGGGAAAATCGTCGGTGATGGGGTGGTTGCCGCTGCGCTGCCCGGAGCCTGCCCGGCCTGCGGCAGTCACATCCCCAGGGCAATCACGTCCCCAGGGCAATGGCCCGGACGGCGGCGGCCGCCAGAGCCACTATAGCCGCCGATGCTGTGCGTACCGTAAGTGCCGGGGCTGCCGTGCCGTCCGCCGCACCCGGCCGCCCGGCGCCGGCGTGCAGCACCCTGATCCGGCCCCCCGGCGCGGCCCGCGGGACGGTAAATTGGAGACATGACCAGCCAGCCCGACTCCGTCAACGCCCCGCCCGCCGACTTTGCCTCCCGCGTCCACGGCACCCTGCTGGGCGGCTCGCTGGGCGACGCGCTGGGGTATCTGGTGGAGTTTGATTCGCTCGCTTCCATCACGGGCAGGTACGGCCCGGCCGGACTGGTGGACCTCTCCCAGGCGGACGGGCCCGTGCATTTTTCGGACGACACCCAGATGACCCTGTACACCCTGGACGGGCTGCTGGAGGTCTTGGAGTGGGCCAACGACGGCGTGGGCGCGGACATCAACGCGTGCCAGTGGCTGGCCTACCTGCGCTGGCTGAAAACGCAGGGCATCCGGCCGGCAGGCAAGGCCCCCGAGCCCCAGCCGCGCTGGATCGACCGCCAGAGCGTGCTGCACCACCAGCGTGCGCCCGGCAACGCCTGCATCACGGGGCTGGCCGGCGGCGAAATGGGCACCCGCTTCCGGCCGGTGAACCCCGATTCCAAGGGCTGCGGGACGGTCATGCGCTCGGCCCCCTACGGCCTGATCCCCAACGTGCCCACGGAGGCCGTGTACAAGATGAGCTCCGACGCCGCGTCGCTGACCCACGGGCACCCGGCGGCCCGGCAAAGCTCCGGTGCCTTCAGCTGGCTCATCCACGCACTGGCGGTGGGGGGCCTGGGGCTGCGCGAGGCGGCCGCGTCGGCACAGGCCCGGGCCGTTGCCGAGCCCGGCGCCGACGCCGCCCTCCTGGCCCGCCTCGACGCCGCCCTCGCCCTCTCCGTGCCGGGCGGCCTTGCCGCGCACGACGGCGAGCCCCTGTCCGGCGGGCAGCTCACCGACGCGCTCGGGCTGGGCTGGGTGGCGGAGGAGGCCCTCGCCGTCGGCCTCTATGCGGTCCTGGCAACGGCCCCCCGGGCGGTGTCCGCGGTGGAGCACTTTCTGGCGGCCATGCGCCTGGCCGTCAACCACGACGGCGACAGCGACTCCACCGGCTCCATCGCCGGAAACATCCTCGGGGCGTTATATGGCGAGGCGGCGCTGCCCGGCGCCTGGCTGCAGCTCGGCGAAGACCCCCAGCTCATCAGGCACCTGGGCACGGAGCTGGTCAAGCTCACGGTGGGCGGCTGAGCCCGCTGCCTGGCTCCCGCTGCCTGGCTCCCGCGGCCAGGTGACCAGGTGCGGCCGCTTGTTGCGGCCGGACTGGCCGGGCAGATGCGCAAACATGCCCCGGCGGCCGCCATGGCGCCTATGGCACCACTGACGACATGTCCTTGGTGGAAACGCCGGATGTCCCCGGCGAAAGGCCTGCCGTCACCGCCACCTCCCAGCTGTACACGCGCCACTTCAGCGACGCAGACTCCATCGACGTCGAACCGTGGCATGCCGACGCGCTGTCCGCGCTGGGAATAGGGGCCCGTGGGCAGCGTTTCCGTTTCCATGCCTCCACTGGACGAAGGGGGTAGGCTCAGGAACATGGGCGCCTTGCCGGACCCGGATGCGCGAGCAGAAACCTTGTGACAAGGACCCGCCGCAGCAAGCAAGAAGCCGTTGTTGTCCGCCATTCACGGAAGGTAGAACCATGGACACCAGGATTGCCACCACCGCCGATGGGATCATGAGCCGGCCCGTGGTGACCGTTCCGCCCGGACTTGATGTGGCCTCGGTGGCGGCGCTGTTGCACGAGCACCGGATCAGCGGCATTCCCGTGGTGGACCCGGATGGCCACGTGCTGGGGCTGGTCAGCGAATACGACCTGCTGGCCAAGACCGGGACCACCGCGGAAGAGATCATGACCACCGCCGTGATCAGCGTCAGTCCCGACACTGCCATCGCCGACGTCCGCCAACTGCTGGTCAGCCAACGCATTGGCCGGCTGCCGGTACTCGCCGGCGGCCGCGTGGCCGGGATCATCAGCCGTGGCGACCTGGTGGCGCTGCTCGCCACCGAATGGGTGTGCGGTGTCTGCGGCGAACCCGCCCGCGGGGAGCATGCTCCGGCCAGCTGTCCCAAATGTGGAGGCGGCCAGGCCGGCTTCACACTGCAGGAGCAGCCGCCGGGGCCGTGAATGCCCGCCGGCAGGCACACCAGCGCGACGACAGGTCACAGCATCTTTGGAGGAGGACACATGGCTGAACGACGGAAACCGGCAGCGGCGCGAGGAAAAGACCCGGCTGCTGCGGGCCGGAAGGCGGAGGCGGTGGAACATTTTCCCGCCGGCGAACCCACTGAACGCCTGCTCGGCTACTATGCCGGCATGGTCCTGATCCGCAAGTTCGAGCTCAGTGCCGACCAGATGTACAAGCGTGCCAAAATCGGCGGCTACTGCCACCTGAACCTGGGTGAGGAGGCCACCGTCGTCGGGCTGATGGATGCGTTGCGGCCCAGCGATTATTTGTTCACCAACTACCGCGACCACGGCTACGCCCTGATGCGCGGGATGACCCCGGGCGCGGTGATGGCGGAACTGTTCGGCAAGTCGACGGGGGTGTCCAAGGGCCGGGGCGGATCAATGCACCTGTTTGACACCGGAGCCCGGATGATGGGCGGCTACGGCATCGTCGGAGGCCAGCTGCCTCCAGCCACCGGCGCAGCGCTGGCACTGACTTACCGCGGCGCCCCCGGCCCGGACGCCGAGGTCGTGATGTGCCAGATGGGGGACGGCACCACCAATATCGGGGCGTTTCACGAATCCCTGAACCTGGCCGCCGTCTGGAACCTGCCCATCGTGTACGTGATTGTGAACAACCGCCTGGGCATGGGAACCACCGTCGAGGCCGCCGCAGGGGAGCCGGAACTGTACAAACGCGGCTGTTCGTACCGAATCCCGGGTGAGCGCGTTGACGGCACCGATGTGGTGGCCGTGCGTGAGGGCGCCCGGCGGGCCCTGGACCGTGCGCGGCTGGAACGAAAGCCGGCGCTGTTGGAAGTCATGAGCTACCGGCTGCGCGGGCACTCGGTGGTGGACCCGGCCCGGTACCGCTCCGCGTCGGACCTTGAAATCGCCCAGTCCGCAGATCCGCTCCCGCTGCTGCGCCGGAGCCTGTTGGCTGCGGGCCTGATGGACGAGGCCCAGGCACAGGACATCGAGTCGGAAGCGGACAAAAAGGTCGCGGCCGCCGTCGCCTTTGCCGATTCAAGCCCGGACCCGACCCCGGACCAGCTCTTCGACTACGCCTACGCCAGTCCGGTCGCGAATGCGGCCCATGCCCTTCCCGGCGACCCCCTGGTGGTGGTCCCATGACCGGCGAAGGCACCGCCAAGGCTGTCATCACGTACCGGCAGGCGCTCAATGACGCACTCCGGGCCGAACTGAGCCGGGACAAGAACGTGATCCTGTTGGGCGAGGAGATCGGGATCTTCGAGGGATCCTATAAGATCACCGCCGGACTGCTGGCTGAATTCGGGCCCGAACGGGTACGCGACACGCCCATCGCCGAGGAGGGCTTCGTCGGGGCCGCGATCGGCGCCGCGATGCTGGGCATGCGTCCCGTGGTGGAAATCATGACGCTGAACTTCAGCCTGATTGCGATGGATCAGATCGTCAACCATGCCGCCAAAATCCATGGCATGTTCGGCGGCCAGACGCCGGTTCCCATGGTGATCCGGATGCCGGGAGGCGGCGGCCAGCAGCTGGCTGCCACGCACTCACAAAACCTGGAGGTCTGGTTCGCGCATGTCCCGGGGCTGAAGGTCGTTGCGCCCTCCAACCCGGCCGATGCCAAGGCCCTGCTGCTGGCGTCGATCCGGGACAATGATCCGGTGATCTTCCTGGAGAACCTGTCCCTGTACAACACCAAGGGCGAGGTGCCCGACGGCGAACACGTCGCGGAGATCGGCAAGGCCGCCGTGGCGCTGGAAGGCACCGACCTGACGGTGATTTCCTACTCGCGCGCCACGACCGTGGCCCTTCAAGTGGCACGCCAGCTCGCCGGCGAAGGCATCTCCGTCGAGGTGGTGGACCTGCGCAGCCTGCGCCCGCTGGACCGGGAGACTGTCTGTGCTTCCGTCCGCAAGACCAGCAGGGCCGTGGTCCTGGAAGATGACTGGCTCAGCTACGGCATCGGCGCGGAAATCTCCGCCACCCTCATGGAAGGGGCCTTCGACTACTTGGACGCGCCGGTTCGCCGCGTGGCCGCGGCGGAAGTTCCACTGCCCTACGCCAAACCGCTCGAACTGGCGGCCCTGCCGGATGCGAACGACCTGATCAAGGTCATCCGCGAACTCCTCGACGCCACCGGCTTCAGCCCTGCGGCGGGCCACCCCATTGACACCGCTACCTGAGAGGACGAGTCCATGCCCGAAGTAGTCATGCCCAGGCTTTCCGACACGATGGAGGAGGGTGTGCTCAGCCGCTGGCTCAAAAAGGAAGGGGACACGGTCCGGCAGGGTGAGGTGATCGGCGAGATCGACACCGACAAGGCCACGATGGAGCTGGAAAGCTTCGACGACGGAATCCTGGAGAAGCTGCTGGTCCCGGAGGGCACCACGGTGGCGATCGGCCAGCCGCTGGCCGTGATCGGCGACGGCAGCGGCACCGTCCCCCCGGTGGAAGCAGCGCCCGAAGCGCCCGGAATTGACCCTTCGACGGGGCCCGTCCCCGCCCCGCCCGAGTCAAGGCCGGCCCAGGCACCGTCCGATGCACGGGCCGACGCCGGCGCACGGCGGCTGCTCAGCTCCCCGCTGGCCCGCCGCGAGGCTGCCCGGCACGGACTGGATCCGGCAACGATCACCGGCACGGGCCCTGGCGGGCGGATTGTGCGCGCGGACGTGGAAGCCGCCATAGCCGCAGCGGAAACGGAGCAGCCTCAACCCCAACGGCAGGCCCCGCCGGCGGCTGCCGGCAGGGAACCAGCCGTGACGCCGTCGTCCGCCCAGGATTCAGTGGAGGTCCCGCTGAGCCAGATGCGCAGGGTGACAGCACACCGGCTCACCGAAAGCGCGGCCGCACCGCACTTCTACCTGACAGTCGTGGTGGCTGTGGATGCCCTGTTCCGCTTCCGCAGCGAGGTCAATGAACGGTTCGCGGACCAAGATGTCAAGGTCAGTGTCACGGACCTGCTGGTGCGGGCGTGCGCAGCCACGCTCAGGCGGCACCCGCACGTCAACTCCTCGTGGGCAGGAGACAAGATCCTGGCACACCAAAAAATCAACATCGGCGTGGCGGTGGCCCTGGACGAGGGCCTGATGGTTCCCGTCGTCACCGGCGCCGACACCAAGAGCCTGGACCGGATAGCCACGGAAACGCGGTCCCTGGCGGAGAAGGCCCGCACCGGGACACTGAAGCTGCACGAATTCAGCGGCGGGACGTTCACCATCAGCAACCTGGGAATGTTTGGCATCGACAACTTCACCGCGGTCATCAACCCGCCGGAGGCCGCCATCCTCGCCGTCGGGGCCGCCACTGATGAACCGTACGCACACGACGGGGAACTGCACAGCCGTCGGGTCATGAAAATCACCATGACCTCCGACCACAGGGTGCTGGACGGGGCCACCGCGGCGGCGTTTCTCAGCGACCTCAAGCGCACACTGGAGGATCCACTGCGGATCGTCATCTGAGCCCGTGGTGCCAACGCCGCTGCGCCTCGCCCTTCCATCCGTGCCTGCCGAAGGGGCTAATTCGCATCCGGACCACAAACGCGGATCCCGGGCGTAAGGCATGCCAAAACACCTGGCCCCGGCAGGGTCCATACGCCCCGCGGCGTCCTGAGGCATGCAGTCGGCAGCACGTGCAGATCTCCGCGTTGGTGTTGATTGGCGGGAGGGACGTGCCAATCGATGCCCACGCCGGCGGCGGCCGTCTCCAGGAGGCTGCCAGCGGAATGCCTTGGGCCCGGAACACGACTGGACCACGGAGGACGCGAACGATCGAGCTTTGACGTGCTTTGCCGGAATCCACCTCGGCACGCCGCGCGCCCGCCAGGCGGGATACTGAACCAGGGGCGGTCCCACCCCCACGCCAAGAATCGTCGTGTGTATGCTGGGGAGAATACCCATTTCGAATGCAGGAGGACTCGTGGATCTGTTGACAAACGACGATATCGCAGCCCTGGCGGCACCGGGACAGGGTGGTACCAACGTTTCCCTGTTCATGGCCACACACAGGTTTGGCCGGGAAGTGGAGGCAGACCGGCTGCGCTTCAAGAATCTCGTAGCCGGCGTGGAAACGACCCTTGGCAAGACGCTGCGGCGAGCCGAGATCGATGAGCTGCTCGCCCCTGCACACCAGCTGCGCGACGATGCCATGGAGTGGCAGTACATGAGCGACGGATTGGCCATGTTTCTGCGCGCGGACCGTCACCGCACCTTCCGGGTCGCGGCGCCGATGCCCACATTCGCCACGGTCGGCGACAAGCCGGTGCTGGGCCCGATGCTGCGGCTCCTCTCCGGCGACGGGCACTTCCTGGTGCTCGCGCTGAGTCAGCGTGAGATCCGCTTGATGGAAGGCAGCCGCAACACGGTGGAGGTCGTGCGGCTCACCGCTGTGCCCACCAGCCTGAAGGATGTCATCACGCCGAGGGAGCCGCGGTCGGACACCATGGCCCGGCCGGCGGCGGGTGGCCGCGGTGGCGGCGGCTCTGCCGTCTTTTACGGGCACGGCGCCGGCGACCAGCACGTCAAGGGCGTCGAGGTGGAGCAGTTCCTTCGGAACGTTTCCACCGGGTTGAAGGAGGTGCTGGCGGGTCAGACCGTGCCGATGGTGCTGGCAGGCCTCGACCACCTCGTCGCGGCCTACCGGGCGGTCAACGCCTACCCCAACGTCATCGAGGCGGCGGTTGAGCACAATTCGGACCAGCTCTCCACCGAGGAGCTGCACAGGAAGGCCTGGCCGCTGATCGAGGCCCGACTGCGTTCGGACCGCGAACGGGTCATCGACCGATTCAAGGAACTCAACGGAACCGGTCTGGTATCCAGCGATCTGGCAATTGTTGCCGAGGCAGCGGCGGCTGGCCGCGTGGAGACTCTTTTCGTCAAGGCGGACCCGTGGTGCTGGGAGCGCGTGGTCCACGACGACTCGCCTGTCGTGGAGCTCGGTGTGGACGAGCGGTTTGCTGACTGTGAGCTGATCGATGCAGCGGCGGTGGCGACGCTGAACACGAACGGCAGGATCTTCGCGACCTCCGAAACCGTCGCGTCCGACAGCGAGGTCGCCGCGATCCTGCGCTACTAACAAGCCCGACGGCGGCCGGGGCGCGGACCGCCAGCTCCGCTCCGGCCGGAAGGGACACCTTCAAAAGGCGCAGCGCCACGCAATCTGGCGCAACGACCCCATCGGGGCAGCCATGCGCCGCTCACCCACCGCCCAGGACCACTGACACCTTGGAATTTCCCGGCCAGTTGGAATTTCCCGGCTAGGCCCTCCGGAGGGAGAAGTTGGCGCATTCCTCGCAGATGCCGGCCGGGATGATGCCGCGGCGCTGGAGCACCCCGAAGATCACGCAGCCAAGGCAGAGCCCGACGAATGCCTCCAGGGACGCCGCCACGATCAAGGCCGCCATCAACGTCCAGCCGGCCGGGGACGCCCCGGAAAGCAGCAGCACAAGCGCGGCGATGGAAAGGACGGCGCCGAGGCCCTGGGCGAAGCGCTTGGGCGGGCCGGGAACCATCTTCGGCGGCCCCAACCGCGGGGCCAGCACCTTCACCGAGAGCCGTGCCGCGGGCGAAATGCGTGGTCCGAAGGCCAGCCGCAGCACGAAGCCAGCGGCAATGACGCCCACCAGCCACAGTTGCCCGGAAATGACCGCCGCCAGCGCCAGCGTCACCACAATGCCGGCCGTGCACCGGGCGGCGTATTCGTTGACGGGGTTGGGGAACGCAAAGAACCGCTTCACGGGTCCCGGCTGCGGCACCTGGATGAATTCGGTGGCGGCGGGGATGCGTTCATTGAGGGTGGTCATCTTCCAAGGCTAGGACGTCCCGCCCCTGCTCAAGAAGCAATGTTGCGGAGAATGACAAAGTCACGTCCCCGCGGGCGTGCCCGGCCGAAGGCGCGAAACCCAAATCCAGGCCCACCCAGCCCTACGTCCCTCAATGGGAAACACTCCCAAGCTGGTGCCGCGCCGGGAGCGTCAGCCCACCATCTGCATGAACTCACCTTCCGAGAGCACCTCGATTCCCTGCCCCCGGCGCTGCAGTTGCAGCACCCGTGCGGCCTTGGACGTCACCCGGCCGCCGCGCAGGTCGGTCGCCGTGAAGCCGCTGCCCACCACCAGAACGGTGGTCTTGCGCGTCACACTGCTGGCGCACTGTGCACCGCAGTGGGCCGCGCGCCGCTTGGCATCCGGCCGATTCAGGCCAAGGTCGCCGGTGAACACCAGGGTCTGCCCGTACAGCGGGTGCCCCGGGTCGGCGGCGATGTTGGGCACCGGGTTGGGGCCCTCCGAGGACCAACTGGACCGCGCCCCCCGGCCTGCGTCCGGGGCGCCTTCCGCCAGTCTCCCCAGCGCCGACCGGGTGGCCTTGGACACCTCGTCGGTGGAGGGGTCCCATGCGTCGACGTGCGGCATGGGCAGCTTCATTGCGGCGAAGACGCCGGCCACCGACGTGGCGGCGCGGCGGGCGGCAATGTCCACCATGATCCCGGCGCAGGCCCGGGCGTCCTCCGTGGCGTCGTGGTGGTTCACCAGCGGGACGCCGGCGGCCTCGGCCACAAACGGCAGCGAATACGACGGCAGGGAGTAGTTCTTCCGGGACAGCACCACGGTGCAGGCGTAGTCGAACGCCGGGGCGCGCATCCCGGAGACCTCCGACGCCGAGCGGATCACGCCGAGGTCGAAGGCCGCGTTGTGCGCCACCAGCGCGTCGCCGCCGATGAATCCCCGGACCTCGGCGAACACGTCCTTGAAGCGCGGGGCGGCCAGGACGTCGTCGGGCGTGATGCCGTGGATTGCGATGTTCCTCGAGTCGAAGTGGTCGTGGCCGGCGGGCGGGCGCATCAGCCAGTACCCTTCATCCACCACCACGCCGTCGCGGACCTTCGTCACGCCCACCGAACAGGGCGATCCCCTGAATCCATTGGCGGTTTCAAAATCGATTGCAGTAAAGTCCACAGGCACCCTTCAAGGCTACCGCCCCCTCGCGCATGTCGGGACAACCGTGAGCCCACCCACGGCACGGGGGCCCGCAGGCGCCGTTGCCGTAATCTGGGGTGGTGATACTTTCAGCTCTGAGTGACTTCGCCCTGCCCGCCCTGGTGGGCCACGGCCCTGCCCCCACGGGGTTGCTGCCGCCCTGGCTCGATCCCGTCAACATCCTTGACAACCCCGCCCTCGGATTCTGGGTGGTGGTCATTGCCTGCGGCATCATCTTCGCCGAGACCGGCCTGCTGGTGGGTTTCTTCCTGCCCGGGGACTCCCTGCTCTTCACGGCCGGCCTGCTGACCAGCACCGGCAAGCTTCCCGTCAACATCGGCGTGCTGATCATGCTGCTGATTGTGTGCGCCTTTGTTGGCAACCAGGTTGGCTACGTCATCGGGGCCAAGGCCGGACCCGCCATCTTCAACAAGCCTGACTCCAGGCTTTTCAGGAAGGACCATGTGGAGCACGCGCACGCCTTCTTCGAAAAGCACGGCGGCAAGGCCCTGGTGCTCGCCCGCTTTGTGCCGATCGTGCGGACCTTTGTGCCGGTCATCGTGGGGGTGGCCCGGATGAACATGCGCCACTTTGTCATCTTCAACGCGATCGGTGCCATACTGTGGGCCGGCGGAGTCACGCTCCTGGGCTTCATCCTGGGCGACCGCTTCCCCTGGGTTCAGAAGAACCTGGACATCATTTTCATCCTGATTGTCCTGCTCTCGGTGGTCCCCATCGTCGTAGAGTTGACCAAGGCGTTCCTGTCCAACCGCAAGGTGGGGAAGCCTTAATGCGTGGTGGCCACGGCGATCGGCTCACCTGACACATCCTCGAAGTGCCGGTTGCGGCCGGCCAGGAAGTAGTACGCCACGCCGGCGATGCCGGCGCCGAAGAACCAGGAAAAGTCGGAGATCGAGTGGAAGAACGGGACCAGGCCGAGGACGATTGAGATGGCGGCCGCCGGGACGAACGCGACGATGGCCCGCGGGTTGACGCCCTGCTGGTAGAAGTACGGCCCGGAATCCTGCAACGTGTACAGGGCAGGAACGTTGACGCGGGCCTTCCGGATCAGCCAGTAGTCCACCATGATGATGCCGAAAAGGGGGCCGAGGAGCGCGCCCAGTCCACCCAGGAAGTAAACGATCACCACTGGGTTGTTGTAGAGGTTCCACGGCAGGATGACAAAGCCGATAACGGCCGAAATCAGGCTGGCGCGGGCAAAGTTGAGATGCTTGGGGAAGAAGTTGTTCAGCGCGTAGACGGGCGCAACGAAGTTGGCCATCATGTTCACCGCGACGGTCAGCACCAGCAAGGCCAGGCTGGCGAGCACCACCAGTACGGTGTTCGGAATGGCTTCCACGACGTCCGACGGGCTGCCGATGATGTGGCCGTTGATCTTGAACTGGGCCCCGGCCATGACCACCGCAATGACGCCAAAAAGCATCGTGTTTACGGGGATGCCCCAGAGGTTTCCCCTGGCGATTGACTTGCGGGATTTGGACGCCCGGGTGAAGTCGCAGAAGTTCAGCACGAAGGTGCCGTAAATGGTCACCCAGAGCGCGGCACCGCCAAAGATGCTGCGCCACATGGCGCCTCCCGTGAGCGGATGGCTCGTGGAGAAGGAAATCGACATGCCAGCCTGGAAGAACATCCAGACGGCCAGCGCGATCAGCGTGACCAGGACCACAGGGCCGGCAAAAACCTCATATTTGCGGATCATGTCCATGCCGTAGCGGACGATCACCACCTGAACGATCCACAGCAGGAGGAAGGTCAGCCACCCGAGCGTCGACAGGCCCAGGAAGGAATTGTGGTCCAGCGCCCCGAATCCGGGGGCGATGGCGATGAGCATGACCCGCAGCACCAGCGTGGCGAGGTAGGTCTGGATGCCGAACCAGACGATGGCCACGGCACCGCGGATGGCTGCCGGCAGCTGCGCCCCCCGGATGCCAAAGGCAATGCGGCTCATGACCGGGAAGGGCACCCCCGTCTTGTGGCCCATGAAGCCGGAGTAGGTCAGCAGGGCAAAGAGCAGTCCGGCGCCGATGGCCAGCGCGAGCAGGATCTGCCAGGCGCCCAGGCCCAGGGCGAAGAGGCCGAGGATGAAGCCGTAGTTGCCCAGGCTGTGCACGTCATTGGCCCAGAGGGCAAAGATGCTGTACGACGTCCAGTGCCGCCCCTCCTTCTTGGTCGGGGCCAGGTCCTGGTTATAGAGCGTGGCGCTGATCCGGGGCAGGCCGGGCACTTCACCGCTGGGCGGATAGTGCAGGATGTGGTCGGCGTGGTGATGGCCGTGGCCGGCGTCCTGTTGCTGCGTCGGGGCGGCAGGTTCATTTTTCATGGATGGTGGACCAATCACTTGCGGGAAACCTCGTCATTGCGGCTACACAAAAAGTGTAGGCCGCACCCCACAGATTCCGCAACAAGAAATTTTGATTTCACCATATGAAAATTGCTGGCGGTGCCGCGCGTGCCGCGACCGTCCCGCCGTCGCGGTTCCCGGCGGACCCGGCCTCAGTGACGTTCCGGGGAAAGCGCCTTGATGATGTGCGGGAGCAGGGCGCGGAAGGCCTGGCCGCGGTGGCTGATGGCGTTCTTTTGCTCGCCGCTCAGCTCGGCGCAGGACTTGTCCATGCCGAGCGGCTGCAGGATCGGGTCGTACCCGAAGCCGCCGTCGCCGCGTGGCGCGCTGAGCAGGGTCCCTTCCAGCGTTCCTTCCTCCACGACGTCCAGGGAGCCGTCCGGGCTGGCGAGAGAGGCGGCGCAGACAAACCGGGCTCCGCGGTGGGCGCCTTCAATGTCGGCGAGCTGGGCCAGGAGCAGGTTCAGGTTCGCGGTGTCGTCGCCATGTGCTCCCGCCCAGCGGGCCGAAAAGATCCCGGGGGCGCCGCCCAGTACATCCACGGCCAGGCCGGAGTCGTCTGCGACGGCCGGGACCCCGGTGAAGGCCGCCACGGCGGCGGCCTTCAACCGCGAGTTTTCCGCAAAGGTGAGCCCAGTTTCCTTGACGTCGGGCGCGTCCAGGGCACCGGCGTCGACCACGTCCACATCGACGTCCAGGCCGGGCACCTGGCCGCGCAGCAGCTCGCGCAGCTCGCGGAGCTTGCCCTGGTTGTGGGTGGCCAGGACCAGACGGGGGCCGCTCACTTGGCCCCAAGTGTTTCGCGCTGGATTTGGGCCAGCTGGCTGGTGCCGATCAGGGCAAGGTCCAGGAGCTGGTTGAGCTCGTCGCGGTCGAACGGGGCGCCTTCCGCCGTGCCCTGGACCTCGACGAATTTGCCGGATCCGGTGACCACCACGTTCATGTCGGTTTCGGCGCGCACGTCCTCCACGTAGGGCAGGTCGAGCATGGGCACGCCCTCGATGATGCCGACGGAGATGGCGGAGACGGTGTCGATGAGCGGCTGCGCGTTCTTCGCGATCAGCTGGTTTTCCTTGGCGTAGGCGACGGCATCGGCCAGGGCCACGTAGGCGCCGGTGATCGCCGCGGTGCGGGTGCCGCCGTCGGCCTGGAGGACGTCGCAGTCCAGGACGATCGTGTTCTCGCCGAGTGCCTTGGTGTCGATGATGGAGCGCAGCGAGCGGCCGATCAGGCGGGAGATCTCGTGGGTGCGCCCGCCGATCCGGCCCTTGACGGATTCGCGGGAATTGCGGGTGTTCGTGGCGCGCGGGAGCATGGCGTATTCGGCGGTGACCCAGCCCGTGCCTTCACCCTTGAGCCAGCGCGGCACGCCCGCGGTCAGCGAGGCGGTGCACAGCACGCGGGTGTTGCCGAATTCGATCAGGGCCGAGCCTTCGGCCTGCTTGGACCAGCCGCGGGTGATGGAAATGTCGCGGAGTTGGTCGGGGGTGCGGCCGTCGGCGCGCAGGATGGCAGTCTCGCTATTCGTCATGGTCTAAGCCTAGCTGTCCCGTCCTGCATGGCCTGCCCGGCGGCCCCTGCGCATGACCCCGTCCTGCGCACCGGCCGTGCCGTACGTTGCGCCGGACAGTGCACCCGGTCAGCCGATCTTGCCGGCCTTCCTGAAGTTCCTGCTGTCGGTGAAGTACTGGGAGCCGGGCCGGCTGAAGCACAGGATGATCGCGGCGATGCCGGCCAGCACCTGCAGGACGGTGAAGATGCCTGCCGGCATGGTGAGGCCGATGAGCCGCGAGAGTGAAATCACGGCAAGAACCAGGCCGGTGATGCGCGCCCAACCGGCCCCCTTGTTGATGAACAGGCCGATGACGATGTACAGCGCCACGGCCACCACCGCCGTGGCGATGAGCACGCCGATCGTGGTGGTCACCGCGACCTGCACCAGGTCGTTGGCTTTGGCGTTGGCGGGCAGGTTTTGCTTGGCGATCGTGGCGGCGGCCGACTGGCGGAACTTGTCCGAGGAGACGTAGACGACCCCGAAGATGGCGGCAATGACCTGCAGCGCGGCCGCAGCGATGACCAGCTGGAACGCCCAACGCACCTGCTTGGGTTTCGTGGGGGCGGCGGGGATGGGCTGCTGGGACCACTCGGGGTTGTAGCTGGGCATCGGCATGTTGCTCATGGTCTTGTCCTTTAGGGGGAAGGGCTCGGCGGCCCCGCCGGCCAGCTCAAGCAACCGCCAGACACCCCAAGCCTTGTTGCATCGGTAGTTCCGACCCTATCCGACCCCGCCGGCGGATTCATGATCATTTGGGATGATTCCGCGGCGGCCCCGGCTCAGCCCGCCTCAGCCGTAATGGGGCTGTTTGATTCCTCGAACTCGACGGCGTCGCCGTACGTCGCTGCCAAGGCGATCACGGCGGCGTTCTCCTCCACGGGAGGGTCCGTGGCGGTTCGGTGGATCGTCACGTGCAGGGCCTGTCCGATCGGGTCCGGCCGCGCCTGGCTGGAGTACTTGGGCTGCTGCATGTAGTGGACCAGGACCCGGCGGCCCGCAAGCGTCCGGCCAGATCAGACGGCAGGCGGCAGCCGGCCTAAAAGATGGCGGCCTGATTCATGGCGCCCTAGATGGTGTAGTGGACCCCGGCCACGGCGGCGGACACGTCGCGCGGGAACACCTCGCGGGCCTCGGCCACCACCGTGTTTGCCTCGGTCCACACGGGGATGTGCGTCAGCAGCAGCCTGCGCGCATTGGCCCGCTCGGCCGCCTCGCCGGCCCGCTTGCCGGTCAGGTGGACGTCCTTGATGTGGTCGTCGCGGCCCTCCTCGAAGGCGGCCTCGCACAGGAAGAGGTGGGCGTCCCGGGCGGCGTCCTCGAGCTCGTCGCAGGCGTCCGTGTCCCCGGAGTACGTCAGGATGATCTCGCGGTCGACCCCCGTGCCGTCATATTCGGTGGTCTCCACGCGGAGGGCATAGGCCTCGGGCACGGGATGGTTGACCGGGAAAGGCGTGACCTTGAAGGGCCCCACCGTGACCGGTTCCAGCGCCTGCCACGGCTGGAAGTCGAATTCCTCGCGCATGCCCGGATCAAGTTCCAGGCCATACGCCGTGGCGAGCCGGTCCGCCGTCGCCGCCGGACCCCAGACGCGGATCCGCCCGCGGTGCCAGCCGTGGGGGTTCCAGCGCACGGCCACGTGCAGCCCGCACAGGTCCATGCAGTGGTCCGGGTGCAGGTGGGAGAGGAAGATCGCGTCGATGTCCTCCAGGTCCATGTATTTTTGGACGTCGCCCAGCGCACCGCTGCCCAAATCCAGCAGCACCCTCCACGGCCGGACGCCGTCATGGGCCGTCAGCAGGTAGCAGGACGCGGACGACGACGGGCCGGGGAAGGACCCGCTGCACCCCACGATCGTCAGTTTCATGTCCGCTCCCCCGGCGCCGGTCCCGAAACTGCCACTTTGCCCGCAGAGTCCCGCAAAACAAAATTCGAGATCCGCGGGGCGGCCGAACCCCCTGCTGCGCGGGCTGCGGCGATCATGTCCGGGGTAATGCGGGCCATGGACCCCGTGGGATAGTGGGCGGACACATGGCGCGCCTGCTCGACGCCACGCACCTCCGGGCCCAGGAAGCGCCGGGCCAGTTCGCCGAACTGGACGGCGTCGCCCGTGGACAGGAAGGTGTGCGCGGGGGGCTCGTCGGAAAGCCGTTCCAGGTCGTGGCCCACCAGCGCCTTGTAGACGTCCTTGGCAGTCTCCTCTGCGCTGGAGACGAGCGTCACGCCGTCGCCCATGACGTAGGAGATCACGCCGGTGAGCAGCGGGTAGTGGGTGCAGCCCAGCACCAGGGTGTCCACGCGGGCATCGCGGAGCGGGGCCAGGTAGGCCTCCGCGGTGGAGAGCAGTTCCGGCCCGGTCGTGATCCCGGATTCCACAAAGCGCACAAAGTCGGGGCAGGCAACGGAGGTGATGCGCAGGTCCGGCGCGGCGGCAAAGGTGTCCTCGTAGGCGCGCGAGCCCACCGTGGCCACGGTGCCGATGACGCCCACATTGCCCGTCCGCGTCGCGGCCACGGCGCGACGGACCGCGGGCTGGATGACCTCGATGACGGGAATGCCGTACCGGGCCGTGTAGCGTTCCCGGGCGTCCCGCAGCACGGCGGCGGAGGCGGAATTGCAGGCGATCACCAGCAGCTTCACGCCGGCGTCCACCAGCTCGTCCATGACGCCCAGGGCGTTGGCGCGGACCTCGGCGATGGGCAGCGGGCCGTAGGGCCCGTTGGCGGTGTCCCCCACATACAGGATGGACTCGTTGGGCAGCTGGTCGATGACGGCACGCGCCACGGTCAGCCCGCCCACCCCCGAATCAAAAATGCCGATGGCGCGCTCCGCCATGGGGTGCGCGGCAACCGGCTGGGCAGTGGCTGGGGATCCCCCGGGCAGTGTGGTCATGATCGTTTTAGGATAGATGCCAAACAGGAACGCCGGGTACATTTGGCCGCGTCTGTTTTGTCACAGGAGCCCAAGCCCGGCCCCTAACTGCTGCTCTTGAGCCCGGCCAGCATGGCCTGGACCAGGCTTTCCTGCAACCAGGAAACAAAGTTGTAGACGAGCGACAAGTAGCTTTCGACGTCGTCCGCCTCGCCCCAGTCCTGCACCTGGTGCACCCGCTCGGCGTCGCCCTCGTCCCGGATTTCCAGCCGCTGCGCGAGGACCAGCCGGACGTCGTTGAGCGCGCGCGACCACAGCCCGGCCGCCTCGGCGTCCAGGACCAGCTTATCCTTGTCCAGGTCCAACGTGGCCGCCCGCAGGGCGCCAATCTTCGATTCCCGCAGCGAGCGCTCGGTGAGCTGGCGGAACTCAAGGGAGGCGTCGGCGTCGCCCATCACGGCGTCCGGCAGCAGGCGCAGGAGGGCGGGGTCGGTGGGGACGGCGACGTCCATGTCCAGGCCGATCAGCGCCGCGAGGGGGTCCTCGTGGGCGGGCCGGGACGGTTCGAGGATGGTGATGATGTCGTCGAAGAGCTTGCGCAGGAGGTCCCGTTCGGCCGGTTCGAGGAAGCCGGTGATGCCGCGGCGGCCCGGATTGAAGGCCTTAGCCACGTCCGCCGCCCTTCTGGACCGTGGCCCACAGGCCGAATCCGTGCATTGCCACAGCGTGGGCCTCCATCTTTTCCTTGGCACCGTGCGCCACGGCCGACTTTCCCTCCGTGTGCACCTGCATCATCAATTCAGCGGCCTTCGCCTCGGAATAACCAAAATAGCTTTGGAATACGTAGCTGACATAACTCATCAAATTAACCGGATCGTTCCAGATAATCAGCTCCCAGGGGATGTCGGGGGAAGAGAGTTCGTGCGTGGATTGGTCCCGATCCGTTTCCGGGGCTGTGCTGACACTCATGTGTCCATTCTAGTGTTGCCCCACTAAAGTGAATTCCGTGACTACTGAACCCGGTTGGGGACACCCCAGCACCTCCCTGTTCACGGACCACTACGAGCTCACCATGCTCCAGGCGGCCCTGCACTCGGGGTCCGCGCACCGCCGCAGCGTGTTCGAGGCGTTCGCGCGCAGGCTCCCCGACGGCCGCCGGTACGGGGTTGTGGCCGGCACGGGGCGGCTGCTGGAGGGGATTGCGGAGTTCCGCTTTGGCACCCGGGAGCTGGACTTCCTGGCCGCCCGGAAGGTGGTAAATGACGAAACGCTGGCGTGGCTGGCCGATTTCGCATTCTCCGGCAACATTTACGGTTACGCAGAGGGCGAACTGTATTTCCCAAATTCGCCCATCCTGAGCGTTGAATCCACCTTTGCCGAGGCCTGCATGCTCGAGACATACCTGCTCTCGGTGCTCAACCACGATTCCGCCATCGCCTCCGCCGCCTCCCGCATGATCACCGCTGCCGGCTCCCGCCCCTGCATCGAAATGGGGTCGCGCCGCACGCAGGAGGAATCCGCCGTGGCCGCCTCCCGCGCCGCCGTGATCGCCGGCTTCCACAGCACCTCCAACCTCGAATGCGGGCTGCGGTACGGCGTGCTGACCCAGGGCACGGCCGCACACTCCTTCACGCTGCTGCACGATTCCGAGGAGGAGGCCTTCCGCGCGCAGCTCGAGTCGATGGGCGCCGGGACCACCCTCCTCGTCGACACGTACGACGTCGAGGCCGCCGTCCGCAAGGCCGTGGCCCTGGCGGGGCCCGCCCTGGGCGGCGTGCGGCTGGACTCCGGGGACCTCCTCGCCCAGGCGCACGACGTCCGGGCCCTGCTGGACTCGCTGGGGAACGTCAACACGCGCATCACCGTCACCTCCGACCTCGACGAGTTTGCCATTGCCGCCCTGGCCGCGGCCCCCGTGGATTCCTACGGCGTGGGCACGTCGCTGGTCACCGGCGCCGGGGCGCCCACCGCCTCCATGGTCTACAAGCTGGTCTCCCGTGCAGGGAATGACGGCGACTTTGTCTCGGTGGCCAAGGCAGCCAAAAACAAGGCGAGCGTGGGCGGCAAGAAGTTCGCCCTGCGCCGCCTCAACGAGCGCGGCCTGGCCACCGCCGAGCTGGTCGGCATCGGCGAGCTGCCCGAGAACGACGGCAACGACCGCCCGCTGATCCACGAGTTCATGCACGACGGCGTGCTGGCGCCTGGATGGACCGGGGCGGAAGGCGTGCGCCGTGCCGCCGAACGCCACGCCGCGTCCATGGCGGAACTGCCCGGCGCGGCGCGCCGGCTGCAGCGCGGCGAGCCCGTCATCCCCACCGAATACATCCAGCCCTCAACCGTACGGAACTAAAGGAGCAACGCATGGCCAAGGCACTCATCATTGTGGACGTGCAGAACGATTTCTGCGAAGGCGGCCCGCTGGCCGTGGAGGGTGGAGCCGACCTCGCCGCGGAGATCAGCGAGCTCATTGCAGAGGCACCCGGCTTTGACTTCATCGTGGCCACCCAGGACTGGCACATCGACCCGGGCAGCCACTTCTCCGACACGCCGGACTTCCGCACCAGCTGGCCCGTGCACTGCGTGGCCGGTTCGAAGGGCGCCGCCCTCCACCGCAACCTCGACACGGACGACATTGACGCGTACTTCCGCAAGGGCAGGTACGACGCCGCCTACTCCGGCTTCGACGGACTGCTGGCCCCGGAGGACGAGGTCTTGGTCGGTGAACGCGAGGCCTACGAAGAGGCCGACCCGGACGACGCCGAGGCCGCCGTCAGCCTGGACGACTGGCTGCGCGAGAACGACGTGGACGACGTGGTGGTGGTGGGCATCGCCACCGACTTCTGCGTCCGCGCCACCGCGCTCGACGCCGTCAACGCCGGCTACGACACCACGGTGCTGCGGGATTACGTGGCCGGCGTGGATGACGGCGCCAGCGAAGAGGCCCTGGAGGAACTCGTGGACGCGGGCGTGGAGGTCAAGTAGCAGCCGGCGGTCGAGCAGCGAGCCCCACGAGCGCGTCGAGACCCGGCGGTCGAGCAGCGAGCCCCGCGAGCGCGTCGAGACCCGGCGGTCGAGCAGCGAGCCCTGCGAGCGCGTCGAGACCCGGCGGTCGAGCAGCGAGCCCCGCGAGCGCGTCGAGACCCGGCGGTCGAGCAGCGAGCCCCGCGAGCGCGTCGAGACCCGTATTGCGTCGCATCCCACGGCTCCCCTGCCCTTCGGCAGCATGGCAATTGGGGACCGTTATCCACAATTCCGATATTGGCCCCGAAGATGCGCCGTCCGGCCACGACAATGTGAACATGCCACATGTCTATATCTTGAAATGTAATGACGGTTCCTATTACGTCGGAAGTACATGGAACTTGGAACGCCGGCTTTTACAGCACAACGCCGGCGAGGGGGCGGCGTACACGCGGCGCCGGAGGCCTGTTGCCCTTGTCTGGGCACAGGAACATGACCGGGTCGACTCGGCTTTCGCGGTGGAAAAGCAAATACAAGGCTGGAGCCGGGCCAAGAGAGAGGCCCTCATTGAGGGACGGTTGAAGGAT
The DNA here is from genome assembly GCF_013376105.1 of Arthrobacter wenxiniae. GTDB lineage: Bacteria > Actinomycetota > Actinomycetes > Actinomycetales > Micrococcaceae > Specibacter > Specibacter wenxiniae. Next base: position 118,982 of record NZ_JAAMFM010000003.1, read on the forward strand.
CTGCCGGTCCTATCCGAGGCAAGGTCTCGGCAGATGGGGCCATGACCACTTCAGCGTGAATGACATGGTCTCGACGCGCTCGCAGAGCCCGCTGCTCGACCACCGGACCCAGGTCTCGACGCGCTCGCAGAGCCCGCTGCTCGACCACCGGAGCCAGGCCCGACCAGCGGGGCCGGGCTATTTGCGGCCGAGGAACCAGTCCTGGAGCTTCTTCAGGCGCTGCTGCAGCTGGGGCTCGTTGGCCTGGGCGACGGCGGGGCCGCCGCAGATGCGCCGCAGCTCGCTGTGCACCATGCCGTGCGGCATGCCGGAGCGGGCGCTCCAGGCTGAAACGTTCTTGGCCAGCTCGTGGCGCAGGTCCATCAGCATGCGGTGGTCCACCGCGGCGGGAGCCTCAGGTTCCGGGGCCGCGGAGGCCCTGCCCCGGCGGCGGGTCTGCTGGTCCTCCTGGCGCTGGCGCAGCAGCACGCCCACCTGTTCGGCGTCGAGCAGGCCCGGAATGCCGAGGAAGTCCAGCTCGTCGTCGGAACCGATTTCACCGCCGGTGCCGAATTCGCCGCCGTCGAACAACACCTTGTCGAAGGAGGCCTGGGACTCCAGCGCCTCAAACTTGAACTTCTCCAAGGTGTCGGAGGCCTTTTCCTCGCGGTTGGCCTCCTCCATTTCGGAATCCTCGATGAAACCGTCCGGGTCCTTGTCCGGGCGGTCCAGGGCGTGGTCGCGCTCCAGCTCAAGCTGGTTGGCCAACTCCATGAGGTTGGGCACGGACGGCAGGAAGATCGACGCCGTCTCCCCCCGCTTCCGGGCGCGCACAAAGCGGCCCACTGCCTGGGCAAAAAACAGCGGCGTGGCCGTGGAGGTTGCATACACCCCCACGGCCAGGCGCGGCACGTCCACGCCCTCGGAAACCATGCGGACGGCCACCATCCAGCGCTTTTCGCCGGCGGAAAACGAATCGATCTTGTCGGAGGCCTTGGCGTCGTCGGAAAGGATCACGGTGGGCGACTCCCCCGTGATCTTCTTCAGCTGGCCGGCGTAGGCCCTCGCGTCCTCGTGGTCGGTGGCAATGACCAGGCCGCCGGCGTCGGGCACGGCGCGGCGCACCTCGGCGAGGCGCTTGTCCGCCGCCGCGAGGACGGCGGGAATCCACTCGCCGGCCGGGTTCAGGGCCGTGCGCCAGGCCTGCGAGGTGATGTCCTTGGTGACCGGCGCGCCCAGGGTGGCAGCCATCTCCTCGCCGGCACTCGTGCGCCAACGCATCTGCCCGGAGTAGGCCATGAACATGACGGGGCGGACCACGTGGTCCTTCAGGGCCTCGCCGTACCCGTAGCTGTAGTCGGCCCTGGAGCGGCGGATGCCGTCGCGGTCCTCCGTATATTCCACGAACGGGATCGCCGCGGTGTCGGAGCGGAACGGCGTGCCGGTCAGGGCCAGGCGGCGGGCGGCAGGGTCGAACGCTTCGCGGATGCCGTCCCCCCAGGACAGCGCGTCGCCGCCGTGGTGGATCTCATCCATGATGACCAGGGTGCGGGCGGCCTCGGTCTTGGCGCGGTGCAGCATGGGCTTGCTGGCGACCTGCGCATACGTGACGGCGACGCCGATGAAGCCCCTCCCGTGGCGGCCGTCGGCATTCTTGAAGTTGGGGTCGATGGAGATGCCCACCCGCGCCGCCGCGTCCGCCCACTGGCGCTTGAGGTGGTCGGTGGGCGTGACGATCGTGACCCGGTTGATGGTGCCGCGCGCAATCAGCTCGGTGGCGATGTGCAGGGCAAAGGTGGTCTTTCCGGCGCCGGGCGTGGCCACGGCCAAAAAGTCCCGCGGGGCCTCGGCGAAGTACTTCTCCATCGCCTCGGACTGCCAGGCGCGCAGCTTCTGCGCCGTTCCCCAGGCCGCCCGTTCCGGGTAGGCGGGAGGCAGCGACGGGCCACCAAACAATGTTTCCGTCACGAATTCCCCGCCATCAAATCACTTCTTCCCTGGGCGTTTCCTGCTTCCGGGCACGCCAATTCAAGGCACGGAACCGCACCCTTGAAACTGCTGTTGCTGCTGTTACTTCTTGGGATTCTTCGGGCCCTTGCCCTTGCCGCCTGAGGGGTTCAGGCCCTCGTAGATGGCCTTGCATTCAGGGCAGACAGGGAACTTGTGGGGGTCACGGCCCGGCGTCCAGACCTTGCCGCACAGCGCCACCACGGGATCGCCGGTCATGGCCGATTCCATGATCTTTTCCTTGCGCACATAGTGCGCGAACCGTTCGCTGTCGCCCGGTTCCACCTCCTGGCGCAGTTCCTCGCGTTCAATGACTGCCGTGGACCCGCCGGTGTGGCCGGGGCCGTGCGTGGGATCGTTTTCGAAGGGATCTGGTGGCAAGCTCATGCAAATCATTCTAGCGTCTCCGCCCGCCCGACTCACCCGGGCCCGCGCGAAGAACGACGGCGGTGGGAGCGGTTAATCCCGCACCCCACCCACCGCCGTCGTTCCCCAGCGCACACGGGTTGGCCTTTCCGGCTACAGCCCCTGCCAGGCTGGCTTGTTGGCATAGGCATGGCGGTAGGACGCGGCGCCGGTCAGCTTGGCCGCGGCCGCCTCATCGATGAGGATCGTGGCATGCGGGTGGAACTGCAGCACGGAGGCCGGGCAGGACGCCGAAACCGGGCCCTCCACGAAATCGCGGACGGCCTGTGCCTTGCCGGCGCCGTAGGCCACCAGGACCACGTGCCGGGCGTCCATGATGGTGCCCAGTCCCTGGGTGACGACGTGGTGCGGGACCTGGTCGATGTTGTCGAAGAACCGCGCGTTGTCCTGGCGTGTCTGGTCCGCGAGCGTCTTGATGCGCGTGCGCGAGGCCAGCGAGGAACCCGGCTCGTTGAAGCCGATGTGCCCGTTGGTGCCCACGCCCAGGATCTGCAGGTCCACGCCGCCGGCGGCCTTGATGGCCTCCTCGTAGGCGAGGCAGGCCGCGGCGATGTCGGTGGCGGTGCCGTCCGGGCCGTGCACATTCTCCGGCGCAACATCCACGCGGTTGGTGAACTCACGGCGGATGACCTCGCGGTAGGACTCGGGGTGGCCGGCGGGCAGGCCCACATACTCGTCGAGGGCAAAGCCGTGCACCTGGGTGAAGCTCAGGCCGGATTCGTCGTGGCGGCGCGCGAGCTCGTCGTAGATGGGCAGCGGGGAGGAACCCGTGGCCAGGCCCAGGACGGCCCGGGGCAAGTTGTGGACCAGGTCCTCGATGGTGTCGGCGGCCAGCGCCCCGATTTCCTTGCTGCTGGGGAGGATGATGACCTCCATGAAACACGATCCTTTCACGGCACGGGGAGTGCCGGCGCTGCGGGTGTAATGGCGGGGATGCGCCCTTGCCCTGCAGGAACGCCCTGCCGGCGCCACCGCGGCTGCGGAGGGCGGACAGGGCGCTGTTGCCGGACAAGAAGGTACGCTGCAACCAACCTTAGCGAGTGTCAGCGGTCTGCCGAAACGGCCAGCAGCAGTTCCGGCGCCCGGCGGTCAAATTGCCGCGCCCCCAGGCGGAGGCCGGCCATGAGGGACACGGTGCCGAGGGTCACGCCCGCGGCCAGGGCAATCCAGCCAAGCACCGGCCGGTTGGTGGACATCGCCACCGCCGCCAGCACAATTTCCGGAACCATGAGCACGCCCACGCCGGCAAAGCCCGCCAGCTGGATCAGCATGGTGGGGAAATTGTTCCCGGGCTTGGACTTCAGCGGGCTGTCCCCCGGAAGCGGCGCGTTCATGGTGAACCGCGCGGAAAAGACGCTGGCCAGCCCCAGCCCGCTGCCGACGGCCCCGAGGATGAGGCCCAGGACTGCCGGCAGGAGCGCCCACGTCCCGGCGATCCCGGTCCCCACCACGGCGTACACGACGCCGGGCACAACCGCCAGGCTGCCGGCCGCCAGCGCGCGGCCGGAGCGGTCCGCCGTGCCGGAGACGCCCGAGGCCACATGCAGGGCAAAGGCGGTGTTGTCATAGGAGATGTCGGAGGAAATGCTCCAGACCACCAGGAAGGCCGCCAGCACCCCGCCCAGTGCCAGGGTTGTGCCCAGCATGCCGCCGCCGGCCGCCCGGGACCCGGCGAACACCAGGACCAGCGGCAGCAGCGGGGCGATGACCAGGCCTGCGCTGTAGCGCGGGTCCCGAAACCAGTAGGTCATGGAGCGCGCCGCGACGGCACCGGCAGGGGTTGCCGGGAACAGCCTGAAGAAGCCCATGCTGCCTGCGCCGCGGCGCCGGCTCCCCGAGTAGGCGGGCGTGACGAGGGCCCTTTGCAGGCAGGCCTTCCAAATCCAGGCCAGGGCGGCAGCCGTGGCCAGGGCAATCGCCAGCTTGGCTGCGGCCTGGCCCCAGAGGGCGCCGGCAACGTCAGCGGGCACGGCCCAGACGGCGCCGAGCGGGGTCCACGAAAGCGTGCCTGCCAGCGAGGGCAGGTAGTCCTTGAAGTCCTTGACCCCGGCCGTGACGCCGGCGACGATGGGGCCAAGGAAGATCAACGGCACCAGCAGGACCACGCCGCTGAGGTCCTTGAACCGCCGCGACGACGCCAGGCTGGCACTGGCGGCCGTGACGGCCCGGGACGCCACAATGCTCGTCAGCGCCGCCAAGGCGCCGCAGACGAGCGCCGCAACAGCTCCCAGCGGGTGCCGCCACCACGCGGCGGCGGTGCCCACGGACGCCAGCAGGGTGATGGCGCCCGGGATGCCGATGAAGCTCGATAGGGACAGGCCGGCCAGCAGGGACCTCATGGGAATCGCGTACGTCGTGAACCGTGCCGGATCCAGCGTCATGTCCAGCCCTGCGGCAACCACGGGGATGATCAGCCAGCCCAGGAAGAGCGCCGCGCCGGCCAGCACAGTGACGACGCCGATCGTCTCCGGACCCTGCGTGCCCAGCGCCACGAGGCCCACCAGCACCATGCCCAGGATGCCCAGCCCGTAAAGCGCGCCGATCGCCAGGCCCACAATCTGCATGGTGCTGCGCCGCAGCGAGTTGCGCAGCAGCGCCAGCTTGAGCCTTAGGAGGTGCGCAACCATTGCAGCCCCGCAGTCTGGTTCCGGCCGCCCACGAGCTCCACGAACCTGTCCTCCAGGCTGAGGCCGCCGCGGACCTGGTCCACGGTGCCCGCGGCAAGGACGCTGCCCCGGGCAATGACGGCCACGTGGTCACACATGCGCTGCACCAGGTCCATGACGTGGCTGGAAACGATCACCGTCCCGCCCGAGGCGACGTAATTGTGGAGGATGTCGCGGATGTTGGCGGCGGAGACGGGGTCCACGGATTCAAACGGCTCGTCAAGGACCAGCAGCCGGGGTGCGTGGATCAGCGCCGAGGCGAGGGCAATCTTCTTTGTCATCCCCGCGGAGTAGTCGACCACCAGGGTCCCGGCGTCCCGCGCCAGGTCGAGGGTTTCCAGCAGGTCGCGCACGCGCTCCACCACGGTGTCCTTGTCCATGCCACGCAGCAGCCCCGCGTAGGTCACGAGCTGTTCGCCGGTCAACCGGTCGAACAGGCGGACGCCGTCGGGCAGCAGCCCCATGAGCCGCTTGGCCTCCAGCGGGCTCCCCCACACATCGACGCCATGCACCCAGACCTGGCCGGCGTCCGGGCGGAGGAGGCCGGTGGCCATGGACAGCGAGGTGGTCTTCCCCGCCCCGTTCGGTCCCACCAGGCCGCAAAAGGAGCCGGCGGGAACATCCAGGTCGATGGCGTTGACGGCAAGCTTGGACCCGAAGCGCTTGGACAGTCCGCGGATGGCCAGGGCCGGGGGCCCTTGCCCGGCAGCCCGCGCCTCCGTCAATGAGGGCGAAATTTCAGTCATGGCGCCACCCTAACAACCGGCTGCGGCGGAGTTCACCATCCGAAAGGATGAATTCCCGCGGTGCCGGGCTCGGCACGGGCCGTCGCCGGTGCCGGCTTCGGTGCGGTGAAGAAAAACGGCGCTGCTAGAACAGGGCGCGGGCCAGGGCCTGCCGCGAGGCGGACACGAGGGGGTCCGAGGTGCCCACCACCTCGTACAGCTCGAGCAGGCGCAGCCGGACGGTGTCCCGCTCAGGCCCAAAGTGCAGCGAAATGAACTTCACCAGCCGGGCGAACGCGTCCTCCACATGGCCGCCCGTGACGTCCAGGTCGGCCACCGCCAGCTGGGCCTCGACGTCGTCCGGGTCGCCGGCCGCGCGCGTGCGCAGCTCATCGGCCTGGACCTGGTCCAGCCCGGCGGCACGGCGCATGAGGTGCACCTGGGCCAGCCCAACCTTCGCTTCGGCGTCGTTCGGCTTCTCCGCCAGGGCCTTCTCATAGGCGGCCTGTGCCGCGGCCAGATCGCCGGCCTCGATGGCGTCGTAGGCGGCCTGGTGCAGGGGCGGCAGCGGCGGGGCCTCCGCCGCGGTGGGGTCCGGGGCGCCGCCCAGGTTTCCTGTGACGCCGTTGCTGGCGGCCACCTTGAGGAGCTCGTCGAGGAAGGACCTGATCTGTTCCTCCGGCAGCTCGCCCTCGAACAGCGGGACGGGCTGGCCGTTGACCAGCGCCACCACCGTTGGAATGGCAGCCACGCCAAAGGCCTGGGCGATCCCGGGGCTCGTGTCCGCATCCACGCGGCCGAGGGCGATCTTCCCGGCGTACTCGTTCATGAGCTTTTCCAGCACCCCGTTGAGGACGGATGACTGGTTGGAGCGGCTGGAGCCCAGGGACACCACCACGGGCACCTTTTGGGACAGGCCCACAAATTCCTGGAAGCCTTGTTCGTTGACGTCCACCGCGTAGGGCGATCCGCCGCCCGCCCCGCCTGCCGGCGCCGCGGCACGGTTTTTCAGGGCGGAAAGGTCGACGGCGCCGCGCAGGTTGAGTCCGGACGGCGGGACGGCGGGCAGGGAACTGTTTTGGCTCATGGATCCACTCTATCTGTGGCGGCCCGCGGCGTTTTGGAATCACGCCGCGGGCGAAACTGACCGGCGATACCGGCAGGCGGGCCGGCTACTTGAACTTGGCGCCCACCAGGTTGCGGTTGGCGGAGACGATGCTGATCTGGCCTTTGCCGTCGGCTGGCGGGATGTACATGACCACGGGCTCGGCATAGCTGAGGACAAAGCCCTTGGTGGTCTCCGTGCCTCCCGTAAACACGGCGGCGTCGGCACCGATGGTCAGCGTCGCGTCGGCCTTGGACGTTGCATCAATGCCGAAGGTGAAGCCGACCACCACCATGGCCCCGCCGTCCGCCGTGCGCATGGCCAGGGCTGTTTTCACGTCAGGGGTGTGGCTGAACACGTAGCTGGCGTCCTTGGCCTCCTTGAGCACCTGCGCCTGCGTGTTGAGGACGCTGGGGATGTAGACGCTGTCCTTGAACGTGGACTTCCACTTGCTGTCGGACTTGGTCATGCGGTCGCTCAACGCCGCGATGGCGGCCTTGGGGCTCATCTGGAGACCGGTGCCCGACTCCAGCGGGACGTTTGCCGCACCCTCCTTGTCAACCGCGGGGAAGGTCTGTCCCGGCAGCAGCGGGGTTGCATTGACCAGCTTGTAGTTGGTGCGGGGGCTGGCCTGGACGAGCGTCAGCAGTTGGGGAAGTGCGTTGCCGTCCCCCTTGGTGACGACGACGGCCGGCCGCGGCCACGCCGAGTCCGTGGTGACCACCCGGGCGAGCAGCTTGGTGCTGTTGACGGGGTCAACGGCCGCCTGTTTGGCCACCTTGGAGCGGATCTTGTAGTTCGCCGCGCGGATCTGCAGCGCCATGCCGGCCACGCGGGATTCGAGCTCCTTGGCGTTCTTGGCGTTGTCGCCCGAGGCGACCACGGTGGAAATCGCGGCGGCAATCCTCTGTACCTGGCTGTCCAGGAGCACCGGCAGGCCTGCTGTGGCGCCTGCCGACTGGCTTCCCGTGGCCGTTGCGCCCGCCGGGCCGGATGAGGTGGCCGACGTCGTTGCCGAGGCCGAGGGGCTGGCGGCCGGGGTGGAGGGGTCGGCGGCCAGGGCGGGGCCCATGGTCCCTGCGACCAGGACCGCGGCGAGGGCCGCTCCCCAGCGTGCCTTCACCGGGATGCCGCGGCCGGGCTGCCGACGCGCGACGGCGGGCGCGGCCAAGAATTCGTCCTTGCCTGCCGCCGGCTTGTCCCTGCCCGGGGACTTGGCGGAGGCGCCGCCCGGAGTTCCGGCCCCGCCAGACGCGCCGCCGGAGGCGCCGTCGTCGTTCCCGCCATCTTTCTTGGCTTTCTTGGCTTTCTTGGCGTTCGTCTTGGCGCGGCCCGTGCGGTCCTCGCCCGCCGCGTCCTGCGCGCGGCCCGTGCCCGTTCCGGGTGAATCAATCGTTGCGGGCACGTCAATGGCGGCGGTCCCGCCGGAACCGCTGCCGACGGAGCCCAGGACGGCCCCCGGCAGCGCGGTGGCATGGTCCGTGACCTGCTGCCCGCCTGGAGCAGCCGTCCCGGCCGCGCCACGGGCCCCATCCCCGGCAGTCCTGTCCCCGGCGGTGCCGCGGGCCGCGGCTTCCCTGCGCCGTGCGGCACGCCGGGCGTCGGCAATGGTCGCCGGCTGGGGCGCATTGGCCCGGGCGGCCCGTTCCCTGGCGGCCAGGATCTTCTCCACTTCCACGGCGCCCGTCGCGGGGTCGGGCGGCGTCCGGCCGGCGGAGCGGCGGCCGGCCACGGCTGCCCGGGGCGTGCGCGGGGCGATGAAGAACAGCAGCGCGGCCAGGGCCAGCAGTGCCGAGCCGATGATCATCAACGGCACGGCCCAGGGGGTCGCGGCGTCGTTGTCGGCGGTGATCGAAATGTCGGTGGGGGCCGGTGCCGTGCCGTCGGAGGACACCAGCAGGGCCCAGTCCCCGTGGCCCGGCGCCTGCCAGGTGTAGCTGAGCTCGCCCGTGCCCTTTTCCTCGCTGACCCACATGTCCGAACCCGCAGGGTTCGGCACCTTGGCCGTGCCCGGGGTGCTCCTGGTGGCCAGCGACGCAAAGTCTCCGTTCACGCCCGTGATGTCGGTGTGCGCGGCGTCGCCCACCCAGCCGCTGATGTCACGCTGCTGGGCTACGGCCAGCTGGATGGGCCCCTTGGCCTTGATGGTCATGGTGAAGTTGCCGTCCTTGGCCTTGAGGACGTCCGGGCCAATGACCGTCAAGGGGGACGGCGCAACAGTGCCCTCGACGCCGGCCGTGACGGTGGCGGGCGGGAGCCAGATGGTGCGCTGGCCGATCCCCAGGGCGAGGACCACCAGGCCCACAATGGCCAGGGCAATTGCAATCTTGGAACGCAAGTACATACCTAACATCGGCGGAAAACTATTTTGGTCGTCACTTCAAGGGTAACCGAACCGTTATCTTTGGCCCCGTTTTGCGAGGAAACTCTCACTCCTTCCGGCACCGCGCCCGGCCGCCCGAACAGGCCGGCCCGGCCTGATCGCGTCCGGAAAATGGCCGGTAAATGGCCGCCGCCGGCCGCTGCCGCTGATAATGTCGATTCACCATGGACAACCCGGGCGTGGGCAGCTTTCCCGCTCCCGCTCACGAAGGCAGCCACCCTTGAGTTCCTCTCCTGAAAACGACGCACCCGAGCAGGGTCCCGCGGCCGGCGGCTCCCCGCTGGAGAACGACGCCGGCACGGAACCACGCGAGTCCGGCTCCACCCCGGCGCCGTCCCCGGCACCCGGCGCTCCGGTGCCCGGCACTCCGCTGCCCGGGACCACGAGAACAGGCGCACCCGTGCACGATTCCCCCGGCGGCGGGGGCACGGGGGGACGGGACGCCGGCACACCGCGGGGGGGTCCGGCCCCGCACCCGCCCCTTGGATCACCGGCGGCGGCCGGCGGATGGCGGGCGTGGCTGGCCGCGAGGGTCAGGCAGCCGCTGCCCGGGGCCCAGCCCCGCGTCCGCTTCGCCCTGCCGTCCGAATCGGCCGAGGCCGCAGGCGTCGCTCCCGCCATCCCGCCGTCGGGCGGCATGTTCCGCCACCCCATCTACTTCGGGTTCATGGGGACGGTGGGCGTGGGGATCGCCCTGTTCCTGAACTACATCATGGCGAACACCACGCAGCTGCTGCTGTGGATTGTCACGGCCCTGTTCATCGCGCTGGGGCTGGACCCCGTGGTGCGGTGGCTGGAGGCACGGAAGGTGCCGCGGCCGCTGGGCATTGTGCTGACTCTCGTGGTCTTACTGGGCCTGGTGGCCATCTTCTTCGCCACTCTCATCCCTACGATCGTTGACCAGACCACCCAGCTCTTTGTCAAGGTACCCATCTGGATCAACGACTTCCTCAGTTCCGACCTGTTCCACCAGCTGGACGTTCAGTACCACGTGGTGGACACCGTCAACGCTCAGGTGGCCAAGTTCCTGCAAAGCGCGCAGAGCGTGGGCGGCCTCTTTGGCGGCGCGGTGGGTGTTGGTACCACTATCGTCAACGGCCTGTTCGGCACGCTCATTGTGCTGGTCCTGAGCCTGTATTTTCTGGCCTCCATGCCCTCGATCAAGAAGTGGGGGTACCGGCTGGCTCCACGTTCACGCCGCGCCCGGGTGGAGGAGCTGAGCGAGGAAATCACCCGGAGCGTGGGCAACTACGTGATCGGCCAGGCCTGTGTGGCGGTGCTGGATGCCGCGTTTGCCTTCATCGTCATGAGCATCCTGCACGTGCCGTTCAGCGTTCTCCTCGCATTTGTGGTGGCGCTCCTTGCCTTCATCCCGCTGGTGGGCGGCATGCTGGCGGCAGTGGTGGTGACGGCCGTAAGCCTGACACTTGGGTGGCAGACAGCCGTCATCTACGCCATCTGCCACTTCTCCTACCTGCAGTTTGAGGCCTACTTCGTCTCGCCCCGCATCATGCAGAAGGCCGTGGCCGTGCCGGGCGCCGTCGCCGTCATTTCGGTCATTGCCGGCGGCAGCCTGCTGGGCGTGCTCGGCGCCCTGATCGCCATCCCGACGGCCGCCGCCGTGATGCTGCTCGTCAAGGAAGTGTTCGTGGTCCGGCAGGACAAGATCTAGCGCGGGCCGCACGCCGGGCGGGGTCTGTCAGGCTCGACCGCCGGAGACTGCTGGCCCGCGGCCGACGGCCCCCGGCCACTCGCCGGGCAGCGCCACTGCCCGGCCCAGCACGGTCGACGCAATTTCATCCAGCGCCCGCACCACGTACTTCTCGCCCACCCACAGGTGCTTTGCGCCGGCGACCGGCACCAGCCGGGCCTGCGGGACCAGCGCAAAGCGTGCGCGCGCTTCCTCGGGCCGGAGGTAGTCGTCAAACTCCGGCACCAGCACGGCCAGCGGCAGGCCGCCGGCAGCCCACGCGGCCAGGTCGGCGTCGCCGGCCCGGTGCAGCGGCGGCGAGAGCAGCACGGCGCCTTCCACAAGGCCGGCCACGGGGGCCAGGGCTCCGTACTTGAGCACCAGCTCCGTGCCGAAGGACCAGCCCACCAGCCACCGGTTCGGCAGCCCGCGGTCCGCGGCAAACTGCACCGCGGCCTCCAGGTCCAGCCGCTCGCCCACGCCGCCGTCAAAGGCGCCGGCGCTGGTGCCGCGCGGGGACGACGTCCCGCGCGTGTTGAAGCGCAGCACGGCAATTCCGGCCATCGCCGGCAGCCGGTACGACGCCTTCTTGAACACGTGCGAGTCCATGAAGCCGCCGTGCGTGGGCAGCGGGTGGAGGGTGATCAGCGTTGCCCGGACCACGCCGTCGGCCGGCAGCGCCAGCTCGCCCACCAGGGTGAGGCCGTCCGCCGTCGTCAGCTCAAAGTTTTCCCGCTGGGCCGGGAGCACGGTGGACGCGCGGACGGCAACGGGCGCGCCGGGTTCGGAAACGTCAAGGGTCGCAGGATCGGAAGACATGGCTCAAGCCTATCGAAAACCCCTACCTGTAGCGGTAGCTGCGCCCCCGCCAGCAGTTGGTGTGCCAGTGGCGCCGGTCCCGCAGGCCGGCCTCGGCCCCAAACAGGGCGTCCTCCCGCCACACCACCAGGTGGGCCAGGCCGGGTTGGACGGGGTGGTTGCAGCCCGGGCAGGTGTATTCCTTCTGCGCGTTCCGGGCCGTGATGGTGCGCACCGACCATTCGCCGTCCGGCGCCGACTCCCGCTCCGGGATGCCCAGCCGGGCCCGGTCCAGCTCGAGCTCCCCGTCCGCGGACGGGGCGCCGTTTCCGGCGGCCGTTCCCCGTGCCGGGGAGGCGCGACGGCGGCGCGGATGGTTTGAGCGGGGCATGCAACCATTGTGCCGCACGGGGCCCGGCGGCACCCAAATCGCCGGGACCCGGCGGCGATGCGGCTATTGTTGAGGGCGTGCGTTTAGTGATTGCCAAGTGCTCCGTCGACTACGTCGGCCGCCTCAAGGCCCATCTTCCCCTCGCCGTGCGCCTGCTGCTGGTCAAGGCGGACGGTTCCGTGCTGGTCCACTCCGACGGCGGTTCCTACAAACCGCTGAACTGGATGAGCCCGCCTGCCACCCTGCGCACGGTCGCCGCCGCGGACGCGGAGCTGGAGGACGGCGTGGTGGAGCAGTGGGTGGTGCAGTCCACCAAGGCTGACGACAAGCTCATCATCAACATCCATGAACACATCCACGAGTCCAGCCACGACCTCGGCACCGACCCCGGCCTGATCAAGGACGGGGTAGAGGCCGATCTGCAGCGGCTGCTGGCTGACCAGATTGAACTGCTGGGCAGCGGCTTCACGCTGGTGCGGCGGGAGTACTTCACGGCCATCGGCCCGGTGGACATCCTTGCACGGGATGCGGGGGGCGCGGCCGTGGCCATTGAGCTCAAGCGCCGGGGCGACATCGACGGCGTCGAACAGCTCACCCGCTACCTGGAACTGCTCAACCGGGACCCCCGGCTGGCCCCCGTCCGGGGCATCTTTGCCGCCCAGCAGATCAAGCCCCAGGCGCGCGTGCTCGCGGAGGACCGGGGCATCGAATGCCTGACCCTGGACTATGACGCCATGCGCGGCGTGGACGACAGCGCGTCGCGGCTCTTTTAGCACCGCGGAGGGCGGCGGCAGGCCGGCGGACGGGATTGTCTAGACTTGGACACATGAGCGAACCCACTGCCGCCCCCCGGCCCGCAAAGATCATGGTCTACGGCCCCGTTTTCACCGACCGCGGCCTGGTGGAGCGCGGGCTGCTCGCAGTCGAGGGCGGCCGGATCGCCTACGCCGGCCGCGCCGACCACTTTGACGAGCCCGGCTTTGGGCCCGCCGACGTTGACCCGGCCAACGTCATCACGCTCCCGGACGGCCACCGCATCATTCCGGGACTGGTGGATGTCCACAACCACGGCGGCAACGGCGGCGACTTCCCCAGCGGCGACGAGGCCTCGGCCCGCACCGCGGTGGAGTTCCTGCACCGGTCCGGCACCACCACGCTCCTGGCCAGCATGGTCACCGCCGCGCCGGAAGACCTCCTGAAGGGGATCGGCGTCTTCGCCAAAATGGCGTCCGAGGGCCTGCTCGCCGGCATCCACCTGGAGGGCCCCTTCCTCTCCCACGCCCGGTGCGGGGCCCAAAACCCGGACTTCCTGCTCAAGCCGGACCTGGAGCTGACGGCCGCGCTGATCGAGGCGGGCCAGGGCGCCATCGCCACCATGACCTACGCCCCGGAGCTGGAGGGCGCCGCCGAGCTGGTGGACCTGCTGACCGCACACGGCATCACCCCGTCGCTGGGCCACACCGATTGCGACACCGCCACGGCCGCCGAGTCCCTGGCCCAGGCCCGGGACGGTCTTGACTCCGCCGGGTTCGACGGCGTCTCCGGGCGCCCCACGGTCACGCACCTTTTCAACGGCATGCCGCCCATGCACCACCGCTCTCCCGGCCCCGTTGCGGCGTGCCTGCGGGCAGCCAGGGCGGGCGATGCCGCCGTCGAGCTCGTGGCCGACAACACCCACCTGGCCCCGGAAATCGTCGCCACGGTGTTCGCGCTGGTGGGCGCCGCCAACATCGTGCTGGTCACCGATTCCATGGCCGCCGCCGGACTTGCCGACGGCCAGTACATGCTGGGGCCCTCGCCCGTCACGGTGAAGGACGGCGTGGCCACCCTGGACGCCACCGGTTCGATCGCCGGCGGCACCGCAACCCTGCTCGACGTGGTGCGGCGCACCGTGAACGCCGGAGTCGCGCTGGGCGACGCGCTGCAGTCCGCCACTTCGGTCCCGGCCGAGGTGCTGGGCCTGACCGACGAGGTGGGCTCCCTGCGCCGGGGCCTGCGCGCGGACGCCGTGGTGGTTGACGGCGGGCTGGAACTCCAGCGGGTGATGCGGGCCGGCGTGTGGCTCGACCACGCGCTTGACGGGTAAAGGCCGGCGTATTTCGTTGACCTGATTTGTGATGCATGCCATGCTAGGTCGTGTCTGGCATGGACAGTACATTTATGAGGAGAAGCAATGGCACAGGGAACCGTCAAGTGGTTCAACGCTGAAAAGGGATTCGGCTTTATTACCCCGGACAATGCCGAGGGTGATGTGTTCGTCCACTATTCGGAAATCCAAAGCGGCGGATTCAAGACGCTGGAAGAAAATGCACGCGTCGAATTTGAAATCGGCCAGGGGGCCAAGGGCCCGCAGGCCACAGGCGTCACCACGCTGTAGCACCGCGCACTGCAGGACAAGGGCCCCCGGCACGGCTGCCGGGGGCCCTTTCCCGTCCCGTCCTGCCCCCCGGAACGTCCGGCGGAGGATCCGCCGCGACGCCCGCCCGCGGGATCCGGGCTATGCCCTGCGCAGCAGCCGCGTCAGTTCCCGGACCGAGACGTTGGGCATGTAGGCCTCCCCCACGGCGCGGCCGATGGCCGGCAGCGACAGGGGGTCCTGATACGCCATGTAAAGCGTCCGGTGCCGGGGCTGGAAACGTTTCTTGAATTTGGCCAGCGATGCGAAGCCGTAGGCCGGCTCCAGCGTCCGGGCGAGCACGGCCAGGATCCTTTCCATGGAGGTCCCCTCCAGCGCCACCAGTGGATGCACGGCCGCGGGCGCAGCCGCCGACGCTCCGCCGCCCGCCCCGGTGCCGCTGCCCTCGCCCGCGGTGGGACCCTCGCCCGCGGTGGGACCCTCGCCCGCGGTCAGGCCCATCCCCGTGCCGCGGCCCTTCGCCCGCCCGGCCTCGTGCAGGACGCCCGTGGCCTCGTGCAGGACGCCCGTGGCCTCGTGCAGGACTCCGGTGGCCTGGTGCCCGTGCAGGACGCCGGGGGCAGGATCGTCCGGTGCGTGGACGGAAAGGGGTGAGCCGGACAGGGAAATGTACTCCACCTCCCCACGGAAGTGGAGCACGGCCTCGGCGATCAGGAATTCCATCACGCCCTTGAAGGCATCGTCCTTGCGCCGCATGAAGTCCAGCGTCCAGCTGACCACGGCATCATCCGCAAAGACCGGCAGCCAGCTGGTGACCCCGTGGACGCCGCCGGTGGAATCGACGGCCAGGCAGATCTGGACGTTGTCGTCCTTCAACTCCTCGACCCCTCCCAGCGTAAATCCCAGTTCCGGCAGCGCCCGCCCGGAAACCCAGTCCTCGGAGATTTCATGGATTTGGGTGCGCAGCCCGGTGCTGAGCGTGGAGTATTTGTGCCATGTGGCATTTATCTGCAGCTTTGCCGCCTTGTTGAGCGCGGTGCGCACGTTTTGCCATTCCTTGCCCTTGAATTCCAGGGCGCAAATGTCCAGCAGGGTTTCGGTGGCCACGGCGGCGCGGCGGAAGCCGCGGCGCCGCAGCGCCTCCCAGGATTCATCCGTGAGCGAATAAAAGCACGGAGTCAGGGACTGTTCGGCGCAGTAGTCGATGAAGCCGTCCACGGCGGCCGCCCGGCCGGCCGGCCCGCCCAGGGGCCCGCCCACTGTCACGGCAACCCCAAAATGCACCTGGTAGGCAAATCCGCCCGTGCCGTCGGGCGTGAACCAATACTGGTTGCCGGGCCACAGCGCCATCCACGACAACGAGTCCCCGCCGCGGCGCACCAGTTCCGCGGCGGCCGCCCTGTCGGCACCAGCCGGGCCGGCAACCACGCGCCGGCTCAGGAACAGGGCCAGCACCACCACCACGCTGGCAGTCCACAGCACGGCGCCGCCCATGCTGAACAGCAGCGTCGTGAAGAAGCCGTGGGGGTAGACAGCGGCGCCGTAGCTGAAGGGGAAGGGGTACGGCAGCAGCACGCGCGGCAGGCTGGCAAAAAGGCCGATGAATCCATACTGGCCCAGTTCGTTGCCTTCCGCGTACCAGGCGGCGGCATAAAGCACCACGAACACGCCGAGCATCAGCAGCAGCAGCGCTATGGACCTGCGCCGCAGCGCGGGGTTCGGGTCAATGTGGAAGTGCCGGCGCCTGGCAACCAGGAACGCGGCAATGATGAACGGCACCAGCACCACGGGGAGGATCTCCCACATGGAGCTGCTGATGCTCAGCACCCTGCGCCCCCGCAGCAGCGGCAGCCCGAACCCGGCAAACACCTGAAGGTAAAAACCGCTCATGACGCCTATCACCAGGTGCAGGTAGACGGCCATCCACAGCGCCAGCCGGTTCCCGCGGCGCAGCCCCTCGGCGCACGCCAGGAGCAGGAGCATGGGTGCCAGCGCCAGCAGGTGCCCGCCCGGGCCCCACAGGCCGATGCCATGCCCAAGCCCTTGGCAGGACTCCTCCAACGGCGTGCAGGCGGCCTGGAGCTGCCTGACGCTGGGCACCGGGTTGACCACCAGGTTCCGCAGTCCGGCGAGGGGCCCGACCGGAATGTGCGCCACGGCAGCCATGAGCGGCCCCACGGCGAAGACGGCCACCACGATGGCCAGGTTGGTGCGTGTTTCGCGGCTGGTGGAGCGTGCCACATAGGAGGTGGTCCGGGCCGGGAAGACGGCCATGCCGAGCACCAGGCCGGTGACGGCACCCACCAGAATGAAGAGGTTTTGGGCATGCCCCACGTAGAGGGTGAGCATCAGCGCGATGCCAAGTGTCAGGGACCGCATCCGGCGGCGCCACATGAGGCTGACCAGACGGCTTGCCGCCATCAGGGCACCGGCCGACGCCGCAAAGGGACCCATCAGCGTCGCCTCGCGCATGCCGCCGAGCCATTCAATGCCCACCGCACCGCCCAGCTGCACGACGCCGGTAAACACGACGGCGGCGGCCAGCTGGGTGGAGAAGAAGAGGGCGGCCGCCCGCCACGTACCAACTGTCATCTCGGCCAGGCCCAACACACCGGCCAGGACGGCGAGCCCGGCCAGCAGCCCCACGGGCCCGGCGGTCAGGAAAATGGTGGTGATGAAGGACCACCACTGCCCCGTGGTCAGATCCGTGGACTGCAGCCCCGCCGCACCGGCGGCTGCCCGCGGGAGGGGGTGCAGGAACGTCCGCGTTCCGAGCACCACCACCACCGTGGCCGCCATGACGGCCAGGGTGAAAGGCGTCCGCCGCACCCAGCCGGCCAGCGCTGCGATCATTGCAGCCCCAGGCGGGCACCGAGATAGCTGAACGCGGAGGGCAACGCCTCGGTGACCATCACCCAGGAGTGCCCGCCCGGAAAGGTGGTCCGCTCAACCGTCATGCCAGCCTTGTGCGCGGCTGTCGCAAGCTCCTGCGCGTAACGCGTGTAGACGGCATCCTGGGCGCCCGTGGCAAACCACCCATGGATGGTCGGATAGCTGCGGCGCTCCAGCAGCGTCATCGGCACCACGGCGTCGAACGCCGCCGTGTTGCCGTGGAACGCCCGTTGGACGGTCACCGCGCGATTGGCCGTCAGGGCCGGCTCGAGCTCGGCGGAAATCGCCGCAAAGGTCCGGTAGACGTTGGGGTGCCGGGTGACCATCTGCATGGCACACGTGCCACCGTAGGAGAAGCCGGCCACCGCCCAGTGCTCGTGGTTGGTGTCCACGTTCAGGGTGTTCGTGATCCAATGAGGCACGTCCACTGCCATGTAGGTGTCCACCCTGCCGAGGGCGGAGTTCATGCACATGGTGTTGGCTTCCTGGCTGCCATTGGCGTCCGGCATGACCACCACCGGGGCGAGCCCGTGGTGGGCGTGCGCATAGGATTCCATGATCTGGCCCAGGTGCCCCGACACCAGCCAGTTGTCCGGCGATCCGGGCTGCCCGGTGACCAGGACCACCACAGGGAGCACCGGCGGATGCGGCGTAAAGTAGGCCGGCGGCAGGTACACCACGCCGGGGCGCGCGCGGAAGCCGGAGACCTTGCCGGGAATGTCGACCTGCCGGAATTCGCCTGCGGACATCTTCCTGGGCTCCACCCAGCCGTCCTTCGCGGGCAGCAGGCGGTACCGGTCGGCGGCCTTTTTCTGCAGGAAGTGCGGGATCCCCCGCGCCAGGGCCGGGTCCCCGTGGATGAGGCTTCCCACGGTGGGGTATTCGCCAAAGTAGACGTTCACCTGCAGTGCGCTGACGGCCAGGACCACCACGGCGGCCGCCACCGCGAGCATCGCCCGCGGCACGCTGGTCCGCCCGGCCCGCGGCCGGACCCCGTGGCGCTGCCGCCCCTGGGCCGCGCCGCGGCGAAGGAGCCCGCCCAGGCCAAGGAACGCCGTCGTCAGTCCCAGGACAAGGCCCCAAATGCCGAAGCCGACGCAGGCAATGACGGTGGCGGGCAGGTCCTCGGGCCACCAGTACCAGACGTGGATGACGGCCCAGCCGGCCAGTAGGGCCAAGGCCCCGGAAGCCACGGCGCTCAGCAGGGCGAACAGCCACCAGCGGCGCGAGCGCCTGACGAGCAGGTACGCAAGGGCCACGGCCCCCAGCCCGAAGGCCGCCACGGGAATCAGCCCTGACGCCAGGCTCAACCCATAGAACCATGTCAATACGTGCACAGCTTGCCCTTTTCCGCCAGTCCCGCATGTTCTATCGGGCAACATGGTGATGCTAGCGCCGATTGCTGGGAATGTTCTGGAGCCTACCTCCACGTTCCAATGCCCACCACGGGCCCGGCCTCAAGCCAGGAGGACAGGCCGGCATAGGCGCCGAACTTCATCGCCAGCAGCACCTCCTCGCCCTTGTAGGACAGGGTGACGATGACGGTGTCCGGCGGAACCCGCGTCAGCTCCGTCTCGGTGGGCTGGCGGCGGCCCACCAGTTCAATGGCGCTGCGCACCATCCTCCGGCGTGGAATGGGGCTTAACGAAAGGAGCCGGAACCATTCAAGGTCCGACTCCTGATAGCGGCAAACCCCCATCTGCCAGCGGTTTCCCCTGACGCGGATGGAGGCGTCCACGGTGCCCAGGGCGCGCCGCAGTTGAAAGCGGCGCACCCCAAACAGGCACAGTGCCATGATGACCAGCAGGAATATCGCTGCCAGGACGATGAACGGAATGCCGAGTTCGTTCATCAATGGATTGCTAGTGGATCCCTGCGGTTGACGCTGCGCCGTCTTGCAACTGCGCGTTGTCGGCAACGATCACCACCCGGTCCTTGTCAACCGAGAAGAAGCCGCCGTCCACGGCCACCGCCATGCGGGCGCCATTGACGGGCTCGATGGCCAGTTCACCCTCCGCCAAAATGGCCAGCAGGGGCGAGTGGCCCGGAAGGATGCCGATCTCGCCGTCGGACGTGCGCGCCTTGACCATCTTCGCAGCACCGGCCCACACATGGTGGTCCGCTGCGACGATTTCAACTTCCAGTTCGGCCATGGTTACTTGGTCGATTCCTGGATCTTGGCCCACTGGCGTTCGACGTCGGTCATGTCGCCGACGTTGAAGAACGCCTGCTCCGCGATGTGGTCAACGTCGCCGTCGCAGATCGCCGTGAAGCCTTCAATGGTGTCCTTGATGGAGACCGTGGAGCCTTCGACGCCGGTGAACTGCTTGGCCGTGTACGTGTTCTGCGAGAGGAACTGCTGGATGCGGCGGGCGCGTGCCACGACGATCTTGTCCTCTTCGGAGAGTTCGTCCACGCCAAGGATGGCGATGATGTCCTGGAGTTCCTTGTTCTTCTGCAGGATCTGCTTCACGCGCACGGCGGTGTCGTAGTGCGCCTGGCCGATGTACTGCGGGTCGAGGATGCGCGACGTGGACGTCAGCGGATCAACGGCCGGGTACAGGCCACGTGAGGCAATTTCACGGGAGAGCTCGGTGGTGGCGTCCAGGTGGGCGAACGTCGTGGCCGGGGCCGGGTCGGTGTAGTCGTCGGCAGGGACGTAAATGGCCTGCATGGACGTGATCGAGTGGCCCTTGGTCGAGGTGATGCGCTCCTGCAGGAGTCCCATCTCGTCGGCAAGGTTGGGCTGGTAGCCCACGGCGGAGGGCATGCGGCCCAGCAGCGTGGAAACTTCCGAGCCGGCCTGCGTGAAGCGGAAGATGTTGTCGATGAAGAGCAGCACGTCCTGGTTCTGCACATCGCGGAAGTATTCCGCCATGGTCAGCGCGGACAGGGCCACGCGAAGGCGCGTTCCCGGCGGCTCATCCATCTGGCCGAACACCAGCGCGGTGTCCTTGAGAACCCCGGCCTCTTCCATTTCAACCCAGAGGTCGTTGCCCTCGCGGGTGCGCTCGCCAACACCGGCGAACACGGAGGTGCCGCCGAAGTTGCGGGCGACACGGGTGATCATTTCCTGGATCAGCACGGTCTTGCCAACGCCGGCGCCGCCGAACAGGCCGATCTTTCCACCCTGGATGTAGGGGGTGAGAAGGTCGATCACCTTGATGCCGGTCTCGAGCATCTGCGTGGAGCCCTCGAGGGTCGCGAACGACGGGGCCTTGCGGTGGATGGGCCAGCGCTCCGTGGTGGTCAGCTCCGACTCCGCAATGTCCAGGGGCTTGCCCAGGACGTTGAAGATGTGGCCCTTGACGCCGTCGCCGACAGGGACGGAGATCGGGGCGCCGGTGTCCCTGACAGACGTGCCGCGGACAAGTCCGTCGGTGGCCTGCAGGGAGATCGCGCGGACCAGGTTGTCACCGAGGTGCAACGCGGTTTCAAACGTGATGGTGCGCGTCTCGCCGGCGAGCGTGAGCTCGGCTTCGAGCGCGTGGTAGATGCCGGGGATGGAGCCCGCGGGGAATTCTACGTCAACGACGGGGCCAATGACGCGGGCAATGCGTCCAACGGCACCAGCCTTGGCGGCTACCTGCTCTGTAGTAGTGGCAGTCATCTCTCTCACTTCAATCAGTAGATGGCGTGGGGTTAAGTCTATCGGTGTCAGGAACGGTGCCGGCCGGGGCCGGCACCGCGACGGCGGCTGTGCTAGGACGCGTTCAACGCGTCGGCACCGGCCACAATCTCGGACAGTTCCTGGGTGATTTCGGCCTGGCGGGCCGTGTTGCGCAGTCGTGTGTACTTCTTGATCAGGTCCGTGGCGTTGTCCCCCGCCGACTTCATGGCGCGCTGGCGTGCGGCAAGTTCACTTGCCGCGGCCTGGAGCAGCGCATTGAAGATGCGCGATTCGATGTACCGCGGAAGCAGGGTGTCAAGCACCTGTGCCGGCTCGGGTTCGAACTCGTACAGCGGAAGAAGGTCGGACTCGCTTGCTGCCTGCTCTTCGACCACTTCCAGGGGCAGAAGGCGGACAACCTGCGGAACCTGCACGACCATCGACTGGAAGCGCGTGGAAACGATGTGGATTTCATCCACCCCGCCCCGTTCATATTCCGTGGCAAAGGCTTCCAGGACTGCCTGGGCAATCTCCTTGGCTGTGCCGAACTCGGGGGCATCCGTGCCACCGGTCCAGACGCGCGCATAGCTGCGCTCACGGAAGTCGAAGTACGCCTGCGCCTTGCGGCCGACCAGGAAGTAGGAAACTTCCTTGCCCTCCGAGCCGAGCAGCCCGGTGAGCTGTTCGGCCTGCTTGAGGACGCTGGCGGAATAGGAACCCGCGAGGCCTCGGTCGGAGGCCACAATGACGACGGCCGCCCGGCGGACCTGCTCCGGTGAAGTCACCAGGGGGTGGTCGATGACACTCTGCGATGCCACTGCCGAAACGGCACGGGTAATGGCGTTCGAGTAGGGCAAGGATGCCGCCACACGGGTGCGCGCCTTACCGATGCGCGAGGTAGCGATCAGTTCCATCGCCTTGAAGATCTTGCGCATCGAGGTGGTCGATGCAATCTTCTGGCGGTAGACCCGAATCTGGGCTCCCATACTTTTCCTTTCCTAAAGTCATCCGGCAGCCGGGCCCGGCGGGGACATTGCCCCGCCGGACCCGGCCGGCGGCGGTCAGCGCTTCTGCTTGACGATCTTCTCTTGGTCGACTTCGGAACCGGCAAGAGCGCCATGCTCCTCGTGTCCGGCACCCACCAGCTGGTTGCCGCCCACGCCGAAGAAGCCGGCCTTGAAGTCGATGATGGCGCTCTTGAGCGCCTCAACGGTTTCGTCGGCCATGACGTTCGTCTGGGCGAGCGTGGTCAGGATGGACGTTGCATGGCGCAGGTGCTCCAGGAACTCCTTCTCGAAGCGGCTGACGTCCCGGACCGGGACATCGTCCAGGTAGCCGTTGGTGCCGGCCCAGATCGAGACGACCTGGTCCTCCACGGGGAACGGCGCGTACTGTCCCTGCTTGAGCAGTTCCATCAGGCGTGCGCCACGGGTCAGCTGCTGCTTGGAGGCGGCGTCCAGGTCCGAGGCGAACATGGCGAATGCCTGCATGTCGCGGTACTGGGCCAGTTCCAGCTTCAACGTACCGGAGACCTTCTTCATCGACTTCACCTGTGCCGCACCACCCACGCGGGAGACGGAAACACCGACGTCGACAGCGGGGCGCTGGTTGGCGTTGAAGAGGTCCGACTGCAGGAAGATCTGGCCGTCGGTGATGGAGATCACGTTGGTCGGGATGTAGGCGGAAACGTCGTTGGCCTTGGTTTCGATGATCGGCAGGCCGGTCATCGAGCCCGCGCCGAGCTGGTCGGAGAGCTTGGCACAACGCTCCAGCAGGCGGGAGTGCAGGTAGAACACGTCGCCGGGGTAGGCCTCGCGGCCCGGCGGGCGGCGCAGCAGCAGGGAGACGGCACGGTAGGCTTCGGCCTGCTTGGACAGGTCGTCGAAGACCACCAGGACGTGCTTGCCCTGGTACATCCAGTGCTGGCCAATGGCCGAACCGGCGTAGGGGGCCAGGTACTTGAAGCCCGCGGGGTCGGAGGCGGGGGAAGCCACGATGGTGGTGTATTCCAGCGCGCCGTGGTCCTCCAGGGTCTGGCGGACCGCGGCGATGGTGGAGGCCTTCTGGCCGATGGCGACGTATATGCAGCGGACCTGCTTGTTGACGTCCTTGGAGGCCCAGTTGGCCTTCTGGTTGATGATCGTGTCGACGGCCAGGGCGGTCTTGCCCGTCTGGCGGTCCCCGATGATCAGCTGGCGCTGGCCTCGGCCGATCGGGATCATGGCGTCGATGGCCTTCAGGCCAGTCTGCATGGGCTCGTGGACGCTCTTGCGCTCGGTCACGCCGGGGGCCTGGAGTTCCAGGGCACGGGTGGTTTCGGCGGCAATGTCGCCCAGGTCGTCGATGGGCGCGCCCAGCGGGTCCACCACGCGGCCCAGGAAGGCGTCGCCCACGGGGACGGACAGGATTTCACCGGTGCGGTGAACCTCCTGGCCTTCCTCAATTCCCGTGAAGTCACCCAGAATGATGACACCGATCTCGCGGACGTCGAGGTTCTGGGCCAGGCCCAGCGTGCCGTCTTCAAAGCGAAGCAGCTCGTTGGCCATGACGGAGGGAAGACCCTCCACACGGGCAATGCCATCGCCGGCCGTGGTAACCCGGCCGACCTCAACGCGCTCGGCGTTGCCCGGTTCGTAGGACGCCGCGAAGTCATTCAACGCACTACGGACGTCGTCGGCGTTGATGGTCAATTCGGCCATCTGCAGTCCCTGCTCTCCTATTTCGCGATCACCGCATCTGCACGGTGACCTAGCTTTCGCACCATTCCCGCCCTGTTGGGCGGGCGGTTTGGATTCTTACTTGTTGTGCCTTGCCTGCTATCCAGCCAGCTGGCGGCGCAGTTCGCCCAGGCGGGCCAAGACGGAGGCATCCACTACCTCGTCGCCCACCCGGACACGGACTCCGCCGATGATTGCGCGGTCAACGCGAACGTTGACGTTCAGCTCGCGCCCATACAGCGAATTGAGCCCGCGCTGCAACCGTTCGAGCTGCGCGGCGTCCAGCGGACGGCTCACCGTGACTTCGGCAATCCAGCGTTGCTGGCGTGCCGCGGCCAGGTTGGCGAAACGCTCGATGAGCTTCACGGTCTTGAGGCCGCGCGGGTTGACCACGGCCTGGCGGATCAGGACCTTCGATTCCTCGCTGGCCTCCGGAACCAGCCTGAATGCCAGTTCCGCCTTTGCGGACTCGCCTGCCTGAGGCTCCACCAAGGCGCGCTGCACCTCGTGGCTGGAATCAACGGCCTGGGTGAAGGAGAACAGTTCGTTCTCCAGCGACGCCAGGGCGTCGAGGCCTGAAACGGAGTTGCCGGAACTTACAGAGGCGCTCCGATTTTCTGCAACGGCAATGACCACTGTTGTGGCCAAGGTCTCGAGTGCATCGCCAAGGTCACGTGCATCGCTCCAGCGCGCTGCAGCCAAACGGCCAACGATGGCCGCCGCGTCAGCGGAAACCTTGCCCTTGACCAGAGCGGCAACCAGTGCCGACTTCTCAGCACCCGTGCGGGACGGGTCAGTGAGCGACCGGCGCAAGCCGGCCGAACTGTCCAGCACCGCCAGGATGGAAAAAAGCTCCTGAGCCAACGACAGCGAAGCCGTCGGAAGCGACGCTTCCAACTGGCCCAATGCTGTGGTCAGCGATTCGCTCGATACGCCTGCCATTACTTCCTAGCACCTTCGCTCTGCTTTTCCAGGTCAGCCAGGAAACGGTCCACCACTCGGGCGGCGCGGGCGTCGTCGTCCAGGGACTCGCCCACGATGCGTCCCGCGAGCGTGGTGGCCAGCGAGCCGACCTCGGCACGGAGCGAGACAACGGCGGCCTGGCGCTCGGCGGCAATGGCCGTCTGCGCCTGCTCCGTGATGCGCGCCGACTCGGACGCGGCCCTTTCCTTCAGGTCCGCCAGAATCTGGGCACCTTCGGCGCGGGCTTCCTCACGGATGCGGTTTGCTTCCGTGCGTGCGTCAACCAGCTGCTGCTTGTATTCGTCGAGTGCGGCCGAGGCCTCGGCCTGCGCCTTCTCAGCCCTTGCAATCCCGCCTTCAATGGCTTCGGTGCGGTCGGCATAGGTCTTCTCAAACATCGGGACAACGTACTTGATCACGATGAACATGAGAATAGCGAAGCCAACAGCCACAACCAGCAATTCAGACCAGTTGACGGACAGAGGGCTGGGCGCTGCTTCCGCCGCGTTGGCGGAGGCTAAAACCATGAGGTTATTCATATTTCACCCGTCCTTTTCTACTCGTATGTTGAAGGTTCGTAATTCTCTTTATTTGAGAACGAACGCAAACACGAGGCCGAGGATGGCGAGGGCTTCGGTCAGGGCCAGACCCAGGAACGCGAGGGGCTGCAGCACACGCTGGGCTTCCGGCTGGCGTGCAACACCGTTGATGTAGGCGGCGAAGACCAGGCCCACGCCAATGGCTCCACCAATCGCGGACAGACCGTAACCGATGAGGTTCAGCGAGCCGTTGATATTTCCCGTCATTGTGTTTCCTTTCAAGATGCCCGTAGGCAGGTTGTTTGGTTCAAGTTATCCCCCGCGGGGAATTCTTTTGGTGCGGTCAGTGGCTGTCCGCGTGGACAGCACCCTCAATGTAGATTGCGGTCAGCAGGACAAAGACGTAGGCCTGCAGGACCATGATCAACGCTTCAAGCATGTACATGGCCGTTGCTCCGGCCAGTACCAAGATGGAGGTTCCCTTCAGCAGCCAGCTTTCCTGGGCGATCAGGAACTCGATGCCGGATCCGGCGATCAAGACGATCAGGTGGCCGGCCAGCATGGTGGCGAAGAGACGGAGGCTGTGCGTCATGGGGCGGACCACGAAGTTCGAGATGATCTCGATCGGGACCACCAGCGGCAGGATGTACCACGGGACGCCGGAGGGGACCACGGCCAGCTTGAAGTAGCGGAGGCCGTTTTCCTTCACGCCCACGCCGATCCAGATCACATAGACCAGCAGCGCCAGGAAGTAGGCGCCGGTGACATGCGAGAAGCTGGGGAGCTGGATCCACGGGATGGTGCCGTAGAGGTTGTTCAGCAGGATGAAGAAGAACAGCGAGAACAGCAGCGGCACATATTTCTTGAAGTCCTTGGCGCCGATGACGTCCTTGCCAACGGAGTTGCGGACAAAGCCATAGGCCATTTCGCCGGCGAACTGCAGCCGGCCGGGAACCAGCTGGCCCTTGCGGGCCGCCGCAATGAAGAACCAGGC
Organism: Arthrobacter wenxiniae; assembly: GCF_013376105.1. GTDB lineage: Bacteria > Actinomycetota > Actinomycetes > Actinomycetales > Micrococcaceae > Specibacter > Specibacter wenxiniae. The sequence continues at coordinate 145,223 of NZ_JAAMFM010000003.1, forward strand.
GATGATCACGACGGAAAGCAGCACCAGCGCCATCTGCTTGGTGAATTCAAAACCGCCGATGGTGAAAAACGGGGCCAGGTGGCTGGTGACGCTGGGCGGGGTGAAGCTTCCACCATCTTGGGCGGGGAGCGTAAGCGCGATCAACGCGTTTCCTCTCTGCAGAGTCCATAATTGGGCTGATTTTCGGGAACTCGGGCGGAAGACGCCCCGATGCCCCCAACGTTATTGAAAAAGTGTGGTGTCACAGCTGCTCAGTCCCATGGCCCTCGGACGTGTCGTCGGGCGCGGATGGCCGTTCATTCGTGCGCTTGAACCCCGACGTTCCAAGGCGACGTGCAAAGGACAAGTAGAAACCGCCGGCAAGACCTGTGAATGCCCCGGCCAGAACTATCCAGTGTGTTCCGAGCAAAATATCCAGAACCCACCCTATCAAACTCCAGACGACAATTCCGCCAATAATATAGCTAAAGACGATCATCCCGGAGTTGTATCCGCCGTTGCCGTCGGGCCTGCCGGGGTTGCCGGAGGCGGCGGAATACCTCTCTGCCGGGCCGCCGCCGGTCATGAGGGTGCCTGCCCGGATCCGGCCGCGGGCGGCTGTTCGACGGGGTCGACGGGGTCGTTGTAGAGCTGGAGCCGCTGCCGGCTGAAGGTGACCACCTCGGTGCCCTGCCACAGCAGGACCACCACGACGCCGGCCGCGGCAAACCAGGGCCCGTTCAGCCAGGTGGGGGCGCCCAGGGTGAAGAGGACGACGGCGAACCCCACCACCTTGACCAGGTATGTCACCATGAACACGCCGATGGCGCCCGAGGGGTTTTTCCGGCCGTAGACGTGCCCCACCAGCAGGCTCAGACCAAAGAAGGCCACCACCACGACGGAGCCGAGGACCACGCTGCCGGCACCGCTCCAGCCGCTCACGATGAAGGCGGCGGCGGCCAGTGCCACCGTGGCGGCGGCGGCCACCAGCAGGCACTTGTTGAGGATGTTGAGCCAGGGGGTTGCCGAGGGGCCGGCCACCTGGACGGGTCCCCGAACTTCGCCGTGGGGGGCACTCTTATCCTTCATAGAAACTCTCTTCATGAGAGGCTTTTTTCGCACGAAAGCCAATGAAACGCAAGGGCGGAACTCGCCGGAAACAATTCTACATGAGATAGAACTGTTCCGTGACCCCGCGGTGCGTCCCGCGGCTACCTGGCCCCCGCCGCGGCCTTCCGGCGGAAGTGCCGCTGGAACAGCGTGGGGGTGCGCAGGTACAGCAACACCACCAGGACGCACAGGCTCGTGGCAACGACCTGGGCCAGGCTGTTGCCCCGTGCGGCGACAATGCCCAGCACGCCCACCACCACCGTGGCGGCGCAGACCACGCCGGTGGCCTGCAGGTGGCTGAGCCCCACGATGTTCAGGCGCTGGTAGACGTGCTGGCGGTGGGAGGCGTACCAGCGCTCCCCCGCCAGGAGCCGCCGCAGGAACGTGACAAAGGTGTCCACCAGGTAGATGAGCACGGGCGAGAAGATGTATTCGACGGGCACGTGGGCCAGGAAGGCCGCCATGGCGGTGACGGAAATGGAGGCCCCCAGCAGGTAGCTGCCCACGTCGCCCATGAAGACCTTGTTCCCGGCCAGGTTCCAGGGCAGGAACCCGGCGAAGGCGGCGGCGATCGCCACCCCGGCATACACCAGCCACTCGTGGCCCGTGACGGCGCCGCCGAAGGCATAAAAGCCGCCCACCAGCAGCCCGTGCGTGCCGGAAATGCCGTCCATTCCATCCATGAAGTTGGTGACGTTGACGTAGGCGGCCACGGCCACGGCTCCGGCGGGAATCCACCACAGCTGCTGGGCCCCGGGGTCGATCACGGCGACGGCGGCGGTGGCGACGGCGCCGACCGCCAGCTGCAGGCCGGCGCGGATGCCAATGGCGAGTCCGCGGATGTCCTCCACCCAGCCGATGGCGGCGGCGCTGAGCGAGACCAGCAGGATGACCACCAGGGTGGCGTGCGCCTGGGCCGGGCCAACGCTTCCCTGCGGGAGGAAGATGGCGAGCAGCAGGGCGGCAGGCAGGGCAACCGCCGTCGTAATGCCCATGCCGCGGATGGTGGGCTTGTGGTGCGAGCTTCTGGCGCTGGGCACGTCCAGCACCCCGGCGCGGACCAGCAAGGGGCGCACCGCCGCCGGCAGGCCGAGGGCGAGGAGGAGTGCGACGGCGCCCACGGCGACCACTGGCCAGGCGTCCATCAGGCGCCTGCCGCGATGTCGCCGTCGGACTCGTCAATGCTGGGCGCGGCGTCCCCGGCCTCGTCGCGGCAGCGCTTGAGCCACAGCTCCAGGTCCAGGTCGGCCGGGTCAAGGGGGCGTGCGTGCGTGTGGGAGATCTTGGGGTGGCCGTCGGGGTTGTTGACCTCGTCGTCGCCGGTGAGCTGCTCATGGAGCTTCTCGGAGGGGCGCAGTCCGGTGATCTTGATGTCGATCTTCTTCCCGGACATGGCGATCATGCGCCGGGCCACGTCCATGATGCGCACGGGTTCGCCCATGTCCAGGATGAGAACGTCGCCGCCGTGGCCGATGGCGCCGGCCTGGATGACCAGCTGGCAGGCTTCGGGGATGGTCATGAAGAAGCGGGTCACGTCCGGATGCGTCACCGTGACGGGGCCGCCCTTGTTGATCTGGTCGGTGAACAGGGGCAGCATGGAACCGCGGCTGCCGATCACGTTGCCGAAGCGGACGGAAACGTAGCGCTTGCCGGTTGCCCCGTACATCCACGATGTCAGCTTTTCCGCCGCGCGCTTCGAGTGGCCCAGGGCCGTGGTGGGGCTTGCGGCTTTGTCCGTGGAGACGTTCACAAACGTCTCCACATCCACGTTGCGGGCGGCGGTCAGCACGTTCAGGGAGCCGATGACGTTCGTCTGCCAGCCCTCCTTCGGGAACATCTGCAGCAGCGGCGCATGCTTGAGGGCGGCGGCGTGGAACACCACCTCGGGGCGCCGCTTGGCAAAGATTTCGTCGAGGGCGTCGCTGTCGCGGATGTCCGCCAGGACGGTGGAGTTGTCGTTGAGCAGGCCGTGGCCAAAGATGGACAGCTGCGTGTGCTGCAGGCCGGATTCGTCGCGGTCCAGCATGATCAGCTCGGCCGGGTTGAAGCCGTGCAGCTGGCGGCACAGTTCGGAGCCGATCGAGCCGCCGGCGCCGGTGACCAGAACGCGCTTGCCCGTGACGTAGCCGGCGATCTGGTCGACCTGGATGTCCACGGGGCGCCGCCCGATCAGGTCCTCGACGTCGATCTCGCGGAAGTCGGTGAGGCCGCCGGTGTTGTCGCGGTTGGTGTTGGAGGTGAGCATTTCCTGCAGCGGCGGGAGGACCAGCACCTTCACGCCCAGCCCGGAGACGGAGTCCGAGATTTCGCGGATGCGGCCCGCGTCAAGGTGCGCCATGGCAAGCACCACCACGGTGGACTTCGTCCGCTTGATGATCTCCGGCAGCTCGTCCCCCCGGCCCAGGACCCCGACGGAGCTCAGGCGCAGGTGCTTCTTGGCGGTGTCGTCGTCGATGAGGCCCACCGGGACGTACGGCGACTCCGGGTCCTGGACCATGCGGGTCACCAGGGAATTGCCGAGGAAGCCGGCGCCGTAGATCAGGGTTTTCTGGGCCTCCTCGCCAAAAGTGGGCTTGCCCTCAACGTAGAGGCGTTTGGCGTAGCGGACGGCCGCCATGATCAGGGCGGCGAAGGGAAAGGCGATGGCGCTGACGGAGCGGGCAATGTGGATTTCCTGGACCGTGAGGAAGAGGAAGACGGCCGTCACGGCCGCGACGATCAAGGTGGTGGCCACCAGGACGCGCGCTTCGTGGATGCTGCCGAAGGTGTAGCGGCCGCGGTACAGCGAGAGCGACCAGCCGGCGATCAGCTGGGTGGCCACCGCCACGATGATGAGCAGCACCATCCCGCCGGGATTGATCAGCCGCACATCCAGCTCGTAGCGCAGCAGCACGGCGAGCAGCAGGGCCGCAGCCCAGGAGAGGGAATCCAGGATCGCCTGCGACCACAGCCACAAGCGCGGCTTGGCGTCGCCCTCGGCGGGTGCGGCCCCGGAATTCCCTGCTGCTGTGCTGCTCATCGTATTCAACGTGATTCGTAGTCCGTTTTCTGCCTGTTAATGGTTGGCACACGCGTGGCGCCTAAATTGCTCTACAGTCCATTCGAGGCGGGCTGTACTAAAGTGGTAGCTGTTAAAGATAGTAATCGCTTCAGGCGCTTACCCACTGCCAACCCGCGCCGTGTGCCCCCTGCCCCGGCCGAGAGGATCCAGGACTTGCAAAATACCGTAGCCGTGGCTGCGCTCACCTTTGACCGGCCAGGGGACGTACGAACTTTGCTGGGGGCCCTCGCACGGCAGACCCATGCACCGCACTCCATTTCGCTGGTGGACGCGGGCACGCAGCCGGTGGACCAGATCGCCGCGGACGCGCCCGTCCCTGTCACCTACCTGCGCTCCGAGGCAAACCTGGGCGGGGCCGGCGGATTCTCCTACGCCATCCTCAGCGCCCTCGCCTCGGGAGCCGAGTGGGTGTGGATCATGGACGACGACGCCCATCCCGAGGATCCCTCGTGCCTGGCGACACTGTTGGCGGCTGCCGAAAGCCGGGGACTTGAGGTGGTGGTCCCGCTCATCGTCGCCCCGGGCGAGCCGTCCAAGCTGTCCTTCCCGTTCCGCCTGGACGGGCACCTGACGCATGAACGCTCCGTGGTGGAGCCGCTGGGCCTGATCGAAAACGTGGGGCAGTTCTTCAACGGCGCGCTGATCCGCTCCGACGTGTTTTTCAAGGTGGGGCTGCCGGACCTGCGCCTGTTCATCCGCGGCGACGAGGTTGACTTCATGCTGCGGCTGCGCCAGGCAAACGTCAGCTTCGGCACGGTCACCACGGTGGCCCTGACGCACCCCGCAGGATGGGGCGAGGTCAAGGAGCTGGTGGGCGACCGCCTCCATGTGCTGGTCCCGGAGACGCCGTTCAAGCGCTTCTATTACTTCCGCAACCGCGGCTACCTCACCCGCAAGCACCTGAGGCTAAAGTCCTTCGTGGCCGATGCCGTGGGCTACCCGCTCTACTTCCTCAAGCGCGGCGACCCCAAGGGCCTCGCGCAGTGGGCCGGCGCCTATTGGGCGGGCCTGCGCGGGGCGAAGTTTGGCCCGCTGAAGGACCAGAAGTTTTAGCCGTGGGACGCCGTGACCGCTTTTTCATCGTGATCACCACGTTCAACCGGGCTGGATTCCTGACGGACCTGCTGGAGTCCGTGGCCGCCCTGGATCCGGCGCCCGACGCCGTGGTGGTGGTGGACAACGCCAGCACCGACGCGACCGCCGGGGTCATTGCCGCGGCCCGGGACCGCCTGGGCGCGCTGCCCTCCCCCGTCGTGCTCCACCACCAGGCGCTCGGCACCAATGTGGGCGGCGCAGGGGGCTTCTCCGCCGGCGTGGAGCGGGCCCTGGCCGAGGGCGCCCAGTGGATGTGGCTGATGGACGACGACGTCACCGCGGTTCCCGGGGCCATCGGCGCCTTCGGGCCGTGGATGGAGAAATACGACGCCCTGGTGGGCCGCCGTTACGACACTGCGGGCGAACCGTTCTTTTGGCAGCACGACTTCAGCGACTTCCTTGGCATCCACCTGCCGGTGCGCGGCGACGTGTTTGCCCACGGCAATGAATTTTCCACGAACGTGGGGTGTTTCGAGGGAATGCTGGTCCACCGTGACGCGGTGGCGTCAGTGGGCCTGCCGGATCCGCGCTTCTTCATCACCTGGGACGACGCGGTCTATGGCTGGCTGATCGCGCAGCAGCGGCCCGTCATGTACGTCAACGAATTCGTGCTGCACAAGGCCCGTGAACTGCGCAGCGTGGACCTGCACATCCGCCACCTGAACGAATCGTCCAACCTGAGCCGCTTCTATGTCATGCGCAACCGCGGGCTGGTGGCCCAGTACCTGCGCGCCTACGGTCGTTTCCACCCCGTGGGCTTTGCTCTGGGGACTGCACTGACCGCGGCCAAGGAACTGTTCCGCCTCGTGGCGGTCGAGCGGACGCTTCGGGGCACGGGCAGGCTGTGGTCCGGCTGGCGCGCCTCGCGGCCCATCCTGGCCGACAGGCAGTGGCAGCCCATGCCCGCGCTGGACATTTAGGCGCCAGGGTCCAAGCCGTTGCCCAGCCGCGGCGGCCCGGAGCGGGATCGGGCCGCCGCCGTGCAACGGGCGCGAGAACGCGTCTATTTGGCGTCTGGGGCGGGCTCAGGTGCCTCAACGGGCTCGGGTGCAACCGGCTCAGCCGCCGCCGGCTCGGGTGCAACCGGCTCAACGGCCGCCGGCTCAACCAACGGGGTCTCCGCGACCGCCGGCTCCCACATTTCCGGCTCGGCCGCCGGGCCCAGTGCGCTGGGAACCATGCGCTGGATCTGTTCCAGCGAAATGGCGCCTTCGCGGACCACGCGCAGCCGCAGCCCCGTGGCGTCGACGATGGTCGACGGCACGGCTGCCGTGCCTTCGAGCGGGCGGAATCCGCCCTCCAGGTAGACCTCCACGGATTCGGCCAGCTGTTCGCGTGCTTCCTGGGCCGTTTGCGCGGCAGGCTGTCCGGTGCGGTTGGCGCTGGAGACCGCCAGCGGACCGGTCAGCGTCAGCAGGTCAAGGGCCAGCTGCTCGTCCGGCACGCGCAGGGCCACGGTGCCGGCGGTGTCGCCCAGGTCCCAGGTCAGCGACGGCTGGGCATGGAAAATGAGGGTCAGGGGCCCGGGCCAGTATTTCTCGGCCAGCTTGCGGGCGTCGTCGGGGATGTCCGCGGCAAGCCCTTCCATGGTGCCGATGCGCGGGATCAGCACCGGCGGCGGCATGTTCCGCCCGCGGCCCTTGGCGGCGAGCAGGGTGGCGACGGCTTGCGGGGAGAACGCGTCGGCCGCAATGCCGTAGACGGTGTCCGTAGGCATCACAATGACCTGTTTGGCCGTGATGGCCTTTTGGGCGTGGGCCAGGCCCTCGGTGCGCTGTTCGTCATTCGTGCAGTTATAGGAAGTGGTACTCACGTTGACCATTCTTTCATCAAGGGGCGCGGGAATTTGAACTCCACGGCATTGAACTCCACGGCTTCGATGGCCACGGCCCCGCCGGCGGCAGTTGCCAGGGCGTCAGCGCCGGCGGCCGCTGGTGGCGCGGGCCCGGCCGGTGAGGTCGGTGTGCGATGCCACGTCCCGCCATGCGCCGCTGCCATGCAGGAGTTCCGCCATCTGCGCGGCCTGAACCTCGGCGTGCTCCATGACAAAGTACCCTCCGGGGCGCAGCAGGCGCGCGGCGGAGGCGGCCGCGGCCGACGGCAACTCCATGCCGTCCTCCCCCCCGCCATAAAGCGCCATGTGGGGATCGTGAAGGCGCACTTCGGGGTCCCGCGGAATGGCGCCGGCCGGGATGTACGGGGGGTTGGCAACCACCACGTCCACCGTTCCGTCAAGCTCGCGGAAGGCGTCGCGGAGGTCGCCCTGGACCAGCGTGACGCCCGTCCCGGCCAGGTTCCGGGCCGCCCACGGGTAGGCGTCCCCGCTCAGTTCGACGGCGTACACCCGGCAGCCCGCGACTTCGCCGGCCAGCGATGCGGCAATGGCGCCGGAGCCCGTGCCGAGGTCGACCGCGGTCGGTCCTGCCTTTCCGCCATTTTCATGGTGCAGTTGTGTTAATACGTTGATGGCCAGTTGCACCACCGTTTCCGTCTCGGGTCGCGGTACGAAAACGCCCGGGCCCACGGCCAGTTCCAGGTGCCTGAAGTAGGCCCTTCCCGTGATGTGCTGCAGCGGCTCGCGCGCCACGCGGCGGGCAACCAGTGCCTCATATCCCTCAGGTGCCACAGCTGTGCCAAATAACATGGCGGCCAGTTCGCCGCGGCCCACGCCGAGCAGGTGGGCCGCCAGAAGCTGTGCATCCGCCGACGGTGAAGGCACACCCGCCGCAGCAAGTGCCGCTGTCGCACTTTTTACGGCAACGGACAAGGGCTGGTCCGGCACACCAGAATCAATCGCCAATGGCGTCCAATCGGGCCTGCTCGTCCATCTCAATGGCGGACTGCACCACGGGCTCAAGGTCGCCGTTCATGACGGCGTCCAGGTTGTAGGCCTTGTAGCCGGTGCGGTGGTCGGCGATCCTGTTTTCGGGGTAGTTGTAGGTACGGATGCGCTCGGAGCGGTCCATGGTGCGGATCTGCGACTTGCGCACCGCCGAGTTCTCGGCGTCGATGATCGCCTGCTGGTGGGCCAGGATGCGGGCCCGGAGCACGCGCATGCCCGCCTCGCGGTTTTGCAGCTGCGACTTTTCATTCTGCATGGCCACCACAATGCCGGTGGGAAGGTGGGTGATGCGCACGGCTGAGTCGGTGGTGTTGACCGACTGGCCGCCGGGCCCCGACGAGCGGTAGACGTCAATCTTGAGGTCGTTCTGGCTGATGTCCACCTCTTCGGGCTCATCGACTTCCGGGAGCACCAGCACGCCCGCGGCAGAGGTGTGGATGCGCCCCTGGGACTCCGTGGCCGGCACGCGCTGCACCCGGTGCACGCCGCCTTCGAACTTCAGCCGGGCAAAAACGCCCTCGGCGGGGTCGTTGGAGCGTCCCTTCACGGCGATGGAAATGTCCTTGTAGCCGCCCAGGTCGGACTCGGTGGCGGAAATGATCTCCGTCTTCCAGCCGCGGTTTTCCGCGTAGCGGGTGTACATGCGGACCAGGTCGGCGGCAAACAGCGCGGCCTCGTCCCCGCCTTCGCCCGCCTTCACCTCAAGGATCACGTCCCTGGCGTCGTCGGGGTCGCGCGGGATCAGCAGCCGGCGCAGTTTTTCCTGCGCCTGGGCCAGCTGGCCCTCCAGGACGGGGACCTCGGCAGCAAATTCAGGGTCCTCGGAGGCCATTTCCCTGGCGGCCTCGAGATCGTCGGTCAGCAGCTCCACCTGGTGGTACCCCTCCACCACGCCGCTCAATTCCGCATACCTGCGCCCCAGTTTCCGCGCCAGCGACTGGTCCGCGTGCACGGCGGGGTCGCTGAGGCGCATCTGCAGTTCGGCATGCTCATCGAGCAACCCGTGGATGGATTCAAACATTTCAAAACCTCTCTCGACGTAGGTCAAGTCTAATAACGAATTCAACTGCCGCTTGCGGCCAGGAACCGGACCGGCGGGGCAACGCGAAGGGGCGGGCCCGCACAGTCATGTGCGGTCCCGCCCCTTCGGCGCAGCTACTTGTCGTGCTCGGCCTTGGACCCCAGGGTGGTCTTCTGGATCTGCATGAGGAATTCGACGTTGGACTGCGTCTCGCGGATCTTGGAGGTGAGCAGTTCAAGCGACTGCTGCATTTCCAGGCCGGAGAGCACGCGGCGCAGACGCCACATGATCTTCACTTCCTCGGCGGAGAGCAGGTTCTCCTCGCGGCGCGTGCCCGAGGCATTGACGTCAACGGCCGGGAAGATGCGCTTGTCGGCCAGCTGGCGGGACAGGCGGAGCTCCATGTTGCCCGTGCCCTTGAACTCCTCGAAGATGACCTCGTCGGCCTTGGAACCGGTTTCCACCAGTGCCGTGGCCAGAATGGTCAGCGAGCCGCCGTTTTCAATGTTGCGGGCCGCACCGAAGAAGCGCTTCGGCGGGTACAGGGCCGCGGAGTCCACACCGCCGGAGAGGATGCGTCCGGAAGACGGAGCGGAGTTGTTGTAGGCACGGCCCAGGCGGGTCATGGAATCCAGCAGGACCACCACGTCCATGCCCATTTCGACGAGGCGCTTGGCCCGCTCAATGGACAGCTCGGCCACCTGCGTGTGGTCGTCGGCGGGACGGTCGAAGGTGGAGGCAATGACCTCACCCTTGACCGTGCGCTGCATGTCGGTGACTTCTTCGGGACGCTCGTCAACCAGGACCATCATGAGGTGGACCTCAGGATTGTTGGTGGTGATGGCGTTCGCGATCGCCTGCAGGATGAGCGTCTTTCCGGCCTTGGGCGGGGAGACGATCAGGCCGCGCTGGCCCTTGCCGATCGGTGCCACCAGGTCAATGACGCGGGGCCCAATCTTCTTCGGGTCCGTTTCCAGGCGCAGGCGCTCGGACGGGTACAGCGGCACCAGCTTGGAGAACTCGACGCGGTCCTTGAGTTCGTCCGGGTTCTTGCCGTTGACGCTGGTGACGCGCACCAGGGCGTTGAACTTTTGGCGCGCGCTTTGGGCCTGGCTGCGGTCCTCGCCTTCGCGGGGGGCGCGGATGGCACCGACCACGGCGTCGCCCTTGCGCAGGTTGTACTTCTTGACCTGGGACAGGGAGACGTAGACGTCGTTGGATCCGGGCAGGTAGCCGGAGGTCCGGACGAACGCGTAGTTGTCCAGGATGTCCAGGATGCCGGCCACGGGCAGCAGGACGTCGTCCTCGGTGACCTCGGTGTCGTCAAAGTCGGGACCGGCGTTGCGGCCGCGGCGGCGTTCGTTGCGGTCGCGGAAGCGGTCGTTGCGGTCGCTGCGGTTGTTTCCGCCCCGGTCGTTGCGGTCGCTGCGGTCCGGGGAGTCGTTGCGGTCGCGGCGGTTGCGGCGGTTGCGGTTGTTCCGCGAGCCGTCCTCGTCGTCGCTGCGCTCAACAACGGAACGCTCGCCTGCCTGCTGGCCGCCGCCCTGGCGCTCGACGGCCTGCTGGCTGCCGGCCTGGCGGTCGCTGCGCGGGTTCCGCTGGTTGCGGCGGTTGCGGTCGCCGCGGTCGTGGCGCTCTGAACCGTCTGTGTTTTCACCCTTGTCGGCCTGGTCTCCCTGGCCCTGGGCGCCGTGGCCGTTGGCGGACTGCCCGCCGGCGGCCTCGCCCTGCTGGGCAGGGGTGTCCTGCTGAGCCTCGGCCGCGTCGGGGGCGGTGCCGGCGTCGCGGCCGCCGCCCTGCGCGCGTCGGTTGCGGGTGCGCGGCTGGCGGCGCGATTCGCCGTCGGTGCCCTGCTCGGACACAGCGGTCTCGGAGACGGTGTCCCCGGACGCCGGGCGTTCCGGCACGGTGGCACTGGCGGCGGCCGGCGCATCCACGGCAGGGGCGGACGACTGCACGGACGCAGTGCCGGTGGTGATGATGCCGTCGCTGCTGGCCGCACGGCGGCTGCGGCCGCGGCCGCGCGCCGGGCGCTCATCCGGAGCGGACTCGGCGGGCGCTTCCTGGACGGGAGCGGCGGCGGCACCGGCCTTGGCGCGCGGTGCGCGCTTGGCGGGCGCCTCGGCAGCGACCGGAGCGGCCTCTTCCCTGGCGGCCCGCGCCGGCCGGTCGGCCACGGACGATCCGCGCTGGTGGGCCGAGATGGCGTCGACAAGGTCTCCCTTGCGCATCCGCGACCCGCCCGTGATGCCGAGCTGGCCGGCAAGGGCCTGCAGCTGGGCCAGCTTCAATCCGGCCAGGCCGGCCTGCTTGGCCGGTCCTGCGGATTTGGCGGTGCCGTCCAACTCAGCTGCCTGGGTGCTGGCGGCTGAAGTCATGGTTTCTGTCACGAAGGATCCTTCCCCCTCGAAAAGCGAGCCCCTTGGAACGGGGCCGCGATGATTATTGTCAGCCGGCCCGCCGCTGCCGCACTGGCAGGGGCTAAGAACATCAGCTGAGGTTCCAACCCGCACTTGCAAAATCTTGTGGAAGTGCGTGGCTGGTGTATTCACCCCTGAATCAACCTGTAAACAAAATCAATTCGTGAATAACCCTGGCGGCTGCCAATTGTTGATCCGAACTGCCGGCCGTCCCAGATGGGACGGCTCAGTGAAAGGGTGGCATCAATCATGGGTTGCTCATGAACCCGGATGCACTTCCACTTTAGCACCTTCAAGGTCAACTGCGAGCCGCAGCACGCGCCACGACACGCCGCCGGGCTGGCCGGCAGTGCCGTCCCGGCCGCGCCGGCCGATGAGTTCAACCACGGCGTCCGCCTCCGCACCCCCATTGGCCAGCGCCATGACGGTGGGGCCGGCACCTGAGATGAAGGCCGCGTGCCCGCCGTCGCGGAGCGCGGCGACGAGCGCCGCACTTTCCGGCATGGCCGCCGCGCGGTAGTCCTGGTGCAGGTAGTCGCGCGTGCCGGCGGCGAGGAGTTCCGGCGCATCCTTGAGCGCATGCATCAGCAGCGCCGCGCGGCCCGCATTCGCCGCGGCGTCGGCATGCGGCACGGTGGCCGGCAGCAGCCCCCGGGCCAGCTCGGTCTTGACCTCAAAGTTGGGGATTGCCACCACGGGGATCACCGCGTCCGACGGCGTGAGCCGGGTGGTGGCGTATTTCCCCCCTTCCTGCCACGAGATGGCGACAGCTCCGAAAATGGCCGGGGCCACATTGTCCGGGTGGCCCTCCATCTCCGAGGCCAGCTGCAGCACCCACTGCCGGTCCTTGCGGTCGCCCGCGTCCACCAGGGCGTTGGCCGCCGCGATGGCGGCCACGATTGCGGACGCCGAGGAGCCCAGTCCGCGCCCGTGCGGCAGCACGTTGTGCGCCGTGATGCGCAGCCCGCCGCGACGGTACCCCAGCCGGGAAAATGCCAGCTCCATGGCCTTGACCGCCAGGTGCGAGGCATCGCGCGGCAGTTCCTCCACGCCCTCGCCGTGGAGGTCAAACTCCAGGGCGTCGCCGCGCAGGGTGGTCACCCCGAGCGTGTCATGAAGCGAGACGGCCAGGCCCAGGGAATCAAAGCCGGGGCCCAGGTTTGCGCTGGTGCCGGGCACCTGCACCGTGGCTGTGAAGCCCGGGGCCGGTGCCTTGGTGGCGGAAAGCGGCGGTGTCATGGTGGTGCCTGTCATAAGGATGCGGGCAAGCTGGACGGGTTGGCGGGGCGGTCTAGCCGGCCAGGCCCAGGGCACGGGCGACTGTCACGACGTCGAACTCCACCTTGGTGGGCTCCACGGCGGTGCCGTCCACGTTCTTCAGGGCCCAGTCGGGGTCCTTCAGGCCGTGGCCGGTGACCGTGACGACGATGGTCTTGCCGGAGGGGACCTCGCCGGCGGCGTGCTTTTTGATGAGCCCGGCCACGCCGGCTGCGGAGGCTGGCTCCACGAAGACGCCCTCCCGGGCGGAGAGCCAGCGGTGGGCGGCGAGGATTTCCTCGTCGGTGACGGAGTCGATCAGCCCGCCGGACTCGTCGCGGGCGGCGATGGCCAGGTCCCAGGACGCGGGGTTGCCGATCCGGATGGCCGTGGCGATGGTGTCCGGCTCCGTGATGGGGTGTCCGGCCACAAACGGCGCCGCGCCGGCGGCCTGGAAGCCCCACATGATGGGTGTGTGCGTGGACACGGCCGGAAGCGTGCCGGCGGTGGCGGACTCGTACGGGGCCGCGTATTCCTTGTAGCCCTTCCAGTAGGCGCTGATGTTGCCGGCGTTGCCCACGGGCAGCACGTGGTAGTCGGGGGCGTCGCCGAGGAAGTCGACCACCTCAAAGGCGCCGGTCTTCTGACCCTCGATGCGGGCAGGGTTGACGGAATTCACCAGGAACACCGGGTAGGAGTCCGCCAGTTTGCGCGCCACGTCCAGGCAGTTGTCGAAGTTGCCGTCCACCTGCAGGATGGTGGCGCCGTGGGCCACCGCCTGGCTGAGCTTGCCCATGGAGATCTTGCCCTCGGGCACCAGCACGGCGCAGGTCAGCCCGGCCTGCTTGGCGTAGGCGGCCGCGGAGGCGGAGGTGTTGCCCGTGGAGGCGCACACCACGGCCTTGGCGCCGGCGGCAACGGCCGCCGTCATGGCCATGGTCATGCCGCGGTCCTTGAAGGAACCGGTGGGGTTCATGCCCTCCACCTTCAGGTACACCTCGGAGCCGGTCAGCGCCGAAAGCTGCTGGGCGTACACCAGCGGCGTGCCGCCCTCCCCCAGCGTGATGACCTTTGTTTCCGCCGTCACCGGCAGGCGCTCTGCATATTCGCGGACTACCCCGCGCCACTGGTGAGCCACTAGACTCCCTCCACCCTCAAGACACTCGTTACGGAATTTATGATGTCCAGGCCCTTGATGGCCTGCACGGTTGCCGCCAGCGCGGCCTCGCTGGCGCGGTGCGTGACGATGCGCAGCTCGGCCGAGCCGGCGCCTCCGTCGCCGTCCGCATCGCGTTCCCGGTGCACTGTCTGGCGCATGGTCTCGATGGAGACGCCGTGCTCGGCAAAGAGCGCGGAAATCTTGGCCAGCACGCCCGGCTGGTCCGCCGCGTCCAGGCCGATGTAGTACTGGGTGGTGACGGCCTCGATGCCGAGGACGGGCAGCACCCCGGTGGTGGTTTCGGTGCGGCCGGGGCCGCCCAGCACCAACCGCCGGGCGGCCGAGACCACGTCTCCCAGCACGGCGGACGCCGTAGGGGTGCCGCCGGCGCCCTGGCCGTAGAACATGAGCTGCCCGGCGGACTCGGCCTCGATGAACACGGCGTTGAACGCCCCGTGCACGGCGGCCAGCGGGTGTTCGCGCGGCAGCAGGGTGGGGTGGACCCGGACGCTCACGCCGGAGGAGTGCCCGCCGTCGTCCTTCCCTGACGGCGCCGGAACGGGCAGCTTCTCCGCGATGGCGAGCAGCTTGATGACGAACCCTGCGTCCTTGGCCGCCGCAACGTCCGCCGCCGTGACGGAGGTGATGCCCTGGCAGTGGACGTCCTCCAGGGCAAAGCGCGTGTGGAAGGACAGGGAGGCGAGGATGGCGCCCTTGGCGGCGGCGTCGTGGCCCTCGATGTCGGCCGTCGGGTCCGCCTCCGCGTACCCCAGGCGGGTGGCCTGGGCCAGGGCGTCCGCGAAGGGAGCACCCGTGGTGTCCATCTGGTCCAGGATGAAGTTGGTGGTGCCGTTGACAATGCCCATGACGCGGGTGATCTTGTCCCCGGCGAGCGAGTCGCGGATGGGGCGCAGGATGGGGATGGCCCCGGCCACGGCGGCCTCGTAGGAGAGCTGCACGCCGGCGGCGTCAGCCTTCTCGTACAGGCTGGGCCCGTCGACGGCGAGCAGCGCCTTGTTGCCGGTGACCACGGTGGCGCCGTGCTCGATGGCCTCCAGGATCAGGGCACGGGCCGGCTCGAGCCCGCCCATGAGCTCAATGACGACGTCGGCGCCGCGCACCAGGGCGGACGCGTCGGTGGTGAAGAGTTCGCGGGGAAGCTCGACGTCGCGGGGCGCGTCAATGTTACGCACCGCGATGCCGGCCAGTTCCAGCCGGGCGCCCGTGCGCGCGGCCAGGGAGTCCGCGTCCTCGAGCAGGATGCGGGCCACCTGGGAACCGACGTTGCCGGCGCCCAGGAGCGCCACCTTCAAGGTCCTTGTTTCAGCGGGCACGGTGGTGCCCGTCGTGTTGCGCTCGGTCAATGGTTTCCAGGCCCCTAAATCGCGTGCCAGCAGGTCGTCTTCTGTTTCGCCCCGCACAATCAAGCGTGCGGCGCCGTCCTTGACGGCGACCACGGGCGGCCGGGGCACGTAGTTGTAGTTGCTGGCCAGTGCCCAGCAGTACGCGCCCGTCCCGGGGACTGCAAGCAAATCCCCGGCCGCCACGTCATTGGGCAGATATACATCTCTAACAACAATGTCACCGCTCTCGCAATGTTTGCCCACCACTCGGGACAGCGCGGGCGCCGCCTGCGACGCACGGCCGGCCACGACCGCCGAATAATCGGCGTCGTAAAGCACCGGGCGCGGGTTGTCGCTCATGCCGCCGTCCACCGACACATAGCGCCGGGGCGCCGTCACCCCGGCCTGCCCGTCCACCTCGACCTGCACCGTCTTCAGCGTGCCAGTCTCGTACAGCGTGAACGTGGAGGGGCCCACGATGGCGCGGCCGGGCTCAATCGATATCCGCGGGGCGGCCATGCCCAGTTCCGCGCACGTCTGCCGCACGACGGCGGCCATCGCCCGGGCGATTTCGGCCGCCGGGCGCGGGGTGTCCACGGCCGTGTAGGCGATGCCGTAGCCACCGCCCAGGTCCAGTTCCCGCAGCGTGACGCCGTACCTGGCTTGGATGTCATGGGTGAAGGTGAGCAGTTTGCGGGCCGCGATCTCAAAGCCCTCCGCCTCAAAGATCTGCGAGCCGATGTGGGCGTGGAAGCCCAGAAAATTGATGCTCCCCGACTCCACTGCCAGTTTGGCGGCAGCCTCGGCGGCGGACAATTCGGCGGTTGAGCCTGTCTCCGGGGAGACGAGCGAGAGCCCGAACTTCTGGTCCTCGTGCGCCGTGGCGATGGATTCGTGCGTGTGGGCGTGCACGCCCGGAGTGACGCGGAGCATGACGTTGGCCGTGACCGCCTTTGCGGCGGCCAGGTCCGCCACGCGGCGCAGCTCGTGCAGGCTGTCCACCACAATGCGGCCCAGGCCTAAGTCAAGGGCCCGGTTGATCTCGGCGTCGGACTTGTTGTTGCCATGCAGGCCCAGCTTGCCGCCGGTCAGCCCGGCGCGGGTGGCGACGGCCAGTTCGCCGCCGGAGCAGGTGTCCAGGCGCAGGCCCTCGGAGTCCACCCAGCGGGCCACCTCGGTGCACAGGAACGACTTTCCGGCGTAGTAGACGTCCACGCCGCCGCAAATGTCGGCGAAGGCGTTGTCAAAGGCGTCCTTGAACATGCGGGCGCGGTGGCGGAAGTCGCCCTCGCTCATGACGAAGAGCGGGGTGCCGAACCGCGCCTTGAGCTCGCCCACCGGCACGCCGCTGATGGTGAGTTCACCGCGGGGGCCGCGTTCGACGTCGTCCGCCCACATGGCGGGGACCAGCCGGTTGACGTCCCCTGCGGCGGGCAGCCACGCGGGGGCCAGCTCCGCTCCGGCAATGCGCGTTGCGCGGTTTTGCCTGTCAGCCACGCTCACATCCGTTCCGGCGCGGAGACGCCCAGCAGGGACAGGCCGTTGGCCAGGACCTGGCCCACGGCGTCGTTGAGCCAGAGCCGGGTGCGGTTGACGTCGGTGATGGGCTCCTCGCCCATGGGGGTGACGCGGCAGGCGTCGTACCAGCGGTGGTAGGCGCCGGCGATGACCTCCAGGTGGCGGGCCACGCGGTGCGGCTCGCGGAACGCGGCGGCCTGCGTCAGGACGCCCGGGTATTGGCCCAGGACGGCCAGAAGCTCCGACTCCGTGGCGTGGCTCAGGGCGGAGGCGTCGAATGCGGTGCGCTCCACGCCCGCGGCGGCGGCGTTGCGGCCCACGGCGCGGGTGCGGGCGTGGGCGTACTGGACGTAGAACACCGGGTTCTCGTTGGAGCGCTTGGTCAGCACGTCCAGGTCGATGTCGATGTTGGAGTCGGAGGAGAAGCGGGCCAGGGAGTAGCGGGCGGCGTCCGTGCCCACGATCTCCACCAGGTCCTCCATGGTGACCACGGTGCCGGCCCGCTTGGACATGCGCAGCGGGACGCCGTCCTTGACCAGGTTCACCATCTGGCCGATGAGCACCTCGACGCGGTTGGCGTCGTCGCCCATGGCTGCCGCGGCGGCCTTCAGGCGGGCCACGTAGCCGTGGTGGTCGGCGCCGAGCATGTAGATGCACAGGTCAAAGCCGCGGTCGCGCTTGTTCTTGAAGTAGGCGATGTCCCCGGCGATATAGGCTGCATGGCCGTCGCTCTTGATGACCACGCGGTCCTTGTCGTCGCCGTAGTCGGTGGAGTTCAGCCACCAGGCGCCGTCCTTGGCGTACAGGTTGCCGGAGGCCTTGAGCTGCTCGAGCAGCTTCTCGACGGCCCCGTCCTCGAAGAGCGAATTCTCGTGGAAGTAGACGTCAAAGTCGACACCGAACTCGTGCAGGGACTCGCGGATGGAGGCAAACATGAGCGCCACGCCGCGTGCCCGGAACTCCTCCTGCGGGTCCTCCGCTTCCAGGATGCCGGGGCAGCCCGCCGTGACTTCCTTGGCGATGTCCTCGATGTAGGCCCCGCCGTAGCCGTCCTCCGGGGCGGGCTCGCCCTTGGCGCTGGCCAGCAGCGACCGGGCGAAGCGGTCGATCTGGTTGCCGTGGTCGTTGAAGTAGTATTCGCGCGTGACGTCGGCGCCCTGGGTCTGGAAAATGCGGGCCAGCGAATCGCCCACGGCGGCCCAGCGCGTGCCGCCCAGGTGGATGGGGCCGGTGGGGTTGGCGGAGACGAATTCAAGGTTGATCCGGGTTCCGGCCATGCCCCGGTTGGTGCCGTACGCCGCGCCGGACTCGATGATGGCCTTCGCCAGTTCGCCGGCGGCGGCGGCGTCAACGGTGATGTTCAGGAAGCCGGGGCCGGCCACATCCACCTTTGAGACGCCGGGGATTTCCGCCAAGCGGCCCTGCAGGACCTCGGCGATCCTGCGCGGGGCCATGCCTGCCGGCTTGGCCAGCTGGAGGGCGATGTTGGTGGCCCAGTCGCCGTGTTCGCGGCTCTTGGGCCGCTCCACCCGCAGTTCCTTCGGCAGCGCCTCGGCGGGAACGGTTAGCTCTCCGGCATCGGCGGCCTCTTGGAGGCAGGTGGCAATGGCGGCGGAAAGTTCTTCAGGGGTCACCGTCCCAGTGTACGGTTTCGCCGCCGCGCTCCCCCAATCCGCCCGCATTGTGGCCCCGGCCGGGCGGGGTTCGCGATAATGGGGGCATGAAGGTTGACCGGCTGGACGCCGCCATCATTGAGATGTACACGGAGGAGCCGGGCGTGGGCGTGCTCGAATGCTCCCGGCGGCTCAGGGTGGCGCGGGCCACGGTGCAGGGCCGGCTGGACCGGCTGCATGCAGGCGGCGTCATCACCGGGATCGTTCCGCAGCTGAGCCCGGCGGCGTTCGGCTTTCCCATCATCGCGTTTTGTTCCATCGAAATCGCCCAGGGCATCGGCCACGGCGCGGTCTTTGCGGCCATTGGCGAGATCCCGGAAATCCTGGAGATGCACACCGTGTCCGGGGCCAGCGACCTGCTGGTGAAGATCGTGGCGCGGTCCACCACTGATCTCCAGCGCGTGCTTGACGCGTTGTCGCAGGCGCCGGGCGTGGCCCGCACCTCGAGCGTGATCGCGCTGGAAACCCACATTGAAAACCGGCACCTGCCCCTCCTCAAGGCGGCCGCGGAGACCGGACCACCACTGCTGTGACCACGGGTGCGGCAGTTCCGTTGCCTGACTGTACAAATTGTGCACCCGTCCGCGCGGCACACCGCCCATTCTGTACACGCTGAACAGTCATTTCCGCGACGCTTGCGCAGGGCCGCGGTGCGTTCCATTGTTGTGTGGACCGCACCCGCAGCGGCCCCACAGCGCCCGCCTGTTGAGAAATGAGCATCCCGTGACCGAGCACCCCACCGTTTCCGACCTTGTGGCCGATGTCTGCGCCCGCCATGCCAGCACGGTGTTCGGGCTCATGGGCAACGGCAACGCATTCTTCACCAGCAACATCACCCGCCGCGGGCTGCCCTACATCAGCGCGCGCCACGAGGCCGGCACCGTCGCCATGGCCGACGCCTACTACCGCACCTGCGGCAAGGTGGCTGTCGCCACCGTGACCTATGGCGCGGGCTTCACCAACGCGCTGACCCCGCTGGCCGAGGCGGCGAAGGCACGCATCCCCCTGGTGCTGGTGGTGGGCGGCGTCCCCACCACGGGCGCCCGGCCCTGGGACGTCGACCAGGACATGGTGGCTGCCGGGCTCGGCGTGGAGACCCTCACCGTCACGCGCGAAACGGCCGCGGCGGCCACCGAGCGGGCGTGGGCGCTGGCCGTCCGCGACAGCCGCCCCGTGGTGCTGGCCATCCCCTACGACCTGGCCTCCGCTGCGGCCGGGCCGCAGCAGCCCGCCGCGGCCGCCGCGTCCGCCGCCGCCGCCGCGGCCGCCCAGCCCGGGGTACGGTCCCTTCCCACAGCGGACGCCGCCGCCACCCGCCACATAGCCAGGCTGCTGTCCGGCGCGGAGCGGCCCCTGGTCATCGGCGGCAGGGGTGCCTTCGAGGCGGGCGCCGGCCCCGCCCTGCGCCGCCTGGGCGACGGACTGGGGGCGTTTTTCGCGACGTCGGCCATGGCCCGCAACCTGTTCGACTCGCCGTGGGACCTGGGCATCGCCGGCGGCTTTGCCACCCTGCCCGCCGCGGACCTCATGCGCCGCGCCGACGTTGTACTGGTGGCGGGAGCCGGGCTGAACACCTTCCAGACCCGCTACGGCAGCCTTTTTGCCGACGGCGCCACCGTTATCCAGGTTGACATCCGCGCAGAGGCCGCCTCCCCGGAAGCCAGCGAATTCATCCACGCGGACGCTGCCGCCTTCGCCGCGGACCTGCTGGACGCCATGCCCGGACTGGGCGGGCGCGGCTGGCGGGACGGCTGCCCGGACGTAGCGGACCGCACGCTGTTTGCCGAGGCGCCCGCCGACGAGTTCGCCCAGGACGGCCGACTCAACCCGCGGGCCGTGGCACAGCTGCTCGACACGGTGCTGCCGGCGCAGCGCACCATCGTCCAGGACGGCGGGCATTTCATCGGCTGGGCGCCCATGTACTGCGGCGTCCCGGACCCGCGGGCCCTGGCGATGGTGGGCACGGCGTTCCAGACCATCGGCCTGGGGCTGCCATCCGCCGTCGGCGCCGCCGCGGCCCGCCCCGACCGGCTCACGGTCCTGGTTTCCGGCGACGGCGGCGCCCTCATGGGCCTGGCCGACCTCGACACCGCCGTGCGCACCATCTCCAGCGGCGTCATGGTGGTGTTCAACGACGCAGCCTATGGCGCCGAGCTGCACCAGTACGCGGTGCGCGGCCTCGACGACACGGCCATGCAGATCGCTGAGGTGGACTTCGCCGCACTGGCCCGCGCGTTCGGCGCGCAGGGGACCAAGATGCGGTCCCTCGCGGACATCGACCGCCTCCGGGACTGGCTCGACGCCGGCGCACGCGGCCTGTTTGTCCTCGACGTTGCCGTCTCCCAAACCGTGGTGGCCGACTACATGCGCGAGAGCATGGCGCCCGTCCTCGCCGCCCAGGCCGGCTGAGGACTCACCTGGCGAAGTCGTCCTCCAACATTCTGGGCCGGCAAATGACGTACGCGCCGGCGCCCAGGAGGAGCAGGGTGGCAAAGAGGAACAGGAACGGCGCCGTCCAGGAGCCGGTCCACTGCCGCAACAGGCCAAAGAACAGCGGACCCACGCAGGCCAGCGCGTAACCCATGCCCTGGCCAAAGCCGGACAGGGCGCCGGCGCCCTGCTGCGTGCGCGTGCGGTGGTTGATGAGCAGGAGCGATAGGGGGAACGTGCCCGGCCCCAGGCCCGCCAGCGACACCCACAGCCAGGTCCCGTTGGCCGGTGCCAGCAGCAGGCCGAGGTAGCCGGCCACGAAACAGGCCAGCATGGCCACCACCACCGGGAACGGGTTGCGCATCTTGGCGGCAACGAGCGGTATGCCCAGGCTCAGCGGCAGGCCGAGCGCGGCAAACAAGGCCAGCATGGAACCGGCGTGGCCGCGGTCCAGGCCGGCCTCCGTCAGGACTTCAGGCAGCCACGCGAACAGCGCATAGGTGTTCAGGGACGTGCACCCGAACATGAGCGCCAGGCCCCAGGCGGTTGGCGAGCGCCACAGGTTCATCTTTGGGGCCGGGGCCCCGTGCGACGGGCGGGAATGGACCCTCAGCCCCTCCGCCCCGGCGGGCGCCGTGCCGGGAGCCGGCGTCGTCCGCGCGTTGTGATGGGAACGCTGGGACACCACCGCCAGCAGCCAGGGCACGAGTGCAACAACGCTGACCACGGACCAGGATGAGAGCGAGAACTGCCAGTCCGCGGCGTCGGCCAGGGGGACGGCCAACTGCGCCGGAAGGGCCGTGCCGAGGGACAGCGAGGTGACGTACAGGGCCGTCATGAGGCCAATTTTGCTGGGGAAGTGTTTCTTGACCAGCGGCGGCAGGAGCACGTTGCCGGCACCAAGCCCCCCAAAGGCGACCACGGAAAAGATCAGGAAAAGCGCGGTGCTCGGGGCCAGGACGCGGGCCACCTGGCCAAGGATGCCCGCCAGGATCGAGATGACGATGAGCCGTTCCAGCGACGCCCAGCGGATCACGTACGGGGTGAGGAAGCCGAACAGGCCAAAGGCGGCGGTCGGGAGCATGCCGAGGATGCCAATGGTGGCAGTGTCCAGCGGAAGGTCGTGGTTGATGGTCGAAACCAGTGGTGGAACCACCGTCACGGCCCCGCGCAGCGTCAAGGCCGTCAGGATGATTCCCGCTGCAAAAAACCACAATGACCGTGGGGCGCCCCTCACCATGTATTCACCATTGCCCCAACGTTACCTGCCTGTGCGGAGCCGAAAGCGGTAACGCGGCGGTGCCAGGTGTGATGTGGGGCATCGTCCCCGGGCGCAGCGGCCGGAGCCGCCGGCATTCGGTTTTACATTGGGCGCCCGGCACCTGCTAAGCTCTTTCTCGTTCCCTTCGGCAGCCACGGTTGCCGCGCCCTCGTAGCTCAGGGGATAGAGCGGTTGCCTCCGGAGCAACAGGCCGTAGGTTCGAATCCTATCGAGGGCACCACGGAAAACCCCTGAAATTCTGGCGAATTTCAGGGGTTTTGCTTTGCTCAGCCGTTGCCTCCGGGCCCCAGTTCTGCCCGGGGCTCGTGAACGGCTTTGCCGGCACCGCAGCCCTTGAAGACGGATCCCGGGGGAGGGTGGGCGTCGCCCTGCTCGGCCCGGACAGGCCCACGGGCACCTCCACGCGATGGGAGGACTCAACCATCCCCTGGTGAACCGGGCGGCGGCGGGCCGGGCGGCGGCCCCCTTGACATCGGCTCCTGCGCCCATGAAACTCGTGCCCAAGGCTCCGATGAAAGGTCCCCATGGACGACGCCGTGTTCCCCAGCTTCCCGCCAGGCTTCGTGTGGGGCGTATCCACGGCCGCCTACCAGGTTGAAGGGGCGGTGGATGAGGACGGGAGGGGCAAGTCGGGCTGGGACGCCTTTGCGGCCGGGCCGGGCCGGATCCGCGACGGGGACACCGCCACAATGGCCTGCGACCACTACCACCGGTACCCGGAGGACATCGCCCTCATGGCGGAGTTGGGCGTGGACGCCTACCGCTTCAGCTTTTCCTGGCCGCGCATCCAGCCCGGGGGTGCGGGGCCCGTGAATGCCGCGGGGCTGGCGTTCTACGACCGGCTGGTCGACGGGCTGCTCGCGGCCGGCATCACGCCCAGCCCAACGCTGTTCCACTGGGACACCCCGCTGGAACTGGAACAGGCGGGCGGCTGGCTGAACCGGGACACGGCGGAACGCTTTGCCGACTACGCCCAGCTGTTGGGCGCCCACTTTGCCGACCGGATCCCCCGCTGGACCACCATCAATGAACCCGTCTCAGTGACCATGCTCGGTTACGGGGCGGGCATCCACGCGCCCGGCCTTTCTCTGGGGTTCGACGCGCTTCCGGCGGCGCACCACCTGCTGCTTGCCCACGGCATGGGCGTCCAGGCACTGCGCTCCGCCGGGGCGGGCAACATCGGCATCGCCAACAACCACGGCGCCACCTGGCCCGCCAGCCGCAGCGAGGGGGATCTCCAGGCCGCCGGGCTGTACGACGCCATCGCCAACTGGCTCTTCGCCGACCCCATCCTCAACGGCGCCTACCCGGAGGCCCTGGCACCGTTCCTTCCGGCCGTCCCCGACTCCGACCTGCCCACCATTGCCGCACCCATCGACTGGTACGGCATCAACTCGTACAACCCCACACTGGTGGGCGCACCCAGGGCCGGCACGGGCGGGCAGATCGACGGCCACGCCCTGGATGCGTCGTTGCCGTTTTCCCTGCGGGAGGTGGAGGACTATCCGCGGACCGACTTTGGCTGGCCGGTGGTGCCCGAGGCCTTCACGGAACTGCTGCTGGGCTTCAAGAAGCGTTACGGGAACAAGCTGCCGCCCATCTACATCACCGAAAACGGAGCGGCTGTCAATGACGGACCCGGTCCTGACGGTCGTGTCCACGACCAGCGCCGCATCGAGTACGCCGACGCACACCTGCGCGCACTCAAGGCGGCCATGGATGCAGGCGTGGACGTCCGCGGCTACTTCCATTGGTCGCTGCTCGACAACTTCGAGTGGGCAGCAGGCTACTCCCAGCGCTTTGGCCTGGTCCACGTCGACTTCGCCACCCAGCGACGCACCCCCAAGGACTCGTTCCGCTGGTTCAGCGAGCTGATCCGTGCCGCCAGGGACGCCTAGGTGGGTGGTGTTTTTCGTTTGGTGGTGTGGCGGTGCCGGATCCGGGCGTGTCCTTTGGGAAAATTGGGTTGTACGGATTCCCTGTGACCAAGGAGTGATGGATGACGCTGGGCCTGGCACCTACACAGGGGGACTTGCTGGCCGGCACTGTCGGTTATTGCCATGGCCGTGTCGCGGAGGACTCGATCTACGCGGTGCTGCACCGGGAGTGCTTCGACCTGTTCCCTGACGCGATGTTCGCGGACCTGTTCACCGATGTGGGCCGGCGCAGTGTGCCGCCGATGATCGTGGCGGTCGTGATGGTCCTGCAGCGCATTGAGGGCTGCTCGGACCGGGAGGCCGTGGACCGGTTCTCCTTTGACGCGAGGTGGAAGTACGCCGCCGGCGGGCTGGCCTTCGATTACCCGGGGTTCGTGCACACGGTCTTGGTGGACATGCGGGCCCGTTTGGCGGCCTCGGATGCTCCGGACCGGATCTTCCAGGTGACCCTGGAGGCTGCGAGGGCTGCCGGTCTGGTGGGGCGCAAGCGGGTGCTGGATTCGACCCCGTTGTATGACGCGGTTGCCACGATGGACACCGTGACGCTGGTCCGTTCGGCAATCAGGGGCCTGCTGCAGGTCGCGGATGCGGAACTGGAGACACGGCTGCGGGGCGCACTCACCCGTGATGATGAGTATGTCTCGGCGGGGAAGCCTGTGTGTGCCTGGGATGATGCGGCGGCCCGGAAGGAGGTCGTGGACGCGTTGGCGAAGGACGGGCACGCGGCCCTTGCCGTGCTGGAGGGCCTGGAACTGGGAAAATCCGCGGCCCAGGCCGGGGCGTTGCTGGCGACCGTTCTGGGCCAGGACCTGGATTGTGTGGACGGGGTGTTCCATATCGCCCGGCGGGTCGCAAAGGACCGGGTGATCTCCACCGTCGATCCGGAAGCACGGCACGGGCACAAGACCGCCGCGCGCGGCTTCGACGGCTACAAGGGCCATGTCGCGATCGACCCGGACAGTGAGATCATCACCGCGACCACTGTCACGGCCGGTAACACCGGCGACGCGGAACCGGCCACCGGACTCCTCGCCGAAGAACTTGCTGCCGCGGCCGCCGGCGACGCCGCAGCCGACCCCCACCATGAGGACACCGGCAACGACAATGACAATGACAATGACAACGACAACGACAACGACAATGACAACGGTATCGGCGGCGGGCCGGGGCAGTTGGCCGTGTATGGGGATGCGGCGTACGGGGCCGGGGCGTTGCTGGTGGAACTGGAAGCCGCCGGGGCGAGTGTGTTTGTGAAGGTGCAGCTGCCGGTCGCCCCGGGCGGGCGCTTCGCCAAGGACCGCTTCACCATTGACACCGGCGCCGGGACGGTGACCTGCCCGGCGCAGGTCACCGTGCCGATCCGCCCGGCCAAGGCCGGCGGCGGGAACGCCGCCTTCGGTGCCGCCTGCGCCGTGTGCCCACTGGCTGCCCAGTGCACGGCCTCCAAGGCCGGGCGCACGGTCAGCATCGGCGCGTACGAGGATGAGCTGGTCAGGGCAAGGGAAACACAACAGGACCCGGCGTGGCGGGACGAGTACCGGGGGACCCGTCCGAAGGTCGAGCGCAAGATCGGGCACCTGATGCGGCAAAAGCACGGCGGACGCCGGGCCAGGGTCCGGGGCCGGGCCAAGGTCAACGCCGATTTCTCCCTGCTGGCCGCAGCCGTGAACATCGCCCGGCTTGGCGTGCTCAAAATCAGCAAGATCGCGACCTCCCGGCAGGCCCAATCGGCCATGGTCCCGGCATGAGAGGCGGGAGAAGGGCCGACCGTGCCAGCACGGCCCTTTGCGGTGCCCTGCGGACCCCGAGGCACCCACTGCGGACCCCGAAAATGCTTGCCGACACGAAAATCAGGCAACCACCAACAGCCTCACACAGTCCTAAAAAAGCCCCCATTCAGCACCAACACCACCAGATAGCTCGTTCAACACCACCCACCTAGGAGCGCCCGGCTTGCAGAACCTCCTGCCCGGGGGGAAGCTGGAAAGGACGGCGCCACACGCCGGCGTCGGATGAGACACCAGTCCAGAAGGAAGCAAGGCACATGTCCACGCAGCGCATGAACATCCAGGAAATCGACCCCAAGGCCTACCAGCCCATGATCGCCATGGAAAAGTACATCCATGCCGGCACGCTGGGCGAGGCGCTGCTGGCGCTGGTCAAGATCCGGGCCTCGCAGCTCAACGGCTGCGCCTACTGCCTGGACATGCACGGGCGGGAGGCCCGGAACGCCGGCGTGGACAATCGGCGCGTGGATGTGCTGGCCGGCTGGCAGGAGGCCCGGGCCATGTACTCCGACAGGGAGCAGGCAGCGCTGGCCCTGACGGAGTCCATGACCCTCATCAGCCATGGCGGGGTGTCCGACGCCATCTGGGCGCAGGTCAAGGCCGCCTTCACTGAGGCGGAGATACCTGTCCTGCTCATGGCGATCTCCGCGATCAATGTCTGGAACCGCCTGGCCGTGACCACCCATCAGGCACTGCCGGACGTGTAGTCCGGCGGCTTCCCCAGGCCGGGTCCACCCAATGTCCACAGGCGGGGCGCCGGCACGGGCGGCGGTGTTGGGGCAGTCGGCGTGGCGGCGGCACGGTGGCCATCCGGACGCGCCCGCACCGTTCAGCCGTGGCCTCATCCAAAACGGGCATCCGTCGCCCGGGATGCATCCATGGAGGCCTCCTCCCGATGACCTGCTGGCAGCCCATGAGCCCGTGTCCGCCGGGGGCGCCACCTTCACCGGAAGCACCCGCGGCTTCCCCGCCGTGGATTTGGCGCGCGCGTGCCGTGGAGCTGGACCTCGTGTTTGACGAACTGGCGAATCCTGATCCAGCGCCTCCTGCCGGCACCGTCAGGCAGGTTGGCTGCATTCCCTGACGGGCCTTACCCAAGGCTTTGGCGGGTGGCCGGCCGGCCACCCGCCGCATTTGGACAGTTCCTGCAGGATCAGGCTGCCGGCTCCCGCTGCCCCAAATCCCGTTCCGGAAGCCTGGCTTTTGAAGCCCCAAGCACCGAGGCGGCGGCAGGCCAGAGCCCGGCCACAGTCAGCACCCAGAAGATGGGCGTGGCAATGATCGAGCTGCCAAGGGCCATCAGGACCACCGTTCCGGCGAGCACCGACACCATGGCCCACAACGGGATGGCCCTGCTCCTGTACAGCGCCACCGCCAAGAGTGGAAACCACAACGCAATGCCGGCGATCGCGGGCACAATCACCATGGCCGTGGCCCAGTGCAGGTTCAGCGCATCGTACAAGCGTGCGGCACCGCCCGTTCCGAGCTGGTCGGCCAGGATCAGCGGCAGCCCGTACGCCGTAAACGTGTGGGTCACCCTCCCGAAGACAAAAAGCACTCCGAGGACCGCGGCGGCCCAGGCCATGACCCGTGCCGTTGGGGCACCGAGCCGCCAGCCAAGGATGACGGCGGGAACGGCGGTGAACGCGGCAGCAAACGTCAGGACGGCTGCCACGCCAAAGAGTTCGGGATTGTCCTGGATGGACTCCATCATGGATTCCGTGGCCGCGGGGCCGCCCTCGCCGCCGAGGCCTCCCGTCGCCTGGACGCTGCCGTCAGCTGCCATCCGCAGCAGGTCCGCCACGACCACCAGGATAGGAGTCGCCAGCAAGGCCAGCGCCGCCGCCACTGCCTGCCGGCCCCGGGGAATGGGTTGTCCTTCAGATCCGTTGCGTTGCCTGGTCATTGCCGTGCCTCATTTCTTTTTGTCTTTCCGCGTTGGTCCGCGTTGGTCCGGTTTCAAGCCGCGTCCGGGGTTCTGGCGTCCGTTGCGGCGGATCGGGTTGATGGCTTGAGTCTGCCGCGGGCAGGCCGTCCGCGGATCAGCCGCGGCGCACCCTCCTTCCCGCTGCGGGCCAGTCCGGCACCATCCCAAAGCAGGTGCCCGGGTCATCCGAAAGTTGGTCGATTGTTTCCACCGCTTCCCGTATCCTCAGGGCATGGGACGGTCCTGGAACATCTGGGAGCAATGTTTGGCGGCAGCTGCGGCCGGCCTCTGGGCGGCCGGGTTCCTCGCGGCAGATGGTCCGGCAACCGCGCCAGCTTCCTTCGGCCCCATTGCCATCACGGCCCTGTCCCTGGCCTGGGCCGCTTCAGCATTCCTCGCCCGCCGGTTACCGCTGCCTGCGGCCGCACTGTGCGGGGCAGTGCAGGCGGCCGCGGTGCTGCTCGGCCTGTCCATGGAAAACCCTGCGCCGCTGGCCGCCGCCCTGCTCTCCGCCTATGCTTGCGGGCGCTTCGTGGCCGACGCCGCCGGCCTGCTGGGGCTTCCCCTCCTGTTGGCTGCACTGGCCCTCCCTGCTGCCGGAACGCAGGCCGGCGACGCCTTGTTCGGGTCCGTCCTCTACGGCATGGCGTTCGCGTACGGCCGCCTGGTCCGCCGGCGGTTCACGGCATCCATGCAGGCAGCGCTGGCCGAGTCACGCCTGGCCGCGGCTGATCCGCAGCAGGCGGCCGAGGCGCAGGCCGCAACCGAGCGGGAGCGGACCACCGCCGACGTACTGGCCGTGGTGGGCACCGCCATGGACTCGATGCATCGGGCGGCCCTGCGGGCCGCGAAAACCTTGGCGCCCGCCGACATCCAGCGCATCACAGCCGACGGTGCGGCCGCCGTGGGACAGCTGAAGATGCTGCTGGTGGCGCTGCGCGGCGGTGCCGCCGCCCCGCTTCCGGTGCCCGCCTTGGGCGAAGCGGCTGGTGCGACCCACGCGAAAGCCGGGGGCAGGCGTCGGGCCACGTCCGGGGCGGCCTCCCTGGCCGGATGGCTGGCGCCGACGGCGGTGGTCCTGGCACTTCTGGCGTCCGAGTGGCCGTTCCTTCCGCCGGGGCCTGCCGTGACCGGTGCGGCGCTGGGCATTTTCACGGCCGCGCTGCTGCTTGTACGCCGCCGCAGCCCGGCCCTGGCGTGCCTGGCGTCGGCCGGTTTGCTCGGCGCCGGCGGGCTGGCCGGCATTCCGCTGCCGCAGGGCTTGGGCCTGGCGGCCGCCTGCGTAGTGCTGACATGGGCGGCGCTTGCGGACGGGCGGCTGGCGGTTCTGCTTGCCTGGTGCGTCTTTGCCGCCGCCCTGCTGCTGGTCCTGGCCGCGCAGGCGCCGCAGAATGTGCCAATCAACCTGGGCATTGTCGGATTCACCGGATTTGCCGCACATGCGTGGCGGACACACGGCCGGGCCGAGTGGGCCGCGCTGGGCCGTTCGGAGGTCCTCGCCCTGCGATTTGCAGCCGACGTCGACGCTGGGCTGGCCGCGGAGCGGCTGGAGCTGGCCCGCACCGTCCATGACCTCGCCAGCCATGCCCTTGGCGGCATGGTGATGCAGGCCGGCGCTGCCTCCGTCCTGGCCCAAGGGGACCCCGCGGAGGCCCGCCGGGCGCTGGCCCTCGTGACGGAAATCGGCAGCAGCGCCCGGGCTGGGCTGGCAACCCTGGCCGCCGGTTCGGGCGATGCCGGCCAGTGGTTTGGCGGCCAGGAACACGGCAGCCCGGAAACCCTGGAGCAGGCCCTGACCAGGGCGCACACGGCCGGGCTGGTGGTTGAGGTGGCCCGCGCCGACACCACCCCACCTCACCAAGCCGTCCTGGTGCACCGGATCGTGCGGGAAGCCCTGTCCAATGCGATCCGGCATGCCCCCGGCAGCACCGTGAGGATTTCCGTATGTGCCGGCCCGACCGGCTGCACGGTGACGGTGGAAAACGGTCGGTCCACGGCGCCCTCCCCCGGGCCCGGCGCCGGCTTTGGGCTGCGCGGACTCCGCGAGCTGCTTCACGCACGCGGCGGCTCCCTCGACGCCGGGCCCACCGCCGGGCCGGCACCCGCTGCCGTCACCTCCCCGGCCCCGGCAGCCGGCGCCGCCCGGACCCGGGGGTCGAGTCCGGCGTCGGGCTTTGTTGTGCGCGCGGTCCTTCCGGCACTCCCCCAAGCCGTTCCCGGGCCCCGGAAGGCGGCGCCATGGGGGCCGTGAAGGTGGTGGTCGCCGACGACCAGGACCTCATCCGCGCCGGGCTGGGGGCAATCCTCGCCACCGCGCCCGGGCTCGAGGTGGTGGGCCTGGCGCACGACGGCGGCACGGCAGCCGCGCTGGCCCGCCACCACAGTGCCGACATGGTTTTGATGGACATCCAAATGCCGGGCGTGGACGGCCTGGAGGGGCTGGCGCGGATCGCGGCCGCTGGCCTTGCCACGCGGGTGCTGATGCTGACGATGTTTGACCTTGACGAGTACGTGTACGCGGCGCTGCGGACCGGGGCGAGCGGCTTCCTGCTGAAGACCACCCCGCCGGCCGAACTGATCCGGTCAATCTTTGCCTGCCACGCCGGGGACGTGCTGTTTGCGCCGGAGGTGACACGGAAACT
This sequence comes from Arthrobacter wenxiniae, assembly GCF_013376105.1. Classification (GTDB taxonomy): domain Bacteria; phylum Actinomycetota; class Actinomycetes; order Actinomycetales; family Micrococcaceae; genus Specibacter; species Specibacter wenxiniae. Next base: position 175,706 of record NZ_JAAMFM010000003.1, read on the forward strand.
CGTCGAGTCATATGTGGCGCGGCCCCCCGCTGTGGCCGGGGTGCCGGTGGAACTTGCCGCGCTGACATCCCGGGAGCTGGACGTGTTCCGCAGCCTGGCGCGGGGCCTCTCGAACGCTGAAATTGGCGCCAGGCTGTACCTGGGCGAGCCCACGGTGAAGACGCATGTGACCAGGATCCTGGCGAAGCTGGGGCTGCGGGACAGGGTGCAGGCGGTGGTGCTGGCATACGAGTGCGGGCTGCGGCAGGCAGGTGCAAGGATGGACCCATGACCCACAAATTTGACGCCGCGTACTGGGACGAACGCTATGCAGGTCGCGGCAACATCTGGAGCGGCCACCCCAACCCGCAGCTGGTGGCCGAGGCGGCAGGCCTTGCCCCCGGGACCGCACTCGATGTTGGGTGTGGCGAGGGGGCCGACGCCGTCTGGCTCGCCGCCCGTGGGTGGCGGGTGACCGGCGTCGACATTTCCAGTGTTGCCCTCGAGCGGGCTGCCGGGCATGCCTCAGGATTGACACTGTCCGGTTCCATCGACTGGCAGCACCGGGACCTGCTGAAGTGGACTCCCCCGGCGCTGTCCTTCGAGCTCGTCTCGGCACAATTCATGCAGCTTCCTCTGGAAGACCGGCAACCTCTTTTCACCGGGCTGGCAGCCGCGGTGGCACCCGGCGGGACGCTGTTGGTGGTGGGGCACGCGCCGTCGGACATTGAATCCGGCGCCCACCGGCCGAACCGGGCGGATGTCTTTTACACGGCCCAGGAGGTGGCGGCGTTGCTGGATCCCCCACTGTGGAAGATTTTCGTTGCGGAGTCGCGCCCGCGCGATTCCGCGGGGCACGGCGGCGGGCCCGTCACCGTCCACGACGAGGTCCTGCGCGCAGTCCGGAGTCCCTGACAGCTCCCCGATCCAGAACCGGACGTTGCCTGGCTACGCCATAAATTTGTCAAGGTAGGACCCTTGCGGTTTACACGCGCCGCTGGCCCCCGCAGCCGGGGACGCGCCACTGTCCTGGTCCGGGTCGACCGGCCCCGCACCGGGCCGCGGTGGGCAGGCGGCCCCTGGGGCTGCGGCAGGCCAGCCGACGGGTATTGCGAGGCCAACGGCCTGGCGACCACGTGGTGGTCAAGTAGACCTGGGCTGACTTCACCAATACCGGACTTGCCGGGCACCTTGCGGCACTGGGCGTCGATGCCACGACGGACATGAGCGCCGACGCGCACAACAACAGCGTTGACAGAATCTTCCCGCGGTTCGGCGAATCCGGCAGCACCAGCCGGGGCCACGGCTCCTTCATCCCTGCCGCAGGAACCACTCCTTCGCCGAGCCGGATTCCGCGTAGTCCAGGAATGCGCAGCCCTGTTTGATGACCATGCGTTCGGCCAGGTCCAAGTCGAGCCCGTAGTGTGAATTTCAGGGCTCTGGATGCGCAAGAGGCGGCCGGCGGACATCCGCCCGTTCTTCCACCCGCGCCCTCCGCACTTCTGGAAGACACGCCCTGCGTGGCCCGCCGGCGGCTTTCCCAGGGAGAGCCAGAAAAGGCTTCGGCATTGCCTGCGCTGTCAACGTCGCCGGCGTTGTCTGCGAAGCGTGGAGCCCGGCAAGGGCGGTGCGACAGCCGCATAGTGGTGGCCGGTGGGTGTGGTGGTCACGGTGCGGGGCAGCCCGGGGCCGTCGGTTCCAACGACGTTCGTTTCACCCGCGGGCGGCCGCAGTCTGGATGGCGGGGCGCCGCCTGGTTCCGCACTCCACCCGGGGGATTCCCGTTCCTGGTTGCACGCCGCACACAGGCCCCTCCCATTGGCAATGCTGGTGGCGCCGCCGGCCGCCCAGGACTTGATGTGGTCGTAGTGGCGGATGGGCGCGCCACAATAGGGGTTCGCGCAGCGCTGGTACTGGATCCGTAGGAATTCCTTCATCCCGTCGGGGAAGATCCGCGACCGGGAATCCATGGTGAGCAGGGCTCCGCTGTCAGGGTGGGTGAAGAGCCGGCGGAGCCACAGCCGCGGCGAGAACCCGGACCTCCCGGGTTTTTCGACGGTCTGGGATTGGCCGGTGGACCCGCTGCCACCTGATGCGGAGCCACCCTCGCTGCCCGCGGCCGGCCCACGTGGTTCCAGCCTGGGACTGCCGGGCTCGGGGCCGAGGTCGGGTCCGAGCCCGAGCCCGAGGCCGAGGCCGAGGACCATGGCACGTGCCTCGGGAGCGGGGATTGGCTCGTAACCGACAATTATTGCGGGGTCGTTGGCGCCGTCAAATAGTGCGCGGTCGGTCATGACGAGCTCGATCATGATGTCGGGTTCGGCCACAATGGTGCACAGCCCCGGGTTCCGTGGCCGGGCCACGTCCGACTGGCCTGAATCCCCCGCGGAACCCATCTTGGAGGTCTTTCCCCCAGCCACCAGAGAGGTTGCATCTCCGGCCCCGACAGGTCCAGCGGTGGCGTGGCCCAGATCCGGGCCGCGGTGGTCGCCGGTGGTGCCGGCACCTTTGTCGCAGGGCGCATGTTGTGTGAGGCGGTGGATGAGGGCGTCGGCCATGAGCTGGCCCCGGCCGCGCCCGTCACTGGCGGCAACGGCTGAGTCTGCCACTTGGGTCAGGGTATTGATGATGGTGACCCCGTGCCTGAGTGGGATCAGGGCGGTGAGCAGGGTCATGCCGTCTGCGGCCGGGCGCAGCGACACATAGCGGTCCGTTACAGCCTTGTCCCGGCGCTTGACGAAGGCCTCGGGGTCGAGCCGGTATGCGGCGCTTCTTGACGCGGTGGCCAGTTCCCGCGAGCCCATGCCCGCCAATTTTTCCTGGTCGCCGCTGATGAGGGAATCGACTTCGGCACGGTGCTCGGCAGAGAGGAAAACGGTTTCGGCCGCTATGACTCGCGCCCGGTCCTCACCGATGATTCCGGCAGTCATGGCGTCCATGGTGTGGGGCAGTTCGCGCACCACGATGGTGGCAAGCTCCGCCAATTGGCGGCCCCGATGGGCGGATTCGTGCCGTGCGAGCCCGATTTGCGTTCCCACCCCATTGCCGAGCTTGTCTTTGGGCACCCCGGCCCTTGCCTGTTCCAGTCGCTGATGGGCGGCGAAGAGCGCCTCAGCCTTGATTTGTGCGGCCGCAAGCGCGTTCTTGGCTTGTTCCAGCCCGGAGATGAGGTCCACCAGGGCCGGCCCGGAAACCTTGTCGACCACCGCCGGATCAAAGCCCTCGGGTCCCACGCTGCCGCCGAAGGCGGTCACCACGGACGTCGCTTCCGAGGCGAGATCGCCGGCCTTGGTGGCCGCGGCCTTGCCCGCCCCGGCGCAGGCGGCCATCCTCGCGAGTGCCTCCGCAGCCTGGCCGGCCCGAATTCCGTGGTCCAAACGCGCGGCGGCGTCTCCGGCGCGTTCGAGTGCCCGGCGGGCCAACTCATGAGCCAGTGCCGCGTCCAGCTGTGCCAGCACGGCCGGTTCGAAGAACCTTCCGCATATTTCCACCAATGCCAGGGCCGACGCGGCCAGCTCCCGTGTGGAGCTGACTGGGCGGGCGGTGCCGGCAGCGGACTCGACTGCCCCTTCCGCGCCATCTTCCAGTGTGGGGCCGGAGACGGACGCAGGACCTATGGCAGGACCTGTGGCGGGACCTGTGGCGGCGGGACCTGTGGTGGCGGGACCTGTGGCAGGGCATGTGGCGGCGGGACCTGTGGCAGGGCCTGAGCCCGGGCCTGGGACCACGACGGCCGAAGCGTCGCCACTGCGCCATCCCGGTGCGGCCATGGCACCCACCCCCTGCCCGTTCCCTCCAGTTCCGTCCGCCAGCTGCACCCCGGAAGGGGAAACTGTGTTCGGAAAGCCGTAACTTCATCAATGGGTCAAGGCTAGAAGAAAAGGCGCACAGGCGGGGAGCTGACAACCGGAAATGTCGACTGTCACGCACCCGGCACCCCCTGTGGAGGAGCAAGTCGCCAAAAATTCTGCCGGCGACGGGTGAATCGGCGCACCTGCCACACCAGCGGAGCGCCGGTGCGAGGAGCCCCGCTGTCCGGGCCCCTACAGGACCATCTTGAATCCGGCGTGCGAGTGTGCAAAGCCGAGCCGCCCGTAGAAACGGTGGGCGTCGTGCCGGGAGAGGTCGGAAGTGAGCTGGATGAGGGCGGCCCCCCGGCGCCGCCCCTCGGCCACGGCCCACTCCATCATCGCTGTGCCGAGCCCGTTGCCGCGCAGCCGTCCGGCCACGCGAACTGCCTCGAGCTGCAGGCGGCTGGCCCCGCCGCGCGCCAGCCCCGGAAGAAGCGTCAGCTGCATGGTCGCGACCACGGAACCGGCGGCGTCGTCAACCACGCACAGAAGATGCGCGGGATCGGCGTCGATGGCGTGGAACGCCGCCACATAGGGCGCGCGCCGTTCGGGCGCGTCGGAATCGACCGAGGAACGCAGCTGGTCCCGGGCCATCATGCCAACAATGGGCCCAACATCGGCTTCAACGGCCCTGCGGAGCCTGAAATCGCCACCTGCGAGCGCGAATGTTGCCAGTGCCGTGGGTTCCGGGATCATGGCCCCATCCTGCCAGACAGAGGGGGACTGGGCGCAGCAAAATGACGCGCAGCCCCCTGCCGTGTACTAATGGAACACCACACGAAAGGTTCTCCATGACACGCCTGATTGTCCTGCTCGCCGTGCTCGCGGTTACGGGGATGGCCGTTTCCGCCGTTGCCACCAGGATTTCCCGCAGGAAGGCACCGCTTGCCATCACCGCTGGCCCTTCGGTGGCGAGCAGGTCGTCCGAGGACCGTGCCATGCTCGCCGCGCAGCTGCGCGCCGTGGCCGGGATCGCCTTTGCGGTGGTCATGTTCGTGTCCCTCTTCCGCGTGTCCATCGGCGTGACAGGGCAGGTTGGACTGCCCATGGCGCTCACCGCAGGGGTCTCGGCCAGCGGCGGACTGCTGCTGTTTTCGGCATTGCCTGCCGGCGGGAGGAAGGCCGTGAGGAAGGCCTGGCGGAAGGCAGGGAGGAAGGACGGACGGAACCAGCAGGCGGCAGACGCCACTCCAGGCCCCCAAGCCCGTTGGGCCGGCCTCAAGCCCCTCACGCTTGCCCTGCCGCTCCTCACCATGGCCGCCTACGCGGCCCTCCTCGTCGCGACGGGCCTGACCTCCTCCCCGGACAGCCAGGGCCGGTACCGCCTGCTCCACCTTGCGAACACAAACGCAAGCACCGCGGGCCCCTACCCCGGCTGGTATTACGGGGTCCCGCTGCTGCTGGTCACCATGGTCCTGGCGGGCTCGGCATTCCTTGCCCTGCAACGCATTGCCGGCGCCCCGTCCCTTCCCGATCCCCGCATGGCCGCCCTGGACCGGCGCTGGCGCGAAATTTCCGCCACGGTAGTGGTCCGCCTGGCCACCGGGGTGCTGCTTGGCTACCTCGGCGGCACGTCCGTGGTGGCCGGGCAGGCCATGGCAAGCGTTGCCTGGGCGCACGACGGCGGCCACCCCCTCCAGCCGCTCCTCGCCCTGGGCTTCGGCACCGGCGCGCTGGGAGCGCTGCTGGCACTGGCAGGGGCGGCCCTTGTGGTGTTGGCCGCCCGGGGCGCGCTGACCATCCGGGCCGCCGCCCGGGCGCCCCGGCCCTCAAAGGGGCCCCCGCAGCCGTAACGGCATAAACTGGATGGCACCATGACTTTGACTATCACCTACCCCGCCGCGCTTCCCGTCTCGGAGCGCCGCGAGGACCTCATGGCCGCCATCGCCGCCAACCAGGTCACCATCATCGCCGGCGAGACGGGCTCCGGAAAGACCACCCAGATCCCCAAAATGTGCGTGGAGCTGGGATTGGCGGAGAAGGGCCTGATCGGCCACACCCAGCCGCGCCGCCTCGCCGCCCGCACGGTGGCTGAGCGCATCGCCAGCGAACTCGACGTCAAGATCGGCGAGGAAGTGGGCTTCCAGGTCCGCTTTACCGGCCACGTGGGACCGCAGACCAAGATCAAGCTCATGACGGACGGCATCCTGCTCGCCGAAATCCAGCGCGACCGCCTCCTGCGCAAATATTCCGTCATCATCATCGACGAGGCCCACGAGCGCTCCCTGAACATCGACTTCATCCTCGGCTACCTGCGCCAGATCCTGCCCCAGCGCAAGGACCTGAAGGTCATCATCACCTCGGCCACGATCGATCCTGAGCGCTTCGCCGAGCACTTCGCCTCCCCCGAGGGGCCGGCCCCCATCATCGAGGTCTCCGGGCGCACCTTCCCCGTGGAGATCCGCTACCGCCCGCTGTCCGGCCCCGCCTCCGGGGAGAACGACGACGACCCCGCCTCCCCTCCCGACAGCCGGGCGGCGGACCGGCACCGCGACGGCGGCAACGACGAGGAGGACCGGGACCCGCTCGACGCCGTGTGCGACGCCGTGGACGAACTCTCCCGCGAAGCGCCCGGGGACATCCTGATCTTCTTCTCCGGCGAGCGCGAAATCCGCGACGCGGCAGAAGCCCTGCGCGGCCGGGCCAAGACCAATCCGCGGCTCCGCGACGTCCAGATCCTGCCGCTCTTCGCCCGGCTGTCGCTGGCCGAACAGCACGCCGTATTCACCCCCGGCAGCCGCAGGCGGATCGTGCTGGCCACCAACGTCGCGGAAACCTCGCTGACCGTGCCCGGCATCAAGTACGTCATCGACCCCGGCACAGCCCGCATTTCGCGCTACTCGCACCGGACCAAGGTCCAGCGCCTGCCCATCGAGCGGGTGTCGCAGGCCTCCGCGAACCAGCGCTCGGGCCGCTGCGGCCGCGTGTCCGACGGCATCTGCATCCGCCTGTACTCCGAGGAGGACTTCAAAGCCCGCAGCGAGTTCACCGACCCGGAAATACTGCGCACCAACCTGGCGGCCGTCATCCTGCAGATGGCTGCCATGGGCGTGGCGAAGGGGCCCAAGGACGTGGAGCAGTTCCCGTTCGTCCAGCCGCCTGACTCCCGGGCGATCACCGACGGCGTCACCCTGCTGCGCGAGCTGGGCGCGGTGGACGCCCAAGGCGCGATCACCGGCGTCGGACGCCAACTCTCCCAGCTCCCGGTGGATCCGCGGCTGGGACGGATGATTGTGGAGGCCGCGAAGCGCGGTGTGGCCGCGGAAGTCATGGTGCTCGCGGCCGCCCTGACCATCCAGGACCCGCGCGAGCGCCCCCAGGGGGACGCCACCAACAAGCAGCAGCTCGCCACGGAAAAGCACAAGCGCTTCCAGGACGAAAATTCAGACTTCACCGGCTTCCTGAACCTCTGGCGGTACATCAAGGACAAGCAGTCCGAGCTGTCCTCCAGCGCGTTCCGGCGCCTGTGCAAGGCCGAATTCATCAACTACCTGCGGGTGCGCGAGTGGCAGGACCTGTTCGCCCAGCTCAAGCAGATGGGCAAGCCCCTGGGCATCAAGGTCTCCGGCAACGACCTTGACCCGGTGGCGAACCACGACGCCATCCACATGTCCCTGCTGACCGGGCTGCTGAGCCACATTGGGCTCTACGACCAACGCAAGCGCGAGTATGCCGGCGCGCGGGGCACCAGGTTCATGGTGTTCCCGGGCTCGGCCCTGTTCAAGAAGTCCCCCGACTGGGTCATGGCCGCCGAACTGGTGGAAACATCCCGGCTGTGGGCCCGCGTGGCCGCGAAGTTCGATCCCCTGTGGGCCGAGCAGGTGGCCCCGGACCTGGTCAAGCGCAGCTACAGCGAGCCGCACTGGTCCAAGAAGATGGGCTCCGTCATGGCGCACGAGAAGGTCACCCTGTACGGGGTGCCGATCGTGCCGGACCGGCGCATCCACTACGGCCGGATCGACCCCGAGCTCAGCCGTGAGCTGTTCATCCGCCATGCCCTCGTGGAGGGCGACTGGCACACCAGCCACAAGTTCTTCCACCGCAACCAGGCCGTGCTGGCCGAGGTGGAGGAGCTCGAGACGCGCATGCGTCGCCGCGACCTGCGCGTGGACGATGAAACCCTGTTTGAGTTTTATGACGAGCGCGTGGGCGCCGAGGTGGTCTCCGAGCGCCACTTCGACAAGTGGTGGAAGGCCGCGCGTCACGAAAACCCCGCGTTGCTCGACTTCGACACCCACGTGGTCATGGCCGAGGAAGCCGGGCTCGACGAGGCGGCGTTCCCCAAGACCTGGACCGAGGGCGAGTTTGAGCTGCCCCTCTCCTACGAGTTCCATCCCACGGCGCCCGGGGCCACCCCCAACCCGTCCGACGGCGTGACCGTGCAGGTGCCGCTGCTTTTCCTGAACCAGCTGCACGAGGCGCCGTTCCGCTGGCAGATACCGGGGCTGCGGGCGGAGCTGGTGACGGCACTCATCAAGTCGCTGCCCAAGGCCGTGCGGAAGAACTTCATCCCGGCACCCGATGTGGGACGGCAGGCGGCCGCTGCGCTGGCCGAGGACTTTGACCCGGCGGTGGACGCCCTGGAACCGTCCCTGGAGCTGGCCCTGCGGCGGATCAAGGGGCACATCATCCCGCCGGGCTCCTGGAACTGGGACGCCGTGCCGTCGCACCTGCGCATGGCGTTCTCCGTCGTGGACAGGGACGGCCGCATTCTGGAGGAGGGCCAGAACCTCGCCGAGCTGCAGTCGACGCTCGCCGGCGCCACGCGCCGCGCCATCGCCGAACAGCTGGGGGCCACGCCGAAGACGGTTTCGCCCCGTGGATCGAGCCCGTCAAGATCGGGGGTTTCGCTCCCCAGCCGCTCCCCCCACTCGCAAGCTCGCGGCGGGTCCCTCGCGGCCGTGGGCCCAGGCTCAACCACCGAAAGCATTCAGGAACGCTCGGGGCTCACCAACTGGAACGTCGGAGCGCTGCCGCGCGAGGTGAAACGGCTCGTGTCGGGGCACACCGTGACGGGCTATCCGGCACTGGTGGACGAAGGCGCCGCGGCGGGGCTGCGCGTGTTCCAGCGCCAGGACGTGCAGGAGTCCGCCATGCGCGGCGGCGTGATCCGCCTGCTCGCATTGAAGGTCCCCTCCCCCGACAGATATGTCCTGGACCACCTGAGCAACACCGAAAAGCTCACGTTCAGCCAAAACCCGCACGGCTCCGTCACGGACCTGATCGCGGACTGCACGCTCGCCACGATCGACAAGCTGACGCCGGCGGAACTGCCGTGGAACGAGGCGGACTTCAACGCGCTGTACGAGGTGGTCCGGGCGGAGCTCATTGACACGGTGTTCTCGGTGACCGCCGTCGTTGAACGCGTCCTGGCCTCGAAGCTGCGCATCGACAAGGCGCTGCGGGCCAGCAACAGCCTGCCGCTCATCAGCGCGCTCAATGACATCAAACAGCAGCTGGAACTGCTGGTCTTTCCGGGATTTGTGGCGAAGACCGGCTTCGCCCAGCTGAGCCAGCTGCCGCGCTACCTGGCCGCGATCGAGCGGAGGCTGGAGAAGCTGCCGTCCAACGTGGCCCGGGACGGGCAGTCGATGGCCGCGGTGCAGCGGCTGGAGGACGAGTACGACGACGCCATGGCGGCCCTGCTGCCCGGCCAGCGCTCCACCGCGGGGCTGGAGCACGTGCGCTGGATGCTTGAGGAGCTGCGTGTCAGCCTGTTCGCGGTGGAGCTGGGGACCGCCTATTCGGTGTCTGAGAAGCGGGTCCGCGTGGCGCTGTCCAAGGCCCTGGCCGGCTGATCAGCGGGACCCGGACGCCCTTTTCGGACGCTCCCGCAACTCCGGGGCACGGCCGCCGGACGCTCCCGCAGTTTCCAGAAGACGGCCCGCCGGCTCCGTGCCAGCGGAGGGCCTGCCCTTGACCAGGAACAGCGGGGCCGCGAGCGCCAGGACGATCCCTGCCACGACCAGGGCAAGCCCGGTGGAGGCGCCGGTCGCCAGCAGGCCCAGGACGACGGCGCCGAGCGATCCGGCAGGCTGGAGCACCATGGAGGCGAGGGAGAGGACCGTGGCCCGGTGTCCGGCGTCGACCTCGCCATGGAGCATGGTCTCGTAGACCGCCCCAAGGGCGCTGTGCACGGCGTACGTGGCGAAGAACGCCGCCATCAGGCCCAGCGGGCCGGCCACCAGTCCCATGACCACGACCATGGCCCCCTGGCAGGCCACGAGGACCATGGACACGGCAGGCATGGACCAGCGGCGCAGCAGCAGGGGGACGGCCGCGGCCCCCGCCGCGGAAATGCCCCACGCGGCGGCGGACACGGGGCCCATCATTGTCCCGGCCGAATCGGCGCTGCCGAGGATTTCCGACAGCCGGATGGGCATGAACTGTTCAAAGCCAACCATGCCGAATCCGAGGAACAGGCCCACCGCCAGCAGGGCCCGCAGCGCACGGTTTCCGGCGACAATGCGGGCCCCGTCCAGAATTCCCCGGGGCGTTTGGAGGATTGAAGCGAACAGCTTCCCCGCCCGGGCGCTGCGGTCCTCGTGCATCAGCAGAGCGGTCAGCGTGATCTGGAACAGCGTCAGTGCCGCCGCCACCAGGTACGGCGTGCCCAAGGCGTCGAAGGCGGCCACAGGATGCCAGGCAACCAGCCCGCCCCCGAGGACGGCTCCGCTGGCGATGGCCAGCCCGGTCACCGTCCCTGCACCGGAAATGCCGGTGGCCACCGTCTCCCCCGCGCCAGCCGCGATGGTTTCATCGACGTACCAGGCGTTCAGGGGCCCGCTGTCCAGGGCACGGAACACGCCGGCCAGCGCGGACGCCGCCATGAACCAGCCCAGGCTGTGCGCGAAGGCGAAGACCCCGTACGAGGCCAGCGCAAACACGGACGAGGCAACCAGCAGCGGCTTCCGCCCCAGCGAATCGGCGAAGCCGCCGGTGGGGAGTTCCAGGAACAGCACCACGATCCCCTGCACGGCCACCACGGCGCCGAGTTCGGCAATGCTCAGGCCGCGCTCGAGCGGCAGCAGGGCATAGATGGGAATGAGCATTCCGGTGGGCAGCCAGCGCAGTCCCGTCAGGACCCAGAATTTACGCCGGAGGGTCATGACGGCTTCTTCGGCAGGGCCAGCAGGTGCCAGGCGACTGGCTTGGCCCGCGGGTCACTGGACCCGCGGGCCCGGTAGCTCTCAACGAGCTCCTCCATGCGGGCCAGCAGTTCCGCCGCATCCTCGGCGGTGATCCTGAGCAGGTAGTCATTCACGCCCAAGATTCCCTGCCATTCCGGCGCAAAATCTCCGCGCAGGTACTCCTCCACGTTGCCCAGCAGATATTGCACGTTGGAGCGGACAGCGGACTCCATCAGCGTCCGGCCACCCTCGTCGCCGCTGAACTTCCCCGCATGGAAGTTCGTCTGCGCGTGCAACGCCTTCCACCGCCTTTCCCGCCGCGAGTGCTGTTCGTCGTCATCGCCGACGAAGCCGTAGCGTTCCAGCTGGCGAAGGTGGTACGACGTCGAGCCGCTGGATTCCCCCAGCCGCCGGCCGAGCTCGGATGCCGTGGCCGGACCGGACTCGCGCAGAAGGCCCAGAATCTTCATGCGCAGCGGACTCGCGATTGCCTTGAGCGTGTCAAGGTCGTCAACAATCTTCTCTGACTTGTCCATGCCCCCAAGAATAGACCGCAAAGAAACCTTTGCAAAGATAAATTTGCAAAAACTTTATTGCGCCTACACCCGTCCGCCCGGGCCCGGGCTGGCGTGCGCCTGAACGATGCGGGGCGCCTGCGGGTCCGCGTTGTCCACCACCCTCGTGGCGTGCATCCAAGGGCTGGCGTCAGCGAAGTACAGCCGCTGGCCCCCGACATACCGGCGCATGCCTGGATCGTCCGGGTTTTCCGGTGTGCCGTCGCGCAGGGCCATGCGGCGGGCCGTCTCGGTGAACGGCACGTCAAGGAATACTGAGTAATCCCACCGCCGGGCCAGTTCGCGGCGGTGCAGGAACATGCCCTCCACGATGCACACCGTGCCGGGGGCCGCATGCACCAGCGGCGCGTCCAGCCGGACGTCCCGGCCGTGGTCGGTCGCGGCAGCGCGGTAGACGCCGTCGCCCTGCAGGCCGAACGGAGCGAGGACGTGCCGTGCCAGGGACGGGTAGTCGTAGCTGTCCAGCCAAAACCCTTCCGGCGAGTGGCGCCCGCGGCGGTGTCGCACGGCCCGAAGGTTCAGAAAATCATCGGCGTGGATGAGGACCACGCGGCGTCCGAGCTTTTTCAGTGCGGCCGCATATGCCGTGGCGAAGGTCGTTTTCCCGCTGCCGTCCACACCGTCAACTGCCACCAGCATGTAGCCGGAGGCACAGGCAGGCGTTTCGGCGGCCAGCGCGTTGACCAGTTGGTCACGGATTCCCAAGGCCATGCGCCTCACCCAATTTTCGCCGCTCCACAAACCCCCGCAGCTGCGGGAGCGTCACGACTCCGGGACGAACTCACCGTGCCCGGCGGCGCGCAGGGCCCCGCGGATCTTCTCGGCGCTGGCGTCCATCACGACGGGGTCCGGGTGGTTGTCCACGGCCTTGAAGTCGAAGTTCTCCAGCCCGTAGGCCGGGAACACGTGCACGTGCAGGTGCTCCACCTCAAAGCCGGCGATGATGACCCCGGCCCGGGGCGCACCGAACGCCGAAACCTGCGCCTGCCCGATGGTCTGGGAAACGGCCATCAGCTTGCCAACCAGCGCTGGCGACGCGTCGGTCCACTTGTCGACCTCGAGGCGCGGAACCACCAGCACGTGCCCTTCGGTCAGCGGCCCTATGGTCATGAAGGACACGCAGGACTCGTCCTTCCAGACAAATCGGCCGGGAATCTCGCCATTGATGATCTTGGTAAACAGCGTGCTCAAGAAATGCTCCTAAAGGGTCGAGTTGTCCAGGACGAAGCGGTACTTGACGTCGCCGGCCACCATGCGGTCGTACGCCTGGTCCAGCTCGGCGGCGGTGACCAATTCGATGTCGGAGACAATGCCGTGTTCGGCGCAGAAGTCCAGCATTTCCTGGGTCTCGGCAATGCCGCCAATCAGGGATCCACCGTAGGCCAGGCGCCTGCGGATCAGCAGTCCGGGCTCCACGGGCGGCATTTCCGCCGGCGGCAGGCCCAGCTGGATGAGGGCGCCGTCCCGGGCCAGCGTGCGCAGGTACGGGTTGAGGTCGTGGACGGCGGCCACGGTGTCGATGACGACGTTCAAGGTGCCGTTGGCCCCTGCCATCTGCGCCGGGTCGGTGGAGACCACCACGGCATCGGCACCCAGCTCGAACGCGGCGGAGGCCTTGGCCGGGGAGGTGGTGAAGGCGGTGACGGTGGCGCCGAGCGCCTTGGCGATCTTGACGGCCATGTGGCCCAGCCCGCCGAGCCCCACCACGCCCACGGAATCGCCCTCCTGCACGTCCAGGTAGCGCAGCGGCGAGTAGGTGGTGATGCCCGCGCACAGCAGGGGGGCGACGCCGGCCGGGTCCAGTCCGGCGGGCACGTTCAGCACATAGTTCTCATCCACCACGATCGAGGAGGAGTAGCCGCCCTGCGTGAGGCCGCCCCCGTTGCGCCGGTCGGGCGCGCCGTAGGTGCCGGTGTTCCCGTTTTCGCAGTACTGTTCAAACCCCTCGAGGCAGGAGTCGCACTCCCGGCAGGAGTCGACCATGCAGCCCACGCCCACGGTGTCCCCCTCGGCAAAGGCGACCACGTCGGGGCCCACCCGGGTGACGGTGCCCACAATTTCGTGGCCCGGCACCAGCGGGTACGTCGGGGCGGCCCATTCGGAGCGGACGGTGTGGACGTCCGAGTGGCACAGCCCGCAGAACTGGATGGCGATCTCGACGTCGTGCGGCCCGGGTTCGCGGCGGTCGATGGCGCCCGGGGCCAGGCCGGAGGTGGCGGAGGCTGCGGCATAGGCTTTTGCTTGCGTCATGGTTCAACCCTATCGCCCCCCACGCCGGTCTCCACGGGGCGCTCGGGGCGGTTGGACCAGGCCGACCACGACCCCGGATACAGTGCTGCCGTGAACCCGGCAATCTCCAGCGCCGCAATTTCGTGGGCCGCCGTGACGCCGGAACCGCAGTACACGGCCACCTCGGAGCCGTCCCCGACGCCCAGCGCCGCAAAGCGCTCCCGCAGCTCCTCCGGCGGAAGGAACGTGCCGTCGGGCGCCAGGTTGCCCGTGGTCGGTGCGCTGACGGCGCCCGGAATGTGCCCTGCCCGCGGGTCGATCGGCTCGGCCACCCCCCGGTACCGCTCCCCCGCCCGGGCGTCCAGCAGGATGCCCGGCCAGTTCGCCGCGCCGTCCGTGTCCACGGCGGCCCTCGCCCCGTAATGTACGACGGCGTCGCCCGGCACCGCGTGTTCCTCGCCTTGGGCGAGCGGGAGGCGGGCGGCGCGCCAGGCCGCCAGTCCGCCGTCGAGCAGGCGGACATTGCCGACGCCCGCGTACCCCAGGAGCCACCAGGCGCGGGCGGCGGCGGCGGCTCCGGCGTCGTCGTAGGCCACCACGGTGTCCCCGGCGCGGATGCCCCACCGGCGCACCGCGTCCCGGAAGTCGGCCTCGGCGGGCAGGGGGTGGCGGCCGTCGCGCGGCACCCCGTGCCCGGCCAGCTCGGTCTCCATGTCCACGAAGAGGGCGCCGGGGATGTGCCCCTCCACGTAGTGCGCACGGCCGTGCGGGTCGCCCAGGGCCCAGCGCACGTCCAGCAGCACGGTCCGCCCGCCGGCGGCCAGGCGGTCCTGCAGTTCGGCAACGCTCAGCAACACGGTCATCGACGGCTCCTTCTTCCTTGCGGCCTTCCTCAAATCTATCCCCGGGCCCGGGGCAAACCACCGCCCGGCGGGAACGTTAAGCTGGCTTCATGACAACACGGCAGGCGGCACAGTGGTCCTGGACGCACCAGGCGATGCAAAAGGTCCAGGCGGAGAACAACCGCAGCGCGGACACCCACCTGTACAAGGTGGAGCTTCCCGGGCGCTGGGGCGTGGACCTGTACGTGAAGGACGAATCCTGCCACCGCACCGGCAGCCTCAAGCACCGCCTGGCCCGCTCGCTGTTCCTGTTTGCGCTCGTCAACGGCTGGATCCACGAGGGCACGACGGTGGTGGAGGCCAGCTCCGGGAGCACCGCCGTGTCCGAGGCGTACTTTGCGCAGCTGCTGGGCCTGGACTTCGTGGCCGTCATGACCCGCGGCACCAGTGCCGAAAAGATCGCCCTCATTGAAAGCTTTGGCGGGCGCTGCCACTTCGTGGACCAGGCCGGTGAAGTCTATTCGGCCGCGGCCGCCGTCGCGGCCGACTGCAACGGCCACTACATGGACCAGTTCACCTATGCCGAGCGGGCCACGGACTGGCGCGGCAACAACAACATTGCCGAGTCCATCTTCAGCCAGCTCGCGCACGAACGCCACCCCGAACCGTCCTGGGTGGTGGTGGGCGCCGGCACGGGGGGCACGTCCGCCACGATCGGCCGGTACATCCG
This sequence comes from Arthrobacter wenxiniae, assembly GCF_013376105.1. GTDB lineage: Bacteria > Actinomycetota > Actinomycetes > Actinomycetales > Micrococcaceae > Specibacter > Specibacter wenxiniae. The sequence continues at coordinate 191,042 of NZ_JAAMFM010000003.1, forward strand.
CTACCACGGGCATGCGACGCAGCTGGCCGTGGTGGACCCGGAGGGGTCGGCGTTTTACCCGTCCTGGCAGTCCGGCGACGCCGGCGTGGTGACGGGGAAGTCCTCGCGCATCGAGGGGATCGGGCGCCCGCGCGTGGAACCGAGCTTCGTGCCCGGGGTCATCGACGCCATGGTCCAGGTGCCCGACGCCGCGTCGGTGGCCGCCATGCTTCACTTCACGGAACTGACGGGGCTCCATGCCGGCCCCTCCACCGGCACGAACCTGTGGGGCGTGTGGCAGCTGGTGTCCACGATGGCGGCGGCCGGGGAGCGGGGCAGCATCGTCACGCTCATGTGCGACGGCGGGGAACGGTACGCGGGCAGCTACAACAACCCCGCGTGGCTGGCCGGCAGGGGGCTGGACCCGGCACCGCACCTGGCGTCCCTGCGCGCGTTTTTCGACACCGGGGTGTGGGCCGGCTAAACCTCGACGGACTCGCCTGGCGCAAGGTGCCGGAAGTCGGTGCCGTGTTGGGCGCCAATCCGGGCAATGTGGGCCTCCGTGAAGCCCAGGCCCGCCTCGTTGAGCAGGGCGTCGTGGATCTGGAACGCCCTCGGCGCCCGCACGGACACCACAAAGTCCACCACCTCCGCCACCTTGGACCACGGCGCATGCACCGGAACCAGCAGCGTGTCCACCTGGACCCCGGGCGGGACGATCAGGGAGTCGCCGGGGTGGTAGACGGCGTCGTCCACCAGATAGCCCACATTGGCCACCACGGGGACTGCCGCGTGAATCAGGGCGTGCTGGCCACCGAAGCAGCGGATGGCGAAGCCCGCCGCGGTGAAGGCGTCCCCGGCAGCGGCGGCATGGACCTGTCCGGCGGCCCGCGGGGCGGCCGCCCGCAGCGCGTCCGCCACCACGGCGGGGGCGTGCACGGACAGGCCCGGGTTGGCGGCGAGCGCGGCCAGGACGGCATCCTGGTCGATGTGGTCGGCGTGCTCGTGGGTGATGAGGACTGCGTCCGCACCGGCCAGCGCCAGGTCCGTTTCCGAGAAGGTGCCCGGGTCCAGGACCAAGGCGCGGCCTTCGTTTTCGATCCGGACACAGGCGTGGGTGTATTTGGTCAGCAACATGGTGCCAGCCTATGCCCGCCCGCGCACCTCGCCAAGGGAACCCCGGGCGGCACGCCGCGGTGTGACGTTGCGCTGTGAGATAGGCTGGTTAATTGGATGAAAGCCACGTGAAAGCAGGTTGTCGACATGTCGGAAGTGCCGGTCAAGGAGCAGCGCGTCACCAAGCAGCGCCTGGCCATCAGCGCGGCCCTGGACGGCCTGGCGGACTTTGTCAGCACCCAGGAACTGCACCGCCTCCTGCACGAACGGGACGTCCGCGTCTCGCTGGCCACCACCTACCGGATCCTGGCCTCCATGGCCGACGACGGCCTGGTGGACACCCTGCGCAACGGCGAGGGCGAGGCCGTGTACCGTCGCTGCTCGGCCACCAGCCACCACCACCACCTGCTGTGCCGCAACTGCGGGAAGACCGTGGAGGTCGAGGCCCCGGCCGTGGAAAGCTGGGCGGCGGCTGTCGCCAAGGAAAACGGCTTCACACAGGTCCAGCACACCGTGGAAATCTACGGGCTGTGCCCGGAGTGCGCCGCCGCCTGAGAAGCCTCAGCCGCCGCGGCTGATGGGCGGGACAAAGTCGCCCAGCGGCTCGCGCACCCACCAGTCGCCGGTTGCGCGCCACTCCCGCCACGTGCTGTAGCGGTAGCGGAACACGCGGGCGCGCACCCAGTCCGGGCGCTGCCCGCCGAAGGGGTCGCGGCGCAACAGCCGCAGGGAGGCGCGGTCGGCGTCGAGCAGCTTGTTCAGGAACGGCACAAACCAGTTCAGCCCGGGCGAGCCCAGCGCCAGAAACCACATGAGCCAGTCGAGCCGCAGGTGGTAGGGCGCAAACTGCCGGGGCATCCGGCCCGGCTCCCCCGGCTTGCCCCGAAAGCCGTACTCCAGCCACGGCCCGGACCCGGGATCGCCGGTGGTCCCTTCCACCACCACCTCGTACCGCTCGCGCGTGATGGAGCCGAACGCACCGTAGGCATTGGCAAGCCGCCACCGGTTGAAGCTGCCGTTCATGACCTGGTTGCGTGAGAAGAGGTTTCGCAGCGGCCACCAGCTGAGCACCACCATCAGTGCCCCCATGGCCAGTACGACGACGGCGAACCAGCCTGGCGTTCCCGGTCCGCCTGGCGCTGCGCCCGGGACCGCGGCCGGCGTGGCGCCAGGAGCGGCCGGGATTGCCACGGCGGAGAACGCGGCCACGATGGTGACGGCGTTCAGCCACGCGAAGTTGCCGGAGAGCACCAGCCAGCACTGGGTGGCGATGATGACGGCGGCGGCCACGGTGGCCACGGGCTGCGGGGCAAACAGGAAGAACGGAACCACCAGCTGGGCGACGTGGTTGCCCAGCACCTCGACCTTGTGCAGCGGCTTGGGCAGGTGGTGGAACCACCAGCTCAGCGGGTTGGGCATGGGCTGGGTTTCATGGTGGTAGTACAAGGCTGTCAGGTCGCGCCAGACGGGGTCCCCGCGCATCTTGATCAGCCCGGCGCCAAACTCCAGCCGGAACACGAGCCAGCGAAAGGCAAACAAGGTGATGGCCGGCGTCGTGGTCTGGTCCGAGCCGAGGAAGGCGGCCAGAAAGCCGGCCTCCAGCAGCAGGATTTCCCAGCCGAAGCCGTAGAACACCTGGCCCACGTTGACGATGGACATGTACAGCAGCCACATCGACGCGAACACCAGCATTGGCACCCAGGCAGGCCCGCGCTGCGGCAGCCCCGCCACCACCGTGAGCCCCAGCGCGGCCCCGGTCCAGGCGACGGCACGCAGCAACCGGTCCGAGTACCGCCATCGGAACAGGGTGGGGCCGGGCGGGCGCGCCACGCGGGCCAGGTAACGCGGGACGGGAAGCAGGCCGTGCTCGCCCAGCAGCGCCGGGAACTGGAGGGCGCCGGAGACAAAGGCCAGGACGAAGATGGCCGCGATGCCGCGCTGGAGCACAAACCGCGCCACCCCGAAGTCCGCGGAGCCAAACCAGCCTGCAAACCAGTCCATGCACCAACGCTAGACCCTTGAACCGCGCGGCGCTAAGAGGCTGCGCGGCGCCAAGAAGTGGAGCAGCGGCAGCGGCTACGCGTGCGCCCGAAGCGAAGCGGCCCGCGCCGACCAGCCCCGGCGGCGCCGCCACGAGCCCGCCACCCGGCACACCAGGTAGATGGCGAACGACAGCGTGGTCACGTACGGGGAGATCGGGATCCGTCCGCCCAGCGCCAGCATGATCCCACCAACCGTGGAAAGGATGGCAAACGCGACGCTCAGCAGGACCACCATCCGGGGCGCCGCCGTCACCTGCAGGGCCGCGGCGGCCGGGGTGATGAGCAGGGCCAGCACCAGCAGGGCGCCCACCACCTGGATGGACAGCGCCACGGAGATGCCCAGCAGGAACATGAACGCCATGGACAGCGTCCGGACGGGGATGCCCCGGGCGGCCGCAATGTCCGGGTCCGCGCTGGCAAAGGTCAGGGGCCGCCAGATGAGCACCAGCCCCGCGATGACCACCAGGGCGGTCACGGCCAGGGCGGACAGCTGCGTGGAGTCCACCGAGACGATCTGGCCCGTCAGGAGGCCGAACTTGTTCGCGGCCCGTCCCTGGTACAGCGAGAGGAACAGGATGCCCAGGCCCAGCCCGAACGGCATGATGACGCCGATGACGGAGTTCTTCTCCCGTGCGCGCACGCCCATGGCGCCCAGCAGCAGCGCGGCCAGCACCGAACCGACCAGCGAGCCGAGGATGACGTCGGCGCCGACCAGCAGGGCGAACGCCGCGCCGGCAAAGGACAGCTCGGCGATGCCGTGGACGGCGAACGCGAGGTCGCGCATCATGACGAAGGTGCCGATCAGCCCGCCCACCAGGCCCAGGATGGCGCCGGCCAGCAGGGAGTCGCGGAACAGCGGCAGCAGTTCCGCGTAGTCCGTGAAGTTGAACACCGCGCCGGTGAAGTCCGTCCAGCTCACGCGGCCTCCCCCGCCGGCAGTACCTCCGGGTGGCCGTCCATGACGGCCTCCGGCATGCCCACCACCACAATCCGCCCGTTGCTGTGCAACACCTCAACGTGGGTGCCGTACAGCTTCGAGAGGACTTCGGTGGTCATGACCTCGCCGGGGGTGCCGATGGTGAAGCGGCCGCCGGCCAGGTACAGCACCCTGTCCACGTGCTCCAGGATCGGGTTGATCTCATGCGTGACGAAGACGACGGCGGTCCCGTTCGCCCTGGCCTGGTGCCCCACCAGCGCGCTGACCGCCTTTTGGTGGTTGAGGTCCAGTGAGAGCAGCGGCTCGTCGCACAGCAGGACCCGCGGGTTGGGCGCCAGCGCCTGGGCGATCCGCAGCCGCTGCTGTTCGCCGCCGGAGAGCAGTCCCACGGGGATCCGCGCGTACGGCGTGGCCCCGACCTGCTCAAGCAGTTCATCCACGCGGCGGCGGTACGCCCGCCCGCGCAGCCTGACGCCCCACTTGTGCCCGTCCACCCCGAGCCCCACCAGGTCCCTGGCGCGCAGGGGCATGTCCGGGGCAAAGTGCTTCTGCTGGGGGACGTAGCCGATGCCGCGGTGGCCGCGGCGGGCGGGTTCGCCGTCGACCGTCAGGGATCCGGCACTCAGGGGGGCCAGGCCGAGCAGGACCTTCAGGAAGCTGGTCTTGCCGCTGCCGTTGGCGCCGAGCACGGCCAGGAATTCGCCCGGGGTGATGTCAAGGTCCAAGCCGTCCCAGAGCACCCTGTTACCGTAGGCGAGCCGCGCGTCGCGCAGGGTGACGGCGGGCCTCCCGGCGGGGTCCTCAGCCGGCGGGGCGGGGACGTCCGGTCTCACTTGGCGGTGGCCGTGGACTGCTCCAGGGCCTTGGCGATGTTCGCGGTGTTGGCACCCATCCAGGTCAGGTAGCTGTCCCCGGCCGGCAGGGTCTCGGTGAAGTCCACCACGGGGACCCCGGCCGCCCGGGCCGCCTTCTTGACCTCCAGGGTCTGCGGACCCTCGGTTTGTTCGTTGTAGGCAAGCAGGCCCACGGTTCCGGAACTCATGAGTGCCACTGTATCGCGAAGCACCGTGGTGGGGACGTCGGAGCCGTTTTCAATGGCCGTGCTGAATGCGGCCGGGGTGGCATTGGCCAGCCCGGCCTCCTGGAGCAGGTACAGCGGCACCGGTTCGGTGATGGCCGCCGTGGCGCCGGCGTGCGCCGCCTTCAGGGCCGACAGCTTGCCCTCAAGGCCGTCCAGGCCCTTCTTGAAGGCCGCGGCGTTCACGGTGAACGTGGAGGCGCGGGCGGCGTCGAGCGCGGTGAAGCGCCGGGCCAGCTCGTCCGCCAGCTTGGACATGGCCGGCAGCGAGTACCAGACGTGCTCATTGAAGTCGGCGCCCTTGTCCAGGCCGGACAGGGCGCTGACGTTGACAACCTTGGCGGGGTCCAGGATGCCGCTGGCCAGCTGGCCGAAGAAGTCGTCGTAGCCGCCGCCGTTTTCAATGCCGACCGCGGCCTTGGAAACGGCCAGCTTGTCCTGTGCGGTGGCCTCATAGGAGTGCGGGTCGGCGTCGGGCCGGTCAATGATGGAGTGGACGTCCACGGCGTCCCCGCCCACGGCCCCGGCGATGCTGCCGTACACGTTGGTGGAGGCCACCACGGAGATTTTGCCACTGTCCGGCGGTGTGCCGGTGGAGGCGCCGGAACCGCCGGCGCAGGCGCCCAGCGCCACCGAGACGGCGACGGCAAGGCCAAATGTCAGGCTGGTTCGGCGCAGGCGCATGCAGGGGTCCTCCAGGGAATGCTAATGAGAATAGTTACCAATAACTCTTTCTCCAGCATAGCCTAATTGGGAACGGTTCGCATCAAGCCTTGCGCCGCCCCTGAACCTGCGTCTGCGTGGCGTCGCGAATTTCGCCCACCAGCTGCTCAATGACATCCTCAAGGAACAAGACGCCCACCGTCCGGCCGTCGGGGGATATCACGCGGGCCACATGGGAACCCGTGCGCTGCATGATCGCCAGCGCGTCCTCGATCTCCTCATCCACGGCCAGGTTGACCAGCGAGCGCACCCGCCCTTCCCCGATCGGCAGCTCGTACCGCGACACCGGGATGGGCAGGACGTCCTTCAAGTGCAGGTACCCGAGGAGCGTGCCGGCGTCGTCGGCAAAGACAAAGCGTGAGTAGCCGGTCTTGCCGACCATGTGCTCAAAGTCCACCGGGGTGGCCGTCGGCGGCAGTGTCACCACCTGCCCCAGCGGCACCATGATGTCCCCGGCCGTTTGGGTGGAGAACTCCAGCGCGCCGTTGATCAGCCCGGTCTGGTCGTCCACCAGGCCGCTGCGGGTGGACTCGGCGACGATGGACTGCACCTGCTCGAGGGTGAAGGAGGAGGCGACCTCGTCCTGGGGCTCAATCCTGAACAGGCGCACAATGTGGTTGGCGCTCCAGTTCAGGGCCACGATCACGGGGCGCACGCCCTTGCCGATGAACACCAGCGGCGGGGCCAGCAGCAGCGCCGCCTTGTCCGCGGCGGACACGCTCATGTTCTTGGGCACCATCTCGCCAAAGGTCACATGCAGGAACGTCACCAGCAGCAGCGCCACCACGAACGCCACGGGCGCGGAGATGCTTTCCGCAATGCCGAGCGCATGCAGCGGGACGGACAGCAGGTGGTGGATGGATGGCTCCGCCACGTTGAGGATCAGCAGCGAGCACACGGTGATGCCCAGCTGCGCGCAGGCCAGCATGAGCGAGACGCTTTCCATGGCGCCCAGAGTGACCTTGGCCCGCTTCGAGCCGGCCTCGGCGAGCGGCTCAATCTGGCTGCGCCGCGCGGACATGATGGCGAATTCGGCCGCGACGAAGAAGGCGTTGCCGAGCAGCAGCACCACCAGCCAGGCAATTCCTGACCATGCGCTCATTTGCCGCCACCCCCGGACGGTTCCCCGCGGGGCACGGCGCCGGGTTCCCCCGTCGCGGGGGCGGGCGCCGGAACGAACGCGATCCTGTCAATGCGGTGGCGTTCAAGGCGGTCGACCACCAGCATGCCGCCCTCGACGGGGACGGTGTCGCCGACGACGGCGATGCGGCCGAGTTCGGCCATCATGAAGCCGCCCACCGTTTCATAGCCGGCCTCGTCGGGCACGTTGAGGGGGCCGATGCGCTCTGAAACCTCGTCGGGGCGCATGAGGCCGGGGAAGAACCAGCTGCCGTCGGCGCTTTGCAGGATGCCGGGCTTGGTGCGGTCGTGTTCGTCGGAAACCTCCCCGACGATTTCCTCCACCAGGTCCTCCAAGGTGGTGACGCCGGCGGTGCCGCCGTATTCGTCCTGTACCACCGCCATTTGCAGGTTGCCTTCGCGCAGCTCCAGGATCAGGGCGTCCAGATGGACGGTTTCGGGCACGCGCAGGACCTCGGTCATGATGGCTCCGGCCTCGATGTCGCGGCGCTTGCGGAACGGGATGGAAACGGCCTTCTTCAGGTGTACCACTCCCAGAATGTTGTCCGGGGAGTCGCCGATGACGGGGAAGCGGGAAAAGCCCGTGCGCCGGGCGGCGTCGATGATGTCCGCCACTGACCGCTCGGATTCAATGGTCTCCACGCGCATCCGCGGCGTCATGACGTCGGCGGCCGTGCGCCCGCCAAAGCTGAGCGTGCGGGCCACAAAGCGCGCCGTGCCCTCGTCCAGCGTGCCCATGGCGGCCGAGCGGCGGACCAGGGACGCCAGTTCTGCCGGCGACCGCGCGCCGGAGATTTCCTCCTTGGCCTCCATGCCGAAAAGGTGCAGGACCTTGTTGGCCACGCCGTTCAGGAGCAGGATGGCCGGCTTGAAGATGGCGGTGAACACGAGCTGGGGCCGTGCCACGGCCCTGCCAATCTCGAAGGACTTGGCGATCGCCATGTTTTTCGGCACCAGTTCGCCTATGAGCATGGACAGCAGCGTGGCGATGGCCATGGCCACTGTGAGGGCCGCGGGGGCCGCCGCAGCCTCGGGCACGCCCAAGGCGGCCAGCGGCACGTTCAGCAGCGCGCCGAGCGAGGGCTCCATGAGAAAGCCTGTCAGCAGCGTGGTCAGGGTGATGCCGAGCTGGCAGCTGGAGAGCTGCGTGGAGAGGGATCTGAGGCAGCGCAGAAGCGGTTCGGCCGCCTTGTCGCCGGTGTCGACGGCCCGCTGCACGGTGGCCTGGTCGAGCGCCACGAGGGAAAATTCCACGGCCACAAAGAATCCGGTGCCGAGGATGAGCAGCAGGCCTGCGGCCAGGAGGAGCCACTCCATTAAAGGTCCCCCGTTTCAGCGCGTGCGCTGCGGGGGTTGGCCGCCGGCGGAGGGTGGTCGGCGCTGGGGCCGGCCGGCGTGGGCGTGGGGGTATGGTGGGCTCTTGTGCGGGGTTTGCCGGCTTGTGCAACGTTCGCGGAGGGGCGTCGGGGGACGCCCTGCGAACCGTTGTGCCGGCCCCTAGATTTACTTTCCATAGGGTTTTCAGTGTACATGAGCACCCATGCCGCGGGCCGGGGCCGCCGCGGGCAGCGGCGCCCAGGAACGGTCAGCTTCCGGGCAGCACCGTGTGGCCGCCGAGGCCGTGGAACAGGCGGCGGTGGTAGACCATGGGCTCCCCCGGCGCGGCGGGGGCAATGACCTCGACCACCGAGGCGGCCACCAGCAGGGATCCGCCCGCGGGGGTCCGGCTGAGGACCCGGCAGCGGAGTGCGTAGCCGGCGTGCCGGAGCAGCGGCTCGCCGGTTTCCAGCGGCGTCCAGGCCATGGAACGGGTGAAGCGCTTGCTGACGGGGCTCGCGAAGATCCTTGCCAGCTCGAGGTCGTCGGCCGTGAGCAGGTGGATCACCAGGAATTCGGCTGCGGCAATCGCTGCGGCCGAGCCGGACATGGAGGCGAGCGAGAAGGCCAGGATGGGCGGCTCCGCGGACACGGAAGCCACGGACGACGCCGTGATTCCCACCGGCCCGGTGGGTGAGGCCGCCGTGATGACCGAGACACCCGCCGGATGGCCGCCAAAGGCGGCCTTGAAGGAGGTCGCGTCGGCCAGGCCCCCCGCGGCAGCTGCCGCCCCCGGACGGCCTTCCTCCGAATGGCCCGCAGCGTCCGCGGCCATCATGGTGTCCGGCTGGGCCGTCATGTCGTCTTCCTCTCGCAACGCGTCCGCCCACGCGGCGGGACCACAGTCTACCTTAGAACCTCAACCTTGGTTGAGGTCAAGTTCCTGAGGTCACATTCCCTCGGGGGTCCACCCCGGGCCGCGCCGCAGTGATGCCGCCGCCAGGGCACCTGCAAAATGGCGGCCTCCGCGACAATGGTGCAAACCCGCGATCGCACCGGCATGAATCCGGCAAGAAGACGCACCGTCAGAGCGGCTTGGCCCCGTCGCCGGCGAAACGGCCCGCCCCGGCGGGCAGGACGGGCGGGCGCGGCGCGCCGGCCGGCCCGTCAAAGGCGCGGGCACCAGGCCCCCGTCCGGCAACCTCGTCGTCCGGGTTGACGAACCCGCATTCGGCCAGCGACAGGCAGCCGCAGCCGATGCACCCGCCCAGGCTGCCCCGCAGTTTTTCCAGGGCGGCAATGCGCGTGTCCAGCTCGCCGCGCCAGTGCTCGGACATGCGCTGCCAGTCGTCGTGCGTGGGCACGGCGTCGCCCGGCAGCTCGGCAAAGGATTCGGCCACCACGGACAGCGGGATGCCCGCGCGCTGGGCTGCCCGGATGACGGCCACCCGGCGCAGCACGGCCCGGGAAAAGCGGCGCTGGTTGCCGGCCGTGCGCCCGCTGGTGATCAGCCCGCTCCGCTCGTAAAAGTGCAGGGCCGAAACACTGGCGCCGCTGCGTTCGGCGACCTGGCCCACGCTCAGCTGTTCGGAGGAGCGCACCCCGGCGTCGGCGTCGTTCATGGAAGGAAGGCTACTGCCCGGCCACGCGCTTGATTCCGGCCACGGCCTCTGCCAGGAGGTCGTTGATGCCGGCGGAAATGTCAATCACCACGGAACGCTCGTCGGCACCCAGGGGTTCCAGGGTGGCGAGCTGGGATTCCAGGAGCGCGGGCGGCATGAAGTGCCCGGAGCGCCCCTCCAGCCGCGAGCTCAACACCCCCAGGGAGCCGTGCAGGTGCAGGAAGATGGTGTCCGGGGCCTTGCCGCGGATGACGTCGCGGTAGCTGCGCTTGAGCGCCGAACAGGCAATGACCATTCCCGAGGCGGTGGTGTCCGCGAGCTCGTTTCCGACGATTTCCAGCCATGGCCAGCGGTCCTCGTCGCTGAGCGGGGTGCCGGCGGCCATCTTGTGGATGTTCGCCATGGGGTGCAGGGAGTCGCCGTCCAGGAACGGGATGTCCATGGCGTCGGCCACCAGCGCCCCGATCGTGCTCTTGCCGGAACCCGAGACCCCCATGACGATGACGCGGGTGGCGGCGCGGGGGGCGGCCTGGCCTTCAGTGTGCTGCTGGGGCATGTCCATACTCTCTTGTATACCAAAGCCCGGCGCCGGCACCCGCATTGTGCCGCGGGGGCCGGGCTTGGCCGTCCTGTGTGACGTCAGAGCCGGGTGTCGAAGGAATCGCAGAACACGTTCTCGTTGAAGGTGCCCTGAAATGCGGAAAGGCCCTGGATTTTCTGCACCGTGGCCCGGATCGCTTCCCGCGTTCCGGCATGGGCGTGGATGGCCGTCTTGACCATGGGCACGTCGATGAGGTGGTTGGGCTGGTTGAGCGAGACAAAGACCGTGGGCACCTCGGTGGTGTACCACGGGATTTCCGCGGCCATCGGGGTGGACCACTTGATCCGGATGGCTGCCTCCTGGGCGAAGCCCTTCACGTTCGCGAAGACAAAGGCGGCGTCGTACTTGTCCGCGTAGTCCGCGGTGCCCTCTTCGGAGATGACTGTCATGAAGTTCACGCCTTCCTCCCCTGCGGCCTTGCGCTGGTCGGCGGTCTTGAAGGTGTGCACCTCAAAGCCGGCCCGCTCCAGTTCCTCGGCCACGACGTCCACGTACCCCAGGGGGTCGGCCATCGTGAAGTCGGCGCCGCCGGAAATGCCGTACAGGCGGATCCTTTTGTGCGTCGCCGGGGTGATGGGCAGGTTGCCCTGGGTGTCCTTGACCAGCGTGACGGTCTTGTCCGCGATTTCCGCCGCGATGGCGCGGTGTACGGCGGAGCCGATGGCTGCCAGCGCCTCCACCGGCGGGACCAGCGAATCCCGCTCCCTGACGTGCAGGCCCAGGGACGCCTTCAACGCCAGGATCCGGCGCAGCGCGTCCGTCAAACGTGCATCGGTGATGACACCGCTGCGGTAGCCCTCCAGCATGAAGCCGAAGTCCTCCGCGGGGTTGCGGAAGAACAGGAACATGTCGCAGCCGGCGGCAATGGCGGCGGGCACCAGGTCCCGGCGCTTCATGGCCTGGGTCATGCCAACCATTTGCGTCGCGTCGGTCAGGACCAGGCCGTTGAAGCCGAGCTCGCCGCGCAGCAGGTTCCCGAGGAGTTCCGGGGCCAGCGTGGCGGGCAGCAGTTCGCCGTCGGCCGTGTCCGGGCGGAAGTGCCGGGTCAGTGCCGGGGCGCCGATGTGGCCCGCCATGATCGACTGCACGCCGTGGCCGATCATCTCGCGGTACACGTGGCCGTACGTCCTGTTCCACTCGTCCCAGCCGAGCGTGTTCCAGGAGGTGACCACGTGCTGGTCGCGCTCGTCGATGCCGTCGCCGGGGAAATGCTTCATGGCGCACGCTGTCGGGGATTCGCTGATGCCGTCGAAGTACTCCTTGGCCCGCTCCACCACAACCTCCGGCGTGTTGCCAAAGGAGCGCGTGGAGATGACGGTGTTGCGCCAGTTGTAGTGGATGTCCACAATCGGCGCGAAGGCCCAGTTGCAGCCCAGCGCGGCGGTTTCCACCCCGGCCACCTGGCCCATTTTGCGCGCAATGGACTTGTCCGGGTGGGAGCCGGCCTGCAGGTGGGTGGAGACGAACGTGCCGTCGTCGCAGCTGCCGGCCCCGCCCATTTCCGGATTGGAGGCGACCAGCAGCGGGATCTTCGTTTTGGCCTGGGCGTGGCGGATGTGCGCCTGCACTGCCGCCGACGGGCCCGGGCGGTAGCGCATGCCTCCGACGTGGAAGTTCTCCAGGACGCCGTCCAGGTACTCCGGGGTGTAGCTGTTGTTGTGGTTGATGAACAGCTGGCCGATCTTCTCTTCCAGCGTCATCGACCCGATGGTTGACTCCACCCATGCCACGCCCGCGTCGTCCAGGTTGAACGGGGCGGCCCGCATGTCCACTTCGTAAGGCACTGTTTCTCCTGATGCTTGGTCTGGTTTCGTCTGCCGGTCAGGCTGCGTGGCCCGGGGCGCTGCCCCGGAGCCGGACGACGGCGTCGCCCACCAGGGCGTCCACGGGCGCCGAAATGTCCATGACCACGGCGGGCTCGTCCGCGCCGAGCGGTTCGAGGGTGGCCAGCTGGGATTCGAGCAGCGCCGCCGGCATGAAGTGGCCGGAGCGTCCCTCGTGCCGGGAGTCCAATATCTCGCGGCTCCCGTCCAGGTGCAGGAACACGGCGTCAGGGGCCTGGGCCCGGATGGCGTCGCGGTAGGAACGCTTCAGGGCGGAACAGGCCACCACCAGTCCATTCACAGACCCGGCCAACTCGCGTCCCACCGTGTCAAGCCAGGGTCCGCGGTCGGCGTCGTCCAGAGGCGTTCCGGCGGCCATCTTGGCGATGTTTTCCACCGGGTGCAGGGAGTCCCCGTCCGTGAACGGCAGGCCGAGCTCGTGCGCCACGAGGGCGCCGATCGTTGTCTTGCCGCAGCCGGAGACCCCCATCACCACGATGTTGCGTGCGGGATTTGCTGCCTCGGTCACCAGTCGTGCACCGTGCCGTCGATGAGGCGGTTGTACGGCAGGTAGGCCTGCTGGTACGGGAAGGCGTTGGCGGCCTCTTCGTTGAATTCGACGCCGATGCCGGGCTTGTCTCCGGGGTGCAGGTAGCCGTCCTTGAAGGTCATGGACTGCTCGAACACCTGGTTGGTGGCATCCGAATGCTGCATGTACTCCTGGATCCCGTAGTTGTGGATGGCCAGGCCGACATGGAGCTGGGCGGCGAAGCCGATCGGGGAAATGTCCGTGGGACCGTGGAAGCCGGACTTGATCTGGTACTGCGCGGCAAAGTCCATGACCTTCTTCAGCGGCGAGATGCCACCAAAGTGCGTCGACGCGGCCCGGACGTAGTCGATCAGCTGTTCCTTGATGATGGTCTGGAAGTCGTAGACCGTGTTAAAAATTTCACCGATGGCCAAGGGCGTGGTGGTGTGTGAGCGGACCAGGCGCAGGGCTTCCTGGTTTTCCGCCGGGGTGCAGTCCTCGAGCCAGAAGAGGTCGTACGGTTCCAGGGCCTTGCCGAGCTTGGCGGCCTGGATGGGGGTCATGCGGTGGTGGCCGTCGTGGAGCAGCGGCAGCTCGGGTCCGAACTCGTTGCGCACCGCCTCAAAGACCGTGGGCAGGTGGCGCAGGTAGGCGCGGGTGTCCCAGTCCTCCTCCTGCGGGTAGGTGCCGCGGCCGGCGGGCTCGTAGTCGTAGCGCTCCCCCGAGGCCTGGGCCTGGGCGGCGACGCCGTACACGGCCTTGATCCCGGGGATGGCCGTCTGCACGCGGACCGACTTGTAGCCCAGCTCCAGGTGTTCCCTGATGGAGTCGAAGAGCTGCGGGATGTCGGTGCCGGAGGCGTGGCCGTAGGCTCGCAGCCCGTTGCGGGATGCCCCGCCGAGCAGCTGGTAGACCGGCAGGCCGGCAATCTTGCCCTTGATGTCCCACAGGGCCATGTCGACGGCGGCGATGGCGGCCATGGTGACCGGGCCGCGGCGCCAGTAGGAGCTGCGGTAGATGAACTGCCAGGTGTCCTCGATGCGGTGCGGGTCGCGGCCGATGAGCAGCTGCGCCACGTGCTCCTTGAGGTAGGCCGCCACGGCAAGCTCGCGTCCGTTCAGGGTGGCGTCGCCGATGCCCACCACGCCTTCGTCGGTGGTGACCTTCAAGGTCACGAAGTTGCGGCTGGGGCTGGTCACAAAGACTTCTGCGGAAACAATTTTCACGTCAGGGATCCTTCCGGGATGTTGGCAGTGTGGGGTGGCAGTTATTTGGACGGCGCTTCGGGCGCTGCGGGCCCCTCCGGCATGTGTCCATCCAGGGCCTGGCTGGCGGCGGCATTCGCGTCGCCCCCGGCGGCGTTCAGGCGGGAGGCGTGGATGCGGACGGCCCGGCGGGCGCTGATTTCGCGGACTATTTCCTGGTGCTTGGCGTCGGTCAGGGGATAGATGACCATGACCAGAAGGGCGAGAACCGCGAAGACCATGGGCAGCAGCCCTGCGCCTGCACGGATCCCCAGGAGTGCGTGGTCGCTTTGCTGCGCGGCGCCGGCCGAGTAGCCGCCCCAGGCGAGGGCGAAGGCAGCCAGCGCGCCGCCGACGGCCTGGCCCGTCTTGCGGGTGAAGGAGAACAAGGCGTAGGTGATCCCTTCCGTGCGGACGCCGGTCTTCCACTCACCATATTCCACGGTGTCGGCTTCCAGTGCCCAGACCAGCATGCTGACCAGCAGGATTCCCACCTGGGTGACCAGGACGCCGGTGAACGCAAGCCACACCATGGTGGACGGTGCGAAGAAGACGATCAGGCCTCCGCCAGCCATCAGCACCCCGGCCGCCAGGTAGATGTTCTTCTTTCCGAAAGCGCGCACCAGGCGGGGCAGGATGCCGGCCATCCCGAACGTGAGGAAGATGTTCACGATCGACATCACGGCGTACAGGCCCAGCGAGTGGAGGACATCGCGGAAATAGTAGATCTGGACGGTGCCGACGGCCAGCTGGCCGGTCAGGAACAGGAAGGAACTGATGCACAGCAGCAGGAGCGGCTTGTTGCCCTTCAGGGTGGCGAAGCTCTGCCTCATGGAGACCCTGGCGACCTCGCGGACCACGCGCTCCTTGGTGCTGAAGACGGTGAACATGTACAGGGCGGTCCCGACGACGGCGAATATCAGCGTCATGGTGGTGAACAGCGGCTGCAGCTTGGCACCGTCCTTCATCAGTGGTGCGATGAAAATGCCCAGGAACGAACCAACGGCCACGGCGCCAATGGTACGGGCGCTGGCCAGCTTGGCCCGTTCGCCGGCGTGCTGCGTCATGGCTCCGGCCAGCGATCCGTAAGGAATGTTGACGAAGCTGTACGCCAGGCCCAGCAGCGCGTAGCTAACGTAGGCCCAGAGCAGCATGCCGGACTGGCCGATCTGCGGGATGGAGAATGCCGCCACGCTGAGCAGCAGCAGGGGCACCGATCCGAACATGATGAAGGGGCGGAACTTGCCGAACTTCTTGTGGTACGTCCTGTCCACGAAGCGGCCCGCCAGGACGTCGGAGAAGGCGTCAAAGATGCGAACCACCAGCAGGAGGGTTCCGGCGGCCGCGGCACTGATGCCGGCCACGTCCGTGTAGTACAGCAGCAGGAACATGGTGGCCGTGGTGAACGCCAGGTTGTTGGCGGCGTCGCCTGCGCCGTAGCCCAGGATGCTGACCTTGGGCAGCGGCCCCATGGGCTTTGAGGCCGGGGCAGTGGCCCCTTCGGTTGGATTTGATGCAGTCATGGTCATTACGGGCTCCTTTACCCATTTCCGCCGCGTGTGCGCTTCGGCGGATAAGTTCACGATGCCGGCCCCCCTTGGCCCTTCGGTGGACCGCTGCTCCGGCCGCCCGGTTCCGGGGAAGCACGTCGCAGGCTGTAAAACCGGCATGTGAGCTGTATTACGATCCAGTTAACCAGCTCCGACAACAAATGGCAACCGATTGCCAATAATTTCTTAAATTTCCTTGAAGTTCGAGACCACCACCGCTCCACGCCGCCGCCCTGATGGCAGTGCGCCTGCAACCCTGGGCGGGCCGAACCCGCTCCCAAACCGCAAAGGTGGGGCCAACCTTACGCTGTGCCGTTCCCTGTTGCGCGAGGAAGGGGCCATCCCGCGAGGAAGGGCCAGTCTCGAACCTCGACCGCGCGGGATGTCGTTGTCTCGACCCTCGACGCTGGAGGGGAGGCGAAACTGTGGCGCTCCCCGTTGCCTGGAAGCGCCACAATGCCGCTGCCCGCGGCGGCCGCCCCAGCAACTGTCTCAGCCGGGGGCGGAGGTCAGGCTGAGCGCGCGAGTCCGGCCGCGAACCCGGCCGCCAAGCCGGAGACGGCAGCAACGGCCGTGTCATCACCGGCCAACTGTGCATCCAAAACCAGCAGCAGCGCGCGCAGGGCCTCCCCCGCGGGCAGGGCCAGGGCGGCCTGCAGTTCCGCCGCCGCGGAATCGGCGATGGGAGCCCCGGAGGCATGCGCGCGGCGCAGGAACGCCACCCAGGCCGCGATCAACCGGGCGGCGCCGTCGCCGGTGCGCCCTGCGGCCAGCTCCGCCTTGAGCACGGGCACGGCGCGCATGCGCAGCTTGTTGGAGCCGTCCATGGCGATCTGCGCCAGGTGGTGGGCGATGCGGGCATTGCCGAAGCGCTCCAGCAGTGCGGCGCGGTAGGCCGGAACGCCGAGGCCCTCGGCCGGCAGGTTGCGTTCGGCCTCGTCCCAGAATTCGGTGATCCACCCGAAACAGGCGGGATCAGCCAACGCCTGGGCCACCGTTGCATGACCGCGCAGTTGGCCCGCATAGGCCATGAGCGAGTGGGCGCCGTTGAGCAGCCACAACTTGCGGTTTTCGAAGTCCTCAATCTCGTCCACGAACACCGCCCCTGCGCTGGCCCAGTCCGGGCGTCCCGCCGGAAAATCGCCGCACAGGACCCAGTCGCTGAACGGCTCGGTGACCACGGGCGAGGAGTCCGCGAAGCCGCATTCGGCCTCGACCAGCGCAATTTCGGCGTCCGTCGTGCGCGGGGTGATCCGGTCAATCGAGGTGCCGACAAAGCTGACGTTCCCGGCAATCCAGCCACCCAGCCCGGCGTCGACCGCGTCGGCCAGGCCGCCGATGGCAGCCCTGGCCGCCGAGGCGTTGTTGGCCAGGTTGTCGCAGGAGACCACGGCGATGGGCCCGCTTCCGGCCCGCCGCCGCGCCGCGAGCGCCTGGACCAGGCGTCCGGCGGCCGTCGCGGCGCCGCGAGCCGGACCCCCGGCGTCAGGCGCCGACGAAGCGGGGGGCGCGTGGCCGGCGTCGTCCGCGGCGGGACAAGCGGCCAGGGCGGACCGGAGCAGATCGATGTCCGCCTGGACGGCCGGGTTGGCGACGTCCAGGGTGCCGTCGGCGGCCAGGTTGTAGGCTGCCTCCGTGATGGTCAGCGTGATCAGGGCGGTGGTGGGTGCGGCCACGAGCCCGCACAGCGCGCCGACGTCGGCGCCGTCGTGGGCTTCAACAATGCTGGTCATCAGTTCAAAGGTGTCGCCGTCCCCGCCACGCTCGATCAGCGTGTAGAGGCCGTCCTGGGCGGCAAGGGCGGTGGCGGCGTCGGGGCGGCGGCCGGTGAAGGCGGCAATCCCCCACTGCGCGCCGTCGCTGGCGTGCTGGGTGTACCAGGCCTGGTGGGCGCGGTGGAACGCGCCCAGGCCCAGGTGGACGATGCGCACGGGTGCGGCCGGGGCGGTCTTCACCGTGCTGCGGTTCAACGGCGCCGTCACAGCTTGAACGCCCGGCGGGGTGCTGCGTCGACGATGTCGACGATGATCTCGTGGGCCCGTGCCTCGCTGATGCGGCTCTCGGCCACCAGGCGGGCCAGGAACGCCGACTCGACGCGGCGCGAGGTGTTGTGCCGCGCCGGGATGGAGCAGAAGGCGCGGGTGTCGTCGATGAAGCCCGAGGACCGGGAGAAGCCGGCGGTTTCGGTGACGGCGGCCCGGAAGCGCAGCATGGCGTCCGGGGCGTCCAGGAACCACCACGGCGCCCCGATGAACACGGAAGGGTAGAAGCCGGCCAGCGGCGCAATCTCCCGGGAGAAGACGGTCTCGTCGATGGTGAACGGGATGAAGTGGAAGCCCGGGGCCGTGCCGAAGTCCTCCAGCATGGGGCGCAGTGCCTCGGTGTAGCTGACCGCGAACGGTATGTCGTGGCCGGTGTCCGCGCCGAACTTGTTGAACGAGTCCGTGTGGTGGTTGCGGAACACGCCGGGGTGGATGGTCATGACCAGCCCGTCCGCGACCGACATGCGGGCCATCTGGTACGTCATGTGGGCTTCGAACACGTCGGCGTCGTCGGCCGTGGCCTCGCCGCGGCGGGCCTTGTCGAAGAGTGCCGCAGCCGCGGCGGCATCCAGGCGCAGCGTCTGGGCCGTGCGGACGCCGTGGTCCGCGGAGACGGCGCCGTGCTCCACAAAGTACTGGCGGCGGTTTTCGAGGGCGCGGATGTACCCTTCGTAGCCGCCGAGGCCATCGCCGGCAGTGTCGATCAGTTTCTCCACGCGCCCGGCCCAGCCGGCCGCGGCGAACTTGATGTAGGCGTCGGGGCGGAACGTCGGCAGGACCCTGCCGGTGAACGTGGGGTCCTTGGCGATGGCCGCATGGGAGGCGAGGTTGTCCAGGGGATCGTCCGTGGTGGCCAGGACCTCAATGTTGAAGTCCTTGAACAGCTGGCGGGGGCGGAACGACGCACTCTTGAGCTTGGCGTCGAGCTCGTCAAAGAGCGCGTCCGCATTCTCCTCGCCAACCTCCTTGGACAGGCCAAACACGTGCTCAAAGGAGTCACGCATCCAGTAGCCGGAGGCGGTGCCGTCGAACAGGGGCCAGGCCTTGGCGAATTCGCGCCAGGTCTCGCGGGGTTCGACGGCTTCGGTGCCGCCCACGCGCAGGCGCTCCAGCGGCACGCCGCTGGCGTGGATCAGGCGGGTGACGTAGTGGTCCGGGCTGACCAGCAGCGTTGCGGGGTCCGGGAACGGGGTGTCAAGCTCCAGCATGGCCGCGTCAATGTGGCCGTGCGGAGAGATGATGGGCAGATCCTCCACCCGTGCCAGCAGGTCACGGGCAATCGCCCGGGTGCCGGGGTCTGCGGGCAGCAGACGGTCCGGGTCTGAGGCCGGGGAGAGCCTGGCCGGTGCGTCGCCGGGTGCGGAATTGCCGGGTGCGGGGGTGACGGGGGTGAGGGCAGCATGTGACATGGATCAATCGTCGTCGTCCGCCATCCATTTTGTCAACCGGTTGCCAAAGAATTGCCACTCATTTTCTGCCCTTCGCGGGCCTGTCCCGTGGACCCCCGCAGCACCAGCTCCGTGGGCAGGGCCGGATCGTCCTGCAGCTGCGCAGCCCGGTCCCCCGCCGCGAGCAGGCTTTCGAGGGCGGAGGCGCCCAGCGCGTGCAGGGGGGATTTGATGGTTGACAGCGG
Organism: Arthrobacter wenxiniae; assembly: GCF_013376105.1. Lineage (GTDB taxonomy): Bacteria > Actinomycetota > Actinomycetes > Actinomycetales > Micrococcaceae > Specibacter > Specibacter wenxiniae. The sequence goes on from NZ_JAAMFM010000003.1 coordinate 210,418, forward strand.
CGGAGTGGTGAAATCGGAGCCAAAGATGTTGTCGAAGCCGAGGATGCTCAGGTCCTCCGGGATGGCCAGCCCGGCCGCCTGAAGCTCCCGCATCAGGCCGATGGCCATGAGGTCGTTGTAGCAGAAGACCGCCGTCGCCCTCCCCGCGCGGACCGCAGCGGCTGCACGGCGCCCTCCGTCGACCGTGGGCTGCTGCCCCGCCTCCATCGTCGCCTCGATTCCGTGCCAGTCGCACCGTGCCTTGATGCTTTCCCAGCGTCGCTGCGACATCCACGACCGTTCAGGCCCCGGCACATAGGAGATGGCGGCGTGTCCCATGGCCGCCAGGTGGCGGACGGCGTCGGTCACACCCGCTTCAATGTCGGCCACCATCGACGTCACGCCGGCGACACTGCGGTTGATCACCACGACCGGCTTCGTGGACGACAACCGGCCGATTTCCTCGTCCGAGAGTCGCGGGCTGGCCAGGATCAGTCCATCCACGGTTGCCAGCATGCGCCGGGCCGCGGTCATTTCAAGGTCAGCGGACTCGGCGGATTCCGCAAGCATCAGCGTGTAGCCATGCGCCGAGGCGGCGGTTTCCGCACCGCGGATCACTTCAAAGTAGGCCGGGTTGGTGATGTCGGAGACGATCAGGCCGATGGTCTGGGTCCGCCCGGTGGGCAGTGCGCGGGCAAAGACGTTGACTTGATAGTTGAGTTCCTCCGCCGCTTCCATGATCTTCTGCGCGGTCTTGGCGCTGACCCGCCCGGGCTTGCTGAGCGCACGCGAAACCGTTGACGGGTTGACGCCGGCCAGGACCGCTATGTCATAGATGGTCGGGGGCGCCTTGGGCGTTCGGGGGTGGGCAGCAGTCCGCCGACCTGCTTCGCCGCCCGCTTTGCTGGTGTCAGTCACGCCGGACTCCTTGCCAATTGCTTGCCAGTTGCCAGCTTAACGCACGGCGCGCCCGCACCACGGAAACCACGGCCGGGGGCTGCCTCGCCGCTAAGCCCTTTCCGGGTACCTGCCTTCCCCGCGGATGTGTTCGTTCAGCAGCGCCAGGAACTCGTCCTCGTCAAAGTCCAGGCCCACTTCCGCGCCCTTCCAGCTGGAGAGGTGGATGGCGTTGGCCAGGCGGACGCCGTTGATGCCGTCCGAGCCCGGGGCGAGCAGCGGCGTGCCGTCCAGGATGTTGGCGGCGAAGTTCTGCAGGACGCCGGCATGCTGGCCGCCCCAAACGGAGTCAAATTCAACGGTCTCGGTGGTGAGGTAGTCGTCCATGTTCAGCTGGCCCATGAAGAGCCTGCGGACGTCGTCCATGCCCATGTTTTGGCTGATGTCGCGTTCCTTCTGCTTCAGGCGCGTGACGGTGGCGGTCCTGCTGCCCTCGACCACGATCTTGCCGGCATCGCCGAGGATCTCGAAGCGGTCCGTGCCCACCATGTCGTGGGTTGCCGTGACGAAGGTGCCGGTGGCGCCGTTGCCGTAGTCCACGACGGCGGTGACCTCGTCCTCCACGGCGATGTCGCGGCGGAAGCCGTAGGAGACCTTCGCGAAGACGGACTTCGGCACGCCGCATATCCACTGCCACAGGTCCAGCTGGTGTGGCGCCTGGTTGACCAGCACGCCGCCGCCCTCGCCGCCCCAGGTGGCGCGCCATTCACTGGAGTTGTAGTAGCCCTGCGGACGCCACCAGGTGGTGATGATCCAGTTGGTGCGCAGGATGCTGCCGATTTCGCCGGCGTCGACAATTTCCTTCAGGCGCTGGTACAGCGGGTTGTTGCGCTGGTTGAACATGATGGCGAAGGACAGCTCCGGCTTGCTCGCGGCAAACTCATTGAGTTCCCTGACCTGCTTGGTGTAGACGCCGGCAGGCTTCTCCACCAGGGCGTGGATGTTCCTGCCCAGCGCCGCGATGCCGATTTCCGGGTGCTGGTAGTGCGGGACGCAGGTGACGACGGCGTCAACGTCGCCGCTGTCCAGCATCGCCACGTAGTCGTCGTAGACGGCGACGCCGGGGTAGGTCTCGGCGGCGAGCTGCCGCTTGGCCGGGTCGGTATCGGTGATGGCGCCGATCACCATGTTGGGCACCAGGCCGTCGGTGATGAACTTGGCGTAGGCGCCGCCCTGCTGGCCCAGGCCGATGATGCCCAGGCGTACTTTCGTGCTCACTTTGCATTGTCCTTTTCGTTGCTGAAATTCAGTATGTGGTGATTTCACTCCCCGGCCGGTGCGCGGGATCAAAGTGTCAGAAGAGGTTGCCGAAGCCCATGGACGTGAGGTTGCGGTGCGAGATTTCCAGCGCGTCCCAGACGGTGCGCCCGTACAGTTCGTCCTGCTCGACCAGCAGGTACCGCGCGCCCGCAGCCTGGGCCGCGGGAACGATGGACGGGAAGTCAAGGTTTCCCTCCCCCACCTCGGCGAATTGGACCACGTTCTTGAACTCGGCCATGAAGCCTCCGACGTCGCCGGCGTCGAGCAGGCCGAAGGCCGATTCCGGAAGCACGCCGATCCGGTAGTCCTTCAGGTGCACCATGGCGGTGCTGCCGGAGTACTTCTCGAGGGTGCGCACCGGGTCCAGGCCGCCGCGCTGCACCCAGTGGACGTCGATTTCCAGGCCCATGGCCGGGGAGTTCTCGTTGATGATGTCCAGCATGTACTTGCCGCCGAACTTGGCGAATTCGATGTGGTGGTTGTGGTAGTAGAGGCTGATGCCCTCTTCCCCGAGGCGCTCGGCATAGTCGTTGGCCTCCTTCGCAAAGTCGATGACGGCAGCAAGGGACTTCATGGCCGCGAAGGGCAGCATGCCGATCCGCAGCAGCTTGGCGTCAAGGCGCTTGGCATCCGCGACGATCTTCTCGAAGTCGTCCTTGAGGGACTCCCCCGGCCGGCCCACGGGCTTTTCCACCATGACCGACAGCGACGCCACGTCCATGCCCAGTTCCGCCTGGGCCTTCTCGAGTTCGGCGACGTTTTTTTCGTCCATGGGGACCTGTGAAATTTCGACAGCGTTGTACCCCAGGGCGCTGACCTTGCGGAGCGTCTCAAACGCCCCCACGTCCGCAAAGCTGTCCTTGAGCATCATTGCCTGTACACCGATTTTTGCCACGATGTTCCTTTCGAGTGCTGAATTTTTTTTGGATAAGGGCAGGCCTAGGAAATCGCGGCGAGTTTGTCCGGGTAGCTCTGGGCGTAGACGGCCTTGATGATGCGCAGCGTCTTCAGGGCCTCGGCCGGGTTGATCCAAAACGGACCTTCCTGGCCCAGCTGCGCGTAGAAGTCGGCGATGTACAGCTGGTGGGAGACGCCCCAGTAGTCCCTGCCGCCGGAGTCGGCCCGGCGCTCCTGAACGACCTCCTCGCGTCCGTCCCCGTGCGTGATGGTCAGGTCCCCGCGCAGGTGCAGGGTGGCCTTTTCCGCGACGATGTCCACCGTGATGGGGGCATTGGCGGTGTTCGCCAGCGTCGCGTAGAAGACGCTGCGCATGCCGTTGCCGTGGGTGAGGGCGAGCTCGGCCGTATCCTCAACGTCGATGACGCCGCCCAGGGCGCGGGTGGCGGCGTGGCCGGAGACCCCAGTGACCTCGCCCATCATCCACTGCAGCAGGTCCAGCGTGTGGATGGCCTGGTTCATGAGCAGGCCGCCTCCGCCGCCCGCCCAGGTGCCGCGCCACGGCCTGCTGGCGTAGTAGGCAGCATCCCGGTGCCACATCACGGTCGCGGATCCGCCCAGGACGGCGCCGAATTCGCCACTGGCGAGCCGCCCCTGCATCGCCTGGACGGCCGCGTTGTAGCGGTTCTGGAAGCAGATGCCGATCCGCGCGGTGCTGGCGGCCGCAGCGGCAGCCAGCCGTTCGCCGTCGTCCATGGTGCTGGCGAGAGGCTTCTCGCAGATCACGTTGATGCCTCGCTGCAGCGCCGTGATGGCAGGGTCCGCGTGCTGGTTGTGCGGCGTGCAGACATGCACGACGTCGGGGCGCACCGTTTCGAGCATGGTGGCGTAATCGCTGTGGCCAGGGACGCCGTGGGCCTGTTCGGCCGCGGCGCGCCGGCCCGGGTCCGTGTCGCACACGGCCACCAGTTCGGCGCCCGGGACGGCTGCCAGGGCCTCGAAGTGGACCGTGGCGACGTCCCCGCATCCAATGACGGCAACTCTGGGCATGCTGGCTCCTTGTAGTCTGTCGTTGGGTCCGCCTGCTGACGGTCCGCGTAAGGTGTTGCCGCTCAGGCGAGCGTAACGCCGATGGCGTCCGTGGCGGAGCGGAAGGCGCGGGCCGCCACGCCGAAGGCCGCCGGCCCGGAATAGCCGCCGAGTTCGTGCTGGGCGGCCAGGTGTGGCTCCAGCGAGGCAAAGCCGGCGTAGCCGTCCCGGCTGAGGGCCGTCAGCGTCTCCATCAGCTCACCGTCGCCCTGCCCCGTCGGAACAACTTCGCCGGTCGCCGCGATGGCGTCCTTGACCTGCAGGTACACCAGGTGGGGCCGGAGCATGGCGTAGGCGTCCGTGTAGGGCTTGACGCCAACCTGGACGAAGTTGGCATTGTCCCAGGCGGCCTTCAGGGCCGGGGAGTTGACGGTTTCCAGGATGTCCAGGACCCGCTCGGGGGTGTCCCCGTAAATATCCTTCTCGTTTTCATGGATCAGGACGACGCCGGCCTGTTCGGCTTCCGCTGCCAGCAGCCGCATACGCTCCATGACGGCGTCGCGGATCCCCTCAGGCGTCTGGTTTTCGGCACGGAAGAAGGAAAACAGGCGAATGTACCTGGTGCCGAGGGCATTGGCCACCTCGATAATGCGGCGCAGGCGTGTTACCTCGTGCTCGGCGGGCAGGCCCACATCCACTTTGCCGATGGGGCTCGCCACGGCGGAAACCTTCAGGCCGGCGCCGTCGAGGATGGATTTGAGCTCAGCCACCTGGGTGTCATCCAGGTCCACCACGTTGGTCCCCCAGGCGCTGCGCACCTCGATGTGGGAGGCGCCGAGGGCGAGAAGCACGGCGGCTTGAATTTTTGGATCCGGATCGACTTCGTCGCCAAACCCGGAAAGGGTCCAGCTGGGGTTTGGGGCATTGGACATTGGGGCCTCCACTTTAGGCGTCCTGCACCTGGGCCACCGGCGTTGGCCGGCCCCCCCGGTGACTCACTTCACAAGTCTCTTCCCAAGTAGCCTAACCCCGAAGCAAGCCAATGACAACCGATTGCCAAAAATTGCTTCCCCACGTATTCTGGAGCCTGCGGACAGTGCCGTCCATCACACCCGCGACCTCTTGCCGGGACGGCACCGCCCGGCCTGGGATCCCGCACCACCCATCCATTCTCCACGAGGACGTGCCTTCCATGAGCGACAGCCCGGCCGACGCCACGCCCCGGCGTCCTGCGACGATCCGTGACGTAGCGGCACTTTGCGGGGTTACGGCCTCGACGGTCTCCCGCGCCCTGACCACCCCGGGCCGGGTGAATTACCGCACCCGGGCCCGCATCGAGGCGGCCGCCTCGGAGCTCAACTACATTCCCAATGCCCAGGCAAAGGCGCTGAGCTCGGGCCGTACCAGGACCGTGGCAGTGCTGGTGGCAGACATCACCAACCCGTTCTACTTTGACATCATCCGGGGCACCCAGCTCCAGCTCAAGGCGGCGGGCTACACACAACTGCTGGTGGACACGGAAGAGTCGGAGGAAGTTGAGGCCAACACGCTCGAACAGATGCGCCGGACGGCCGACGGCGTCATCCTGACCGCCTCCCAACTCTCGGACGCCGCCCTGGTCGCCGCCAGCGGAAGGATGCCCCTCGTCACCATCAACCGGGACATGGCCGGTGTGCCGTCGGTCATCCTGGACACGCCCACGGCCACCAACCAGGCGCTGGACCACCTGATCTCCCTGGGCCATTCACGCATCGCCTACCTGGGCGGACCCGAGTCGTCCAGTTCCAACATGCGGAGGTGGGCGGCGCTGTCGACAGCGGGCCGGGAGCGCGACGTCGACGTGGTTAGGCTGGGTCCATTTGCACCGCGCACCTACTCCGGCGCAGCGGCCGCCGACGCGCTCGTCCATTCCGGTGCCACGGCCGGCATCGCCTTCAATGATCTGATGGCCATCGGCATGTTGCAGCGCCTGCATGAGCGTGGCGTGCAGGTGCCCGAGGACTTGAGCATCGTGGGGTGCGATGACATTTTTGGGGCCGACTTTTGCAGCCCGCCGCTGACCACAGTCACGGCGCCCATCGAACAGGCCGGCCGGGTTGCCGTCACCATGTTGCTGAGTCAAATATCCCCCGGCGTCGGCTTACTCCAGCGCAACCAGGAGGTGCTCCCCACCTACCTGACCGTCCGAGGGTCAACAGGCACCGCGCCCGCCGGGTCCCCGCGTCTGGACCGCTGACGTTTTGTTCGATGGTGCACCCTCCGTCCGGATGGCAAGGGTTCAGCGGTCCGCGGCCGCCATTCCGGTCGATTCGCGCACGGTCAGGTGGGTGGGGAGCTGGGCAATCTGGCGCGTCGCCAGGGATCCACCGTCGAGCCGGTTCAACAGCATGCTGGTGGCTACACGCGCCGCCTGTTCAATGGGTGCGGTGATGGTGGTAAGCGGCGGGTTGCAAAAATCTGCGCCGAAAATGTCGTCACAGCCAATGATGCTCACGTCCGCGGGCACCGTGACGCCCCGGGTTCGCAGGCGCGCCAGCATGCCAATGGCAAGCAGGTCGTTGAATGCCAGGCAGGCTGATGCCCTACTGGTGAGCAAGGCGTCCGCGGCCGCCGCACCAGACGTCTGTTTCGGCGCGTACGGTCCCAGGCGGACAGCCTCAATGCCGTAGTTCCTCGCCGCTTCCTCAAAAACCTGCCAGCGCCATTGGCTGGACCACGATTGCGCGGGCCCGGAAATGTAGGCAACGCGCCTGTGGTCCAGGGAAACCAGGTGCTGGAATGCCTGGTGAATGCCGTAGCTGGGGTCGATCAGGACGGCGGGAACGCCGGCGTCGTTCCGGTTAAGTGCAACAAGGGGTATGTCCCTGGCAGCCCTGGCCAACGCATCCGTCGACAGCCTGGATGCGGCCAGGATGACCCCCCGTGAGGATGAGAGCATGCTGTTCAGCGACGATTCCTCCACGTCCGCCGATTCCTCCGTGTCAACCAGGAGCTGGATGTAGCCTGCCGCCTTAAGCTGCTCCTGGGTGCCGTGGATGATGTCAAAGTAAAACGGGTTGGTGATGTCCGGGACCAACAGCGCCACGGCCCTCGGCTTTCCCGCCAGGCCGGCCGGGCCATGGGGCCTGGCCTCGTAGCCGAGTTTCCGCACGGCATCCATGACCGCCGCTGCCGTCTTGGGGCTGATGCGGCCGGGATCGGACAGCACCCGGGAAACAGTTGACGTCGCCACCCCCGCAGCCTTGGCAACGTCGCGGAGGGTTGCCCTGCCCGCGCCCTCCCTGGGATCCATCGAAATACCTTTCCTGTCGGTGCGCCCGGTTGCAGGCCAACTCTTGGCTTTGCTGGCCAAAAAGACCAATTTCGTCAGTCAAACCGTGGCCGTGGATTGGTTTGGCAATTTTTTGGCAACTGATTGCATCTGTATTGCCAAGTCTATAGAGTCTGATCATCAGCGGCACTCTATGACGCAGCTCACACGGAGTCATTTCATTGTTCAAGGAGGATCCAGATGGAAATCACTCGTAGAAACTTTATCGCAGGGGTAGGCGGGGTCGGGGCCCTGTCCCTGGCACTGGCGGCCTGCGGCGGCTCACCCAAGTCTTCTGGGTCAGGCACCGGAAAGGTGGACGGCACGGGCAAGACCCTGACCGTCCTGGTCAGCACCAAGCCTCAGTATCCCGACGAGCAGAAGGCATGGTTTGCCCAGACCGCGGCCGATTTCAAGACGCTCACCGGCGCCGGCATCCAGTGGGAAACCTACCCCACCGCCAATGACGAGATGACGCGGATCCAGACCTCCGTGGTCTCGGGCACCGGTCCGGACGTCTACGGACTCGGAACCACGTTCACCCCCACCGCCTACTCCACCGGCGCCTTCGTCAAGCTGGGGGACGCCGAGTGGAACCAGGTGGGCGGCAAGGACAAGTTTGTTCCTGCCACGCTGGGCATCTCGGGCCCGGACGCCAACAACCAGATCGGCATCCCCTTCGTCAGCCGCCCGTTTGTCATGGCTTACAACACGGAACTGCTCAAGGCCGCCGGCATCGAAAAACCCGCCACCACCTGGGATGAATTTGCCGACCATGGCAAGAAAATGACGAAGGCGGGGCAGTACGGCCTGGCCATTGCCTACAAGGACAACTTCGACCCCTGGAAGTTCATCTGGGGCATGTCCATTCAGGGCGGCAACCCCATCATTGACGGCAAGAAGGTCCGCATTGACGACCCCACGGTCCTCGCGGCTTATGAGGCCTACTTTGGCTGGATGACAAAGGACAAGTCCGTCGACCCCGCTGCCGTTGGCTGGGGGAATGCCCAGGCGCTGGCCGCTTTCGCCGCGGGCAAGGCCGGCTACTTCCCCATGACTTCCCCGCTGAGCATTCCCACGCTCGACAAGTCAGCCGTCAAGGGCAAGTACAAGTACGCGCTGCTGCCCATGGTGCCCCCGGGCCAGACCGCCCGACCCTCCGGCGGAGTCGCGGCCGCCAGCATCCTCTCGGGCGACAACCTGGTGGTGGCGGACTACTCACCCAACAAGGACCTGGCGTTTGCGTTCATCAAGATGATCACGGACACTGCGGCCCAGGCAAACTACTACAAGATCTTTGGCGAGATCCCCACCAACGTCGAGGCGGCGAAGGCCCTCCAGTCGGATCCGCTCGTGGCCCCGGCACTTGACGCCGCGTCCAAGTCCGTGGCGACGCCGTTCAGCGGCGCGTGGGGCGATGTCCAGCTGGCCCTGACGAACGTTGCCGTCCAGACCATCCCCGACCTGTCCTCCGGCTCCGTCAGCGAAGCAAGCCTGGCCGGGCGGCTCAAGGACGCCCAATCCAAGGCGCAGGCTGCCCTGGACCGGGCCAAGTAGAGCGCTGCTGAAAGTTACCCACCATGTCTAGTGAAATCGCCGGGGACACCCTGCGGGACGAGCTCTCCCGCCCCGCAGGGCAGCAGAAGGCCCCCCATGGCAAGAAACGCAAGGGCGTCACCGAGCGCGACCGGCCCCTGTGGCTGCTGGCGCCGGGCGGCATCCTCATCACCGTCATCATTCTCATCCCGTTGGTGCTGGCGGTCTACATGTCGGTCATCGACCTGGACCAATACACGCTGCGCAAGTGGCTGGCCACCCCGTTCATCGGCATCGAGAATTTTGTCGAGGCCATCACCAAGACGGATCTCCTGCGCTCCATCTGGATCAGTGTGTCCTTTGCCGTCATCTCCACCGTCGTGACGGTGCCGTTGGGCGTGGCCGCGGCCGTGGTGACGCAGAACCCCTACCGGGGACGCGCCGTCGTCCGGGCAGTATTCCTCATCCCCTACGTCCTGCCGTCGTTCGTGGTCGCCACTGTATGGCGCACCATGCTTCAGCCGGACGGGATCGTCAACGGCGTCCTGCACAACGTCGGCATCGACCCGGGGCTGTGGCTCAACGGGCCCTTGTCCTACTGGACGCTGGTGTTTGTTGAAATTTGGGCTGCCTGGCCGTTCGTCTACCTGCTGGCGCTGGCTGGCCTCCAATCGGTGGACCACGAGGTCCACGAGGCAGCCGCGATTGACGGCGCCCTCTGGTGGCGCAAGCTGCGCGAGGTCATCTTCCCGTACCTCAAGGGTCCCGTGTCGCTGGCATTCCTGCTCGGAACCCTCAACCACATCAACAACTTCACCCTGCCGTTCGTGCTGTTCGGGGCGCCGGCGCCCGCAGATGTCAATGTCCTGCCCATCCTGGTCTATGTGACGAGCTTCCAAAGCTTCCGCTTCGGCTTGAGCGCGGCAATGGCAGTGGTCTCCCTGATCCTCATCGCCATACCGCTGTTCATCTACCTGCGGGCCGTGAAGCTCGACGTGTCCGACGACGGAGGCAAGAAATGAGCACCCTGACCCGCCCGCGCACCCCGGCTGGGCGCACCACGAACAAGGCTGCGCGCAACGGCCGCAGCGCACAGGTCACCCGGCTGATGCCGACTTGGTTGATTGCCGTGCTGACAACGTTGCTGTGCATCCTGGTGCTGGTGCCCATTGCCTATATTTTCCTGGCGTCGCTGAACACGGACACGGGCGTGGCGAGCGGCGAATTCTGGCCCAGCCAATTTTCCCTTGACAGCTACTCCAAGATTTGGGGGAGCGTGGGCCTGGGCAAAGGCATCATCAACAGCCTGGTGGTTGCAGGTTCCGTTGCAGTGGTGTCCGCCGTTATTGCCGTCGGGACCGCCTACGTGCTGGTCCGCTTTACCTTCGTTGGCAGGCTGACCGTGTTGCGGGGGCTCCTGGGCCTGCAAAGCATTCCGGGAACCCTCATGCTGCTGCCCGTGTTCGTCCTGTTCGCCTCGATCGGCGCCTGGCTGGGGATCACGATCATCGGGACATTGTGGGGATTGTTCATCGCCTACCTGACGTTTGCCCTGCCGTTCTCGACATGGGTCATGGTGACCTACCTGCGCGGCCTCCCCCGCGAACTGGAGGAGGCGGCCCGCATTGACGGCGCCTCCAACCTTGGCATCCTGTTCCGGATCATTGTGCCGCTGAGCTGGCCGGGCATTGTGGTCTCCGGAATCTTCGCCTTCCTCCTGGGCTGGAACGACGTCCTGTTTGCCTCAATCTTCACAAAGCCGGACACAGCGACGGCAGCCATTGTGCTGCAGGTGTTCAGCGCCAGCCAGGAAGGTGGCGCGATTCCGGTCTACAGCCAGATGATGGCCGCCGCCCTGGTCTGCGCCGCGCCCGTGGTGATCCTGTACTTCATCTTCCAGCGCTACCTGGTGGGCGGCCTGACGGCCGGCGGCGTGAAGTAGGGTGGACAGCCGGACGGAAAAACGTCGGTCTGGCCCCCGGCCGCGAAGTTACCAGCTTTGCGGGAGCGGGCGGCCCTCCTCGTAGCCGGCCGCGGACTGGACGCCCACCACGGCGCGCTCACGGAACTCCGCCAGGGAGGCCGCGCCGGCGTAGGTGAAGGAGCTGCGCAGGCCTGCCGTGATCATGTCCAGCAGGTCCTCCACGCCGGGGCGGGCCGGGTCCAGGAACATCTTGGAGGTCGAGATGCCCTCCTCGAACAATCCCTTGCGGGCCCGTTCAAAGGCCTGGTCGCCGGAGGTCCGGTTTTGCACGGCCCGGGCCGACGCCATGCCAAAGCTTTCCTTGTAGCGGCGCCCGCCGGCGTCGACCTGCAGATCCCCCGGGCTTTCATGTGTGCCGGCAAACCAGGACCCGATCATGACCTGGCTGGCACCGGCCGCCAGGGCGAGGGCCACGTCGCGCGGGTACCGCACGCCCCCGTCGGCCCACACGTGGGCACCCAGCTCGGCAGCCGCCGTCGCGCATTCCAATACGGCCGAGAACTGGGGCCGGCCCACGGCTGTCATCATGCGGGTGGTGCACATGGCACCCGGCCCAACCCCCACCTTGATGATGTCGGCGCCGGCGGCCGCCAGGTCGCGCACGCCGTCCGCGCTGACCACATTGCCGGCCGCCACGGGCACCGGCGGCTGCAGGGACCGCACCGACCTGAGGGCGGCAAACATTTTTTCCTGGTGCCCGTGCGCCGTGTCCACCACCAGCGCGTCCACGCCATAATCCAGCAGGGCCCGGGCCTTTCCGGCCACGTCGCCGTTGATGCCCACGGCCACGCCGATGCGCAGCCGCCCGGCCGCGTCGACGGCGGGCTGGTAGATGGTGGAGCGCAGGGCCCCCGTTCGGGTCAGGGCGCCAACCACGACGCCGGCCCGCAACACGGGCGCGAAGTCCGCCCCGGCCGCGTCCAGGACGGCGAAGGCCTCCCGCAGGGCCGTGTCCGTGGCCGCCCTGGCCTCGGCCGCGGAGAGCGTTCCCGCATCGGCACGGGCGCGGATGCCGTCAAAGGGGGCGGCGTCGAGCGTGAGGACATTGCTGCGCATGATGGAGGCCAGCGAGGCAAACCTGTCCACGCCCTCGCAGTCGGCACCGCGCACCACGCCGGCAAAGGCGCCGTTGTCCACCACCACCACGGCGTTGTGCGCCCGCTTGGGCAGCAGGTGCACAGCGTCCACCACAATGTCTGTCGGCGCCATGATGAGGGGGGTTTCAAAGAGCGTGTCGCGCATTTTCACCCACTCCGTGACGGCGCCCAGGACCTCCAGGGGAATGTCCTGGGGCAGGACCGCCAGGCCGCCGCGGCGCGCCATGGTCTCCGCCATGCGCTTGCCGGACACGGCCGTCATGTTGGACGCGACCAGCGGAATGCTGGTCCCTGTGCCGTCGCCGCTGGAGAGGTCCACATCCAGCCGGGACGTGACGGTGGACCGCGACGGGACCAGGAAAACGTCCGAATAGGTCAGGTCGGTGGTGGGCTGGGTGAGAAATCGCACGTGCACTCCCAAAGTGAGTGAATGAAAAGGGTCGGCCGACACGGCTGCACCGGATCCGGACCCGGCCGCCACCGAGCAGTCTAGCCACCTAAAAAATACGCCGTCCGCCGAAACGTCTCGAAAATCACATCCCGGACGGGACGCGCCGCCGCCCGGATTGGCCTGCACCCAGATTTGATCATTAGACTTACAGGCGGCAAGGGTTTGAAGAAACCCGTCCATCGATCAAATAGGTCCTGCGGTTTTTTACCGTTTGCACCCGTTCCGACGGGTGGATCCGGGCTGTGCGGCCTTGCGCAGCGGGCAATCAGAACTCATGGAAGAGGCGTATCACACGTGCCAGAGCAATCCATCCACCGTCTACCCGAGGAATTTGGCGGAAACGAGTGGCTCGTCGATGAGCTATACGAGCGGTACCAGGCGGACAAGAACTCTGTGGACACAAAGTGGTGGCCGCTCTTCGAATCCTTCGACGCCGACGAATCCGCCACGAACGGACGCCACGCCGCCCCCAATTCCGCCCCTATCACGGCGCAGATCCCCGTAGTGCCGGCGCGGGTCCCTGCCCCGGCGGCGCCCGTTGCGAGCACGACGCCGGCACCCGCCGCCGCGCCCGCCGCAGCCGCGGCACCCGCCGCCGCGCCCGCCGCAGCCGCGGCACCCGCCGCCGCGCCCGCCGCAGCCGCGGCACCCGCGGCGCCCGCCAAGGCCCCGGCCGCACCGCGCCCGCCCGCACCGGCCAAGGACGCCGCCCGCACCGGCACCACGCCCATCCCGGCCCAGCTGCCCAAGACCGCCAGGGACACCTCGGTTCCCGAGGAGGCCGTCAACACCGTGCTGCGCGGACCGGCCAAGGCCATCGCCACGAACATGATCACCAGCCTGGAGGTGCCCACCGCCACGAGCGTGCGCGCCATCCCGGCCAAGCTGCTCATTGACAACCGCCTGGTCATCAACTCCAACCTTGCCCGTGCCCGCGGCGGCAAAGTTTCCTTCACCCACCTGATCGGCTACGCCGTCATCCGGGCGCTGAGCCAGTTCCCCTCCATGAACGTCTACTACGACGTGGTGGACGGCAAGCCCGTGGCCGTCCAGCCCCCGCACGTGAACTTCGGCATCGCCATCGACATGCCCAAGCCGGACGGCACCCGCCTGCTCATGGTGCCCAACATCAAGAAGGCCGAGACCCTCAGCTTTGCCGAGTTCTGGCACACCTACGAGGACCTGATCAAGCGCGCCCGCGCCGGCAAGCTCACCGCCGACGACCACGCCGGCACGACCGTCTCGCTGACCAACCCCGGCGGCATCGGCACCGTGCACTCCGTACCCCGCCTCTCCAAGGGCCAGGCCGCCATCATCGGCGTCGGTTCCCTGGACTACCCGGCCGAGTTCCAGGGTGCCAGCGCCAAGATCATCGCGCAGAACGCCGTCTCCAAGATCCTGACCCTGACGTCCACCTATGACCACCGCGTCATCCAGGGCGCGGGCTCCGGCGAGTTCCTCAAGAAGATCCACCAGCTGCTGCTCGGTGCCGAGAACTTCTACGACGACATCTTCGAGTCCCTGCGCATCCCCTACGAGCCCATCCGCTGGAGCCTGGACCTCCAGGTCGACCCGGCCGACGAGATCAACAAGGTGGCACGGATCCAGCAGCTGATCCACTCCTACCGCGTGCGCGGGCACCTCATGGCGGACACCGATCCGCTGGAATACCGCCAGCGCAAGCACCCCGACCTGGACGTGCTCACTTACGGCCTGACGCTGTGGGACCTGGACCGCGAATGGCCCACGGGCGGCTTCGGCGGCAAGGCGAAGCTGCCGCTGCGCGACATCCTCGGCGTGCTCCGCGACGCCTACTGCCGCACCACGGGTGTGGAATACATGCACATCCAGGAACCCGAGCAGCGCGAATGGTTCCAGAACGAGCTGGAGCACCCTTACTCCAAGCCGAGCCGCGAAGAGCAGCTGCGCATCGTGTCCAAGCTGAACTCCGCGGAGGCGTTTGAGACGTTCCTGCAGACGAAGTTTGTGGGCCAGAAGCGATTCTCCCTGGAGGGCGGCGAGTCCCTGATTCCGCTGCTGGACTCCATCATTTCCGACGCCGCGGACGACGGCCTGGACGAGGTCGCCATCGGCATGGCCCACCGCGGGCGCCTGAACGTGCTGACCAACATCGCCGGCAAGACGTACGCGCAGGTCTTCCGCGAATTTGAGGGCACCATTGACTCCCGCAGCGTGCAGGGATCCGGGGACGTGAAGTACCACCTCGGCACCGAGGGCACGTTCACCTCCGACGCCGGCAACGAGACCAAGGTGTACCTGGCCGCCAACCCGTCCCACCTGGAAGCCGTGGACTCGGTGCTCGAGGGCATTGTCCGCGCCAAGCAGGACCGCCTGGACCAGGGCGAGAACTTCCCCGTGCTGCCCATCATGGTCCACGGCGATGCGGCGTTCGCCGGCCAGGGCGTGGTGGCGGAGACGCTGAACCTCTCCCAGCTGCGCGGCTACCGCACGGGCGGCACCATCCACGTGGTGGTCAACAACCAGGTGGGCTTCACGACGGCGCCGTCCTCCTCGCGCTCCTCCGTGTACTCCACGGACGTGGCCAAGATGATCCAGGCCCCCATCTTCCATGTCAACGGGGACGACCCCGAAGCGGTGGTCCGGGTCGCGGAGCTCGCATACCAGTTCCAGCAGCGCTTCCGCAAGGACGTTGTCATCGACATGGTCTGCTACCGCCGCCGCGGCCACAACGAGGGCGACGACCCCTCGATGACGCAGCCCCTCATGTACAACCTCATCGAGGCCAAGCGTTCCGTGCGCCGCCTCTACACCGAGGCCCTGATCGGCCGCGGCGACATCACCGAGGACGAGGCCTCGCAGCTGCTCCGCGACTATCAGGAGCGGCTGGAGCGCGTCTTTGCCGAAACCCACGCGGCGCAGACCTCGCCCATTCCAATCATCACCAAGGACACGCACGCCGTCTCCGACCTGGAGCGCCCCATCGCCCAGCAGGCCGACGCCGGCGTGAACGATCCCAAGAACACGGCGATCAGCGCGGACTTGCTGGCGCGCATCGGCGCCATCCACACCGCAATCCCGGAGGGCTTCACCGTCCACCAGAAGCTGAAGTCGCTATTGGAAAAGCGCGAAACCATGTCCCGCGAAGGCGGCATTGACTGGGGCTTTGGCGAACTCGCCGCGTTTGGCTCGCTGCTCGTTGAAGGCGTGCCGATCCGCATGGCCGGCCAGGACACCCGCCGCGGCACCTTTGTGCAGCGCCACGCCGTCTTCCACGACCGTGCGAACGGCAATGTATGGACCCCCATCGCCGGCCTCAGTGAAGACCAGGCCAAGCTGTGGATCTACGATTCGCTCCTGAGCGAATTCGCGGCCATGGGCTTTGAATACGGCTACTCGGTGGAACGCCCCGACGCCCTGGTTATCTGGGAGGCCCAGTTTGGCGACTTCGCCAACGGCGCCCAGACCATCATGGACGAGTTCATCTCCTCCGCCGAGCAGAAATGGGGCCAGCGGTCCTCGCTGGTGCTCATGCTCCCGCACGGCTACGAGGGCCAGGGACCGGACCACTCCTCGGCCCGGATCGAGCGCTACCTGCAGATGTGCGCCGAGGAAAACATGGTGGTGGCCAACCCGACCACGCCGGCGTCGCACTTCCACCTGCTGCGCCGCCAGGCCTACAGCCGCCCGCGCAAGCCGTTGATCATCTTCACCCCCAAGCAGCTGCTGCGCCTGAAGGCCGCTGCCTCGGCCGTGGAGGACTTCACCACGGGCGGCTTCCGCCCCGTCATCGGCGAGCATGCCGCCCTGGATGCCAACGCCGTCGACCGCGTCCTGCTGGTCTCCGGCCGCCTGTACTACGACCTCCTCTCGGCGCGCGAGAAGGCCGGCGACACGAAGACCGCCATCCTGCGCGTGGAGCAGCTCTACCCGCTGCCCGAGGCGGAGATCAAGGCGGAACTTGCCAAGTACCCGAACGCGGACGTCGTCTGGGCACAGGACGAGCCGGCCAACCAGGGGCCGTGGCCCTTCATGGCCCTGAACCTGGCGCCGCGGCTGGAGAGGCGGCTGGGCCTGGTCTCGCGCCGCGCGTCGGCGGCCACGTCCACCGGTTCGGCAAAAATCCACGCCGTCGAGCAGACGCTGCTGGTCAAGCAAGCGTTCGAACGAAACTAAGGCGTTGTGGATGCCCGGTCTGCCCGACAGGCCGGGCATCCTTCATTTGATGTGAAAAACGAAAGGGACACCGTGGATAAGCGGGAGCTGCGAATTGTGGCCGTGGGGGACGAACTGGTGGCCGGCGTCGGCGATCCGCGGGCGCTGGGCTGGCTGGGCCGCGTCCTGGCACGGACACCCGGGGAGGACGTGTCGGTGGCACCGTTTGTGCTGGCCACTCCGGGTGAGGGCACCGAGGCGCTGGCCGGCCGGTGGCTGCAGGAGGCGGGCCGGCGCTTTGACGACTTCCACGAAAACCGGCTCGTCATTGGCCTTTCCGGGCGCGACATCGAGTACGGGCTGACCACGGCACGCAGCCGGCTGAACCTGGCCAACATCCTCGACGGCGCCACCCAGCTGAACATCCCGGTGTTCGTGGTGGGCCCGCCGCCATCGCTGGACCCGGCCCTCAACCGCAAGCTCGCGGAGCTGAACACGGCCTTCGCCGACGTCACCACGCGCCGCAAGCACCACTATGTGGACACGTTCTCACCCCTGCAAAACCATGAGCAGTGGCGCAACGACCTCGCCGCGAACGCCGGCTCCCCGGGCCAGGCCGGCTACGGCCTGATGGCCTGGCTGGTGCTGCACCGCGGCTGGTACCAGTGGCTGGACCTCCCCGAGGCGTCCTGACCACGTCCGCGCCACTCCCGGTTAGGTTCGCACGTGCCGTTTATGGGAGACTTGAGGGCAGATCTTATTCGGATCTTTGTGAAAGATTGGAGGCAGCTATGTCAAAGCGTTCACGCAAGCGTCGGGACCGCAAGAATGGCGGCGCAAACCACGGTAAGCGTCCCAACACCTGAGTCTTGACAGACCCAAACAAGGGTCCGCCCCACCAAGTCGGTGGGGCGGGCCCTTGCGTTGCCCGGGACTGGGATGCACCGTTGGACGCAACGGCCGGCCCGGCCAGTGCGCATGACACTGCGGGGCGTCCGTCCGGCCTCCGGCCCGGCGCAGAACAGGACCGGTTGGGGCCCGCAAGCGCCCACCTGGTGAATAAGCCCGGAAAGAGCCGTGTTTATTGATAGGATGGTGACGTCCCCCTTGATGGTCCACCGCATTGAGAAAGCCCGCCATGCCCGCTGCCGCCTTGCCTGCCCTGCTGCCCTTTGCCTGGTCTGGCATGGGGGCCCCCCTTTCCTGCCTTGAAACGCCGCTGAAATTCCGGGCCCCCGGCATGAGCCGTCCCCTCACCGCGGGCATTGGCCGGCTGGTCGTCAAGGCACTCAACTCGATTGAGGCGGGGGCCGGGACCTCCACGCAGATCGCCCACGTGACGTCGGAGGCGCCCAAGGCGCTTGCCTTGCCGGTCGCGGGCAGCCTCACCGTCGTCGGCGTGGCGGTGTAGGGCCGGTGGACACTCCGCGTCCCGTGCGCCCACATGTCAACTCCGGAAGGACGGCGTCGGACTTGGAAGCCTACCGCCCGTCGGCGGGAGGCGGCACGGAGTTGGGCGACATCGCCGGCCGGGACGACATCCTGCACCTGGTGGGCACCTTTTACAGCCGGGCGTTTGCCGACGAGCTGATCGGCCCCATCTTCACCGACGTGGTGCACATGGACCTGGTGCGGCACATGCCCATCATGGCGGACTTCTGGCAGACGGTGCTGTTCAAGGCGGGCCTGTACAGCCGCAATGCCCTGGCCATCCACTTTGACGTCCACGCCAAGGCGCCGCTGGGGCTGGACCACTTCAACCGGTGGCTGCAGCTCTGGACCAACACCGTGGACGAACTGTTCAGCGGCGGGAAGGCGGAGATGGCGAAGGTGCAGGCCCACCTGATCGCGGGATCGCTGCACCGACGGGTGACGGGCCGGCCGGCAAGCCAGTACAGCACCATCCCGGTGCGCCCGGCTGGGGGCGACGGTGCCGGCGGGGGCCAGTCCGCAGGGGGCTAAACCCCGGCGGGCCGGCCTTCATGCAGCCGGGCCAGGATGGCGTTCTTGAGCGTCTCCGGGGCGGCCTCCTTGCAGGAACGCTTCACCACGGATCGGATCACGCACTCGAGGTCGTACTCGTGGGCGCAGTCGGTGCACCCGTCCAGGTGCACCTTGATCTCCACGAGGTCCTCGCGTGACAGCGCACCGTCGAGGTACTCGTAAATCCGGGCAATCCGTTTGTCGTCGCAATCACCCAGGCTCTGGCAGTCGCCCATGGTCAGTTCTCCGTTTCCTTAAGTTCATTCCCGGCTTCCTTGAGGTAGCCGCGATCCACTGCGTACTCCGAAAGCATGTCCCGCAACAGCTTCCTTCCCCGGTGCAGGCGTGACATCACGGTGCCGATGGGGGTGTTCATGATTTCCGATATTTCCTTGTAGGCAAAGCCTTCAACGTCCGCAAAATAGACGGCGAGCCGGAACTCCTCGGGTATGGCCTGCAAGGCGTCCTTGACGTCCGAGTCCGGGAGGTGGTCCAGTGCGTCGGCCTCGGCCGAGCGCAGCCCGCGGGAGGTGTGCGACTCAGCCCGGGCCAGTTGCCAGTCCTCGATCGAATCCGCGTTGGACTGGAGGGGTTCGCGCTGGCGCTTGCGGTACAGGTTGATGTAGGTGTTGGTCAGGATCCGGTAGAGCCACGCCTTGAGGTTTGTGCCGGGCTTGTACTGGTGGAACGCCGAGAACGCCTTGGTGTAGGCCTCCTGGACCAGGTCCTCCGCGTCGCTGGGGTTGCGCGCCATGCGCATCGCCGCCGAATACAGCTGGTCGACGTACTGCATGGCGTCGCGTTCAAACCGGGCGCGGCGGGCGGCGACGCTTTCGGTGGCAACATCCACCGTGGCCACGTCGGTGTTCGCCGCCGGTGCGGCGGCGCTCTCGCCCGTCACCGCCCGCCACGCAGTGGTCTCATTGGCTTGCTCAGGCTCGGAAATGTTCATCACAGACGAGTCTACTGTCAGTGCCAGCATTGCCGCCTTTCGCCCAGGGTCTCCACGCCGGACCCCTCCGGTCCATACCCATGCAAACCCGGCCCCGGCGCGGTATATTCCGCAAACCCGCCGCCAAAGTGCGAGACTTGTTGGAAGCAGGAACACCCGCCGTGCGGCCCGCCCCACGGAACGGGAACTTTATGGCACACCACCAGGAGGCACCCTTGACCATCGTTCGCGCACTTGCCCGCCCCATGCTCGCCTCGTCCTTCATCCTCTCCGGCCTGGACAGCCTCCGGCACGCGGACCGCACGGCCCGGCAGCTCGGGCCGGTCCTGGGCCGCGTCTCGGCAGCCCTCCCCATTGACGCCAGCGAGACGACGCTGGCCCGCGCCCTTGCCGGTGCCCAGGTGGGCGCCGGCGTCCTGCTGGCCACCGGCAAATTTTCCCGGGCCGCGGCGCTGCTGCTGACCGCCACCGCGGGGCTGACCACATTGGTGGAGTATCGCAGCGCCACCACCGACACCAAGGAAGCCAAGGCACACCGCCGCAGCCAGCTGGCCAAAAATGTCGGCCTCCTCGGCGGCGCGATGCTGGCCTGCGTCGACACGGCCGGCCGGCCCGGCCTGGTCTGGCGGGCCGAGCGGCTGCTTGAATCCTCCAAGAAGAGCACCGGCCGGCAGCTGAAGGCCGCGGACAAGGGCGTCCGTTCCCTTGCCCACGACGTGACGGGACAATAAGCGCCCATGACCGCCGCCCCTTGGCCCGCGCCGTTTGCCGCAACACCCCTGGACGCCACCGTCACCATCCCGGCCTCCAAATCGCTGACCAACAGGTACCTTGTCCTGGCCGCCCTGGCCGGCGGCGCGTCCCGGCTGCGTGCCCCGCTGCAGTCCCGCGATTCCGACCTCATGATAGGCGCCCTGCGCGCCCTGGGGGCCGGCATCGATGAGGTCCCCGGCGCCGGATCCGTGCCGGACCTGGCGGTCACCCCGATTCCAGCGGGCCACACGGTGGACGCCGCGGTGGACTGCGGACTGGCGGGGACCGTCATGCGCTTCGTGCCCCCCGTCGCCGCGCTGCTTTCCGGAACCGTGGCCTTCGACGGCGACCCCGCCGCCCGCGTCCGGCCGATGGCGCCGGTCCTCGCCGCCCTCGAGGGACTCGGTGTCCGGGTGGAGGGGGCCCCGGACGGGTTCATGCCGTTCACTGTCCATGGCACGGGCACCGTGCGGGGCGGCCATGTTGCCGTCGACGCCGGCGGCTCGTCCCAGTTCGTCTCCGCCATCCTGCTGGCCGCCGCCCGCTTCGAGGGCGGGATCCACCTCGAACACAACGGGACCTCCGTGCCCAGCGTGGACCACATAGCCATGACGGTGGAGGTGCTGCGCTCCCTGGGCGTCGCCGTGGACGACTCGACACCCAACCACTGGATCGTGGCGCCCGGACCCATCGCCGCCTTTGACGTGCTGCTCGAGCAGGACCTTTCCAACGCCGGCCCGTTCCTGGCGGCGGCCCTGGCCACGCGCGGCACCGTCCGCATCCCGGACTGGCCGCTGAACACCACACAGGTGGGCGACAAGTGGCGCCAGATCCTGCCGCAGCTTGGCGCCACCGTGACGCTGGAGGACGGCGTGCTGACCGTCACCGGCGGACCGCAGATCCTCGGCGCCGAGCTGTCCGACACCAGCGAGCTGGCCCCGTCCGTCGCGGCCCTCTGCGCGCTCGCAACGACCCCGTCGCGCCTGCGCGGGATCGCCCACCTGCGCGGCCACGAAACGGACCGCCTCGCCGCCCTGGTGGCGGAGATCAACGCCCTGGGCGGGGACGCCGTCGAAACGGAGGACGGGCTCATCATCAACCCCGCGCCGCTGCACGGCGGGCTGTTCCACAGCTACGAGGACCACCGCATGGCCACGGCCGGGGCCATCATCGGCCTGGCCGTGCCCGGGGTCGCGGTGGAAAACATCGCCACCACGGCCAAGACCATGCCGGCCTTCCCGCAAATGTGGTCGGACATGGTCGCCCAGACCGCTGCGGGGGGGACCCGCGGGCGTGGCTAGGGACTACAGCAAGTGGGACGAATCCGATGTCCGCGTCCGGGCCAACAAAAAGGGCAGCCGGCCGCGCACCAAGGACCGGCCGGCCCATGAGGACGCCGTCATCGGCCGCATCACCACTGTCGACCGCGGCCGCTACACGGCCATCCTGGACGAGGACCGGCCCACCGAGCGGGTGGTGATTGCGGCCCGCGCCCGCGAACTTCGCCGCTCCCCCGTGGTGGCCGGGGACTTCGTGTCACTGGTGGGCGACACCTCCGGCAAGCCGGACACCCTGGCCCGCCTCGTCAGGGTGCAGGAACGCCGCACCCTGCTGCGGCGCAGCGCCGACGACACCGACCCCATTGAGCGGGTCGTGGTGGCCAATGCCGACCAGCTGGTGATCGTGGTGGCCGCGGCCAACCCGGAACCGCGCACCGGCTTCATCGACCGTGCCCTCGTGGCCGCCTACGATTCCGGCATCGCGCCCATCCTGCTGATCACGAAGGCGGACATCAAGGACCCCGCCGAGCTGCTGGCCAACTACGAAAACCTTGACATGACGGTGGTCATCAGCCGCACGGCGTCCGCGGGCGCCGCCGACGCCGCCTCAGCCATCGACGCACGCAGCGACGACGGCGACTCCGCCCTCCTGGCCGGGGGCGCCGTCGAGCAGCTGCGCGAACACCTGGACGGCAAGGTCAGCGTCCTGGTGGGGCACTCCGGCGTCGGCAAGTCCACCATGGTCAACGCGCTCACCGGCTCCCAGCGCGCCACCGGCGGGGTCAACGCCGTCACGGGACGCGGCCGGCACACCTCCTCCTCGGCGCTGGCGCTGCGGCTGCTGGACGGCGAGTCTGGGTCCTGGATCATCGACACCCCCGGCATCCGCTCCTTCGGCCTGGCCCATGTGGACCCGGACCGCATCCTGCACGCCTTCCCCGACCTGCAGCCCGGCACCGATGACTGCGAACGCGGCTGCAAGCACGACTCCTCCGCGGTCAACTGCGGCCTGGACCCCTGGGTGGCCGGCGGCCATGCAGGCGACGCGGGGCCGGCCCGGCTCGCCTCCCTGCGCCGCCTTCTGGGCACCAGCAGCCGCACCGAGGGACGTGCCGAGGCCAAGGAACTGGGCAGCACCGACTAGCGGCCACCCGGCGCGGCCCCCGGCCGGCCCGTGCGCGGCGCCCCGTCATCCCGCACTTTCGCCCCATGTACCGCTACGGTGATGGATATGACTGTCCAACCCCAGACGTACAACGACGACCTCCGCCTGGCCCATGTTCTGGCCGACACCGTCGACTCCCTGACCATGTCCCGCTTCAAGGCCCTTGACCTGCAGATTGAAACGAAGCCGGACCTCACCCCGGTCACGGACGCGGACAAGGCTGCGGAGGAATCCATCCGCAGCCAGCTCTCCCGGGTTCGCCCCCGCGACGCGGTGCTGGGCGAGGAGTTTGGCAGCAGCGGCCATGGCTCCCGCCGCTGGATCATCGACCCGATTGACGGAACCAAGAACTTTGTGCGCGGCGTGCCGGTCTGGGCCACCCTGATCGCGCTCGTGGATGAGGGGCGTCCGGTGGTCGGCGTGGTCAGCGCCCCGGCCCTGGGCAAGCGCTGGTGGGCCGCCGAGGGCACGGGCGCCTACACGGGGAAGTCGCTGGCCTCCGCCACGCGCATCCGGGTCTCCAACGTCGCCGAACTGGCCGACGCCTCCCTGTCCTATTCCTCGTTGACGGGCTGGGCGGACCGCGGCAACCGGGACGAGTTCCTGTCCCTGACCGACGACGTCTGGCGCACGCGCGCCTACGGCGACTTCTGGTCGTACTGCCTGGTGGCTGAGGGCTCCGTGGACATTGCCTGCGAGCCCGAGCTCAACCTCTACGACATGGCCGCCCTGGTGCCGATCATCACCGAGGCCGGCGGGCGCTTCACCTCCCTGGACGGCGTCGACGGCCCCTTTGGCGGCAACGCCCTTGCCACCAACTCCATCCTCCACGCGGAGGTGCTGCGCCGGCTGAACCCGGGCTGGGACGACCTCCTCTCCTGAGCGCGGCGGGGCGGCCATGTGTCGTAACAAATGCGCACGCCGCCGGGTTGGGCTAGCCTTTTGCCCATAGGTCACGAGTGCCAGCGCTAAACCCCGGTTTGCTGGCCGGCAACCCTCCTTTCGCGGCGGGGTGCCCCGGGTGACGACCTGGCCAGGCCGGAGCGGTCTTGGCAAGCGCGGACTGTTGGCGTTCCCGGCTGCTTGACCGGGGCGCCAGGTCCTTCCCTGAGGGAGCCCCCCATGACTTCTGCCACTCTCGAAAAAGCCCGCATTTCCGATGCACCCCTGCTGTCCGTGGTGGGCCGCGGGCTGGCCGCGCCCCTGATCCACGGCGGCACGGCACGCTATGTGAACCTGGACTACGCCGCCTCCGCCCCGGCGGTGGAGGAGGTTGCCGCACACCTGTCCGAGGTGCTCCCCTACTATGCCAGCGTCCACCGCGGCGCGGGTTTCGCCTCCCAGGTCAGCACCTCCCTGTATGAGAACGCCAGGCAGACGGTGGCGGACTTTGTGGGCGCCCGGCCCGGCGACGCCGTCATCTTCACCCGCAACACCACCGACTCCCTGAACCTGCTGGCGGGCTGCGTGGAGTCGCTGCTGGCGGCGCACGGGCACCGGGAGGGCGTCTCCAACGAGCACGGCGAAGTCCTGTACCTGGACATCGAGCACCACGCCAACCTGCTGCCGTGGCAGGCACTGCCGCACCGCACCGTGGTGGCGGGGCACACGGTCGAGTCCACGCTGCACCGGGTCGAGACGCAGCTGCGCGCCGGCAACGTGGTGCTGCTGGCCGTCACGGGCGCCTCCAACGTCACGGGTGAGGTCCTCCCTGTGGCGGAGCTCGCGGCCCTCGCCCACAGGCACGGCGCGCGGATCGTGGTGGACGCCGCGCAGCTGGCCCCGCACCGGCGCCTCGACATCGCCCGCGACGGCATCGACTATGTGGCGTTCTCCGGCCACAAGCTCTACGCGCCGTTTGGCGCCGGCGTGCTGGTGGGCCGCCCCGACTGGCTCGACGCCGGCCGCCCGCACCTGGCCGGCGGCGGCGCGGTGAAGGACGTGCGGCTCGAGTCCGTGCGCTGGACCGGCGGTCCGGCCCGCCACGAGGCCGGCTCGCCCAACGTCCTCGGGGCCGCAACGCTGGCCAAGGCCACGGAGGTCCTGGCCGCCCTGGACCCGGAAGACTGGCACGCCCATGAGCAGGGGCTGCGCGCCCACCTGGTGGCAGGACTGGAGGCGCTCGGCGGCGTCACCGTCCACCAGCTGTTTGCGGACTCCTCGACGTACCCCGGCAGCGGCACCATCGGCGTGGTCAACTTCTCCGTGGAAGGGTACGACGCCGGACTGGCCGCCGCCTACCTCTCGGCGGAGCACGGCGTGGGCGTGCGGGACGGGAAGTTCTGCGCACACCCGCTGCTGCGACGGCTGGGCCTGGCCTCGGGCTCGCTGCGGGCCAGCGTCGGGGTGGGCTCCCGGCGCGAGGACGCGGACCGGCTGGTGGCCGGCGTGGCCGCCCTGCTGCGCGACGGCCTTGGCTGGGATTACGTGGTGGACGCCGGCCGCTGGGTCCCCGCCAACGACTCCCGCAGCTACCCCTCCTGGGCGCCCAACACCCCGGGCACGGCCGGCGCCGCGCCCTGCTCCAGCGACTGAACCGCGGGGCGGGGCGGGTAGAGTGGAGCCGCGGAATCGGCACAACTACCTTGGGGGGACATGATGGCAGGCGCGGGCGGACCGGCTTTTGACGACGCACGGCGGGTGGAGATGGCCGGCGCCTTCCAGGAGGGCGGGGAACACTACGACAGGGTGCGCCCCGGCTACCCGCCGGAGTCGCTGGAGTGGCTGTCCGGTGGCCGGCCGTCAGGCGGCGCGGACCCCGGCGACGCCCTGGACGTCGGTGCCGGCACGGGGAAATACACCCAGCTGCTGGTTGCGCGCGGATGGCGTGTGACCGCCGTCGACCCTTCAGCGGACATGCTTGAACAGCTGCGCCGGAAGCTGCCGGAGGTCGCCACGCTGCCGGGAACCGCGGAGGACACCGGCCTGGCCTCCGGGTCCGTGGACCTGGCGGTGGCCGCCCAGGCGTGGCACTGGTGCGACCCGGTGGCGGCGAGCACCGAGCTGGCGCGCGTGCTGCGGCCAGGCGGAACCCTGGGGCTGGTGTGGAACCAGCTGGATGTCAGCGTCCCCTGGGTGCACCGGCTGGCCCGGATCATGCACGCCGGGGACGTCCACAAGCCCGATTTCCGCCCGCACGTCGGCTCCGGGTTCCGCGGCCTCGCCTCCCACGAAACGCGGTGGGAGCAGGTCGTCACGCCGGAGGAGCTGCTGGAGCTGGTCAAGTCGCGCAGCTACTACCTCAAGGCCGGCGCCGCCACGCGCGCCACGGTGCTGGGGAACCTTCGCTGGTACCTGTTTGAGCACCTGGGGCATGTCCCGGGCGAGGAACTAGCCCTGCCCTACTTCTGCCAGACGTGGCGCGCCCACACCTGACCGCCCCTTGTGGCGTCGACTTCGTGACGGCGACGCCTCGACATCCGCAGCCCCGCAGGACTATTATTTCGGTATACCTAAATTTTTGGTTTAGGACTATCGAAGGAATGTGCATTGCTGGAGACCCGTGCCGCCAGGACCCGCCCGCCCCGGCGTGCCCGGGGCGGGCGGCTCCTGCTGCTGGGGCCGGCCTTCGTGGCCGCCATCGCCTACGTGGACCCCGGAAATGTTGCGGCGAACCTCACCTCGGGGGCCACGTTCGGCTACCTGCTTGTCTGGGTGCTGGTCGCGGCCAACATCATGGCCATGTTGGTGCAGTACCAGTCCGCCAAGCTCGGGGTGGTGACCGGAAAATCGCTGCCGGAGCTCCTCGGGAAGCGCTTCGGGACCACGGGGCGCCGGATGTACTGGGTGCAGGCCGAGCTGGTGGCGATGGCCACGGACCTGGCCGAAGTGGTGGGCGGGGCCATCGCCCTGAACCTGCTGTTCCACCTGCCCCTTCCGGTGGGCGGGCTCATTGTGGGCGTCGCCTCCATGGCGCTGCTCACCGTGCAAAACCGCCACGGGCAGCGTCACTTTGAATCGATCATCATCTTCCTGCTGCTGGTCATCACGGTGGGATTCCTCACCGGGCTGGTGCTCAGCCCGCCGGACCCCGCGGGCGTGCTGTCCGGGCTGGTCCCCCGCTTCGAGGGAAGCAACAGCCTGCTGCTGGCCGCCGGCATGCTCGGGGCCACCGTGATGCCGCACGCCATCTACCTGCATTCCCAGTTGGCCAAGGACCGGCACACCGGCGCCCGCCGCACACCGGAAACCCTGCGCCGCATTGTCCGGGCCACCCGCTGGGACGTGGTGTGCGCGCTGATGCT
This sequence comes from Arthrobacter wenxiniae, assembly GCF_013376105.1. GTDB lineage: Bacteria > Actinomycetota > Actinomycetes > Actinomycetales > Micrococcaceae > Specibacter > Specibacter wenxiniae. The sequence goes on from NZ_JAAMFM010000003.1 coordinate 237,429, forward strand.
GGCCGGGGCCGTCAACATCGGCATGCTGCTGCTGGCCGCGTCCACGCTGGGCGGGGTGGCCGGCACGGAGACCATCGAGGGCGCCCATGCGGCCATCGCGAACACGCTGGGACCGGTGGTGGGAGTGGTGTTCGCCGTCGGCCTGCTGGCATCCGGGCTGGCCTCCACCTCGGTCGGCGCCTACGCGGGCGCGGCCATCATGCACGGCCTGCTCCATGTCCGCGTCCCGCTGCTGGCGCGGCGCGTGGTCAGCCTCATCCCCGCCATCATCCTGCTGACTGTTGGCGTCGACCCCACCTGGGCGCTGATTGTCAGCCAGGTGGTGCTGAGCTTCGGCATCCCCTTCGCCCTGATTCCGCTGCTGCGCCTGACCGCCAGCAAGGAGCTCATGGGCGAGCACCGCGACGGGCTGCCCCTGCGGATTGCCGCCCTGGCGAGCGCCGTCCTGATCGTGGCGCTGAACGCGGTCCTGCTGTGGCTGACCATCACCGGGACGGCGTAGCCGGTAGGCTGGGGCACGTGAAAACCACGCCCCCATCCTCCAGCATTGAAGACTACGTCAAGGTCATTTACTCCTTCACCGAGTGGCAGGACAAGCCCATCACGTCCACGCAGCTGGCGGCGCGGCTGGGCGTGGCCAATTCCTCCGTTTCGGAGATGGTGCGCAAGCTCAAGGACCAGGACCTGGTGGAGCACGAACCCTACAGCCCCATCCGCCTGACCGCCGCCGGGCTGACGCTGGCGCTGTCCATGGTGCGCCGGCACCGCCTCCTGGAGACGTACCTGGTGCGCGAGCTCGGCTACACCTGGGACGAGGTCCATGAGGAGGCCGAACTGCTCGAGCATGCGGTCTCCGAGACCTTCATCGAGCGCATGTCCGCGAAACTGGGCAATCCCACAAGGGACCCCCACGGCGATCCCATCCCGGACGCCGGCGGCCACATCACCATGGCGCCGTCCCACCGCCTGGATGAGCTCGACCCCGGGCACCGCGGCCGCGTCAGCCGCATCAGCGACCATGACCCCGAACTCCTGCGCTACCTCGAACAGCACGGCATCGGCGTCGACACCGAACTTCAGGTCGTCGGAAGGCGCCCGTTCGGCGGCACCCTGGTGATCGCCAGGCTCCCTTCCCCCGGCGCCCCCTCCCGCACGGACGACGCCGGCCACCTCGACCTGGGCGACGAGGCCGCGGTTTCGCTGTGGCTCGCCACCGTCGGCACGCACCCCGGCTGCACCGTCCAGGAACCCGCCGGCGGAACCCTGATGCACCCGCACGCCACCGGCGTCTGACCGCGCCGGCCGCCGGGCCGCCATTCGGTCTACCGGCGCTGCAAGACCCATGACGCCGTGAACCACAGGACCGTGGCCGCCATCATGATGACGCCCAAAATGGTGGCGCCGACGGCGAGCAGGGCCAGTCCCGCCAGAAGAAACAGGGCCAGGGAGGCAACGGCCACGGGGCCCGGCGGCAGCCTGCGGGCGCTTTTCGGTGCCATGAAGACGCCCCACGCCACAACCACCACGGCCGGGAGGCCGATGCCGAGCAGCAGGTTCCAGGGGCCGGGCTGGCGGAAGCCCCAAAACAGGAAGGAGGCCAGCATGGCCACTTCCAGGGCAAAGCCGACAGCCGGGAGCAGCATGCCCGCGGCGGCATTGAGGCCCGCGTTGCGTGTAGTTGTGGCGGTTTCCGCCCTGCGACGTCCCATGGGTTCCCTCCCGCTCAGTCGTTCGGTGCCGCGTCGGCCAGTTCGCGGCGCAGGACGAACCGCTGCACCTTGCCGCTGGGGGTCTTGGGCAGCTCTGCCAGGAAGTGCACGCGGCGCGGGTAGGCGTGCGCCGCAAACCCGGTCTTCACGAGTTCCTGCAGTTCCGCGGCCAAGGCATCGGACGGCTCATGGCCCGCGTTCAGGACAATGCAGGCCTCGAGCACTTCGCCGCGGATGGCATCCGGCACGCCCACAACGGCTGCCTCGGCCACGGCCGCATGCGTCACCAGGACCGACTCCACATCAAACGGCCCAATGCGGTAGCCGGCCATGATGATGACGTCGTCGTCGCGGGAGGTGAAGTACAGGCGGCCGCCAGCATCGCGGCGCCCGGCGTCGCCGGTAAGGTACCAGGCGCCGTCGGCGGTGAACCGCTCCGCCGTCTTCTCCGGTGCGCCCGCGTAGCCGGTGAACCAAAAGAACGGGCTCTGGGCAATGTTGATGGCCACGCGGCCGGCTTCGCCGTCGGCCGCAAGGGAGTCCGCCGATTCGGACAGCACGTCCACGCGCCATCCCGGCAGGGGCGTGCCCATCGACCCGGGCTGCAGTGGCTGCAGCAGGCCGTCATGCCACGCATTGCCCGCGACCATGCCGTGCTCCGTCTGGCCGTAGTGGTCGCGGACCTCGAGCCCGAACGCGCCACTCCCCCACTCGATGACATCCGGTGTCAGGGGTTCTCCGGCGCTGGAGGCCCGGCGCAGGGCGTGCCGCCGTCCTTCAGCGGAGCCGGCCCGCAGCGCCCGGTACACGGTGGGTGCGGCGGCAAAGTTGGAGACGCGGAACGTGTCCATGACCTGCCAGGTCAATCCGGGGCTGAAGCCCGTGGAGAGAAGGAGCGAGCGGGTGCCGGAAGCCAGAGGCGCCAGCAGCGCAAAGTAGAGGCCGTACGCCCAGCCGGGATCGGCCATGTTCCAGAAGACATCATCGGGGCGAACGTCAAGCCCGAATTCCTGGTAGCCCACAAAGGAGGCGACGGCGCGCAGCGGAATCGGCACGCCCTTCGGTGCGCCCGTGGTCCCGGAGGTGAACAGTTGCGCCAGGGTGCCGTCGCCGCCCACGGCGACCGGTCCGGCGTCGTCCCCGGACAGGCCTGAGAAGGCGCCCGTGCCGCCCACCATTTCGGAAAACGCAATGTCGTGGCCGAAGGCCTCGCCGCGGGCCACCACGACCAGCGGCGACGCATCGTTGGGCACGCCTCCGGGCGGGACCAGCTTCCGGCGCTGGTCGGCGTCGCAAATGACCAGCCGCGCACCGGTGGCCTGGAGGCGGAAGGCGATGGCGTCATGGGCGAAGGCGGTGAACAGGGGGACGTCAACGGCGCCGAGGCGCCACAGTCCCAGCAGCGCCACCACCAGTTCCGCGGACTTACCCATCAGCGTGGCCACGTGGTCGCCGCGGCGCACGCCCAGCGCGCTTAGAGCGGTGGCGAACCGCGCGGATTGTTCACGCAGTGCGCCGTACGTCACATCCTTGAAAACCAAATCGGACCCCACCACCGTGAACGCGGTGTGGTCCGCCGGATGCCTGTCGCAGAACAGCTGTGCGGCATTGGCTCCGGGCACGGCAAAGGTGTCCAGCAATTCCTGGACACGCTCCCGTGCATTGAAGGTCATCCCGGAACTAGCCTTCGCAGTCCCTGCAGTACAGCAGGCCGTTCTTTTCGCGGGCCACCTGACTGCGGTGCCGGACCAGGAAGCAGGAGGCACACGTGAATTCGTCCTCCTGCGGGGGGATGACCTGGATGATCAGTTCTTCATTGGATAGGTCGGCACCGGGCAGGTCCGTGCCCTCGGCGGTGTCCGAGTCCTCGACATCAATGTGCGCCGTCTGGGCACCGCCGCGCTGGACCTGGAGCGCCTGAAGCGACTCTGTCTCGTGGTCTTCGTCCTTGTTGCGGGGTGCGTCGTAGTCCGTTGCCATGCGGTTTTCAAGCTCCTGGTCTTCGTGGTTTCGGCGGGGTATTTCAGCGCCCCATCCTAGCCCCTCAAAGCAGGATTCGTGCCCTTAAATTCCCAATGTTTTCCCACAGCATAGGGTATGGTGGCCCAATTTCCATGCCGGGGCGCCCATTCCCGGGGAACTAATGCCCCAAAAGGGCCCGAATGTGCGGTTCCTCACGTCACACGGCCATTGCGGCCGTCACGGGAAGCGGACGACGCCGGGTGCCTGGCCGGGCGCCCGGCTCGCGGGCCGCCCCGGATACCCCATATCCTTGTAGGAACATGGCAAACAACTCTCCCTCCGAAAACCACTCCCTCAACCGCAGGCAGGTGGCGCAGGCCCTGGACATTCCACCGGAAATGGCGGCGCGGAATGGCATCCCGTCGCGCATGAAAGCCTCCGACGTGGCGGAGCTGGACGCCAACCCGCCGGCATGGCTGGCCCAGTCACGGGCCAATTCCACCGGAAAGCGGCCCATCTGGGTGGAGCTGCGCTGCCACGTGTGCGACTTCCACGAGCTGGCCCGGCCGAAAAAGTGGTGGCCGGCGTTCAGCTTCGTGGCCTGCGACTTCCACGGCGACGGCGAGCTCCCCGCCCCCGCGCCCGGTTGGCGCCGCAGCCGGTTCGACGGCGTTGGCAGCCGGTTCCGCGGCTTCACCGACACCCGGGACCCCGAGTAGCGGCCCGCCCCGCCATCTGCAGAACATGATCCAGTTCCGCCATCCGGCACAAGAGCTAAGGAGGGCCCAGCCGTGACTGTTCCGGCCAAGGTCTTTTTGAACTGGCTCGACGAGGTGGCCGGCGGAGCCAGCCACGCGGCGGTGTGCCGCGCCGCCGGCATCAAGCGGTCCACGTTGGCGCAACAGCTTGTGCGCGGGCGCGTCACCATGGCGACGGTTGCCGCGGTCAGCCGCTCCCTCCACCTCCCGGTGGTTGCATCCATCGCCAGGTTCCCCCAGTACCAGGACCTGGCGGCCGGGGGCAGGGCGCCCACCGAGGCAGAGCTGCTGAGCCAAATTTCCGACATGGACCTGCTCCGGGAGATCCTGAACAGGAGCGCCGCGGTGGAGGCCGGCTCGCCGGCGGCGCAGACCATGCTTTCCCCCGTGCCCCACCGGGCGTCCGTGCGGACCTGGCTGGACGCCGTCGATCCCTCCGAGCTGCGCCAAATGGTGGCCAGGGAGGCCGGGATTGCCCCACAGAACCTGTCCGCCCAAATTACCGCCAACCGCCTGACGCCCGAACTGGCCATCACCTCCGCCCAGCTGGCCGGCGTGGGCCTGACCAACGGGCTGGTGGCCACCGGCTTCCTCACGCCGGCGGAAGCGGGCTGGCGGCCCGGCTCCCGCACCGCGGTATTGCGCAGGACAACCAACAGCTCCCTCGTCTCGCTGGCTGCGGAGCGGCTGGAAGCCCTCGGCCGCACGCTGCGGCGCACGGAACAAGATTCTGCCGCCGCGCAGACAGTATGGGAGAACCTCGGATGACACTGGTCCTGCAATGGGTGGCGCTGGCGGTGTGCGTGGCGTGCACCGCATGGCGGCTGCCCACCGCGATCCACGGCCGGAACCGGAGCTTGTTTTGGGCGTTCCTCATGGTGGCCGTCAGCGTGGCGCTGAGCATCCCGGTCATCTACCTTCCCGTGGACGGGGTGCTCGGAGGCGTCAACCTCGCCAACGTGGTGCTGCGACTGAGCCTTTTCGCCGTGTTCTTCCTGCTGGCGGCCAAGGTCGCGGCCGCCTACAACGCCCCGGCGGCACGGGCCTTCATCCGCGGGCCCGTGGGGCTGGCGGTGCTGATCGCCTGTTCGGCCGGCATCCTGGTCACCTACGCCATGTCCGACCTTCGCGGCTCCAGCCCCGGACTGTCGGGATTCACGGACGAACCCGCCGTGGTGGCGTACATGTGGATCGGACGGCTTTACCCCGCCTATGCCGCGGCCGCCCTGGTGCCGGCCACGGCCCGGGCGGCGCTCTCACGGCGCCCGGCGATTGACCGCGCCGCCGCCTTTTTCATGTGTTTGGGCTTCACCTGCGTCTGCGTCACGCTGGTCGTGCAGATGTCGTCCAACGACGACTCGACCCTCATGGGCGCGCTTTCCTTCGGGGCGGTGCTGTCCGTGGCCGCCGGACTCGTCCTGGTCTGGGTGTCATGTTTTCGCGGAACCATGAAAGAATGATTCCGGCATGTTCACATTTCCATTACGTTCTGCCATAATAATGATTGCGTGAACGTCACCTGGGGGTGGATTCCATGCAATCGCTTTGGGGGTAAGTGGTGGCCGGGTTCTGATTCGGCCACCACTTAGTCATTTAAGTCCATCGTTTGGATTGCCCCCACCCCGGCCCCCGTTCAAGCCCGGGCTTCCCCGCGCCGGACCCGCCCCTTCCCGGGCCGGCTGTGAAGCGGGCCCCGATAGACTGGAGGGGCGATTCACAGCGTCGAAGCGGACCACTCCTGCCGCGGGCGCATTGGCACACACCCCGTGCCCCGAGAAAGGTTTCCTGC
>NZ_JAAMFM010000030.1 GCF_013376105.1 Arthrobacter wenxiniae
GCTGCGACCTGGGATAACCAACTACATCCAATCCCCACGCAAGGACCACATCACCCTGCGCAATGACGCCTTCAAAAAGGCCGTCGACCACGCCGAAGCCTTCATCCACGGCTCCGGCAGCCACTGACCGATCCACGGAACATGGGCTGTTGCCCGTGGACAAGAAAAATTCTTCCAGCACGTCATGTCCCACCGGCGGCGGAACCCTGGGATCAGTGCCGAGAACGCGTTGCCTTCGGTTTCCCTTGCCGTCCCAGGCCATGCGCACCGATGCATTGATGCTGGAGTAGCGCCGGACCTGACGCCGGAATGACACTTGGCGACAGAACAGCGCGCCGCAAAACAAATCACGGCTTCACCAGCTTCCAGACGGCAGGGACCAGCCGCGCGGCGGTGCCCAGTGCCGGTCCCTGCCCCGGGCATCGGCGCCAGGTGATCGAGTGTCAGCTGGCTCCCTGGCGATTATTGTGCGCCGGGGAGCAGCGGTGCCTTGGCCCGGGCAGCGGTACGGGCGCTGGTGGGCATTTCCCCCGGACCTTCAGGAGCCTGGTCAGTGACTGCGGGACTGGCCCGGCGGGCGCTGAGGTGGGCCAGGACCGAGGCCCGGCCGCATTGCGGGCATATGGTTTCACCCGGGCCCGTGGGATCGGGGCATTGAACCCCGTCACGAAAGAAATAGTCCCGCGCGTGCCCGTGGCCATCCTCCACATGCTGGGCGTCATAGTCGGCCACCCAGGCATGCCCACAGCCGGTGCAGGTAAAAATGAACCGTTCAACTGAAATTTCCTTAAGAATCATGGTCCTCTCCTCCCTATCACCCCGTCAGGTTCCGTGCGCCAAGGCGGCCGCGCCCGACGTGTTGCCTCGCGCCATCGGCGCCCTCTCACCATCATGTCACCATGACGGCGTTAAATCTATATCAAGCACCATAGGTTTGTTCCCGTTGGGGCCGGGCAATAAGGGGCTGGGCAGTTTGATGGCGGCCCGCCGGGGCCATCGGAAGTCAGGGCGGCAACATGGACGCCGTTCAGCCAGGCATCTGGAAAGTCATCCACGGACAGTCCGCTTCACCCTGGTGCCCGTTGTTGAGTCCCGGAGCGATTCCTGGGTGTGGCGTATGTCGGGGGCCAACGTCTCCTCGCGGGCGAGCAGGAAGATGTCGAGCCTGATCGCCGCTGACACTTCGAAGAGAAGCCTGGCGCTGTCGATTGCCTGAGAGGACTATGAACCGGGCCGTCCGACGGCGGGGACGACGTCGAGTTCGCTGTGCCGCGGGCTGTTCGGGTTCATCAGCGAGTGCTTGCGGCTGTACGTGAAGTAGATGACCAGCCCGATCGCCAGCCACACCACGAAGCGCAGCTTGGTTTCCCAGGACAGCTGCCAGATCAGGAACAGCGAGAACAGCACGCCCACGGCGGGCACCACGGGCATGAACGGCAGCCGGAAGGTGCGGGGCGCATCCGGCTTGGTGTAGCGGAACACGATCACCGAAATGCAGACCACCACGAATGCGGCCAGGATGCCGATGTTTGTCAGGTCGGCCACCAGGCGGATGGGGAAGACGCCGGCCAGGAAGGCCGAGCCCAGCCCGGCAATCCACGTGACGCGCTTGGGTGTGCCGCGGTTGTCCACCTTGGAGAACCACTTGGGCAGCAGCCCGTCGCGGCTCATGGAGAACCAGACGCGGCTGACACCGAGCAGGAAGGTCAGCATCACGGTCAGGATGGACAGCACGGCGAAAACGGAGATGATGCTGGCTATAACGGGCAGGCCGACGCTGGTGAAGGCGGAGGCGAACCCGGCCGTGGGGTCGATGTTCTTGTAGTTTTGCATGCCGGTCAGTACCAGGGTGGCGGCAACGTAGAGCAGCATGGCGATCACCAGGGACATGATGATGGCCTTGGGCATGTGCTTCTTGCCGTCCGTGGCCTCCTCGGCGGCGGTGCTCATGGCGTCGTAGCCGAACACGGCGAAGAAGACGGTGGCCGCGCCCGTGACGACCGGGCCGAAGCCGCTGGGCATGAACGGGTTGTAGTTGTGGGCGTTGACGTAGAACATGCCCAGCCCCACGATGAACAGGATCAGCACGATCTTGACGGCCACGGCGGCCAGTTCGAACCGGCCCAGCGCCTTGGTGCCTCGGCTGAGGATCCAGGTGACCAGCAGGCAGACCAGGATGGCGGGCAGGTTGATCATCCCGCCGTCCTCCATCGTGGCGGAAATGGCGTGCGGCAGGTGCATGCCGAAACCGCTGAGGAAGGCGTTGATGTAGCCGGAGATGCCGATGGCGACGACGGCCACGATGGCGATGTACTCCAGCAGCAGGTCCCAGCCGATGAACCAGCCGGTCAGCTCGCCCAGGGCCACATAGCCGTAGGTGTAGGCGGAGCCGGCCCGCGGGATCATGCCGGCGAACTCCGCGTAGGAGAGGGCCGCCGCGGCCGAGGCCAGCCCGGCGATGAGGAAGGAGATCAGCACGGCCGGCCCCACGCCGGGATGGCTCGGGTCGCCGTGGGCCACGAGCCCGGCGAGCGAGAAAATGCCGACGCCGATGATGCCGCCGACGCCGATCGCGGTCAGCTGCCACAACCCCAGGGACTTGAGCAGTCCGCTCTTTGCGCTTTCAATCTCCATCTCGGCGATCGGCTTGCGCCGCCAGACGGACAGTGGGTTTGGGGGTGTTGCCATGCGCGGGTCTCCTTAGTGGACGGCGGTGCCCGGCTGCTGTGATGCAGCACGGGTTCGCCGTCGCGTGATCTAAATAACTGCCTCTCAAGTGTGCCGTCCGCGATCCATTATGAAAAGTGACTTCTCTTAAGCAGTATTCGTAAGTTCTGCTGACTTGTCGGCTGGTGCCGTGCCACCGCTGGGATCAGGTTCCTGGGCCGGCGGTGGAGATTCGGCCGATCCCTCCACGATGGATCGCGAATCAAGCGCGCGCTTTCAACGCCTGATCCGGTCACAATGACACCGACTTTGGCCGTTCACCGCGTTTAGACCGCGGCAGAGACGAGGGCTTCGGCGTCCTTGACGCGCAGCTTGCCAGACATCAGCTGGGGGAGGAGAGCGTCGCGGGTTGCGGCGAGGCACCGGTTCTCTAAAACTGCACCTGTGATGGCATCTAGGAATGGCGTGATCTTGGATTCCATTTTTGACATTGCGCCTCCCCTGAAGTCGGGGAATTCCAAGTGGTCAAAAGTCTTCATTGTGATTGTGTCGAAGACTGAACCATGGGCGATGGCTTTTGCCCGCTTTGTGGCATTAACTATCGAGAAATACAGCACGCCTGCCGGAACGGTTCCGGGTACGAACCCATAGCAAGACTGGTTGAAGGAAGCTGGAACAGCGAGACGGGCGACGGCTCCTACTGTCCCTCTGGCCGTCAGAATGACGCTTCCTGCTGGCAGAGGCTTGGCCTTTGTCTTTTCCACTGCCGATTGGGAAATCTTTTCATCTGTGTCGACAACAGTGTAGAAGTCAGCGCCCGTAATATCCTTGGCGGATGCCCACAGCCGATCTCCGCCCCAGAAGTCTTCTCTGGAACGCGGCGGGGTGCCCCCTAGGACAGGCGATAAAACCGAAGACATCGGGACAATGCTCATGGGACTGGTCGCTTGTTCGTAGATGAGAGCAGCCAACTCATGGGCTGTCGCAGCGAGTTTGGTGTTGGCGGCGATCTTGTCGTCGAGGGCGCCTAGGACTTCGGCGATGGCCTGCTGCTCTTCAAGGGGCGGCAGTGGGATCTGTAATTGACGCAGTGATGTCTTATTGAACTTTGGCTGCGCACTCCCGCTAATAATTCCTCCGAGCAGAGACTGTCCCAGCGGCGAAACCAGCATGTAATAGAGGAATCGCCGATCCAGAACTGATGGATCCAACGGGTGGCAGACGACAGAGTTTGGACCAAGAGTGACAGGCATCCCTAAATTTGGAACCCGAAAGACCGTGCCGGCATTTGCCCCGACATTGCTCACGACGACATCGCCTGGTTCCAAGCGACTTTTCTTCAAGAACGTGTAAGAGGCCTCATCGACGTAGCTGAGCTGGCCTTTCCATCCTGAGTTGTGATCCACGAGGCGGACAAGAATGGCGAATCCGAGTTCAGTTGACGTGTTGACATTGACGCGTAACGATTCGAAGCTACCGTTTGCCACGAAATCAGTTATGTTTGTGACATCGCGCATGGAATAGGTTTTCCATTGACTCATGAGACCCTCCCCAGCTGTTCGCGGACTACCGCCGCCAGACGCTCCGACTCGTCGAACTGGGCGAACAGTTCGGCGGAGAGGCGGGCGATCTTTTCCTCGATCGGTTCGCCGTCGTCCTCGACGTCGGCGGCGCCGACGTAGCGGCCGGGGGTAAGGGCGTAATCGGCGGCCTTGATCTCGGCGAGGGTTGCGGAGTAGCAGAAGCCGGGGATGTCGGCGTAGGGGGTTTCGACAGAGCTTTGGGTTTCGACAGGCTCGACCACCGGGGTCTGGGCCTCCTGGTCTCGACGCGCTCGCAGAGCTCGCTGCTCGACCACCGGGAGGGTTTCGACAGGCTCGACCACCGGGGTCTGGGCCTCCTGGTCTCGACGCGCTCGCAGAGCTCGCTGCTCGACCACCGGGAGGGTCTCGACAGACTCGACCACCGGGGACGGCTCGACGGGCGGGGACGGCTCGACCACCGGCGGGGTGCCGCGCCAGGCGTGGAAGGTGCCGGCAATCAACGCGATGTCCTCATCGCTCAAAGCACGCTCGGCGCGGTCCACCATGTGCCCTAGGTTCCGGGCGTCGATGAACAGCACCTGTCCGGTTCGGTCCACGGAACCATGCGCACCCAAAGCCTTGTCCTTGGCGAAGAACCACGTGCAAACCGGGATGCCGGTGGAGCGGAACAGCTGCGTGGGCAGGGCGATCATGCAGGACACCAGATCCGCCTCCACCAGCTGCGCGCGGATCTCGCCCTCGCCGCCGGAGTTGGAGGACATCGACCCGTTGGCCATGACCACGCCGGCCGAGCCGCCCGGTGCCAGCTTCGAGATGATGTGCTGGATCCAGGCGTAGTTCGCGTTGCCGGCGGGCGGCACGCCGTACTTCCAGCGCGGGTCCGATTCCGAGCGCGCCCAGTCCTTAATGTTGAACGGCGGGTTGGCCATGATGAAGTCGGCCTGCATGTCCGGGTGCTGGTCGCGGGCAAAGGTGTCGCCCCAGCGCGAGGCCAGGTTGCCGTTGAGCCCGTGGATGGCCAGGTTCATCTTCGCCATCCGCCAGGTGCGCTCGTTGAGCTCCTGGCCGTAGACCGAGATCTCCGAGCCCTCCTTGTGGTGCGCCTCGAGGAATTTCTCGGCCTGGACGAACATGCCGCCGGAACCGCAGCAGGGATCGTACACGCGGCCGTGGTCGGGGCGGAGCACCTCCACCAGCACGCGGACCACGCCAGCCGGGGTGTAGAACTCGCCGCCGCGCTTGCCCTCGGCGCGCGCGAACTTCTCCAGGAAGTACTCGTACACCTCGCCGAGCAGGTCGCGGGCCTTCGTGGCGCCCTGGCCGGTGAACTTGGCGGAGTTGAACAGGTCCAGCAGCTCGCCCAGGCGGCGCTGGTCAATGTTGTCCTTGTTGAAGATCATCGGCAGCGTGGCCGCCAGCGACGGGTTGGCGCCCATCACGTACGCCATCGCGTCGTCGATCAGCTCGCCGATGCCCTTGGCGTGCTCGTCCAGGGTGGCCTGGGTGCCCTTGGCGTGCTGCGCCAGGTACGTCCACCGGGCGCGCGCCGGAACCCAAAACACGCCCCGGCCCGTGTACTCGTCGGTGTCGTCAATGAGCTGGCCGATCTGCTCGTCGTTCAGGCCGTCCGCCGTCAGCTCCGCCCGGATCTGCTCGCGCCGCTCGTCGAAGGCGTCGGAGACGTATTTCAGGAACACCAGGCCCAGAATGACGTCCTTGTACTGGGAGGCATCCATGGACCCGCGCAGCTTGTCGGCGGCCTTCCACAGGGTGTCCTTGAGTTCCTTCATGGTGGACGGGGCGGCGTCCAGGTTCTTCGCGGTGCTTTTCTTCGGGGGCATTGAGCATCTTCCTTTTACGTTAAATCGATCGTAGCGTCCACGGCGAGCCCGCCGGCGCTGACGCCGTCGCGCAGGAGCGTGGTGAGTTCGGTGAGCCGGTCGAGCCTGAGCTGGGCGGCGCCCCGTTCCTGCTCCAGGAGTCCCAGGACATGCTGCAACTGCTGTGCCGCGGCGTGCGGCACCAGCCGGAGCGCCCAATGCCGCCAGTCCTTGGAGGCGGCGGCATTGATGTCCGCAGCGAGCAGCTCCGGCATGAGCCCGCCGGGATCGGCGCCGCTGACCCGCAGCACCCGGGCGGGATATTCGACGACGGCCCCGCCCTCGGCGTCGACGGTCGCCGCGGGTGTTGGGACGGTGGCGAAGACGACGTCGCCGGGCTCGGTCAGCCGCGCGGTGGGGTGGTTGGCCGCCAGGACCAGGCGGTCGATCCTCCGGACAGCCGGGCCGCGGCGTCCCTTACCCGCGCCGCGCCCAAGGTCCGCGGGCCCGAGGACCCGGGCGCCGCCGTCGTCCGCCACGGGGAGCCCGGCGGCGAGGCGCACGCCCGGGACGTAGCGCAGGTGGCCCTGCGACAGCAGCACGTCAACCATTTCGGTGTTGGGGGCGCCGTGGCCCAGCGACACCCGGACGGGCAGGGGCGCCGGGACCGCCGCGGGATCGTTGAGCTGCGCGACGAGCTGGTCCGCCCGCACCGCCTGCTCGGCAGCGGTCGGTCCGTTGCGGCGGGGCACGGCGTGGCGGACCAGCGCACCCCGGCGGGCGAGCAGGCGGGAGGTGGGCACGGTGCGGGCAAAGCGCATGGCGTGGGCGCGGATCAGGCCCGCCGTTCCCAGCGAAACGGCGAGGTCGCCCACCAGGTCCTGGACGGCGTCGGCGGTCAAAGGGGTGTCCGTGACGTCGGCGACCATGGTCCAGCGCTCGGCGATCGGCACGGACGCGTGGGCGGGGCCGAGCACCCAGAGGCCCAGCGCCTGGCGGGCTTTGGCGGGGACCAGGCCGGCGGGGAGGCGGACGATTGCGCGCACCCGGCCCGAGCGGAGCAGGTCCGAGCGCGCCGCGGCGGCTTTGGCGTCGTCGAGGGCGTCCGTGAGCACCGCCGCGGGGGCCATGACAACCCCGCGCTGGGAATCGTCCATCTGCAGGACGGTGTTCTCGATGTCCGCCAGGATGTCCGGGGCCGCCAGGTCCGGGGTGCCGGGCGGCGGGTACGACGCCACATGGACGGCCGGCGCCCCGACCGTGAACTGGCCGCCATCCGACACGGCCAGCGGCCTGCGGCGCGCGCCGTGGACCAGCAGGCGGCGCCGGGCGGTCCGCGACGCCTGGTCCCGCCCGTCGCGGGTCAGGACCAGGGGATCCGCGTCCTCGGGAAGGAGGTTCAGGACTTTCACCAGAAGGTCGCTGCCGCCGGGGGTGGAATCGACAAACACGGGCCTCCCGGTGCCGTTGCCTGCCGCAAGTTCGACGGCGGTCCTCGCCGCCAGGTCGACGGCCCGTTGCGCGAGGGCCGTTTCCGCCTGGCCGCGCAGCCCGGCCCGGAAGCGGCCGCCCAGGAGTTGCTCAAAGGCCGCGGCGGGGGAGTAGGCGGCGTCCACGAGCTGGTCGGCGTGCGCCGCTGCCGCCGGGGCCGTCCGTCCCAGGCCCTCGATTTCCGAGTAGAGGAACTCGTCGTCCGGGTCCGCGTCATCGGCGGCGTCCAGCAGGTCATCACGGTCGAGTCCGGCCAGCGGGCCGCCCGTGAGCCGGTGCAGGGTGACGAGCGCGGTTTGGGCGGCAAACGCCGCTTCGGGATCCGTCCGGGCGGAATCCCCCCGGGCGAAGGCAGCCATGTCCGCCGCAGCCTGGGGGTTGTTCCCGTGCCGGGTTGACTCGAGCCAGGTCGCCACCTCGCCGGCGTCAAATAGCTGCTGGCCGCGGATGACCCGGACCGGCTCGGGGAACGGGGTAGACGTGGCCCTGCTGCGGCTGCGCCACATCGACACCACCGGGCGCTTCACCTGTGCCAGGGCCGCGATTTCCGCCAAGGAGATGCGGAGGGCCGCTCCCTGTTGCTTCACGCGCCCTCCCCTCGATCGGCATGTTCGGTGCGTGTACAGCCTATGTCGCAATCCACGGCCTGCGAACAACATGTTGGTAAGTCCCCTTATCAGCCGAATCCAGAAGCGCCCCGGTCGAAAGGGACTTAGCTTGGTTCTGTCAACGCAGGACAACAACCCATTGGGGGCACCACCGTGGAAAGCACCAGGCCGGACGAAGATCCGGGCAAGGAAGCCGGCCGGCTCGTTTTCAGCACTTACGGGCACGTGCTGGGCCTGGCCGACGGTGTCTTGTTCGGCGGCAAGCGGCCACCTCGCCAGCCGGGGACCCCCGCCTCACCGGGCAAAGCGCCCCCGGCGGACCCGGTCCGCGATCCCGGGCAGAGCCCTCGTGGGGACGCACCTCGCGGCTGAGCCGCCCCCTGACCGTGGGGTGGCCATTCATTGGGGGACGGCCACCCCACGCCCACTTTTCATCACTCACAGCATTCTTAGGGGACCAACCATGGAAAACAGGACCAGCCCACCACCCACCGATCCGATGCCGCCGGTCAAGGGCGGGCCGGCGGCAAAAGGCGGCACGCCCGCAAAAGGCGCCTCCCGGCGCACATGGAAACGGAAGGCGCTCGCGGGCGGGGCGGCCGCCGTCGTGCTTCTCGGCGCGGGCACCTGGTTCGGCACCACGCTCCCGGACCCCACCGCCAGCGACGCCTATGTGCAGCTGGCGCAGGGCAAGGCGGGCGTGGACGAAGCCCTCAGCAATTCCAGGGCCGCGTACCGCACGCTGGACGGCAAGTACGCAACCTTGCAAAGCGAAATCAAGGGTCGCGAGGACGCGGTTGCGGAGCGGGAAAGTGCCGTGGGTGCCGCCGAAAAGAAGGTGGCGGAGGCCGAGGCTGCGGTGAAGAAGCGTGAGGACGCCGTCACCGGGGCGGAGAAGGCAAAGGCCAAAAACACCATCGGCGAAGGCACTTGGGCTGTCGGTCGGGATATCGCGCCGGGCACCTACGTGAGCGCCGCGGCCGTCAGTTCCGACTGCTACTGGGCCATCCTGGCCGGCGGCAGCAACGGCTCCGACATCATCGAAAACGACATCCCGGGCGGCGGGCGTCCGTCCGTGACGCTCAGCGCCGGACAGGACTTCAAGACCTCCAGCTGTGGCACCTGGACCAAACAGTAGGGCCCGCGCGCACCCGCCAGCCGCACTCTGCGGCACTCAGCACATCCGACGCGACGGCACACGCCGCGTCAACGAAAGGAAACGACAATGACACACACACTCAACCCCGGGCCCCCGTCCCTGCAGCCCGTTCCGCAGCCCCACGCCGGCGTCGGCCCCAAGTCCTTCGTCACCACGTGGGTGCTCGCCCTCCTGCTGGGCGGCCTGGGCATCGACAGGTTCTACCTGGGCAAGGTGGGAACCGGCATCCTCAAACTCGTCACCCTCGGCGGGCTGGGTGTCTGGACCCTGGTGGACCTCATCGTGACCCTCGCCGGCAAACAGCGGGACAAGCAGGGGCTCCTCCTGGCCGGCTACGCCAAGCACAGGGTGCTGGCGTGGATCGTCACCGCCGTGTTGATCGTCTTGGGTGCGGTGTCCGGCGGGACCGCAGGTTCCGGGGGCGGCACGGCCGCCGGTCCGGCCGCAGCGCCCGCAGTTCCTGCCGCCGTCGCGCCCGCAAAGGCGCCCGCAAAGGCCGCTGCGCCGGCTGCTGCGCCGGCGGCCAAGAAGTGGACGACCGTCCAGTCACTGCAGGGGACGAGTGATTCCGCCAGCCAGGTTTTTGAACTGACGGGGGCGGAGGCCCAGCTGAGCTACGACTTCAAGGGCGGCGCCGACATGGTGGTTGCGGCAATCTACCTGGAACCGGAGGGCAAGGACATTTCCAAGGACGGGGGCATCCCGATCGTCATGCTCAGCAAGACCGGGGCCAGCACCACGGCACTGCACAAGACTGCGGGCAGGTACTACCTTGACGTCCGTGCCGCCAACGTCGATTCATGGACAGTGACGGTCGAGGAGAAGAAGTAACCGCCGGTCCCCACAAAAAGGACGCCGCCTGCGCATTCGGACACCGGTAGAACCGTGTCCGAATGCGCAGGCGGCGTCCGAAAGCGCAGGGGCCGCAGCGGTCCGTCGTGGAATGCCCACAGCGGCTTCCCCTCGGGCAGTGGCCGTTTCAGTGGCGCCTGCCCTGGGTGTCAGGCCCCGGCTCGCTCGCCGCTGTGGGCCCATCCAGCACACTGAAAGCCGCGAGACCCTCATGCACCGGGATGCGATGCGCTGTGATCCGCAGGTTTTGCGCCAGGGCGTGTTTCGTCGTGCCTTTCATGCCACTGGTCTGCGCGCGGCCGTCACATCAACTGCACGCCCCCGTAGGCCAGCACCGCAATGAGAGCCCAGGACAACATGGCCGCGACGATCGCCCGGCCCCCGGTTTGGAGGAGGGACTTGACCCGGACGGACGAACCCAGACCAAACAGGGCGGCGGCCAGGAGCAGGTCCTGTGCGGTCCCGGCCAGGCCCAGGGCCGGCGGCGGCAGGATTCCCAGCGTGCGCACCACGATCATGGCCATGAACGCGGCAACAAAAAATGGGACCAAGGGGGGGAGTTTTACCGTGTCGTCGGGCCCGCCGGACGGGCTGCCGGCGCGGTTGTTGCTCCGGCGCCGCCTGACCAGGGCCACGCACGTGACCATTGGTGCCAGCATCAGCACGCGTGTGAGCTTGACGATCAGCGCACCGGCCAAGGCCGCAGGGCCTGCGGTTTGCGCCGTGGCCACCACCTGGCCCACGTCGTGCACGCTGGCGCCCACCCAATGGCCGAACTGCACAGGGTCCAGACCCAGTGGGATTTTCAGGAGCGGCAACACGCCGATGGCCAGGGTCCCGCACAGGGTGACCAGGGCGATCGGCACAACGGTGTCGCGGTGGTCGGTCTTCGTCACGCCGCTCATGGCGCCAATGGCGGACGCGCCGCAGATGGAAAAGCCCGTGGCCAGCAGGATCGGCTGGTCGCCAGGGAGCTTGAGCGCCTTGCCGAGCAACAGCGTCCCCAAAAAAGTCAGAAGCACAATCGCGATGATGATCCCCAGGGTCCCCCAGCCCAGGGCTGCCACGTCAAACAGGCTGAGTTTCAGGCCCAGCAGGACAATGCCCAGCCGCATGAACTTCTTGCCCGAAAATTCCAGGCCCGGCTGCAAGACTCCGCTGACCGGGGAGCGGGTGCCGGGCAGATTCGCTGCAAGGATGCCTAATATGACCGCGGCCGTCAGAAACGGCATCCCCGGCACGGTCCTGTGCACCAGCCAGGCGACGCCGACGGCTGCCGCCGCAACCGCGAGGCCGGGTGCCAACTTGTGCTTGAGGGGATTTGTTGTCAACGCACGAGGCAGGGTGCGCCGCCTCTCGCGGCGCTGCTCGGCAGACATCAGTTTTTGGGTCATGGTCGTGTTCGATCCGGTGAAACGCCGTGGAGGGAAGGCGGTTTCGGGCCGGAAATCCTTTCCGTCGTAGCTGTTCGCAAGGCATGGGGGCCGGCTTTAGTGGATCAGTTGGGGTTCCAGGGTTCGGGTACCGGCGGAGCCTTCGAGGCCAACGGCGGTGGTTCCAGCCAGTGATTGCACGCCGCTGAGCAGGGCGAGAGCGACGATGTCCTCCGTGCTGCAGCCGCGTGACAGATCGTTCAACGGTGCCCTGAGCCCCTGCAGGATCGGTCCCAGTGCGGCAGCCCGGCCCAGCCGTTGGGCAATCTTGTAGCCGATGTTCCCGGCATCCAGATTGGGAAAGACCAGGACGTTGGCCCGGCCCGCCACCATCGACCCGGGGGCCTTGGAGGCCGCGATGTCAGGCACCAGGGCTGCATCCAGTTGCATTTCCCCGTCCACGTCCAGTTCCGGGAAGTTTGAACGCAGCATTCCCAAAGCGGCAGTCACCTTGTCAACTTTCGGGTGGCTGGCGCTGCCCAGGGTGCTGAAGGACAAAAGGGCCAGCCGGGGATGGGTTCCCGTGACAGCCAGGTGCGTTGCGGCTGCTGAGACGGCGATGTCTACCAGCTGCTCCGGGGTGGGGTCCGGCACCACGGCGCAATCGGTGAAGCTAAGTTCCCGTCCGTCGGGTAGCAACATCAGGAAGGAACTGCTCAAGGTGGTGCACCCGGGAGCCAGCCCAATGACCCGCAGCCCGGCCCGCAGCACATGCGCCGTGGGCTGGCCGGCTCCGGCCACACAGGTATCGAGACGGCCCGTCGCCAGCGCTGCCGCGGCCAGATACACCGGATCCGAACCGGCGGCTGAGAGCTGTGCCGGCCGTTGGGGGAAGGCCTGCCGGAGCGTCGAGGCAACGCCGTCGTCCCCGGCCAGCTCGCCGATGTCGATGATGGCGGCCTCCGGGACCTTCCAGCCCAGCATGTCCGCGCCGTGCCTGATCAGTCCGGCCCGGCCGATGAGTTTGGGAACCACAACACCGCGCTCCAGCAGGCACCGGGCCGCGCGGATTGCCCGTGGGTCCTCGCCGTCGGCGAGCCCCACGACTCGCCCGCGGCCGGCAAGGTCCCGCTGCCACCGGTCGATCACGACCGACCGGTGTTCCCGGCCGTCACTGCTTTCCGCACCCATGGTTGCGCCTTTCAGTTTGCCTGCTGCCCTGCCTGCCCCAGCCGGACAGGAACGTCCCTTTTCCTGCCCGGCATGGAAGGAGCTGACGCCCATGCCGGGCAGGAAAAGGGGTGGATTCTAGGGCTGGACGGCCTTTTCGACGTCGTTGAGCATGGCGTCCACGCCGTGCAACAGCTCATTGAGCACCTCGGCGTCGGCCACCAGCGGCGGGGAGATCATGAGCATCGTGGCCCCGCGGTCGTCGCCGCGCAGGATCACCTTCGTGCGCTTGAACGACTCCGGCAGCACTTCGCGCAGGACCTTCAGCGACTCGGCCTCGGTGAATTCGCGCCCGCTGTAGCTGTCGGCCATGAGCTCGATTGCGTAGAAGAACCCTGTGCCGCGAACAGCCTTGACGCAGCGGTGCGCGTTTTTCAGGGACTCCAGGGCTTCCTTGATCTTGGGTCCCTGCGCCTGGACGTTGCCCAACACGTTTTCGTCGCGCATCGCCGTGATGTTGGCAACCGCGACGGCGGTCGAGACCGGGTGCCCGCCCCAGGTGGCGCCGTGCGTGAAGACGCCGCCCTTGGAGGAGTTGAACAGCTCGGTCACGAGCTTCTCGCGGACGATCATGCCGCCCAGGGGGGCATAGCCGGAGGTGGATCCCTTGGCGAAGGTGACCATGTCCGGCACGACGCCGGTGAGGCCGTAGCCGAAGAAGTGGCCGAGTCGGCCAAACGAGCAGATGACCTCGTCCGAGACCAGAAGGATGCCGTATTTGTCGCACAAGGCGCGCAGGGCAGGCCAGTAGCCGTCGGGTGCCACAAGTGCGCCGCGGCCGTTCTGGACGGGTTCGGCGAAGATTGCCGCCACGGTCTCCGGACCCTCTTCGAGGATGACCCTTTCGAACGCCGCAAAGCAGTCCAGGTCTTCCACGGGGCCGCAGTCGCCGGTGAAGCCAAGCGTGTTCGGAACGCTGCGGATTCCCGGGAGCAGCTCGCCGAACGGTTCCTTGATCTTGGGCAGCTGCGTCACCGACAGGGCGCCCATGGTGGTGCCATGGTAGGCCATGTCGCGGCTGATGATCTTGGTGCGCTGTGGCTGGCCCTGGCTGCGGAAGTACTGGCGTGCAAATTTCAGTGCCGTCTCCACGGCTTCGGAACCGGAGTTGACGAAGAACGTGGTGTTCAGGTCCCCGGGTGCCAGGTCGGCGATAAGAGTGGCAGCCGCGATGGCCGGCGGGTGTGCGGAGCCCCAATTTGAGGCATAGGCAAGCGTGTTGAGCTGATCGCTGGCCGCCTGGGCAATGTCACCGCGGCCGTGGCCCATGTTGACGCAGAAAAGCCCGGCCAGTCCGTCCAGATACCGGTCGCCCTCCGTGTCAATTAAATAGCTGCCCTCGCCTCGGACAAAAATCGGGAAGTCACTGTCCCAGGTGTCCTTGCGCGTGAAGTGTGGTCCGAGGTGCCGGCGGGCCTGGGCTCGCAGTTGGGTGGTGTCCACGATCATCTCCTCATGTGTTGAAACTAGTTGTGCTCGAAGCCTAGGCTGGCTGGCCGCCCAACATCAGGGCCACATGTGACCCAGCCAACAGGACCAGTTTGGCCCCATGCGGTGTGGTGATTCTGGATCTTCTGGACCCATGGTTCCCGGGGGCAGACTTCCACTATGCTGCGCAGCCTGCACGGCGGCCATGATGAATTCAGGCTTCAACCATCAGGAGGTTTCAAATGATCATCGGTGTCCCCAAGGAAATCAAGAACAACGAGTTCCGAGTAGCGATGACCGCGTCCGGAGTCCACGAACTGGTGGGCCAGGGCCACACGGTGTTGCTCGAGCGCCGTGCCGGCGTCGGCTCTTCCATCTCGGATGACGAGTACGCCGTGGCCGGGGCACGCCTGGTCGACACGGCGGCCGAGGCCTGGAACGGTGCCGACATGGTCATCAAGGTCAAGGAGCCGATCGCCGCGGAGTACCAGTATTTCCGTGAGGGCCTGGTCCTGTTCACCTACCTGCACCTTGCCGCCGAACCGGAACTGACCCGCGCGCTCATGGACAGCGGCGTCACCGCCATCGCCTACGAAACGGTCCAGGACGGCCGGGCACTGCCGCTGCTGGCACCCATGTCCGAGGTGGCCGGCCGGCTGTCCGTGCAGGTGGGCGCCCAGTGCATGACCGCCCCAGCCGGCGGCAAGGGGATGCTGCTCGGCGGCGTCCCCGGCGTCCGCCCGGCCAAGGTCGTGGTCCTGGGTGCCGGCGTGTCCGGCACCAACGCCGCGGCCATGGCGCTCGGCGCCGGCGCCGACGTGACCATCCTGGACATCAACATCAACCGGCTGCGCGAGCTCGATGCGATCTACCAGGGCCGGCTGAAGACCGTGGCATCAAACGCCATGGAGATCGAACGGTCCCTGGTCGATGCAGACCTGGTGATCGGCTCGGTGCTGATCCCGGGGGCCAAGGCGCCCAAGCTGGTCAGCAACCAGCTCGTGGCCAAGATGAAGCCGGGCTCGGTGCTGGTGGACATCGCCGTGGACCAGGGCGGCTGCTTCGAGGACACGCGCCCCACCACGCACGAAAATCCCACCTTCAAGGTGCACAACTCCATCTTCTACTGCGTGGCCAACATGCCGGGCGCGGTGCCGAACACCTCCACCTACGCCCTGACGAACGTCACGCTGCGCTACGCCGTCACACTGGCCAACAAGGGGGTGGAGGCCGCACTGGCCGGCGACCCGGCCCTGCGGGCTGGCCTGAGCACTTTCGGTGGACGGCTGACAAATGCCGCGGTGGGGGCCGTTCATGGGATCGACGTCGTCGATCCCAGCAAGGAAGCCGCCCTGGGCTAGTAGAATGAAGTGAAGTATCAGGCGGGGGAGCCCGATGGTGAGCTCCCCCGCTCTTTCATGGTGATCGGTCACTTCGGTGTCAAGGAAGGGACGGCGTGCCAAGGACGCTAGTTGAGATTGACCGTGATTCCAGCGAACCGTTGTACAGGCAGGTCCGCCGGGTCATCGAGCACGGCATTGCCACTGGCATTTTCAACTCCCGGCGCAGGCTGCCCAGCTCCCGGGAACTGTCCGTCGAACTCTCCGTATCGCGGAACACCATCAATCTGGCCTATCAGGAACTGCTCACCGAAGGCTTGGTCATCAGCCACGAGCGCAGCGGCATATTCGTCAACCCGGACATGCTGGCAGCCGCCGAAGCCGAGGTGCGGGCCACCGGTTCGGTCATCGACTGGTCCTCACGCATGCGCCGATACGCGGATGACTCGATCGCGGACGTGGAAAAAAACGAGGACTGGCATGCCTACCCGTTTCCGTTCATTGCTGGACAGGTTGACGTCGGAAGCTTTCCCACCACGGCCTGGGTGCGCTGCCTGCGTGATGCACTTTACCGCCCGCACATCTTCGCCAGCCTTCAAGACAGCATCGGTGCCGACGACCCGCTGCTGATTGACTTGATCCGCCGCCAAATCCTGCCTGCCCGCGGCATCGAAGCCAGGCCGCAGGAGATCCTCATAACCATCGGCTCCCAGCAGGGGCTGGACCTGTTGGGCAGGACCCTCCTGGGACCCCACCAGCGCGTAGGACTGGAAAACCCGGGCTATTTGGATGCCCGGCACATCTTCCTGCGGACGGGCGCACAGGTCTACGGGATCGACGTTGACGAACGCGGCCTGCGCCTGCCTGAATCCTTCAGCGGAACCGCAATGGTTTACGTCACGCCCAGCCACCACCACCCCACCAACGTCACGCTGAGCATGGAGCGCCGGCATCACCTGCTTGGACTCGCCGCAGCGTCCGGAACCGTAGTGGTCGAGGATGACTACGACAGCGAGTTCCGCTACATGGGGAGCCCCAGCCCGTCCCTGAAGGCGCTGGACACCAGCGGCGACGTGGTGTACCTGGGCACATTTTCCAAATTCCTGGCCCCGGGGCTGCGCATGGGGTTTCTGGTCGGACCCGAAGAGCTGGTGGCGGAACTGCGCCGCGTCCGCCGGTACCAGGTCCGCCATCCGCCGGGGCACACGCAGCGCGCGCTGGCCCTGCTCATCGACAGCGGCGACTACCACCGCGCCCTGCGGCGGCACCGGCTGCAAATGAAGAAGCGCTGGGAAATGGTCAGCCAACTGGCGCACCGGCACCTGCCCTGGCCGCAGGACGCCTACCCGCCCGGCGGCGTCAGCCTGTGGGTCAAGGGGCCGCCGGAGCTGGACTCCGTGGAATTGGTCCGCCGCGCCGAACAACGCGGCGTCCTCATAGAGCGTGGGGACATCTTCTTCTTGAATCCGGACCCGCCCAGGAACTTTTTCAGGATCGGCTATGGCGCCATCCCGACACGCTCCGTGGCGGAGGGCATGGCAATTCTCGGCGACGTGGCACAATCGCTGCTGGCGGGCGGGACGGACTAGCCGCGACGCTGGGTTCCGGGCGGCCGGACGCCCGGCAAACACACAAAGCGGGTGTTCCCGGAAGGTGGAAGCTTCCGGGAACACCCGCTCCATGCGCGACTTGGCGCTGCTGACTGCCTCCAGCTGCTGCCTTTACACGTAGTCCTTGTACTTTTCGAGCATGCGAACCGGCTTGGACAGTGCGTCGCGGCGGAACGGGTCGCCCAGCTCGCGGGTGCACATGATTTCGATGACGGTGGTCTTGCCGTCGATCATCTGGGCGTCGATGGCACGCTGCAGGGCCGGGCCGACGTCCTCGAGCTTGTCAACGACAACGCCTTCGGCGCCCATCGACTGGGCCATGGCGGCAAAGCTCTCGCCGTTGTCCAGCTCGCCGGCAACGAACCGCCGGCCGTAGAACTCGACCTGGTTCTTCTTTTCCGCCCCCCATTGGCGGTTGCGGAACACGACGGCTGTGACGGGAATGTCATGGCGAACGGCGGTCAGCACCTCGCCCATGCTCATGGCCCAGGCGCCGTCGCCGGCGTAGGCAACAGCCGGACGGTCCATGGCGGCGGCCTTGGCGCCAATCATGGTCGGCAGCGCGTAGCCGCAATTGCCGAAGCTCATGGGGGCAAAGAAGCTGCGCGGCTTCTCGAAGCGCAGGTAGCTGTGCGCCACGGAGTTGATGTTGCCAATGTCGGTGGAGACCATGACATTTTCCGGCATGGCCTTCTCCAGCTCGCGCAGCACCTGGCGCGGGTGCAGCCAGTTGCCCTCCTCGCCGTTTTGTTCCTCGATCATGTCAAGGCTGTAGTCGTCCTTCTCATGGGTCCACTCGGTCAGTTCCTGCTCCCAGCTTTCCTTTTCGGCCTTGATCGCCGCGGCACGCTCGGCCTTGGTGGCGTCACAGGCGAGCGTCCTGCCCGCCAGCCGCTCGTTGAGATCGGCGGCAACGGCCCTGGCATCGCCGCAGATGCCGACGCTGATCTTCTTGACCAGGCCCAGCATCTTGTGGTCGGCGTCGATCTGGATGATCTTCGCATCGCTGGGCCAGTAGGCCTGCCCGTATTGCGGCAGCGTTCCAAAGGGACCCAGCCGGGTTCCCAAGGCGACGACGACGTCGGCCTGGGAGATGAGCTTCATACCCGCCTTTGAGCCCTGGTATCCCAGCGGACCGGCCCAGAGCGGGTGGCTGGCGGGGAAGGAGTCGTTGTGCTGGTAGCTGTTGACCACGGGGGCGCCCAGACGCTCGGCCAGGGCCTTGCATTCCTCCACGCCGTCGGCCATGACCACGCCCCCGCCGGAGACCATGACGGGGAACTTGGCCTGTGCCAGCAGTTCCGCGGCCTCCTCAAGGCTCTTGGTGCCGCCGGCCCCGCGGTCCACGCGGCGCGGCTGCGGGATCTCGGCCGTGATTTCGCCATAGAAGTAATCACGGGGGATGTTCAGCTGGGTGGGGCCGTTTTCCGACATCGCCCGGTCAAAACAGCGGGCAGTGTATTCGGCCATCCGGGCCGGATGGGTCACGTGCCCCTGATATTTGGTGAATTCCTGGAACATGGGCAACTGGTTGGCTTCCTGGAAGCCGCCGAGGCCGATTCCGTTGGTGCCGGCCTCCGGCGTAACGATCACCACCGGGCTGTGTGCCCAGAACGCTGCGGCGATGCCCGTGACGCAATTGCTGATGCCTGGACCGTTTTGCCCGATGACCACGCCGTGGCGGCCGCTGGCCCGTGAATATCCGTCCGCCATGTGGGCGGCACCCTGTTCGTGCACCACGGGGACCAGGCGGATGCCTGCCGGGGCAAAAATGTCCATGGCGTCCATGAACGCGGAGCCCATGATGCCGAAGATGTCCGTGACGTCATTGGCGACCAGGGTCTCCACAAATGCTTCCGACGGCGTCATCTTCTGGACACCCTGGACTGCCTGGCGTGCGGGTGCTGCAGGGGCTTCATTGACGGCAGCTGAATCGGAACGGGCGTTGCCGTCCTCATTGGACCGGGCGAGAGTTTCTTGGCTCATGGTGGCCACTCCTCCTCTAGGCGGACCTAGATCGACTAAGGGTTTATTAAATCTGGAACTCAACGTTCCTGTTTTTGTAATCCGAGACGAGACTATGACGAAAACGGGGGCGGGTCAATGGGTATTTCAAATATTCGGAACGCCACGTACAATAAATTTACAAGACCACCTGCTGAACCATCATTGGCCAAGGAGCACACATGGGCGACATTCGCCGGATTGACGCCGCCAGGCAGACGGGCCCTACGGAACTGGCCGGGGAGACGCCCACACTGCGGCTCTTCTCGCTGTTGGAGCTCATCTCCACCCACGACCAGCTGTTCACCCTGCAGGGCCTGGTCGAGGAAACCGGCACGCCAAAGCCGACGCTGCACCGCATGCTGGCGCAGCTTGAAGGCGCGGGCCTGCTGATCCGCCAGGACGACGGCCGGCATTACGGTGTGGGCGTCCGGCTGCGGCGGATGGCCGAAAACCTGCTCATCAACGACATCTACCACGGCGCCCGGCATGCAGTGCTCCAGTCGCTTGTGAAGGAACTGGGCGAGAGCTGCAACGTCACCGCCGTCTCCGGCAGCGAGGTTGTCTACCTGGACAGGGTGGAAACGGCCGAACCCCTGCGGGTGACCCTGCAGCCCGGCTCACGCGTACCCGTGCACGCCTCCGCCAGCGGGAAGATGATTCTTTCGCAGTTCACGCCGGCGCAGCGCCGCCGGCTCCTGAGCGGCGCCGAGCTGACCCGGTATACGCCGAAGACCTTGTCCAGCCTGGAATTGCTGGAAGCGGACCTGGACCAGGTCAAGGAGCGCGGCTACGCGATCGACGACGAAGAATTCCTGCCCGGGCTGGTCTGCGCGGCAGTCCTTGTTCCCACGAGCAATGCGGTCTCGAACCTGTGCGTTGCGGTCCAGGGGCCCTTTATGCGCCTGACTCCCGAGAAGGCCGCGGACCTGGTGCCGGCCTTGCTCATGGCCGCGGAGGCGATGGGACGCATTGAAGCGGAGGCCGCCGATACTGCCGGTGAGAATCGCGACGGAGAGGTGGGATAGGCCGTGGATCAGTTGGCCGGCCCCGCGCCCCTCACGGTTTCCACAGGCACAGTGTCCAGCGCCGCCGCCCTGCCCGACACCACGGTTTCCGTGCGGGAGGTCTTCGGCATTGACTCGGACTTGCTGGTGCCGGCCTTTTCCGAACCGGATCCTCATGTCCCCGGCATCGATCCCGCCTACAGATTCAACCCCTCCGTCACGCTGGCCATCCTGGCCGCCTTCAGCCGCAACCGACGCATGCTCCTCCAAGGGCTCCATGGGACCGGAAAGTCAACCCACATTGAACAGGTGGCGGCACGGCTGAACTGGCCCTGCGTGCGCGTGAATTTGGATGGGCACATTGGCCGGCTGGACCTGGTGGGCCGCGACGCCGTCGTCCTGAAGGAGGGCAGGCAGGTGACGGAGTTCCAGGAGGGAATCATTCCCTGGGCCGTGAGGCGCCCCGTCGCGCTGATTCTGGACGAGTACGACGCCGGGCGGCCGGATGTCATGTTCGTCATCCAGCGGATCCTGGAACGGGATGG
This sequence comes from Arthrobacter wenxiniae, assembly GCF_013376105.1. Taxonomy (GTDB): domain Bacteria; phylum Actinomycetota; class Actinomycetes; order Actinomycetales; family Micrococcaceae; genus Specibacter; species Specibacter wenxiniae. The sequence continues at coordinate 20,679 of NZ_JAAMFM010000030.1, forward strand.
CAAGCTGACCCTGCTGGACCAGAACCGGGTCCTGGATGTGCATCCGGGGTTCCGGCTTTTTGCCACAGCCAACACCGTCGGATTGGGAAACCTGAACGGGATGTACCACGGCGTGCAACGCCTGAACCATGCCCAGCTGGACCGGTGGAACATTGTGGCCGCCTTGAACCATCCGCCGGCCGCGGACGAGCTGGAAATCGTGCTGGCCCGGGTGCCGGAGATGGACACTCCGCAGGGAAGGAAAATGGTGGCGTCCATGGTTGCCGTGGCCAACCTGACCCGTGCCGGGTTTGAGGTGGGCGACCTGTCCACGCTCATGTCACCCCGAACGGTCATCACCTGGGCTGAAAACATGCAGATCTTCCCCGACCCGGCCGTCTCCTTTCGACTGTCCTTCGTCAACAAATGCGACGAGGCGGAACAACCCGTGGTGGCCGAGTACTTCCAGCGCTGCTTCGACGCGGAACTGGACGCTGCGGATTTGAACGCTGTGCGGCCGGGCGCCCACACGCTGGCCGCGATGGCTGGCTGAGCCCGCAATGGGGCCCACGCCGGCTGACGCGCAGCACTTCATGGACTTGTGCGCCGCGTCCATTCGTGCGCTGAGCGCCACGGGCGGGCTGCACTTTCGTGGCGGAATCCTGCACCGTGGCGAGGACCGGCTACCCATGCCGGCCCCGCATTTGCACCCGGGCCCGCAGGCCCCGGCCGCGTTGGTGCTGCCCGCGTTCCGGGGCGCTGCCGACGGCATGGCGCTTCGGGTGCTGCACAGCGACGCACGCCAACATGCTGACAGGTGCCCGGATTCAGCGTCCGCCCGGCTGGTCTTTGAAATGCTGGAACAGTTCCGGGTGGAATCCCTGGCCCCGGAGTCCATGCCGGGCCTGTCCAGCAACCTGGCCCGGCGGTTTCTCGACTGGTCCAATGACTTCGAAGCCTCCGGCATGGTCGAGACGCAGCTGGGGATGCTGCTTTTCACCGTGGCGCAGGTGTGCCGGGAACGCATCTGCGGGACGCCCATGCCCGCAGCAAGGGCTGACCTGGTTGAGTCAACACGGTTTCACCTGGGGCGGCAGGTTTCCGTGCATCTGGCGCCATTGCGGCGGGCCAGATTTTCCCAGCCAGAGTTTGCCCGTGCCGCGTTGCCGTTGGCCGAACACATCGGCGCCCTGTGCCGGGGCATGGAGGAGGCCCAGGGACGGCCGGCACGAACCCGCGCCCGGCGCAACGACTTCAGGCTCCTTTTTGACCAGGAGGACCAGGACCAGGCCCCGCCCGTGGCAGGCTTTGGCCGCAGCCGCGCGCTGGACGCGTCCGACGGGCAATATCGGGTGTTCACCCGGGCCTTTGACCGGCAGCAAGATGTGCAGGGACTGGTCCGGCCTGACCTGTTACGCCGTTACCGGCACCGGCTCGATGCAGCACTGGCGCAGCAGCGCATCAACGTCCCCCGCCTTGGCCGGGCGCTGCGGGCCCTGCTGTCCGACCCCGTGGCGGACGGGTGGGAAACAGATCTCGAAGAGGGTCGGATCGACGGCAGCCGGTTGGCGCGCCTTGTCACTGCCGGCGGTGAACGCCGGGTGTTCCGCGCCGAGCGAACGGAACCGCGCCCGCATGCGGCCGTGACGTTTCTCATCGATTGTTCCGGGTCCATGAAGGGACACAGCGAGTCCGTTGCCGTTCTTGTGGACGCCTATGCCCGGGCCCTGGACATGGCGGGCGTCCGCAGCGAGGTTCTGGGCTTCACCACGGCGGCCTGGAATGGTGGAAGGGCGGCAAGGCAATGGTCGCGGTCGGGCCGGCCCGCCAACCCCGGGCGGCTCAACGAGACCCGGCACCTGGTCTTCAAGGACGCGGACTCGTCCTGGCGCCAGGGCAGGCACGGCATAGCGGGCCTGCTCAAGCAGGACCTCTACCGTGAAGGGGTCGATGGCGAGGCAGTGGACTGGGCATGCGCACGGCTGGCCTCCGGCGCCCCGCCGGATGGCGCCTCCCGAAGCCTGCTGCTGGTCATCTCCGACGGCAGCCCCATGGATGCCGCCACGGCGCGCGCCAATGACGGGAACTACTTGGAACACCACCTGCGCGACGTCGTCGCACGCCAACAGGGCGCCGGAAAGGCGGAAATCCTGGGGCTTGGCGTCGGGCTGGATCTGAGCCCCTACTACCGGCGGGTGGCGGCGCTGGATCTCACGCACGGAACCACCACCGCCGTCGTGGCGGACGTTCTTGCCCTGATGGCCCGGGGCCGCTGAAAAGCGTCCGGCACGCACTCCGGCGGTGACGGCGCCGGGCCCGCCCCCCCTTGATGCCCGAACGCAAAAGCCGGCCGGGAAGGCCCGCAACTCTGCGGGCGCTTCACCGGCCGGCTTCAATGCCGGGCGGCCCTGCTCAACCGGGGATCTTGACGGTCCTGCCGTGCGGGTCGTTGTTGTCCGCAGCCTGACCACCTTGGGCCCGGACGTAATGGCTTGAGTCGCGGGCGGGTGCGAAGTCCACGTCCCGCCCCGGGGCGGTGCCGGAATCAACGGGATCGGTCCGCGTCTTGACGGCATGGTCGTCGGCACCTGGCTTGGGACCAAATCGGCGGCGTAGCTCATAGCCAACCAGGATCGCCACCATGGTCACCCCGCTCATGAGGAACTGGGAGCGGGTGCTGGGCAACACTGCCATGGCGATGATCACGGCCAGCATGAGAGCGATAGTTGCGTAGCTCAGCCAGGGGAAGAGCCACATTTTCAGTTTCAGGGATGCTGGGTCCTCGCGTTCCAGCCGCCGCCGAAGAACGATTTGTGATATCCCGATGACCAGGTAGACGAAGAGCGCCACGGCTCCATAGGAGTTCACCAGGAAGCTGAAGACGACGTCTCCCCAGAGGTACACGCAGACCACCGAAATGTAGCCGACGGTGGTGCCAAGCAGGATCGCCCGCCGCGGCACGCCGGATTTGGAAAGCTTTGTGAAGAACTTGGGGGCGTCACCATTTTTGGTCAACGCGAAGAGCATGCGGGACGTGGTGTAGAGCGCGGAGTTCAGGCAGGACAGAACAGCGGTGAGCACAATGAAATTCATAATGGTGCCCACTGCGGGAATCCCCAAGACGTCCAAGACCGCGGCATAGGGGCTGACTCCAACACTTTTGGCGTCCCAGCTTTGGATGGCCACCACAATGAAGATTGAGCCGACGTAAAACGTGACCACCCGGATCACAATCGATTTCATCGCGCGCTTGACGGCCACCGCCGGCTCGGCAGATTCGGCGGCGGCAATGGTGATTATTTCGGCCCCCGTATAGAAGGCCACGCAGGGGACCACCGCAGCCAGTACCGCACCCCAGCCCAAGGGAGTGAACCCGCCATGGTTGACCAAGTTGCCCAGGCCGGGCGTGGAGCCCGGCCACACCCCGGTAATCCACAGCACGCCCAAAATCAGGAACAGCACAATGGCAATGACCTTGATCGAGGAGAACCAATATTCAAACTCGCCAAACGACCGCGCCGAAATCATGTTCGTTGCCGTCAGCAGCAGCATCAGGCCGATGCTGAGAATCCACAGAGGCACCAGGGGGAACCACAGCTGGATGATGCGGGCTCCGGCGATGGCCTCCACGGCCACCACAATGACAAAGAAATACCAATACATCCACCCGGTGGTGAAGCCTGCCCGCTGGCCCAGGGCCTGCCGGGCATAGACATAAAAGGAGCCGACAACTGGCCGGGCCACGGCCATTTCGCCGAGCATTCGCATCAGCAGCAACGTGATGATGCCGCCGATGAGGAACGAGATGATTGCGGCCGGCCCTGTTTGGCTGATCACCACGCCGCTGCCGATGAACAGCCCGGCCCCGATGACGCCGCCAATCGCGATCAAGTTCATGTGTCTGCGTTTAAGGCCTCTGCCGAGGCCCGCACTTTCGGCCTGTTCTGGATCGGTGGTATTCACGTTTCCTCCAAATTGCTCAGACGGAACCCGTTGAAGTGCACTTCGGTGCCGGCACCATGAGGTGCCAGACTAGGGTCTTCGATGGAGGTCGGAATGCCATTTCGACTCTGTGTGATTCCAATCACTCCATCTGTTGTAGCCCAAATCTACGTACGCGGCAGGCCTGAGGGACAGAACCAGATATGGGTTAGGCGGGGGAGCCAGTGCCCGGACAGGACCACGTTCGGCACGGCCAGAATGCCGCGGAACAGTCCTTGACTTCGGTCCTCTCTTGCTGCAATTATTGCTGCAATTCCGGTCGGTGCACCACGCCCTGTGGAATCTTCCGCGGATGCACTGCCCCGGGGAACTTCGTGGGAAACCCTGTTCGGGGGGGGGCTTGCATGCCCGCGGGCCAGCGGGGAACGCCTGCTGACCCGGCCACATGGTGACCAGTACGCCGTCATGGGCCATGACACCGACCTCGCGCTGCTCGACTCCACGGGGTGGGATGTCGAAGTGTCCAGCGGCTGCTGCGGCTCTCGTCACCGGCTCTTATCACGTGCTTCGCCGTATGTCCGCGGCGCCTTGCAACTGGCGGAAGAACTGCAGGCGGCCGCAGGCGCCGACGGCCGACTCAGGCTCAGGATCCGCCACCCCAAACGAAACCCCTTGCTGCCCCTGATCCTCTGTAATCGTCATCGCGATTCCTCGTCCTAAAACGGGAACCATAATGCGCAAGCCATTTGACGCCCGCTAGGCGAGCCAACCCTCGGCAGCAATCATATTTCCACGTCCCACGTTCGCCTGGCGGAATGCTGATGGGCTGCCCGCACCGGCATCAGGGACGGTTCCGAACCTGACCTCGTCGAGGCCGGCCCCGTCACGCTCGACCGAGCCGGCGAACCTCACCTTCCCGGGGTGCCCGGCCCGGGGCCCGGCCTGGGGTGCCGAGGAACAACTCGCCGCCTCCACCTCACTGGTCAACCGATACCCGTCCGGGGCTCACCCTCACTCTCCAGCATCGGTCCAGCATCATCCACACCGCCAGATTCGAGCCGAGCCCCCAGCTCCCCCTGCGCCCGTGTCGCCGAAGCACCGGCCTTTTCGCCCACCATCCGCCATCGAGGGGGGTGATTCAGTCCTGGCCGCGGAGCCTGTCCATCTCGCGGCGGTCCTTCTTGGTGGGGCGGCCGGCGCCGCGGTCCCGCTGGGGCAGGCCGAGCGCCGGCAGCACCGGGCGCGGGGGAGTGTGGTCGGTGAAGCAGTGCGCCGCCGCCTCCGCGCCCACCCGCTTGTTGATCAGGCGGCGGACCTCCAGGATGCGTTCCCAGCCGGATTCACGGACCCGGATGGTGTCCCCCGGGACCACGGTGTGCGCGGCCTTGGCGTTGACGTCGTTGAGTTTCACGTGACCCGCGCGGCAGGCGGCCGTGGCCACGGAACGCGTCTTGTACACGCGGATCGACCACAGCCAGGCGTCAATGCGTACCGAGGCGGGCGCGTTCTTCGGAATGCTCATAGTGGATTCGAGTCTAGCGCCGGCCGTCCGACACTCGCCGAAACTGCCCGCGCCCGTCCCCCGTTTTCGCGCCCCTTGGAACGGGCGCGAAAACGGGGAACGGGCGCGGGCGTCGACGTCCGGGTGGCGGGACCGGGCTCGAAAATGGGGGATGGGCGCGAAAATGGGGACCGGGCGCGGAATTGGGCACCGCGATCTCGACAAGCCCGAGCGCCGAGAATCTAGTCCTGGTTGCTGAACGCCGCGTCGAAGGAGAGCGCGGACGGGGCGAAGTTGAACTTCTTCAGCGCGGCGAGGGCCTCGGGCGCGCCCTGGAGTCGGTCCATGCCGGCGTCTTCCCATTCGACGGAGATGGGCCCGTCGTAGCCGATGGCGGTCAGGGCGCGGAACGCCGATTCCCAGGGCACGTCGCCCCGTCCGGCGGAGACAAAGTCCCAGCCGCGGCGCGGATCGCCCCACGGCAGATGGGAGCCCATGACCGTGTTGCGCCCTGTCATGCGCAGCTTCGTGTCCTTGCAGTCCACGTGGCAGATCCGGTCCTTGAAGTCCCAGATGAAGGAGACGGGGTCGATGCCCTGCCACATGAAGTGGCTCGGGTCCCAGTTCAGCCCGAACGCCGCACGGTGGCCGATCGCCTCGAGGGTGCGCACGGTGGTCCAGTAGTCGTAGGCGATCTCGGAGGGGTGGACCTCGTGTGCGAAGCGGACGCCACACTCGTCAAAGACGTCCAGGATGGGGTTCCAGCGGTCGGCAAAGTCCTGGTAGCCGGCATCGATCACCGACTCCGGGACGGGCGGGAACATGGCCACATACTGCCAGATCGAGGAGCCGGTGAACCCGACAACCGTCTTCACGCCCAGGGCCTGGGCAAGGCGGGCGGTCAGCTTCATTTCCTCGGCGGCGCGCTGGCGCACGCCCTCGGCGTCGCCGTCGCCCCACACCCTGGAACCGACGATCGCCTGGTGGCGGAAGTCGATGGGGTCGTCGCACACGGCCTGGCCCTTGAGGTGGTTGGAGATGGCCCAGACCTTCAGCCCATGGCGCTCCAGCACGGCGAGCTTGCCGGCCACGTAGCCGGGCTCCTCCCAGCGCCACGGGTCAAGGTGGTCGCCCGAGCATGCGATCTCCAGGCCGTCGTAGCCCCATCCGGATGCCAGGCGGGCCACTTCCTCGAACGGGAGGTCGGCCCACTGGCCGGTGAACAGGGTGTAGGGGCGGGGCATGGCTAACTCCTTGACGGGATGGACGAGTGGGAATCGGTTTCGGCGGCCTCAACCAGCGCGGAGCCGGGTCTCGACGCGCTCGCAGGGCTCGCTGCCCGGCCACCGGGCTCAGCCACCGGGACAGGCTCAACCAGCGTCGTGGCGCCGCCAGCCGCGGCGGACGCCTCGATGGCGGCCAGCACGCGTTGGACGCCCAGCCCCTCCTCGAACGACGGCGAGGGGTCGGTCCCGCCGGCAACGGCCAGCAGGAAGTCGCGGATCTGGTGCGTGAAGCTGTGCTCCCACCCCAGCACGTGCCCCTGCGGCCACCAGCCGGAAACGTAGGGGTGGCCCGGTTCGGTGACCAGGATGCGGCGGAAGCCCTGCAGTTCCACGGGCTCGGTGCCGTCCAGAAAGTACAGCTCGTTGGGGCTTTCCAGGTTGAAGGTGATCGACCCGGTTGTGCCATAAACTTCCAGGCGCAGCGCGTTCTTCTGCCCCAGGGCCACCCGGGAGACGTCCACACTGGCCACGGCGCCGCCCGCCAGGGACAGCGTGGCCCAGGCGGCGTCGTCGACCGTTACAGCTTCAGGGCCCCCGGGGCCGGGGCGTTCGGTGACAAAGGTGTGCAGCGTGCCGGAGACGGACGTGACGGTGTCGCCGAGCAGGAACTGGACCTGGTCGACGGCGTGGGAGGCGATGTCCCCCAGTGCGCCGGAGCCGGCGGTTTCCTTGCGCAGCCGCCACGTCATGGGGGACTCGCCGTCCACCAGCCAGTCCTGGAGGTACGACGCGCGGACCTGGCGTATGCTGCCCAGCCGTCCCTCCGCGATGAGCTGGCGGGCCAGCGCAAGCGCTGGGAGCCTGCGGTAGTTGAAGCCCACCATGGAGCGCACGCCCGCGGTCCGGGCCGCCTGCGCGGCCCGGACCATCTTCTGCGACTCCGCGAGGGAATTGGCCAGCGGCTTCTCCACCAGGACGTGCTTGCCCGCGGCGAGGGCCGCCGTCGCAATTTCGGCGTGCAGCCAGCCGGGCGCGCAAATGTCCACGATGTCGATGTCGTCCCGTTCCAGAACCGCGCGCCAGTCCGTGGCGGACTCGCTCCAGCCGTACTTTTGAGCGGCCGCCGCGACGGCCTCGCCGTGCCGGCCCACCAGGACCTTCTGCTCGAAGGCGGGCACGTCGAAGTGGTTGGCCACGGTGCGCCACGCGTGGGAGTGGGCCTGGCCCATGAACGCGTAGCCAATTGCGGCCACGCCCAGCGGGCGTGCGCTGGCCGGGGTCTGGGGGGAGGTCATGGTGGGATTCCTAGAGGGTTGCTTCGGTGGGGTCCCAGTCCGCGGGGAGCGGATCCGAGGCGGCCGCGGTGCTTTGCAGCGTTACGAACTCACCTGTTTCGAAGGATTCGGAAATCGCAACCATGGCGTCGAGGACGTGGTAGGCCATGGATCCCTGGGCCCGGTGCGGCCGGCCGGCGCGGATGGCCCGGGCCATTTCCAGCACGCCGGAGCCGCGCGTGCTGGTGGCGCCGACCGCCGGGATGACCTCCGGCTCGTCGACGCCGAGGCGGTGGAGGGTGATGTCCCCGTCGAAGTTGTTGGGGTCGGGGAAGGCGATGGTGGCTTCCGTGCCCGAGATTTCAACAACGCCTGTCCGCTGGAGCGGGGACTGGAAGCTGAAGATGCTCTGGGACGATTCGCCGCCGGCAAACTGTGCGATGGCACTGACATGCGTGGGAACCGTGACGGCAAATTCCTCCCCCGCCTTCGGGCCCGAACCAATGACGCGGGTGTCCCGGGACTTGGAACTGAGCGCGGCAACCTTGGTGATGGCGCCGAAGGACTGGATGAGCGCGGTGAGGTAGTACGGTCCGATGTCGAAAAGGGGCCCCGCCCCTTCCTGGAAGAGGAAGGCCGGGTTCGGGTGCCATGATTCCGGGCCGGGGGACTGCATCAGTGTCAGCGCCGTCAGCGGCTTCCCGATGGCGCCGTCGGCAATCAGGCGCAGCGCGGTCTGCAGGCCCGCGCCCAGGAAGGTGTCCGGGGCGCAGCCGAGCCTCAGCCCGGCGGCGTCGGCCAGCTTCAGCAGGCCCAGGCCGCTCTCACGGTCCGTGGAGAACGGCTTCTCGCTCCACACATGCTTCCCTGCGTTGATCGCCTGCGTGGCCACCTCGACATGGGCGGCGGGAATGGTCAGGTTGACCACGATCTCCACTTCCGGGTGGTTGAGGACATCCTCGACGCTGCCCGAAGCCGCAATGCCAAATTCGGCCGCGCGCTCCGCGGCGACCTGCTCAAACATGTCGCCGACAATGTGGACCTTGACGTCGGGGAAGCTGGTCAGGTTCTTGAGGTATTCCTTGCTGATGACGCCGGCGCCAATGATGGCCACGCCCACGGGGCCCGTCTTGCTGCTCATTTGTTTCCCGCCTTGAGGTAGTTGAGGCTGTCCGTGACAGCGTCGAAGATGTCGCCGGTGAAGTCGTCGAGTTCGACGACGCCCACTTCCAGGGCCGGGGCCGCCGCGATGACGTCCCAGACCCGAACCTGGCCGGCGCCAACCGCCACCTGGTCCTTGTCCACCTTGGTCAGCGGGCCGTCCTTGATGTGGATGAAGCGGACGCGGTCGCCCAGGCGCTTGAGCAATTCCACCGGGTCCTCGCCGCCCACTGCCGCCCAGTAGGTGTCAACTTCCAGCACCACCTCCGGGCTGAGATTTTCGGCCAGGACTTCCAGGCCCGAGCGGCCGTCGAACTGCGCTTCGAGCTCAAACTCGTGGTTGTGGTAGCCCACCCGAACGCCGTATCCGGCTCCCTTGAGGGCCGCGGCGTTCAATGCGGCGGCGGTGGCCTTGATGTCTTCCTCAGTGCTCCACTGGGAGCTGTCGACATGCGGGTCAATCACGGTTCCAATGCCGAGCTTGTTCGCCGCGGTGAAAATTTCATCCTGATCGGCGCGCAGCAGCGGCGCATGACCGGAGGGGGCCTGCAGGCCGTTGGCGGCCAGCGCGGCAGCCAGCTGATCCGCCGTCGCAACAAAGTTATACGGCTCCACGTTGGTGTAGCCGATGGACGCGACCCGGGCGATGGTGCCGGCCAGGTCTTCCTCCAGCGGTTTCCGCACGGTGTACAGCTGTAGTGAATACGTCATTGGGGTCTCCTGCTTGGACGCGGATAGGGGCTGACTCCAAGCTAAAGGAACTTTTGACGACCGTCAAGCAAAAGTTGGGGCAATGGTTGCATCAATCGAAATTGTGACAGATAGAAGCCCGTGTGTTATTTATTGTGAGTGCCCAAGTCATCAGTCATGCCCCCTGCAGCACCGCCCGGCGGGAACAGCGCCGGCGGCGGCGCGGCGTTGGCCGGGGCATCACGGGCCGGTGAGGTATTTCAGCTGCTGCGCGACGGCCATGCCCGCACGCGCGCCGAACTGGCAGACATCACCGGACTGGCCCGCTCCACCGTGGCCGCCCGCATCGACGCCCTGGCGGCCTCGGGGCTCATCGGGCCCGCCGGCGAGGCGGTCTCCTCGGGTGGGCGCCCGCCGTCGCGCTTTGCCTTTCAGCCAACGGCACGCGTGGTCCTCGCCGTCGACGTCGGCGCCACGCACGTGCTGACCGGACTCACCGACCTCAGCGGCAAGGTGCTCGCCGAGCTCCGGGAATCCATCGACGTCTCGACCGGTCCCGTCCCCGTGCTGGATGCCGTGCTGGAGCACGCCGCGCAGCTCCTGGTCCAGGCCGGCCGGCATGAACGCGAGCTCGTCGGGATCGGGATCGGCCTGCCCGGGCCCGTGGAGCATTCCACCGGCAAGCCCGCCAGCCCGCCCATCATGCCGGGCTGGGACGGTTTTGACGTTCCCGCTTATGTCCAGCGGAGGTTCAGGACGAACGTGCTGGTGGACAACGACGTCAACATCATGGCCCTGGGCGAACGTGCCGCCTACTGGCCCGACGCCGACAACCTGCTCTTCATCAAGGTTGCCACCGGCATTGGCGCAGGCATCATCAGCGGCGGGCTGCTGCAGCGCGGGGCCGACGGCACGGCCGGGGACATCGGCCACGTCCGTGTCCCCCGCGGCGGCGATGTACTGTGCCGGTGCGGAAACTTCGGCTGCCTGGAAGCCATGGCCTCCGGGCCCGCCGTGGCCGCAACCCTTGCCGCTGCCGGCGTTCCCGCGGCAACCGGCGAGGACGTCCTGGAGCTGGCCCGGCGCGGAAACCTGGCCGCCATCCAGGCCATGCGCCAGGCCGGCCGGGACGTGGGGGATGTGCTGGCCGCCTGCGTCAACCTGCTCAACCCCTCCGTCATTGTCATTGGCGGCGGGCTGTCCTCGGCGGGCGAATACTTGATGGCCGGCGTCCGGGAAATTGTCTACCAGAGGTCCCTGCCGCTCGCCACGTCCCGGCTGCGCATTGTCCAGTCCATGGCGGCGGACCACGCCGGCGTGCTGGGGGCCGGGCGGCTCGTGATTGACCACGTGCTGGCGCCGACCGGCGTCGAGCATCTTCTGGCGGCCCAGCGGGAGCCATGAACGGCGGCGGCCCGGCGGGAGCCATGAACGGGGGCGGCCCGGCGGGAAAAGTGACCATCGCCGGCCTGGCGGAGCGCCTCGGCATCTCGAAGGCGTCCGCCTCCTACGCACTGAACGGCCAGCCCGGCGTCAGCGGGCCCACCCGCGCCCGCGTCCTGGCACTCGCCGCCGAACTTGGCTGGTACCCGAGCTCCAGCGCCCGGGCGCTGTCGCAATCGCGCAGCGGCGCCGTGGGGATCGTGCTGGCCCGTTCCCCGGAACAGCTGGGGTCCGAGTCGTTCTACATGACCGTCCTGGCCGGGATTGAAGCCGTCCTCAGCGAGCACGACATGAACCTGATGCTGCGCATGGTCGCCCCGACCGAGGCGCCTGCCCCGGGCCGCGACCTGGACGTCTACCGCCGGTGGGCGGGGGAGCGGCGGGTGGACGGCGTCATTGTCTTTGACCTCTTCGGCGACGACTCCCGCCCGCAGCTGCTCTCCCGGCTGCGCCTGCCGCACGTGATGGTCGGCGCCGCCGAGGACGCCCAGCCCACGCCGTTCGGCGCGAACACCACGGTCGACCAGGGCGCGGATGCGGCCACCCTGGTGGAGGCGCTCCACCGCGGCGGGCACCGGCACATCGCCTATGTGTCCGGCCCGCTGGGGCTCACGCACGAGGCCGCCCGGCGCGCAGGCATCCACGCGCATGCGCACCACCTGGGGATGACCACCGTGTTCAGCGCCTCCGACTACACCGCGGACGACGGCGGCAAGGCGACCACCGCTGTCGTCGCCGGCCTGGCTGTCGGGTCCCCTGACTTCCCGACCGCCATCGTCTACGGGAACGACCTCATGGCCATTGGCGGTCTTCGCGCCCTGAAGCGGCGGGGGATCGCCGTGCCGGGCAATGTGTCCATCGTGAGCTGGGACGACTCCATCCTGTGCAGGCTCAGCTCGCCCGGCGTGGCGGCCCTGGCCCGCAACACCATGGAGCTGGGGCGCCTCTCCGCGGCGCTGCTGCTGGACACCATTGCCGGGCACCAGCGGGCCAGTGTGGCCATGCCGGCCGGCGTGCTGCACTCCCGTGAGAGCCTGGCCGGGGTGGTCCGCCAGCACCCGTAGCTGCATAACAAAGCGGTAACGATGCGTCCTTGCTGAACCGGTTCAGTAATGCCGGTCACGCCCCATGGGCTCCGTCTGGCGGCCAAAATCCTTTGTGTTTTCAAGGTTTTTCCGTATGCCGGCGCCGCCCGGTCCCGGCACGCGCCCCGAGATCTGCTGATGCAAATTCAATAGCCTGGAAAAGTCCTCTTAACTTTTGATTGACCATCGGCATAAGTTCATCTAGGTTTGGATTCACGATGAGAATCGGGTCCGCCCGGAACGCTCCGGCATCAAATCTTCGGGTATCCCACGACAAGGACAAGGAAGTCGCGAAAGTGAAAATTCGTACTTTTGCCGCAGCTGCGGCAATCGCAGCGCTGGCGATCACCGCCACCGGCTGTAGCGGTGGCACCAGCAATTCCGGTGCCACGGCGGGCGGCGGCAAGACGCTCACCTACTGGGCCAGCAACCAGGGAACGAGCCTGGACAATGACAAGGAAGTCCTCACGCCCCAGCTGAAGAAGTTCCAGGACGAGACCGGCATCAAGGTCAACCTTGAAGTCATCGGCTGGAATGACCTCCAGACCCGCATCCAGACCGCTGTCACCTCCGGCCAGGCCCCCGACGTGCTGAACATTGGCAACACGTGGGCCGCGTCGCTGCAGTCCACCGGCGCGTTCATGCCGTTCGACTCGGCCGCGTTTACCGCAATCGGCGGCAAGGACAAGTTCGTCAAGACCGCCATGGACACCGGCGGCATGCCGGGGCAGGACCCCACCTCTGTTCCCTTGTACGGCCTGGCCTACGGCCTCTACTACAACAAGGCCATGTTCAAGGATGCGGGCCTGACCCCGCCCACCACCTGGGCCGAAATGGTTACTGACGCCAAGAAGCTGACCACGGGCGGAAAGTACGGCTTCGCCTTGGCGGCCGGCAGCTACACCGAGAACGCACACTTCGCCTTCATCAACGCAGCCCAGAACGGCGCGGATCTGTTCAGCGCCGACGGCAAGCCCACCTTCACCTCCGACGGCGTCGTGGACGGGATCTCCCGCTACCTTGACCTGATGCAGACCGACAAGGTGGTCAACGTGGCGAACGCGCAGTACGACAACGGCACCAAGGCCGTCAACGACTTCGCCACCGGCAAGGTCGCCATGATCCTGAACCAGAACAATGCCGACAGCAGCATCGTCGCCAACGGCATGAAGAACGACCAATACGGGGTGGTGGCGTTCCCCGCGCCCGCGGGCGCCAAGGACGTGGCCAGCCACGTGGCCGGCATCAACATGTCCATCTTCAAGAACACGAAGAACAAGGACGCCGCACTGAAGTTCGTCAAGTTCATGACGAGCCCGGAGACGCAGACCGCCCTCGACAAGCCGTTCGCCGCACTGCCCGTCCTGGCCGGCGCCAAGGCGGTCTTCACCGACAACGCCCAGGAGGCCAAGACCTTCAGCGACATTTATGCCAACAAGTCCAAGCCGCTCCCGCTGGTGCCCGCCGAGGACCAGTTTGAAAGCACCGTGGGCAAGGCCATGAACCAGATGTTCGCCACCATTGCCTCCGGGGGAACCGTCTCCAAGGCAGACATCAAGGCGGCGCTGACCACCGCACAGCAAGCCGTCGAGGCTGCCGGCTGACAAACCGGACAACCAAACGCAAGTGAAGGGGCGGGGCCCGCGTCGCAGGCTCCGCCCCTTCGCCCATCAAGTCCTCCCAAGAAAGGTGTGTGCCAGCAGTGTCTGCAACCGCCACCACCCGCAAGTCCGGAGCCGCCGGCAAGGCTTCCAAGGGCGGGAGCCGAAAACCCCGCAGAGCCGGCTGGTGGCTGCCGTATGCGCTGCTGGCCCCCGCCATCATCTTTGAACTGGTGATCCATGTCATTCCCATGGTCACCGGCATTTGGATGAGTTTCCTCAAGCTCACCAAGATGTTCATCTCCAACTGGGGCAACGCCCCCGTCACCGGCCTCAGGAACTACCAGATCGCCCTCGACTTCAACTCCGCCGTCGGCGCCGGGCTCCTCAGGTCCTTCCTGATCACCGCCGCCTTCACCATCCTGGTGGTGGGCATCTCCTGGGGGCTGGGCATGGCGGCGGCCGTGGCCCTCCAAAAGTCCTTCTTTGGCCGGGGCTTCTTCCGCACCCTGTTCCTCATCCCGTACGCCCTGCCCATGTATGCCGGCGTCATTGCCTGGAAGTTCATGCTGCAAAAGGACAACGGCGCCATCAACCATTTCTTCTTCGACAACCTCGGGCTGGCCGGTGCCAAACCGTTCTGGCTGATCGGCGACAACGCCTTCTGGTCAGTGGTCATCGTGGCCATCTGGCGCCTGTGGCCGTTCGCGTTCCTCATGCTCATGGCCGGGCTGCAGTCCATCCCCAACGACGTCTACGAGGCCTCCGCCGTGGACGGCGCCAAGCCGCTGCGCCAGTGGTCGGCCATCACCCTGCCCATGCTGCGTCCTGTCAACATGGTCCTGCTGCTGGTCATGTTCCTCTGGACGTTCAACGACTTCAACACGCCGTTTGTGCTGTTCGGCGGCTCCAACCCCCCGGCCGGCGACCTTATTTCCTTCCACATCTACAATGCGTCGTTCCTGACCTGGAACTTCGGATCCGGCGCCGCGATGTCCGTCCTGCTCCTGCTGTTCCTGCTGCTTGTCAGCGGAATCTACCTTCTCATCATGAACCGGAGGAAAGACCGTGCGTGAAACCACAGGCGCCAAGGCCTTCAGGATCGTCACCATTGCGGTCCTGGGCATCTTCACCATCGTCCCCATCTGGGTCATGGTCATCTCCGGCCTGAAGCCCTTGAAGGATGTGCAGGGCGACTTCACCTGGTGGCCCAGCACCCTGACCATCCAGCCCTACATTGAAATGTGGCAGACCGTCCCGCTGGCCAGCTACTTCGTCAACTCGGTCATTGTCTCCAGCGTTGCCACGGTGCTCTCGCTGATCATCGCGATCTTTGCCTCCTACGCCATCTCCCGGTACAACTTCCGGGGCCGGACGGTGTTCTCCACCACCGTCCTCTCCACGCAGATGCTCCCCGGCGTGCTGTTCCTGCTGCCGCTGTTCCTGATCTTTGTGAACATCAACACGAACTTCGGCCTCCAGCTGGTGGGCACCCGCACCGGCCTGATCATCACGTACCTGACGTTCTCCCTGCCCTTTTCGATCTGGATGCTGGCCGGCTACTTCGACGGCATCCCGCGCGAGCTGGACGAGGCCGCCAAGGTGGACGGCTGCGGCCCCATGCGGGCCCTGCTCACCGTCATCCTGCCCACGGCACGTCCGGGACTGGTGGCGGTGGCCATCTACAGCTTCATGACCAGCTGGGGCGAGGTCCTGTTCGCCTCCGTCATGACCACCGACGCCAACCGCACCCTGGCCGTGGGCCTGCAGCTCTACTCGACGCAGACCAACGTGTACTGGAACCAGATCATGGCCGCGTCCGTGGTGGTCAGCATTCCGATCGTCATCGGCTTCCTGCTCCTGCAAAAGAACTTCGTGGCCGGCCTGACGGCTGGTGCGGTCAAGTAACACCTGGGCCCTCATCCGTCACGGCGTGCCACTTTCAGGAGACTCCCATGCCAAGAGAGCTTCTTCCCGGCCAGCGGGCGGAACTCCTCATCGTTGATGTGGATTCCGCAACCGTCGCGCTGAGGCATGCCACCGACACGCTGCTTATCGAGGCTCCCAACTGGAGTCCCGACGGTCGGGCGTTGATTGTGAACAGCGCAGGAAGGTTGTTTGTCCTTGGCGTTGAAGCCGGGGGACCTGACGAGATCGACCTGGGCGGCATTGCCGGGATCAACAACGACCATGTCCTGAGCCCCGACGGCCGCACCGTCTATGTCTCCAGCGACGACGGCCACATCTACGCCGTCGCCCTGGACGGTTCCGGCCGCCCGCGCCGCGTCAGCAATGACAACGGGGAGGGGTTCCGCCACTACCTGCACGGAGTATCGCCTGACGGCCGGATGCTTGCCTACATCGGGGTGGAATCCGCCGGTGGCACGGTGCGGGCCAATGTCTGGCTGCTGCCGTCGGCGGGCGGTGCCGACATCCAGCTGACGAATGACCGGTTCCCCGACGACGGCGCCGAGTTTTCCCCCGACGGCCGGTGGGTGTATTTCAACTCGGAACGGGCTTCCGCGACGCCAGGCCACGCCCAGCTGTTCCGCATGCCCGTCCCGCAGGCCCCGCAGGCCGGCCCGGAACAGCTCACCTTTGACGAACGCGTCAACTGGTTTCCACACCTTTCACCCGACGGAATCAGGATCGCCTATGTGAGTTTCCCGCCGGGAACGGTGGGACACCCGGGGAACGTCGAGGTCCTGGTGCGCCTGCTCGAAGCCGACGGCACCATCCGGGACCTGGCGCGGGTCCGTGGCGGCCAGGGCACCATGAACGTGCCGAGCTGGGACCCCACCGGACGGAAAATCGCAATCGTCGCCTACCCCCTCGACGCGCCACCGCGCTAGATGGGGCAGCCGTCCGGCCCGCACACTTCGGCGTCCGCATCACCGGCGGCGACCATGGTCAGCGGGTTGGCTTCCTGCCACGCCTCGTCGAGGGCCTGGGCAAACAGTTCGGACGGCTGGGCGCCGGAGATGCCATACTTGCGGTCGATGACAAAGAACGGGACACCGCTGACACCCAGCGCGCGGGCTTCGGCAAAGTCGTGCCGGACGTCGTCGGCATACTGGTCCGTGTCCAGGGCCTCCTTGACCTTGGCGGCGTCAAGGCCCGCGGCCGCGCCGGTGCGCACCAGGAACTCGCGGTTGCCGATGTCCTCCCCGTGCTCAAAGTGGGCCGACAGCAGGGCTTCCTTGACGCCGTCGGCCTTCCCGTGGGCGGCGGCGAGGTGGATGAGCTGGTGGGCGTTGAAGCTGTTGGCGACCACCACGTCGTCGAACTTGTAGTCCAGCCCCTCCCCGGCAGCCTGCTCCGTGACGTGGGCGAACATGCCCCTGACCTGGGCCGGGTCCATGCCCTTGCGCTCGGCCAGGTAGCTGATCTCGGTGCCGTCGTAGTGCTCGGGGACGGTGGGGTCCAGCTGGTAGCTGCGCCACTGCACCTCCACGGAATCCTTGTGCGGGAACGCGTTCAGGGCGGTCTCAAAGCGGCGCTTGCCGATGTAACACCACGGGCAGGCGACGTCGGACCAGATCTCAATCTTCATACTGGCGGCAACGGGCGCCGGACGGCGAATATTCCGCGCGCGGGGGCGCTGCTTCCCAACGTACGACGGCGGTTGGCGGGTTTCGTGGGAAACGCGCCAACCGCCGTCGTACGTGGAGGTGAAGTGTTGAGGCTGGCCCGCCGGGACCCGGATTTCGGGCCTGCAGTGGCGACGCGTCCGGCGGGGCCAGCCAAACTTGTGCCGTTCCTAGGCGGCGGCGAGATCGCGCTTCCTGGCCGGCTCCTGCACCGGGGACTCGTGCAGGTAGTTGGCGTAGGCGGAAAGCGTCAGGAAGGCGGGGAACTCCTCGCCCAGCGCAACGGCCTCGAAGATCTCCCGGGCGTCGTCAAAGCGGTCGGCGTCGAAGCGGGGCATCTTGGCAAACTCCTCCTCGAGCATTTCCTGCAACCAGTCGAAGGTGATGAGCTCGCCCTGGTCGGTGATGGCCTGGCTGTGGATCCACTGCCAGATCTGTGAGCGGGAGATCTCCGCGGTGGCGGCGTCCTCCATGAGGTTGTTCAGGGCGACGGCGCCGTGGCCGCGCAGCCAGGACTCGATGTACTGGATGCCCACCCAGATGTTGTCCCGGATGCCCTGCTCGGTGATGGTCCCCTGGGTGCCGGCCACGTCCAGCAGGGCGCGGTCGTCAGTTTCCACGTCCTCGCGCAGGCGGCTGATTTGGTTGGGGTTCCAGCCCAGCATGTCGTCAAAGACCTCCATGGCCACGGGGACCAGGTCCGGGTGGGCCACCCAGGAACCGTCAAAGCCGTCGTTGGCCTCGCGGGTCTTGTCCGCCCGGACCTTCTCCATGGCGTTGGCGTTGGCCTCCGGGTCGCGGCGGTTCGGCACGAAGGCGGACATGCCGCCAATGGCCATGGCGCCGCGGCGGTGGCAGGCCCGGACCAGCTGTTCGGTGTAGGCCCGCATGAACGGCGCGGTCATGGTGATCTGGTTGCGGTCCGGGAGCACAAAGCGCGGGCCGCGGGTGCGGAAGTTCTTGATGACGGAGAACAGGTAGTCCCAGCGGCCGGCGTTCAGACCGGCGGCGTGGTCGCGGAGTTCGTAGAGGATTTCCTCCATCTCAAAGGCTGCCGTGATGGTTTCGATCAGGACGGTGGCGCGGATGGTGCCCTGCGGGATGCCCAGCAGGTCCTGGGCCTGGATGAAGATGTCATTCCACAGCCGTGCTTCGAGGTGGTTTTCAATCTTTGGCAGGTAGAAGTACGGCCCCGTGCCCTGGGCGATCAGCCGGCGGGCGTTGTGGAAGAAAAACAGGCCAAAGTCCACGATGCCCCCGGCCATCGGCTTGCCGTTGATGAGCAGGTGCTTTTCCGGCAGGTGCCAGCCGCGCGGGCGGACCACGATGGTGGGCAGCTCCTGCGCGGGGTTCAGCCGGTATTCCTTGCCCTCCGGGGTGGTGAAGTCGATGCGGCGCTCCAGCGCGTCAATCAGGTTGACCTGCCCGCGGATGACGTTGCCCCACGTGGGCGTGCTGGAGTCCTCCATGTCCGCCAGCCACACCTTGGCGCCGGAATTCAGGGCATTGATGGTCATTTTCGCGTCGACGGGACCGGTGATCTCCACGCGGCGGTCCTCCAGCCCGGGGGCCGGCGGGGCCACGCGCCAGCGCGGGTCCTCACGGATTCCGGCAGTCTCACGCAGGTAGCGCGGATCGGTGCCGCTGAGGATCTGGCGGCGGCGCGTCTGGCGGGCCTTCAGCAGTTCCTGGCGCCGCGCCGTCGTCGAACGGTTGAGGGCGGAAATGAAGTCCAGGGCCTCGGGGGTGAGGATCTCGTCCTGGCGGTGAATGGGCGGTGCGGTCAGGGTGATGCCGTTGAACGTGAATCCGTTCAGGCTGTTGGTTGAGTTCATGGGGGTTGCTCCAAGTCTGGGTCAACTGTGACGCAGTGGTTGCTGGGAATTCGGAGATTTTCAGCAACTGCTGCGTCACGGTTGGGAGAGGTTAGTGGAACTGCTGGGCTTCTGTGGAGCCGGCCAGTGCGAGGGTGCCGCTGTTGGGGTTCAGCGCTGTCGCCACCAGGTCGAAGTAGCCTGTGCCCACTTCGCGCTGGTGCTTGGTTGCGGTGTAGCCGCGGTCTTCGGAGCCGAATTCGCGCTCCTGCAGCTCGACGTAGGCGCTCATCCCGTTGCGGGCGTAGCCGTGAGCGAGGTCAAACATCGAGTAGTTCAGGGCGTGGAAGCCAGCCAGGGTGATGAACTGGAACTTGAAGCCCATGGCGCCGAGTTCGCGTTGGAACTTGGCAATGGTGGCGTCGTCCAGGTGCTTTTTCCAGTTGAACGACGGTGAGCAGTTGTACGCCAGCATCTGGTCCGGGAACTGGGCGTGGATGCCTTCGGCAAACTTCTTGGCGTGTTCCAGGTCCGGGGTGCCGGTTTCCATCCAGATGAGGTCGGCATGGGGTGCGTAGGCCAGGCCGCGGGCAATGCACGGCTCGATCCCGTTGCGCACATTGTAGAAACCTTCCGCGGTGCGCTCCCCGGTCAGGAACGGCTTGTCGCGGTCGTCAACGTCGGAGGTGATCAGGGTGGCGGCCTCGGCGTCCGTACGGGCAACAATAACAGAAGGTACGCCGGCGACGTCGGCTGCGAGCCGGGCGGCGTTGAGGGTGCGGACGTGCTGGGCGGTGGGGATGAGGACCTTGCCGCCCAGGTGGCCGCACTTCTTCTCGCTGGCCAGCTGGTCTTCCCAGTGCACGCCGGCCGCACCCGACGTGATCATCGACTTCATGAGCTCGTAGGCGTTCAGCGGCCCGCCAAAGCCGGCCTCGGCGTCGGCCACGATCGGCACCAGCCAGTCCTCAACGCTCTGCTTGCCCTCGGAGAACTCGATCTGGTCGGCCCGCAGGAGGGCATTGTTGATGCGGCGGACCACCTTCGGCACCGAATCCACGGGGTAGAGGGACTGGTCCGGGTACGTGTTGCCGTTGGAGTTGGCGTCGGCGGCGACCTGCCAGCCGGAAAGGTAGATGGCCTTCAGCCCGGCCTTGACCTGCTGGACGGCCTGGTTGCCGGTCAGGGCGCCGAGGGCGTTCGTGTAGCCTTCCGGGCCGGCATTGCGCAGCTGGTCCCAGAGCTTCTCGGAACCGCGCCGGGCCAGGGTGTGCTCCTCCTGGACCCGGCCGCGCAGCTTGACGACGTCGGCGGCCGGGTAGGAACGCTCGATGCCGTCCCAGCGGGGGTTGGCCGACCATTCGAGTTCCAGCGCGGCGGCTGCCTCGGCGTTGGACTGTTCCGGGGTCTTTGCGGTCTCAAATGCTGCGCTCATGATGGTCGCTCCTTTGCGTTCGGTGGTCGATCCTGTCGAAGTCCAGGACCTCGGTGGTTGAGCCTGTCGAAATCCGGGATCCGTGTTCCTTCTTCGTAAAATCAACTATTCAGTGCTTTTCATGGGCTTTCTAGAGACAAATGGTGGAAAGATTTGCACTTCTTCCCGTATCCTCAAGAAATGACCAATGCAAGCTGGAATCTGGGCGATGTGGCCCCCCGCAACGGCAAGGGCGCCGCGGGCGACGGGGAAGTGGACCTGATTGCGCTGGGCCGCCGGGTGCGCCATCTGCGCAAGAAACTGGGCATGACCCTTGACGACCTCAGCGCCAAGGCGGGCGCCGCGCCGTCGCAGTTGTCCCTGATTGAGAACGGCAAGCGGGAGCCGAAGCTGAGCCTGCTCCAGCACCTGGCCGGGGTGCTCGGTGTCAGCCTGGACCAACTGCTCGGGGCCGAGCCGCCCAGCCGTCGGGCCGCGCTGGAAATCGAGCTCGAACGGGCCCAGCGGGGGCCGCTGTACCAGTCGCTGGGATTGCCCACGGTCCGCGTCAGTTCGCGGCTTTCCATGGAAATCCTGGAGTCCCTGGTGGGGCTGCAGCACGAATTGGAACGGAGGCTCGACGAGCAGTCCGCAACGCCCGAGGAGGCGCGGAGGGCGAATTCCGAGCTGCGCGCGGAGATGAAGGCCCGGAACAACTACTACCCCGAGATTGAGGTCCAGGCCCAGGAACTGCTGGACAAGGTGGGGCATGACCGTGGCCCGCTGTCCCACCATGTGGCCGCGGACATTGCCGAGCACCTGGGGTTTGACCTGCACTACGTGGGGGATCTGCCCCATTCCACCCGCTCGGTGACGGACTTGAAGAATCACCGAATTTACCTCACCCACGGCCAGCGCTCCGACCACGACCCCCGCTCCGTGCTGCTCCAGGCGCTGGGCCACTTTGTTTTGGGCCACCAGACGCCGCGCGATTACGCGGACTTTCTGCGCCAGCGCGTGTACACGAACTACTTTGCGGCGGCCCTGCTCATGCCCGAGCACGCCACGGTGGATTTCCTGAAGGAGGCGAAGTCCGCCAAGGAGCTGGCCATCGAGGACATCCGCGATGCGTTTGCAGTGTCCTATGAGACGGCCGCGCACCGCTTCACGAACCTGGCCACCGAGCACCTGGGCATCACCACGCACTTCCAAAAGGTGCACGAGTCCGGCATCATCCACAAGGCCTACGAGAACGACGGCGTGAACTTCCCCGCCGACCACACCGGCGCCATCGAGGGCCAGGCCGTCTGCCGGTTCTGGACGTCCCGCGCCGTCTTTGACGTGCCGGACAAGTTCCGCGCCTTCAACCAGTACACGGACACGGCCGTGGGCACCTATTGGTGCACGGCCCGCACGGAACGGCATTCCTCGGGGGAGTACTCACTGAGCATCGGCGTCCCGTACGAGCACGTGAAGTGGTTCCGCGGACGCGACACCACGGAGCGTTCGCAGTCGCGCTGCCCGGACCCGGATTGCTGCCGCCGCCCGCCCGCCGAACTCTCCGCGCAATGGGCCGGCAATGCCTGGCCCAGCACCCGGGCGAACTCGCACCTCCTGGCCGCGATGCCGCAGGGCGCGTTCCCCGGCGTTGACGAGACCGAGGTGTACACGTTTCTGGCGGCGCACCAGGGGCGCTGACCCGACGTTGGCCCGGCTCGTGTCCCGTCCTGTCCTGCGCCCGGCCGGCAGTGAACCATGCGCCGGGCAGTGTTGGGCGCACGGGAGGTGCCCGCTGCGCATACCAGTGCAGTCGCCGGGGTGGCCGTGCGCCGGCCGCCCCTTGACCGGCGCCCCAATCCGCAGCATGCTGGCAAGTGTCGCCCGGCAGCTGTCCGGGGGCTGAAAGGACAGCATGGGTGCGGACTGCCGGCGGCTGGTGGGCAAGACGGCCATTGTCACGGGCGCCAGCAGGGGGATCGGCCTGGCCATCGCCCTGCGGCTCGCCGCCGAGGGGGCCCGCGTGGCGATCACCGCCCGCGGCGCGCAGCAGCTCGGGGAGGCCGCGGCCGCCTTCCCGCCCGGCAGCGTCGTCACCTTCGCCGGGCACGCGGATGACCCGGCGCACCGCGCGGCGGTGATGGACGGCGTTGTCCGGCTTTGGGGCGGGCTGGACATCCTGGTCAACAATGCCGGCATCAACCCCGCCTACGGGCCGCTGGAGTCCGTGGACATGGGCGCGGCGCGCAAAATCCTCGAGGTCAACGTCCTCTCGACGCTGGCCTGGACGCAGGCCGCCCTGGCCCATCCCGGGCTGAATTTCCGGGGGCGCCGCGGCAACGTGGTGAACGTGTCCTCCGTCAGCGGCGATGTCCCGGCACCGGGGCTGGGCCTGTACGGCATCAGCAAGGCCGCCGTCTCCCACCTGAGCCGCACCCTGGCCATCGAGCTGGCGCCGGAAATCCGCGTGAACGCCGTGGCGCCGGCCGTGGTCAAGACCAACTTTGCCCGCGCCCTGTACGAGGGGCGCGAGGAGTCGGTGGCCGCCGCCTACCCGCTGAAGCGCCTGGGAACGCCCGACGACGTTGCCTCCGCCGTCGCCTTCCTCGCCTCCCCGGACGCCGACTGGGTGACGGGCCAGGTGCTGACCCTGGACGGCGGCCTGCTCAACGCCGGCGGACTCGGCTAGACCCCCACCCAAGGAGCGGCGCGTGAACAGCACACAGTATCCCGGTGTTTATCCGGAGCAGGTCGAGGAGCTGCGCCTGCGCACCCGCGAGTTCATCCGGGGCACGGTCATCCCGCTGGAGCCGCGCCCCGGGCAGGCACTGAACCTGACCGTGCGGCGGGAACTCGGCGAGGCCGCCAAGGCCGCCGGCGTCTACGCCCCGCACGCGCCGCGCGAATTCGGCGGGCAGGGGCTGGCGCTGGAACACTGGTCGCCGGTGTTCCAGGAGGCCGGGTATTCCCCGATCGGCCCGGCCGCCCTGAACTGCATGGCGCCGGACGAGGGCAACATGCACATGCTCAACCTGATCGGCACGCCCGAACAAAGGCGCCGCTATTTGGAGCCCCTGGCGGCCGGGCGGGTCAGCTCCTGCTTCGCCATGACGGAGCCGCACCCGGGCGCGGGCTCGGACCCGGACGCGCTCGCCACCACCGCCGTCCGCGACGGGCACCACTGGGTCATCACCGGCCACAAGCGCTTCACCAGCGGTGCCACGTTCGCCGGCTTCGCCATCGTCATGGCCCGCACCCCGGAAACGGAGGCCGGGGAAAGCCTCACCCCGGAAACGAAGGCCCACGCGGCGGAGGCATCCCCGGCCGGCGCCACCATGTTCCTGGTGCCCATGGATACGCCGGGGGTCCGCGTCGGTGCGCCGATCCACACCATGGACAAGTACCTGCCCGGCGGCCACCCGCACGTGCACTTCGACGGCGTCCGCGTGCCCGAGAACGCCGTGCTGGGCAGGGTGGGCCTTGGCTTCCAACACGCCCAGCTGAGGCTCGGCCCGGCCCGGCTGACGCACTGCATGCGCTGGCTGGGGCTGGCACGCCGCGCGCTGGACATTGCCCTGGACCGCGGCAACACGCGTGAGATCTTCGGCGCGCACATCTCACAGCTGGGCCTTGCGCAGGAGCTGATCGCGGCGTCGGTCATCGACATTGAAACCTCGGACGCCATCATCGGCAAGTGCGCGCTGCTGCTGGGCGCCGACCCAAGGGCGGGCGCCGCGCTCTCCTCCGTGGCCAAGGTGCACTGCTCCGAGGCCGTCTACCGCGTCATCGACCGGGCCGTGCAGCTGTGCGGGGGAGACGGGGTGTCCGACGGCCTTCCGCTGGCCCAGTACCTCAACGAGGTGCGCCCCTTCAGGATTTACGACGGCGCCACGGAGACCCACAAGTGGGCCATCGCCCGCCGTGCCTCCTCCGCCCGGCGCCGCGAGGTGGCCGCCGGCGAACCGTTCCGGGGCGCCGCGCGGATCAACGACGGGGGCCAGGAATGACGGGCAGCCAGGACGTGGCCCGGACCGCGGCCGAGGCGGACCGGATGGACGTCCCGCCGCTGCTGGTGGTGGACCGGGTGGAGGAATACCTCGACGCCTGCGGGATCGGGACAGGGCCACTGCACTGGCAGCGCATCGGCGGGGGACAGTCCAACGTGACCTTCCGGCTCAAAAGGCGCGGTGCCGACGTCGTGCTTCGGCGCGGTCCGCGGCCGCCGCTGCCGCCGTCCACGCACGACATGGTGCGGGAGGCCCACATCCAGCACCTGCTGGCGCCGCTGGGCTTCCCCGTGCCCAGGATCCTGGCGGTCTGCGCGGACACCCACGTGTTGGGGGTGCCGTTCTACCTCATGAATTTCCTGGACGGCGACGTCGTCACCGACACCGTCCCGGCGCATCTGGACCCGCCCGGGCAGCGGCGTGAAACCAGCGAGGCGGTGGCGGACATGCTGGTGCGGCTGCATTCGGTGGATGTCAGCCGGGGCGCGATCGCGGGGATCGGCCGGCCGGAGGGGTACCTGGGCCGGCAGCTGCGGCGGTTTGCCGGCCTGTGGGAGCAGGGCGCCACCCGCGAGCTGCCCCAGGTGGCCGGGCTGGCGCGGTGGCTGGAGGCCAACCTGCCCGCGACGCAGCGAACCTCCCTGATCCACGGCGACTACCGGGTGGGGAACCTGATGTTCCGGCGGTCCGGGCCGGTGCGGGTGCAGGCCGTGCTTGACTGGGAAATGGCGACGCTCGGCGACCCGCTGGCGGACCTTGGCTACCTGACCGCCACGTATGCGCAGGCGGGATCGGCCGGGACCATCATGGAGCTGACCGGCGTGACGGCGCAGCCGGGCTACCTGACGCGGGAGGAGCTGGCGCTGCGGTACAACCAGCACTTCGGACTGGACCTGTCCGCACTGCCCTGGTACCAGGCGCTGGCGCTGTGGAAGGCCGCGATCTTCGCCGAGGCGATCTACACGCGCTGGAAGCAGGGCGAGAGGAACGACGCCGGACCCGGCCTGGGTGCCGCGCTGGAAGCGGGCGTGCCGAGGCTCCTGGACGCCGCCGCGGGGTTTGCGCAGCGGCTGTAGGGGCGCCGCCCATCCGGTGCGCACGCCTTGGGCATGGCCGGCTACCGGCTGACTGTCGCCACCGTCTCCGACCGCCGCTGCCTGGCGGCCAGCACCGCCACGAGCACCGCGATGGCCGCGGCCCAGCCGATGCTGACCTGGGCCGTGCCCCAATCCAGGCCGCCGCGCTCATGGGAGACGCCCATCCAGTCGGCGAAGGACGCGCCCAACGGGCGGGTGACGATGTAGGCCGCCCAGAAGGCGGCGATGGCCTTCAGCCCAAACTTCCAGTACGCAAGCGCCGGAATGGCAATGACGACGGCGAACAGCACGCCGGATCCGAGGTATCCGAGTTTCAGCGTGACGGCGGTGAGGTCCCCGGTGGCGGTGCCCAGTGCGAACGTGGCCAGCACGGCGGCCCAGTAGAACATTTCGCGCCGGGGCGTGTGGATGCTGTGGATGGACAGTGTCCTTTCGGTGCGGTGCCAGAGGAAAAAGACCGCCGCGAGGACCGCGGCGTAGAAAACGGTGGACACCAGGTACGGGACGCCCAGGCCCACGTGGAGGACGTCGGCGGCCATGGTGCCGAAGACGCTGACCATGGCCACGGCCAGCCAGTACACCCACGGTATGTACCGCTTCACGCGGAACTGCAGGGCGAGGGCTCCGGCAAAGCACAGCGCGCCGATGCCCACGGCAATCACGGGATCGAGGGTGTGGGCCAGGTAATCGCTGGTGGTCTCTCCCATCCCGGTGGTCAGCACCTTGATGATCCAAAACAACGCCGTCACCTCCGGCACCTTGGACACCAGGCTGCGGACGCCGTCAGCACGGGTTGAGGGCATGGTTCGGTCCGGCGAAAAGTTCTCAGGCATGGTTGCATTCTCCGGGCCCAGGCTGTGAGGTTTCCGGGAACACGTGCCCAAACGTAGGCAAAACCAGTTTTGTTGCCTGGTTATAACCGTTTTTCAACTGCCGGAAAGTGACGCACGATGGGTGCTGGAAGTGATTCACGGCATAGTTGCAGGAGTAGCGCATGAACGGGCAGTCGTCAGACCTCACGCCACGGGTGGTCACCCTCGGCACCGCCGGGGGCCCCGGTGGTGGACAGGCGAAAACGCCGGGAAGCGCTCGGGGATCGCGACCGCCGTCTTGGTGGGCGGTGCCACCTATCTGGTGGACGCGGGGCATGGGGTGGGCCAGCAGATGATGCTGGCCGGGCTGTCCGTCAGTTCGCTGCGCGGGATCTTCGTCACGCACCTGCACTCGGACCACACCGTCGACCTGGGCTCGCTGGCCATCTTCGGCATGTTCACATTCGGCCCCGACCAGCACACGATCCACCTGGTCGGCCCCGGCGACCGCGGCGAACTTCCCCCGGTTTCCCCTTGCGCCACCGTGCCGCCGGCCCCCGTGCCGCCGGCCCCCGTGCCGCCGGCCCCCGTGCCGCCGGCCCCCGTGTTCCCGGACAACCCGACCCGCGGCATCACCGGCTTGTTCCACCACCTGATGGCCGCCTATGCAACCGACCTGAATGACAGGATCCTGGACAGCCTGCGGCCGTCGCCCTTTGACTACTTTGTGCCGCGGGACATTACCGTCCCGAAGGAGGCCGGATACTCGCCCAACGGCAACCCCGCTCCGTCGGGAATGGAACCGTTTGAAATCTACTCCGACGAGCTGGTGACGGTCACGGCAACGCTGGTGGAGCACCCTCCCACAGCCCCGGCGTTCGCCTTCCGCTTCGACACCGCCGCCGGCTCCGTCACCATCTCCGGCGACACCGCGCCCTGCGAAAACCTGGTCCGGCTGGCCCGCGGCACCGGCCTGCTGCTCCACGAGGCCATCGACTTCGACTGGGTCAACCGGACGTACGGAAGTTCCGCCGACGGCACCGGACGCGCGTCGGGAGACCATCGCCGCAAGTCGCACACCAGCGCCGCCGAGGCCGTGGAGCTGGCAAAGCGGGCCGGCGCCAAGGCGCTGGCACTGCACCATTTGGTATCGGGCACCACACCGCTGTCAGTGTGGCCGGCGACGGGGGAGGCCTTCCCCGGGGACTACTACGTCCCCGACGACCTGCAATCAATCCCCTTCGGCCAGACCACCGCAACTACGCGGATAATTTTAGAAATGGTGTCCTCGGGATGACAATGGCAGCCCACACAAAGAGCTCCCCCACACGCCGGCCCGGCAGGGAGGACAGCCTCAACACCACCGCCATGCGGCGGATCCTGGCCTCGAGCTTCATCGGCAGCGCCATCGAATTCTATGACTTTGTGCTGTACGCAACGGCCGCCAGCCTAGTGTTCAACAAGGTTTTCTTCGCCAACGTCCCGCCGGCTGTGGGCCTGTTCGCGTCCTTCGGCACACTCGCGGTGGGGTACGCCGCCCGCCCGCTTGGGGGCGCCATCTTTGGCCACTTCGGCGACCGGCTGGGCCGTAAAGGCTGCCTGATCGTCTCAATGGTCATGATGGGCTTGGGCACCACGGCCATCGGCCTGCTCCCCGGCACGGCCCAGATCGGCCTGGCCGCCCCGGTGCTGCTGGTGGTGCTGCGGCTGGTCCAGGGCATCGCCGTCGGCGGCGAATGGGGCGGCGCCATGCTGGTGGCTCTCGAACACTCCCCGGCCAAGCGGCGCGGATTTGCCGCCAGCTTTGCCAATATGGGCGGCCCGGCCGGTGCGGTCATGGCGACCTTGATGGTGTCCGCAGTCAGCCTGATGCCGAAAGCGCAATTCCTCGTCTGGGGTTGGCGCGTGCCGTTCCTGCTCGGCCCGGGGCTGGTGGGCGTTGGCCTGATGACCGTCTGGGCCAGCTCCTACGCCGTGGACCACGGCGTCAACCAGACCGGCGTGCTGAACGTCAAGGCCATCGGCGCCACACTGACCATCGCGGGTATCTGGTTTGCGGCCCGGCAGGGGACGCGGCCAGGATGACGATTCGGACAATTGATGCCGATATATCGACCTCAATTGTCCGAATCGTCATCCGCGGCGTTCCCGGTGTGCGGGGCGGTCACAGGCTTGCGTGAGATGGCGCACACAATTATGCTTAGTGTGCGCTATTGGAACTGTGTGTTCAGATAGCGAATTTTAATCCGGTGCTGAACGCGCCGCCCGCCGGCAATGAGGAGATTCTTGTGCAGTTCCACCACCTCGGATACGTATCCGGCGATCCGCGCGTCCAACCGGCGGCGGGGACCGGCATCAACCGTCCCGCCGAACTCCCCGAGCAGGTGGACGTGCTCATTGTCGGCTCGGGTCCCGCGGGCATGCTGACCGCCGCCCAGCTGGCCCAGTTCCCGGGCATCACCACCAGGCTCGTCGAACGTCGCGGCGGACGGCTGGAAATCGGCCAGGCCGACGGCATCCAGGCCCGCAGCGTCGAGACGTTCCAGGCCTTCGGCTTCGCCGAGGCGATCACTTCGGAGGCATATTGGATCACCGAGATGGCGTTCTGGCGCCCGGACACCGAGAATCCCACGCACATCATCCGCGGCGGCCGGGCCAAGGACGACGAGACGGGCGTCAGCGAGTTCAAGCACCTGATCGTCAACCAGGCCCGCGTGCTGGACTACTTTGCCGAGGTCGCGAGGAACGCCCCTGCCCGCCTGACGCCGGACTACGGCTGGGACTTCCAGGGGCTGGAGGTCACCGACGACGGCGAGTACCCGGTCAAGGTCACGCTCGTGCGCAGTGCCGGCCCGGAAGCGGGCGCCGAGAAGACGGTGCACGCCAAGTACGTGGTGGGCTGCGACGGCGCCCGCAGCAAGGTTAGGGCATCGATCGGGTGCACCATGGCCGGGGACAAGGCCAACCACGCCTGGGGCGTCATGGACGTCCTGGCCAAGACCGACTTCCCCGACATCCGCACCAAGTGCGCCATCCAGTCGCACGACGGCGGCTCCATCCTGCTCATCCCCCGCGAGGGCGGGCACCTCTTCCGCATGTACGTGGACCTCGGCGTGGTGCCGGAGAACGACAACGGCCACGTGCGTACCACCAGCATCGAGGAGATCATCGCCAAGGCCAACGCCATCATCAACCCGTACACCCTGGAGGTGCGCAACGTCGCCTGGCACAGCGTGTACGAGGTGGGCCACCGCCTCACCGACCGCTTCGACGACGTCCTGCCCGAGCAGCTGGGCACCCGCGCGCCGCGCGTCTTCATCACCGGCGACGCCTGCCACACCCACTCCGCGAAGGCCGGACAGGGCATGAACGTCTCCATGCAGGACGGTTTCAACATCGGCTGGAAGCTAGCCCACGTCCTCGAAGGCCGCAGTTCCGAGGCACTGCTCTCCACGTACTCCGCAGAGCGCCAGGTCGTGGCGAAGAACCTCATCGACTTCGACAAGGAATGGTCCACGATGATGGCCAAGAAGCCCGAGGAGTTCGACAGCCCGTCGGACCTGGAGGACTTCTACGTGCGCACGGCCGAGTTCCCGGCCGGCTTCATGACCGAATACGCCCCCTCCCTGATCACCGGTGAGGCCACGCACCAGTCGCTGGCCACCGGTTTCCCGGTCGGCAAGCGCTTCAAGTCGGCCATGGCCTGCCGCGTCTGCGACACCAACCCGCTGCACCTGGGCCACCAGGCCACGGCGGACGGCCGGTGGCGCATCTACGTCTTCGCCGACCCGGCCCCGGCCGGCGGCGCCTCGCCCGTCGCGGACTTCGCCGAATGGCTCGCCACGGACGCGGCGTCACCGCTCGTGGCCACGCCGGAGGGGCTCGACGCCGACGCCTGGTTTGATGTGAAGGTCATCTACCAGCAGCCGCACGAGGACATCGACATCAACGCCGTCCCCGCCGTGTTCAAGCCGGAGGTCGGGCCGTTCAAGCTGACCCAATATGAGAAGGTTTACGGGATCGTTCCCGGTGCCGACATCTTCGACGAGCGCGGGCTCTCCCGCGACGGGGTGGTCGTCGTCGTCCGCCCTGACCAGTACGTGGCAAACGTCCTGCCGCTCACGGCCACCGCGGAGCTCGGGGAGTACTTCGCGCAGATCCACTCGGGCGCCCGCGTCTAGCCGCGCCCAGCAGAAAAAGTGCGGCCCCGCGGTGACTTCACCGCGGGGCCGCACTGTT
>NZ_JAAMFM010000031.1 GCF_013376105.1 Arthrobacter wenxiniae
TGAGTACCTCTACTGAAGACTGAATATTTATCCGGCAGCGAATTCTGACGGAGGACCGGGCACCCCTGTCTAGGTGCCCGGCGGGATTTCCTGCGGCTTAGGAGAGATTAGCCACTGACGGGTAGAGCGGGTGCGCGTCGGCGAGTGCCTCCACACGGCGACGGAGCCCGGAAAGGTCCGCACCGGCGTCGGCCATCAGGGCCTCGGCGATGATGTCGGCAACCTCAACGAAGGCGGCCTCACCGAAGCCGCGCGTTGCCAGCGCCGGCGTGCCGATGCGCAGGCCGGAGGTGACCATGGGCGGGCGGGGATCGAACGGCACGGCGTTGCGGTTGACGGTGATGTCGATGGCCGCGAGCCGGTCCTCGGCTTCCTGGCCGTTGAGTTCGCAATGGCGCAAGTCCACCAGGACCAGGTGGACGTCGGTGCCGCCGGAGATGACGGAGATCCCCTTGGCGGCGAGGTCGGGCTGGACCAGGCGGTCGGCCAGGATCCGGGAGCCGAGAAGCACGCGCTCCTGGCGTTCCTTGAACTCGGGCGTTGCGGCGATCTTGAACGCCACGGCCTTGCCGGCAATGACGTGCTCAAGCGGCCCACCCTGCTGTCCCGGGAACACGGCCGAGTTGATCTTCTTGGCGATGTCGGCGTCGTTGGAGAGGATGATGCCGCCGCGCGGACCGGCCAGGGTCTTGTGCGTGGTGGAGGTGGTGACGTGCGCGTGCGGCACCGGCGAGGGGTGCAGCCCGGCCGCGACGAGCCCGGCGAAGTGGGCCATGTCCACCATGAGGTAGGCGCCCACCAGGTCCGCGATGCGGCGGAACTCGGCAAAGTCGAGCTGGCGGGCGTAGGCGGACCAGCCGGCAACGATCAGCGCCGGCTTGTGTTCCAGGGCCAGGCGCTCAACCTCGGCCATGTCCACCTGGTGCGTGTCCTCGCGGACCTGGTACGGGACCACGTTGTAGAGCCGGCCGGAGAAGTTGATGCGCATGCCGTGCGTGAGGTGTCCGCCGTGGGCCAGGTTCAGCCCCATGATGGTGTCGCCGGGCTTGATCAGGGCGTGCATGACGGAGGCGTTGGCCTGGGCGCCGGAGTGCGGCTGGACGTTCGCGAACTCCGCGCCGAACAGGGCCTTGACCCGGTCGATGGCCAGCTGCTCAATGACATCCACGTGCTCGCAGCCACCGTAGTAGCGTTTCCCGGGGTAGCCTTCGGCGTACTTGTTGGTCAGCACGGAACCCTGTGCCTGCATGACGGCGGCCGCGGTGTGGTTCTCCGAGGCGATCATTTCCAGGCCGGTGCGCTGGCGGGTCAGCTCGGCGTCGATCTGGACGGCGATTTCGGGGTCCAGCGCGGACAGCGGGGCGTCCAGGCTCGGCGAGATCACCTGGACGTAGTCCACTCCGACGGCGCTCACAGCTCGCCGCCGTTGGCTGCGGCGTACTCGGCCGCGGTCAGCAGCGGGCCCTCGGATTCCACGGCAACCTTGAACAACCAGCCGGCACCGTAGGGATCGGAGTTGATCACGGCGGGGTCGTCGACGGCGGCGGTGTTGACCTCGGTGACCTCGCCCGTGACGGGGGCGTACAGGTCTGAGACGGATTTGGTGGACTCGATCTCTCCGCAGGGTTCGCCGGCGGTGACGGTGGCGCCGACCTCGGGCAGGTCCACGTACACGATGTCGCCCAGCGCGTCGGCGGCGACGGCCGAGACGCCGATCGTGGACGGGCTGGAACCATCAGTGGAGATCCACTCATGCTCGGCGGAATACTGCAGTTCGGGAGCTACTTTGCTCATGGGGTAAACCTTTCAGTTGGTCTGGTGAAAGCTTCAGGCATGGAGGCCGGAGACTACTTTTGGCGCCTGTAGAACGGAAGTGCGACGACCTCGAAGGGCTCGGCCTTGCCGCGGAGGTCGACGTCGAGCAGGGTGCCCGGTTCGGCGTGGGCGACGTCGACGTAGGCCAGTGCGACCGGGTAGCCCAGGGTGGGGCTGGGCTGGCCGGAGGTGACTTCACCAATCACGACGCCGTCCTTCAGGACCGGGTAGTGGCCGCGCGCGGCCCGGCGGCCAACGCCCTTCAGGCCCACGAGCTTGCGCCCCGTGGTGGTGCCTTCGCCGGATTCCTTGATGGCGGCGAGGGCGGCCCTGCCCACGAAGTCGCTTTCCTTGGCCAGCGACACCACGGGTCCCAGTCCGGCGGCGTAGGGGTGGCCGTCCAGGGAGAGTTCGTTGCCGTACAGCGGCATGCCGGCCTCCAGGCGCAGCGAATCTCGGGCGGCAAGCCCGGCCGGAATCAGTCCATGGGCTGTGCCGCTTGCCAGCAGCGCCTGCCAGAGGGCTGGCGCGTCGGCGTTGGGCAGGTAGATCTCGAAGCCGTCCTCGCCGGTGTAGCCGGTGCGTGCCAGCAGCAGTTCATGGACAGTGCCGCCGACGGTGATGCCTACCTCAACGGCAGCGTAGTACTTCAGCTCTTTCACCAGCGGGTGCTGCCCGGCCGGCACGAGCGTCAGGAGAATGGCTTCCGCGTTGGGGCCCTGGACGGCGATCAGGGAAGTCTCGCCGGAGACGTCCTGGACCCGGACGTCAAAGCCGGCGGCGCGTTCGGCCAGAAGTGCTGCCACGGTGGCGGCGTTGCCGGCGTTGGGCACCACCAGGTATTTGTCGTCGCTGCGGCGGTAGGAGATGAGGTCGTCGATGATGCCGCCGTCGGCGTTGCAGATCAGCGAGTACTTGGCCTTGCCCACGGCCACGGCGGACAGTTTTCCGGCCAGGGCGTAGTCCAGGAACGCTGCGGCGTCGGGGCCGCTGACCCAGACCTCGCCCATGTGGGAGAGGTCGAAGAGGCCGGCGGCATTGCGGACGGCGTGGTGCTCGGCCAGTTCCGAGGAGTATTTCAGCGGCATCTGCCAGCCACCGAAGTCGGTGAAGGAGGCGCCGGCTTTTTGGTGTTCGCCGTAAAGGGCTGTGTGGTTCTCAGTCATGGGGATTCCTTTGCGGTGTCAGTTTTCGAAGTCTTCGATCGGGGGGCAGGAGCAGACCAGATTCCGGTCCCCCGCCGCCCCGTCAATGCGTCCCACGGGCGGGAAGTACTTGTCCTGGCGCAGACTGGCCACCGGGAAGACGGCCTGTTCGCGCGGGTAGCCGCGCTCCCAGCTGGAATCGACGACGACGGCGGCCGTGTGCGGCGCGTTCCGCAGCGGGCTGTCCGCCAGGGTGAAGTCGCCCGCGGCGACCTGGTCGATTTCGTGGCGGATGCTGACCATGGCCGTGATGAACCGGTTGATCTCGTCCAGGTCCTCGGACTCGGTGGGCTCCACCATGAGCGTGCCGGCCACCGGGAAGGACAGCGTGGGGGCGTGGAAGCCGTAGTCGATCAGGCGCTTGGCCACGTCCTCGGCGGTGACGCCGGTCTTGGCCGTCAGCTCGCGCAGGTCCAGGATGCACTCGTGGGCCACCAGGTCCCCGACGCCCGTGTACAGGACCGGGAAGTGCTCGTTGAGCTCGGAGGCGATGTAGTTCGCGGCCAGCAGCGCGGACTTCGTGGCCTCGGTCAGCCC
The DNA here is from genome assembly GCF_013376105.1 of Arthrobacter wenxiniae. Lineage (GTDB taxonomy): Bacteria > Actinomycetota > Actinomycetes > Actinomycetales > Micrococcaceae > Specibacter > Specibacter wenxiniae. Next base: position 3,558 of record NZ_JAAMFM010000031.1, read on the forward strand.
CTGCCCGCCCATCAGCTTGACGTAGGCCCAGGAAATCGGCAGCACGCCGGCGGAGCCAAAGCGTGAGGCGGAGATCGGCGCCCCGGTGGCCGGTTCCCCGGCCGTCTCGACCAGCGGCGCGTTCGCGTCGCCTGGCATGAAGGGGGCCAGGTGGGCCTTGGCCGCAACGGGGCCGACGCCGGGTCCGCCGCCGCCGTGCGGGATGCAAAACGTCTTGTGCAGGTTCAGGTGGGAGACGTCGCCGCCGAACTTGCCGGGCTGGGCGAGGCCCACCAGTGCGTTCAGGTTGGCGCCGTCAACGTAGACCTGTCCCCCGGCGGCGTGGACGGCGTCGCAGACCTCGCGAACGTCCGCATCGTAGACGCCGTGCGTGGACGGGTAGGTGATCATGATGGCCGCCAGCTGGTCCCTGTGGGTTTCAATCTTGGACTGCAGGTCCGCGCTGTCAATGGCACCGTCGGGGGCGGTGGCCACGACGACCACCTTCATGCCGGCCAGGACGGCGGAGGCGGCGTTGGTGCCATGCGCGGACTGTGGGATCAGGCAGATGGTGCGCTGGCCGTCGCCGCGGGAGCGGTGGTAGCCGCGGATGGCCAGGAGGCCTGCGAGCTCGCCCTGGGAACCGGCGTTGGGCTGGAGGGAGACCTGGTCGTAGCCGGTGATCTCACAGAGGTCCGCTTCCAGGCCCGCGATGAGTTCGCGCCAGCCACTGGTCTGGGAATCCGGGGCAAAGGGGTGGATGGAGGCGAACCCGGGCCAGGACATCGCTTCCATCTCGGCGGTGGCGTTGAGCTTCATGGTGCAAGAGCCCAGCGGGATCATGGTCCGGTCCAACGCCAGGTCGCGGTCGCTGAGGCGGCGGATGTAGCGCAGGAGCTGCGTTTCGGAGCGGTGCGTGTTGAACACGGGGTGGGTCAGGAAGTCCGAGGTGCGCCCGGTGTCCGCGGCGAGGGCAAAGGTTGCCCCTGCTCCGTGCTCGGTGCCGTCGCCCGCCGGTGCGGCACCAAACACGGCGGCAACGCGGGCGGTGATGTCCGCCGTCGTGGTTTCATCAAAGGAGATGCCCACGTGGTCGGCGTCGATGGGGCGCAGGTTGATGCCGTCCCGTTCGGCCAGTGCCACGATGGCGCCGGCGCGTCCGGGAACGCGCACCGTGAGGGTGTCAAAGAAGGAGCCGTGGAGCACTTCGACGCCGGAGGCCGCCAGTCCCGCGGCGAGCGTGCGGGCGTGGCTGTGGATCGTTTCGGCGATCGCCTTCAGCCCCTCGGGGCCGTGGTAGACGGCGTACATGGAGGCGACGATGGCGAGCAGTGCCTGGGCGGTGCAGATGTTGGAGGTGGCCTTTTCGCGGCGGATGTGCTGCTCGCGGGTTTGCAGTGCCAGCCGGTAGGCGGGAAGGCCGGTGTTGTCGGCGGAGACGCCCACGATGCGGCCTGGGAGTGTGCGTTCCATCCCGTTGCGGACGGCCATGTAGGCGGCGTGCGGGCCGCCGAAGAACAGCGGTACGCCGAAGCGCTGGGCCGTGCCGACGGCGATGTCCGCGCCCTGCTCGCCGGGAGGTGTGATCAGCGTCAGTGCCAGCAGGTCCGCGGCCACCGTAACGAGGGCGCCGCGTTCCTTGGCCGCGGCAATGACCGGTGCGTGGTTGAAGACCCGGCCCGAAACGCCGGGCTGCTGCAGGACGACGCCGTTGATCGCGCCGTCCGGCAGGCCCAGGGACAGGTCCGCGATTTCCACCTCGAAGCCCAGGGCCTCGGCCCGGCCCAGGACGATGGCGATGGTCTGCGGCAGGAGGTCCGCATCGAGCACCGTTTTTCCGTCCGAGGCGCCCTTGGACTTGTTGGCCCTGCGCATGAGGAGGACGGCCTCGGCCACGGCCGTGGCTTCGTCGAGCAGCGAGGCGTTGGCGACGGGCAGTCCGGTAAGGTCGCTGACCATGGTTTGGAAGTTCAGCAACGCCTCGAGGCGGCCCTGGGAGATTTCCGGCTGGTACGGCGTGTAGGCGGTGTACCAGGCCGGTGCCTCCAGGATGTTGCGGCGGATCACGGCAGGCGTCACGGTGTCGTAGTAGCCCTGCCCGATCAGCTGGACGGCCGTCTTGTTCCTCGCGGCAAGTGCGCGAAGTTCGGCCAGCACCTCCACTTCGCTGAGCGGCGCCTGCAGCACCAGCGGCGTCCCCTGGCGGATGGAGTCGGGGACTGCGGTGTCGACCAGGGAGTCGACGCTGTCGTAGCCGATGGCCTTGAGCATGGAGTCGATGTCGGCCTGCCGGCGGGCACCGATGTGCCGGTCGGCAAACACGGTTGGGTTGGATTGAATCGTCATGAGGAACTCCAAGGTACGGCCGTCCCCGTTGGGGCCCGGCATGGGTTTGGGTTCCTCCCCGCTCTGTCTTGGACCTGAGAGATTCCGTAGGACTTGTCCGTCCACTTGCACCGTCGGTGAGCCGGGCTTTCGCCAAGCTGCTTTCCAGAGTTGCCTCGCCGTGGCGGTACGTGGGCCTGAGAGATTCCTGGGGAGGATTTGCTCCTACGGCGCCGCCAAAAAAGTTGGGAGGACTCTCCCGCCACGATTCGAAAGGCATATGAAGTTGTGGGTGATTCGCAGCACACGTTACACGAAGGATCGGCCTGCGGCAAAGCGGGCGGGTCTCGCCGGGATCATCGACCCGCGCACCCGCGGTGCCCCTGCTTGGCGTTGCCGTCCTCGCGGTCCGCGGCCTGTCCCCGGAGTTCCTCTTCCAGTGTGTCGGGACGGTCACGGACAAATCGGTCGATGGCGGCCGACAACGTCGCGTCCGGGTGCAACCCGCGCAGGTTTTCGACAAAGAGGTCTTCGGCCTGCCGGGGCGTCGCCGGGCGGCGATGTGAATCGGACACCAACTATCCCGCTCCCTGTCGTTGGCATGACGTGTCACCACGGCCGCCAACCTGAGGTTTCGCGGGCAATTTTGCCAGCAGCGAAGATCAGGAGCAATGCCGCCAAAACGTGATGTCGGTTATAAGTTGAGTCCGCCTCCAGCATGTCGCGCAGCATTCCGGCGCACGCCGTGGCAATGCGGATGACCATCGGCGAGTCGAGCCGGCAGGGCTCCCGTTCGTCACCGGAAATGTAAGGCAAGTCCACCGCGAAAACGCCCTTGGCCGTCGCTGACGATGGGGACCGCCAGCCCTTCGGAGTATTTGCGGGCCACTTTGCGGAATTCGTCGTAGGAGAATCCCCTTCCCGCCGCCTCCGGCAGTGACGCATGGGCCTCCCACGGTACGTTTTCCGGACGCTTCCAGGCGGCAGCAACCTCGCGCCAGTCGAAGTGCCGCGGCGCGACGTCCCGCATTGCCTGGCCAACAACCCCCTTGCGGTCCGACCACTGGATGCCGGAGCCCTGCGGGTGCTCATTCAGGCGGTACCGGACGACGCGCCGCAGGCGCCGGTGCCGGAACGGCCACAGGCGCCGGCGGACGGTGTAGACGCAGCCGCCGATTTCCGTCAGGTCGATGTGGGTGACATCGCTGATGGATTTCAGGGATGCCAGGACCGCCTTCTCCAGCTGGCGTTGGTGTTGTTGCTGGCGCGGGAGCCGGTTGAGTCTGGCGGCGCCGCGAACACTTTGCACGAAAACCACCAGGCCGGCGGCCACAACGATCCAAAACTAGACGGTGGGATTGGGCGCGATCATCCCCCCGGCGGCCTGGCCACGGCAGCGGTTTGCTTGCAGTCGCGAGTGACCGCCGCCACTCGGTTTGCGCCCGGACGCCCGTTGCATTACTGTGTGACTCGCGTCACCGAAAGAAAAGAAGCATGTGCCCATGATCCGCGGCGGGAGAGTCCTGCCGGTACGTCCTGGCAGGCGCCGTAGGAGCAAACCCTCCCCGGGAATCTCTCAGGCCCACGTACCGCCGCGGCAAGGCAACTCTGGAAAGCAGCCGAAGGAAACCAGGCTCACCGAAGGTGCAAGCGCACCCTTGTTCTCAAGGATGCGCGGAAACTCTCAGGTCCCAGACAGAGCGGGGAGGAACCCAATTAAGCGTGGCCGCGGCCACCTGAACGATGGAGTTCCCTGTGACGATTCACCGTCCCCAGTCAGTCCAAGATGCACCGCCCCGGCTTGAGCGCCAGCTGAGCAACCGGCACATCCAGCTGATCGCCATTGGCGGGGCCATCGGCACCGGCTTGTTCATGGGCTCCGGGAAGACCATCTCCGCTGCCGGGCCTTCGGTCATCTTTGTCTACATGATCATCGGCTTCATGCTGTTCTTCGTCATGCGCGCCATGGGCGAACTCCTGCTCAGCAACCTGCACTACAAGTCATTCAGCGACTTCGCCGCGGACCTTTTGGGCCCGTGGGCCGGTTTCTTCACGGGCTGGACCTACTGGTTCTGCTGGGTGATCACCGGCATCGCCGACGTCATTGCCATCGCCGGATATTCCCAAGAACTGTGGCCCGGACTTCCCTTGTGGATCCCCGGGCTGGTCACGATCGGCATCCTCCTGGTGCTGAACCTGACAACAGTCAAGGCCTTTGGCGAGACGGAATTCTGGTTTGCCCTGATCAAGATCGTGGCCATCGCCGCCTTGATCATCGTGGGCCTGTTCATGATCTTCGGCGGGTTCCGCTCCAACGCAGGCGCTGCGAGCTTCACCAACCTCTGGAGCCACGGCGGCTTCTTCCCACACGAGTTCATGGGATTTGTGGCGGGTTTCCAGATTGCCGTGTTTGCCTTTGTGGGAATCGAGCTGGTGGGCACCACGGCGGCCGAGGCGAAGGACCCGGAGAAAAACCTCCCCAAGGCCATCAACTCCATCCCGGTGCGCGTGCTCCTGTTCTACGTTGGCGCCCTGATCATCCTGATGTCCGTGATCCCCTGGACGCAGTTTACCGCCGGCCACAGCCCGTTCATCGCCATGTTTTCCCTGGCCGGCCTGGGCGCCGCGGCCACTGTGGTTAACCTCGTCGTGCTGACCTCCGCCATGTCCTCGGCCAACTCGGGCATCTACTCCACCTCGCGCATGGTGTACGGCCTCGCCCAGGAGGGGGACGCCCCCAAGGTGTTTGGCCGGCTCTCCGGCCGCAAGGTTCCCAGCAACGCCCTGTTCCTCTCCTGCGTCCTGCTGCTCTCCGGCGTCGTGCTGATGTATGCCGGACAGGACATTGGCAAGGCCTTTGAAATGGTGACCACGGTGTCCGCAGTGTGCTTTGTTTTCGTCTGGTCGATCATCCTGGCCAGCTACATCGCCTTCCGGCGCCGCCGGCCGGAGCTGCACAACGCATCCGCGTTCAAGATGCCCGGCGGCATTCCCATGGTGCTGGTGGTCTTTGCGTTCTTCGCCTTTGTCCTCTGGGCGCTGACCACCCAGACCGACACCCTGGAGGCCCTGCTGGTCACACCGATCTGGTTCATCGCCCTCGGCGTCGTGTGGCTCTTCCTGCGGCGCCGCCCGACCCACGTGGCACGCTACGCGACGTTCCGCGGCGAGCTCAAGTCGGAACGCGGCGTGAACTAAAACGCACCCCCGCCGTGGTGCCGGTGCCGACGGCCAGCGCGGCACTCAGGGCTGCGGCTTGACCCCGCCCTCGCGCACGGGCGGCCCCCAGGTCCGCTCCCCGGCCGGACAGCTCAGTTCCCGGCCGCGGCCTCCAGCGCCGCCTTCGCCAGCGGACCGCCGGTGATGGCGCCGAGGTCGCCGTCCTCCACGAAGACCGCAACAGCAATGTCGCCTTGGGCGGCAATGACCCACGAGTGGGTGCGCGGAGGGTTGTCGGTGCCGTATTCGGCCGTTCCGGTCTTGCCGATCGCCGGTGCCCCGGGCAGGTCGGCCAGGTTGGTCAGGTAGCCTTCCGTGACGGAGGCCCGCATGAGCGTGCGCAGCCCTTCGGCCTCCTTGGCGGTCACGGCCGGCCCTTCGGCGGGCTTGGCCTTCGCGTCACGCCCGGCCACGAGCACCGGCACCACCTCGGCTCCCTTGACGGCCGAGGACATCAGCGTGGCCATGGCCAGCGGGGATACCAGCACCTTGCCCTGGCCGATCATGGAGGCGGCGTGCGCGGTGCCGGCGGAATCGCGCGGGACCACGCCCATGAACGCGTCCAGGCCCAGGTCGCTGGTCATGCCGATGCCCAGGGCACCGGCCGCGTCGGCCAGCTTGTCCTGCGCCAGGTTCTTGTACTGGGAGACAAACGCGGTATTGCAGGAGTGGGCAATGGCCACGGTCATGGGGATCTGGCCCTCCGCGTCAACCGCGTAGCCCGGGGCGTTGAGGAACTTCTTGCCGTCCGCCGTGTATTCAGGCGTGCAGCTGAGTGTGGACTGCGGGGTCATGCCCTCCCGGAACAGGCCCAGGGACGTGGCGATCTTGAAGGTGGAACCGGGGGCGTACTGTCCCAGGAACGCCGTGTTGTAGCCGTTGCTGTCCGGGCCGTTGGCGGCGGCGAGGATGGCGCCCGTTGACGGCCTCATGATGACGATCGAGCTCGGCGTCTTGACATCCGCCAGGGCGTCCTCGGCGGCGGTCTGGAGCTTTGGCACAAGGGTGGTCTTGACGTCCTTGCCGTCGACTGGGGCCTGGGTGAAGAGGATCTTGGCGCTGGTGGTGGCATCCGCGGACGGGGCGGCGGCCTCGGTGGCACTGGGCGCGGTGGCACCGGGGGCGGGTGTGGCGGCCGTGCCTGCCACGGCCTCGATGGTCACGCCCGGCGTTCCGGCCAGCTGGTTGTCAAAGGAGGCCTGCAGGCCGCTGCCGCCCACCACCTGGCCGGCCGAGACCTTGCCGTCGGACTTCTTGATGTCCTCCGCTGTCGCCTCGTGGACGGAGCCGAGCACCGCCTGGGCGAAGGTGCGCGACGGCGCCAGCGGCAGGGTGCCCGGGGTAGCCAGGAAACCCTTGATGTCCTTCAGCTTCGCCTGGTCCAGCGCGTCGTATGCCTCCTGGCGCAGCGTGATGGCGTCCACGAAAGCGACGGGGCCGTAGGCCTTGACCTTGGCCAGGTAGGCGGCCGGGTCGACGACGACGACGGCGGCCAGCGCCTTGGCGGACGCCGCGGCGACCGCTTCGCTGAGGCCGTCCTTGTTGATGCCCAGCGTTTCCACGGGCCGGTCCTTGACGATCGACTGGCCGTCCGCGGCCAGGATGCCCGCCCGATGGGGGTAGCTGGTGGAGATCTTCAGCCGTTCGCCGGCCTCCAGCCGGGGCACCAGCATGTCAGGGGCCCACGAGATGGTCCAGCCGTCGCCGTTGCGCTTCATGTCCGCCCCGGTCGTATAGGTCCACGGCTTCGCGACATTCGGGAGGGTCCATGAATAGCCCAGGGAGATGCGGGCAGTGCCGTCATCCTTGACGGCGACGCCGTCCACGGTGACCTTGGGCCATACGGGGTCGATCCCCCTCGACAATTCGGTGAGTTCCCTTTGGACGGCGGCCGCCGGCTGGTCAAAGGCCAATGCACCCACAGTATGCGCCGCGAGCGCCACGGCAAGGGCCTTGGCCGTTCCCGTGCCGTCGTCCTTCGGGGACGAGCAGGCCGCACCGGCCAGGACGAGAGCCAGCACGAACAAAAGACCCGCGGCACGACGAAGCATGAAACCCCCAGCGTTGATTGTCTGCCCAGCCTACCGAAAAAATTTGGGCGTCCAACCAAAAACAGTGTGCGTCCCGGCAACCAAGGCCATGATAAGACCGTGGAAGCGGGAACCGGGGATGGCACGGCAGGCGGCGGGTGCGCCCGGCCGCAAGGGCTTCGGCGGATGGACGCACCGCGCTGCAGTGGCTCCAGCGCAGCTTGCTGTTCGTCGTCACGGTGGTTGCTGGTTGGGCCGTCATGGGCTCATCGCCCTGGAGATCCACAACCGGGCCCGCCAGCCAGGGCTGTTCCTGGTCATCTGGGTCGTGGCCGCCCATATCCTGCTCCCGCGCCTGAACCGCCTGCTGCCAGGGCTTTACGTCCCCGACTACTTCACCGGCCGGACGCGCACGGCCGACGGCCTGCTCGGGCACCCCGTCACCCTGCGCAGCAGCTGGCACTTTATCCGGGCCTCGCTGCTGCGCCGCAGCTACCCCACCGCGCCCGTCAGTGCGCTCTTCGTCTTCCAGCGCAGGCAGACCCTGGCGTTTGAGCGCGAGGTGGACGGCAGCCCGGCCCGGCGCCACCCTGTCCGGTTCTGGGTGTGCCCCGGCGGCTGGAAGCTGCCCGGCGGCTTCGACGTGGACCTGGTCGGGGCGCCACCGTCCACACGATCCGGCACTTCTCCACGGGACACCACAGCCGCAACGGCGGGGCGACGGCGGCAGTTGCCTTGCGCCACGGCGCCCTGTTTGCCTGTGCCCCAGGCATGCGGGACCTAGGACGATGGGCCGAGGATGATCTCGCTGACCACCGGGGCCGGGCCGCGGTCCAGGACCAGGCGGACGCCGGTGACGGGCGCACCGCCCACACGCACCTTCGTGTAGCCGGACTTGAGGGTGCCGGCCGTGGTCCAGGCGTCCCCGCGCCGAATCTGGACGGTGCCGGTGGCGGTCCCCACCACGGTCACGGACGCCAGGTCCCGGGCGTCGAACTCCCGGGTGAGGGCGTCGCCGGCCATGGCGTCCCGGGATCCGGTCCAGGCGGTGTCCACCCGGCCGTCCACGGTGTCGGACAGGACACTGCCCTCGGCCGAAGGAATCGTGGAGGCCACTCCCACGGGGACCGTGCTGACCGTGAACTCGCGGATCTTGACCCACTTCCCTCCGGGGTTGACGTCCGTGGCAATGATCCGCACGTAGCGGGCTGTCACGGGCGTGGCGAACGTGGCACTGATGACCGGTGCGTTGTTGAAGTTCCCGGCGTCCGTCCAGGCGGCGCCGTCAACTGAGTATTGCAACTTCGCGTGGTACATCATGTCGGCGCTGACGGTATCGGAGTCCGCCTGTTGGATTTTCACACTCGTGATGCTGGCCGGGCCGCCCAGGTCTGCCCCGATCACGGACCCGACCACCGGGGTGGAGTTGGTCCAGAAGATGGTGCCGGTGTCGCCGTCGAACATCTTGTCCGGGGTGTTGTTGCCATATGGCTGGAAGCTGGCCACCGCTTTGGGCGCCGCTCCGGGGGCCGGCACGGCCCCCAGCCAGGAGTCGGCCGTGGACTTGGCCCTGGCGATGAACGCCTGGAAGACGCCGTCACCCACCTGCGGGACCACCAGGCCCTGGTCGAGGGTGGGCTGCGTGGCAGCGCCGGCGGCAGCGACGGCCGTGTTCAGCAGAGTGCGGGCGGCGACGACGGCGGGCCCGTCGCCCTTCTTGACGGCCTGAAGCATGTCCAGGGCGTGGCCGGTGGCGCTGCCCCAGTGTGCGGCCGTGTCGATCCAGTGCTTCGCATCCGAGTAGAAGCCGGCCTCGGCCATTGCGGCCAGGTCCTTAGGCATGCCCTGGATCAGCCTGGCGCGGGCGGCGAGCGTCGAACGCGCCGGGAACTTCCCGGCGTCGTACTGGGACCAGAACGCGGCGACGTCGGCCGACAGGGCCGGGGCGCGGGTCGTTCTGCCAATTCTGGTTCAGGTCGGCGAACGCCGTGAGTGATTCGAGGCTGCCCTTTCTGGTTCCTGCGAGCAGCTTCAGGGCGGCGTCCATGGACTGCCGCGGCTGGTAGGCGGGGCCGTTCCAGGTGAAGTCGGCGAAGTTGAACAGCGTGGGAAGCGACGCGTAGGACTCGATCATCGGGTTCGCCGTGATACCCGTCGTGGCCGTGTAGAGGTCCGCGTCGCGGCCGATCAGCGGCGCCAGGAACAGCTTGTTCTGGGCGAAGTCGTTGACCGGGTAGTTGTCCCAGATGAACAGGCCGCGCGGATCAGCTGCTGTGCCGTAGGTGACTTGGGCGGCCTTGGTGCTGGCGGTGGTGATCCGGTGCAAGACCACCTGCTCGCCGGTCCACTGCAGCAGGATGTCCTTGTCCATTTCCACGCCCAGCTCACCCTTGTAGGGGTCCGCTGCGGATCCGGCATAGTTGGTGGGCACCATCTGGAGTGCCCCGACGTCGGCGTGCTTCTTGATGAACTGCGCGTTGACAGCGTTCAGGTAGTAGGCCTGGGCGTCGGCCAGTCCGCGGAAGTTCGTCTTGGGGAACATGGCCAAGTCCCCGGCGCATTGCAGGTAGGGGGCGATGTCGTCCAAGGCGATGTAGAAGTCCCGGACGCCGAGTGCGTGGAGCGAATCAAACTTGGCAACCGTCGAATCCAGGTCGGCCTTGTTCGAATAGCAGATGTCGTTGCCCGGTGACAGGGCGTAGGTGAATTTCACGTGATTCGCGGCGGCGGCGTCGATGAGTTCCTTCAGCTGCCGCTGTTCGTCGCCGGAGTACAGCCCGCGCCACTGTGCGCGCAGCAGCGGATCGTCCTTGGGCGAGTAGATGTAGGTGTTCATTTTCTGCCGGCCATGGAATGCGAACTGGTCCAGCCGCGCCTGGTGCGACCAAGGCGTGCCGTAGAAGCCCTCCACCGTGCCCCGGACGCTCATGAGCGGCCAGTCCAAGACCCGGACGGGCGCGATTGTTTTCCTGCTGATGACCTGGCGCAGGGTCTGGACGGCGTAGAAGCTGCCGTTGCCGTCCGCGCCGGCCAGCACTGCGGCGTTCCGGCCCTGTACGGTGCCGGTGGCCAACACGTAGCCCTCGGCGTGCGCGAGCGTCGGCGCCGCGTCGACCCCCAGCTCGCCCAGGGCGTCTCGCACGTTGGGGTTGTCGCTGGGCGTGCCGAGGTAGATAACACTGCCGTTCCTAATGTCCTGGGTGCTGGTCACGACCTCAACGTTGTGGCTTTGGGCCCTCAGGACGGCAGTTGCCCCCTTCACGGCGGCCTGGTCCGTGGTGGCGCCGACCACCAGGGTCACGATGCCCGAGAGCGGGACCTCCCGGCCCTGAGTGACTGCGGATTGGGGCACCGGGTAGATGGCCGGCGTGAGGGGGTGGCCGTTGCCTTCCAGCGGCCGGGTGGCTGCCACGGAGCCCGGGGCTGCGGTGAGGATGAGTGAGCCGGCAACAAGGGCGGCAGCCCCCGCGCCCGCAATTCGTCTGATGAATGTAGATGTGTTGAGTTTCATTGGGCCTCCTTGCGGTCGTTTCCGCACCGGCCGCGTGGCCGGCACCACTTCACTCAACCACCGGACATCGGATGAATAAAGGGGTGTCCGGACACACTTGACATCCCTGTTCCGCCATTCAACTGTTTCGTCAAGATGGTTTTCCATCCGCTGTCACACAACTCACCGCAGGCCGTGGGCGCCAGCCGTCCGCGACGTTGACGCCTTTTCACTCGGATTCCCGCCGCCGCCGGGAACGGTGCCGCAAAGTGTGTCGCGAATGTCTGCCTTTGTTACGTCCGGGCCTTGTTACATCCGGGCCGCCGTCAATCGGCGATGGCCAGGTACTTCCACTGCCCCGCCAGCGTGACCCGGGTGCCCCAGCGGCCCGTTAAGACGGGGTAGTAGTAACGGGTGCCGGTCGCGGCGTTCCGGGCAATCAGCCCCCTGCTGCCCGGGGAGGCAAATCCGGGCACCGGGCTGAGGGTGTCAAACCCCTGCCAGCCGGTGCCGATCACGCGGCGGGTTTCACTGATGATTGCGCCGGATCCGTTGCCGCGGTACAGCAGCATGGCCCCGCTGGAGCGCCGCACCAGCAGGTCCGCCCTGCCGTCGGCGTCGAAGTCGAGCTGCGTGATCTTCAGGCCGGTCCACCCCGTGCCGATCCGTACTGCCGTGTCAACCGTTGTCCCGCGGCGGTTGGCCCAGTAATACAGGCCCCCGGCACTGTTGGTGCCGACCAGCCACGGGTAGCGCGCGGAGGCGGACCACGTGCCCACGGTGAGAGTGACGCCCTGCCAGCCCTGGGTCGCGATCACGGGGCCATAACCCAATCCCGTGGAATTTCCCAGGTACACGCTCACCCGGCCGCTCTTCCACTGGACCAGCAGGTCGAGGATGCCGTCGCTGTTCCAGTCGGTGACATGCAGGTCGCGAATGCTGTAGAAGCCTGTGCCGATCCTGCGCGCGGGGCCCGACTTCAGGCCGCCGGGGGCCGGTACGTCAAAAAGCCGCCCCGAGGAGTCGGCATATACAGTGTCCGCGGCCGAGGTGATGGCGTGCACGGGCGGAGGCGACGGACTCGGCTTCGGGGTCGGCGACGGGGTGGGCGACGGACTCGGCTTCGGGCTGGGCGACGGCGACGGGGTCGGTGACGGACTCGGCTTCGGGGTCGCCGTCGGGCTGGGCGACGGGGTCGCCGACGGGCTGGGCGACGGGGTCGCCGACGGGCTGGGCGACGGGGTCGCCGACGGGGCGGCGAACGCGCCTACACCGGAGGGGGTGCCCAGTCCGGTGGGCCCGTCATAGCCGGCGGCGCCGGAGCACAAATAGGCCGCCGCGCAGCTGCCGTTGCTTCCCGTGGTGACATCGTTGAGCTGGCCGCTGTGGGCGTAGGGGAACTGGGCCGGGTACGAGCCGGCCGCCGGCGTCCCGGCCATGGCATAGATGGCGGCGATCAGCGGCGCGGACGCGCTGGTGCCGCCCATCACCATCCACCCGCCTGCGGTGTCGTAAACGGCCACGCCGGTGGCCAGGTCCGCCACGGCCGACACGTCGGTGACGGTCCGGGTGGCGCAGCCGGCGTCGGACTGCCAGGCCGGCTTGGCCGCGCCGTACGAGCAGCCGCTGCCGGTGCCGGACCAGGCGCTCTCCGACCAGCCCCGGGCGCTGCCGTCGCGGCTCAGGCTCGTCCCTCCCACCGCCGTGACATAGGCAGAAGCGGCAGGGTACTCGGCGCCGTAGCCGCTGTCGCCGGCGCTGGCCGTGATGGCCACCCCGGGGTGGTTGTAAAAGCTGTCAAAGGAAGCGTCCGAGCTGCTGGACGCCGTGCCGTAGCTGTTCGAGACGGCGACCGCCCCCTTGGACACGGCCGTGTTGACGGCTGCGCCCAGGTCGGCAACGGCGTCGGTATCGGCCTCCACGAGGAGGATGCTGCAGAGCGGGCAGGCCGCGGAGACCATGTCCAGGTCCAGGCTGATTTCCTCGGTCCACCCCGCGTCCGCGGCCGGGTAGGCGGTGCCCCCGCGCTGGTCCACCTTGGCAAGGCATCCGCTGGCCGCGGTGCACGGCGGCAGACCGTACTTGGCCCGGTAGGTGGCAAGGTCGGCTTCCGCGGTCGGGTCGTCATAGGCGTCGACCACCGCCACCGTCATGCCGGTGCCGGCCGTTGCGGCAGGAAGCCTGTAGGCGGCCTGCAGGTCGGTGGGCGCGTAGCCGAACGGTACGGTCGTCGCCGTTGCGAGAGGGCCGCTGACGTCGACGTCCTTGACGGAGTTGCAGCTGGCACGGCCCGGCAGGGCCAGGGCGCACACCGGCCGGTGCCGGTGGCCGGCCAGGGAGGCCTTGACGTTCCGGTTGATGTCCGGGTGGACGGCCACGGATGCGGCGGGAGGGGCCGGCGGGGAAGGCGCGGCGACGGCGGCCGCGCCGGAAAGGACAGTAAACAGTAGGAACACAGTGGCGGCCGCGAAGGCATGGTGCAATTTTTTGCTCACCCGTGTACTTTGCCCCATGATTCGGAATCGGCGCGCATCGGCGCCTTCTGTTACGTCAGCGCGTCAGTCTACGCCTGGTCAAGCCATTGAACTGTCCCCGGGCCGGGCTCCGGCGGCTCTGGACGGGACGGGCATTGCTGGCCGAGACTTGGTGTGTGCCAGAGCTCCCGGAAATCCATGCTCTCGTCAAGGATCTCGATGCCCGAATCCGTGGCAGGACCGTGGCGCGCCTCGACGTGCATTCCATTTCGGCGTTGAAGACCTATGATCCGCCGGCCTCCGCGCTGGCCGGCCAGACCGTGCGCGCCGTGGTCCGGCACGGGAAGTTCCTCGACTTCGCTGTGGGTGACGTCCACTTCGTCGTCCACCTGGCGCGGGCGGGGTGGATCCGCTGGCGCGAGAACGTGCCAGCATCGTCGGGGGTGCCGGGCAAGGGTCCACTCGCGGCGCGGCTGGTGTTCAGCGACGGCTCGGCCCTGGACATCACGGAGGCAGGCACCAGGAAGCGCGTGGCCGTCTACGTGGTCCCGGACGCGGGCAGTGTGCAGGGAATCGCGCAGCTCGGACCGGATCCGCTGGACAAGAACTTCACCGAGCAGTTGTTCCTTGGGATTCTCCGGGCGGCGGGGCGGTCCGAGATCAAGGGATTGCTGCGCCAACAGTCGATCATTGCCGGCATTGGCAATGCCTATTCAGACGAAATCCTCCATGCGGCACGGATGTCGCCGTTCAAGCCGGCGGCCATGGATGCAGCGGAGGGCAGGCGCCTGTTCAAGGCGTTGCGGACCACCCTGGCGGAAGCCGTCGCCCGGCTGGACGGCCTCCCGGCCTCTGAACTGAAGGGCGGGAAGAAATCCCACCTCAGCGTGCATGGCCGGGCGGGCGAGCCTTGTCCGGTCTGTGGCGACGTCATTCGCCAGGTCAACTTTGCCGACTCCAGCCTTCAGTACTGCCCCACCTGCCAGACCAAGGGAAAACTCCTGGCGGACCGGCGGTTGTCGAGGCTGCTGAAGTAGGCCCGCGCAGCGGTGCCGCGGTGCTTAAAGGCGATCTCCTGGGAAGCGACCCGAGCTTCCCAAAATTACGCCTGCCGGACGGCGAGTTCACCGGGCACGTCGGCGTCGAAGACCAGGCGGCGGGTGGCGATCTTGTCGGTGAAAAAGCGGTCGTGGCTGACCACCAGTACGGCGCCGGGAAAGTGCAGCAGGGCCCGTTCCATGACCTGGGTGCTGGAGAGGTCCAGGTGGTTGGTGGGTTCGTCGAGGACCAGCACCGAGGCACCGGAGAGCAGGCACTGGGCCATGGCCACACGGGCCTGCTGGCCGCCGGACAGCTGGCCGATGCGCTGTTTCAGCTCCGCCTCGGAAAACTGGAACATGGCCAGGAAGCGGTTGACCGATTTTTTGGTGGCGGTCAGGGCGAGGCTGTCCGGCATCGCGTTGACGGCATGCGTGACCGTGTCCTCGGGGTCCAGCGCGTCCAGGACCTGGTTGTAGGAGACGGGGCCGCCACCCTTCGCCCAGGCGACGTGGCCGGAATCCGCCGGCTCCTCCCCCATCAGCACGCGCAGCAGCGTCGACTTGCCGGAACCGTTGGCGCCCAGGACGGCAATGCGGTTCCCGCGGCGGATTTCGAAGCTGACGTCGCTGAACAGGGTCCGTTCCCCGTAGGACTTGGCCAGCGACTCCACGCGGCACAGGACGTCCTTGACATGGAGGCCGGCATAAATTTCGGTGATGATCTTATCCACCGGCCGCGGCGCCCGGGCCTTCTTGATCTTTGACAGTTTCGCGTCGAGCCCCTTCGAGCCGGCCTTCGCTGCCGCCCGCCGGTCCGAGATCCCCTCCGCCTCAAACGCCAGCAGCTCGGATTCGTGCACAAACTGGCTCTCCAGCGTCTTGAGCCGGAACTGCTTGGCCACCACGTAGTCGGCAAAGCTGCCGGGGTATTCGTTCAGGTGGAAGTTTTCCACCTCGATGATGCGGGTGACCACTGAATCAAGGAACTTGCGGTCGTGCGAGACGATGACGGCCGCGCCCTTGAAGTTCTTGAACCAGCCCTCAAGCCATTCGACGCCGGCCACGTCCAGGTAGTTGGTGGGCTCGTCCAGGAGCAGCACGTCCGGCGCCTCGAGCAGGATCTTGGCCAGCGCGGCCCGGTTGCGCCAGCCGCCGGAGAGCTCGTCGATGGCACAGGAGCGGTGGGCCCCGTTGAAGCCGAGTGTTGTGAGCACCTTGTCAATGGTGCGCGGATAGTCCCAGCCGTCCAGCCGGTCCATGTCCGCAAACAGTTCCGACTGGCGGTGGATCAGCCGGTCCAGCTCGGCCTCGCAGGGACCGTCCGCGAGCGCGGCGTCGATGCCGGCCAGCTCGGCCTCGACGTCCTTGACGTGGGCAAACACGTCCTCCAGCACCTCCAGGATGGTGGCGGCGCCGTTGAGTTCGGAGAACTGGGAGAAGTACCCGATCCTGGTGCCCAGTTCCACGGCGACGGTCCCCGTGTCCGGCTGCACCTGGTCCAGCACCAGCTTCAGCAGCGTGGACTTTCCCGAGCCGTTGCGCCCGATCAGCCCCACCCGGTCGCCGGCGTCGAGCTTGAAGTAGGCCTCGCGCAGCACCTGCACACGGTCGAAGCGGACGGAGACGTCGTTGAGGCGGATCAGGCTCATGGGTGTGGTCCTTGCATGCGGGTTGGTGGCGGGCCGTGAACAAACACCCGCCCCCACTTTACCGTCCAGCGCCGGCCCGCGTTGGCGGCACCGCCTCGTCCTGGGGATGGCCCGCGAGGCCCGCCGCCCAAGGTACGACGCCGGGAGGCGGCCTGGGCACCCAGGCCGCCTCCCGGCGTCGTCCCTCCCTCAGCCGTTGGGGCGGCTCGGGATGTACTGCAGGGCCCACTTGTTGCCGTCGGGGTCGGCGAAGTTCACAAAGTGACCCCAGGGCTGGACGTCGACGTCGCTGACGTCCACGCCGTTGGCCTTGAGTTGGTCGTGGGCCGCCTGGATGTCGCTGACCACAATTTGCATGCTGGGCGCCGTGCCGGGAGGGGCGTCCGTGAGGCCCTCGCCGATGCAGATGGAACAGGCCGAGCCGGGCGGTGTCAGCTGCACGAAGCGGATCCCGCCGCCGGGCCGCTCGTCAAAGTCGGCGTTGAAGCCCACCTTGTTCACATAAAAATCCTTGGCCCGGTCCACGTCGGAGACGGGCACAAAAATGAGTTCAAGTTTCCAGTCCATGGGTTCACGCTAGTGGAGGCGCCGCCCGCTGGGTAGTGCTGCGCAAGCATTGGCAGGAAAACCAAAGGGCCCTGTCCCCCTCCATTTCGGTGGAGGACAAGTCCCCCTGTCCTGCGCGGGGCACGGGCGGGACGGCTACTTGCCGAAGACGTCCTTGGACGCGTCCTTGACGTGCTCCCCGGCCTGCTTCGCCTTCGCGGCGGCTTGGTCAGCTGCGCCTTCGGCCTGAAGCTTTTCGTTGTTGGTGGCGTCCCCCAGGGACTCCTTTGCCTTGCCGGCGGCTTCCTGGGCTTTGTTGCTGATCTTATCTCCGAGACCCATGGGCCCCTCCTTAATCTCAATCCAACAGTTACGCCGTCGACTGTACAAACCTTCTCTGGTCGTTTGCTGGGAGGCAGGCCAATGACCGGGCCCGTGAGTCCCCGTGAGTCAGGGACGGGCGAGCCGCGCCCGGGCAACCACTCCCACCTTGGACGTTCCGTCCGGACTCATGATGTCCTTCCGGAACTTCCGCCGGGCACCCTTGTAGATCGGATCTCCTCCCCCATCCCGGCAATCGCCGCCCGTATCACCCGGTGCAGGGCTGGGCCCCTGGGAGGGACAGAATGGTGGCTCTCGCGTTGCGTGTGGACGTGCCGGCATGGGTGGACCCACCCACGGCGAACGAGAGCGCGGTCACTGCGAGCGCCACGCAGGCAACGGCCTTGCCAAACGACAGCAGGCTTCGGACCCAGCGCTTCTTGGATGACGATCCAATCCCCAGCGCCGCCTGGAGCAGCGGCCAGGGGGCCAAGGCGCCCAGACCGAGGACCATGGCCCTCAGGCCAACAGTTCCCCCGGGCCAGTTCCGCCGGGCAGCTTTGCCAACTGCGCCAAGGCCCCGGACTCGCCGTGTTCACCGCCGGGGTGGAATGCCACACTGATGGCGACCTAACAGGTGGACCCGGCCGCTGCCCGTACGTCCGGCGCGGGCGCTGAACGTCAGCGCACGGCTGTGGCCGCCATTGCGGGCGGGCCTGCGCCGAGGAGGCCCGGTCCCTGGTCATCCTCCCGGCCACGGACGACGGCGTGGATCCGGCCCCCGGCCTGCGCAGCCTCACTGCGGACCGGTAGCCCGGCACGACCGGGCGGCTCTTAGGGCTGGGTTGGGACCCTGCCGGCCTTGGCCTTTAGCGCGTTGATGATGCGTGGCACGCTCCGGCCGGTCTGCTGAGGGAGCTCCAGCTTCACGGGTCAGCGGCCATGAAGAATTTCCCATGGGCGGCCACGAAAACCCTGCGGATTTGAAGTCGCCGTTGACACTACTTGCATGAACCAAGTAGTCTGCCACCCTTCTTGCCACCCGAGTACCCGGAATTCAGGTGTCGATCACTCGTGTCAACCTTCAGCGATGTTCATAGCCTTTTCTTAGGGTATTCAACGCGGTTCCAGTCATGGAATAGGAGGTCTCCGCCGTGGGACACAAGTATCCTGGTCTGCTCGCAGGCACGACGATCCCAGACATGTTCGCTGGCCACGGTGACGGCGCTGCCGTCATCGAACCGGAGGGGCAATACACGCCCATCTCGTCCCCCCGCTACGAGGCCGCCAGGCAGGCCCTGAGCGAGGCATGGGAGCACCGCCCGCCCGCCTACTCGTGGGAACGTGCCGTGTTTGAACAGTCGGTGATGCCCGCGGCCCGCGCGGAATTGCAGGCCGCATGGCTGGAAGCCACCGAGCAACGCGAGGATCATAGCCGATCTGCCGCAACGGACAAGGGACTGTGCGAAACGCGTCCCTTGGAGGCCTGCGGGTCCACACCCGACACCAGGCCGGGACAGAGGGCCGCGCCAACTGACGATGCACCACATCGCCGGCGACTCCGAACCGCCAGTCGCCACCGATGTACTTGAACAACTTCAGGTGTGAACTATTTGGTGTCGGACCGTCCAACCTCCACCGCATCAGCAGGTAACCAGCTGCATGCGGCCGTCTTTCATGCCTCCTCCACCGGCTCCACGCAGGCCATTCTCGTGACCGGTCATTTTTGATTGACTTCTTGGGCTCGCGCTTTTCTTCAAAGCGGGTGTTCCCCGTCAGGCTGGCCCCGTTTTCGGAAAATGACGAACTCCTGGCCTCCCCTCAAGGGAGGACTCATTTTGATGGCTGCTGACGCCTGTTAGGCCCTTGAGTCTCCGCGGATATTCGGCCGATCGTCGTTAGTGCCCGTACTCGCGGCATCCCATTCTCGAGCGACCGCGGTCAGGAATCGGGCTAAAAAACAGTTCCAATGCGCTGGCGTCCTTTTCCAGGGAACCGCAGCTGCCCCGACGGCTTCCAGCCCCACCGCACCCCGGCCCTCAGCGCAGGCCGCGACTGTGCGCCAGTGCAACTGCCTCGGACCGGGAACCGACGGCAAGTTTTTTCAGCACATTCCGGACATGGAACTTGACGGTATTTTCACTAATGTTCAGTGCCATGGCAATCGAGCGGTTGCGCTCCCCGGCGGAGAGGTGCTCGAGCACCTTGATTTCGCGGGGGCTCAACTTCCATGCGGTAACGTTGCCACCTCGCAGCTCGGGCGGGTTCAACGGCAGCGACACGGCGACGTCTGCCCCCCAGCCAGGGATCACATCCATTTGCATTGTGCCGGTGAGAGCCTGAACTTGGCGGTCCAGCCGCGCCATGCCTTGAGACTCCCGGGAGAGCGCCCCATGGCCGTCGTCACGGACGTTCACCAGCAGGTTTTCGCCGTCGCAATCCCACTGCGTGCGAATTCTGTGGACGTCCGGCTGGTCCATCATCGCCAGGACCAGTCCCCGAACAATGGCACGCGCCGCGTGGGCAACCTCCCCGGGAAGCGCCCTGCCGTTCCGAGGGGGTTCGACGAACTGGACATCGATGCCGCTGAAGCGTGTCAGCGGGCGCAGGTCATCCCGCAACCTCTCGAAGGCCCTGCCAACCGGCTCCTCCACGAGGTCAGTGGTGCGGTCGTTGAGGGTGCGGAGCCCGATGAGGGACTTGGCGGTCAGGTCCGTGACCGACGAACGTGCCTCCTTGTCATTGAGGGAGGTTGAACGCACGGCAGCCAGAATTGTCTCCAGTACCGTGGAGTACTGGTCAACGAGTTCTGCAGTGACGCGGACACGCTCTGCCGACGCGGCCCGCGATTCCAGCAGGTACGACGGCGGTGCGTCAGCGACCTTCTCCTGGATCCGCCGGGCCGTGAGGCCCCATAGGTAGCCCACCATCCCCAATGCTTCATCAGGCATCAATTCAGCGGCAGGATCAGGGTCGGTCAACACCAGCAGCGCTTGGCTGGGCGTGTACTTCATGGCGAGGACATGGCGGGGCCGACCCGCTATCTCCGCTTCCCCCAGCCACGGGGCTTCATCCGCAAGGGTGGCACGGAGCTTGTCGAGTTCGGCAATGGAGGTGCGGGAGATGATCGCCTCCGATCCCGCCTTCTTGTGCGGGCGGCCAGTACAGTCCTCGGTGAAGATGAGCAGTGCGCTGCTTGCCACATACGGGGCCGTGGCATCGCGCAGGCGCTCGGCGATGCTCGTCAAGGGAGCCGCAGCCAATGCTGCAATGGAATCCAGCAGCGTACCGGTCCTGCCGAAAAATGGCGTAGCGGCCAAGGTCGAACCCCCTCTGTCGGTGAAATGGTCGCCGCGGACAATCGCGGAGCATCCTCGTTCCCTACCCGAAAGAGTAGTGAAAACCATTATAAGAGCGTGTTACGCCCACCCCCGACGTTCGAAAGGATGGATACAGGCCGCGCAACAAGTGCCGCGGCCGCCCACTGTCCGTCAAACTGACCAAAGGTACTTCCGTGAGTTCCACTGCTGCGCCAGCGCCTCCCGACATCACGAGACACGTCGTGAGAGAAAATCTCTCACTCGTACAGGACGAAATTGCTGTTGCCGTAGCTGGACTGGATGATCGACAACTGACCGTTCTGGCCGCCGAACTCCAGTCAGCCCGCCGGGTCTTTGTGGCCGGTGCCGGGCGGAGCGGATTGGTGCTGCGGATGGCAGCCATGCGCCTGATGCATTTGGGGCTGACTGTCCACGTGGCCGGTGACGCCACGACGCCCGCGATCTGCTCCGGCGACCTGCTCCTCGTGGCCTCCGGATCAGGAACGACGTCGGGAGTCGTCAAGTCCGCGGAGACGGCAGCAGGGGCAGGTGCCCACATCGCGGCGCTCACCACGAGCGCCTCCTCCCCTCTGGCCGTCCTCGCGGACGCGCTGGTCATTATCCCCGCCGCACAAAAAACCGACCACGGATCCGGCGTTTCGCGCCAATACTCCGGGTCACTTTTCGAGCAAGCACTTTTTCTTGCCACTGAGTCCGTCTTCCAGACCTTGTGGGAAGACGCCGGGCAACCCGCCGAACAACTCTGGCTCAGGCACGCAAACCTGGAATAGCCCGTGACCTGGACCCCCGCAGTTTCCTACAGAAAG
Source organism: Arthrobacter wenxiniae (assembly GCF_013376105.1). GTDB lineage: Bacteria > Actinomycetota > Actinomycetes > Actinomycetales > Micrococcaceae > Specibacter > Specibacter wenxiniae. The sequence continues at coordinate 24,778 of NZ_JAAMFM010000031.1, forward strand.
TGAACTAAACATGAAGCTCCAAGTAGCCATGGACCTGCTGACCATCGACGACGCCCTCGAACTGGCCGGAAAGGTCGCCGAATACGTCGACATTATCGAACTCGGCACCCCCTTGATTAAGGCCGCCGGCCTCGCCGCCGTTACCGCCATTAAGGACGCCCACCCGGACAAGATCATCTTCGCTGACATGAAAACCATGGATGCCGGAGAGCTCGAAGCCGACATTGCGTTCAAGGCAGGCGCCGACCTCGTCTCAGTCCTGGGAAGCGCGGACGACACCACGATCGCCGGCGCCGTCAAGGCCGCCAAGAGTCACAACAAGGGCATCGTGGTTGACCTCATCGGCGTTGTGGATAAAGTCTCGCGGGCCAGGCAGGCACATGCCTTGGGCGCCCAATTCATCGAGTTCCACGCCGGACTTGATGAACAGGCACAACCCGGTTTCGACTTGAAAGGCCTCCTCAGCGCAGGAAGGAACGCCCTCGTTCCGTTTTCCGTCGCCGGCGGCGTCAACCTCAGCACGATTGAGGCGGTCCAGCTGGCCGGCGCTGATGTAGCCGTGGCTGGCGGCGCGATCTACGGCGCGGCCGATCCCGCCCTGGCGGCAAAGAAACTTCGGGTAGCCATCGTCTAGTCTTGCGAATTTCCGGTATCACGGCTGTCCCCTGCAGCGAAAAGGCGGGCCACCGCCACACGCCCCTTCCGAGGCCCTGATGGTGTGCGCGGCACCCCGAACGGGTGATTTTCAAGCAGTTCGTGAGCATCAATGACTGACAAGCAAACTCTTTCGCGCAGAAAAGGCGGAGCCAACCCGCTTCGGGACAGCCGCGACCGCCGGCTGTCCCGGGTGGCGGGCCCGTCGTCGCTGGTGCTCTTCGGGGGCACCGGGGACCTGTCCCGCAAGAAGCTCATGCCAGCCGTGTACGACCTGGCCCAGGGCGGGCCGGACTGCTGGCGCCGGGTGGTCATTGAGAAGCCGTTCGGGCACAACCTGGCCTCGGCTAGGGCGCTGAACGACATTGTCGAATCGGTGTTCCCGCCCGATGCCATGTTCCGGATCGACCATTACCTGGGCAAGGAAACCGTCTGGAACATCCTGGCCCTGCGCTTCGCCAACCAGTTCTTCGAGCCCCTCTGGAACGCGAACTATGTGGACCATGTGCAGATCACCATGGCCGAGGAGAAGTCCGGCTGGACATCAACACCCGGCGCTGGTCGGGGGTGCCGTTCTACCTGCGGGCCGGCAAGCGCCTGGGCCGGCGCGTGACGGAGATCGCGGTGGTCTTCAAGCGCGCCCCGAACCTGTTGTTCACCGACCACGCCGAGGACGACTTCGGGCAGAACGCCGTGGTGATCCGGGTCCAGCCCGACGAGGGCGTCACGATCCGCTTTGGCTCCAAGGCCCCCGGGACGCAGATGGAGGTCCGCGACGTCACGATGGACTTTGGCTACGGGCACGCCTTCACCGAATCCAGCCCGGAAGCCTACGAGCCCGGCAGCAGGGGGCCCAGGCTGCACCGCGCCATGGGCGCGCCCACCACCATGACGGAGGACCCCCGGGGCACCGGCATCCGCCGCGTAATCCTGGAACGTGAGGGGGGCAACGTCGAACTCCACCGCCCCGGCGCCATCGAGGCCGAAATGAGCCAGCCCGGCCAGCCCGTGCAGCAGATATCCCTTCCGCGGCGCACCCTGCAGGACTGCCTCGCCGAGGAACTGCGCCGGCTCGACCCCGACGAAGTCTTCGGCGAAGGTTGTCCAGCACCGGTAGACCGCTGACGAGCAACGGATTGGTTCGTCCCGGGCATGTCCCCCGTGCGCGCCCCTCGGGCAGGCGTCCAAGTCCCCCTGTTGCCGATCGTTCCTGGCGCCAGGGACGTCAGAGGTCCAATACGAGACGCCTGCCCTTGCAGCGGGAAACACAGATCATCATGGTGTCCATCGCGGCTCGCTCGCCCTCGGAGAGAAGGCTGTCGCGGTGGTCGACCTCCCCGGCCAGCACGCCTGTCTCGCAGGTGCCACAAATCCCTTCCTGGCATGAGCTGAGCACGCGCACGCCGGCGCTCCCAAGGGCCGCCAGGATGGTGGTCCCCACCGGCACGTCGATCTCCTGTCCGTCGTTGAGTTCCACGACGAACTCGTGATCGCCCGCAGCGGGAGCGGTGGCGGCGCCGGCATCGGCAGGGTCGCCGACGAAACGCTCATAGTGGAAGCGCGACTGGTCAACCCACGGATTAATGTACCGCTGAATCGCTTTCAGCAGGGGTCCGGGACCACAGGTGTAGAGGTGGAAGCCGGCCTCGGGCTGCTCCAGCACCTCCGCCAAGGCATAGCGTCCACTTTCGTCGTCGGCGTGCACTTCAACTTTGTCTCCGTAAACCCCAAGTTCGTCCAGGAAGGCCATGCTCTGGCGGCTGCGTCCCAGGTACACCAACCGCCAGGGGACACCACTGCGGTCCGCCTGGCGAACCATCGGGAGAATCGGCGTGATGCCAATGCCGCCAGCGATGAATAGGTACTCCGGGGCGGGTCCGAGGGCAAAGTTGTTCCTTGGCCCTCGAACCTGGACCTTCGTGCCCGGCAGCAACTCATTGTGGACAAAGTCGGAACCTCCTCGTCCGGACACCTCATGCAGGACGGCGAGCCGCCACTGCGGCTCACCCGGTTCCGAGCACAGCGAATACTGGCGCACCAATCCGTTGGGCAACAGCACGTCGACATGGGCGCCGGGCTGCCATTCGGGCAGTGGTGAATCAAGTGGGTGCTCGAGCACGAGGGAAACCACGCAGTCTGATTCATGCTTGATGGTCGTGACGGTGACGTCGGAGAACTCGGTGATTTTCATGGTTCTGACTTTCACTTGCCGGGTTTAGCGCACGGAGGAGAGGAATGCCTTGGTCCGCTCGTGCTGGGGGTTGGTGATCACGTACCGTGCCGGACCCTGTTCAACGATTCGTCCATCGGCCATGAAGACCACTCGATCCGCCACGTCGCGGGCAAAGTTCATCTCGTGGGTGACGACGACCATGGTCATTCCCGAAAGTGCCAGGTCCTTCATGACCTTTAAGACGTCCCCCACCAGTTCCGGGTCAAGGGCCGAGGTGGGCTCGTCGAAAAGCATCAATTTTGGTTGCATGCACAGGGCGCGGGCTATCGCAACGCGCTGCTGCTGCCCCCCGGAGAGTTGACGCGGGAAGGCCCCCGCCTTTTCTGCCAGCCCCACCTTTTCAAGCAGTTCCAGTGCGCGCTGGACCACAACGGACTTTTTTTCCCCGAGCACCAGGCGGGGCGCCTCCACCAGGTTCTCCAGCACCGTCATGTGCGGAAACAGATTGAAGTGCTGGAAGACCATGCCGATGCCGGTGCGGCTCCGGCATATCCGGCTTTCCTTCTGCTCGTGCAGCCGTGTTCCCTTGATGTCATAGCCCATCGCCTTCCCATCCACCCACATGCGCCCGCCGTCGATGCCTTCGAGGTGGTTGATGCAGCGCAGGAAGGTGCTCTTGCCAGATCCGGAGGGACCGATGAGGCAGACAACCTCGCCGGCGTCGACCTCCAGGTCCAGGCCGTCAAGGACGTTGAGCTTTCCGTAGTTCTTCACGATCCCGTCGGCCCGCACCATGGGTGCAGCCCGGACCGTCGTATTTTCCGCGGCCGTCATAATTTTCCGCCTTTCCGGGCCAGCCGGTCGTGGGTGTTGAAAAACAACGTTAGTTTTTGCAGCGGCGTAAGCGGCAGGTTCCGTTGGCCGCCCTTGGCGAAGCGCCGTTCCAGGTAATACTGGCCAATGCTGAGGATCGACGTCACGACGATGTACCAAATGCTCGCGACCATCAGCAGGGGGATGGTCTGGAAGTTCCTGGCGTAGATGATCTGTGAAGAATAGAGGAGCTCCGGAACGGAAATGACACTGACAAGGGCCGTCGTCTTGAGCATTCCGATCGTTTCGTTTCCGGTGGGCGGAATGATCACCCGCATCGCCTGGGGCAGGACAATCCGGCGCATGGTCTGCAGCTTGTTGATGCCCAACGCTCCCGCTGCCTCGACCTGGCCGTGGTCAACAGAGAGTATCCCTGCCCGCACAATTTCGGACATGTAGGCCCCTTGATTCAAGCCCAGGCCCAGAATTGCGGCAAACATTGGCGTGATGATCGCGTTTGCGTCCAGGGCAACGCCGGGGATCCCAAAGCTAACCGTCGGGTACAGTGCAGCGAGGTTGTACCAAAACAGCAGTTGCACCAGGACAGGGGTGCCACGGAAAAAGTTCACGTAAGCGAACGCGGCCGTGCGCACCACGGGGTTGGGTGAGAGGCGCAGCACCGCCACCACCACACCAAGTACGATTCCAATGGCCATGCACACAGCGGTCAGCTCAAGCGTCACCGCGATGCCTTGAACGATGCTCACTTCCCGCAGGTACAGGCCCACGGTTTCCCAGCCAAACCGCGGGTTCGTGGCCACGGAGCGCGCCATCAAAACCGCGAAGACCGCAATGATGGCAGCGGAAACCCACCGGCCGGGATGTTTCGCCTTGACTACCGTGTAGTGGTCCCTGGTCCGGCCGGGCGATGTAAAAGTTGTTTTCTCAGGTGTCTTGGTCAGGTCTGTCACGGCGGCCTACTTTTGCACAATCTTGTTGGCGCTGATCGTGGCGGCGGCGGGAATGCCCCACTTGGCGTTGATTTCAGCGAACGCCGGGCTTTCGACGACGAGCCTGGTGGCTTCCTGAATCGCCGGGAGCAGTTCGGAACCCTTGTTCAGGGCCGTTCCGGTCGGCAGGGGGTCAAAGTCGGCACCAGCTCCCAGCTCAAATCGGCCGTCGGCAAGCTTGCCTTGGTAGGCCAGGGAAACACTGTCTGCAAGAACCCCGCTCACGCGTCCCGAGGTCAGGGCCAGGTTTGCGTCGGTCTGGGTCGGGAAGTTTTGTGCTTCGAGCGCTGGCTTGCCGGCGTCGGTACACTTTTTGGACAGCTGCGGAATCAAGTCCATGCTCTGGATCGATCCCTTCTGTGCCGCCACTTTCTGCCCGCACAGGGTCAAACCTTCGATGGCCAGTTTGAGAGGATTTTTCGGTGCAACCGCCAGCCCCGTGCCGTTGTCCAGGTAGGGAACGAAGTCCACTGCCTTGGCGCGCTCCGGCGTGACGGAAAATGCCGACATGCCCAGGTCATACTTGTGTGACGTCAGCCCGGGCAGGATGGTGTCAAACGTGGCAGGCACATGATCGGCCTTCAGGCCGAGCACGGCCGCGATGGCGTTGCCCATGTCCACGTCCCAACCGATCATGGTCTTGTTGTCCGTGTCGAAATACTCGAATGGCGGGTACGTCGGATCCGAGGCGATCTTCAGCACGCCAGCCTCACGGATGGTGGTCGGCAGGAGTGCCCGCGCCTTGTCATTGACAGTCAGCGTCGCGGCGACTGGCGACGCCAGCTCCGCCTGTCCGCCGGCTTGCGGGGAGGCCGGCACAGTGGTGCAGCCTGCCGCAACAATCGTGAGCGTCAATACTCCCGCTGTCAGGAGCGATTTTCGGAACGTGTGCATGAACTTACCTTTCGTGGGGGTCTCGACGTCGCTGTCGGACCCGGGCTGACTACAGGCTCTTGCTGGGTACTTCCGGTGCAATGTGCACCAGGTGCGTGCCCACGGTGACCAGCGATGGATGCCGCAGGATGGCCACCACCCCGTCCACCCGGGCACGATATTCGACTGGTTCACGATCCAGTTCGTCGATAAAATGTACGCGCGCCACCACATCTCCGGCCGAGACGTGGTCGCCCAAGTCCACCAGGGGTTCCAGGATCCCTGCCGTCTTCGAGGTGACAGCCGCTTCGGGCACGAGTTCGATCCACACGGGTTCGTGCGCGGCTGCGCGCAGGGGGACACCCGTGGACGCTTCCTGCAGCACGCCGACGTGCTGCAGGAAGGCGGGCAGGCCTGCCCGGATTAACTCCAGCGCACCCCGATCCACCGTGCCCCTGCCGGAGAGTTCGGTGGACAGCGAGAGAATCCCCGCGTCGTCACCGGCGCAGCTCAGCGAGCCGGGCTCGAGCCGTGCGGGGACCACCATGACATAAGGCAGGCCCAACAGCCTGGCGGCGTGCACCCTTTGCTCCCACAGTGCCGGGTCCGGCCCGCGATACAGGAAAGTGCATGGCAGATAGCTCGAATTCGTACCGCCGGAGTGCAGGTCCACCACGGCATCGGCAAGGGGGAGCAGCGCGCCCGCGACGAGATTGGCCGTCTGGGCGGTGGGGCCGCCCGCGGCACTGCCGGGGTAGCTGCGGTTGAGGTTGCCGCCGTCGATCGGGGAAACCCGCGTTCCCGCCCGGACGGCAGCTGAGTTCGCCGCGGGCACGACGATCAACGTTCCGCTGAGCTGCCCCGGCAGGGTGTTGCGGATGAGCTCATGGAGCAACACCTGTCCTTCATACTCGTCACCGTGGGTACCGGCCACCAGCAGCACCGTCGGCCCGGGCCCCGAACTGATGACTGCGACGGGGACCGGAATCACCGCACCGTCATGCACGTTATCGGAATGCACCACATGCCCGTAGCCAAGATGCTTGCCGGGCTCACCGAAATCGATTCCGGTGAACCGGGCACCGCTCGTGGGTGCCCGGACGCCTGCTGCCGAAGGGCTCACGGCACCCACCGCAAGGCATTTGCGCGCTTGGGGGCCATGGACACGACCGAAACCTTGGAAGGTGGCGCCGCCAGGCTCAGTCGGAGCGACTCCTCTTCCTCGCCTTCCACAATGAAGACGTCCCCGGGCTTGAGCCAGCGTTCCCACGGGCCGTTTTCCGCTGACACTAGTGCCTCGCCGGCAAGCCCGGCGACAATGAGCTGGTGACCGGCCGGACGGTGCAGCAGCCCGGTGTGGCCATCGGCATACTCGGTGACGTCGAGTTCTATGAAATCACGGTCCACTGAGACGCTGACCCCCGACTGGGTTTCATCGAGGCTGACCGTCCAGCGCCACGGGTCCCCACGCTCTGCCGTGTCCGGGCACGCCGCGAGGGTCCTGGCGTTTCGGTCCGGTTGCATGTCGCCTCCCAGGGCGTTGGCCCTGATCAACATCCACATGCGGGCCCCTACGCCGACCGCGGAGCAGCGGGCTCCACGGTCCGGTTGGCCGGGGACGCGTTTTGTTCCTTCTTCAACAATGCCGCCAGGATGCGTCGGGCCTTGGCCACTCCCCCGTCCTGGGCGATCAGAACATCGAATTCGCCGGCAGGCCGGTCCTGCATGCCGATCTCCTGGGCTTCCAGGGCCGCGGCGTCCTCATCCAGGACGGTGGCCAGCCCCACGAGCAGCTCCTGCGTGGCCTGGGCGTTGTCAACGCCAAAGTTCCGGCTGAAGGCGTAGTAGTACCAGGAATTGTGCTCGTCGATAGGCGTGATGCCGTTGAGGACCTTGATCAGGTACCCCTCCTCGCGCGGGCGGCCTTCACCGCTGATGCCTGAATGCAGCACATGGAGGTTCGGGACAAAGAACTCGGTGCAATGGAAGCGGTCAAAGAGGCCCCGGGCATCCATGGTCTCCGCATACAGCGGGGGGGCCTCCACCGAGGGCATCAGGCGGTCGACGCTGACCACATTGCCCTCCACCTCAACCGTGATGCCGTGCTCATAGATATAATCGTCGCCCACAGTCGTCTTGTGGAGGAACGACTCATGCGTCAGGTCCAGCAAATTGTCATGGATCAAATCTGTCCGGCACTTGAAGTGGACGGAGTGCGTCACGGTCGCCCATTCCGGATCGACCATCCAATGCGTGTCAGGCACATCCGCCGGATCGGCAAGCTCCGCGTCGCCCGTCCAAACCCAGATCCACCCGTCCTTCTCGACCAACGGGTACTTCCGCACGCGGGCCCGCTCCGGAATGGTCGTCTGGGCAGGGACCTTGGTGCACATCCCATCAGGACCGGACGTAAAACCGTGGTAACCACACTCCACGGAGTCCCCCACAGTCCGTCCCTCCGAAAGCGGGAATGCGCGATGGGCACAACGGTCGGCCAAGGCGACCGCCGCGCCGTCCTGGGTCCTAAAGAGGGCGATTGGCTGCTTACAAACCACCCGTCGAACGGGTTTGCGGGTCACTTCGGCGGACCAGGCGGCAACGTACCACGTGTTCAAGACAAACATCTTTCAAGCCTCCTTGCTTGGGTGTATACACCGTATACGACGAATACAAAGAGAGTCAATGGTCATTGTGAGGCTGTTTCCGTGGGGCGGGTGAAGCATCGGCATGGGGTATTAGACTCAAACCACCATCCAGCAGCGACGGAGATTTTGAATGGATTCACATCACAGCGTGATCAAGAAGCATGATCCACGCCCCCTGGCCATTCAGGTGCACGAGCGCATCAGCTCCGACATCATCGACGGAAATTTCCCGCCCGGCTCCTCGCTGGTGCAGGAGCAGGTGGCCGCCCTGTACGGCGTCTCCCGCACGCCCGTCAGGGACGCCCTCACGCAGGTCGCGCAGGAGGGCCTGGCCACCCTCGTTCCCGGCCAGGGGTACGTGGTCAATGACCTCACGGACAAGGACGTCCGCGACGTCTACGAGGTGCGCTACACACTGGAGGCCCTCGCCGCCCGGCAAGCCTGCGGCAAGCACTCACCCGCCCAACTGATACGCCTGCGGGCAATGATCGACGAGTTCGAAACCTTGGATCCGTCAGATGCACAGGCCTTGTTCCTGATGGGCAGCCAATTTCACGCGGCCCTGATTGAACCGTGCCCGAATGACTACCTGCGTTCCACTTTGGCCGCCATGTGGGCCCACCCCATCCAGCGCCGGATCACCATGACATACCGGCAGGGCCCCCACCACCAGGCCAAGCTCGCCGATGACCACCGGCGCATCCTCGAGGCACTTAAAACGAACGACCCCGAGACCATCGTGGAGGTCCTTCGCTACTGCCACGATCCGGCCGACGAACGGTCTGGACCGGGCGCCTGACCATGGCCGGTCAATACGGCCCAATGCGGCGTCGGCTTCACCGACTGGTCCGGATCGCCCGGCCTCAGCTCAGGAGGGTCTCAGCGGCGCGGCTCGCAGGGATGCTCACCGGGAACGTGGCCCGGAGCATCTCGAGTCGAGCGCCGCAGAACTCCGCCGCGAGTGCCCGACCGCCACACGCCTCCTCCGCCGGGCGTCCAACCCGGCCCGCCGTTTGAACCTGCTCGGCGGCCGCCAGCTACCGGGCGAGCAGCACCTGATCGTCAGGTCCGGCGATCCCGTGCCCAAGGACAGCGTGCCCAAGGACAGCGTGCTCAAGGACAGCGTGCCCAAGGACAGCGTGCTCAAGGACAGCGTGCCCAAGGACAGGGTGAATGCCGCCGTGACGGGGCGTGATGGGCATCCGGTGCCCGTCCACGTAACCGATGGCGCCGGCCGCAGCCCCAATCGGCGCATCCCGATGCCCTGGCGCGACTCATCGGCGTCAGCCCCGGACGTCAATAGGCGTGGTCCCCTCGCCGCCCCCGAAGATCCGTGAGTCATCGACAACGTCCCGGTCAGGCAGGACCTCGTTCCGACAATCCCGACGTTGGATTCCGGAAGCGTCGCTTGCTGATCCCCGCGGCCCCTGCTGGAGATCAGTAGGGCGCAAGGCCAGATAGAGGGCTGCCAAGCCTTGATCCACCGAAGTTGTGTGGGGTTGCTGCGGCGTTTTAAACACGAAATGCTCGCCTCAGGCGAATTCTCAGGGGCACTTTTTCGCTTTAACACGCCGCCCTCAAGAAGGTCCTACTCGCGGATCCGGGTCTAAGCACCAGGGCAGCAAAGGAATCCAACCTCGTGGCCACCACGGGCATCGGTGACAAATGCCCCGACGTCCCGGCAACGCCGCTGACATCCGTGGGAATCGGTCGACTCCAAAATCGAGGTTGCGACGGACGTCTCTCGGCCCAGCGACGACTTGGCGATGTCCACCCAGGACATGGGCTTCCTGTCCCGTGTGCATCCGAGGCTTGAATCTGCGCTCTCGAGCATTTTGGCGAGTGGCCAACTTGTCATGACGAAAGAGTCAGGCCGCACACACGGTGCGGCCTGACTCTTGTGCGCGCGACGTCGTTGAGCTTGAGGCCCCCATTCTCCTCGAACATGCCCCGGAAGGAGCGTGAGACGGCTTCCTCGTCCACTGCCAGGACCAAGACCTTGTAGTCGGCCAGATGGCCCGTCTCCACGGCCCTGCCGAAGCCGAGATGGCGGAATTATGGCCCGAACACTGGCTCGTCGTCCATGGAGTAGACGGCCAAGTTGTCCTCGGCGGCCTTGGCCTTGGACTCCTGGACATGGATGCGCGGCGTTGCCGTCACATGGAGGCGCTTGGCCGCCTTCAGACAGGTCTCATCGTCGAGGCGGACAAAAGTTGAAGCGTCATGGTCTGCTTCGGTGATTCCCGTGGTGCGGTGGGCCTCGCGGCAGAGGATCGTGTCAAAATCGGCAAGGCCCTGCTGCTGGACCTGGGCAATGACATCTGTGGAATGGTGCGTGGAGAAGACGACTGTCACGGCCTTCCGGCCGGTGCTGAGGCCGTGGCGGTTCAGCAGCTTGACCGGGTCCGTGGTGGCGGGGAAGGCCAGGTCATGGACGGAGACGTCCTCATTCTCCTTGCGGCCCGCCTTGGAGTCCACACAGACAGCGGGCGCCCTCAGAGGCATCGCGGCTTGTGCTGTCCGCTCGCTGAGAGTCTGTTGCAGCAGCGCGATGGAGGGGACGAGGAGGAGCACGGTTCCACCGATGGGCACCTGCTCCTCGACGATCTTCAATGATGTGTATGTCTTGCCCGTACCGCAGGCCATGATCAGCTTGCCGCGATCGCTGGATTCGAAGCCTCAGGCGACATCATTGATTGCGTCACGCTGGTATTTTCGGGGTTCCTTGCGGTCCACCTGGCGCACCTGCTCGGGGACGTCGAGTGCATCCTCGGCGTGCTTGGACCAAGTGGTCCGTGGTGTAGACCGCGATCCCCTAGGAGAAGTCGGTTTTGCCGGCGGCCGTGAAGAACGAGCCAATCTGCGCCTTCTGCAGCGTGGAGATCGGGTCGTAGAACTTGCACTGGATGGCCGTCAGCTCTCCGGTGTAGCGGTCTTTGGTGACCAGGTCCATGCCGGCGTCCACCTTGCCATCCCGGCCGGGGTATTCCTGCCACATCCAGACATCCGAAAACTGGTCCGCATACGTCGGCTCCAACTGCAGATACCGCTTGACCAGCCGCTCAAACTTGCCGCCTTTGTGCTTCTGGTCAATGGCAGTGAAATAGAGCCGGTCAAGCACGTCTTCGAATGTCGCAGATCCCCTGCAATCATCTTGCCGCATTCCGGCCGGTTGCATTGGACCGTAGGTGCGCACCGGTGCCATGGGTCCTTGAAAGGGGCTGCGACTGTGCGAAGTGCGGGGCTCCATGCGCCGCAAGGTACTCGTTCCGTGTTGCAGTATTGTCGAAATGCAAGCGCTCGGCCAGGACCCGCCACGTCGGTGACCAGACCGACGCGCTCATCGACGGCGGCATCCACCGCAGCTCGGAAATCGTCAAGGCGATGGCCCTGGGCGCAAAGGCGGTCGGCATTGGACGCGCCTACGTGAAAGGGCTTCCCGCCGCGGGCGAGCCCGTGGTGATGAGGATGGTCGACCTGCTGCGGGACCGGATGATCGACTCCCTCCGATTCCTCGGGGTCGACACCCCGCCTAGATCAACTCCTCGTTCCTCGAGGTCCCCCGCCCTGGTCCGGTCTCTCCCCCGACCAGCTCACCGGAGCACCCTCATGAGCGCAGGCCCGCCAATGAGTCCCGGTCTGGCCGAGAGCCCGTTCCAGCTCGGGTGCGTGACCAACGATCTCAACGAAACCACCCCCAGACGCAGGACACCCACCGGGTGGGCGCGTTCGTGATCATGCCGGCTGAAGCCGACACCCCCGGGTTCGTCGCGTTCCTCTGCGCCGACACCCGCACGGAGCTCGGACACTACCTCGAATACGTGTAACCCGCCACGGGTGCGCGGGCGCTGTTCGCCGGCGTCCCCGGCAGCGTCTTCACCGGCACCTGAGACTCGAGAGACCTGCCGCCGACGGGGCCACGGACCCGAACATCGCGCGGTGGCACTGTCGGCGGCGAGTGGACCGAACTGCTGGTCGATTGCTCTCAGCTTGTCTCTTAACCTTTTCGCGGATGACTAGGGATGACTAGCTCGGTGGCTCGTTCGGAGTCCGTGGGCATGTCCTTGATGATGCGGCGCAATTCGAGGTCACTCTCGATCCATTCGCGGTGGAGTTTGGCTACTTCCTGGCTGAGGGTGCGGGTGACGGTCTTGCCGTTGCCCTTGCTGCTCCACTGGTTGAACGGCGGACGCCCCGTAGTCGTTTCCGTGGCCGCTGTCCGGCTCAGCTCCACAGGGCAACGTGAACCTTGGAGCCCCTCTGCGCCAGCCCCCTGGACCCTCGCCGAGCCACCATGGCTGCGGTCGCCTCCGCCGTCGCGGCGAAGCGCTGCAGCGCCCGGGCCTGCCCCGTCGACCGGCCGCGGTCCAGAGTGCTGGCCCACCACATGCCGGTAATGGGTGTGCCGGCAGCGACCACTGCGACAAGGGCGTCCGTGCCCAGCTCGGCACGGACAACGTGCTCCAGGGCCAGCATGACTCCCTCCCCCGCCCTGACGGCCGCGAGCGCATCGGTCTCGCTGGTCAGGTTCACCACATCGGGAGGCCTCCCGACGGCGGCCAACCACCGTCCTTCTTCCGTGGCCTTCTCGATGCCGCGGGGTCCGGCAAACCATTGATGTTCCAGGAGTGCGGGTGCCGGGGCAGGCCCGCTGAACCTCGCCAGCGGGTGCGACGGGGCCGCAACCAGCACCCGTCGGTAGCGCAGCACCGGAACGCTCTCAACGCCGGCCATCGCTGCCAGCTCCGGGCGGGCACCCAGTGCAATGTCATACGAACGGCGGGTGAGCAGTGCCGCTATCTCAGAGGAGCCTTCCACAACAACTTCCAGTGGTATGTCGGCGTGGCGCCGGGCAAAGACATCCAGCAGCCGGCCCGCGGCATGCTCGGCAAAGGCGGCCGTGGCGAGCACCCGCAGCCCTTGGCCGGATCGCTGGGCCTGGCTTACGTCGCGGCGAATCGCGGCCACGAGGCCCACCACTTCCTCTGCATGGATGGCCAGGACCCTCCCGCCGGGCGTCAACGCGATTCCGCTGCCCGCCCGGACGAACAAGACATCGCCCAGGTCCCGGCGCAGGGCTGCCAGCGCGGCGGAAACGGCAGGCTCGCTGACCCCGAGGGCGGCAGCCGCGGCATGCAGCGACCCCAGCTTGGCAACCAGCGCAAAGGCCTGCAGTTGCCTCGCAGTCATCGCCATGGCGTCATAACCTTTCGCTTATGACGATGTTGACATGCCAAGGACGCCGGGACAAGACTGGCTTTCACTGGGAGCCTTGCGTTCCGCCTGGCTCCGCGAGCCAAGGGGTGGACTGTGCAGATTCCAGCTTCATTTGATTACGACCGCGCCACTGACGTGGCCCATGCAATCGCCCTGCTGCAACGCCACGGACCCGAGACACGGGTTGTGGCCGGAGGGCACAGCCTGCTTCCCATGATGAAGTTGCGGCTGGCCAGGCCCGAACGGCTGATCGACATCAACGACCTGCGCGAACTGGATTTCATCCGCCGCGATGGCACCATGCTCCGTGTTGGCGCGCTGGTACGGCACACGGCGCTTCTGGAATCGGCCGAAGTTGCGCAGCTTTTTCCGATCATCCGGGACGCAGAACAGGTCATTGCCGACCCCGTGGTGCGCAATCGGGGCACCATTGGCGGGTCGCTGTGCCAGGCCGACCCGGCCGAGGACCTCTCCACGGTTTGCGATGTGCTGGCGGCCGTTGCCATCATCAGGGGCCCCGGCGGCGAGCGTTCCCTGCCCATGGCGCAATTCCACCGGGGCCCCTATGAGACGGCCGTGGCGCCGGACGAGCTCCTGTGTGAGATTCACTTTCCCATCCATCCCCTCTCCTCCAGCGCCTACGAAAAGGTGGAGCGCCGGACCGGCGACTGGGCTGTTACGGCAGCCGGTGCCACCGTCACACTCTCCGAAGACGGCAGCATTGCCGACGCTGCGGTGGGCCTGACCGCCGTCGGGCTGGACGGCGTAGTGGCGGGAATTGCGGAGCTGCTGCGGGGCCGCCCGCCCGGGGAAGAACTGTTCGCGGAAGCCGGCCTGCTTGCCGCCGCGGCCGCCCGCCCCATCGAGGACCAGCGCGGCCCCGTCGACTACAAGCGCCACCTGGCCGATGAACTCACCCGCAGGGTCCTGCGGCGCGCCTGCGCCCGCGCGGCCCAGACCCGAGCACAGAAAGGCTGAGGCCGTGCAGATCAGCATGAGAATGAATGGTGGCGAGGTCACCCGTGACGTGGAACCGCGCGTCCTGCTCGTCCACTACATCCGCGATGTCCTCGGCCTGACAGGCACGCACTGGGGCTGCGACACCTCCAACTGTGGCACCTGCGTTGTCCTCATGGACGGCGAACCGGTCAAGTCATGCACCGTGCTGGCCGCCATGGCCGCAGGCCACGACATCCGCACGGTTGAGGGGCTGGCCAACGGTGCCACCCTGGATCCGGTGCAGCAGGGCTTCATGGAGGAGCACGGCCTGCAATGCGGCTTCTGCACCCCCGGCATGATGCTCACGGCCCGGGCACTCCTGGACCGCAACCCCGACCCGGACGACGCCGAGATCCGTCAGGCCATTTCCGGCCAGATCTGCCGGTGCACCGGCTACGCCACGATTGTCCGCTCCGTGAAGTGGGCGGCCAAGAACCCGCTGGGAACTGACTCGGGCACAGGCGCCGCCGAGCCTGGGGACACACCCGCCACTGAGGACGTGAAGGCATGACCACCGTTTCAGAACACGCGCCGAACCCGGCAGCCGGAGATCCGTCCCGGCCCATCGGCTTCGGCCGAATCCAGCGCAAGGAAGACCCCCGCTTTGTCCGCGGCAGGGGCAACTACGTTGATGACATTGTGCTGCCCGGCATGCTGCACGGCGCCATCCTGCGGGCCCCCGTGGCGCACGCCCGGCTGCTGTCCATTGACGCGTCCGAGGCGCTGGCGCATCCGAAGGTCGTGGCTGTCATCACGGGCAAGGACCTTGAGGCCCTGAACCTGGCCTGGGCGCCCACCCTGTCCGCGGACGTGCAGGCGGTGCTGGTCACCGACAAGGTCCGCTTCCAGGGCCAGGAGGTCGCGTTCGTGGTCGCCGAGGACCGCTACGCCGCCCGTGACGCGCTGGAGCTGATCAACGTCGACTACGAGTTCCTGCCGCCGGTCATCGACGCCCGCAAGGCCCTGGACGACGGCGCCCCCGTCATCCGCGACGACCTGCCGGGCCGCACAGACAACCACATCTTTGACTGGGAGGCCGGGGACGCGGCCGAGACGGATGCGATCTTCGCCAGCGCCGACGTCGTCGTTGCCCAGGAACTCGTGTACCCGCGCGTCCACCCGGCACCCATGGAGACCTGCGGCGCCGTCGCCGACTACGACACCGTCGACGGGCGGCTCACGCTGTACGAAACCACCCAGGCCCCCCATGCCCACCGGACACTGTATGCCATGGTGGCCGGCATCCCCGAACACAAGATCCGGGTGGTCTCCCCCGACATCGGCGGCGGCTTCGGCAACAAGGTGGGCATCTACCCCGGATACATCCTCGCCGTCGTCGGCTCCATCGTCACCGGAAAGCCCGTCAAGTGGGTGGAGGACCGCTCAGAGAACCTCATGAGCACCTCCTTTGCCCGCGACTACATCATGCAAGGCGAGATCGCAGCCACCAAGGAAGGCAGGATCCTGGCCCTGCGCACCAACGTCCTGGCCGACCACGGCGCCTTCAACGCCACGGCTCAGCCCACGAAAAACCCGGCAGGATTCTTCCACATCTTCACCGGCAGCTACGACCTCGCCGCCGCACATTGCAAGGTCACCGGCGTCTACACCAACAAGGCCCCGGGCGGGGTCGCCTACGCCTGTTCCTTCCGTGTCACCGAGGCCGTCTACCTGGTGGAACGGATGGTGGACATCCTGGCCCGCAAACTCGAGATGGATCCGGCCGAGCTGCGGCTGAAGAACTTCATCAAACCCGAGCAGTTCCCCTATGCGAACAAGACCGGCTGGGTGTACGACTCCGGCAACTACGAACCTGCCATGCGGCTGTCCATGGAAATGGCCGGCTATGACGAGTTGCGGCGCGAGCAGAAGGAAAAGCGCGAACGCGGGGAACTCATGGGGATCGGCATCTCCTTCTTCACCGAAACCGTGGGTGCCGGCCCACGCAAGCACTTCGACATTGTGGGATTGGGGATGGCCGACGGCGCCGAACTGCGCATCCATCCCACCGGCAAAGCCGTGGTGCGCATCTCCGTCCAGTCCCAGGGCCAGGGCCACGAGACCACGTTCGCGCAGATCGTGGCCGAGGAGCTGGGCATCCCGCCGGAAGACATTGACGTGGTCCACGGCGACACCGACCAGACACCGTTTGGCCTGGGGACCTACGGCAGCCGTTCCACCCCCGTCAGCGGCGGCGCCGTGGCCATGGTCTCGCGCAAGGTGAGGGACAAGGCCAGGTTCATCGCTGCGGCCATGCTGGAGACCCGGGCGGAGGACCTGGAGTGGGAGAAGGGCCGATGGTTCGTCAAGGGCGACCCTTCGGCGGGCAAAACCATCAGTGAGATTGCACTTGGCGCGCACGGCACCCTGACCCTGCCCGACGGCGTCGACGGCAACCTTGACGCGGAGGTCACCTATGACCCGCCCAACCTGACGTTCCCCTTCGGCGCCTACATCTGCGTTGTCGACATCGACCCGGGCACCGGGCACGTGAAGGTGCGCCGTTTCATTGCTGTTGATGACTGCGGCACCCGCATCAACCCCATGATCATCGAGGGCCAGGTGCACGGCGGCCTGACTGACGGCGTGGGCATGGCGCTCATGGAAATGATCTCCTTCGACGAGGACGGCAACTGCCTCAGCGGGTCCTTCATGGACTACCTGATCCCCACGGCCATGGAGGTTCCCGACTGGGAAACCGGATTCACCGTCACCCCCTCCCCGCACCACCCCATCGGTGCCAAGGGCATCGGCGAGTCGGCCACGGTGGGTTCCCCGCCCGCCGTCGTCAATGCCATTGTGGACGCCCTGGCACCGTACGGGGTCACACACATGGACATGCCCTGCACACCCGCCCGTGTATGGGAGGCCATGCAAGGCCGGACCAGGCCGCCGGTCTGACATGCCCAGCAACGCGGATGCCCGGAACGCCCGGGCGGAGGAACTGCGCCAACGGCGGGAGCCCTTTGTGCGCGCCACGGTGGTGCGCGCCATGCGCCCCACCAGCGCCCATGCCGGCAACACGGCCCTGGTGCTGCCGGACGGGGAAATCGACGGCTTCCTGGGCGGTACCTGCGTGGAGGCGTCCGTGCGCGACTACGGCCTGCGGACGTTGTCCACCCGGGAACCGGTACTGCTGCGCGTGGTGCCGGGGGAACCCTCCCACCTGCAGCAAGAGGGCGCCGTTGAAGTGAACAACCCCTGCCTGAGCGGCGGCACGATCGAGATTTTCCTCGAACCCCAACTCCCGCCGCCACGCGTGCTGGTGATCGGTTCCACTCCCGTCGCGGAGGCGCTCGCAGCCTTGGGCGCCGTCCTGGACTTCGACGTGCAGCTCGCGTCCGGGACCGCCGCAGAACCCCGGTCCGGCGACGCCGCCCTCATTGTGGCCTCGCTCGGGCGCGAGGAGGAACCTGCGCTGGAGGCTGCGCTGCGGGCAGGTGTGCCCTACATCGCCCTGGTGGCCAGCGTAAGCCGTGGTTCCGCGGTGCTGGCTTCTCTTGGGGTCGACGAGGATCTGCGGGCGCGGGTGCACAGCCCCGCCGGGCTCGCCCTGGGCGGGCAGACCCCGGCCGAAATAGCGCTGTCCATCCTTGCCGAACTGGTCTCGGAACGCGCCGCAGCACGGGCCGGTGGCGATGCTGCCCCGGCTGGTTCCCCGCCCGTAACAGCACCCGCCACGGCTCTGGACCCCGTCTGCGGCATGAGCGTGGCCGCCGTGGAAGCCAGTCTGCACACCGATGTCGACGGGGTGCGAGTGTATTTTTGTGCCCCCGGCTGCCAGAAGGCGTTCCTGAAGGATCCGGGCCGATATGCCACAGTCCACTGAACCCCGGGTTGCCATACTGGTGCTGGCCGCCGGGGCGTCGCGCCGGTTGGGGAGGCCAAAACAACTCCTGCCGTACGGTGACGGGGTGCTGCTTGATGCCGTCCTGGCCACTGCGCGCGCCACCGGGGTTGGGCAGATCGTGCTGGCCCTCGGCGGCGCCGGGGATCAGGTGCAACGCGTTGTGGACACCAGCGGCTGCACCGTGGTGGAGAACCCCGGATACGGTGAAGGGTGTTCCTCATCGATCGCTGCAGCCATCCCGTCGTTGCACCCCGATACCGGCGTGCTGGTCCTGCTGCTGGGCGACCAGCCCGGGGTCACGGCACAGGCGGTGCATCTGCTGCTTGCGGGCCGTGGCAACGCCCCCTTGGCGGTGTGCCGTTACGACGACGGCGTGGGGCACCCTTTTGCGTTCGCGCGTTCCGTATTTCCTGCATTGTCCGGCCTGCATGGCGACAAGGCCGTGTGGAAACTGCTCGAGCAGCGGACGGCCGACGTCGTTGAGGTCGCGGTGCCGGGCACCGTCCCGCCGGATGTGAACACCGAGGAAGACTATGCGCGGCTGCTGGCCGGGTACGGCGGTGGCCCATGAACGCCCCGGCCGGCCGGGGCGCCGCCCCTTCAGGCGCAGCCAGGTCCGGTGCCGAGGACGCGGTGCAGCGGCTGGTTCCCGACGTGGCATCCTTGGCCGAAGCCCTTGACGACGGCGACTACCTGGCAGACCAGGGCCTGGCCACCGCCTTGTTCCTGGCCATCCGGCTGCCGCAGCCCATCCTGCTGGAGGGCGAAGCTGGCGTCGGAAAGACAGAGGCGGCGAAGGCGTTGGCCCGGGTGCTGGACACGCCGCTGTTCCGGCTGCAGTGCTACGAAGGCATCGACGCCTCCGAGGCGCTCTACGAATGGAACCATCAGCGCCAGCTGCTGGGGATCCGGCTGGCCGAAGTCAACGACGCGGCCGTTGTTGAAGATGACCTGTTCAGTGAGCAATACCTGCTGCGCCGGCCGCTGCTGAAGGCGATCGAGCACCCCGGCCCCCGCCCTGCCGTGCTGCTGCTGGATGAGATTGACCGGGCCGACGCCGAGTTTGAGGCGTTCACCTTCGAGCTGCTGGCCGAATCTGCGGTGACCATCCCTGAACTGGGCACGGTCCGCGCAACGCACCCGCCCGTCGTCGTGCTTACCTCCAACCGCACCCGTGAGCTGCACGATGCCCTGACCCGGCGCTGCCTGTACCACTGGATTGACTATCCGTCCCCGGAACGCATCGCCGAGATCGTCCGACGCCGGGTGCCCGGCAGTGCTGCTCCGCTCACCTTGGACGCCTCCAACGCCGTCACCAGGCTGCGTTCCCTGGACCTGGCCAAGCCGCCGGGGATTGCCGAGGCCATCGACTGGGTGGCGGCGCTCAGCGTGCTGGGCATCGAACGCCTGGATGCTGCCGCTGTGGAAAGCACCTGGGGTTCGGTGCTGAAAAACCGGGACGACCTGGACCTGGCGTGGGCGCGCGGCGCCGCCTGGGTGGGCGGAGGCCATGACTGACACGGCGCCCTCAGCCGCTGTTCCCGCTCGCGGGCATGCCGGAGGCACACCCAACGCCCCCGAGGTGGAGGCTGCCGCCCTGGCTGTTGGCTTTGGCACTGCCCTGCGCCGGGCAGGTCTTCCCACTCCGCCCGACCGTGCAGCCTGGCTGGCCCAGGCGCTGCGTCTGGTTCCACCGTCGGCCCGCGACCGGCTGTACTGGGCATCCCGGGTGACGCTGGTGCAGTCCCGGGAGCAGCTGCCGGTGTTTGACGCCGTCTTTGCTGCGGTGTTTGACGGCCTGCTCGATCCCGCCGAGCACCGCGGGGAACCCACCAACCCGCCCGTCACCGGCTCCGAGGTACGCACACGGACGGCACCGCCAGAACACCGGCGGGGCGCCACCGGAGTTTCCGCCCCGGCGCGGCAGACACCTGCCGCTGCCCCCGGCGGCGACAGGCACTCGGAGGGGCCGGAGCGTGACGCGGTCCTGGCCATGGCTTCCGCGGACGAGGCCCTCCACGGCACCCACTTCGCACAGCTCAGCCCTGAGGAAATGGTTCGGGTCCGTGCCTTGGTGCGGCAGCTTGTGCTGGCTACGCCTGCGCGCCGCAGCCGCCGCACACGCAAGGCCCGGCACGGCAACGCCGCCTTGGACATGCGCCGCACCATCCGGGCGGCCCGGCGTGCAGGGGGTCAAGGCGGCGCGCTGGTGTATGCCCGCCGTCGGGCCCGACCGCGGCCCTTGGTGTTCCTGTGCGATGTTTCCGCGTCCATGGAGCCCTACACGCAAATCTTCCTCACCCTGATCCAGGGCGCCGTGGCGGGGGCCGGTGCGGAGGCCTTTGTGTTTTCCACCCGCCTCACCCGGCTGACCCGGCAGTTGTCGGCGGGCAATCCGGACGTCGCCCTGGCCCGGGCTTCGGCCGCTGCCACGGACTGGGCCGGAGGGACACGGCTGGCGGAAAGCCTGCGCCGCTTCATCGACGACCATGGCCGCCGCGGACTGGCCCGCGGGGCTGTCGTCGTGGTGCTCTCCGACGGCTGGGCACAGGACACCCCGGACGAGGTCGCCGCCCAGATGGCGCGGCTGCGGCGCCTGGCCTACCGGATCATCTGGGTCAACCCCCGAAAGGCCGGCCCCGGCTACCAGCCGCTGGTGGGCGGCATGGCGGCGGCGCTGCCGTATTGCGACGAATTTGTCAGCGGACACAGCTACGGCTCCCTGTCCCAGCTTGCGGCCGCCATCCGGGACGGCCCGTGAAGACTGCTCAGTCCTCGCTGGTGATGGTCCGGCGCCCGGCGCTGAGCAGGCCGATGCCGGGCCGCGCGGCACCATGGTTTTCCATGGCGTCCAGCACCTCCGCCACAGGGGCCCGGTCGGCAGCGACCATGCCGACGCCCAGCTCGGCAGGCCGGTGCCGCCCCTGATACCCCACCTCGCCGACGGAAACGTGAAAATGCTTGCGGATACCGGCAATCCCCGGCCGCTCTTCCTTCAACGAATGCACATCGCCGAGCAAGACATCGAGCTCAATCCATCCAATCCGCATGCCCGCCATCCTCCCGAGGGACGACGCCGTCCTCGGGACCACGTCCCGAGATCGGTCCAAGGGCCAGTCGCAAGTCAGACGCGCATTAGACGAACAGAGCTGTCGGCGCGCGGGGCCACCTGCCATGACGCGCGGCGAGGCTGCGGCGAGGCTGCGGCGGAGTCCACCCCGCAATGCTTCCGGGTAACTGCTGTCCCCAATTATGGACGGCTTACGCGAAGACCAAATACTTTGCGTGGTTGCCCTGGTCGGCACCCACATGGGCCAGTAATTCCCGACCAGATTCCCGGTTATGACTAGGACGCTGCTGAACTAAGCGCTATTTGGGTGGCTGGTTGGGGTGTTTCGGCATCTGGGCTGGCCATTCCTTGGTTGGTGGCGGGTTTTCTCGGGGCCAGTTTTCTGGTTTCGTGGTGCCTTCATGCCCGTTTGGGCGGGGTCTGGTGGCCGCCGGGGCGGTGTTGCGGGGGCTGGCGCCCCTGATTCCTTATTGGGCCAGGGCCCAGCCCCCATTTTTGGTGGTCAGGCCTAAGTTGAGGAGTCGCTTCAGGTTCAATCCGGCGATGCGGGTGTGGATCCAGGCATGGTTTTTCACAACACCGATGTAGCGCAGGCGGCGGTTGTTTCCGGCGACGAGCCAGGCGACGCCGCGTTCGATCATGGGCCGGTATGTGCGGTAGTCGTGCTGGAAGTCCGGGTCCTTCGCGGCGGCCCGGTGGGCGCGTTGGCGGCCGTGGTGTTCGGTAATGACAACTTTCCGGCCCTTCTTCGCCTTCGTGCAGGCATCCCGCAGCGGGCAATCATTGCAGGCGGCACCGAAGTTCACGTTTCCCTTCGGACTGATCCGCCGCACGACACCGTTGGGACAGCTCAGCGTCCCGTGCTCCGGGTCGTAGGCGAAGTCATCCAGGACGTAGCCGCCGGGCACGGCCGGGCGCAACGGTTTCGGCTTCACCAGCGCCTGGTGCCCGGCCGTTTCCAGGGCTTCAAGCATGTCTCCGGAACCGTAGGCAGAATCCCCAAGAACCTGAAGATCCGCGTCCCCGGCATCCCCGCCATCTCGGGGCAGGCCGCCACCGGCGGTACTGCCACCAGTGATGGCGGGAACGGACGGATCCGCGGCCAGCAGGCCGATGCCGGCCTCGGCGTCACCGGAGCCAGCCCCGCCGGCCTTGGTGATCGCGGCATTGGTGAACAGGCCCGTCTCGGGCTCACCCACGATGTGGGCCTTGTACCCGTCCCGCAACGCCGCCCGGGACTTGTGGGCGTGCCGCGCTTCGGGGTCAACCACGGAAATGATCCGGTCCTTCGCCACGCGCCGGGCGATCCGCCACCGCCCATCCGTGCCATCGGAGCCCTCGGCCGGTTCCACATCCTGCCCGGCGATCAGCGCCAACAGCGCGTAGCTTTCATGGGCCTTGCCCTCCAAGGCTTCCGGATTGACCGCGCCCAGCAGCGCAAGGGCGTCGGTGACCAGGGCCGAGACCAGCGCGTCTTTCGCGTCCCGGTCATCCCAAGAGATCTCCGGCATTCCCACCCGGGTGTAGTCATAACCGGTGGCATGGGCTGCCAACAACGTAGCGCCGTCAGGGACGTCCCGGCCGAAGCGGCGGATGCCGGCTATCAACTGCGTGATGGTGTCCTGCCTGGCCACCGCATCATCCAGGACGGTGGAATCCAGGGCCGGCGGCGTTTGCCGGCCAGGACCCCGGTGGATTCAATGAGTTCAAAGACGGCCTCGGTAATCCGGTGCGGACGCTCACTTGCCGCCAGGCGCTTGCGCCAATACGTCAACGTGGTGTGGTGGAACGCGGTCTCGTTCAACCCGTACCCACAGGCTGCTTTCCACCGAAGATCGTACGTCAGCGCCTCGGCCGTGCCCCGGTCCGACAAACCTTCCAACGCCTGCAGCACCAGCACTGAACCAATCACCGACGCCGGCACCGAGGGCCGTCCGCGGCGGGAGGGAAACAAATCCTCCATCATCGAATCCGGAAACAACCGGCCCCGATGCTCCGCCAAAAACGCGAAGGCACTGCCCGGGGCCAACAACTCCCCAGCCAGTGCCTCCACATCCAAAAACCCGCGCTGCGCGACTTCAACACCCTGCATGCATCAAGTCTTAACGACTCCCACCAAAAAACACGGAGGCGCGCCTTAACCACCCAAATTAATCAGCAGTCTCCTAGGGAGTCGGATATAGCCTTGCGGTCATCTTGTCCGCCTTCCAGGTGTCCCATGTTCGGGCCTTCGGCAATTTCATGCCCAGCTGTGTAGCTGTCACAGTCATGATTTACGTCTCCGGCATGCTTGTCTGAATTCGTCCAGCCACGGGACTCGAACCCAGAACGTGGCCATCAAAGACGACGCAAGCTACCCGCTTGGCACTTGTCTCAACCCTTGCCTCAGCAGCAGGCTAATCGACATCGGCCATTGCGACGAAAATGCATGCCGTCCGCGTCAAGTGCATGGCAGTCTCCCGACAGTCGACGGTCCTGAGACATCGAAATCAGACCGCAGAAGATTCCTTCCCTGGTGAACCCCTGGTGCGTGCGCCTTTCGGTCAGTGCGGGGAGTCTGGATGACGATTCCCCATCTCCCACCAAACCCAGGCGGGTTTGGTGCTTCCAGGATTGTCTTGGCCACCGAAGTCACCCTGCGCAAAGTGGACTTTGCCATGTCGGTCCGGGACATTGGTTTCCGGTCCCTGGAACATCGCGGAATCGAGCCAGCTTCGGCTTCCAAGACGGCGTCGGCCCATTTGGCGAGGTATGCGGCAGATCGCGCGCCACGGTCGATGCCATGAGCATGCCGGACTACGTAGGCTACGGACCCGGCCTCGATTTCAGCGAGCCCGCGATGTTTGGTGCTACTGCCGTACAAGGCACCGATGGCGTCTCCGGGAACGTGCAGTGAGGCGTGCGCAAGTTCGTGGGCGAGGGCGGCCACCCGGTTGTCCAGGTCCAGCCAGGAACCTCCGCTGATTAGCCGGCGGGCATGGTCCCGCTTGTCTTCCGAAGGACCGTGCTCACCCCGCTCGACGGGGAGCATGGGTCAAAAGATGCCGCAACGCAGCTCAGCCACTCCCGCAGCGCCATCACCGAAAAGCACTACAGCGAGAAGGCAGCCACGGCCCCTGGCCACGGCGCTGGAACAGCCCGGCGCGGTTGCCCCGACGTATGGAGGAGGCCTTCGATCTCTACGCCGCGCCGGGCATGGTTTCCCCTGGTCAGGCTCGGACCCTGCAATGGCCGGCATGGAACGCGATGGCCAGCACGCCTGCGTGGAAGGACAGCCGGACTTCGAAGCGCTCTCAACAACTCGGTCGGCCTGCCGCCGGAAACCTACATCTACGGCACCCTGAAGCGCCAGGCGGCGGCGAGACCGTCGACGCCGCCGATGCCCGACGACGCGGTTGCCCGACGCCGCGGTTGCCCGACGACGCGGTTGCCCGCATCGTGGCTGGCAGGCGAGATCTGCTGGCCACAGGGCAAGGGCGCACCCTTCGGATTGAAATGGAACGGCGGCTTATTAAGAGGCCGCGTTGGCCGGCACCCCAATGCGTCCCGGCGCCACGCTCCCCGGCACCTCGCGTCCACCCCGGTCAGGGTTTGGGGGATGTCGGGTCGGCCGTGATGACGGTGTTTTTCCCCCACGGATCGTGCAGGTCGCAGGTGATCATGACGACGCGGCCAGGTACGGCTTTCCAGATCGGTGCCGTGTTCAACGTCGCCTTGTCAAGGGTTGTGACCATGCTGACGGTGAAGCTGAGGACCGCGTTTTGGGTGCGCAGCGTCAACCGATCCCCGAGCTTGGCGATGTTGCCGATCCGGTTGAAGGGTGCGTCCTGCCCGACCCAGCGGTGGCCGATCAGAAATGTTGTGTCGGTCGACCCGACGCCGGGTCTTCCGTAGTTCGTCAGCCAGTAGGCGTCTTGGGTTTCGGGCGGATCCACTTCACCGGCAGCGAGTTGTGCGGCCGTGGGGGTCAACGGGCGAACGGTGATGTCGGCGCCTGCGCCGGGGTAGACCAGTCTCAGGGGCGCCCCCGAATGGAGTATTTCCCCGGCCGCGGCGGACTTCGCCGAAACGGGCGCCGGCCGGCCACCCGTCGTCATGGTCGCCGGATGTCCGGCTGGTGGCCCGCCGAGGACGATTGCAGCGGCGAGCAGGACTGCTGCGGAAACTGCTCCCAGGAAAGTGACCCGGCGAACTCTTCGGAGTGAACGGCGGCCCCGGGAGGTGCCCTGGCCCGAATCGTCCGCCAGGGCGCCTCCCTCGGTCAACGTGTCGCCGACCCCGGGAGAGTGCCTTCCGACCACTCCCGCATTATCCCGAGCGTCCCCAGCGCCCGCGGCTGACGGACCCTTTTCACGCATGGCGCTTTCGATGGACAGCAACGACCATTGCCAGACCCAGGCCCAGGACTGCGAGCAGTCCTGTCATCCCAACCCATCCGTCCGCCGGGGAAGATACCGTTCCCTGGGCCGCGGTCTGGATCTTCAGCCCACGCGCCGAGGGATTGTT
>NZ_JAAMFM010000032.1 GCF_013376105.1 Arthrobacter wenxiniae
CGCCCCACTCGCCCTGACCGTCTGGCGCGCCGTGACCAACAACTACGCTGACAACTGCAACCAAAACCCCGACGGCGTCGGCTGCTGAACCCCGCCAATCCGCCGCGGCCGGAACAAACTCCGGCCGTAAAACGCGCAAGAAAAAGCGCCCCGGTCCGCAACGAACCGGGGCGCCCCAAAACGAACAAAACTACGGTGAAACCAGCACCTCGACGCGCTGGAACTCCTTCAGGTCCGAGTAGCCCGTGGTGGCCATCGAACGGCGCAGCGCCCCGATGAGGTTGGAGGCGCCGTCGGCCGTGTGGGCCGGGCCGTGCAGCACCTCGGCCAGCGTTCCCACCGTGCCCATTCTCACCCGGTGGCCGCGCGGCAGCTCCTGGTGGTGCGCCTCCGCGCCCCAGTGCCAGCCCTGGCCGGGGGCCTCGGACGCGCGGGAAAGCGCGGCGCCGAGCATGACGGCGTCGGCCCCCATGGCGATCGCCTTGACGATGTCGCCGCTGGAGCCCATGCCGCCGTCGGCAATGACGTGCACGTAGCGTCCGCCCGACTCATCCATGTAGTCCCGGCGCGCCGCGGCAACGTCGGAGATGGCGCTGGCCATGGGAGAGCGGATGCCCAGGGCGCGCCGGGTGGTGGTGGACGCGCCGCCACCAAAGCCGACCAGCACGCCGGCCGCCCCGGTGCGCATGAGGTGCAGCGCCGGCGTGTAGCCGGCGGCGCCTCCCACAATGACGGGCACGTCAAGCTCGTAGATGAACTGCTTGAGGTTCAGCGGCTCCGTGGACTTGGACACGTGCTCCGCGGAGACCGTGGTCCCGCGAATCACGAAGATGTCCACGCCGGCCGCCACCACGGTCTTGTAGAACTCCTGCGTGCGCCCCGGCGTCAGCGATCCGGCCACCGTCACGCCGGAGGCGCGGATTTCGGCCAGCCGCTGCGTGATCAGCTCCGGCTGGACAGGCGCGCTGTACAGCTGCTGCATGCGAAGCGTGGATTCCGGATCCACCACGGATCCCTCAAGCCGGGCGATCTCGTCCAGCACCGGCTGCGGGTCCTCGTACCGGGTCCACAGGCCTTCCAGGTCCAGGACGCCCAGTCCGCCGAGTTTGCCCAGGGCAATGGCGGTTTCCGGCGACATGACCGAGTCCATGGGCGCGCCGATGACGGGCGTCTCAAACTGGTAGGCATCGATCTGCCACTTGACGGAAACATCCTTGGGGTCGCGCGTCCTTCGGGACGGGACAATCGCAATGTCATCCAATGAGTAGGCACGACGCCCACGCTTGCCACGGCCGATCTCAATCTCATAAGTCACGCCCCCAGCCTATCCCAGCAACCCCTGCCGCCCTCAAAGCCCCCAGCGCCGCAGCGTTTGGGCCGCCCCAGCGTCCAAGCCGGCCATCGCCTCCACGGCGGCGGCCATGGCGCCGAAGTCCGGATCACCGGGCGCCCCGATCAGGCCCGCCAGGCGGTCCCAGTGGGCTCCGAGGTGCTGGTGCGGGGCCGCCGCGTCATCAAGGATGGAAGGCGCGACGCCGTCTCCCCCGCCCGCCGTCAGCGCCACCTCGCGCAGGAATCGGGCACACAACGCCCGCAGCGCCAAGACCATGGAGTCCCCCGGCACAGCGCCGAAATACCTGTCCTCCACCTTGAACAACGTCATCGCGCACGCCCGGCGGAACGGTCCCGACAGCGAACAATTCGGGTCGCAGTGGAACAACTGGATGCGCTCGGCCGGGGCCCCTCGGCCGGTAGCGCCTGCCGTCCTCCCCCGCCTCGCTGCGCTCGGCCGGGGCCCCTCGGCCGGTAGGCTTGGGCGCATGAGCGAAACTGAGCTGCGCATGACTGACCACGAACTGCTCGCCCTGCTGTCCATGACGCCCACGGAATCAGCTGCCACCACGTTGGGACTGTTCCACTTGGACCAGCACACCGGCAACGAGCTGCTTCAGAACGCGGGCCTCACCACATTGCTGGTCCGCGGGCTGGCGGAGCCACAGGGCGAGAGAATTCTTCCCGTTGAACGGTGCGCGGTGGTCGGCACAGTGCTGTCCCAGGCCCAGGAATGGCTGGAAATTTCGCTGACCACCCCCTCCACCCAACACGTCTTGTTTGCTGTCGGATCGAATGTTGGTGCCGTCCTGCTCAACTTGAGCCCTGTCGGGACGCATGAGATCCAACCCATCGAATCCGGCTCCGCCATGCTTACCCTGGGCCTCCACCTTTGCCGAGAATATTTGGCCGGCGCCGCCGAGGGGCTGCCCGCCACTGCAGTGGTCAAGCGCCTGCGCGCCGGCCAGGAACCCGTCATCGCCCAGCTGGCCGCCGTCGAAGCCGGTGACTGGACCCTCCGCTCCGGCGGCGAATCCGACTTTGTTGAGCAAACCGTTGCCCCGGACACGGCCCTGGACCGCTTCGAGTCCGCCCTCAACGCGTGACCGTCCGCGGCGCACGTGCCGGCTGTGCCGCCGCAGGGGACGTTCTCCAACGGGGCTCGGGCACGACGGCGGTCCCGCACCTTGGCTGCCAGGGCGCGGGACCGCCGTCGTGCTGGAAAGGCCCTCGCGGCCGTGGATTACTTGCTCAGGTAGTTGGGTGCCTCGACCGTCATTTGGATGTCGTGCGGGTGGGATTCCTTCAGGCCGGCGGCGGTGATGCGGACGAACTTGCCGCGCGCCTTCAGCTCGGGGACGGTGGGGGCGCCCACGTAGAACATGGTCTGGCGCAGGCCGCCCACCAATTGGTAGGCGACGGATGACAGCGGCCCGCGATAGGCGACGCGGCCCTCGATGCCTTCGGGGATGAGCTTGTCGTCGCCGGAGACGTCCGCCTGGAAGTACCGGTCCTTGGAGTAGGAGGTGTTCTTGCCGCGGGATTGCATGGCGCCCAGGGAGCCCATGCCGCGGTACGTCTTGTACTGCTTGCCGTTGACAAAGACCAGCTCGCCCGGGGACTCCTCGGTGCCGGCCAGCAGGGAGCCGAGCATGACGGTGTCGGCGCCGGCCACCAGCGCCTTGCCGATGTCGCCCGAGTACTGCAGGCCGCCGTCGGCGATCAGCGGCACGCCGGCGGGGATGGCCGCCTTCGCGGATTCGTAGATGGCGGTGATCTGCGGGACGCCCACGCCGGCAACCACGCGCGTGGTGCAGATGGAGCCCGGGCCCACTCCCACCTTGATGCCGTCGGCGCCGGCGTCAATCAGGGCCTGGGCGCCTTCGCGGGTGGCAGCCTGGCCGCCAATGACGTCCACGTGCGCGGCCGCGGGATCGGCCTTCAGCTGGGCGATCAGGTCCAGCACGCCCTGACTGTGCCCGTTGGCCGTGTCGACGAACAGGGCGTCCACGCCGGCGTCCACCATGGTCATGGCGCGCTCGAAGCCGTCGCCAAAGAAGCCGATCGCGGCGCCGACGCGCAGGCGCCCGCCGTCGTCCTTGGTGGCCAGCGGGTACTGCTCAGCTTTTGCGAAGTCCTTGACGGTGATCAGCCCGCGCAGGTAGCCGGACCCGTCCACCAGGGGAAGCTTTTCGATCTTGTTCTTGCCCAGCAGCTTGGACGCATCCTCGCGGCTGATGCCCACGCGGCCGGTGACCAGCGGCATCGGGGTCATGACTTCGCGGACGCGGCGGTGGGGGTAGTCGCCCTCCGGGATGAACACGGTGTCGCGGTTGGTGACGATGCCCATCAGGCGGCCGTCCCCGTCCACCACGGGCAGGCCGGAGACGCGGAAGCGGGCACAAAGCTCGTCAAGTTCGGCCAGCGTGGCATCCGGGCCCACCGTGACTGGGTTCGTGATCATGCCGGACTCGCTGCGCTTGACCAGATCCACTTCCTCGGCCTGACGCTCAATGGACAGGTTGCGGTGCACCACGCCCAGGCCGCCCTGCCGGGCCATGGCGATCGCCATGCGGGACTCCGTCACGGTGTCCATCGCCGCCGAAAGCAGCGGGGTTGCCACGGTGATCCGCTTGGAAACCCGCGAGCTGGTGTCGGCCTCGGACGGGATGACGTTCGTGTGGCCTGGAAGGAGCAGGACGTCGTCGTACGTCAGGCCAACAAAGGCGAAGGGATCATGGATTTCAGGCTGGGACACGAAGGCTCCTTGGCGGGGGTAGAACCGGTGGGGTGTGCATCCGATGGCCTGCCCCGTGATTACGGGGCTGGTCTGTGCGTTGGGTACAGTCTAAAACGAAACCGGCAATGCCCCTATTCCCCGCCGGGGCCGTGGCAGAGGCCACAGTTGGCGGACCACGCGCGGGCTCATTCGCCCCACTTGGCGGCGGCGGGCAGCCGCGTTCCACGTCCGGGGCCACGCACTTTTCCTCGATCCGGGTCAGGCGGTTTTCATCGGGATGCACCACGGCGCTGCCCTGCTGCGCCGCAGGGAGGCGCGGGCCGCCTCGTCCGTTATCACAGGAACAGCCTTCTGCGCCCACCCTCGCCACACAGGGTTCCAGTCGACATGCCATGGCAGTTTGGGGTTGTCTGCGCCGTCACCGACGGCAGCAAGCTCCTGTCCCACGCCGCCAATCGTGCCCCGTTCGGGGGCGTTAAGGGTGCCGGCCCGCTCGCCGGCGCCAGTGTCTCGTAGAATCTGTCCCACACCCGACGGCAAGCAAAAGGAATCCGATGGCCCTGCAAATACGCATTGTTGTCCCCTCCTCCCTCACCGGGGCCGTGGTGTCCATGGCCCGCGACCATTCGGGTGTCTCAGAAATCTCGGTGCTGAGGGGCGCATCCATGGTGCCTGCCGGTGACGTCATTGTTCTGCAGGCCGTTCGCGAAAGCGTGGAGACGCTTCTGCAAAAACTGCACACCTTCAACATCGCCACGGTTGGTTCCGTCAGCGTCACGGCCCCCGAGCTGGTCATCTCCGATCGGCTGGACGCGGCCGAGGACGGAGCGGCCGGAGACGGGGCCGACGCCATCATCTGGGATGAGGTGGAGCAGGACACCAGCGACGACTCCAAGCTGACGTGGAGCTACCTGGCGTTCCTGGCCATCGCCGTCCAACTGGCAGGGATCGGCATCATCACGGATTCCACCATTGCCATTGTCGGGGCCATGGTGGTGGGGCCGGAGTTTGGCCCCCTCGCCGGGCTGGCCCTGGCCCTGGTGGACCGGCGATGGAAGCTTGCCAGAAGGGCCGCAACGGCCCTTTGCGTTGGGTTTCCCGTGGCGATGGTCCTGACAGGCGTTGCAACGGTCGCGTCCATCTGGCTGGGCCTGTTCAATCCGGCCGATGTCCTCGGCAACAACCGGGCCACGGAGTTCATCTACCACCCCGGCCCCTATTCCTTCATCGTGGCGGTGCTGGCCGGAGCGGCAGGCATGCTGTCCCTCATCGGCAAGAAGTCCGCGGCCCTGGTGGGGGTGTTCATTTCGGTCACCACCGTCCCGGCCGCAGGATACGTTGCCGTGGCGCTGGTGCTGGGCGAGCCGGGCAGGGCCGGCGGTTCCGCGTTGCAGCTGCTCCTGAACGTGGCCGGCATTGTCATAAGCGCGGCCGCGGTGCTGCTCGCCTACCGTCTGGTTCGACGCCGGCGCCCGGCACCCACGCGCTACTCGGCGGAGCACGCGCAAATGGCCATTGGCGGCGTGGGGGCTCGCAGCGCGTTCCGGCGCTGACCACGTAAAGGTCCTGTGCGGGCGTTCCGGGCCAGGCGGGGCACTTGGTCCGGGACCGATCCTGGGGCAGAGTTGGGTGCATGGACGACTCCGGACGACCCGCCGTGGACACCCCCGCGCAGGATCAAGCTGGCCGCACCCTGACGGCGGCTTCGCCGCGGCAGCCTGTTGGAACAGCACTTCGGCGCTACCCGATCGTCGCCTTGACGATCGGTGCCGGCATGGTCGTGGCGGGGCTGATGCTGGCCGGACAGGAACCCGCGGCCCGCTGGGTTGCCAGTGCCTTCGCCCTGTCCGTGGCCGCCTTCCAGTCCGTCGGCATGGTCCGGGGCATCCTGAAAGGGCGCTGGGGCATTGATGTCCTCGCCGTCACCGCCATTGTGGCGACCGTGGTCGTGGGCGAATACATCGCGTCCCTGATCATTGTCCTGATGCTTTCCGGCGGAGCGGCGCTGGAAGATTTTGCGGCCGGCCGGGCCACCAGGGAGCTGACGTCCCTGCTGGCACGGGCACCACGGACGGCACACCGGGAAAACCCCGGCGGGGGCACCACCGACATCCCCATTGGAGCGGTCGAGGTGGGCGAGGTCCTGTTGGTACGGCCCTCCGAAGTCGTGCCCGTTGATGCGGTCCTGCTCTCCGGCCCGGCCGTGTTTGACGAGTCGGCGCTCACGGGGGAAAGCCTGCCGGTGGAGCGCCAAACAGACAGCCCCGTGTCCAGCGGCGTCCTCAACGGCCCCGCGGCGGTGCGTGTCAGGGCCGTCGCGCGCGAAGAGGACTCCCAATACAGCCGCATCATTGCACTTGTGCGCGAAGCGGCCGGGAGCCGAGCCCCCGTGGTGCGGTTGGCGGACAGGTACGCTGTGCCGTTCACCGCCCTCGCCCTGGCGCTGGCGGCCGCTGCCTGGTACCTGAGCGGGGACGCTGCCCGCTTTGCCGAGGTCCTTGTTGTCGCGACCCCCTGCCCCCTGCTGATCGCGGCGCCCGTGGCTTTCCTCGGGGGCATGAGCCGCGCGGCCAGGGCGGGGATCATTGTCAAGGGCGGCGGCACCCTGGAACAGCTCTCCCGTGTCGGGACCGCGGCGTTCGACAAGACCGGAACGCTCACGGGCGGCAAACCCACCCTGGAGGAGATCCGCAGCACCTCCCTGGCGCCCGGCGAAATGATGGCACTGGCAGCTTCGGCCGAGCAGTATTCCTCGCACGTGCTCGCGGCCGCCGTGGTTGCCGAGGCCCGGAGCCGCGGCCTGGCACTGGAAACCACAGAGACCGCCACCGAGCATGCCACCAACGGTGTCAGTGCGGTTTTCAGCGGCCGCCAGGTGCTGGTCGGGAAAGAGGCATTCGTGGCGGGAAGGGCGGCCGGGGTCGAACCGGCGGTTCTGGCACCCGGGCAGATGGCCGTCTACGTGGCGGTCGACGGGGCCTTTGCCGGCACACTCATCATGCGTGATCCGCTGCGCCCGGAGGTACCGGACACGCTGTCCGCGCTGCGCGCCTTGGGTGTTGCCGAAACCGTGATGCTCACCGGAGACGCTGCGGCCACTGCGCAGTTCATCGCCACGGAGGCCGGCATCACGCGGGTGGAGGCAGGCCTCCTGCCGGAGGACAAGGTGCGGCTGCTTCACGCGCTGCCCCGGCGCCTGGTGATGATGGTGGGCGACGGCGTCAACGATGCGCCGGTCCTGGCTGCAGCGGATGTCGGCATAGCAATGGGGGCCAGGGGGTCAACCGCCGCCAGCGAATCCGCGGACATCGTCATCATGCTCGATGACCTCGGCAAGGTCGCCGAGTCGGTCCGGATCGGTCGGCGCACGGTGCGGATCGCCGTCGAGAGCATCTGGATCGGCATCAGCCTCAGCGTCGCCCTCATGGTCCTGGCCGCCGTCGGACACATTCCGGCCGTGGCGGGTGCACTCTCACAGGAGGCCGTTGACCTTGCCACGATCCTCAACGCCCTCCGGGCCCTCACTCCCGGCCGACAACGCCACTAAGCGCAAAATTGCCGCCGTTCCCGCAATTTGCCGTCGTTATATCGGTGGCATATTGCGGGAACGGCGGCAATTCTCAAGCTGGCCCCAACGAAGCGTTGGCTAGTGGCTGTGGCCGGCTTCCTCGTCCTCGGCAGGCTGCTCCGTCACGAGCACCTCGGTGGTGAGCACCAGGGCTGCGATGGAGGCGGCGTTGCGCAGTGCCGAACGCGTGACCTTGACCGGGTCGATGACCCCGGCCTGGACCAGGTTCTCGTACACGCCGGTGGCGGCGTTGAAGCCGAAGCCGTCTTCCAGTTCGCCCACCTTGTGCACCACAACGTAGCCGTCGTGGCCGGCGTTCTGGGCAATCCAGCGCAGCGGCTGGGCAACGGCCTTGCGGACCAGCTCGATGGCCGTCGCGGCGTCGCCGGTCAGGGCTGCCACCGTGGCGTCGTCGTCGAGGGCCTTGGCGGCCTGCACCAGGGCGGAACCGCCACCGGCAACAATGCCTTCTTCCAGGGCCGCACGCGTTGCGGACACGGCGTCCTCAATGCGGTGCTTCTTTTCCTTCAGCTCGACCTCGGTGGCGGCGCCGACCTTGATCACGCCGATGCCGCCTGCCAGCTTGGCCAGGCGTTCCTGCAGCTTTTCCTTGTCCCAGTCGGAGTCGGTGCGCGCGAGCTCGGCATGCAGCTGGGCCACGCGGTCGGCAACGTCCTCGGACGTGCCGGCACCGTCAACAATGGTGGTGTTGTCCTTGGTGACCGTGATGCGGCGGGCGGTGCCCAGCACCTCAAGGCCAACCTGGTCCAGGGACAGGCCGATCTCCGGGGAGACAACCTGGGCGCCGGTCAGGATCGCGATGTCCTGCAGCATGGCCTTGCGGCGGTCGCCGAAGCCCGGAGCCTTGACGGCAACCACGTTCAGCGTGCCGCGCAGCCGGTTGACGATCAGCGTGGAAAGCGCCTCGCCGTCCACGTCCTCGGCAATGATGAACAGCGGCTTGCCGGCGGAAAGGGCCTTCTCCAGCAGCGGCAGGAATTCCTGCAGGTTGGAGATCTTGCCCTGGTTGATGAGGATCAGCGCGTCCTCCATGACGGCTTCCTGGCGTTCCGCGTCCGTGACGAAGTACGGGGACAGGTAG
The DNA here is from genome assembly GCF_013376105.1 of Arthrobacter wenxiniae. Classification (GTDB taxonomy): domain Bacteria; phylum Actinomycetota; class Actinomycetes; order Actinomycetales; family Micrococcaceae; genus Specibacter; species Specibacter wenxiniae. The sequence continues at coordinate 8,743 of NZ_JAAMFM010000032.1, forward strand.
CCCTTGTCGAACTGCATGCCCTCGGTCAGGACCAGCTCGGTGGACGTTGTGGAGGACTCCTCGATGGTGATGACACCATCCTTGCCGACCTTGTCAAACGCCTCGGCGAGCAGGTCGCCGATTTCCTGGCTCTGCGCGGAGATGGCGGCCACCTCGGCCACCTGTCCGCCCTCAACGGGGCGCGCGTTTTCCAGCAGGCGCTTGGCGATGGCTTCAACAGCAACCTGGATGCCGCGCTTGAGCTCGCCGGGGGCGGCGCCTGCGGCTACGTTGCGCAGGCCCTCCTTGACGAGTGCCTGTGCCAGGACGGTGGCCGTGGTGGTGCCGTCGCCGGCAACGTCGTTGGTCTTCGTGGCAACTTCCTTGGCCAGCTGCGCGCCGAGGTTTTCGTACGGGTCTTCCAGCTCCACCTCACGGGCGATCGTGACGCCGTCGTTGGTGATCGTGGGGGCGCCCCACTTCTTGTCGAGCACCACGTTGCGGCCGCGCGGGCCGAGCGTGACCTTGACGGTGTCGGCCAGCTTGTCGATGCCGGCCTCCAGCGCCTTGCGGGCGTGGTCATTAAATGCAAGCTGCTTAGCCATGTGTTTGTCCTTTCACGCAAAGGCCCCGCGACGCGACCGTGTCCGGTCCCGGGCGCGGGGCTTTCACAAAGTGGTTACTTGACGACGATGGCCAGCACGTCACGGGCCGAAAGCACCAGCAGCTCTTCGCCGCCGGTCTTTACTTCGGTTCCACCGTACTTGGAGTAGATGACGACGTCGCCGACGGCAACATCGATCGGGACGCGGTTGCCGTTGTCGTCAACGCGGCCGGGGCCCACTGCCACAACTTCGCCCTCCTGGGGCTTTTCCTTGGCAGTGTCCGGGATGACCAGCCCGGAAGCGGTGGTCTGCTCTGCTTCGAGCTGGCGGACAACAATACGATCCTCAAGAGGCTTAATAGAGACCGACACTCGGACCTCCCCTTCACATGAGTAAATTCTATGGATGGCTCAAGGACGCAAAGCCCAAGCGGGATCCCAACCGTCGTCGCGGTGCCGGTGATGATCCCCAGGCCAAGAGTCCAAGGTGTTAGCGCCCTCGGGGTGAGAGTGCTAACCCTGACTCTATTGAATTGGTTAGCACTCGGTCAAGGCGAGTGCCAGTACCAACCCCAAAATGTACGACGCCGGAGGGCCGGGTTTCGCTCTGGGCGCACCCGTCGCGGCGCGCCCGCAGGCGCACTATTGCCCGCGCGGCCCCGCAATGCAAGCATGGCTTGCATGACACCCGGTGCACCGCCCGTCCAGGTCCGCGAGCTGGCCAAGTCCTACGGCGGCGCCAACGCCGTGGGCGGCATCAGCTTTGAGATTCACGAAGGCGAGACCTTTGCCCTGCTGGGTCCCAACGGAGCCGGCAAGAGCACCACCATCGAAATACTGGAGGGCTACCGAGACCGCAGCAGCGGGGAGGTCAGCGTGCTGGGCAAGGATCCGCAGCACGGCGGCCTTGATTGGAAGTCCCAGCTCGGGATCGTGCTGCAGTCCAGCGGGGAAAGCGGCAATGTCACCGTGCTGGAGCAGCTGAAGCATTTTGCCGGCTACTACCCGAACCCGCGCAACGTCGGCGAGGTCATCGAGGCCGTCGGCTTGGCGTCCCAGGCGAGGACCCGGATCGGCAGGCTGTCCGGCGGGCAGCGCCGCCGCGTGGACGTGGCCCTGGGCATCATCGGCCGGCCCAGGCTGCTGTTCCTGGACGAGCCCACCACAGGCTTCGATCCGCAGGCACGGCACCAGTTTTGGGGGCTGGTCAACGGCCTCAAGGACGAAGGCACCACCATCCTGCTCACGACCCACTACCTGGACGAGGCCGCCACGCTGGCGGACCGCGCCGGCGTGATTGTCGGCGGACGGCTCGTGGACATCGGCCCGATCGACCAGATCGGCGGGCCCGGCGCCAAGGTGCCGATCGTGCGGTGGCGGCAGGACGGCGTCGTGCGTTCGGAGCGCACCAGCGCGCCGTCCGTGCTCGCGGCGCGGCTGTATGCCGAGGCCGGCCGCGAGGTCGAGGGGCTGGAAATCACCCGGCCCAGCCTCGAGGACATCTACCTGGACCTGGTGGGCGCCCACGCCGGAGCGGCGGAGGACGCGGCATGAGGACCCTGCGCCTGGGATGGTCACGCATCGGCTACGAGCTGCGGACGTATTTCCGCCAGGGCGACTCGGTGTTCTTCACCTTCCTGTTCCCGATCCTGATGCTCTCCGTGTTTGCCGTGGCCTTCAGCACCAGCCCGAACATCGGCGCGGCGCCGGACGGCAGCGGCGGCATCACCTGGGCGGCGTTTTACGTTCCCGGCATGGTGGCGGCCGGCATGCTGCTCAGCGGCGTGCAGAACCTGGGCGTGGACATTGCCCAGGAGAAGGGCGACGGCACCCTCAAGCGCCTCGGCGGCACGCCGCTGCCGGTGTTTTCCTACTTCTGCGGGAAGATCGGCATGGTCCTGGCCAGCTCGGTGATGCAGGTGGCGCTGCTGCTGCTCGTGGCGCGCTTTGCCTTCAAGGTGGCCATGCCTTCGGACCCCGGGAAGTGGTTTACGTTTGCCTGGGTCTTCCTCTTTGGCGTCATCACCAGCTGCGTGCTGGGCATTGCGCTCTCCGCCCTGCCGCGCACCGGCAAGTCCGCGACGGCCGTGGTCATCCCGATCGTGCTGCTGCTGCAGTTCATCTCCGGCGTCTACCTGAACTTTGCGCAGCTGCCCGGCTGGCTGCAAAACGTGGCCAGCATCTTCCCGTTGAAGTGGATGGCGCAGGGCATGCGGGCGGTGTTCCTGCCGGGGTCGTTCGAGGCGGTGGAGCCAAGCGGGCACTGGGACTTGGGGCTGGTGGCGCTCGTCATGGGCGTGTGGCTCGTGGTGGGGCTCCTGCTGTGCCGCTTCACGTTCCGGTGGATCCGCAAGGACGGCTGACCGTCCGGGCGGTGCCCGGCGCGCCGGCTGCGGCCACTAGGCTTTCCCTATGTCCACTGACGCAATTTCCCCGCTGCTCACTCCTGCCGGATGGGACCTTCTGTCCTCCATGGGACCCTACCGGGAAGCGGATTCCCTGCAGGTCACGGGCGCACTGCGCAAGGCCGGCCACTCCGCCGAGCTGGTTGCCGCGGCCCTCACCCAGTCCCGCCTCCGGGCCAAGGCGGAGGCCAAGTTCGGCGAGTTTGCCCGCCAGATGCTGTTCACCCCGGCCGGCCTGGAACAGGCCACCCGGCTGGGCACCGCCGCCCTCCACGCACAGCGGTTCACGACGGCGGGCATCACCTCCGTGGCCGACCTCGGCTGCGGCATCGGGGCGGACGCCCTGGCCATGGCGAGCCTGGACATCCACGTCACGGCCGTGGAAATGGACGAGCTCACCGCCGCCTGCGCCACCGTGAACCTCATGCCGTTCCCCCACGCCACGGTGGTGTGCGCCAGGGCCGAAGACGTGGATCTCACGGGCATCGACGGCGTCTGGCTGGATCCGGCCCGCCGCACCACGAGCACCTCCGGCACCACGCGCCTCTTTGACCCGGAGGCCTTCTCCCCGCCGCTGTCGTTCGTGGAAGGCCTGGCCGAATCGGGCAGGGCGGTGGGCGTGAAGATGGGGCCCGGCATCCCCCATGACGCCATCCCCGGCACGGCGGAGGCCCAGTGGGTCTCGGTCAACGGCGACGTGGTGGAGGCCGGCCTGTACTTCAACGCGCTGGCCCGCCCCGGGGTGCGCCGCGCCGCGCTGGTCACCGGCCCGGCCGGCACCTCGGAGCTGACCAGCGCCGTGCCCTACGATGCCGGCGCGCAGGACGCGGACACGGGCCCGGTGGCCGGCTACCTGTACGAACCCGACGGCGCCGTGATCCGCGCGGGACTGGTGGCGGACCTGGCACGCGGCATCGGCGCCCACCTGCTGGATCCGCACATCGCCTACCTGTGCGCCGACGGGCTGGTTGAGACGCCCTTTGCCCGCGCCTACAGGGTGCTGGAGGTCAGGCCGTTCAACGTCAAGGCGCTCAAGGGCTGGGTGAAGGCGAACCGGATTGGCGTCCTGGACATCAAGAAGCGCGGCGTGTCCACCACGCCGGAGGAACTGCGGCGCCAGCTGCTGACGGGTTCGGGCAAGGGTCCCAACAAGGCCACGCTGGTGCTGACGAGGATTGGCGAGGACAGGGTCGCCGTCGTGGTCGAACCGCTCGGAGGCTAGAGCCGGGAAAACTCGGAGGCCGCACGCACCAGCTCGGGGCTGGGACGGACCCCGGTGTAGAGCACAAACTGCTCCTCGGCCTGGATTGCGATGACCTCGGCCCCCGTGATGACACGCTTGCCGGCGGCCCGCGCCGCCTTGATGAGCGGCGTTTCGGAGGGAAGTGCGACGACGTCGAACACCACGTCCGCGGCGCCCACCTGGGCGTCGCTGAAGGACTGGACACCCTCGTCCTTCCCGGCCATGCCCAGGGGCGTGACGTTGATGAGCATGTCGGCCGTTTCCGTGGCGGCTTCCGGCAGCCAGGCAAAGCCGTAGAGGCCGGCGAGCGCCCGGCCGGCCTGCTCGTTCCGGGCCACGATGCTCACGTTCGCCAGCCCGGCGTCGCGCACGGCGGCCGCCACGGCCTTGGCCATGCCGCCGGAACCGCGCAGCAGGACAGTGGTGCCGGGCTCGATCCCGTGGTCCGCGAGAAGCCGGGCGATGGCCAGGTAGTCGGTGTTGTATGCGGTGAGGGTGCCGCCGTCGTTCACGATCGTGTTGACCGAATCGATGGCGGCGGCAGAGGCGTCCATGGCGTCAACCAGGGCAATGACGTCTTCCTTGTACGGCATGGACACGGCGGCCCCGCGGATTCCCAGGCCGCGGATGCCGGCGACGGCCTGGGCCAGGTCCGCCGGCGCGAAAGCCTTGTAGACAAAATTCAGGCCGAGGGCGTCATAGAGGTAGTTGTGGAAGCGCGTGCCAATGTTGCTGGGCTGGGCCGCCAGGGAAATGCACAACGTCATGTCTTTGTTTAATATGGGCACGCACCCATTCTGCCCGATCACCTGAACTACAATCAGAAGGCAGCCGGCACCCTTGCCGCATTGCGACACAATTCCACCAATGCCAAGGGGGCGTCCGAAGTGAAGATTGATTTCGCCCAATCCGAGCGGTCCACACTGGGCCTGGAGTGGGAAATTGCGCTGGTCGATGCCGAAAGCGGCGAATTGGCCGCCCGCGCCAGTGAAGTTTTTGACAACATTTCCGCGGCCCATCCCGACCTCCTGCCGGGGAGCGAGCACCCCCACATCAAGGGCGAGATGCTCCAAAACACCGTGGAGTTGGTCACAGGGGTCAGCCACACCGTGGCCGAGGGCACCGCGGACCTGGCCCGGAACCTGAACGTCCTGCGTGAGGCGGCAGCCCCCCTCGGCCTGGACCTGCTCAGCGCCGGCACGCACCCGTTCAGCAACCCGCGCACCCAGGCCGTCACGGACAAGGAACGCTACGCGAAGCTCGTGGACCGCACGCAGTGGTGGGGCAGCCAGATGCTCATCTACGGCGTGCACGTCCACGTCGGCCTGGACCACGTTTCCAAGGCCATGCCCGTCCTGGACGGGCTGGTCAACCACTTCCCCCACTTCCAGGCACTGTCCGCCTCCTCGCCCTTCTGGAACGGCGAGGACACCGGCTACGCGTCGCAGCGTGCGCTCATGTTCCAGCAGCTGCCCACCGCCGGGCTGCCGTTCCAGTTCCCGGACTGGGCCGCCTACGAGTCCTACGTGGAGGACATGTTCACCACCGGGGTGATCGACGCGACCAATGAAATCCGCTGGGACATCCGGCCCGTGGCGGGGCTGGGCACCATGGAGATGCGCATTTGCGACGGCATGTCCACGCTGAAGGAAATCGGCGCGATTGCCGCGCTCACCCAGTGCCTCGTGGAGGACTTCTCCACCACCCTGGACAACGGCGGATCCATCCCCACCATGCCGCCGTGGCACGTGCAGGAAAACAAGTGGCGCGCGGCCCGCTACGGCATGGACGCGATCATCATCCTGGACGCCGCGGGCAAGGAGCAGCTGGTCACCGAACACACGGTGGAGCTGCTGAACCGGCTGGAACCCGTCGCCGCCCGCCTCGGCTGCGCCACGGAGCTGGCCTGCGTCGAGGACATCATCGCCCGCGGCGCCGGCTACCAGCGCCAGCGCCGCGTGGCGGCAGCGCACCACGGCGACCTGCGCGCCGTCGTGCGTGAACTCGTGGCGGAGATGGCAGGGAACTGATCCACGCTTGCCGGCTCCCTGCCCGCTCCTATGCGGGCAGGACCACCAGGTCCAGGTAGTCGCGCAGGCACCCCGCCATGTCGATGCGCTCCGGCGCCATGAGCCACTGGGTCTGGATGCCGTCCCAGAGGGCAATCAGGCTGGCGGCCGCGCGGCCGGGGTCAACTCCCGGGCGCAGCCTTCCTTCATCTGCGAGCGCCGTGAACGCCCGAAGGTAGCTGCGCCGCAGCCTTTCATAGCGTTCGGTGAAGTACTCCAGCCCGGGGTGGTTGTCCGTGACGGACTCGGCGCACAGCACCGTGTAGAGCTCAATCACGCCGGGCACCGTCTCGTTGAAGCGGGCCTGGCGGACCACCGCGTCGGCCAAGGTTTGCTCCGGGTCACGCGGCGTGCCGTCTTGGGTGATCGTGTCTCGCTGGTGCAGCACGGCGAGCAGCAGATCACGCTTGGACGGGAAATAGTGCAGGAGGCTGGTCTGGCTCATCCCCACCTTGTCCGCCACATCCTGCAGTGAGCCGCCCCGGTAGCCGTGGGCGGCAAACACCGCATAGGCGGCCGCCACGATGCTTTCACGCCGCTGCCTGGACTTCGCGTACGGCCCGCGCCTGGCGGGCTGCGCGGCGGACTTCGCGGCGGGCTGCGCGGCGGACTGCGCGGCGGATGGGGTGCTCATGGCATGCCAGCCTAGCCCACGCCGTGCGTCCGGTTGCGTCAAATTCGAGTAACCACTCAATTTTTATGGTAGCTTCGTGTCCAATCCGCCACCGGCGGGGATGCCGCTGTCCAGCGTCCCGCCCGCCATTGCCATGGTCGTGCCGCAGCGCTTCCGGCGCGGCGGCCTCACAGAAGGATCAGTCAAGTAATGACCAACGCACCGTCCTACGTCACCGACCGCGGGCCGGGTTCCGGCCGCCGCGCCGCCGCCCGGTCCTGGCTCCACAGCGATGCCCCGTCCCTGTCGCTGAACGGCGACTGGCGCTTCCGCCTGCTGCCCGGCGTCCCCGGCACCCCGGGAGGCCCCGTCCTGCCCGCGGGCGAGGACGCCGAAGGCGTTGCCGCCGAGTCCCTGGACGACTCCGGCTGGGACACCCTGCCCGTCCCGTCACACTGGGTGCTCGAGGGGGAGGGCGCCTACGGCCGGCCCATCTACACCAACGTCCAGTACCCGTTCCCGATCGACCCGCCCCACGTGCCGGACGCCAACCCCACGGGCGACTACCGCCGCCGGTTCGACGTCCCGGCCGCCTGGCTGGAAAGCACGACGGCGGCGCTCACCCTGCGCTTCGACGGCGTCGAGTCGCGCTATAAGGTGTGGGTGAACGGGACCGAGATCGGCGTGGGCTCCGGCAGCCGCCTCGCACAGGAGTTTGACGTCACGGGCGCCCTGCGCGCCGGCCCCAACCTGCTGGTGGTGCGGGTGCACCAGTGGTCCGCGGCCAGCTACCTGGAGGACCAGGACCAGTGGTGGCTGCCGGGCATCTTCCGCGACGTCACGCTGCAGGCCCGGCCGGCCGGCGGCATCACCGACGTGTGGCTGCGCACCGGCTGGACGACGGGCCCGGCCGCTTCCGGCACCCGCAATGAAGCCGGCACCGGCACCATCGACCCGGAATTCACGGCCTCCCCGGACGCCTACCCCCTCACGCTGTCCGTGCCGGAACTGGGTGTCAGCGTCACCTGGGCCTCCGCGGCCGAGGTGGCCCCCCTGGCCATCAGGAATGTGGAGCCGTGGTCCGCCGAGGTTCCGCGGCTCTACGACGCCACCGTTGCGGGCAAGGCGGAAACCATTTCCCTGCGCCTGGGCTTCCGCACCGTGGAGATCGCCGGCGACCGCTTCCTGGTCAATGGCCGCCGCGTGGTGTTCCACGGCGTCAACCGGCACGAGACCCACCCGGACCGCGGCCGCGTCTTCGACGAAGCCGACGCACGGGAGGATCTGGCCCTCATGAAGCGGTTCAACGTCAACGCCATCCGCACCAGCCACTACCCGCCGCACCCGCGCCTGCTGGACCTGGCCGACGAAATGGGCTTCTGGGTCATCCTCGAGTGCGACCTGGAGACGCACGGCTTCGACACGCAGGGCTGGGTGGACAACCCCAGCGACGACCCCGCCTGGCGCGGCGCCTACCTGGACCGGATCGAGCGGACCGTGGAGCGGGACAAGAACCACCCGTCCATCGTCATGTGGTCGCTCGGCAACGAATCAGGCACGGGCGCCAACCTGGCCGCCATGGCGGCCTGGGTCCATGCCCGGGACAACGGCCGGCCAGTCCACTACGAGGGCGACTACACCGGCGCCTACACGGACGTCTACTCCCGCATGTACTCCTCCATCCCGGAAACGGACGCCATCGGCCGCGACGGCTCCCGCTCCCTGCTGCTGGGCTGCTCCGCCGCGGAATCCGCCCGGCAGCGCGGCAAGCCGTTCATCCTGTGCGAATACGTCCACGCCATGGGCAACGGCCCCGGCGCCATCGACCAGTACGAGGACCTTCTCGAACGGCACCCGCGCCTGCACGGCGGCTTCGTCTGGGAGTGGCGTGACCACGGCATCCGCACGCACACCACGGACGGCACGGAGTTCTTTGCCTACGGCGGCGACTTTGGCGAGGTGGTCCACGACTCCAACTTCGTCATGGACGGCATGGTCCTCTCCGACTCTACGCCCACGCCGGGCCTGTACGAATACAAGCAGGTCGTCTCCCCCATCCGCCTCACCCTCACGCACGACGACGGCGGCGCACCCCTCCTGGGCGTCGCCAACCTGCGGCACACGGCGGACGCATCCGACGTCGTGCTGCGCTGGCGGGTGGAGCACGACGGCGACACCACAGGATCGGGCGAACTGGACGCCGCGGCCCCCGGCGGCGGCCCGCTGCCTGCCGGCGCCTCCACGGCGCATGCGCTCCCGCCGGTGGAGCCCGCCCCGGACGGCGAAACCTGGCTGACAGTGGAGGCCGTGCTGCGCGAGGCGACCGCGTGGGCACCGGCGGGCCATGTGCTGTCCGCGGTCCAGCTGGACTGCTCGGCGCCACGGGCCAAGGTCCGGTGCCCCCGCCCCGCCGCCGTGGCCGGGCCCGCCGCCGGACCCCTCACGCTGGGACCGGCCGTGTTCGACGCCGGCCGGCTCGTCTCGCTGGCCGGCCGGCCCGTGGACGGTCCCCGGCTGGAGCTGTGGCGCGCACCCACGGACAACGACAAGGGTGCCGGCTTCGGCTCCTACGACCTGGCCGATCCCTGGCTGAACAGCGGAAGGGGCGTACCGGCGCCGTCGTCCGCCAGCACCTGGCTGGCGGCCGGCCTGGACCGGCTGACCGGGCGGGTCGAGGACGCCGCCGCGCTGGACGGCGGCCTCCGGGTCCTCACGCGCTACGCCGCCGCCAACAGCCGCAACACGGTCGCCGTGGAGGAAAGCTGGCAGCTGGCCGGGGGCGAACTGTGGCTGCGCATCGACATCACGCCGAGCGCGGGCTGGGACACCGTGTGGCCGCGCATCGGGGTCCGCCTGGACCTGTCCACGGACGTGGACGGCGCCTCCTGGTTTGGCGCCGGCCCGCGGGAATCGTACCCGGACAGCATGCGTGCGGCACTCGTGGGGCGGTACACGGAAACGCTGGAGGGGCTGGCCGTGCCCTACGCCCGGCCGCAGGAGAGCGGTCACCGCAGCGGCATCCGCTCGCTGGAGCTGGCCCGGGGCGGCGCGCCGTGGCTGCGCATCGACGCCGAACCGGACGCTGCCGGCCGGCGGCCCGGCTTCACCCTGGCGCGGCACACGGCCCAGGAGGTGGCCCGCGCCGGGCACCCGCACGAGCTCCCGGTTCCGAGCCACAGCCACCTGTACCTGGACGCCGCGCAGCACGGGCTGGGCTCACGCGCCTGCGGCCCGGACGTCTGGCCGGACTTCGCGCTCCGCCCGGAGGCCAGGACGCTGGTGCTGAGAATCACGGCCGCCTGACGCCTGCGCGAGCGCCCTGGCGGGCAAATCTTAACGAATTCTTAGACGCCGTGCGGGACAGTGGAGGAAAGGCCCCCGGGCCGCCTCCCTGTCCGCGCACGCATTGGAGATTTACGTGTCCCGCTTCCTTCCAGAACACCAGTACCGGGGCGGCCGCCCGGACGACGCCACGGCCCGCCACGCACAGCCGCGGCAGACCCGCCTGGCCGTGCTCCCCCAGCTTCCGCTCTGGGGGCTGTGGGTGGCGCTGCTGTCCGCGGCCGTGCTGACCCTGGGCTTTGTGGCCACCGGCATACATGGCTTCAGTGCCGGCGAATTCACGGTTGACCAGGAGCTGAGCCGCACCCACGACGGCTTCCTTACCGCCGTGGCCATGACGTTGAACTACGTGTTTTCGCCGGCCGGCGGCGTGGCCATCATCGCCCTGTGCGCCCTGTTCCTGCTGATCGTGCGGAAATCCCCCGTGAACGCCATCGCGTTTGGCGGCACGGCCGCCGCCGGTTATCTCTCCAGCCAGTTCTTCAAGGCCATCGTCGAGCGCCAGCGCCCCAACCCGGCCCTGCTCTTTGACCCGCTGGCCCCGGAAACCGGCTCCAACAGCTTCCCCAGCGGCCACGTTGCCCTGGCCGTGGGGCTGGCCTGGGCCTTCTGGTTCCTGGCCCGGAACACCCGCTGGTCGCGGCTCGCCGTCATCCTGGGCGTCCTGGTGCCCGTGGTCCTGGCGTGGTCGCGCCTGTACATCGGCGTCCACTACCCCAGCGACGTCATTGCGTCCTTCCTGGCCTCCAGCGCCGCCGTGCTCCTGTTCGTCGGCGTGTGGAACCGGTTCCAGGGGCGCCTGCTGCCGCGCATGCCCCTCCTGGACCGCTTTGGCCCGGTCCGCCCCGACGCTGCCCCCGCAGCCCATTCCTGATTGAGGCCGCACCATGAACCTGTTAGCCGACGCGCTCCCCGCCGCCATTGCCCCCGCCGGGCTGACCTCGGTCCTGGACCCGGCCGCCCTCCTGCAGGGGCTTGGACCGGCCACCCTCGCCGTGGTCGCCCTGCTCGTCTTCATTGAATCCGGCGTGCTGTTCCCGTTCCTGCCCGGCGATTCCCTGCTCTTCACGGCCGGGCTGCTGCACCAGCAGCTGAACCTGGCGCTGCCCGTGCTGATCGGCGTGGTGGCCGTGGCCGCCATTGCCGGCGACCAGGTCGGCTACCTGATCGGGCGGAAATTTGGCCGCCGCTGGTTCAAGGACGACGCCCGCGTCCTGAAGACCAGGTACCTCGTGGAGACTGAGGTCTTCTTCGCCAAGCGCGGCGGCTGGGCCATCGTGCTGGCCCGGTTTGTCCCCGTGGTGCGCACCTACGCACCGCTCGTGGCGGGCATCGCCAACTACAACCACAAAAAGTTCACCCTGTGGAACGTGAGCGGGGCAGTCGGCTGGGCAACGACCGTCGTCCTTCTGGGCACCTGGCTGGGGCACTTTGAGGTGATCGCCAAGAACATCGACGTCATCGCCGTCCTCATGGTGCTCGTGTCCATCATTCCCGGCATCATCAGCGTGCTGCGCTCGCGCCGGGCGGCGCGCCATGCGGTCCCCGAGGCGCACGAGGCATCCCGGGTCCCTGCGGGCGACAATGGAAGGCATGCACACCAATGAGCGCCCCCGCCTCCTGCTCGTGGAGGACGATCCCGTCCTGGGACCGTTGACCGCGCAGCTGCTGGCCGGCGACTACGACGTGGAGCTCGCCGTGGACGGGCAGTCGGGGCTGCACCTGGGCCTGAGCCGGGAATGGGCCGTCATGGTGGTGGACCGCGGGCTGCCCGTGATGGACGGCGTCGAAATGATCCGCGCCCTGCGCCGGGCGGGGAATGCCACCCCGGCCCTCATCCTGACCGCCCTGGGCAGCACGGGGGAGAAAATTGAAGGGCTCGACGCCGGGGCCAACGACTACATGACCAAGCCGTTCGACGCCGGCGAGCTGCGCGCCAGGCTGCGGGCCATCACCCGGCGCTTTGAGGCCGCCCCCGCCCAGCTGGCCATTGGCGACTGGACGCTGGAGCCGGCGGGCCGGCTCCTGCGTTCCCTGTACGGGGACCACGTTGAGCTCACGGCCAAGGAAACCGAACTGCTTGCGATGCTCGCCGGCGAACCGGGGCGCATCTTCACCCGCCCCGAACTCGTGGCCGCGCTGTTCCACCCGCAGGACTCGCCCGGCGTCATCGACACCTACGTGCACTACCTGCGCAAGAAGGTCTCCAAGTCCGTGATCCGCACGGTGCATGGCGCCGGCTACCAGATTGGGGACGGCTCGTGACATCGCGTGGGGCCGGCCCCGCGGCCACCAGCCACGATGACCTGCAGCTGCGGCGCGCCGCCCTCACGGTGGGCCTGCGCATCGCCGTGGCCTCCGCCGTCATGGTGATCGCCGTGATCGTCGCCGCGGCCATCTACATGCTCTACCTCTCCCACCATCCGGACCTTTCGGCGCAGGATCCCCGCTCGGCCCGGGTGTATGTCGAATCGAACGACATGCTCAAGGCCATGGCCGTCGCCGGCCTGGCGGGGATCGTGGCCGCCGGGGCCATCGGCTGGCTCAGCGCCCGCAGCGCCATCCGGCCGCTGGGCCGGGCCCTGGACCTGCAGCGCCGGTTCGTCCAGGACGCCAGCCATGAGCTGCGCACGCCGCTGGCCATCCTGGACGCCCGGGTCCAGCTGGCCCAGCAAAAGGTGGCCGGCGGCGCCGAGGTGTCGGGTCTGCTGGCCCAGGTCCGACGCGACACGGCAGGCCTGACCGCCACGGTGCAGGAACTGCTGCTGGCGGCCACCGGTGATCCCGACTACCCCGCAGCGGAGGCCGTGGACGTGGCCGCCGTTGTTCGCGCCGTCACGGACGAGCTCCAGGACATGGCCGCCAGCCGCGGCGTCCGGCTCGAGTTCGTGCACGCGGGCGCGCCCCGGGCGCGCATCCAGCCGAACAGCCTGCGCCGCGCGGTTTTGGGGCTGGTGGACAATGCCCTGGCCCACACCCCCGAAGGCGGGCTGATCACCGTCACGGCGGCGGAGCGCGGCCGGGAGGCGTCGGTCACCGTGGCGGACACCGGCGCCGGCATCTCCGGGATCGACCAGGACCGCGTCTTCGACAGGTTCGCGCGCACCACCGAACCCTCCCCTGGCAGCCGGCGCAGCTACGGCCTGGGCCTGGCCCTGGTCCGCGAGATCGCCGTGGCTGCCGGGGGCCGCGTGGAGATCAGCAGCACCGGGCCCGACGGCACGACCATGGAGCTGGCCTTCCCCGCTGCCGGGTAGCGGCACCGCAGGCGGCCGCGGCCCGGCGAGGCGCAGCCATGCTGCCGCCGGCGCCCGCCCGTTCAGGCATTGTTCACCCGGAACGGCTAGTCTCACTTGGAGCACGTCCGCCCACCTGTGAAAGGCCGCACGCAATGAACAGCCTCCCGCCGCTGGCCCGCCGCCTGGGCACGGGCGACGCCGTCGTGATCGGGCTCGGATCCATGATCGGCGCCGGCGTGTTTGCCGCGTTTTCGCCCGCGGCCCAGGCGGCGGGCTCCGGCCTGCTCATCGGGCTGGGGGTTGCCGCCGTGGTGGCCTATTGCAATGCAACGTCCTCGGCCCAGCTGGCCGCGGCCTACCCCGAATCCGGGGGCACCTACGTGTACGGGCGGAAACAGCTCGGCGAATGGCCGGGATTCCTGGCGGGCTGGGGGTTCGTGGTGGGCAAGACCGCCAGCAGCGCCGCCATGGCCATGACGTTCGCCGCCTACGCCGCGCCGCCGGGGTGGGAGCGCCCGGTGGCGATTGCCGCCGTCGTGCTTCTGGTCGCCGTCAACTACCGCGGCGTGACGCGCACGGCCGCGCTGGCCCGGATCATTGTGGGGGCAGTCCTCGCGGCGCTGGCTGTGTCCGTGGCGGCGGTGTGGGCGGGTGGACCGGCCGGCGGAACGGCGGGACCGTGGGGCGGGGGCGTCCTTTCGCACGGCTGGTACGGCATCCTGCAGTCGGCCGGCCTGCTGTTCTTCGCCTTCGCCGGCTACGCCAGGATCGCCACGCTGGGGGAGGAGGTCAAGGACCCGCGCCGGACCATTCCGCGGGCCATTCTCGCGGCCCTGGCGATCGCCGCGGTGGTCTATGCCGCGGTCGCCGTCACCGTCCTGGCCGCCCTGGGGCCCGACGCCGTCGCCTCCACCCCCGCGCCCCTCGCCGGGGCGGTGGCCGCCGGCGGGTGGTCTTGGGCCGTTCCGGTGGTCAGGGTCGGCGCGGCCCTGGCGTCGCTGGGCGCGCTGCTGGCCCTCATCGCGGGGCTGGGGCGGACGTCGCTGGCCATGGCCCGCGAGGGCGACCTGCCCCGATGGCTCGCCGCCGTGCACCCCACGTACCGGGTGCCGCACCGCGCGGAACTGGCCGTGGGCGCCGCCGTGTGCGTGATCATTGCCTTCGCGGACCTGCGCGGGGCCATCGGGTTTTCCTCCTTCGGCGTGCTGCTCTACTACCTGGTGGCCAACCTCTCGGCGCTGACCCAGCGGGGCGCGGACCGCCGCTACCCCCGGTTCCTGCAGGTTCTGGGGGCCGCCGCCTGCGTGGTGCTGGTGGCGACGCTGCCGCCCGGGGCCGTGCTCGCGGGGCTGGCCATGTTCGCCATCGGGTTCGGCTACCGGGCCGCCAGGCTCCGCCGGCGTTCCTGAAACCGCAGCCGGGCCACCAGGCGGGGGATGTCGGGGCTGCGTGAGTCACCGGAGTCCTTTTGGACCGACGAGCGGGACCACCTGGCGGCAGACGCCGCCAGGCTTGTTGCGCCGCGTCACAACCCCGCGCCTCCCAGGGAGAAATTCCAGGACCATTGACAAGTCCCTCCTCTTCCCCGTTGACGCCGCCGACTGGGCCGACGTGGACATGGGCTTCGCGGAGTTCCCGGCAACCACGGTGGCCAACATCCTGAACCTGGAGTTCCTGGTCCACCCCTGGGACTTCGCCACGGCCACCGGCCGCACCCTGAAAGCCTCCCCCGTCCTCGCCGGCTACGTCCCGGGCCTGGCCCGGGCTACGATCCAGCCCGCCATGCGCGGCAAGAGCGTCGCCGGGGAGATCCTCGTGGAGGAGTCCGCGGAGAGCCTCGAGCGCCTGATTGCCTTCACGGGCCGCCAGGTGTCCAACGCCTGATCACCCTGTTGGCCGGGAATCCGCCATGGTCGACGCCACACAAAAAGCACCACGAGGAATGAAGGCAGGCACCACGGGCATGTTCAGCTACATCCACAACGGTCCGGCCACCCCCATGGACCAGTTGACCGAGGAGCAGTCGGCTGCGGAAATGGCCAAGTGGGGCGCCTGGACGCGCGAGGTCGGCGCGGCCATGCTGCCCCGGCGCAACACCACCGTCAAGTGCCCGTTCGTGCGTCAGGGTGGACCGTTCGGCGCTACAGGCTGATGCTGCCCACCGGCATCGAGGAGTCCGGTGCGAAGGCGAGGTCGCTGGGGGCCACGCCGTTCATGACCAGCTGTGCCCCGAGGGCGGCCACCATGGCGCCGTTGTCGGTGCACAGCGACATCCTGGGCACCAGCAGCGTGATGCCGGCGGCCCCGCACCGCTGCTGCGCCAGCTGCCGAAGCCGCGAATTGGCCGCGACGCCCCCGCCCAGCAGGAGCGTGGTGATGTGGTTTTCCCGGCATGCCAGCACGGCCTTGGCCGTGATGACGTCCAGCACCGCCTCCTGGAACGACGCCGCGACGTCGGCCACCGGGACGGCCTCGCCGCGGGCCTCGTACCCCTCGACGCAGCGGGCCACGGCGGTCTTCAGGCCGGAGAAGGAAAAGTCGTAGCGGTGCGGTCCGGGGGCCTCGGCCGTGCCCATGTACTTGGGCACGGTCAGCCCGCGCGGGAAGCGGATCGCCTTGGCGTCGCCCTCCCGGGCAAGCCTGTCGATGGCGGGCCCGCCCGGGTAGGCCAGGCCGAGCAACCTGGCCACCTTGTCAAAGGCCTCGCCGGCGGCGTCGTCGATCGTGGCGCCCAGCAGTTCCACGTCCGCCGCGATGTTGCGCACGCGCAGGATCTCGGTGTGGCCGCCGGAGACCAGCAGCGCGCCCAGGTTTTCCGGCAGTTCCCCGGCCGTGGCGGCCGCGGCAATTGATGCATCAAGCAGCCCCACGCCCACGTGCGCCACCAGGTGGTTGATGGCGTACAGCGGCTTGCCCGTGGCCAGGGCCAGCGCCTTGGCGGCGCTCACGCCCACCATGAGGGCGCCGGCCAGGCCGGGCCCGCTGGTCACCGCGATCGCGTCGACGTCGTCCAGGGCAACGCCCGCCTCGGCGAGCGCCTGCTCCAGCGTGGGCACAAACGCGTCCAGGTGGGCCCGGGAGGCGATCTCAGGAATGACGCCGCCAAAGCGCACATGCTCCTCCATGGACGAGGACACCGTGTTGGTGAGCAGCTCGATGCCGCGGACCAGCCCCACCCCGGTTTCGTCGCAGGAGGACTCGATCCCCAGGATCAGTGGGTTGGCCTGGTTCATGAGGGGTCCTTCGTGTCCGGTTCCGGGTCTGCGGCGCCGGCCAGCGTCAGGCGCATGACGAGCCCGTCCGAGCCGTCCCGGTAGTAGCGGCGGCGTGTGTGGATGTGCTCAAAGCCGAAGCGCCGGTAGAGGTCCTGCGCCCGGGGGTTGGTGGAGCTGACCTCGAGCAGCATGTCCAGGGCCCCGCGCCGCCGCGCTTCCCCAATGAGCTCCACCATCATGGCCCGGGCAATGCCGCGGCCCTCGAATTCGGGCAGCACGCCGATGGTTTGGATGTCGGCGACGGGCGGCACACACATGAGCCCCGCATAGCCCACGATTGTTGTCCCGCCGTCCCCGCCGCCGGGCGCGGCCGGCGCCTCGGCGACAATGTACCTCCGCGTCTTGGGAGCGGCCAGCTCGTCCATGAACAGCTGGCGCGGCCAGCAGTCCACGCCGAAAAGCCGGGCATCCATGTCGGTGACGGGGCCGACGTCGGACTCCACCATGTCCCTCAGCGCCGCCGGGCGCTTGGGTGCCTGGGCGGCGATCGCATCCGGGCGGTTCACAGCAGGGCCCGTTTCCGGGGCCCCGGCACCTTGGCGTCCGATTCGCGCAGGTAGAGCGGCGCGGTCCCGGGCAGCTCCAGGCCCTGCTGGATCTTGCGGGCGGCCATGTGCCCCAGCGACACGGCGGTGGGCTGCAGCCCGGCCGCGGCGTCATCCACCGTGCAGCCGTTTGCCCGAAGGCCCGCGGCATACAGGCCGGCACCGGCACCGTGGACGGGCACGTCCCGGATGGTATCCGCGGGGCCCACCACGGGGCCCTTGAGGAGTCCGCCGGTCTCCGAGTAGCGCGCCCAGTAGACTTCCCTGCGCCGCGCATCGGTTGCCACCACAAAATCGCCGCCCTCCGGGAGGGCTTGCCCGGCCTCCCGGAGGGAGAGCACGTCCCATGCGAGCGCTTCCAGGCTCATGAGCCCGTGCAGCGGCACCTTCCAGGCGAAGGCGAGCGTGCGTGCCATGGCGATGCCGGAGCGCAGCCCAGTGAACGGTCCGGGGCCCACGCCCACCACAATCGCGTCCAGCTCGGGCCCCTGCGCGGCGGGGTCCGAAAACAGGGACCGGACGCCCGGCGCCAACACCTCGGCATGGCTGCGGGTGTCGGCCGTGGCAAACTCGGCCTCCACGCGGGCTGGCGCGGCGGGGTCGGCCGCATCGAAGGAAAGCAGGGCTGCGCTGGCCACGGCGGACGTGTCAATGGTGAGGATTCGCACGGGTCCAGCCTATTCCACGGGGTCTTGGCGAGACGCCGGGTCTTGGCGAGAAGCGGGAGCGCCGGGGCCGGCGAGCCCACTGAAGTCGACGCCCTCCCACCGCGGGCCGACGGCGGTCAGGCGCAGCGTGCGTGGCTCGTCGCCGTCGTCCCCGTCTTCCGCGCCGCCGTCGTCCCCGTCTTCCGCGCCGCCGGCGCCCGCTGCCCGGTCAAGCTCAATTTCGAGCCAGCTGGCGGAGAGGTGCTCCACGCGGCCGGCGCCCCACTCCACCACGGTGACGGCCGTGTCCATGGTGTTTTCCAGGTCGATGTCGTCAATTTCAGCCTCGGAGCCCAGCCGGTACGCGTCCACGTGGACCAGGTCCGGGCCGCCCGGGCGGGGACCGTCGGGCAGGTTCGGGTGGATGCGGACCAGGACAAAGGTGGGCGAGATGATGCCGTCGCGCACGCCCAGGCTGCGGCCCAGCCCCTGCGTGAAGGTGGTCTTGCCGGCACCGAGCCCGCCGCTGAGAATGACGAGGTCCCCCGGCCCGAGCAGCGACGCAAGATTTTCGGCGATCCGCTGTGTCGCCTCCGCGGTGGCGGTGGAGAACTCCCACGGCATCAGGCGCCGCCCACATACGTCCGGGGGACGCGCTGGCTGATGCGCGTCACCACCTCGTAGTTGACCGTCCCGGCGGCGTCCGCCCACTGCTCAACGAGAGGGCCGCCGTCGGACCCGTCGCCAAAGAGGACGGCCGCGGCGCCCAGCGCCGAGCCGGGCGCGCCGGCGTCGCCTGCATCGTGGGGGCCCAGGTCGATGACCATCTGGTCCATGGCGATCCGCCCCACCACGGGGTAGGTCACGCCGTTGACGCGGACGGGGCCGCCGCTGGCGATGCGCGGGATGCCGTCCGCGTAGCCCAGCGGGATCAGCCCCAGGGTGGTGGGCCGGTCGGTGACGAAGTTCAGCCCATAGGAGACCCCCTGGCCGGCCGGGACGTCCTTGCACAGGGCCACCTGGGTTTGCAGCGTCATGGCCGGGATGAGGCCAAGCTGGGCGGAGTTGAGGTCCTCGAACGGGGAGAGGCCGTAGATGCCCAAGCCGGTGCGGACCATGTCAAAGTGGGTGTCCGGCCTGGACAGCGTCGCCGGGGTGTTGGCCAGGTGGCGGACCTCCAGATCCGCGCCGGCGTCCTCGGCGAGGGCCACCGCCTCGCGGAACACCTGGATTTGGGCATCCGTTTCGGGGCGGTGCGGCTCGTCGGCCACCGCCAGGTGGCTGAAGACGCCCACCACGCGCAGCAGGCCCTCGTCCTGGCAGGCAATGGCGTCGGAGACCAGGGCGTCCCATCCGGCCATCGGGCAGCCGTTGCGGCCCAGGCCCGTGTCAATTTTCAGGTGGACGCGGGCCGGCCGTTCCTCGGCACGGGCGGCGGCGGCAATGTGCTCCAGCTCCCAGCCGGAGCAGCCCAGGTCGATCCCGGCGGCGACGGCGGCAGCGAAGTCGGTGGACGGCGTGTGCAGCCAGGCGAGCAGCGGCGCCTCAATGCCCGCTGCGCGGAGCTGCAGGGCCTCGCTGACGTGGGCCGTGCCCAGCCAGTCGGCGCCGGCTGCCAGGGCGGTGCGCGCCACCGGCAGCATGCCGTGCCCGTAGGCGTCGGCCTTCACCACGGCCATGAGCTTGGCCGGCGCCGCAATGGAGCGCAGCTGTGCCACGTTGTGGGCGATGGCGGAGAGGTTGATGACGGCTTCCCGCTCCGGGACGTTTCCGTGGACGGGAAGGGGTTCAACGGTGGCTTTCACACCCTCATTTTAGGCCTTCCCGGTACCGTCCCCGCGCCGGCCGGCGGCTGGCGCCGCCGCGGGACGGCGATTCGGGGCGGGCGGTGGGAAGATAATAACTGACATGTTGATGGATCGGCAGGAAGGATGCGCCAGTGCACCAGGTCCGCCGCGTCGCCATGCTGTCCCTCCACACCTCCCCCCTGGACCAGCCGGGCGGGGGCGACGCCGGCGGCATGAACGTCTACGTCCGCCAGCTGGCCCTGGAACTGGCGGCGGCGGGGATCATCGTTGACATTTACACCCGCCGCAGCTGCGCCGAACAGCCGGACACGGTGGCCCTGGCCCCCGCCGTCAATGTCCACCACGTGACGGCCGGGCCGTTCGGCAAGGTGTCCAAGGAGTCCCTGCCGGCGCTGATCCCCCAGATGGCCGACGCCGTCTCGGCCCACATTGCCTCCCTCACCTCCCAGCCGTCCCCGGCCGGGCCGGCCGGCCGGCACCCGCACGCTGCGCGCGCGGGCGCACCGGAGCCGGTCCCGGTGAACGTGGTCCATTCGCACTACTGGGTCTCCGGCATGTCCGGCATCCTGGTGGCCAGGGACATGGACCTGCCGCTGGTCCACACCATGCACACCATGGCACGGGTGAAGAACAATCACCTGCCTCCGGGCCAATCCGCGGAACCGGGCATTCGCGAGGAAGGCGAACAGCAGATCGTGGGGGCCGCCACGCGGCTCATTGCCAACACCACCGCCGAGGCCGCCGAGCTGGAGGCCCACTACGACGGCTGCGAACAGCGCATCGACGTGGTCTCCCCGGGGGTGGACCTGAAGGTCTTCAAGCCGGCGTTCCGGGACCGTTCGCGGCAGCTGCACGGCATTGGCCAAAACGACTTCCATGTGATGTTCGCCGGGCGCCTGCAGCGCTTGAAGGGACCGCATGTGCTGGTCAAGGCGGCCAGCCTGCTGCGCGCCGAACGCCCCGACATCCCGCTACGGATGACGTTCCTCGGCGCCCGCAGTGGCCACGACAAGTATGACCTTGCCCAGCTCCTTGACGAGGCCGGGCTGGGCGGCATGGCCTCCGTGCTGCCGCCGGTCAGCGCGGCGGACCTGGCGGACTGGTACCGCAGCGCCGACCTCGTGGCGGTGCCGTCCTCCAGCGAGTCGTTCGGGCTGGTGGCGCTCGAGGCCCAGGCTTGCGGCACCGCCGTCGTCGCAACGAATGTCGGGGGGCTGCCGCGGGCCGTCAGCGACGGCCGCACCGGACTTCTGGTGGAGGGGCGCTCCCCCAGGCTCTGGGCCGAGGCCATCGCCTCGCTCCACGACTTCCCGCAGACCCGCAGCGACATGGGGCGCGCCGCGTCAGTCTTCGCCGAATCCTTCGGATGGGAAAACACGGCCGCCCAGACCATGGCCAGTTACGACCTCTCGCTGACCTATCAATATGCGACCCCACCCGGCTGTTGACAAATAAGCGTGTCCCCTATCACAAACTATTTCGAGCCTGTACGGTGTGACAGGTAACCGCAATGAATTGACAACATTGTCATTTCTGATGCCATGTCAATCGCGCCGGCCAGGACGCCGGACGGTTCCCGTCGAAAGGTTCGCATCACTCGTGAAGCATCTGGGGAGATCTCTGTTCACCAAGCCAGGATTCAGGAGGGCCGCGGCACTTTCCGCCGGCCTCCCGCTGCTCCTGGCCTCCGTGGGGGCGCTGCCGGCCACCGCCGGACCATCGCCGTCCACGGCATCCACCGTCCAGGCCAAAAGCCTTGACCCGCTCAACTACCAGGCCGGGCGCTACATTGTGGTCCTGGCCGAAAAGCCCGCCGCCACCTACGACGGAGGCGTGACCGGGCTGCCCGCGACCAAGCCGGCCAAGGGGCGCAAGCTTGACGCCAACAAGCCCGAGGTGACGAAGTACCGGGCACACCTGCGGGGCAAGCAGGCCGCCGTGGCCAAGTCGGAAAACGTCAGGATCAACCGGCAATACACCACCGCCCTCAACGGCTTCTCGGCAACCCTTTCCGCGGACCAGGCCCTCAGCCTGGCCAAGGACCCGGGCGTGCTGATGGTTGCCCCCGACACCGAAAACGCCCCCGACTACTCGACCACCGACTTCCTGGGCCTGAGCGGCGCGAACGGCACCTGGAACACGGCCTTTGGCGGCCAGGAAAAGGCCGGCAAGGGCGTGGTGGTCGGCGTGATCGACTCGGGGTACACGCCGTCGAGCGCGTTCTTCGCCGGGGAGGCGGTCAAGCCCCTGACGGGTGAGCCGCAGGTGGGCGTCCCCTACCGCACCCCCGACGGCAAGATCGCCATGCTGAAGGCCGACGGCGAGACTTTCGTTGGCGACTGCCAGCCGGGTGTGGGCACCGGCGCCGCCTTTGACGGCTCCGCCTGCAACTCCAAGGTCCTGAGCGCCCGCTACTACGCGGACGACTTCCTGAAGTACGTGGCACCTGAACACCGGGCACCGCAGGAACTGCTTTCCCCCGTCGATGTGGGCAGCCACGGCACCCACACCGCCAGCACCGCGGCAGGCAACCCCAACATCCACGCCACCATCGGCGCCAGGGACATGGGCACCACCAGTGGAATTGCCCCGGCAGCGAAGCTGTCCATCTACAAGATCTGCTGGGAGGACGACGACCCCAGCACGGGCGGCTGCTACACCTCCGCGTCCGTGGCCGCGATCGACCAGGCCATCCTGGACGGCGTCGACGTGCTCAACTACTCCATCTCCGGCAGCACGTCCACCACCACGGACCCGGTGGCGCTGTCCTTCCTGTCCGCCGCCTCCGCCGGCGTCTTTGTTGCGGCGTCCGCCGGAAACTCGGGCCCCACGGCCGGCACGGTCAACCACGGCGCCCCGTGGCTGACCACGGTGGCGGCCACCACGTTCAGCTCCGAACTGCAGGGAACCGCTGAATTCTCCGACGGCACCAAGTTCCGCGGCGCCAGCATGATGGACCATGAGGTCCCGGCCAGCCACGTGGTCCTCGCCGCGGACGCGGCGGCGGCCGGCGCCGCAACACCGCAACTGTGCGGGCCCAACTCGCTGGACGCCGCCAGGGCCACCGGCAAGGTGGTGGTCTGTGACCGCGGAGTCTTTGACCGGGTCGCCAAGAGTGCCGAAGTGAAGCGTGCCGGAGGCGTCGGCATGATCCTTGTCAACATCACCCCCGGTTCCGAGGACCTGGACCTCCACTCGGTGCCCACCGTCCACGTGAACCCGCCGGCCAGTCAGGCGATCAAGGACAAGGTCAAGGCCAACCCGGACATCCTGGTGGCACTGGCCAACACGGACACCACGGGCCTGCCCGTTGAGCCGCAGCCGCAGATGGCCGGCTTCTCCTCCAGGGGGCCGCTCACGGCCACGGACTCCGACCTGCTCAAGCCCGACGTCGCCGCGCCGGGCGTGGGCGTACTGGCCGGCGTCTCGCCCATCGGTTCCGGCGGCGACCAGTTCGGCATGATGTCGGGGACGTCCATGGCGTCCCCGCACGTCGCCGGCTTTGGCGCCCTCATCCTCTCCCAGCACCCCACGTGGTCCCCCGCCACGGTCAAGTCGGCCCTGATGACCACCGCCACCGACGTGGTGAATGCCGACGGCACCAGGAACACCGACGTCTTCGCCACGGGCGCCGGCCAGGTGGCAGTTGCCAAGGTGCTTGACCCGGGCCTGGTCTACGACGCCGGCACCAACGACTACCTGCGGTTCATCCAGGGAACCGGCCTGGACCTGGGCATTGCGGGGCTGGGGAGCACCGCCGCCCGGGACATGAACCTGGCCTCGTTTGCGGTGGGCAGCCTGGCCGGCAAGGTCACCGTCACCCGCACCGTCACGGCGCTGACCCCGGGCCTGTACCGGGCCACCGCCAACGTGCCCGGCGTGGACGTCAAGGTCACCCCGTCGGTGCTGAACTTTGCCAAGGCGGGCCAGCAGCGCACCTTCAAGGTCACCTTTGAAAACGCCACGGCACCGCTGGGCGCGTTCGCCATGGGAAGCCTGGTGTGGGAGGGCGCCGGCAAGACCGTCGCTTCCCCCGTCGCCGTCCGGCCGCTGCCCGTCATCGTGGCCAAGGAGGCGTCGTTCACATCCAAGGGTGGGAGCGGCACCGGGAAGATCCCGGTGGTGTCCGGCTCCGATTCGCCCATCGCGGTGGCGCTGGACGGCCTGTCCAAGGCTGATTCCTCGGCCATCTCCCTGGTGCCGGGGCCGCTGGCGGTGACGACGGACAAGTCGAACTTCCTCAAGACCGTCACGGTCCCGGCCGGGGCCAAGCTGGCGAAGTTCTCCGTCATCTCCTCGGACCCGACGGCGGATTACGACATGGTGGTCTTCAACCCCGCCGGGTCCTACTACGACGTCCGTACCGGCTCCTCCAGCGAAACCCTGTCGCTGGCCAGCCCGGCGCCCGGCACGTACACGATTCTCGCGAACCTGTACTCGAGCACGGGCGGGACGGCCGTGAAGGCCACCGTTGACGCGGCCGTGCTCGGCGCCAACGCGGGCAACGCGACGGTCACACCCAACCCCCTGAGGCTGGCCAACGGAAAGTCGGGTTCGGTCGTCCTCAACTGGACCGGCCTGGAAACCGGCTCCTACATTGGGCGCGTCTCGTTCGGTGGCGCCGGGACCGAGACGTTCGTTTCGGTCATCGTCTCGCCGGACGGCACCGCGGTGGCACCGGGCGGCGTCAAGTCAACCGGCAAGCCGAAGAAAAAGGACCAGCCGCTGGTGCTGCCGGGCCGGGCCGTCCACCCGGACTTGAAGCTCTAGGCGTCAGGCGGCAACCACCCCCTGTGTGCCGGAAGCTGCACCGCCATCGGTCATAAAAGGCCGTTGTGCGGGCAGTTTCTGGCACACGGTCCTTTAACCGGCGGTTCGGGCGTGCAGCTGCGGGCCGTCACCTGCTGACGCCTATGTTGCGCCGGTGCCGCCGGCGACGGCGCCAAACAAGGGCGCGAGGGCCTGCCAGCGGGCTGTCTCACAGCTGTCGGTCCGCTTGAACGTCGCCGCCACCGGGCGTCCCTGGAATACGCCGGAAACCGCCGCAACCTGCGGGCCGCTGTAGACGTCGCTGCACATCCGGGGCGGGCCCGGAACGGGGAAGAAGATGCTGCTGCCGTAGCGTTCCAGCGCGGCCATCGCGGCCGCCGGGTCCGGAACCGTCGAACCGGGCCCGGGCACCGGGCCCGTCGCAACCAGGCGGTACTTCAGCGCCTGCGCGCCCGGGGAAGGTGTCACGGTGATGGACAGCTCCGTCCGGGCGCTGGAAGGTGTTGGGGCCGTTGACGGTTCCGGGCCGCCCGGCTGGACGGGACTGCTGCTGGACGGGGCCGTGCCTGCTCCCTCGGACGGTGGCGCTGGGTTGCTGGTGGGGCGCCGCTGCGCCTGGCCCGCCGTGCCCTGGCCCGCCGGCGCCGGCGGCACGGGCGCACACGCCGACACCGCCACCAGCAAGGCGGCGCAGGCGGCAGCGGCGGCGCCGTGCGCCACAGAGGCCCCTAACCGTCCCAGCTGCACCGCCTCCTTGCATTGCTGCCATGCTAGCCCACCGACATGTGGTCCCGCTGCGGGCATTGCGGGGGTGAAGTTGGTAACGTCACAAACAAGACGAGAGGAACCCCTTCCATGACCATCCCCCCAGCACCCTCGACCCACCCGGACGCCGGCTGGTGGCGCCAGGCCGCCGTCTACCAGATCTACCCGCGCAGCTTTTCGGACGCCAACGGCGACGGCATGGGCGACCTTCCCGGGGTCACGGCCCGCATGGGGTACCTCGCCGCGCTGGGCATCGACGCAGTCTGGCTGAGCCCCTTCTACCCCTCGGCGCTGGCCGACGGCGGGTACGACGTCGACGACTACCGCAACGTCGACCCGCGCCTGGGCACCCTGGCCGACTTTGACGCCATGGTGGCCGCCGCGCACGACGCCGGCATCCGGGTCATCGTGGACGTGGTCCCCAACCACAGTTCCAACCGCCACGAATGGTTCAAGGCGGCCCTCGCCTCCGCGCCGGGCTCCCCCGAACGCGCCCGCTACCACTTCCTTGACGGGCTGGGGCGCCACGGCGAGCTGCCGCCGTCGGACTGGCCCTCCCACTTTGGCGGCGCAGCCTGGACGCGGGTGGTGGAGCAGTCGGGCCCGAATGCCGGCAGGCCGGGCCAGTGGTACCTGCACCTGTTCGCCACCGAGCAGCCCGACTTCAACTGGGACCACCCGGAGGTCCGCGAGGACTTCCACACGACGCTGCGCTTCTGGGCGGACCGCGGCGTCGACGGCTTCCGCGTGGACGTCGCCCACGGCCTGGCGAAGGACATGACCCTGCCGCTGCGTTCCAAGAAGGTGCTGGACATTTTGGTGGACGACGGCTCGGACCCGCTTTTTGACCGCGACGAGGTGCACGAGATCTTCGCCGGCTGGCGCGACGTCCTCAACGAGTACGATCCCCCCAAGGCCGCCGTGGCCGAGGCCTGGGTGCCGTTCACCAGCCGGCGGCTGAAGTACGCCCGTCCCACGGAGCTGGGCCAGGCCTTCAACTTCGACCTCCTGCAGGCGCCGTTCGACGCGGCCGGATTCCGGGCCATCGCCGAGAAGTGCCTCGTGGAGGCGGAGGCGTCCGGGGCGTCCTCGACCTGGGTGTTCTCCAACCACGACGTCGTCCGCCACGCCTCCCGCTATTCCCTGCCTGACGGCAGCACTCTGGAAGACCTGGCGGCCTGGCTGCTGGCCGGCGGCGCCACTCCGCCCACCGACAGGGAGCGCGGGCTGCGCCGGGCCCGGGCGGCAACGCTGTTCATGCTGGGCCTGCCGGGCTCGGCTTACCTGTACCAGGGCGAGGAGCTGGGGCTCTTCGAGGTCGCGGACCTGCCGGAGGCCTCGCTGCAGGACCCCACCTGGTTCCGCACGCAGCACTCGGTGAAGGGTCGCGACGGCTGCCGCGTGCCGCTGCCCTGGCTGTCCGACGCCGCGGACTTTGGCTTTGGGGGCTCCCCCTGGCTCCCGCAGCCGGACTGGTTTGCCGGCCACGCGGCGGACGTGCAGGACGGCGTGGAGGGCTCCACGCTGGAGATGTACCGGGCGGCGCTGGGCTGGCGGCGCAAGCTCCAGGCGGAGGAGTCGCTGCAGTGGCTGGACGCTGCCGCACCGGCGGTGGTCCACTACAGGCGCCCCAACGGCTGGGAGGTGCTGAGCAACTTTGGCGGCGCGCCCGCCATGGTCCCGTCCGGCGTCGACCTTTCCAAGGTGGTGCTCAGCTCCGGCGAGCCGGCGCGCGGCGCCATCCCAGGGGAAACCACCCTCTGGCTCGCCCCCTAAAACCGACGCTCGGTTGCAACCGGGGCGATTTTTCCAAACCCCCGGTTGCAACCGGGGCGATTTTGTTGAACGCTTCCGCACCGTCATCAGGCGCCCGTGACACCGTTGCGCCGGATTGCTCAAGCCTGTGGATAACTTTAACGACTCCACGGCACGGCGGACATAATGTAATGATGGACACGCCAAGCGAACCCCGGCTCCCCCACATGCCGTTCACACTCGATGAGGCCCAATCGTTGGGAGTCACCCGGGACCGGCTCAGGGGATCGAACTTCGCGGGCTCCGGATACGGGCTCTATCGGCCGGCGGCATGGGAATTCACGCTCTCCGAGGCGGCCAGGGCGCTGTGCGCAGCCACGCCGGGCGCCTGGATTTCCCACACGACAGCGGCCCAACTACACGGACTCATTCTGCCGCCTTGGCTACAGCATGAGACGGAACTGCACGTGAGCAAACCCCGGAAACTGCCAGAAACCCGCCGCAAGGGCATCACGGGCCACACGCTTCTGGCCTTCGATGACGAGGTCGAGGCAGTTGATGGACTGCGGATCAGCACCCGTGCCCGCACCTGGCTGGATATGGCCCGCATCCTACCCCTGCCCAACCTGGTGTGCATGAGCGACCAGCTCATCCGCATCCCCCGCACCGTCTTTGAGGGGCGCGGGGAACCTTACACCACAACAGTGTCGCTGGGCTCCATGATGGCAAGGCACAAGAATTTGCAGGGGATTGTCCGGGCCAGGGAGGCGTTGGGGCTGATGCGGGTGGGCTCCGATTCCGGCCCGGAGACGCTGCTGCGCCTGGCCATGCTCGATGCCGGCCTGCCTGAGCCAGGGTTGCAGCTTTCCCTGTGGCCGACGCCCAACGCACCGTCCGCCGACCTCGGCTACCGGAGGCGGCGGATCGCCATCCAGTACGACGGCCGCACCCACGATGATCCCTTCCAGGCCAAGAGTGACAGGCGCCGGGATGACGCGTTCCGCAAGGCCGGCTGGACAGTCCTCGTATTCAACAGCGAAGACCTCGCCGAAGGCTACGACGGTGCCGTCCGGAGGATTAAGGCGGCCCTGCGCCACGCCTGGACAGACCCTTCCGTCGTTGCGGGTTTCGCCACAGGCAGCTGAACTGGTCTCCCACCGAAAAGGGCGGACGCCCCGCACAAGAATGTGGGGAGCGTCCGCCCTTTTTGCCCCATTGGCAACCGAGCGCTGGAGAAAAGTGCCCCGCTTGCAACCGAGCGTTGGTATTAGCGCTCGATGTCACCGCGGATGAAGGCTTCGACCAGCTCGTGCGCTTCGTCGTCGGGGTGCTGAACCGGCGGGGACTTCATGAAGTAGCTGGCGGCCGAGAGTATGGGGCCGCCGATCCCGCGGTCCAGGGCGATCTTGGCGGCGCGGATCGCGTCGATGATCACGCCGGCGGAGTTCGGTGAATCCCACACTTCCAGCTTGTATTCCAGCGACACCGGGGCGTCGCCGAAGTTGCGGCCTTCCAGGCGGACGAAGGCCCACTTGCGGTCGTCCAGCCAGGCGACGTAGTCGGACGGGCCGATGTGGACGTCGTTGGCGGTCAGCACGGCGGAGGTGTTGGACGTGACTGCCTGGGTCTTGGAGATCTTCTTGGATTCGAGGCGGTCGCGCTCCAGCATGTTCTTGAAGTCCATGTTGCCGCCCACGTTCAGCTGGTAGGTGCGGTCCAGGATGACGCCGCGGTCCTCGAACAGCTTCGCCATGACGCGGTGGGTGATGGTGGCGCCCAGCTGGCTCTTGATGTCGTCGCCGATGATCGGCACGCCGGCTTCAGTGAACTTGTCGGCCCACTCCTTGGTCCCGGCAATGAACACCGGCAGGGCGTTGACGAAGGCCACCCCGGCGTCGATGGCGCACTGGGCGTAGAACTTGGCGGCCGCGTCGGAGCCGACGGGCAGGTAGCAGACCAGGACGTCGACCTTGGCGTCCTTGAGGGTTGCCACGACGTCCACGGCTTCGGCGTCGGACTCCACGATGGTCTCGCGGTAGTACTTGCCGAGCCCGTCCAGGGTGTGTCCGCGCAGAACCGGGACGTCCAGCTTGGGCACGTCGGCGAGCTTGAGGGTGTTGTTCTCGCTGGCGCCGATGGCCTCGGAGAGGTCAAGCCCGACCTTCTTGCTGTCCACGTCGAACGCGGCGGCGAACGTCACGTCATTGACGTGGTACGGGCCGAACTCGACATGCATCAGGCCCGGCACCTTCACGGACGGGTCGGCATCCTGGTAGTAGTGCACGCCCTGGACCAGCGACGAGGCACAGTTACCCACACCGACAATGGCAACCCGAATAGGATGATTGGACACGGAACTCCTTTGTAAAAATTACTCCGGCCCGGACCCCCACTTCCAGGGTGATCTGTCGGCGCACGCCTTCATGACAAATGCATGCAGGCTGAGCGGACGGCTGGTCGAACCGGACCCGGCGCCCCAACGGCGCCCTAACCATACTAGCGAACACCGCCGGCCCCGGAATTGTTCCCTACGTCACGGAAACACCCGGAGCATTTTTGCCGGCGGCGGGTCCGGGGCGGGGCGGTTGGGCTACTTTTGCGCCCACCTGTTGACGTCGGATTCGACGGCGAACTCGTCGATCGCCGTGAGCTCGCCGTCAGTGAACTCCAGGTTGTTGATGGCGGCCACGTTGCTCTCCAGCTGCCTGACGCTGGAGGCGCCCACCAGCGCGGACGTGACCGGACCGCCCTTGGCCTGCGGGCGCAGGATCCAGGCGACGGCCATCTGTGCCAGCGACTGTCCGCGTGCGGCCGCGATCTCGTTCAGCGCCCGCACCCGGTTCATTTTGTCCTCGGTGAGGTCGTTTTCATGCAGGAAGCGATCCTTCGCCGCGCGGGAGTCCGCCGGCACCCCGTCCAGGTAGCGGTCCGTCAGCATGCCCTGCGCCAGCGGTGAGAACGCGATGGACCCGGCGCCCACCTCGTCCAGCGCCTCATACAGGTTCGGCCCGCCATTCTCCGTCCAGCGGTTCAGCATGGAGTACGACGGCTGGTGGATGAGCAGCGGCGTGCCCAGTTCCTTCAGGATGCGTGCCGCCTCGAGCGTCTGCGCCGGCGTGTAGGACGATATTCCGGCGTAGAGGGCCTTGCCGGAGCGCACGGCCGTGTCCAGCGCGCCCATGGTCTCCTCCATCGGCGTCTCCGGGTCCGGGCGGTGGCTGTAGAAGATGTCCACATAGTCCAGGCCCATGCGGCCCAGTGACGCATCCAGGCTGGAGAGCATGTACTTCCGGGATCCCCACTCGCCGTACGGCCCCGGCCACATGTAGTAGCCGGCCTTGGTGGAGATGACCAGCTCGTCGCGGTGGGCGGCGAAATCGTCCTTCAGGTGGCGGCCAAAGTTGGTCTCGGCGCTGCCGTCCGGCGGCCCGTAGTTGTTCGCCAGGTCAAAATGGGTGACGCCCAGGTCGAAGGCGCGGCGCAGGATGGCCCGTTGGGTGTCAAACGGCAAGTCGTCCCCGAAATTGTGCCACAGCCCCAGGGACACGGCGGGCAGTTTCAGGCCGCTGCGTCCGACACGGCGGTACGGCATGGTCTCATAGCGGTTGTCCGCAGCATGGAAGGTCATGCCTTCCATCCTGCCATCCAGAACGCCCTGCCGCGCACGGCCTGGGTGGCCCTGCCAGGCCTACCCGCTGGACACGTACGACGCCGGCCCGTCCGGCGGGTGCCCCCGCATCGTCCCGCATCGTCCCGCAGTCCCGCGCCCCAGTCCCGCGCCTCAGTCCCGCGCCTCAGTCCCGCGCCTCAGTCCCGCGCCTCAGTCCCGTCCGGGGGCCCGCAGCACCAGCGTTGACCGCCCGGCCACCCCCACCACCTGGCCGGCCGCGAATTCCCCGGCGCCGGCCCCGCCGGTGTGGATTTCCACCACCCAGGAGTCCGCGTAGCCCCGGTCCGGCAGCGTGAAGTCCACGGCGTCATCGCCGGCGTTGAACAGCATCAGGAAGCAATCGTCCACCACGGGCTGCCCGTGCTCGTCGCATTCGGGGAGCCCGGCACCGTTGAGGAACACGCCGATGCTGCGCCCGAACCCGCTGTCCCAGTCGCCGGCGGTCATGGCGGCGGCGTCGGGGCGCAGCCACACGATGTCCGGCAGGGCGCCGTCGTCCCCGCGGTCCGTGGGGCGCCCGTCGAAGAAGCGCCGGCGGCGAAACACAGGGTGCGACGCGCGCAGGGCGCCCAGCCGCGCGGCAAAGTCAACGAGCTCCGTGTCCGCCGCCTCCCAGTTGATCCAGGTCAGGGCCGAGTCCTGGGCGTAGCCGTTGTTGTTGCCGTGCTGGGTGCGGCCCAGTTCGTCGCCGTGGGAGATCATGGGCACGCCCTGGGACAGCAGCAGCGTGGTGAGGAAGTTGCGCTGCTGGCGGGCGCGCAGGGTGTTGACGGCGGCGTCGTCGGTGGGGCCCTCCACACCGCAGTTCCAGGAGCGGTTGATCGACTCGCCGTCGCGGTTCCCCTCCCCGTTGGCCTCGTTGTGCTTGTCGTTGTAACTGACCAGGTCCGCCAGGGTGAAGCCGTCGTGGGCCGTGACAAAGTTGATGGACGCGGCCGGGCGGCGGCCCGAGTGCCCGTAGAGGTCGGAGGACCCCGTCAGCCTTGAGGCGAACTCCCCGAGCGTGGCCGGTTCGCCCCGCCAGAAGTCCCGCACGGTGTCGCGGAACTTGCCGTTCCATTCCGTCCACTGCGGCGGGAAGTTGCCCACCTGGTAGCCGCCGGGTCCCAGGTCCCAGGGTTCGGCGATCAGCTTGACACGGGAGATCACCGGGTCCTGCTGCACCATCTCAAAGAACGCGGACAGCTTGTCCACCTCATAGAATTCACGGGCCAGCGTGGCCGCCAGGTCGAAGCGGAAGCCGTCCACGTGCATCTCGGTCACCCAGTAGCGCAGGGAGTCCATGATCAGCGCCAGGGGGTGCGGCTGGCGGACGTTGAAGGAGTTCCCCGTGCCGGTGTAGTCGAGGTAGTGGGCCAGGTCGCCGTCGACCAGGCGGTAGTAGCCGTCGTTGTCGATGCCGCGGAAGGACAGGGTGGGCCCCAGGTCGCTGCCCTCGCCCGTGTGGTTGTAGACCACGTCCAGGATCACCTCGAGTCCGTTGCGGTGAAGTTCCTTGACCATTTCCTTGAACTCGCGCACCTGTTCGCACGGGTCCGTCGCCGACGCATATTCATTGTGCGGGGCGAAGAAGCCGATGGTGTTGTAGCCCCAATAGTTGCGCAGCCCCCGTTCCTCGAGCGCGTCATCCTGCACGAATTGGTGCACCGGCATGAGTTCGACGGCGGTCACGCCCAGGTTTTTCAGGTGGCTGACCACCGCGGGGTGGGCCACCCCCGCATAGCGTCCGCGCTGGTGTTCGGGGACCTCCGGGTGCTGCTGCGTCAGACCCTTCACGTGCGCTTCGTAGATGACGGTGCGGTGGTAGGGCGTGTCCGGCCGGGCCACCTCCCGCCCGTCCCCGCCGCCCCAGTCGAAGCCGGCATCAACCACCACCGAGCGGTACGTATGGGCGGCGGAGTCGTCGTCGTTGCGGGTGAGCGGCTCGCCAAAAGTGTAGGAGTAGAGCGGCTGCCCCCAGGCGAGGCCCCCGGCAATGGCCCGGGCGTAGGGGTCCAGCAGCAGCTTGTTGACGTTGAACCGCTTCCCGTTGCCCGGGTCCCAGGGGCCGTCGACGCGGAAGCCGTAGTGCTGGCCGGGGAACACGTTGGGGAGGTAGCCGTGCCAGACGTACGCGTCGACCTCGGTGAGCCGGATGCGTTCCTCGTTGCCCCCGCCGTCGAACAGGCACAGGTACACGGCCTCGGCGCTGTCGCTGAACAGCGCGAAATTGGTGCCGCCTTCATCGGCCTGGGCACCCAGCGGGTACGGCTTTCCCGGCCACAGTTCCACGCGTTCCCCCTTGCCTTCCAGCTGCCGGCCGCTCAGCTCGCGCCGGACAATTCCTTCCAGGCTGCCGGGATCCGCCCCGCAAGCATGCCCGCGTTCAGCGGCGCCCCGGCGCCGTCCTGCCCCAGTCTGCCATGAAGGACGGCCGCCATCGCGGCGGTCGCGGCCAGGGTGTCCCGCGGATCCGTGCCGGCCTCAGGGGGGCGGCCCCGGGCCATGGCCAGCAGCGCCACCAGGATCCCGCCCAGGGTGTCACCGCTGCCGGCAGTGGCCAACGACGGCGTGCCGTCACCCTGGGCGTATGTCGCGCCGCCCGGGGACACCACGAACGTGGTGGGACCCTTCAGCAGGACGGTGGCTCCAGTCAGGGCGGCCGCTTCCCGGGCCGCCGCCAGGGGCGCAGCTTCCACCTCCGCCCGGCCAGTCTCCGTGCCCAGCCGGGTCAGCAGGGCCGCCAACTCCCCGGCGTGCGGGGTCAGGACCAGGCGGGACTGCTCCCTGTCCCCGGCCGTGGACACGAGGTCCAGCGCCCCGGCGTCAACCGCGGTGGGCAGGCCGGACGCCAGCGCCTGCCGCGCCCGCCCCTGCTGTTCCGCGTCACCGTTGATGCCGGGGCCCGCCAGCCAGGCCTGAACGCGGACCGCTTCCGGCGCATCCCCGGAGCACACGGCCTCCGGGCTGCGTACATGCAGCGCCGCGGCCACCGCCGGCGGGCCCAGGTACCGGACCATGCCGGGCCCGCACGCCGACGCCGCGGCAACGGCCAGCAGCGCCGCCCCCGGATACCGGGCGGAACCGGCCACGATCCCTGCCACACCGCGCGTGTACTTGTGGTCCGCCGCCTCGGGCCGCGGGAGCATTGCCGCCAGGTCCGCGGCCTCCAGGCGGAGCACGTCCGGCTCCCCCAGTCCGTCCGCAATGCCAAGCCCGACGACGGCCACCTCGCCGCACAGCTGTGCCCCCGGCGCCGCCAGCAGCCCGGTCTTGGCGGCGCCAAAGGTGACGGTGAGGGCGGCCGCCAGCACGGGGCCGCGCACTTCACCGGTGGAGGCGTCCACGCCGCTGGGCAGGTCGCAGGCCACCACGGCTGGCCGGGACCCTGCGCCGGCCCCCCGGCCCTCGGTGGCGCCGGACATTATTTTGCACAGGCGCGCCACAACCCCGGCGGCCGGCTCCCGCAACCCGCCCCGCCCGCCTGTGCCCAGCAGCCCGTCCACAATGACGTCGGAAAATCCCGCAGCCACACAAAACGCGTCACTGTCCGCCGGAGCCAGCTGGGCACGCCCGCCAGCCTTCGTGAAGGCCGCCAGCGCCCCGGAGTGGGTCCGCGCACTGGTGAGCAGCGCCGTCGTGCGTGCCCCGCGCGCCGCCAGCCAAGCCCCCGCAAACAGGGCGTCGCCCCCGTTGTTGCCCGAGCCGATGAGCAATGCCACCTGCGATCCGTACACCCCGCGGCCGCGGCGCCGCAGGACGGCAACCACCCCCATGGCCAGGCCGTACGCCGCGCGTTGCATCAGCTCCGGTCCGCGGCCCGCGTCGAGCAGCGGCTGTTCGGCGGCCCGGACGGCCGCTGCGGTGTACGCGCGAAGCATGTCAACCCTCGGCGATCACCATGGCGGTGGAGATGCCGCCGTCGTGGCTCATTGACAGGTGCCAGCGCTTGATGCCCTTGCCCTTGGCGACGGCGGCCACCGTGTCCTTGACGTTGATGGTGGGCCCGTGCTCGTCCAGGCCGATCCAGCAGTCCTGCCAGTTCATCCCGGCCGGCGCCCCCAGGGCCTTCGCGACGGATTCCTTGGCGGCAAAGCGGGCCGCGAGCGACTGCGTGTTCAGGCCGCGTTCGGCAGGCACAAACAACCTGTCGCGGAGCCCCGGCGTCCGCTCCAGCTGCCGGCCGAAGCGTTCAATGTCAACAACGTCCACACCAATGCCAATAATCATGCCCCCAGCCTAGCCGGGGGACGGCCCCGGCCCCGTAACGTCGGAAACGAAAAGGGACGGTGCTTGCGGTTAAGGACGTCGGCAGGCCGCCGTCCTTAACCGCAAGCACCGTCCGGATTCACGGGCGGGCCGCCGGCGCTACTCGACGGTGACGGACTTTGCCAGGTTGCGCGGCTGGTCCACGTCATAGCCCTTGGCCGTGGCAAGTTCGCAGGCGAAGATCTGCAGCGGCACGGTGGCCAGCAGGGGTGCCAGCAGGGTGGTGGTCTCGGGGATGTAGAAGACGTGCTCGGCGTGGGCGCGCACGGATTCGTCGCCTTCCTCGGCAATCACAATGGTCTTGGCGCCGCGGGCGCGCACTTCCTGGATGTTGGAGACGACCTTGGAGTGCAGGGAGTCGCGGCCGCGCGGGGACGGGACCACCACGATGACAGGCTGCCCCTCCTCGATCAGGGCGATGGGGCCGTGCTTGAGCTCGCCGGCGGCAAAGCCCTCCGCGTGGATGTAGGCAAGTTCCTTGAGCTTGAGCGCGCCCTCCATGGCCACGGGGAAGCCGACGTGCCGGCCAAGGAACAGCACCGAGCGGGTGTCGGCCATGCTGCGGGCCAGTTCCTTGATCTGCCCGTCGTTCGCCAGCACCTGGGCGATCTTGGCCGGCACCTTGGCCAGGTCCGCCAGGATGTCCCTGATCTGGCCCTGGAACAGGTTGCCGCGCAGCTGTGCCAAATACAGCCCCAGCAGGTAGGCGGCCGTGATCTGGGCGAGGAATGCCTTGGTGGACGCCACGGCGATCTCGGGGCCGGCGTGCGTGTACAGCACGGCGTCGGATTCGCGCGGGATGGTGGAGCCGTTGGTGTTGCAGATGGCGATGGTCTTGGCGCCCTGTTCGCGGGCGTAGCGGACGGCCATGAGCGTGTCCATGGTTTCACCCGACTGGGACAGGGACACAATCAGCGTCTTGTCGTCAACGATGGGATCGCGGTAGCGGAACTCGTGGGAGAGCTCCACTTCGGTGGGGATCCGGCACCAGTGCTCAATGGCGTACCTGGCCACCTGGCCGGCGTAGGCGGAGGTGCCGCAGGCCAGGACAATGATCTTGTTGACGGTCTTGAGGACGTCGGCGTCGATGCGCATTTCGTCCAGCGTCAGCTTGCCATCCACGTCCGAACGGCCCAGCAGGGTCTGGGCGACCGCTTCGGGCTGGTCGTGGATCTCCTTCTCCATGAAGGACGGGAAGCCGTCCTTCTCGGCTGCGGCCGCGTCCCAGTCCACCAGGTACTCGCGGCCCTCCGCGGGCGCGCCGAAAAAGTCGGTGATGGCCACGGAGTCCGCCGTGATGCTGACCACCTGGTCCTGGCCGAGTTCCACGGCGCGGCGGGTGTAGTCGATGAAGCCGGAAACATCGGAGCCGAGGAAATTCTCGCCGTCGCCCAATCCCACCACGAGGGGGGAGTTCCGGCGGGAGGCAACCACGGTTCCGGGGTGGTCGGCGTGGGCGGCAAGGAGGGTGAAGGCACCCTCAAGGCGCTGGGCGGCAAGCTGCATCGCCCGGGTCAGGCGGGCGCCGTCGGCCGATTCACCTGCGGGCAGCGAGCGGTAGATCTCGCCCAGCAGCACGGCGGCGACCTCCGTGTCGGTGTCGGAGATGAAGGAATGGCCCTGCTGGAGCAGCCGCGCCTTCAGCGGTGCGTAATTTTCAATGATGCCGTTGTGGATCACGGCCAGCTTGCCGCCGTCCACCACGTGCGGGTGCGCGTTCTTGTCGGTGGGCCCGCCGTGCGTGGCCCAGCGGGTGTGGCCGATCCCGGTCATGGAGTCCGGGAGCGGGCTGGCGGCAAGTTCAGCCGTCAGGTTGGCCAATTTTCCGGCCTTCTTGCGCATGGCGATGGCGCCGCCGGCCACCACTGCCACGCCGGCCGAGTCGTAGCCGCGGTATTCGAGGCGCCGCAGGCCCTCCATGAGCACGTCAAGTGCCTGGTGCCCGGCTGCGGTCGTCGTTCCATTGGCCGGGGCAGTTCCGGCATAACCCACAATTCCACACATGAAAACCAATCATAATCGCTGTTCGATTTGTAGTACGTCCTACATCAGGGCCGTGGACCCCCGCCAAAACGACGCCGCGGCACCCCCGGCCCGGCCCGGACTTATTTCGCCCCGAACCACAAACAGGGCAGAATCAAAGGCGTGACATCGCAAAAATCCGAGTCCAACAACGGCGACGGCGCCTCCCCCTTCGTGGAACTGGACCGCCAAACATGGTCGCGCCTTGCCAACAAGATCGAGCAACCCCTCAACGAAGAGGACATCGCACGCATCCGCGGACTTGGTGACCAGCTCAACATGCGTGAGGTTCGCGACGTTTACCTCCCCCTCTCCCGGCTCCTGAACCTGTATGTGGGCGCGGCCGGCCACCTGCACAGCGCAACCACCACGTTTCTGGGCGAACGCGGCAACCGCACGCCGTTCGTGATCGGCGTGGCCGGCTCCGTGGCAGTCGGCAAGTCCACCACCGCCCGCGTGCTCCGGGAGATGCTGCGCCGCTGGCCGGACACCCCCAACGTCGAGCTGGTGACCACCGACGGCTTCCTCTACCCCAATGCCGAGCTGGAGCGCCGCGGGTTGATGTCCCGCAAGGGCTTCCCGGAATCGTACGACCGACGGGCCCTGCTGCGCTTTGTCAGCGCCGTCAAGAGCGGCGCCGAAGAAGTCAGCACCCCCATGTACTCCCACCTGACATACGACATCGTGCCCGGCAGGAACGTGGTGGTGCACCGCCCCGACGTGCTCATTGTGGAGGGTCTGAACGTCCTGGCCGCCGCCCGTCCCCGACTGGACGGGCGCTCCGGGCTGGCCGTCAGCGACTTCTTCGACTTCTCCATCTACGTGGACGCGAAGACCCAATTCATCGAGCAGTGGTACATCGACCGCTTCCGGTCCCTGCGCAGCGGCGCGTTCTCCAACCCTGAATCCTATTTCCGCCGGTACGCCGGCCTGTCCGACGCCGAGGCCGTTGCCACCGCCACGCGCATCTGGAAGAGCATCAACGAGCCCAACCTGCTCCAAAACGTGCTCCCCACCCGCGGCCGGGCGCAGCTGGTGCTGACCAAGGACTCCGACCATTCAATCCGCAGGATGCTGCTGAGGAAGGTGTAGCCGCGGGCGGCCGGATCAAGCGAGCCGGCACTGCTGCTCAAGGAGGCGGCCGCGGCTGACACGTTCCCGGCCCGGGCGGGCTGCTCCGAGCACCAGACCGGCTTGGCGCTGGACATCGGCGGCGCCAGCGTGCCCACGTCCTGCAAGTTCACGTGGCATCTGGCCGAACCCTGGCAGCTGCGCTACGTGGGCACCGACGTTGCCCCGGACAGGCGGCGTCACAGCATTGCCGGCCACGAACAATATTTGGGCCCGACCGGATATCAATGGGCCATTTTGACCACCATTCGACACGCAAAGAATTAAGTTTGTCATATCCAACCCGCATCCGCAGAATGTGCGGTATTTTGGGGTCATGTTAAAGGGATTCAGAGATTTCATCATGAAGGGCAATGTCGTAGACCTCGCCGTGGCCGTCGTCATCGGTGCCGCCTTCGGCGCCGTGGTCAACTCGCTCGTGGCGAACATACTGATGCCGCTTATTGCAGCACTGTTCGGTTCCCCCAACTTCAACAGCTTTGCCTTGGTTACCCTCAACGGCAACGACATCAAGTTTGGTGTGTTCCTGACAGTTGTCGTGAACTTCATTTTGGTGGCCGCCGCAATCTACTTCGTGGTGGTTGTCCCGATGAACCACATCATCGCCCGCCGCAATGCCAGGCTCGGCATCACGGAAGAAGCCGCCGTCGACCCGCAGATTGTCCTCCTGACCGAAATTCGCGATTCGCTTCGAGCCAGGCAGTAATCCCGCAATACAGGCACTGGACCCACAGCAGGAAAGGGCGGCAATTCCGGTGGAATTGCCGCCCTCAATCCTTTAACGTCCTATTTCGGGGCCGGCTCCAGGGCCAGCTCCCGGCGCACCACGTCGACGAGTGAATCGCAGATCCGTCGGGCTGTCTCAAGGTCGGCTGCCTCCACCATGACACGGACCAGCTGCTCCGTGCCGGAGGGGCGCAGCAGCACCCTTCCGGTGTCGCCCAGCTCGGCCTCGGCCTTGGCCACGGCGGCCTTCACGGCGGGCACGATCGCAGCCCGGGACTTGTCCACGTCCTTGACGTTGACCATGACCTGGGGAAGCTTGCTCATGGCGGCGGCAAGGTCCTTGAGCGACTTGCCCGTCTTGGCCACCTGCGCCGCCAGCTGCAGCCCGGTCAGCAGCCCGTCGCCCGTCGTGGCGTATTCGGAGAAGATGACGTGGCCGGACTGCTCGCCGCCGAGCGTGTAGCCGCCGCGGCGCATCTCCTCCAGCACGTAGCGGTCGCCGACGGCAGTTTCCCTAATCGTGATCCCGGCGTCGCGGAGTGCGATCTTCAGTCCGAGGTTGCTCATGACCGTGGCCACCAGTACGTTGTCCTTGAGTTCCCCGGCTTCCTTTTGGGCCAGTGCAAGGACGGCCATGATCTGGTCGCCGTCAATGACATGGCCCTCGTGGTCCACGGCCAGGCAGCGGTCGGCGTCCCCGTCGTGGGCGATCCCGAGGTGGGCGCCGGTGCTGAGGACCATCTCCTGCAGCTTCTCCAGGTGTGTGGAACCCACGCCGTCGTTGATGTTCAACCCGTCCGGGTCGGCGCCGATCACGGTCACCGCGGCGCCGGCGTCGGTGAAGACCTGGGGGGAGCAGCCGCTGGCAGCGCCGTTGGCACAGTCCAGGACGATCTTCAATCCGTCCAGGCGGTGCGGCAGGGTGCCCAGCAGGTGCACGATGTAGCGGTCCTCGGCGTCGGCAAAGCGCTGGATGCGGCCGACGTCGACGCCCACCGGGCGGAAGGCGTCGTGCTGGAGCTGTTCCTCGATGGCGTCTTCGACGGCGTCGGCCAGTTTTTGGCCGCCGCGGGCGAAGAACTTGATGCCGTTGTCCGGGGCCGGATTGTGGGAGGCGGAGATCATCACGCCGAAGTCCGCGCCGAGGTCGGCGATCAGGAACGCGGTTGCCGGGGTGGGCAGGACGCCGGCGTCGTAGACGTCAACGCCCGCGCTGGCCAGCCCCGCCGCCACGGCGGCGCCAATGAACTCCCCGCTGGCGCGCGGGTC
Organism: Arthrobacter wenxiniae; assembly: GCF_013376105.1. Taxonomy (GTDB): domain Bacteria; phylum Actinomycetota; class Actinomycetes; order Actinomycetales; family Micrococcaceae; genus Specibacter; species Specibacter wenxiniae. The sequence continues at coordinate 48,868 of NZ_JAAMFM010000032.1, forward strand.
CCGGGCCAGCACGGCACGCGGCCGCTTGCCTTCGCTCATCTGATCGTGGCCGAGCACCACCGCCGCCGCCTGCGCCAGCGACAATGCAAGTTCTGCCGTCAGCAGGCCATTGGCCAATCCGCGGACACCGTCTGTTCCAAATAATCTAGACATCCTGCTCAGTCTAAATCATGCCGTCCCAAAAGCTTGCGCCGCCAGGGAACGGCCGCTGGCCACAGGGCCCCTGCCCGCGCCTCTAACGCTGCCACGAGGGGGTCCTGCAGGACTCCGCCACGGCCCGGATCCAGGGCGGGCCGCCTTCCACAGGCCCGGCA
>NZ_JAAMFM010000033.1 GCF_013376105.1 Arthrobacter wenxiniae
TGCTGCCCTGGTGCGGCTCGCCCTGCCGCTTGTCCTGCCGCTCGTCGCCGTCGTGCTGGCGGCGGTGAGGCTGGTCCGCTGAACCATTGAATCCCACCGGGAACGGACCTACCGTTTAAGGACATCCAAGGGGGTGGCCAGAATGGAAATTCATCTGTGGTGGCTCGAGCTTGACCTGCCGGCGAAGGAGTGGCTGCGTGAGAACCTCGAGGCGGAAGCGGTGCCGGAGCATGTCCTGGCGGCGGTAAGGGCCGCAGGGGGCGAGGTCGCCAACGGGACGCTGACCGGGAGGGAGTGGAACTTCATCGAGACCCAGTCCGAGTTTGTTGACTAGCCCGCGCCGGCGCGTCGCCCGCGGCTTGAGTGCGTCCAAATGTGACATTGACTGCCACGGTAGGACAGAAGTCCCGCGGTAGGGGACAATGGAAAGGATGACTTCCCCCAAAAACGCCCCCGCACTTGCCGACGCGCCCGCAGCAACGGCCGCCAAGCTGCGCCCCGCCCGCCGCGCCGCCCAGGTCAAGCCCGCCACCGAGGGCTGGCAGCAGGCGAAGGATCCGGGGGGCCGCCCGCTGCTGCAGTTCAAGTCCCCGCGCGTGTCGCAGCCCCCGACCCACCTGGCTGACCTGACGCTGGCCGAACGCGAGGCGAAGTTCAAGGAGATGGGCCTGCCGGCGTTCCGCGCCAAGCAGCTCTCCGTGCACTACTTCCAGCACTACACGACCGACCCCGAGCTGATGAGCGATCTTCCCAGGGACCGCCGCGCCGAGATCACGGCCACCATGTTCCCCAAGCTGCTGACCGAGGTCAAGCGCCTCACCACGGACAACGGCGACACCATCAAGTTCCTGTGGCGCCTCTTTGACGGCTCGCTCGTGGAGTCCGTGCTCATGCGCTACCCCGGCCGCGTCACCCTGTGCGTGTCCAGCCAGTGCGGCTGCGGCATGAACTGCCCGTTCTGCGCCACGGGCCAGGCCGGGCTGACCCGCAACATGTCCACGGCCGAGATCCTGGATCAGATCGTCCAGGCGAACCGGGTCATCGCCGAGGGCGGCCTGGGCAACCTTCGGCGCGACGGCGGGCACGACGCCGAACGCGTCACCAACATCGTCTTCATGGGCATGGGCGAGCCGCTGGCCAACTACAAGCGTGTCATGAACGCCGTGCACCGCATGGTGGCCGACGGCCCCGAGGGCCTGGGCATGTCCGCCCGCGGCATCACCGTCTCCACGGTGGGCCTGGTCCCGGCCATCAACAAGCTGGCGCAGGAGGGCGTGGCCGTCACGTTCGCCCTGTCCCTGCACGCGCCCGACGACGAGCTGCGCGACGACCTGATCCCGGTCAACGACAAGTGGAAGGTCGACGACGCCCTCGACGCCGCCTACAACTACTACAAGGTCACCGGCCGCCGCGTCTCCATCGAGTACGCGCTGATCAAGGACATGAACGACCACCCCTGGCGCGCCGAACTCCTCGCCAGGAAGCTCAACCAGCGCGGCCGCGGCTGGGTCCATGTGAACCCGATCCCGCTGAACCCGACGCCTGGCTCCATCTGGACCTCCTCCGAACCACACGTCATGCAGGAGTTCATCGACACGCTGATCGCGCATGGCGTGCCCACCACGCTGCGCGACACCCGCGGCAAGGAGATTGACGGCGCCTGCGGCCAGCTCGCCGCCGCCGAGTAGCGCCAGTCCGGTGCGGCCGGGGAAGGGCTACGTGGCCGTCCTTGTGACGTACGCCGTGGCGGAACCGGGCTCGATCTCGGTGCGGCCGGCGTCGTGGATGAGCGGCCCGGACGCCTTCCGCGCCCCCTTGCGGAAATCCCTGGCCGGCAAGTGGACCACGCCCACGGGGAACCCCGCGGCGGCCCAGGCATCCACGGCGGGCCTTCCGGCGTCGAGCAGCCACGCAAACAGGGCATGGGCGGCCTGCGCGGCGGCCTTCCCGGTGGACATTGCCAGCGAGCCGTTGAGCACTATTGTCAGCGCCCGGGGCGCCAGCGGCGGGCCGTCGGGCAGCTGCGTGCCGGACACCTGCAGCCTGGCCAGCAGCTTTGGCAGCGCATCCGCCGGCATCGGCGGCAGGCCCACGGCGCGCGCCGCGCCCACCGCGGCCAGGGCGTGGCCGGGGAAGGCCTCCTCGACCTTGGCGAACATCCTGGCATCGGCCCGGCGCACGGACTTCGCGAACGCCCCGGCAGCCCAGGGTGCCCAGCCGGGGTGGTCCGGCGCCTGCAGGTATGCCTGCACCGAGGCCAGCGCGGCTGCCGCAATGCCTTCGTCCCGGCCGGCCGGTTCCACCCGGTCGACGAGCAGGACGATGGGCTGGACCAGCTCGCGGCGGACAGGGGGCGTCATCTCAGTCACCGCACCAGCCTATGCCGCGGACTGCCTGGACCTGGCGCCGGGCGGCCGGAAAAACCGCACGACGCCCGGCCCGGCGGCATATGCTGGGAGGGTGAACCTCTTCCAACGGACAACCACCAGCCCCAGCGAAGAATAGGATTGCAACCATGACAGGAACCACCGTCAACACCAGCTTCGACTGGACCGCCGCCACGGCACTGCTCTTTGACCTCGACGGCGTGCTGACGCCCACCGCCCTGGTGCACGAGCAGGCCTGGCGGCAGCTCTTCGACGGCTTTCTGGCCGACACCGGCCACGCAGGCTACCGGGACAGCGACTACTTCGACTTCATCGACGGCAAGCCCCGCTTTGACGGCGTCCGCGACTTCCTGGCCTCCCGCAACATCACCCTGACCGAGGGCCCCCTGGATGACGACCCCGCCCACGACACCGTCCACGGCCTGGGCAACCGCAAGAACGCGGTGTTCAACGCCATCATCGAGAGCGGCGGGGTGAAGCCGTACCCGGGCTCGGTGCGCTTCGTGGAGGCCGCACTGGCCCGCGGCCTCAAGCTCGCCGTCGTCTCCTCCTCCCGCAACGCACCGGCCGTGCTGAAGGCGGCCGGGCTGGACCACCACTTCCCCGTGGTGGTCGACGGCGAACTGGCGGCCGGACGCGGGCTGCCGGGCAAACCGAACCACGACACCTTCAGCTATGCGGCGGAACTGCTGGGCGTGCCCACCCGGGACTGCGTTGTGGTGGAGGACGCCGTCTCGGGCGTCCAGGCCGGGAGCTCCGGCGACTTCCGCGCCGTGATTGGTGTGGACCGTGGCGCCGGGCGCCAGGCGCTGCTCGACGCCGGCGCCACCCTTGTGGTGGACGACCTCGCCGAACTGCTGTAGCCCCTGCCCGGCAGCCCCAGCTTGAGACTTCACTTCCTCCGGAGGAGAGAATAATTACATGGCACTGATCAATTCCGACCGCCAGCGCTTCCCCTGCGACCCCTGGAAGCTGGTGGAGACTTCCTTTGACCTGGACAGCGAAGGCACCATGGAGACACTCATGGCCCTGGGCAACGGCCACCTGGGAACCCGCGGTTCACATGCCTTTTCCGGCCCCGGGGTGCTGCCGGGCACGTTCATCAACGGCTTTTATGAAACCTGGGACATCCAACACGCCGAGAACGCCTACGGCTTTGCCCGGACGGGCCAACGCATTGTCTACGTCCCGGACGCCAGCAATTTCACCGTCATCATCGACGGCGAACACCTGCAGCTGACCGAGTCCACGGTCCTGGACTACCGGCAGAGCATCGACTTTGCCACCGGCATCTATGAATCCGCCATTGTTTGGGAGGCCCGCTCCGGCGCCACGGTCACCACCGTGCTGCGGCGCGCCGTCGGCTTTGAATCCCGCGGATCCCTGGGCATTGAACTGACGATCTCGGCGGACCAGGAAGTCTATGTCGACGTGACGAGCGCGGTCGTGGACCGGCAGGACCAGCCGGCCACCGAGCCGTCCCTCAACGACCCCCGGAGGCCCGGCCGCCATGCGGACAGGATCCTGCAACCGCTCTATCTGGAAGGGACCGGCGGCGCCCTGGACCTGGCGTGGGAGACGGCCTCCTCGCGCCAGCGCGTGGCCTTGGCCGTCCGCCACCAGATCAATTCGGAGGAGCAGCCTTTTGAGACCCTGGTGGCCGAAGACGTTTCAACGGTCCGCTATGTCCTGGCCGTCGAGGAAGGCAGGACGTTTCGGCTGGAAAAGACCGTGAGCTATGCGGTGGGCGGGGAAAGCGCCGCAGAAGACCGGGGCGCGGTGCTTGCCGCCGAAGCAGGCGCGGCGCTGCTGGACGTCGAGGCCATCTTCGCTGACAGCGCCGACCATTACCGCCGCTACTGGGAAATGGCGGACATTGTGGTGGGCGGGGAACCTGAGCTGCAGCAGGCCGTGCGCTGGAACCTGTTCCAGCTGGCCCAGGCCACCGCCCGGGCCGGCGTTTCCGGCATCCCGGCGAAGGGCGTCACGGGAGCCGGCTATGAAGGCCACTATTTCTGGGACCAGGAGATCTACCTGCTGCCCTACCTGACCTACACCAATCCGCACGCAGCCCGGCAGGTGCTCGAATCGCGGCACCAAATGCTCCCGACGGCCCGCCGCCGCGCCGCGGAGCTGAGCGTGGACGGGGCCCTGTTTGCCTGGCGCACCATCAACGGGCTGGAGGCAAGCGCCTACTACGCGGCCGGCACGGCGCAGTTCCACATCGCCGCCGCCATCGCCTTTGCCGCCAACCGCTATGAATGGGCCACCGAGGACCCCACCTTCCGGGAAGAAATAGGCGCCGACCTGCTCATTGAGACGGCCCGGATGTGGGTGTCCCTGGGTTTCTTCGGCAAGGACGGCATGTTCCACATCCACGGCGTCACCGGCCCGGACGAATACACTGCCGTGGTCAACGACAACCTGTACACCAACGTCATGGCCCGCTTCAACCTGCGCAAGGCGGCCGCCGTCCAGGGACGCCCGGACGTCTCCGAGCGGGAACGGCAGGTCTGGGAGCAGGCCGCCCGCCGCATGTCCCTGCCCTACGACGCGCACCTGGAGGTCTACAGCCAGGACGCGGACTTCATGACGCTCGAGCCGTGGGACTGGTCCACACCCAGGGACAAGTACCCCCTGCTGCTGCACTTCCACCCGCTGGTGATCTACCGCCACCAGGTGCTCAAGCAGGCCGACACGGTGCTGGCCATGTTCCTGCAGTGGCAGGACTTCACGGACGAGGAAAAGCAGCGCGCCTTCGACTTTTATGACCCGATCACCACGGGGGACTCCACCCTGTCCGCCTGCGTGCAGGGCATCATGGCCGCGGAGGTGGGCTATGGCCAAACCGCCTTGAAGCATTTCACCGAAGCGGTCTTCATCGATCTTGACAACACCCACGCCAACACCGTGGACGGGGTGCACATCGCCTCGGCCGGTGGGATTTGGAGCTCCCTGGTGTGTGGTTTCGCCGGCATGCGCGACCAAGGCGACAAGTTACACTTTGACCCGCGACTGCCCCTCGGCTGGGAAAGCCTGTCCTTCAAGCTGACCGTGCGGGGAATCCTGCTGTCCGTTGCCCTGGCCGCCGACTCGATCACCCTCAGCCTCCAGGACGGGCGCGACGTCGCACCGCTGGCCGTGGACGTGCGCGGCACCACCTTGCTCCTCACCCCGGGCGACGACGTCAAGGTGCCCCTGCAGCCGGCGCCCGTGGCAACCAAGGCCGTGTTCCCCGGATCCTTCCCGACCACCGGCATCCCGATCATCGGCAAGGGCCTGTCCTAGCGGCGCCCGCAGTCGGCCATGGCCGTGCTTTCGGGTGCGGCGGGGGCCCGTGTGGCAAGCTGGAAGCTGCGGCCGCGCCGCCGCGCCGCCGCCGTTTCCCGCCAGGAGCCTGCCATGAACCGACCGCTGACCGTTGCCGCACGCGCCCAGGTGCCGCCGTTTGCCGTGATGGACATTCTGGCGCGGGTGGCCGAGCTGCGTGAGGCGGGCCGGAACGTCGTTTCGCTGTGCGCCGGTGAGCCCGGCGGCGGAGCGCCGTCGGGGGTGTCGGCAGCGGCCGCGGCCATCCACGGAGCCGGGACCCCACTGACTTATACGCCGGCACTCGGCATTTCCGAGCTCCGGGATGCCATTGCGGGCCACTACCGGCGCTGGTACGGCCTGGACATTCCGGCGCGCAATGTCGCCGTGACGACCGGCTCGTCCGGGGCTTTCCTCCTGGCCTTCCTCTCCGCGTTCAATGCGGGCGACCGCGTGGCCCTGGCACGCCCCGGCTACCCGGCCTACAAGAACATACTGCGTGCACTCGGGATCGAGGTGGTGGAGCTGGACTGCGGCCCCGACACCCGCTTCCAACCCACGCCCGCGCAGCTTGACGCCGCCGTCCGCGACCACGGCCCGCTGTCCGGGCTGGTGCTGGCCTCGCCGGCCAACCCCACGGGAACCATGGTCTCCCGGGAGGAGCTGGCTGCCCTCGCGGCGTGGTGTGCTGGCAACGCGGCCCGCCTGATCAGCGATGAGATCTACCACGGCATCACCTACCCCGCCGCGGGCGACCCCGATCCCCGGGGCGTCTGCGCCTGGGAAATGGACCGGTGCGGCGTCGTCATTTCCAGCTTTTCCAAGTACTGGGGCATGACGGGCTGGCGGCTGGGGTGGGCCCTGGTGCCGGACGACCTCATCGGGACAGTGGACGCGCTCGCCGGCAATGTGGCCCTGTGCCCGCCCGCCCCGGCCCAAATGGCGGCCGTGGCGGCGTTCAGCCCGGAATCCTATGCCGAGGCCGATGCGGCCGTGGCGGAATTTGCCCGCACCCGCGCCTTCGTGCTGGCGAACCTTGGCCGGCTGGGCTGGGCCGGTGCCGCCCCGGCCGACGGCGCCTTCTACCTCTATGCCGGCCTTGGCGCCGCCATGGACCGGTTTGCCGACTCGGCGGCCTACTGTTCGGCCCTGCTCGAAGCAGCGGGCGTGGCCGTGGTGCCGGGGCTCGACTTTGACACCGTCGGCGGCGGCCGCACGGTACGGCTGAGCTTTGCCGCGGGGTATGACGCCGTCCGCGAGGGTGTGGAGCGGATCGCGGCCTTCCAGCGGCCCGGGGCTTAGCGACGGCTCCGGAAGGCAACTGGAGTCCGTAGCCGCTACGGGGTGACGTGGAAGGCCCCGAAGGAAACCCGCCTGCCGTCCTTGTCCGGCAGGACCAGCGTGTCGAGGCCGTTCCCGGTTCCTTCGGGGACCGTGACTGTGACGGTACCGCCCGTGTCGGCCAGGAACCGGCCGAACCGCTGCCCGTGCCGGTTCAGGTACACGTAGCCCCACTGGCCGGCGGGCGCGCCCTGCACCGCGGTCCTTAACCACCCAGCCCTGGGCGGCCAGCCTCGCGAAGGCTTCCGTCAATGACGTGCCGCCGACGACTGGCGCCGCGCCGCCGCCGTACGTGGTGACGGTGATGGGCGCGTCCGTGGTGCCATAGCCCCAAAAGGGGGTGTCCGAGGCCGCGCAGCTGGTGCCTGCCTTCACATGGATGGTGGCACCGGCGGAGATTTCCGCCTGCCGGAACTGCTCGAGCGGGTTGAACGGGCGGTCCCGCGTTCCCGTGCCCGCCAAGGGGGCCGAACAGTCAAGAGGGAGGTCCCCGGCCGGTTCCGGGACGGCGGCCAGTGTCCCGTACGGCGAGATGTTGGAGAGGAACGCGGGCGCGCGTGTGGCGGTGACAGTGATGCGGAACTCCTGGGCCGTGACGGTGGAGGCGAACTTGTGGATGCGCAGGACGCCGATGTTGCCGACGTGCTCGCTCAAGGCGATGCGATCCACTGCCTGTGGCGACCCCAGGTCGATTTCCGCGGTGCTGCCCTGGGCCAGGGCCTTTTGGCGTTCGGCCGGGAAACCCTGCAGGGCGGCCGGTGATTTCGGCACATCGGTGGGGTGGGCGAACCACCCCTGCGTGGGCTTCATGTCCGCCTCGGCGGGCCACCAGTGCAGGCTGTTGGCGGCGCCGGACTGCACCGACTGGATCATGGAGGTGCGGGCGCCACGATTGGCGTCCGTCTCACCGGGTACGGCGCTGATCTTGCCGCCGTCGGCGGGGACGCTGACGGGGACCACGTTCCATTCGTTCTGGCGGGCGGTGCCGTCCTCGTTGCCGATCCAGCGGACGTCGTTGCCGCCCACGGCCACCACGGCCTTGGGCTGGAGCTCAAAGTCTCCCGCGTGGAACACTGACGTGGCCGCGGCAAGGCGGACCTCATGCAGGGTGCCGGTGAAGCCGCGGTCGGAACCTTGGGGGTTGACCTCATTGCCAAACACGAAGGCCGACCCCAGCCCGGGCGCAATTTGGGCAGGGTCGTCGCTCGTGACGGGCGGAAGGACGACGCCGTCGAGCATCACCGAGAGGGTGGTGCCGAGGCTGACGGCAGATAGTGGAAGGACAGCGCGTGCTCCTGCTTCCGGGCCGGGTAGTCCGCTTCCTGCATGTCGGTGCACCACCTCGAAGCCCCGGACAGGGAGTCGAAGCCGTATCGGAGCCTGCCGTTCTGGGCGCCGATGTAGAAGTTGCCGCCGGCGGAAACGATCGTGGACATCGTGGCGGATCCGGTGGGGGTGAACGTGACGTCCCCGAGAAAGCCCAGGTCCGTGGGGTCGTGGCGCGGCCCTGCGTTCCGCCGCCGAGCTGCACCCCGGACTGTGCCACCTGCAATTCGCCCCCGTCGATGCGCCGGAGCACGCCGTGCATGATCCCGCCGCCCGGGCGGGCAAGGCAGGAATGATGAGCACCGCCACCATGGCCACCGCGGCCACCGCGGCCAGGGCCGGGATGCCGCGGTGCCGCGGTGCCGCACGATTGGTCCCGCGCTTTGCCTTGATTTGCCGCAGAACATCCTCGCGGTCCCCTTTGTGCTGTTGGTGGTCCGTCGGCCCCGCGACGTGCCTGGCAAGGACGGGGTCGTTACAGTTCACCTTCGCGTACATATCAGCTGTATCTCGTCCAAGCTAACGGTAGGTCCTGATTCTAAGGAGGGTTTTGCGCATAGTTACGCGCAATGGGCGTTTTTTGGGGTGACTCCAATAAGGTGGCCGACCATACATCCGATGCATGGACTGGGCCGTTGTAGCACGGGCGCCACGGGGCCGGATTCACGGGCGCCATCCCTCCACAGGCACGGCACGGCCCTCCGCCTTCCACAATTGCCGCCTCGGCGGTGGATTGTCCGCTGGCGCAGGCAGATGCTGGAGGCAGGAGAAGGGGGAGGCAATGGATGCAAGCTCTGAAGGTGCCCAATTGATCGCCGGGATGGAAAGCGAACTTCACCAGCTTTCCGAGGCCATGACCATGCCGCGGCCGCGCGAGTGCCTGGCCTGCTACGTCTTGCGGATGCTCGAATTCGGCTGCCATGGACGGCACTGGATGGGACGCTACCGCGCCATGCGGGCGCCCCGGGCAACGGCCCTGGAGCGGCGGATGGCCCAGAAGGGCGGATACTGCGACTGCGAGATGTTGATGAACGTCGTCTTTCCCAACCCCCGCTACTTCCGGGTGGATGAGGATGGGGACATCGTGATCGACCCGAAGCCGCCGTGCCTTGGCGTGCGCGGTGGCTCCACGCAGCCCTGCGCGCTCTGGGTCGGCCGGGGCCTGGGGCGGGGCCTGTATTCCTTTTGACGGGCCCTGGCCGCAGCCCCGTCCATGCCATAGGCTCGGTGCACCAGGGCAGCGCAGCAGTTCGACGACGGCGTTGGGCGTCCTGCATGGGTGGAGAGGCGGCGGATGTGACGGGCGATATTTCAGACCGGGATGATGTTGGCGGGCCGGGCGCCCCGGACTTGCGGGCCCGGTTCCCGGGGCAGGCTGTTGTTGCCGAGCTCCTTCGCCGGCAGGGCCAGATTCCGCCACGACGCCTTCTGGCGCGGCTGTTTGGGGCAAGTCCGCTGACGCCCGACACCTCCGCCTGGTTCAAGGGTGCCTTGGGCGAATTTGAGGTGGGACGGTTGCTCGCCGGGCTGGGGCCGGGCTGCACCGTGGTACATGCCGTCCCCGTCGGCGCCGGAACATCGGACATCGACCATGTCATTATTGGCCCGCAGGGTGTCTTCACCGTGAACACCAAAAACCATTCCGGGCAGAAGGTGTGGGTGGCCGGCGGCACGTTCATGGTCAACGGGAAAAGGCTGCCGCACATCCGCAACTCCCTTTTCGAGGCCAACCGGGCCGCAAGGATCCTTGGCAGGGCCGTGGGGCATCCAGTGGCGGTTACGCCCATGGTGGTGGTGGTCAGCCCCCTGCGGTTGAACATCAAGCGGAAGCCGGATGGCGTGGAGGTGGTTGACGCCCGCGGGCTCCCTCGGTGGTTTTACCGGCAGCCACAGAGGCTTGCGGCGCAGGAAGCGGCACAGATTGCTGCGGCGGCCTGCCGGCCATTGACGTGGCACCGTGATCCGCCGGGCGACGGCGACCCTGCACTCTTAATGGCCCGGTTCGAGACCTTGCGCCGTGACGTCGCGAGTTCGCTGCGACGCCGGATGGTGTGGGGAGCCGCGATGGTTGCCGGCCTTTTTGTGGCCATACCGGCCATCTACCAGGTGTATCTTGATCTGCTGGTCCGTTAGAGGTCGGTCGACGGGTTACCGGGCGGATGGCGTCCGGGCAACGCAGGTGGCACCCCAGGTGCGCCAAATGCGCCGCTGGGGTGCCGCCGCCGTTCCTTGGCGGCTACTTTTTCAGGTAGTCCACCAGGGACTCGGCGATGCCCGTGTAGGTCCCCGGGGTGAGGGCGAGCAGGCGGGCCCGGGCTGCTTCGGACAGACCCAGGCCTGAGACGAACTCCTGCATGCGCGCGGCATCCACGCGGCGGCCGCGGGTGAGGTCCTTGAGGCGCTCGTACGGGTCCTCCATGTTGGGAACGCCGGCCAGGGCCTCGGCGCGCATGACCATCTGGATGGCTTCGGCGAGCACCTCCCAGTTGTGGTCAAGGTCGTCGGCGAGCACGGACTCGGCGGTGTCCAGCCGGCCCAGGCCGCCCAGGACATTGTTGATGGCCAGCAGGGAGTGGCCGAAAGCGACGCCGATGTTGCGCTGGCTGGAGGAGTCCGTGAGGTCGCGCTGCCAGCGGCTCGTCACCAGGGTGGCCGCGAGGGTGTCCAACAGGGCGTTGGAGATCTCCAGGTTGGCTTCGGCGTTTTCGAAGCGGATCGGGTTGACCTTGTGCGGCATGGTTGAGGAGCCGGTGGCGCCCGGAACGGGGACCTGCACAAAGTATCCGATGGAGATGTAGCTCCAGACGTCCGTGCACAGGTTGTGCAGAATGCGATTGAAGCGCGCCATGTCGGCGTACAGCTCCGCCTGCCAGTCGTGCGATTCAATCTGGGTGGTCAGCGGGTTCCACGTCAGGCCCAGGCCCTCGACGAACCCGCGGGAAACGTCCTGCCAGCTGGCTTCCGGCACGGACGCGTAGTGGGCCGAGTAGGTGCCCGTGGCGCCGTTGATCTTGCCCAGGAACTCCGTGGTCGCGATGCGGTCCAGCTGGCGGGTCAGCCGGTGGGCCGTGACGGCCAGCTCCTTGCCGAGCGTGGTGGGCGTCGCCGGCTGGCCGTGGGTCCGCGAGAGCATCGGCACGGCGCGGTTCTCCTCGGCCATGTCGGTGATCTTGGCAACCAGGCTCCTCGCGGCCGGAAGCCAGACGTCCTCCACGGCGCCCTTGACGCCCAGGGCATAGGAGAGGTTGTTGATGTCCTCGCTGGTGCAGCCGAAGTGGACCAGGGGCTTCAGGCGCTCCAGTCCCAGGGCAGCGAGTCGGTTGCCGATGAAGTACTCCACGGCCTTGACGTCGTGGACGGTGATCTTTTCAATCTCCGCCAGTTCAGCGATCGAGTCGTCGTCGAACTCGGTGACGATTGCGCGCAGGCCCTCCTGCTGTTCGGGGGTCAGCGGCTCAGCGCCCCGCAGCACCTTGTTGCTGGTCAGGTGGATGAACCATTCCACCTCGACCCCCACACGGTCGCGGTTCAGGGCCGCCTCGGACAAGTAATCCACCAGCGGCGCCACGGCGCCTGAATACCGGCCGTCGAGCGGGCCCAGGGCGATGCGCCCGGGGTGCGCGGCCAGGGACAGGCGGCCGGACGGGATGCGGGAAATGGCGGAGGGGGAATCAGACATGGCCCAATTCTTTCACGAACCGCGGATTCTTCGTCCAGTGTGTCCCCGGGCCATGCCTGGGGCCGTGCCGCTCCCTGCACAGCCGCCGCGTCCCTCCACCTTGTCCCCACTCCGGGCTGGGGCACTGGCCCGGGCCCCGGGCCATGCCTACTGTCGGAAGGGAGGCCCCTCCGGGAATGGATGTGGGCGTGGGCGGAGCGGGGAACAGGGGAGGTTGGGCCATGGGGTACTCGCCGGGCCTGTCCGGTGGACAATTCAGCGGGGCGGGGCGCGACAATGGGCGGATTGGTGCTGGGGGCCCGTTCGGCACACAACACTGTGCGGGGCCGTCCGTCTTTTGGGCACCGGACACGTCTCCCGGGGACGTGTCCGCCCTGGCCGGACGGCTGTCGCGGCTGGCCGGCGAGATTGACGCCGGCCGCGCCAGACTGTCGGCAGCCGCCGCCCTGGAGTGGTCGTCGAAGGCGGGGGAGGCGTTTCGCGGGGAGGCCGCTTTGCGCGGATCGGCCCTGGCCGGCGCCTCCTCGGACGTCAGGGCGGCTTCCGACTGCGTGGCGGCCTACGCCCGGGCCCTCGATGCGTTGAGCGCCAGGGGCCCCGGAATGCTTGGAGGTTAGGACGTGGCCGGACAAAGCGACGGCGAAACCAGTTTCAGCATCACCGGCGGCGCCGGCCGGGTGCACTACACGCTGACGGAAATAGAGGCGGCGGCCGGCCGCATCAACCTGGTCGCGCAGGACATGGGGGAGGTGGCCGCCACCCTGGACAGCGAACTCGAGTGGATTTCCAGCTTCACGGCACGGCTTCAGGCATCCGGCCTGCAGGGAGCCGAGGCCACGCACTTTGCGGCGGGGGTGGCCGCGGGTGGACTTGCCTCGGCTCAGGGATCAGTGGCGGCCGCGGCCCGGGGAGTGCAGGAACTGGCCGCGCATGCATCGGCGGCCGCCCGGCGCTATGAGGAAGCCGAAGCGGAGACGGTGGCGCGCGAAAGGGCCCGGCGCAGCAGGGCGCTTTTCGACGGTGTGCAGGCCTCGACGGCGGGCATCTTCCTTCCACTCGTGCTGTGGTGGCAATACCACGTGCTCCGGGATGGCGCGGACCGGCAAGGGATGCGGGACACCGCTGAGGACATGCTCAACGACGGGCCCGCCTACATTGCGGGCCTGCTGGGGCCGGCGGTCGGCCTGGGCTACCTCCTGGGCCGCTCGCCGATCGAAGGAAGGGGCCGGTCCGGAGCGTTGCCCGCCGCCGGCGTGCGGAAGTTTGTCGACTGGAGCGGGCTGGCCAGGCCGGGGCACCTTGAATTGCGGGCGGTTCCGGCCGGTGAATGGCATGGCCGCGCCGGGGACTGGCGCCCCGGCCATGCCGTCCCGGACTTGTCCGGGGACGTCCAGCTCGCGGTCGACCCCAGTGTGTCCGGCCTGCTCGCCGGCAGCCAGGACGCCTACGGATACCCTCCGGGGTCCATTGCGGTGGACCGCCTTGACCGGCCCGACGGAACACGGGCGTGGATCGTGCACCTGCCGGGCACGGAGGACTGGTCAAAGGTGGACAGCGCCAATCCCTTTGACTTCGAGGGAGACCTGGAAGGCATGACCGCGGGGCAACAGACCCTGTTCGAACAGCAGCAGATCGTGGTCCAGGAGCTGATGAGGCAGGCCTTGGCGGATGCCGGGGCCCTGCCCACGGACGACGTCTTGATCACCGGCCACAGCGGCGGAGGGATCCACGCGGCGGCCGCTGCCGCAAATCCGGCGTTCCTGGCCGATTTCAACGTCAAGATGATCATCATTGCCGGAGCCCCGGCCAGAAACCTGCCCGTCGCCCCCAACGTCCTGGTCCTGGACCTGCAAAATGATGACGACCTTGTTGCGGCCGCGGACTACGGCCCGCCGCCCAACTCGGTGAACCGGGTGACGGTGACGTCCCACCGGCCTGGGGCTGCCGAAGGCAAGGGCACGGGCGACGTCATCAAGGATGCCCACGACCTTGGGAACTACATCGACGACGCCACGGCGCTGGAGCAGAGCAACGACCCCGGCATCAAGGCGGTGCGGGACAGCGTGGGGCTCTTCCTGGGAACCGCCGCGGCCGGCGGCGGTCCCGCGACCGTGTCGCGCAAGGTCTACCAGGGCAGGGACGCCGATGGCCCGAAAACCGAAGCGAAATCCAAGCCGGTCATGCCGACAGTCCCCAGGCCCATGAAGCCCGGCCGCCTGTTTCCGGAACCGGACATTCCACCTCTTCCGCTCCCCGGGGCGGGAGCGGCGGTTACCGGCGGGCCCGGGACCGTGTCAGGCCGCCCATGAGCATGGAGACGAGGCTGATGATGAGCGCAGCGAGGACGGCCGTCCAGAAGAAGTGGTCAATGGTGAAGTGCACCGGCGTGTACGAACTCAGCCACGAGGTCAGCCACAGCATGGCCGCGTTGATGACGATCGTGAACAGGCCCAGCGTCAAGATGGTCACGGGAAGGGACAGGATCTTCACCACCGGCTTCACCAGGGCGTTGACCACGCCGAACACCAGGCCGATGAAAACAAAGGCAAGCACCTTGTTGACGGTTGCATTGGACGTGTCCAGGCCGCTGGTACCCGTGTTCACCACCGCCACGCCGGGAAGAATCCAGGCGGCAATCCACAAGGCAAGGGCGTTGACGAGGACCTGCAACACAATTCTCTTCATGCTTCAATGCTTTCACACGCCGCGTTCCGCGCCCAGCCCTGCCTGCTGACTTGGGCCGGCTGACTTAGGCTAGGGGCATGACCTTGAACAGCCAAGCCCAGCAATCCGGCGTCCACCCGCGCCCCGTCGTGGGCCGGCTGCCCAAATACGCGGCCGGCAAGCCGCCGGTGGAGATCCCCGGGCTGGAAAGCTTCAAGCTGTCGTCCAACGAGAACCCGCTGGGCCCGGTCCCGGCGGTGCTCGAGCTCCTGCACGGCACGCTGGAGGTGCACCGCTACCCGGACACCAGCTGCACGGCACTGCGCACCGCGCTGGGCACGTTTTTGGACGTCCCGGCCGACGACGTCGTCACCGGCGCGGGGTCCCTCGGCGCCCTGAACCAGATCCTGGCGGCCTTTGCCGGGGCCAACGACGACGGCACCGCCGACGACGTTGTCTACGCCTGGCGTTCCTTCGAGGCCTATCCCATCTGCGTGGGGCTCGCCGGCGCCCGCAGCGTCCAGGTCCCCGTCCGCGCCGACGGCACCCACGACCTGCCCGCCATGGCCGCCGCCATCACCGAAAACACCAAGGTGGTCCTGCTGTGCACGCCGAACAATCCCACGGGCCCCGTGCTCCGGACCGCTGAAACGGAAGACTTCATCCGCGAGGTGCGCTCCGACGTCGTCATCGTCATCGACGAGGCGTACCAGGAATTTGTCCGCGCGGAGGATGCGGCGGACGGCATCGCGATGTACCGCAAGTACCCCAACGTCGTGGTGCTGCGCACCTTCTCCAAGGCCCACGGCCTGGCCGGGCTCCGCGTGGGCTATTCGGTGTCGAACCCGGAAGTCACCGCCTACCTGCGCGCCGCCGCCACCCCGTTCGCGGTGTCCGGCATCGCCGAGCGGGCCGCCGTCGCATCGCTGGAGAACTACGGCCAGGTTGTGGAAAGAGTACAAAGCCTGGTGGATGAACGCGACCGCGTCACAGCGGGCCTGAAAGCACTCGGCTGGGACATTCCGGAGGCCCAGGGCAACTTCGTGTGGCTCAACCTGGGGGTCGACACCCCCGGATTTGCCGCGCTGGCAGGCGAACACGCCCTCTCCGTGCGGGCGTTCGGCACCGAGGGCGTCCGCGTCAGCATTGGCGAGGTGGAGGCCAACACCCGGTTTCTGGAGATCTGTGCCTCCTATACAAAAGCGCCGCGCGGTTCCTAGCGATTAACAAAGGCATGCAAAGCGGGACTGTGCCGATACAGTTGTAAATCGAAATTGGAAATATATGCACTTCACGGAATACATTCCCATGGAGGCATATATCGACACCAACGAGCCGGCACAGTGGACCCCACGGAGCTGCTGCGGCCCGGCAAACGAGGAGACGGTATGGGCTCTGCCCAGCAAGCAGCGACCGGCACGAGGCCTTCCGCCGGCGTGCTGCAGGCCAACGCGGTAGGCGCTGGCGACATGGTCCAACTGCTGGACGAAGGGGGGATGCGCCATGCGGACGGCGTATTCAGCCCCTACATCGACGCCCTGGACGCCGGCACGCTGCGCGGGTTCTACCGGGACATGGCGCTGGTGCGCCGCTTTGACGCGGAGGCGACCGCCCTGCAGCGCCAGGGTGAACTGGCCCTGTGGGTGCCCGTGGTGGGGCAGGAAGCCGCGCAGATCGGCTCCGGGAGCGCCATGGCCACGGCCGACTACGCCTTTCCCACTTACCGCGAGCACGGCGTGGCCCTCACCCGCGGGCTGGATCTGGCTGACCTCCTCAAGCTGTTCCGCGGCGTCTCCAACGGCGGGTGGGACCCGCGGGAAAGCAACTTTCACCTCTACACGCTGGTGCTGGCCGCCCAGACGCTGCATGCCGTTGGCTACGCCATGGGCATCCAGCGCGACCTGGCGTTGGACAGCGCCGCCGAGCCGGCCGCCGTCGTCGCCTACTTCGGCGACGGGGCCAGCAGCGAAGGCGACGTGCACGAATCCATGGTGTTCGCCGCCTCCTACAGCGCGCCCGTGGTGTTCTTCTGCCAAAACAACAACTGGGCCATCTCCGTCCCCTTCGAGGTGCAGTCGAAACTCCCGCTGGTCAACCGCGCGGGCGGTTACGGGATGCCCGGCATCCGCGTGGATGGCAACGACGTCCTGGCCGTGTACGCCGTGACACGGTGGGCGCTGGAGCATGCGCGCTCCGGCAGGGGCCCCGTCCTGATCGAGGCCTCGACCTATCGGATTGGCGCCCACACCACCGCCGACGACCCCACGAAGTACCGCCTGAACGAGGAGGAGGACTCGTGGAAGGCGAAGGACCCGCTGGAGCGCCTGGAAAGGTACCTGCGTGCCGAGGGCCTGGCCGGTGACGACTTCTTTGAGCAGCTGGGAAACGACGCCGATGAGCTGGCTGCCCATGTCCGCCGGGCTACGCTGGCGCTGGGCGGGGCGGACATTCGGCAAAAATTTGCCACCGTCTATGCCGAGGCCCACCCACTGGTGGCCGAGGAACTGGCCTGGTTTGAAAACTACGAGGCGTCCTTTGCCGACGCCGGTTCCCCGACTTCGCAAGGCGGTGCCGCATGACCACCATGACCATTGCCAAGGCGATCAACGAAGGGCTGCGCGCCACCCTGGAGAACGACCCCAGGAGCTTCCTGATGGGCGAGGACATCGGCTCCCTGGGCGGCGTCTACCGCGTGACCGAAGGCCTCAAGGCCGAGTTCGGCGCGCACCGCGTCATGGACACGCCGCTGGCCGAGTCCGGGATTGTGGGCACCGCGATCGGCATGGCGCTGCGCGGCCACCGGCCCATCTGCGAGATCCAGTTCGACGGCTTCGTGTTCCCGGCCTTCAACCAGATCACCACCCAGCTGGCCAAGATCCACACCCGCTCCGACGGCCAGCTCAGCGCGCCCGTGGTCATCCGCATCCCCTACGGCGGCGGGATCGGCAGCATTGAGCACCACTCCGAGTCCCCCGAGGCGCTCTTTGCCCACACGGCCGGCCTTCGCATCATCACCCCGTCCAACGCCAACGACGCGTACTGGATGATCCAGCAGGCGGTGGCGTGCAAGGACCCGGTCATCTTCTTCGAGCCCAAGCGCCGCTACTGGCTCAAGGGCGAGGTGGACACCGAGCACCCGGCGCAGGACGCGTTCACGGCCCAGGTGGTCCGCGGCGGCACGGACGCCACCATCGCGGCCTACGGGCCACTGGTCCCCGTGGCCCTGGCCGCGGCCAACGCGGCAGCCGAGGACGGCCACAGCGTGGAAGTCATCGACCTGCGCTCCATCTCGCCCATCGACTTTGACGCCGTCGAGGAATCCGTGACGAGGACGGGCCGGCTGGTGGTGGCCCACGAGGCACCCACCTTCGGCGGGATCGGCGGGGAAATTGCCGCTCGGATCAGCGAACGCTGCTTCTACTCCCTGGAGGCGCCGGCGATCCGCGTGGGCGGCTTCCACATGCCCTATCCGGTGGCCCGCGCCGAAGAGCACTACCTGCCGGACATTGACCGCATGCTGGAGGCGTTGGACCGCGCCTTCACCTACTAGGAAGGCCAACATGCCCCAGCGCTCCCTCTTCAACCTGCCCGACGTCGGCGAGGGCCTGACCGAGGCCGAGATCGTCTCCTGGAAGGTCAAGCCGGGCGACGTCGTCGCCGTCAACGACGTCATCGTCGAGATTGAAACGGCCAAGTCCATCGTGGAGCTCCCCTCGCCCTACGCCGGACCGGTGGCGGAGCTGATGGTGGCCGAGGGCGACACCGTGGCGGTGGGCACGCCCATCATCGCCATCGGCGCGGGCGCCGGCGCACCCGCGGCGGTGCCCGCCCCCGCAGCTGCGGGGCCGGTTGCCGGGGAGATGAAGCCCCTAGTGGGGTCCGGCCCCAAGGCCGACGCCGTGAAGCGCCGCCCGCGCACCGGCTCGGCCGCCGCCGTGGTCCGCCCGCCCGACGCCGCCCCGGCGCCCGCTGCCGCCCAGGCACCCGCCCGGGTCCCGGCGTCGAACGTCAACGCGGCGGGCGCGGCCAACCGCGTGCTGGCCAAGCCGCCGGTGCGCAAGGCGGCGAAGGACCTGGGCATCAACCTGGCCGACGTCTCGCCCACGGGCCTGCGCGGCGAAGTCACCAAGAAGGACCTGCGCAGCTACCAGGACCAGCGGACGGCCGAGCAGGACGGGGCGGCCACGTTCTGGGCGCCGGGCGCCGGATCCGGGCTGGCCGGCGACCCGCGCGTGGAGCGCATCAAGGTCAAGGGCGTGCGCAAGGCCACCGCGAAGGCCATGGTGGAGAGCGCGTTTTCGGCACCGCACGTGAGCATCTTTGTCGATGTGGACGCGTCGCGCACCATGGAGTTCGTCAAGCGGCTGAAGGCTTCCCGCGACTTCGAGGGCATCAAGGTCTCGCCCCTGCTGATCCTGTCCAAGGCCGTCATTTGGGCGGCTGCGCGCAACCCCTCGGTCAATGCGACGTGGACGGGTGAGGAAATCATCATCAAGCACTTCATGAACCTCGGGATCGCCGCCGCCACGCCCCGCGGGCTCATGGTGCCGAACATCAAGGATGCGCAAAAGCTGTCCTTACGGGAGCTGGCCATTGCGCTGAACTCGCTCGCCACCACGGCGCGGGCAGGCAAGACGCAGCCGGCGGACATGCAGGGCGGCTCGCTGACCATCACGAACATTGGCGCCCTGGGCATCGACACCGGCACGCCCATCATCAACCCGGGAGAGGTGGCGATCGTGGCGTTCGGCACCATCAAGCAAAAGCCCTGGGTGCTGGACGGGGAGGTCATCCCGCGCTGGATCACCACCCTGGGCGGGTCCTTCGACCACCGCGTGGTGGACGGGGACCTGTCCGCGCGCTTCATGGCGGACGTGGCGGCCATCATGGAGGAGCCGGCGCTGCTGCTTGACTGAGGCGCCAGCGGTGCCGGGGCAGCCATTTCGCCGCGGATTTCCTTCGCCGCACGCCGGGGAACCTTCCACCGGCCACGGGCGCGGCACCGTGACCCGCCGCAGGACGCGGCGGCCGGCTGCCTGGCTTGTCTCCAGATTGGCCCGTTGTCAGGGCCGGGGCGCCATGGCCGTCGCCATGGTGGTGCTGGTGGCGGTCGGCGTGGGGGCTGCTGCCCACGCCGGAGTTCCCGCCGCGGTTCCGGTCAAGACCGTCCACGTTGACACCATCGGCGACTCCCTGAGCGCCGGGTACAAGACGCCCGGCAACACCTGGCCCGGGCAGGCCCAGGCACTCCTCGCCGCCAAGGGCCGCAAGGCGGAGATCACCAACGCCTCCGAAAACGGGGCGGGCTACGTCCGGCCCGGCGAGCTCGGGGACCTCTTCCTGGACCTGGTGAACCGGGCAGTGAATTCGCAATCCCAGCTGGTGGTGCTTTTCGGCTCGGACAACGATGCCGGGGCGCCGGGTCTGGCCGCCGCCGCGCAGGACCTTGCCGGCGACCTGGAACACCCCAATGCGGCCGGCGAAACATACCTCGCCCAGCATATGTCGGCCATCATGGCCCCGGTCATCAGGTCCGCCGCGTACCGGGACCGGTTGCGCAGGCGATGACACCCCGCTTCGACAGGCTCAACCACCGCTTGCCGGGGTCTCGACGCGTTCCCAGAGCCCGCTGCTCGCGCAGCGGCACCGGGATCAAAGTGCCGCGATGGCCTCCGCCAGCACGGGTGCCAGCCGCTTCACGCCTTCGCGCAGGGTTTCCGGCGGGACGGCGCTGTACGCGAGGCGCAGCTTGTTGCTCGGCCCCTTGGCCGCCGTGAACGCGGCACCGGGCACGAACACCACACCGGCGTCGATCCCCCGGTGCAGCAGGGGGTAGGTGTCGATCCCTTCCGGCAGGGTGAGCCACACGAAGAATCCGCCTTCGGGCCGGGTCCAGGACACGCCGGCGGGCATGAATTCATCAAGTGCCGAGAGCAACGCCGCGCAGCGGTCCCGGTACAGGCTGCGGTACGTGCTGATCTGCCCCTGCCAGTCGTAGCTGCCCAGGTAGTCGCTGACCAACAGCTGGTTGAATGTGGGCGGGCACAGCGTGACCGCCTCGCTGGCCAGGTAGAACCGCTGCAACAGGTGCGCCGGCACCAGCGCCCAGCCAATGCGCAGCCCCGGCGCAAAGATCTTGGAAAACGAGCCCAAGTACAGCACGTCCTCCGGGTTCGCCGCGCGCAGGGGTGCCGGCAGGACGCCGTCGAACTTCAACAGGCCGTAAGGGTTGTCCTCCAGCACCAGGATGTTGGCTTCGCGGCAGATGTCCACGATCTCCTGGCGGCGCTCCGGGGCCAGCATCACCCCGGAGGGGTTGTTGAAGTTGGGGATCGTGTAGAGCAGCTTGATGCGCCTGCCCTCCGCCTGCAATGCCGCGATGCGGGTGCGAAGCTCGGACGGGATGATGCCGTGCTCGTCGCCGGCCACCGGCTGCACGTCCACCTCGTACGCCTCGAAGGTGTTCAGCGCGCCCACATAGGTGGGGTCCTCGAGCAGGATGACGTCGCCCGGATTGCAGAACACCTTCGCCGCAACGTCCTGCGCGGACTGTGACCCCGCCGTGATGACAACGTTGTCCGGGTCGGCGTCGAGGATGCCCTCGGCCGCCATGACCTCGCAGATCTGGGTCCGCAGCTCCAGGGTGCCCTGTCCGCCGCCGTACTGCAGCGCCTCCAGCCCGCGCTCGGCAATGATGCGCCGGGCCGTCTCGCCCAACCGCTCCAGCGGCAGGGACGCCAGGTTCGGGTTCCCGCCGGCGAGCGACACCAGCCCGGGCTGCATGGAAATCTCAAAAACGTCGCGGACGGCGGACTGCTTGATGTTCGCCGCACGGGCGGAAAGCAGCGCGTCGTGGCGGTGCGCCGCACCGGCGGACCCGTCCACGGCCTGCGCGCGCGCCAGGGCGTCGACGGTTTCCTCGGCCAGCAGGTCCCCGGGCAGGTTGTTGGGCGGTGTTTCATTGGGCAGGGACTCGGCGGCAGCATTGGCGCCAGCGGCTGAAGTGTTCACGATGTCAGGATACAACCGAAGTTGCTAAATAAGCATCAAAAGTTTTTCACCAGGCCTTGTCACTTCAAGCTGAGTGCCTGGCTCAACGTTTTTCCGTTGATCGTGATGGCCACGGGCGCGCCCGCCGCGTCCTTGGCCGTGAGCAGCAGCTGCTGCTCCACGCGGGGAATGTCGCACTCCCCGCCCATTTTCAGGGTGCCGACCAGATGCGCCGTGATGGATGCCCCGGTGCGCGTGACCGACTGCACGGCCAGGCGCGACCGCCACAGGGCATTGTCGAGGCCCGACTGCCCCAGGTGCTGCGAGTGGTCCGCCAGCAGCGTCCGCAGCGCACCCTCCACCGGGTCGGTAAAGCTGATCGCCGCGCTGGTCACGGCCACGGCGCTGTCGCCGCAGCCCACCGGAGGCCCGGAAACCCCGCCATCGCCCTGCGCAATGTAGTACAGCGTGGCCGAGGCCGTGGTCGGCATGACCGTGGGGCCGTCCCCCGCGGCGGTGCCGCCCAGGGAAGATGCACCCAAGGTCGCGGGGGGAGCCGGGGTGCGTGCCGCCGTCGTGCTTCCTGAAGCGCACGCGCCCAGGGCCAGCACCGCGCAAGTGGCCAGGGCCAGGGCCGGGTGCCTCCAGGTTCGTGACATGTAGCCCTCCCGTGGTGGCCGTCGACGTGGAAGCGGACCGGAGGGACCGCATAAAACCAGCGTAGGCGGGCCGCTTCGGCAGCCACAGGGCGGTGGCCCAAGATGCGCACAAGAGCAACGTCATTGCGCCGCGGTCACGGCGCAGCGCCACACGGTCACTGGCCGATCACGGGCGCCAGCCGGCCCCGAACACCACCGGGACAAGGTGGAGCCGCGGCTCATCGATCATGCCGGCCGCCAGGTGGTGGTTGATGGTTTGGGCCCCGCCACTAATCGGGACATCGCGTTCCCCGGCTGCGGCGCGAGCCAATTCCATGGCCGCAGCCGGGCTGTCGCCGACGAAAGAAAATGTGGTGCCGCGGGTCCTCGCCCCACCAGCCGCGCCACGGACCTTTCACCGTGGCGTCCCAGGTTCCCCGGGGGCCGCGGACCGGGCCAAACATGTTCCGGCCGATGATGACAGCGGGACATCACAGCTGACCAGGCTCATGGCAGGCTTCGCAGGAATTCGGCGATCCGGTTGGCCATCACGTCCGGTTCCCAGCTGTGGTTGGCGGCAGGGATGGTGGCCATGCTCCCGTGCGGGACGTTGGCGGCGATGGACTCGGCGGCCAGGGGCATGATGGGCAGCGTCTGCTCGCCCACCACGGCCAGCGTCGGTGCCGTGATGGCGGACCACAACTGCGCGCGGGGCGCCGACTGGGTCCAGGCCAGGGACTCCGTGTCCGGCTCCAGGGACGGGCCCATGGCCGTCATGACGGGCCATCCCGGGCTCTTCCGGGCGCCCTCCAGCCATTCAGGCGGCATGTCCTTCATGTAGTACGCAATGACGTCGTCCCCGATCCCGGCCGCCAGCTTTTCGCGCAGCCCCACCAGGTTAGCGGCGCTGTCGGTGCCCTGTTCCGCCCCCAGCGGCACCTCCCAGAGAACCAGGGCGGAGACGGGCAGGCCCGCGGCAGCGGCGGCGAGGCAGATGGATCCACCCGAGGAACTGCCAAAGAGCGCCGCGGGTGCCCCTGCCGCATCGATGAGCGCGCGGAGGTCGTCGATGGTGTCCGCCAGCGTGAACGACGGCGCCTGGGCGCTTTCGCCGCGGCCCCGCCGGTCGTAGTTGACCACAGTGAAGCCCTGGGCGGCCAGCATCGTGGCCATGGCGACAGTGTTTGGGTCGAAGCCGCGGAACTGCATGGCCCCGCCCACCAGGATGACGGGCGGGCCCGACCCTTCAACGGTGTAGGCGATCCGGGTGCCGTCGCGCGAGGTGGCAAAGCTGCTCATGGGGGACTCCTTAAAGGTCTCTGGACGGCACGCTACGCGGGTGCGTGCGTGCCGTCCAGAGTTTCCTGCCCGGACGTCCTGGCTGCGAGGAGTCCTAGACCAGCTGGTGCCAGTCCTCCGCAAGGGGCAGGCCGTGGGCGGTGGAGACCGAGTGGTGGGCCACCTGGCCGCCCGCCACGTTCAGCCCGGCGGCCAGTGCGGGGTCCGCGTCCAGGGCCGCGGCGACGCCGAGGTTGGCCAGCGCCACGGCGTAGCGGAGCGTGACGTTGGTCAGCGCATACGTGGACGTGTTCGGCACCGCGCCCGGCATGTTGGCCACGCAGTAGAAGATGGAGTTGTGCACCTTGAACGTGGGGTTTTCATGCGTGGTGGGGTGCGTGTCCTCGAAGCAGCCGCCCTGGTCCACGGCGATGTCCACCAGCACGGAACCGGGCTTCATCTTCGCCACGAGCTCATTGGTGACCAGCTTCGGCGCCTTGGCCCCCGGGATCAGCACCGAGCCGATCACCAGGTCCGCCTGCACCAGGCAGCGCTCGATTTCCAGCGCGTTGGAGGCCACGGTCTTCAGGCGGCCCTGGTAGTGGTCGTCCAGCTGGTGCAGGCGATCGATGTTGATGTCCAGGATGGTCACGTCGGCGCCGGCGCCGATGGCCATGGCCGCGGCGTTGGTGCCGGACACGCCTGCCCCCAGGATCACCACGTTGGCCGGCCGGACGCCGGGCACGCCGCCGAGCAGGATGCCCTTGCCGCCGGCCGGGGCGGTCATGCACTGGGCGCCCACCTGCACGGAGAGGCGCCCGGCCACCTCGGACATGGGGGCCAGCAGCGGCAGTGCGCGGCCCTGCTGGACTGTCTCATAGGCGATGGCGGTGACGCCGCTGTCCATGAGCGCGCGGGTCAGCTCCGGCTCCGCGGCGAGGTGCAGGTAGGTGAACAGGACCAGGCCCTTGCGGAAGTGCGGGTACTCAATGCTGATGGGTTCCTTGACCTTGACCACCATGTCCGCCCGGCCCCAGACCTCCGCCGCATCGCTGACAAGTTCCGCGCCCGCGCCCTCGTATTCGGCGTCCTCGATGCCCGAACCCTGGCCGGCACCCCTCTCCACCAGGACAGTGTGGCCGTGCCGGGTGAACTCGTGCACGCCGGAGGCCGTCATGGCCACGCGGAACTCGTTGTTTTTGATTTCCTTGGGGACGCCGATAATCATGGTTTTTCCTTTTGGTCTGGTGGCCGCTGCGGTCAAATCCACCACGGCCTGGTACCTCCAAGACTAGGTCCGGTTTGTGGACTGGCTCACGGGACCGCGGCCTTCCGTCCGTCCGCCACCGCGCCATTCCGGGTATTTTCCAGTCATGGTCTCGACAAGTGTCGAATGTGGCCGGTCCAAGTGTCGCCCGTTGTCTGTTTTGGGCCGTACGCTGGATCCATGCGGAACCAGGAGATCGAAGAGCTGGTGGAGCGGCTCGCCGTCGAACTGGGCCGCGGGCTCTCACTGGAGGACCTGGACGGTCTGCTGCTGGCCTACAGCTCAAACCAGTCGCACGCGGACAGGGTGCGGGTGAACTTCCTGCTCAGCAAGCGGGTCCCGGCCGACGTCAGCACCTGGCAGCTCTCCCACGGCATTGCCGCCGCGGTCCGCCCCGTGGTGGTGCCCGCCAATACGGAGCTGGGCATGTTGGGGCGCGTCTGTGTGCCGCTGCTGGTCCGCGGTTTCCGCGTGGGATACCTCTGGGTCCAGCAGGACGCCCAGGAGCAAAGCGCGACGGCGATCCTCGCCCAGCTGCCCCAGGTCCGGGACTCGCTGGACCTCCTCGCCACGCTGCTCCTCGACTCGAACACCGCCGAATCAAGCCAGCGCCGGGCCCGCGAGCAGCAGTTTCTCGCCGCCGCGGACGGCGACAGGCATGCCATTGACGTCATTGCCGAATGGCCGGAGATCCGCCAGCGCGGGCCGTGGCAGGCGGCCACGATATATGCCACGCCCGGCATGGACACCGGCCCGCGGGCGGTGCGGGACCCCCTGGCCGCGGCCCTGGTCAACCGCAGCGCCGGCCTCCAGGCGACGGTGGGCATTGACGACGCGCTGTTTACGGCCGGGCTGGGCAGCCATGCCGTGATGCTGTTCCGTGCCACGCGGGGCCGCACGGCGCATGCCGCCGTCCTCGGGCGCTACGAGGGCGAGCTGGCGAAGCGGACGGGAGTCCCGGCGTCGAACGTGGTCATGGGCATCGGGGAGCCGTTCGGCTCGCTGCGCGCGCTGCCGGCGGCGTACCGGGAGTCGCGGATTGCGGCACAGGCGGCCGCCGTGGACCCCGTGCTGGGGTCGATCCTCGACGTGCGCGGGGCCGGGGTGTATGAGGTCCTGGCGGGCGGCGCGGCCGACCCGGAGGACAGCGTGTTTTACCGCCTGGTCAGGGACAGGCCGGACGCCGTCGAGCTGTTCCCCGTCTTGGAGCTGCTGTACGACAACGACGGCGCCGTCGCCGGGATTGCGGAGCGGCTCCACCTGCACCGCTCCACCGTCTACAACAGGATCGCGCGGGTGCGCGGGATCATCGGCGCCGACCCCCTGGCAGGACGGGTCCGCCTCGAGCTGCACCTCGCGCTGAAGGCGGCGCGCTGGGCAGCCCGCCCGCGGATCTAGGGAAACTGTGCTGCACTTGTTGCCGAAAATCGCGCCGGAAACAGCAACAGGTGCGTCACAGTCTGCGGGCCAGGGTGCGAAGGCGGCGGCCTCGTCACACCCCGCGTTGAGCACCGGGTGCTCCTTCAGGGCCGCCGCCACGGCCACCGCGATGAACGGCAGGAATGTCGGCTTTACGCCGGGGCGGGGCTTGGTCCCGCCGTCCCGGCCTGCACGGTGGCAGGGACGGCCGGGACAGCGGTGGTTTGGGGTGCCGGCACCTGGTCGATCCCTGCAGTCGCGTCCTCGCGGACCAGGATGCTTTCCAGGATGCCGGCAAAGGGGGACGGCAGTGCGGTGTCGACCTTGTCGGTGGAGACTTCCACAAGCGGCTCGTCCAGGTCAATGGTGTCGACCACGGCCTTCAGCCAGCGGGTGACCGTGCCCTCGGTGACGCTTTCGCCCAGGGCGGGCGGCGGCACCAGCTCAGGCACGGGTCTCCTTTGTCTGGACAAGCTCGGCAGGCTCGACCGCCGGGACCACGGCGTGGCGCAGCAGCTTGCCCGTCGGGGTGACGCCGTCGATCTCGGCGCCGGCCAGGAAGGTGCGCCGGACCACCCCGGTCAGGGATGCGCCGTCGTACGGGGTGATGGGGTTCTTGTGCTTGAGCCGGGTCACGTCCACCACCTGCGCCTCGTCGGCGGCGAAGATGGAGAAGTCGGCGTCGGCGCCCACGGCCAGGCGGCCCTTGGACGCCAGCCCCACCAGCGCGGCGGGCGCGGAGGACATCCAGCCGACCACCTTTTCCAGCGGGATGCCGCGCTTGCGGGCCTCGGTCCAGATGAGCGGCAGGCCCAGCTGGAGCGAGGACACCCCGCCCCATGCCACGGCGAAGTCGCCGTTGTCCAGATCCTTCAGGTCCAGGGTGCTGGGGGAGTGGTCGGAGACGATGCAGTCGATGGTGCCGTCCTCCAGGCCCTGCCACAGCTGCTCGCGGTTGCCGGCCTCGCGGATGGGCGGGCAGCACTTGTAGGCGGTGGCGCCGTCGGGCACGTCCTCGGCCTGCAGGGTCAGGTAGTGCGGGCAGGTCTCCACGGTGATCCGCACGCCCTCGGCCTTGGCGGCGGCGATCAGCGGCAGGGCCTCGGCGGAGGACAGGTGCAGGATGTGGGCGCGGGCCCCGGTGCGCCGGGCCGCGTCAATGACCCGGGCAATGGCCGCGTTCTCCGCGGCGCGCGGACGGGAGGCCAGGAAGTCCGAGTAGTGGCGGCCGGGCACGGGCGTGATCTGCTCGATGGTCCGGGAGTCCTCGGCGTGCACAATGAGCAGCGAGCCGAAGGAACCGATCTCCGCGAGGTCCTTTTCCATCTCCTCGGCCTCCAGGTGCGGGAACTCGTCCACGCCGGAGTGGATGAGGAAGCACTTGAAGCCAAACACGCCCTCTTCGTGCAGGGGGCGGAGGTCGGAAGTGTTGCCCGGGATGGCCCCGCCCCAGAATCCGACGTTGACAAACGCCTGCCCCGCGGCAGCCTCGCGCTTAAGCTCAAGATGGGGGACCGTCGTCGTCGGCGGGATGCTGTTCAGCGGCATGTCCACCACGGTGGTGACACCGCCGGCGGCCGCGGCGCGGGTGGCGGAGGCGAAGCCCTCCCAGTCGGTGCGGCCGGGTTCGTTGATGTGGACGTGGCTGTCCACCAGGCCGGGCAGCAGGGTTTCATCCGCGGCCAGCTCGATGGTTTCACGGCCCGCCAGGCCCGTGCCGAGGGGCTCGACGGCGGCAATCACTCCGGCGTTGATGCCCACCTCGTGCGCGGCGGTGCCGCCCGGGGTGAGCACTCGCGCGCCGCGGATGACGAGGTCAAAGGTTGTTGATTCAGACGGGGTTGATTCAGACAAGGGAGGTCTCCTCTTCCAGGGCCGCGGCCAGTTCCATTCCAATGGTTGCACCGATCCGCTTCAGGAGCTCCCCCGCGTGGCTCATGCAGCGGGAGGCATCGGGTTCAAGATCGGTCAGGGCAAACGTCCGGTCAAAGCCGGCGCCGCGCAGTGTCGGTTCGTTCAGGGTGGTGCGGCCGCAGACGGCAAGCGTCCGCACGCCCGCCAGGTGTGCCGCCGCGGCAACGCCCACGGGTGCCTTGCCGCGCAGGCTCTGGTGGTCCAGGCTGCCCTCGCCGGTGACCACGACGGCGGCGCCCGGCAGCCGCTGCGCCAGTGAGGTGAGTTCCATGACGACGTCGATGCCCGGCCGGCGGGTTGCGTTCAACACGGCCAGGGCCGCGTAGCCGGTGCCTCCGGCGGCCCCGGCGCCGGGGTGGTCGCTGGCATCGACCGAGTGCATGCCCAGCTCATTGGACAGCACCCGGAAGTACCGTTCCAGGGCGTTTTCCAGCTGGTCCACCTGGGCGCTGCTCGCGCCCTTTTGGGGTCCAAACACGGCGGCCGTGCCGTCGGGGCCCAGCAGCGGGTTGTCCACGTCGCTGGCCAGCGTGAACCGCGTGCCGGCCAGCCGGGGGTCAAGGGTTTCCAGCACGATCCGCGACACGGCGGCAAGGGCGGCGCCACCGCGCGGAATGGGTCGGTCCTTCGCGTCGAGCAGCTTCGCGCCGAGGGCAGCCAGCATGCCGGCGCCGCCGTCGGTGCAGGCGCTGCCGCCCACGCCGAGGACAATCTCGGTGCAGCCAGCGTGCAGCGCCGCCGTCACCAGCTGGCCCGTGCCAAAACTGGACGCCGTGAGCGGTACCAAGGTGCCGCCGTCGAGCACGTGGAGCCCGGAGGCGGCCGCCATCTCGATGACGGCGGTGGTGCCCCTGACCGCGAGATCCGCGTCAACCGGGCCGCCCGTGGGTCCCTCGACCGTGGCCGTGACCCGGGTGAACCCGGCGGCGACGGCGGCATCGACGGTGCCCTCGCCGCCGTCGCCCAGCGGGACCAGCTCGAGCTCCAGTGCCGGGTTCGCCGACCGCAGGCCCGCGGCCAGGTGCCGGGCCACCTCGGGAGCGGACAGGGACCCCTTGAACTTGTCCGGGGCCAGGATGACGCGCATGGCAGCTGCCTAACCCTGCAGGGCCAGGATGGCGGTGGGGGCGTCGGCGGAGGATTCGGCCAGGCCCTCGAACTCGGTCATGTTGTCCAGCTCGGAGCCCATGGAAATGTTGGTCACGCGCTCCAGGATGGCCTCGACAATCACGGGAACCTGGAATTCCTCCATCAGTTCCTGCGCCCTGGCGAAGGCGGCCGGGAATTCCTCGGGGCGCTCCACGCGGATGGCCTTGCAGCCCAGGCCCTCGGCCACCTTGACGTGGTCCACGCCGTAGCCGTTGGTTTCCGGGGAGTTGGTGTTCTCAAAGGCCAGCGACACCTCGAAGTCCATGTCGAAGCCGCGCTGGGACTGGCGGATCAGGCCCAGGTAGGAGTTGTTGACCACCACGTGGATGTACGGCAGCTTGAACTGCGCGCCCACGGCCAGTTCCTCGATCATGAACTGGAAGTCGTAGTCGCCCGAGAGCGCCACCACCTTCTGGCCGGGCTTGCCGCGGACCACGCCCAGGGCGGCGGGGACGGTCCAGCCCAGCGGGCCGGCCTGCCCGGCGTTGATCCAGCGGCGCGGGCCAAAGACGTGCAGCATCTGGGCGCCGGCAATCTGGGACAGGCCGATCGTGGAGACGTAGGTGGTGTCCTCGCCGAAGGCCGTGTTCATCTCCTCGTACACGCGCTGCGGTTTCAGCGGCACGTTGTCGAAGTGCGTCTTGCGCTGCATGGTGCCCTTGCGGGCAGTGCATTCGGCTGCCCACCCCGTGTAGTCCGGCGCCGTGCCGGCGGCCTTGCGTTCGCGGGCCACCTCCAGCAGGATGTCCAGGGCGGCCCCGGCGTCGGAGGCGATGCCCAGGTCGGGGGTGAAGACGCGGCCGATCTGGGTCGGGTCGATGTCCACGTGGATGAAGGTGCGGCCCTTCCGGTACGTGTCCAGGCCGCCGGTGTGGCGGTTCGCCCAGCGGTTGCCGATGCCGATGACGGCGTCGGAGGCCAGGAAGGAGGCGTTCCCGTAGCGGTGCGAGGTCTGGATGCCCACCATGCCGGCCATCAGGGGGTGGCTGTCCGGGATGGCGCCCCACGCCATCAGGGTGGGGATGACCGGGATGGACAGCAGCTCGGCCAGTTCCACCAGCTTCTCCGACGCGCCGGCGTTGATGATGCCGCCGCCGGCCACGATCAGGGGGTGACTGCCGGCGAACAGCATGTCCAGGGCCCTTTCGGCCTGCTTCCGCGTGGCCTTCGGCTTGGCGGCCTCCAGCGGCTCGTACAGGTCGATGTCAAACTCGATCTCGGCCATTTGGACGTCGAACGGCAGGTCCAGCAGCACGGGGCCCGGACGTCCCGAGCGCATCAGCCCGAACGCCTTCTGGAACGCGCCGGGCACCTGGCCGGGCTCCTTGACGGTCATGGACATCTTGGTGACGGGCGCCGCGATGGTCTCGATGTCCACGGCCTGGAAGTCTTCCTTGTGCAGCTTGGCCAGGGGGGCCTGGCCGGTGATGCACAGGATCGGCACGGAGTCGGCCCAGCTGGCGTACAGCCCGGTGATCATGTCGGTCCCGGCCGGGCCGGAGGTGCCCAGACAGACGCCGATGTTGCCGTCGGCGGCACGGGAGTAGCCGTCGGCCATGTGCGAGGCACCCTCGACGTGGCGGGCCAGCGTGTGGCGGATGCCGCCGTGGGCCTTCATGGCCGAGTACAGCGGGTTGATGGCGGCGCCGGGCAGTCCGAACGTCTCGGTGGCGCCTTCCTTTTCCAGAATTGCGACGATCGCGTCAACTGCGCGCATCTTGGTCATGGTGTGCTCCTTGGGAGAAAGATTTGGGGTGGTTTTGGGTGTGTTGCAGGCGCCGGCGCCGCTTTGTGGCGGACGACGCCGGTTCCTGCACTGGGTGCCTGGTGCGGCAGTTGGCCGGGCGGCTGGGTGTGGTTCGGCGGCTATTGGCGGCCGGAGGTGGCCAGGGCCTGCTTGAAGAGGCCCGAGTGGTCCAGGCCGCCGTCGCCCTGGGCAACCATGGCGGTCACCAGCTGGGCCACGGCCGCGCCGAGTGGGACGGCGACGCCGGCTTCGCGGGCAGCGGCGGTGACGATGCCGAGGTCCTTGTTGTGCAGGGCCAGGCGGAAACCGGGGTCGAAGTTGCGGTCAAGCATCTTCTGCCCCTTCTGGTCCAGGACCTTGGAGCCGGCAAGCCCGCCGCCGAGGACCTTGAGGGCGGCGTCAGTGTCCACGCCGTAGGCCTCGAGGAAGACGATGGCTTCGGAGAGTGCCTGGATGTTGACGGCCACGATCAGCTGGTTCGC
Source organism: Arthrobacter wenxiniae (assembly GCF_013376105.1). Lineage (GTDB taxonomy): Bacteria > Actinomycetota > Actinomycetes > Actinomycetales > Micrococcaceae > Specibacter > Specibacter wenxiniae. The sequence continues at coordinate 31,591 of NZ_JAAMFM010000033.1, forward strand.
CGCCTTGACTGTCTGGCCCGAACCGGAGGGGCCCACATGGACAATGGTCCTGCCCACGGCGCTTAGTACGTCAGCGGCGTCCGCGAAGTCCCCGGCGTCGCCGCCGACCATGATGGAGAGGACCCCGTCGATGGCGCCCTGCTCCCCGCCGGAAACGGGTGCGTCGAGCGGGCGGATGCCGGCGGCCGCCGCGTCCCCGGCGAGGCGCTTGGCCACGTCCGGGCGGATGCTGCTGGCGTCAATCCACAGGGTTCCCTTGCGGGCGTTGGCGAAGACGCCGGCGTCGCCGCCGACCACCGCCTCGACGTCGGGGGAGTCCGGCACCATGGTGATGACGGCGTCGGCGTCCTTGACGGCGTCGGCAATGCTGGTGGCGGCGCGGCCTCCGGCGGCAGCGAGCTTGTCGGTGGCGGCCTGGCTGCGATTGTAGCCGGCGACCGTGAATCCGGCGTTGACGAGGTTGACCGCCATGGGCAGGCCCATGATCCCGAGGCCGATGACTGCGATGTTCTTCATGAGGGGTCCTTAGGGGAAAGTGTGGGGGATTAGTTGCTGGCGGCGGGTTCGCGGATGGCCCAGGTGAAGGCGTCCGCTGCGGCGGCCTTGTATTCAAGCCCGATGGGGCCGGCGTATCCGAGTTCGCGGCTGCGGGTGATCCACTCGCCGAGGGGGAGCGTGCCGGTGCCGGGGGCGCCGCGGCCGGGGTTGTCGGCGATCTGGATGTGGCCGAAGTCCTTGGCGTGGCTTTCAATGACGGCGGCGACGTCGTCGCCGTTGACAGCCAGGTGGTAGAAGTCGGCCAGCAGCTTGATGTTCTCCGCGCCGGTCGTGGCGATGACCTCCAGCGCGTCCTGCGCGGTCTTCAGCGGATAGGCGGGGGTGCCGGAGACCGGCTCCAGCAGCACGGTGCCGCCGATCGTGGCGACTCCCGCGGCGGCCGCGCGCAGGTTCTCCAGTGCCGCCTCGTCCTGCGCCTCGGGGGACTGGCCGTTCTGGCGGTTGCCGTAGAGGGCGTTGAAGCCCTTGCATCCCAGGCGGCCGCCGATCCCGGCGACAACGTCGATGTTGTCCCTGAATTCCTGCTCGCGGCCGATCCAGGAGACCAGGCCGCGGTCGCCTGCCGGCATGTCGCCGGCGCTGAAGTTCAGGCCCGTGAGCTGGACGCCGGCGTCGGTGATGGCGCGCTCAAAGGCGGCGACCTCGGCGTCGGCGGGGACGGAGGCGGCAAAGGGCCACCAGAACTCCACGGCGTCGAAGCCGGCGGCCTTGGCCGCGGCGGGGCGCTCCAGCAGGGGCAGCTCGGTGAGGAGGATGGAGCAGTTCACTGTGTACGTCATCGTGGGGTCCTTCCGCGGAACGTCGGCGTTCCGTTGTCTTGGTCGACTCTTCCCTCAGATTTTCATCTTGTGGAATTTAGATTCTGCTTTATGAAAAGTTTAGGCAATGTGGGGAGTGTAGTCAAGGGGCTGCGCACCTTGGATGTGGCCCACGGCATCATCCGCCGGGGCGAACGGGACGGCGACGTCTGACCCCTGAAATCAAAAATGCCGCCGCTCCCGCAAAATGCCACCGGTCTGGCGGCGGCAATTTGCGGGAGCGGCGGCAAAAACCACGGAACCCCTATGTCAGCTTGACCTGGCGGTTCATGTCCTTGTACAGCAGGTAGCGGAACTCGCCGGGGCCGCCGGCGTAGCAGGCCTGCGGGCAGAAGGCGCGCAGCCACATGAAGTCGCCGGCCTCCACCTCAACCCAGTCGTTGTTGAGCAGGTACATGGCCTTGCCCTCCAACACGTACAGGCCGTGCTCCATGACGTGGGTCTCCGGAAACGGGATGACCCCACCCGGCTGGAACGAAACGATGTTCACCTGCATGTCGTGGGCCAGGTCGGAGGAATCCGTGAAGCGGGTGGTCTTCCAGGCGCCGTCGGTGTCGGGCATCGCGGTGGGTTCCACCTCGGCGTCGCTCGTGACGAAGGACTTGGCCTCGTAGCCCTCAAGCCGCTCGTAGGCCTTGCGGATCCACTGGAAGGTGACGACGCCGTCGGAGACGTTCTCCAGGCCCCACGCGTCCCCGGCCGCCAGGTAGGCGTAGCCGCCCTCCTCCAGCTGGTGCAGCTCGCCCCCAAGGGTCAGGTTGACCCTGCCCTGGGTGACAAAGATGACGCCCTCGACGCCGGACTCGAACTCGGCGCGCGGTGCCCCGCCACCAGGGCCGATCTCCACGATCAGCTGCGAGAAGGTGGTGGCGAAGCCGGAGATCGGACGGGCGATGATCCAGGACCGGGTGTTGGTGAACCCGGGCAGGTTGCTCGTGACGATGTCCGTCATGACGCCCTTGGGGATGACCGTGTAGGCCTCCGTGACAATGGCGCGCTCCGTGGTGAGGTGCGTCTGCGGCGGCAGGCCGCCTTGGGGGGAGTAGTACTTGCCCATCAATGGCTCCTTAGTGGGAAATGGGTGCGAGCCGCGGGTGGGCCAGCCGGGTCAGTTGGGTTTGGTCCAGGCCCGTGGACGCGCGGACCTCATCCGCGCCGACGGCGCCGCAGACCAGCCCGCGCAGGACGAAGTTGGCCAGGGCGCGGGCCGTGGCGGGCTCGTCCATGACGGCACCTTCGGTGCGCGAGACGTAGTTGGCGAGCCGGGCCGCCGCCGACGGCAGGCCCTGGCGGTAGAACGCGTAGGTGGCCAGGAAGCGGCTGGGCAGGTGTGCCGGGTGCATGTCCCAGCCCTGGTAGTAGCCGCGTTCCAGCGAGCGGCGGACCAGCCGGCCGTGCAGCCGCCAGGCGTCCTCCGTGCCGTCGCCCAGGGGGATGACGTTGCTGGAGCCGTCCGAGAGCCGGATGCCGGTGCCGGCCACGGCCAGCTGCATCACTTCCTTGGCGAAGTCCGCCGCGGGGTGCTCCATGGACTGGTACTGCGCCGCGATTTCCAGCGACGCGCTGTAGTCGTAGGTGCCGTAGTGCAGGGCGCTGATCCGCCCGGGGACGGCATGCGCCAGCCGGGCCACGGGCGAGGTGCCGTCCGCGCCGAGGATCAGCTGGGGCGTTTCCACCTGCACCTCGAAGCGGAGCCTGCCGGCGGGCAGCGAGTGTGCGGCCTCGAGACGGCCGACGGCGAAGTCCATCGCCTTGACCTGGTCCACCGTGGTCACCTTGGGCAGCGTCAGCACCAGTCCGTCGGGCAATTCGCCGGCTTCGGCCAGGGTCGAGACAAACAGGTCCAGGGTGCGGAGTCCGCGGGCCCGGGTGGCCGCCTCAAGGCTCTTGATACGGATGCCGATGAACGGCGGGGCGGTGCCGGCGGCAACAGCGGCGGCGACGGCCTTGCCGGCCGCAACGGCGTCGGCGTCCTCCGCCTCGTCGCCGCGGTTGCCGTAGCCGTCCTCAAAGTCCAGACGCAGGTCCTCGATGGGTTCCGCCGCCAGTTTTGCCGCTACCCGCGGGGCCACCCCGGCGGCCAGTGCGCCGTCCTGGCCCAGCAGGGCGCCCAGGCGTTCCAGCCCGCCATGGGCCTCGGCCGCGGCCTGGGCCTGCCGGCCCCAGCCGGCCGCGAGGTCCGGGGTGAACCGGTCGGCCGGGACGTAGACGGTGTGCACGGGTTGGCGGGAGCCGTCGTCGCCCGGGTAGTTGCGGTCCAGCAGCCGGTCCGTGGCCTGCAGTGAGGCGTCTATTTGTGCCAGGTCGCCCGCCGAGAGGGACCGGGCCGGGCTCATGAGCCGGCCGCCAGTTCGTAGGCGGGGACGGTCAGGAAGTCCGTGAAGTCCTCCGACAGGCAGATGTCCGCGATGAGGTCGCTGGCGGGCTTGTAGTACTTGGCGAAGGCGTCGTCGCCCACCTCGCCGTGCAGCTTGGCGGTCTCCTCGGCCAGGATCGCCGTGACGAGTTCGCGGGTGACGGTCCTGCCCGAATCGGCGAGGGTGACGGCGTTGTGGATCTGCTGCCACACCTGGGAACGGGAGATTTCCGCCGTGGCGGCGTCCTCCATGAGGTTGTGGATGGCCACGGCGCCGCTGCCGGAGAGCCAGACGGCCGTGTAGGCGACGGCCACGTAGAGGTTCAGGCGCAGCCCTTCCTCGGTGACTGTGCCCTTGGTGGAGGCGATGTCCAACAGCTGGGCAGCCGTGACGGAGACCTCGGGGCGCTGCTTGTCCAGCTGGTTGGGGCGCTCGCCGAGGACGGCGTCGAACACCTCCTGGCAGACGGGGACCAGGTCGGGGTGGGCCACCCACGAGCCGTCGAAGCCGTCGTTGGCCTCGCGGGTCTTGTCCGCGCGGACCTTCTCGAACGCGGCCGCCGTGACCTCGGGCTCGCGCCGGTTGGGGATGACGGCGGCCATGCCGCCCATGGCGAAGGCGCCGCGGCGGTGGCACGTCTTCACCAGCAGCTCGGTGTAGGCGCGCATGAACGGCGCGGTCATGGTGATCTGGCCGCGGTCCGGCAGGACGAAGGCGGCGCCGGCGTCGCGGAAGTACTTGATGATGCTGAACAGGTAGTCCCAGCGTCCGGCGTTCAGGCCCGAGGCGTGGTCGCGCAGTTCGTAGAGGATCTCGTCCATTTCAAAGGCGGCCGGGATGGTCTCGATGAGCACGGTGGCCCGGACGGTGCCCTGCGGGATGCCGAGGTAGTCCTGGGCAAACACAAAGACGTCGTTCCAGAGCCGGGCCTCGAGGTGGCTTTCCATCTTGGGCAGGTAGTAGTACGGACCCTGGCCGTTGGCGAGCAGCAGCGTGGCCGTGTGGAAGAAGTGCAGGCCAAAGTCCACCAGCGCGCCCGAGGCGGGTTCGCCGTCGACCAGCACGTGGCTTTCCTCCAGGTGCCAGCCGCGCGGGCGGGCCACGACCACGGACAGCGGGGCATCCGTGCGGAGGCGGTACTCCTTGCCTTCGGGCGAGGTGTACGCGAGCGTGCCGAGCGCGGCGTCGCGCAGGTTCAGGACGGCGTCCACCACGTTGGCCCAGAGCGGGGTGCTGGCATCCTCGAGGTCGGCCAGCCACACCTTCGCGCCGGAGTTGAGGGCGTTGATGGCCATCTTGGCGGGTGACGCCGGACCGGTCATCTCCACGCGGCGGTCCGCCAGGGCTGCTGGGGCCGGGGCCACCTTCCAGTCACCGGCACGAACGTCCGCGGTTTCCGGCAGGAAGTCCAGGCCGCCCGTGGCGGCGACGTGCCCGCGCTTGGCGGTGCGCTCGGCCAGGCGGTCCTTGCGGGCCGGGTTGAAGCGGCGGTTCAGCTCGGCGACGAACGCCAGGGCTTCCGGAGTCAGGATTTCGCCGGCGCGGGGGATGGGTGTGGTGTCGGTGACGGCAACCGATGCTGTGGGCAGGGAGATTTCGGTCATGACTGCGTCCTTTCGTTCGATGTTCCTGCCGCGGCAGCCACGGCGGAGGCGACGTCGCCGGCCACATGCGGGTCGAAGACGCTGGGGATGATGTAGCTGGCGTTCAGTTCGGATGCGTCCACGCGGTTGGCGATGGCGGAGGCCGCTGCGACCAGCATATCGTCGGTGATGTCGGCCACGCCGGCATCGAGGAGCCCGCGGAAGAACCCCGGAAAGGCGAGGACGTTGTTGATCTGGTTGGGGAAGTCGCTGCGGCCCGTGGCCACGACGGCCGCGTGCCTGGCGGCGATGACCGGGTCCACCTCGGGGGTCGGATTCGCCATGGCGAACACGATGGCGTCCGGGGCCATGGCGGCCACCTGCTCCTCGCCGATGACGTTGGGACCGCTGACGCCGATGAAGACGTCGGCCCCCGTCATGGCCTCGTGCAGGGTGCCGTCGAAGTTGTCGGGGTTGGTGTTCTCGGCCAGCCAGGCGCGGTGCGCGTCCCTGTGTTCCTCGTTGCGGTGGATGGCGCCGTTGCGCCCGCACGCCACAATGTTGGTGGCGCCCTGGGCGATGAGCAGCTGGATGATGGCGTTGCCTGCCGCGCCGACGCCGGCCACCACGATCTTGACGTCGCCGATCTTCTTCTCCACCACCTTCAGCGCGTTGGTGAGCGCGGCCAGGGTCACGATGGCGGTGCCGTGCTGGTCGTCGTGGAAGACCGGGATGTCCAGTTCCTCGCGGAGGCGCCTTTCAATCTCGAAGCAGCGCGGCGCGGCGATGTCCTCGAGGTTGACGCCGCCGTAGACGGGGGCGAGGGCCTTGACGATCATGATGATCTCCTCGGTGTCCTTCGTGTCGAGGCAGACCGGCCAGGCGTCGACATTGGCGAACTGCTTGAACAGTGCCGCCTTGCCTTCCATGACGGGCAGGGCCGCGGCGGGGCCGATGTCGCCGAGGCCCAGGACGGCGGTGCCGTCGGTGACGACGGCGATGGTGTTGCGCTTGACCGTCAGGTTGCGGGCCGCGGAGGGGTCCTCGGCGATCGCCATGCAGACGCGTGCGACGCCGGGCGTGTAGGCCCGCGAGAGGTCGTCGCGGTTGCGCAGGGCCACCTTGGGGACGACCTCAAGCTTGCCGCCCAGGTGCATCAGGAAGGTGCGGTCGGAAACGTGGAGGACGGAGACGCCGTCGAGCGCCTCAAGGGCGTCGCGGACACGGTCCGCGTGCGCGTCGTCCGTGGTGTTGGCGGTGATGTCCACGGTGATGCTGCCGTGGTGGGATTCGGTGACGTCCAGTGCGGTCACTGCGGCGCCCGCCGCGGCCGCCGCGGCGGCAAGTTCACTGGTGACCGTGAAGTTGGAGGGTGCGCTGACACGCAGGGTGATGGAGTTTCCGGGGCTGGGGTTCGCCATTGAATGTCCTTTGTGTGGGCCCGTGGGGCTGTCGGAATTAACCTTCGTTTTCGTATGATGGATATTATTATCTATCTAGTGAAAATACAAGCTCCGCCCACCGGTGGTTCCAAATCCCTCGGGGTGATGTATCTTTAGGAGTGAAACACAGTTTTCACGATGTGGATAAAAAGGTGGGGCCCACGCGTCCCACGCAACCGGGAGTGGTGGCAATGGCGGCAAAGGCAAATGGCGGCGTTCAGTCCGTCGAGCGGGTGTTTGAACTGCTCGAGCTCATCACCGACGCCGGCGGCGACGTGACGCTCAGCGAGCTCTCCGGCTCCACGGACCTGCCGCTGCCCACCATCCACCGGCTGCTGCGCACGCTCGTGTCCCTCGGGTACATCCGCCAGCTCCCCAACCGCCGCTACGCGCTGGGGCCGCGGCTCATCCGGCTGGGCGAGGGCGCCAACAGGCAGCTCGGCGCGCTGGCCCGCCCGCAGCTGAAGACGCTCGTGGACCGGCTGGGCGAGACAGCCAACATGGCCGTCCTGGAGTCGGACATGGTCATCTACATCGCCCAGGTCCCCTCGCCGCATTCCATGCGCATGTTCACGGAGGTGGGCCGCCGCGCCCACACCCACGACACCGGCGTCGGCAAGGCGCTCCTGGCCCAGCTGGACAACGACACCGTGCGCGGCATCATCGCCCGCCAGGGCATGCCCACGCCCACGCCCAAGAGCCTGGGCACCATCGAGGAACTGCTGGCAGACCTTGAGGTGATCCGCCAGCGCGGCTACTCCATTGACGAGGAGGAGCAGGAGCTCGGCGTCCGCTGCTTCGCCATGGCCGTGCCGCAGGCCCCCACCCCCACGGCCATCTCCGTCTCCGGCCCCGTCACCCGCGTCGACCAGGCGTTCGCCGACCGCGCGGTGCCCATGCTGGAGGCCGCCGCCGCCGTCATTTCGGCGGAGATGAACAGCAACTAGCCACCGCCGGGGATCAACCGCCGTTCACCAGCCTGCGGGCCGCGCGGCTGTGTTCGGCGATGAGCGTGCCCAGGTCAAGGCCCGGGATCTGCCCGTCCACCACGCGCCACTGCCCGCCCACCATGACCCGGTCCGCCCGGTCGGCCCCGCACAGCAGCAGGGCCGCCACGGGGTCGTGGGAGCCTGAAAACCGCAGCTCGTCGAGCATGAACAGGGCCAGGTCTGCCTGGCGGCCGGGGGCAATCTCGCCCAGGCTGTCCCGCCCCAGCACCCGGGCCGAGCCGCGGGTGGCCCAGCCCAGCGCCCGCTCCACGCTGACGCCGGCGCCGTAGCGGAGCCGCTGCAGGTAGAGCGCCTGGCGGGCTTCCTGGATCATGTTGGACGCGTCGTTGGAGGCCGACCCGTCCACGCCAAGTCCTACCGGGACGCCGGCCGCCTCGAGTTCCAGGATGCGGGCCGTGCCGGACGCCAGCCTCATGTTCGACGTCGGACAGTGGGCCACGCCGGTGCCGGCGGCTCCCAGCCGGGTGATCTCGGCGTCGTCAAAGTGGATGCCGTGCCCCACCCACGTGCGGTCTGTCAGCCAGCCCACGCTCTCCAGGTAGTCCACGGTGCGCAGGCCAAAGCGCCCGCGGCAAAAGTCCTCCTCGTCAAGGGTCTCGGCCAGGTGCGTGTGCAGCCGCACGTCCAATTTTTCGGCCAGGGCGGCGCTCTCCGCCATGAGGTCGCGGGTGACGGAAAACGGTGAGCACGGCGCCAGCGCTATCTGGATGACGGCATCCTCGCCGCGTTCGTGGTAGGCGGCCACGAGCCGATCGCTGTCGGCCAGGATCACCTCCGGGTCCTGGACGGTCGATTGCGGCGGCAATCCGCCGTCGTCCTCGCCCAGGGACATGGAGCCCCGGGTGAGGGTGGCCCGCATGCCCAGTGCACGCACAACCTGGACCTGGATGTCGATGGCCTCCTCGAGGCCGCCGGGGAACAGGTAGTGGTGGTCGGCGGCCGTGGTGCACCCGGAGAGGAGCAGCTCGGCGAGGGCCGCCGTGGTGGCCAGTTCAAGGTCCCGGGGGGTCAGGCGCGCCCATACGGGGTACAGGTTCTTCAGCCACGGGAACAGCTCGGCATTGGCCACGGGCGCCCAGGCGCGGGTAAGTGTTTGGTAAAAGTGGTGGTGGGTGTTGACCAGGCCCGGCGTGATGACGTGCCGGCCGGCGTCGAACACCTCTTCGCACGGCACGGCGGGTGATTTGCCGGTGCCCACCACCTCGGCGATGGTGCCGCCGGAAATGACCACCCCGCCGCCGGCGTCGAGGTCATTGGCGGTAAAGGCGGCGAGCGGGTTCTTCAGCCACAGGCGCTGCTTGGCGTGGGCTTGATTCACGGTGTGGATCCTTGCGGTTGGAGGGGGCGTCCCGCTGTCGGCCAACAAAAAAAGCCGGCACCTTGCGGGTGCCAGCTCAGTGTTGGCCTGTCTGCTGATCCAGGCGGGCCGACGTGGCGGCCCGGTTTCAACCTAGGCGACGGCCGGACGGGATGTCAACGGCCCGCCGATTTCATGATGCGATAACGAGTTTCCAAAAAACTGTTGCCTGTCTCACATCCGGGTGTTAGTGTCTTCATCAAGTCTATGGCGGGCGCCCCTCGAAGGGCCGCTATCTACCGGGCGTATCTTGAATCCCCAACCAAGTGCACACCGGTACATGGAGGCCCCCGGGCCTCCCGCAAGGACCTGAACAACCGGGTGCTCACAAGTGACAAGGAAGTCACCATGAATACCAGTCATAGCGGCCAGGACCACCTGGCCCGGGCAGTGGAGTTGGCTGTGGCCAACGTCCTGGACCACGGCGGGCCATTCGGCGCCGTCATCGTCACGGCGGACGGGCGGGCCTTTGAGGGCATCAACCGCGTCACGGCCAACAACGACCCCACCGCGCACGCCGAGGTCACCGCCATCAGGAGTGCCTGCACGGCGCTCGGCACCTTCGACCTCTCCGGCGCCACCCTCTACACCAGTTGCGAGCCCTGCCCCATGTGCCTGGCCTCGGCCCTCTGGGCCCGCGTGGACAGGGTGTTCTACGCCGCCGACCGGCACGACGCCGCCAGGGCAGGCTTCGACGACGCCGTCTTCTACGACTACTTCGACACCCCCGTGGAGCAGCGGCCCATGCCCGTGCGGCAGCTGGCGCCCGGCGCCAGCGACCCCTTGGCCCCGTTCACCACGTGGACGGGCCTCGCCACCCGGATTGACTATTAGGGCGGGGATCCTCACATGTCACTCTTGAACAAGACCGGGCAAGATGGGGCCGGCAAGGAAACTGTGAAACCCGAAGGCTCCGCCCAGGCGGCGCCCCGGCGCGGACTCTGGCACTCCATTGACCGCTACTTTGAAATCACGGCGCGCGGCTCCAACGTCCTGCGCGAATTCCGCGGCGGCCTGGCCACGTTCTTCGCCATGTGCTACATCGTGGTCCTCAACCCGCTGATCCTCAGCTCGGCGGACGGCTCCGGCCACACGCTGGGCATACCGCAGGTGGCGGCCGTGACCGCCGTCGTGGCCGGCGTGACCACCATTGTGATGGGGGCCTGGGCCAAGTACCCCTTTGCGCTCGCCGCCGGGCTGGGCGTGAACGCCTTCGTCTCGGCCACCATCGCCACCACCAGGAACCTGACCTGGCCGGAGGTCATGGGACTGGTGCTCATTGCCGGGATCGTCATGTTCGTGCTGGTCATCTCCGGACTGCGGGAGGCCGTGATGCGGGCCGTCCCGGCCGGGCTGAAGACCGCCATCGTGGTGGGGATCGGCCTGTTCATCGCCATCATCGGGCTCGTGAACGCCGGGTTTGTCCGCCGCATCCCGGACGCCGCGCACACCACGGTGCCGGTGCAGCTGGGCCAGGACGGGAAGCTGCTGGGCTGGCCCACGCTCGTGTTTGTGTTCGGTCTGGTGCTGACCATCATCCTGGTGGTGCGCAAGGTCAAGGGCGGGATCCTGATCGGCATCGTCGCCTCCACGCTCTTTGCCATGGCAATCCAGCTCTTCACCCACACGGCCTCGAGCCAGGGCGACCCTTCCGGCTGGTCCCTCATGGTCCCGGCCGTACCCGGCACGTTCTTTTCCCTCCCGGACCTGTCCCTGATCGGCAGGGTGGACCTCTTTGGCGCCTTCGCCCACCTGGGGCTCATGTCCGCCCTGCTGCTGACCTTCACCATCCTGCTCAGCGTATTTTTTGACGCCATGGGCACCATGACCGGGCTGGCCAGCGAGGCGGGCCTGGTGGATGAGAACAACAACATGAAGAACGCGAACCGGGTGCTGCTGGTCGACGCGGCGGGCTCCATGGCCGGCGGGTTCGGCTCCGTTTCCGCCAATGAGATCTTTGTCGAGTCGGCGGCCGGCATAGCGGAGGGCGCACGCACCGGTCTGGCCAGCCTGGTCACGGGCGGTCTGTTCCTGCTGGCGGCGTTCTTTGCGCCCCTCGTGGCAATCTTCCCGTTCGAGGCCGTGGCGCCCGCCCTGGTGATCGTCGGATTCATGATGGCCTCGCAGGTCCGCAAGGTCGACTGGAGCGACTACGGGATCGCCATCCCCGCATTCCTGACCTTCATCCTGATGCCGTTCACATACTCGATCGCCAACGGCCTGGGCGCCGGGTTCATCGCCTACGTGATCATCCGGGTGGTCCAGGGCAGGGGCCGCGAGATCCATGCGCTGATGTGGGGCGTGGCCGCCGCCTTTGTGGTGTACTTCGGCATCGGTCCCATCCAGCAGCTCCTCGGGATCCACTAGCCGGCGCCGGGCCGGGTCCCGCGGGGCCCGGCCCTACATCCGCACAAACCGTCCATCCACCCAGGAGGTTCCCATGGACATGAACACCATCGAGGCAGTGGTTCCCACAACGGACCCCGCCGCCTGGCGTCCCGGGGACGCCTGGCTGGCCGGCGGCACCGTGCTGTTTTCCTACGGCAGCACCACGCTGCGCCGCCTGTTGGACCTGACGGAGGCCGGCTGGGAACCCGTCACCGTCACCCCCGACGGCATCGAGCTGGCCGCCACGTGCAAGATCGCCGAGCTCTACGCCCTGCCGGACCGCCCCGGGGTGCCGGCCGGCTGGACGGGGCTGGAGCTGGTGCGGCCGTGCTGCGACTCGTTCGTGGCGTCATTCAAGATTTGGAACGCCTCCACGGTGGGCGGCAACATCTGCACGGCCCTGCCTGCCGGACCCATGACCTCGCTGTGCGCCGCCCTCGACGGCGTGGCCACGGTCCTGGAGCCCGGCGGCGGCAGCCGGCATGTCCCCGTGGCGGAGCTGGTGGTGGGCGACGCCCGCACCAGCCTGGCCCCGGGCGAACTCCTGCGCAGCATCCACCTGCCCGCGGCCGCCCTGGAATCCCGCGTGGCGTTCCGGCGGCTCTCGCTGAGCAACCTGGGCCGCTCCGGTGTCCTCGTGATCGGCCGCGCACCGCACGACGGCGGACTGGTCCTGACGGTGACCGCCTCCACCAGGCGCCCGGTCCAGCTGCGCTTCGCGGCCGCCGGCGCTGGCGGGTTGGGCGCTGCCGGGTTGGGTGCCGCGGGGTTGGGTGCCGCGGCCCTGCGCCGTGCCCTGGACGCCGCCATCCCCGTGGAGCTGTACCACGACGACATTCACGGCCTGCCGCAGTGGCGCCGCGACATGACCTACCGGCTGGCCGAGGAAATCCGGGCCGAACTGCTTGGCGCCTCGGCTCAAACCACCAGCGAAGGGGGCTGAACCATGGCCATGGACATCAACGGCACGCCGCACGCCAACGAGCCCCGGCCCGGGCAGTGCCTTCGCACCTTCCTGCGCGAGGAAGGCCTGCTGGGCGTCAAAAAAGGCTGCGACGGAGGCGACTGCGGCGCCTGCACGGTGCACGTGGACGGCACGCCGGTGCACAGCTGCATCTACCCGGCGGTCCGGGCCCAGGGAAAAGCCGTCACCACGGTCGAGGGCCTGGCCGACGGCGAAGGGCTGCATCCAATGCAGGAACAGTTCCTGGCCGCGCAGGGCTTCCAGTGCGGCTTCTGCACCGCCGGCATGCTCATGACGGCCGCCACCTTCGAGGACGCCCACAAGGAAGACCTCCCCCGGAACCTGAAGGGAAACCTGTGCCGCTGCACGGGCTACCGCGCCATCGGGGATGCGGTCCTGGGCGTGTCCACGGAGACAGGGTCTACGGCGGCGGCGGAGGCCTGCGGCCATGCGGCGGGCGACGGCACTTCTGCCGGCCGCCCCCTATCGGGCCAGGTGGGCGCCAACCAGGGCGCGCCCGCCGGACCCGCCGTGGTGACGGGCACCGCCCGCTACACGCTCGACGTCGACCCCGCCGACTATCCGGGGCTGCTGCACATGAAGCTGGTCCGCTCCCCGCACGCCCATGCGCGGATCACCTCCATAGACGCGTCGGCGGCCCTGCGGCTGCCCGGCGTGCATGCCGTGTTCACACACCTGGACTCCCCGCAGCAGCTGTTTTCCACGGCCCAGCATGAGCTGTACACGGACGACCCCGACGACACCCTGGTGCTGGATTCGGTGGTGCGCCACGTGGGCCAGCGCGTGGCCGCCGTGGTGGCAGATTCCGTCCAGGCGGCCGAGGCCGGCGTGCGCGCCGTGGTGGTCGGCTATGACGTGCTGCCCGCCGTTTTCGACCCCGAGGAGGCCCTGCTCCCCGGCGCCCCGGCCGTGCACGGTGACAAGGACGGTGCGGCCAGCCGCATTGGCGACCCCGCACGGAACATCGTCGCCGAGCTGCACTCCGAGCTCGGCGACGTTGCAGCGGGGCTGGCGGCGGCCGACGTCGTCCATCAGGAAAGCTACAGGACGCAGCGGGTGCAGCACACGGCGCTGGAGACCCACGCGTCGATCGCGCACCTGGACCGGGAGGGCCGGCTGCACGTGAGATCGTCCACGCAGACGCCGTTCCTGACCCGGCGCGCGCTGTGCCGCGTCTTTGGCCTGGCGGAGGAGGACGTGCGCGTGGTGGCGGGCCGGGTGGGCGGCGGCTTTGGCGGCAAGCAGGAAATGCTGACGGAGGACGTCGTGGCGCTCGCCGTCCTGGCGCTCAAGCGGCCGGTGCAGCTGGAATACACGCGCACGGAGCAGCTCACCGCGTCCACCACCCGGCACCCCTTCACCATCAGGCTGCGGGCCGGGGCGAGGCGGGACGGCACGCTGACGGCGCTGGCCGTGGACGTGGTGACCAACACCGGCGCGTACGGCAACCACGCCCCCGGCGTCATGTTCCACGGCTGCGGGGAGTCCCTGGCCGTGTACCAGTGCCCCAACAAGAAGGTGGACGCCCGGGCGGTCTACACGAACACGGTGCCCGCCGGCGCGTTCCGCGGGTACGGGCTGAGCCAGATGTTCTTTGCGGTGGAGTCGGCCATGGACGAGCTGGCAGCGGGCCTGGGCATGGATCCCATGGAGTTCCGGCGGCGCAACATGATCCGTGCCGGGAACCCCATGCTGTCGACCTCCCCCGAGCCCGAGGCGGACGTCCACTTTGGCAGCTACGGGCTGGACCAGTGCGTGGAGCTCGTGGCGGACGCCCTGCGGCGAGGGGCCGAGCGGTATCGCGAGGCCGGGCTCGGGGAGCTGGGGCCGGAGTGGGCCGTGGGGACGGGCACTGCGCTGTCCATGATTGACACCGTGCCGCCGCGCGGGCACTTTGCCCATTCCGTGCTGCAGCTGTTGGCCGACGGCACGTTCAGGGCCAGCGTGGGTACGGCCGAATTTGGCAACGGCACCACCACCGTGCACGCCCAACTGGCGGCGACGGCGCTCAACAGCCGGGCGGAACTGGTGGAGGTGCGCCAGTCGGACACGGCGCTGACGGAGCACGACACCGGCGCGTTCGGCTCCACCGGCACCGTGGTGGCCGGCAAGGCGACGCTGCTTGCCGCCCAGGACCTGGCCGCGGAGATCCTCAAGGTTGCCGCGGACGGGGCGGGGGCGGATGTTGCCGCGTGCCGCCTGGTGCCGGGGGCCGTGGACTGCGGCGGCGTGCTGCTGCCGCTTTCCCGCGTTTTTGCGCTGGCCGCCGCGGCCGGGCGCACGCTGCGGACGGAGGGGCGCTGGGGCGGCACGCCCCGCTCGGTGGCGTTCAACGTCCATGGCTTCCGCGTGGCCGTCAACACCGGCACGGGGGAGCTGCGGATCCTCCAAAGCGTGCAGGCGGCGGACGCCGGCGTGGTGGTCAACCCGCGGCAGTGCCGGGGACAGGTCGAGGGCGGCATTGCCCAGGCGCTGGGCGCCGCCCTCTATGAGGAGGTGCTGGTGGGGCCCGACGGCGCCGTGACGACGGACATCCTGCGCCAGTACCACATCCCCACCTTTGCTGACGTGCCGCGCAGCGAGGTCTATTTTGCCGTCACCCATGACGCCTTGGGGCCGCTGGGCGCCAAGTCGATGAGCGAGAGCCCGTTCAACCCGGTGGCGCCGGCGCTGGCCAACGCCATCCGCAATGCCACCGGCGTCCGGTTCACCCGGCTGCCGCTGGCCCGGGATGTCATCTACCTGGGGTTGAAGGCCGCAGCCGCTGCAGGGGCTGCCGCACCCCCGGTGCCCGTGCTGGAGCCGCGGCCATAGCGCGGCGCGATCGCGGTGAACCGGTGTCGGCAACGCAGCCTTCCGGCAACCTGGCACCCGGGCGCAGGCCAGGCAGGCAGGCTGGCAGCTTAGCTTTGCTTGCGGGCGTGATCGTGGACCGGCGAAGCCAGGTGGCCGTTTAGCAGGTGCAGGTCGGATTCGGTGTCCAGGTCGGCGCCGTCGAAAAGGTCGCCGCAGTCCACCAGGTCGATGAGCCCGGGGTGGGCGCGCAGGAAGTCCCGGGCCCCGGCGTCGCCCTTTGAGGCGGCAGCCGCCCTGGATGCCAGGGCCGGGTCGAAGATGATGGGGTGGCCGCGGTGCAGGCCGGGACTGTCCGGGGACAGGGCGCCGGACGGGTAGCCTGCGGCCGTGACCCGGCCCGGGCGGTGCGCGGCAATCAGCCGCGACACAAGCGCCGCCGTGACGCCGGGCTGGTCCACCAGGGCCACCAGCACGGTGTTGCCCGGCGAATTGCCCGCGGCCGCGGCCACGCCCAGGCGGAACGAGCCGCCCATGCCGGACGCCCAGTCCTCATTGGGCACCAGCCGGCAGCCGGCCAGGCCCGGAAGTGCGGCGACCTCCGCGGCCCCGGCACCCACCACCACCACAACGCCACTGCAGCCGCCGTCCCGCAGGACGGCGGCCGCATGCTCCACAAGTGTGCGGCCGCTGAAGGGCAGCAAGGCCTTGGGCCCGCGCCCCAGCCGGGTGCCGGCCCCCGCCGCCAGCAGGACCGCCGTCGTGTTCACCATGGCATCCAATCTATCCCCGCCCGCTCCGGGGTTTCGACGGGCCCAGCCACGGGGGAGGTGTTGGGGTTTAGCTGTCGCCTCCGGCGTTGCCGGTGGTGCCGGCGTTGACGTTGTTCAGGTCGTATTTTTCGGCGGCCTGGCGGGGTGTGCCGGGGTCGATCGTGCCT
>NZ_JAAMFM010000034.1 GCF_013376105.1 Arthrobacter wenxiniae
TCTGGTGTTCAGTTCTCGCATGCCCGCCACGACCTATCGTGACTGGCATAGATTTTTTATAACACGACAGGCATACTGATGCAAGGGGCATTTCTTCCAGCAATCAAGGATGGCAACTAAGGAGCGGACTATCGTGGCACTCAATCCGAACACAGGTGGCGTGTATGCGATCTCCGTCGCGGCAGAACTCGTCGGCACAGGCCAGCAAAACCTCCGGCTCTACGAACGCAGGGGGCTGCTGGAACCGGGGCGCACCGAAGGCGGCACGCGCCGCTACAGCGAGGAGGACCTGGTGACCCTGCGACGGATCGCGGAACTGCTCGGCCAAGGGCTCAACCTCTCCGGCATCCGCCTCGTCCTGAGCCTGGAGGCCGAAAACCAGGCACTCCGGGCAAAACTCTCGAACACGACCGCCAACCCCGGGGCCGCGCCACGGCAAACCCGGAACAAGACAGGCAACCCTGCGCTCCAATAATGGCCCGGCCAGTGGCCAAAGCCGGGGAAAACGTGTCCACATGGTGATGCGCCAGTGCGCCACATTCCGGTGGCGCGGGAAACTTGGCCCGCGAAGGGGCCACGGTCATGCTCAGCCACCCCGCCGGGGTCGGGACCTTCAGGCAAGATCCTTCGTCGTCGATGTTCAGTGTCGTCGATGTTCAGTCTTGAATGGCTGCAATGGCTGCCATAAACGTGGGAGTGACCTCCGCATCCCGGACGACATGCCCGTAGAAGCTGTCACACTTGGTGCAGAAGTAGTCAACGTCCCAGAAGCCCTCCCCGCGGCGCATACGCCACCGGGCTCGCTCAACGAGAATAAACTCGTCTGTACCGCACCTCAGACACCAGATCCGATCAACAGGGGATTCCTCGACCTTTCCCAGAAATTTCGGATCCACCTTTGAAGAGCATCGATTGTCCATTTTGACTCACCCCTTGCATCAGGCCGCGCAGTCCAAAACAGAAGATGAAAAGATGCCCCATAGTGTAATTCCGGCATCGTCAATCGTCCAGCAACCGATCGGCATATCAAGCCCGAGGCTTCATCGACATCATTTGCTCCCAGGGCCCACGACCACCCACGGGTAAACGACGGATTTCGACGGTTGTCACCTGCAAGACGGTTGTCACCTGCCAGGAGGACGGAACCACGGCAGTCCACATTTTTTGCCTCGTTCGTGGGACCACCTGTTCAGCCAGCCATGGGACCGTCCGGCGAGTGTGTTGCGTGTTGCTGTGGAGACCGCGGGTAGGCGCGTTGCGTGCCCATGTACTTACTGTGAATGGTTTTTCCTTTGGGATCCTGACGTTGTTCGTTGGCGGCGCCAGGTTGACGACAGCCCTTGATTGGAGCGTCCCCGGCGGCTGCCAGAGTGCATGGATCATGACGCACCAACCGCGATCCGTGATGCACCGGTCCGGCCGCGACCGGCTCAGGGGGCGGGTCGAAATGGACGGGACCTTCAGCGCCGGGCCCACATTTCGGCCACCGGCGGTCAGTGCATGTGCCTCAGGATGTGCCAGGCCTCGCGGACCGCATAGTAGACAATGACCAGGCCTGCCACGGGATCGGCCCACCACCAGCCCGCCAGGTCGTCGAGCAACACGCCGGTCAGCACGGCCGTGGCCAGGAGACCGTCGATGAACGTCACCCGGCCCTCGGCTGCCAGCACCGGGTTTCCGAGCGTCCTGCCGGTGCGTGCCTTGCCGGCCGCCAGGGAAAACATGGCCACCGCGGTGATGGCCGTCCAGCCAATCCCCTGCGGGCTCGGCGCGGCGCGGTGCCCCAGGACGAGCGCGGCACCGGATTGAAGGAGCAGATACAGGGCCAGCGACAGGAATGCCCCCGCAATGAGTTTCAGTGCGATCACCTGCCGCCGTTCACCGCTGCCTGACAGTTCCCAGATCACCACGGTGCTGGCACCGATTTCGATAAGGCTGTCCAGGCCAAACCCCGCCAGAGCCACGGATCCGGACGTAATCGAGGCAAGCGCAAGTACGACGACGCCAATCACGTTCCAGCCCAAGGTGATCCCCTCGAGCGCGAAGCCCCGGCGGCGCAGCCGGCTGGCGTCCGCGGCCGGCACGGCCTCAGGCGGCACGGCGGGCCACCCCTTCGCGGGAAGGTGCTCCCACCAGGCCGGCCGTCAAGGTGGAGCACGTCATGAATCCAAACTACTCCACCCCACGTCCAATGGAGATTGTTGTCCCGTCCCGACTCTGCATGCCCTGGACGACAGCCGGCGAACAATGCTGGATGTGCTCAGGGACGGCCCCTCGCAGGCGTCGACGCCTGGCCCGGCCAGTACCGAAATCTGTGGGGCAGCGCATGGGAGCCCTGCACACCGAAATTGACGCAGGAAAACACGGGCACGGGAAGACACCATGACAACCCAGCACCACGGCAGTGCCGTCGTCGGCAGCATGCGCGCGGAGAACGGCAGGGGAACGATCAGGAGGGAGGATGTCTACGACACGACCATTGCGGATTTGTGGTCGGCATTGACCGAACCCGAACGGCCTGCGCGTTGGACCGGCGACGTCTCGGGAGACCTGAGGGCCGGCGGAACGATGCGGGCCAGGCTCACCAGCGCCTCGTAAGGACCTGCCCTGGTGGACGACTGCGAGGAGCCCCAGGTGTGACGCCGCTGACAGGGAATGACAGACCCTCCCACGGCATGGGCGAACCGACGTAGCGTAAGTAGTGTTGGATATTCGCAGGGAACCGCTGCTGCGGACCTCCCTCCCCGATCACCCCCTCCCATCAATACCAGGAGAAACCATGTTGACCGTCAACGCCTACGCCGCCCCGTCCGCCACGGGCGCACTCATCCCCACCACCATCGAACGACGCGACGTGGGTCCGCACGACGTCCTCATCGAGATCAAGTTCGCCGGCATTTGCCATTCCGACATCCACACGGTCCGCGGCGACTGGGGCCCGCAGGGCTACCCGCTGGCGCCGGGCCACGAGATCGCCGGCATCGTCACCGAGATCGGCCCGGAAGTCACCAGGCACAAAGTCGGCGACCGGGTGGGCGTGGGCTGCATGGTGAACTCCTGCGGCGAGTGCGCCAACTGCGTGGCCGGCGAGGAGCAGTACTGCCTCAAGGGCAACACCGGCACCTACGGGGCGGTGGACCGCGACGGAACCATCACGCAGGGCGGCTACTCCACCCACGTGGTCGTCACGGAGAACTTTGTGGTCCGCATTCCCGAGGGCCTGGACCTGGACGTCGCCGCCCCGCTGCTCTGCGCCGGCATCACGACCTATTCGCCGCTGCGGCACTGGGGCGCCGGGCCCGGGAAGAATGTCGCGGTCATCGGCCTGGGCGGGCTGGGCCACATGGCCGTCAAGCTCGCCCACGCCATGGGCGCCACGGTCACCGTCCTGTCCCAGTCGCTGAAGAAGCAGGAGGACGGGCTGCGCCTCGGCGCCGACCACTACCGCGCCACGAGCGACGAAACGACCTTTGCCGACCTGGCCGGGAGCTTCGACCTGATCATCAACACCGTCAGCGCGGCCATCGACATCAACGCCTACCTGCAGCTCCTCGCGCTCGACGGCGCACTGGTCAACGTGGGTGCCCCGCCGGAACCCCTGCCCGTGCAAGTCTTCTCCCTGATCGGCGGGCGCCGGTCCTTTGCCGGGTCCGCGATTGGCGGCATCCGCGAAACGCAGGAGATGCTCGACTTCTGCGCCGAACACGGCCTCGGCGCCGAGATCGAGGTCATCCCGGCCGGCAAGATCAATGAAGCCTACGAGCGCGTCCTGGCCTCGGACGTCCGCTACCGCTTCGTGATCGACGCGGCCACGTTCTAGGCTGGCGGGGTGGTCGGCGGACGCCACGGAATGGACGACGCCGCCACGCCGGCTCCCTCGCGCCGCCCACCTGGCGGCGGGAGCCGGCGTCGTCGGCGCCCTCAGCCCGGGGGGCGCTCCGCGAGCCGCCTGGGGCTGGGGTAGGCGTCGCGCATGTGGTCGCTGGTGAGGAAGTCGGCGACCCCGATCATCAGGACGGCGAAGATGATCTGCTCCACCACCATCCAGTAGGGATACAGGCCCGGGATGGTGGCCACCACCAGGGTGATGACGGGGAAGATCTGGCTGAACAGCCGCAGCCGCTGGTAGCCCCAGTAGTAGCCCTGCCCGGCCCGCCAGGCGAAGAAGAACAGTGTCAGCGTCATGAGCAGGACCACCACGCCGCGGAACCACACGGCGAAGCCCACCGGCGTGCCGCGGGTCTCCAGCACCAGGGCAATGAGGATGGCGCTGAAGCCCACCAGCACCTCCAGTCCCAGGATCCAGTTGACCCAGCGGAAGGCCCTGCGGGTGCGCGGGTGCACGCGCGCGGTTTCCTCGATCGCGTAGTGGCCGTGGCGCCCGCCGGCCAGTTTGTCGATGTCCAGTCCGAACACTTTCAACGCTGTCATGGGATCAGCGTAGCGGCAGCGGGGCTGGTCCATTGTCACGACCCTGGCTGTTAGGCCATTGTCCGGCGGCCCGCTGCCACAGGTACTCGCGGACGACGGGCTGCGGGGCCGCCTCCGCCGCGGCGGCAAAGGCTGCCGCCGCCTCGGACGGACGGCCGTCGCGCGCCAGCAGCTCCGCCCTGGTGGCCAGATAGGGCTGGAAGCTTTCGACGGCGGACGCTCCGGCCGGTCCCTCTCCCTCGCGTAGGTCGCGGAGGGCGTCCAGCGCGGACAATCCCGCGGCCGGCGATTCAGTGCTGCCGATGACCGCCGCCAGCGCCACCCGGGCCCCGAGGCTGGGAGCGACCGCCTCGAGGGCCGTGTACAGGGTGCGCAGGGCAGGGCAGTCGGTCCGGCCCGTCCTTGCGCGGTCGCAGTGCACCGCCTGGATGGCAGCTTCCATTTGAAAGCGTCCGGCGGCTCCGCCCGCAGCGGCCCGCCGCAGGTGGGCCCCGCCTTCGGCAATGAGCCGGGCGTCCCACAGCGAGGTGTCCTGCTCTTCAAGGGGGATAAACGGTCCGCCGCGCGCAGGCGCGCGGGCCTGCGAAAGCGTTATCAGGGCAGCCAGCCCCCACGCTTCGGGCTCGGTGCGCAGCAGGGCGGCCAGTGTCACCGCGAGGTAGAGTGCCTCGCCGGCCAGGTCCTCGGCGTCGGATCCACCGGGCACATCCGGGGCGTCGGCGAAGGACAGCGCATAGCAGCCGTAAATGGCTTCCAGCACGGCGGGCAGCCGCCCCGGCATGTCGGTCCTGCCCGGGACCGTAAAGGGGATCCGGGCTGTCTTGATGCGCTTCTTGGCCCGCACCAGCCGCTGCGCCATCGCCGTGGCCGGGACCGCAAAGGCGGCGGCGATCCTGGCGGCGTCGAACCCCAGAACCACCTGCAGCATCAGCGGCGTCCGGATCGAGGCGTCGATGGCAGGGTGGGCACAGGTGAACAGAAGTTCCAGGCGCTTGTCGCCAATGGCGTCAAGGTCGAGATCGTCCAGGGCCGCCATCGCGGGACCTCCTCCCAAGGCTGCATCCTCGAGCGGGCGCGTCGTCCTGCTCGAGGCCGACTTCCACGTGTCGCGCTGCCTGTTGCGCGCCACCGCGAGCAGCCACCCTTCAGGATTGGCGGGGACGCCGCCGGTCGGCCAGCTGACCAGCGCCTGTTCAAAGGCGGCGGAAAGCGCGTCCTCCGCGAGCGAAAGGTCGCCCGTGGAGGCGGCCAGCAGGGCCACGAGGCGGCCGTAGGAGGCCCGGGCCGCGTGCTCGGCTGCCTGCCTCGCCGCGGTCCGCGCCTCCGGGGACGTCATGCGTTGGGCCTCCAGGCACCGTCCACGGTGTAGGTGGCCCCGGGGCGGACCTCCACGGCGCCCCAGTCCACGGACGGGGCCTTTCCCGCCCACTCGATGGCGGCGTCCAGGTCCGCGACGTCAATTACGAACGTCCCGCCCAGCTGCTCCTTGGTGTCGGCGAAGGGTCCGTCCTGCACCCGCAGGGCGCCATCGGACTTGGTCAGCGTGGTGGTGCTCGACGACGGCTGCAGGACCTCGGCGCTGATCAGGACGTTGGCCTGGTGCAGCGCGGCGGCGTAGCTGCTGAAGGCCCGCTGGCCCGCGGCCAGGGCCTCCTCGCCGAGTGATCCGGCGTCCATTTCCGGGTAGTGCAAAAGCAGTGTGTAGCGCATGGTTCATTCTCCTTGATCGGGGCGATGCCGTCCACGGGCGGCATCGCATCTTGTGCCAAGCACGACGGCGGCGGGCTTGCCCGGTGGCCGTGCTTCGCAAAGATGACGATTGGACGGCAGCCTGATCGACACCCCGGGGTGAAATCGGGAGAACCTGAAGAAAACAGCACCACTTTCAGGTGGCTCGGCGGCTGCGTGCCGGGCACCGGGCAGTGCCCGCCGGAACCAAGCCCATCCCGGTGGCCCCTGTCATCGCATCGGCGGGCTGATCCGCACGGCCCGACGTCTCACGCGCCGACGACCGCCGCGGCACCCACCTCGGCCGCGAGAAAGCCGCGGACGTCGTCGAGCTCGGAATTGTTGATGCTGTGCGCGAGCCCCGGGTACACGCGCTCCACCAGCGAGGTGTGGCCTGGCAGGAACTCGGTGGTGCGGGCGATCGCCACGGGGGCGATGACCCTGTCCTGGGCGCCGCGGCCCCAGAAAAGCGCGGGCAGGGCGGCGCGCAGGGCATCGTCTCCCGGCTGCGGCGCGCCCAGCACGAAGCCGCCCAGGACCACGGGGGCCAGCACGCGTTCGGGCCGGGTGCGCAGCAGCTGGGTGGCCATGAGCCCGCCCTGCGAGAACCCGATGGGCACGATGCGGGCACCGGGGTCCACATTGTCCTCCACCCAGGCCCAGACGGCGTCGGTTGCCTGCTCCACCGGGCCGGCGTCGGGGACGCCGGGCGTGGTGATCTGGAACCACGCCGCCCCGCCGTTGCCGAGCTCGATCGGTGCGCGGAGCGATGCCCAGGGCAGGTTCAGGCCCAGCGCGGGGGCCAGGGAGGCCAGGTCGTGCTCGTGGGAGCCGAAGCCGTGGAGCAGGAGCACCACTGCCCCGGGAGCAGGTTCGGCGGTCCAGTCGGGCGGGCGAAAGTCGCGCAGCGTGGGGGTCATGCAATCTCCTTGGGAGCGGGAATCCGGACTATTGGCCAGTTTCAAGGTACACCAACTACTTGTAGCTTCAACTATTTGCTCCGAGGCGGCCGCCGTGTTTCTGCGGGCGGCCCGATCCGGCCCGTCCGTTCCGGCCCGCCCGTGCCCCTCAGCCGCCCATCCCGGCGCTGACGGGCACCAGGCCGACGGCGTTGCGGCGGTGGACCTTGGCGGGCACCCTGTCGAAACCCTTCGCGTCCAGGTTGTTGCCCAGGCGGTACGCGGACAGGGCCTGGTCATAGAGGCCGTTGAGCCGGGCGCCGGAATATTCACCCGTGCTGCCGTCGGTGAAAATGATGGAGATGGCCATCTTTTGCGGGAAGTGCCGGCTCATATGGATGAAGCCGTCGGTGTCCTGCCGGAGGGTGAGCATTGTCGTGCCGCCTTGTCATGGTGAACCTCAAGTGTCCCCCATTTCCCTGGGCTCTCAGGCGGCGGCATGCCCGGCGGCGTCGGAGTCGCGGCAGCAGGTGCATCCAGCCACCTCTATCGTTACCGTTTTGTGACAGAGGCTGCCCGTCACCTAGAATCAGTGACTGATGCCAGCTATTCATGAAGCCCCAGACCGGACACTGTCCATGCCGCAGCACGGACCAATCTTTGTCGACGCATCCGGTCGGCGCCTGCGGCGGATCAAGGTCATGGGCCTCGGGGTCCTTGGGCTGGCGGCGGGTTATGTCGTGCTCCTGCTGGTGGCGTTCATCGCCGGGCCGAATTCCGCCGCACCCTTCCTGCCACTGGGCGCCGCACCCGCCGCTGCACGGGCAGCGGCCCCGGCCGCGACGGCTGCCCCGGCGGCAACTCATCGCCCGCCAACTGCAGCGACGGCGTCATCCAATGGGGTGGCGCTGCCCGTCGGTGAACGTCAATTGGCGGCAGCCCCCGCCGTCCAGGGTCCGGACGCCACGTCCGCCGTGACCGCCGCCCCCGCAGCGCCCCCGGCTGCGAGCCCTGCCACGGGCGCCGCCAGTCCCACGCCCCAGCCCGCGGCCCCCACCTTGCCGGCCGCCGCCCCGAGCGCCCAGCCCACCGCCCCGGGCAAGAGCGGTTCGGCCCCCGGCCGGGCCGCCCGGCCGTCCCCTCCCCTGCACCCGTAAGCGTGCGCCGCCAGACCAGCCGCCGGAACAGCACCAACACCCCCGTCAGCGTCAGGGCCCACTGGCTGGTCCTGACGGTCGTGATCCTCGCCCTGGGCGTTGCCCTGGTGGTGCAGGGGTACATGAACCACCTGGCCGGGATCGGCGACGACTCGGTGGCGGGGGGCAGTTCCGCCAGTGCCGTCCCCCACGCCGTCTCGCGGGGCGGCCCGGTGGTGGATGCCCGCGGCGGGGCCGTCCGGACCGTCAGCCCGCCGGACCGCACGCTTGCCCTGACCTTCGACGACGGCCCGGACCCGGTCTGGACCCCCAAGATCCTGGACGTCCTGCGGAAGCACCACGTCCACGCCACGTTCTTCGTGGTCGGCTCAGCGGCCATCGACCACCCCGGCCTGGTGCGCCGCATCGTCGCCGACGGCAACGAGCTCGGCGTGCACACCCTCACCCACACGGACCTCGGGAGCGCGCCGGCCTGGCGCCGCCAGCTTGAGGTCCAGGGCGCCCAGAGCGCCATCATCGGCATCACCGGCCAGGCCGCGTCCCTGCTGCGCCCGCCCTACAGTTCCGAGAACAACGCCGTCACCAACGGCACATGGTCCGCCATGCAGGCCGTGGCGGACCAGGGCTACCTCACCGTGCTGAGCACCATCGACAGCGAGGACTGGCGACGTCCCGGGGTGGCCGCGATCGAGCGGAACCTCTCCCCGTCCGGCTCCCGCGGACAGGTGCTCCTGATGCACGACGGCGGCGGGAACCGGGCACAGACGGTCGCCGCCCTCGACTCCGCCCTGTCCCAGTTTGCCGCGAAGGGGTACCACGTCACCTCGGTGGGCAGCGCCGTGGGCATTGACAGCATGCGTCCGGCCACGACGGCGGAGAAGGCCAGCGGCACGGCCTTCGTCTGGGGCATCCGGCTCAGCGACTTCATTGTCACCGCCATTACCTGGGCGCTGCTGGCAGCAGGAATCGTCACCTTGATCCGGGCCCTCCTGGTGGTGGGCTTTGCCGCCAGGCACCGGCGCGCCGCCCTCCGGACCAAGGCCGCCGGCAGCGGCCGGCGCCGGGTGGACGTGCCGGCCCGCGAGGCGGTCACCGAGCCCGTCACCGTGATTGTCCCTGCATACAACGAGTCGGCAGGCATCGAGGCCGCCGTTCGGTCCATCGCCGCCTCGAGCCACCCAGTGGAGATCATCGTCGTGGACGACGGCTCCACCGACGGGACTGCCGACGTCGTCGACGCCCTGGGACTGCACGGCGTCAAGGTGATCCGCAAGGAGAACGGCGGCAAGCCCTCGGCGCTGAATGCCGGGCTGGAGGCGGCCAGCCACAATCTGGTGGTCATGGTGGACGGGGACACGGTCTTTGAACCGGGCACCGTCCACTCCCTTATCCAGCCTTTCACCGACCCGCGGGTGGGTGCGATATCGGGAAACACCAAGGTGGCCAACCGCGGCGGGATGCTCGGTGCATGGCAGCACATTGAATACGTGGTGGGCTTCAACCTTGACCGGCGGCTGTTTGACGTCGCGGAGTGCATGCCGACCGTCCCGGGGGCCATCGGCGCCTTCCGCCGCGATGCGCTTGCCGGCGTCGGCGGGGTCAGTGACGACACGCTCGCCGAGGACACGGACCTGACCATGGCGCTGTGCCGCGACGGCTGGCGCGTCGTGTACGAGGAGGACGCGCGGGCCTGGACCGAGGCGCCCGCCACTCTGGGCGCGCTGTGGAAGCAGCGCTACCGCTGGTGCTACGGCACGCTGCAGGCCATGTGGAAGCACCGCGGGGCGATGGTGCAGGGCGGGCAGGCCGGCAAGCTGGGCCGCCGCGGACTGAGCTACCTCCTGGTCTTCCAGGTGCTGCTGCCGCTGTTTGCGCCCGTCGTCGACGTCTTTGCCGTCTACGGGCTCATCTTCCTCGACCCGGTCCGCATCGGGGCGCTCTGGCTGGCCTTCCTGCTGGTCCAGTGCCTCATGGCGGCCTATGCCTTCCGGCTGGACAATGAACGGCTCCGGCCGCTGTGGACGCTGCCGCTCCAGCAGTTCGTGTACCGCCAGCTCATGTATCTGGTGGTGATCCAATCGGTGGTCACCGCCGTGGCCGGCGTGCACCTGCGGTGGCACCGGATGGAGCGGTACGGGAGCCTGCGCGTTCCGGCGGGGGGCCAGCCCGCCTCGAACCCGGCCGCCACTTCACCGGAGATTTCGGGATAGCGGCTTCGCAGGCCGCCAGCTACGCGCCCTCCCACAAGGGCTGCGCCACCTCGAGGATCAGCCCCTCCGGGCCGCGGATGTAGCCGAGGCGGAAGACGTCCCCGTAGTTCACCACCTCCCCCACCAGCCCGTAGCCGGCGGCCGCGGCCTTCACCACCACCGCGTCCACGTCCTTCACCTGGTAGGCAATGTGCCGCAGGCCGTGCGCATTGGAGGGCAGCACCTGATAATCCGCGGCCGGCGCAGGCTCCATGAACTGGCTGATTTCCATCTGGCCGCTGCCGTCCGGCGCGCTCACCATGACCATCTTCGCGTGCGCGCCGTCCAGCCCGATGACCCTGTCCATCCACCGCCCGCTGACCTCCGCGGACCCCCGACGGACAAACCCCAGATCCAGGAAGAACTGCACGGCCGCGTCCAGGTCGTGCACAATGAAACCCATGTGGTCGAACGTGATTCCTTCCATCCCGACAGGCTAAAACACCGTCCCGGCCGTTGGGAAGGATGGGATGCACGACGCCGTCACCCCCTCGCGCGGGCGGGCGGCGGTCCCCGCCGGGACGCCCCCCTACTTGAGCAGGTCCACGTCCGAGACGAGCTCGATATGCGCCTGCATCGCCGCCGCCGCAGCCTTGGAATCCTTGGCCCTGATGGCTTCGGCAATACTCCGGTGGGAAGCCAGGGATTGTTCTGGCCGGCCCGGCTGCCCCAGGGACTCCATGCGCGTCTCGAGGACCATTTCCGCGATGAACGTCATGAGCTGTGCCAACACCGCTGAATGCGCCGCCGCCGTGACGGCCTGGTGAAAGAGCTCGTCGCCGTTGAGGCCCTTGCCGCCGTTGGCAATCTCGGCCGCCATGACGTCCAACGCCGCATCCATCGCCTCCATTTCGCTGTCCGTGCGGCGCGCGGCCGCGAGGCCGGCAAGCTTCACCTCAATGGTGCTGCGCGCCTCCACAATCTCGGGGAGCCGGTTCCTGTGCTCCCGCAGCCCCTTGATGACCGTGGCAATGCTGGGGCGGTAGACCAGTACGGCGCCGTTGCCGTGCTGGACGTCGATGACACCGAGCACTTCAAGCGCCACGAGCGCCTGGACCAGGGTGGCCCGGGACACGCCCAGGCGCTGCGCAAGCTCCCGCTCCGCAGGAAGCAGATCCCCCGGCCCCAGCTGGGCAGACTCAATGTACCCCAGCAGCAGCGTCACCAGCTGCTCGTACAGGCGCGGCTTAGCCACCCGCCCCAGCGGATCTGCCTCTGCCGCTTCGCTCACCATTGACTCCTCATGACGTTCACCTGTCACCAAGAATACATGCCGGCGGTATTGACAAAGTGACCCAGTGCGCTAGAGGCTAGTCCAGTGGAATGGTTAGCTACATCACATTCGGTCCCACCGGGCGCCCAGCCCGAATCATCAGAGCAATGGAGTTGCAATGACAGTTCAAGAAGTGACCCGGAAGCAGGCTGCGCGGCGGGCGACCGTGGCCAGCGTGGTTGGCACAACAATTGAGTGGTACGACTTTTTTCTTTACGGGACGGCGGCAGCCCTGGTCTTCCCGCACCTGTTCTTTCCCGGCCAGTCCGCCTTTGCCGGCATCCTGGCGGCGTTCGGCACCCAATTTGTGGGCTTCGTGGCCCGCCCCGTCGGAGCGGCCATCTTCGGCCACTTCGGCGACAGGATCGGACGCAAGACCACGCTGATGGCCACGCTGTTCCTCATGGCCTTCGGAACTGTCCTGATCGGGCTGCTGCCCACCTGGCAGAGCATAGGTGTGGCCGCCCCGGTGCTGCTGGTGCTGCTGCGCATCATCCAGGGAATCGGCGTCGGCGGCGAATGGGGAGGTTCGGTGCTGCTCAGCATGGAATGGGGCAAAGAGGGACGGCGGGGCCTGTCTGCCAGCTGGCCCCAGCTGGGAGTCCCCCTGGGGCTGGCACTGTCCACCGGCGTCGTCCGCCTGACATCCGGATTGACAGGCAGCGCGGGCTTTGCCGCCTACGGCTGGAGAATCCCGTTCATCCTGAGCATCGTCCTGATCGGGGTGGGCGTCTGGGTGCGGGCCCGGGTGGTGGAGAGCCCGGAGTTTGAGGCCATGCGGAAAGGGCAAAAGGTGGTCAAGAATCCCATTCTTGAAGCCATCCGGCGCCAGCCGCGGCAGATCCTGCTCTCCGCCCTGGTCAGGACATCCGAGCAGGCACCGTTTTACCTGTTCATCACCTTCGTCCTCACTTACGCGGTCAAGCACCTGAAACTGGACAGCAACTCCATTTTGGACGACACGCTCATCGCGGCCGCCCTGGGGCTCATCAGCATCCCCGTCTTCGGGCGGCTCTCGGACAGGTTCGGCCGGCGGAAGGTCTACGGGACGGGCATCGTGTTGACGGCCCTGTTCGCCTTCCCCTACTTCGGCTTGCTCAACACCGGCAATGCCCTGCTCGTCGCCGTTGCCATCATCATCAGCCTGGCGCTGCACGACATGCAGTACGGCCCGCAGGCAGCACTCATTGCCGAGGGCTTCGACGCGGACATCCGCTACACGGGCGCAGGCCTGGGCTACCAGCTGGCGAGCGTGGTGGCCGGCGGCCCGGCGCCGCTCATTGCCGCCGCCCTCCTGGCGCACTACGGCAACTCCACCGCCATTTCCGTCTACATCATCACCTGCGCGGCGGTCAGCATGGCCGCGCTGATCCTGCTTCCCCGGGCCGCGGGCGCCCTGGCGGGCACCACCCCCGAGGCCGTCAGGAGCGCCGCATGACGATTCACGGAGACCAGCTCGACGACGGCGGGGCCCTGGCGGACCTGGTGGTGCTGGACCTGACCCGCATCCTGTCCGGCCCGTTCGCCACCATGACCCTGGCGGATCTTGGCGCGGATGTCATCAAGGTCGAACAGCCGGGGCACGGGGACGACACCCGCCAGTGGGGGCCGCCGTTCCAGGGCGAGGAGGCAGCCTACTTCCTGTCCGTCAATCGCAACAAGCGCAGCCTGGCCGTTGACCTGAAGTCCCCCGACGGCCTTGCCGCCGTGAAGGAGCTGGCATTGAAGGCGGACGTGCTCGTGGAAAATTTCCGGCCCGGCACGGCCGCCCGCCTGGGCCTGGGCTATGACGAACTGTCCGGCCTGAACCCGGGCCTGGTCTACGCCTCCATCAGCGGGTACGGCCAGACGGGGCCGGATGCGCACCGCCCCGGCTACGACGCGATCGCCCAGGCCCGCAGCGGCATCATGAGCGTGACCGGCGAGGCGGCCGGGCCGCCTGTCAGGGTGGGCGTCAGCAGCGCCGACCTCACGGCCGGCATGTGGGCCGCCATAGGCATCCTCGCGGCGCTTCACGAGAAGGGCCGCACGGGGCGCGGCCAGTGGGTGGACATCAGCCTGCTGGACGGTTCCGTGTCCTGGCTGACGTACGTGTCCAGCGGCTACTTCGCCAGCGGCCGCACGCCCCGGCGCCACGGATCCGCGCACCCCACCATCGTCCCCTACCAGGCGTTTGAGACGGCCGACGGATTCGCCATGGTGGCCGTGGGCAATGACGGCCTGTGGCGGCGCTTCGCCCACGCGATCGGCCGATCGGACCTCGCCGCGGATCCACGGTTCGCGGGCAATCCGGACAGAGTGGCGCACCGGGACGCCCTCATCCCCCTCCTCGAGGGAATCATGCGCACCCGGACCACGGACGAATGGATCAGGGAGCTGGATGCCGCCGGCGTGCCCGTCGGCCCCATCCAGACCGTGGACCAGGCACTCGCGGATCCGCAGGTCATTGCACGCGGCATGGTGGCGAAGGTGCAGCACCCCACGGAAGGGGAACTCAGCATGGTCGGCTGCCCTGTCAGGCTGTCCCGGACCCCCGCCACGGTCAGGACGGCCCCTCCCCTGCTGGGCCAGCACACGGACGGCATCCTCGCCGGCCTGGGCTTCAGCGGGAGCCGGATCGCATCCCTGCGCCAGGAAGGGGCGGTCCAGTGACGCCCACCAGCCAAGTGGACCTTGACACCGTCACCCCGGGTGGCGAAATAGCTTTGGGTGGCGACGGTCCCGTCGCAACCCTGACCCTCGGGACGGGCCAGCGGCTCAACGTCCTGCGGCGGGACGATTGGGCCGCCCTGGAACGCGCGGCCGTTTCGCTCGCAAGCCGCGAGGAGCTGCGGGCGGTGGTGGTCCTGGGCCGGGGCGGGGTGTTCTGCGCGGGCTCCGACCTGCGGGAGTGGGACGGGGCCACGCCGGAAGACGTCAGCGCAAGCTTCGCCGGCATGGAAGCCGCGCTTCAGGCCATCGAGGACCTCCCGGCCCCCACCGTGGCCGTGGTGGAGGGCTTCGCGGCCGGCGCCGGCTGCCAGCTGGCGCTGGCCTGCGACCTCCAGCTGGTGGGCCGGTCGGCCAGGATCGGCATGCCCATCGGCCGGCTGGGCCTGCTGGTCCCGCCCACCTTTGCCACCCGGATGTCGCTGCGGATCGGCCCCGGACGGACCAAGGATCTGCTCTACGGCGGCCGGCTGCTGGCTGCGGGCGAAGCCCACCGCATGGGCCTCATCACCACGGTGGTGGACGATGGCGCCGTCGATGCCGCCCTGGCCGAACTCCTCGCCCACTGGGACGGACTTTCCGCCGCATCCCTGCGGGCGTCCAAGGCCGCGGTGAATTACGGGCTGGACGCGCTTGTGCAGCCCGCCCGGCGCGCACCGCAGGGACGTGCCTGCGACCCCTCGGAGTTTGCGTGGCGGCTGGACACCTTCCTCCACCGCCACCGGACACTCCCGCCGAGGTAGCGGAACCGGGTCGAGACCGCCATAAATTTCTCGCGGTATCGGCGCGGACCAACTACCCGACTACCTCAGCGCTGGAAGCACGACGCTGGCCCTCCCCTCTCGTGGGCGGGCAGCGGTCACGCCGGGGCCGGGTGGGCGGCGGCCCCAGCTACAGGGATCGGACCGAACCGGAGCGGTGCGAGAAGACGCTAGATTGCCGTTGCATGAAGCAGCGACCAGCTGTAGGCAAACGCGTTGATCAGGGCCAGCGTGCCCAGGCCGTACCCCACGGCGAGTGCCATCACGGCCAGCCAGCGGCCCCTGCACCCGCGCAGCTTGATCTGGTTCAGCGAAACATGCCCGGCTCCCACGGCGAAGACGGCAAGGACGCCGATACCGAAAGTCGTCATGCCGGCTGCGGCAACCGCCGCCAGAATTACGGCCACGACCGACAGTTTGTTCAGCCGGCCGGCGTCCGGCAGGGCTGGCATGGCATTCGCACTCATGTGGCTCCCCTTGCCTCGTCGATAGGAACCAAGTCTAGGCGAATCCGCTTTGGCGAGACGGCGGCATCACGACGAGACCACATGGAATCTCCCGCTGTCTCGACGCGGACCCGCTGCCTCGGCGGTCGAGGCAGGACTCCGCCTTCGACTGGCGTCGACGGGCGCGACAACTCCTCGATGGGGTGCCCCGGGACCATTGCATTGCATTGCGTGACAATACATATGTATCGTTGTGCAATACGGAAAGTCCGCTAATGAAATGGAGGCTGATGGTGGATTTATCGGCACCGTTGTCGTCATTCATGAATGGCTTGGACGCCGTGGCCCTGCGCGTCGTGGCCAGAGCCGGCACCGGGCTCACTGGTCGACAGGTTGCGCGTCTCGCCGGGACAGGAACGCCTGCCAACATTCGGCTGGCCCTTCTCCGACTCGTCGAGATAGGCCTCGTCTCGGCAACTCCTGCACCCCACGCAACCATGTATTTAGCCAACCGCTCGCACATCCTCTGGCCAGCCGCCGAGCTTGCCATGAACGCACGCCAGGAATTGAACCGGCGCATAGCTTCGTTTGCTGCCGCGAGCGCTCCGGTGGGCGTTACTGTTGCCTTGTTTGGCTCCGTGGCCCGGGGCGAGTCGAACAAGACGAGCGATGTTGACCTGCTCGTGGTTTTTCCCGATACCGTTCCGCTTGATGACCGTGACCAATTCGTCACCCAGTTAAGGAACAACGTCCAACTATGGACGGGGAATGACGCGCAGGTTTACGACCTCACTGATTCTGCGCTGGACGGGCAGCGCCGGGAAGGCGATCCAATCATCCAGAGTTGGGCTTCTGACGGGATTGTAGTCTTCGGGAAACGCAGACTGGGGATGCGGAAGGCCGCATGAACGCGCGGATTAAGCGGATGACAGTAGCGGAAGTTCGCGTACGAGCCGAACATGCCCGTGATTCCCTACTCACCGCGCAGGCCAGGTTCGAGCCCGGAGGGCCCATGGCCTCGAACAATACTACGGGGCTGAACGCAGTGAACGCCGGGATCGCGGCGGCCGACGCCATTTGCGGCTCCAAACTCGGATATCGATCAAACGGCCAAGACCATAGGCAGGCGATTCAACTTCTCACCCAAGCCCTTCCCGAAAAGAAGACTGCCGCGAGAGACTTGGGCCGGCTCCTGGAAGCAAAGACTTTGACGTCCTATGGTTCCAGCCACATCACGGCGTCCAGGGCAAGTGAACTCCTCAAATACGCCGCCAGACTTGTCGATGAAATGGAGGCGGCCCTCTCCTCCTGACGCCTGCCACGCCCTCCACCGCGAAGGTACGCTTGGGGGGAACGCGCTGTTTCGCCTGGCCCGGGAGGGGAATGGACATGCCCACCTTTAAGGAACTCCACCACGCAGGAACCCCGCTGGTGCTGCCGAACGCGTGGGACCTCGGCTCCGGCCTGGCCTTTGCGTCGGTGGGCTTTCCCGCCGTCGGCACCACCAGCTTTGGCATCGCGGCGAGCGCCGGCATGCCCGACGGCGGTCGCGCCAGCCAGCGCGCCACGGTCGCTCTCGCGGGGCAGCTGTGCCGCCTGCCCGTGCACGTCACGGCGGACATTGAGGACGGCTACTCCGCGGATGCGGCCGCCGTGGCGGACCTCGTGGCCGAGCTGGCAGTGATCGGCGTGGCTGGTGTCAATCTCGAGGACAGCACGGACGGGCACCTGGTGGATCCGGCCGCGCACGCTGCCAAGCTGGCGGCCGTCAAGCTCAGCGCCCCGGGCGTATTCGTCAATGCGCGCGTGGACAACTTCTGGTTCGGGCAGGAGACAACGGTGGACGCCGTGCTGCGGCGGGCCCGCGCCTATGCCGACGCCGGGGCCGACGGCATTTTTGTCCCCGGCGTCGCGGCCGCGGGAGACATCCGGGGCATCGCGGCGGGGACCGCCCTGCCGGTCAACGTGCTGGCGCATCCCACGCTGACCGTGGCCGAGCTCGCCCAGCTGGGCGTCCGGCGCGTAAGTTCCGGCTCGCTGCCGTACCGGTGTGCCGTGGACGCCGCGGTGGCCGCGGCCAACGCCCTGCGCGACGGCATGCCGGTGCCGAAGGCCACCTCCTACTGGGACATGCAGGCCCGGCTGGAGGCCTTCCAGCAGGGCCCGGAGGCTTGAGCGGTTCCGGCACGTGGCCGTTGGCCGGCGTCCGGACCTCCCTGTGCAGGCGGCCCGCGGTGTTACTTCCCGTTGAAGTCGGCGTCGGTGATGTGCTCGGCCCAGGTGGTGGTCGTGGCCGGGTCCTCGGCGTTTTGCAGCATGGCGATGTGCTCCATGAAGCAGCCCGGCGCCGCGGCGTGCCAGTGCTCCTCGCCGGGCGGGGTGTAGAGAGTCTGGCCGGGGTGGACGTCGACGACCTTGCCGTCCCGGGTGCCGAAGCGGCCCACGCCCTGGGTGACGCGGATGTACTGGCCGTGGGCGTGGGAGTGCCAGGCAGTCCGCGCGCCGGGGGCGAAGCGGACGGTGGCCACCACCATGGTCTGGTCGCTTTCGTGGGGCACGGCGATGGGGTCGAGCCAGACGTCGCCGGAGAACTGGGCCGGCGGATTCTTGGCGGTGGGGACTGCGGGTTCGATGTTCATCGTCTGCCTTACTTGTTGTTGGTGAAGGGTTCCTTGGCCACGCCCATGGCCGCCCTGCCGTTTTCCACGGCGCGGCCCGGGTGGAAGCCCAGCTGTCCGGTGTTCCGGCCCGCGGCGAGCACGTCGTCGGTGAGCCCGGCGAGCCTCGGGCGAAGCCGCCTAACATGTTGCGGCCGCCGCCCACCTGTTGGGGTTGTTCAGTCGTGGGGTTCCTTCTTCCGGAGCTGTCGAGACTGGTCGGATGGTGCCGTGGGTCGGCGATGGCGGTAGACGTCGGACCGATGGTCGATGCGGTGAATGTGGATCGCCCGGGCCCCCCGTCCAAGGAAAAGAGAACCCGGTAATCGCCGCGTCGGGCCGTGCGCATCCCGGCCAACTCGTGGCTCAGCGGTTTGCTCAGCCGGTTGTGGTTGTCGCGGAGCGGGCCGGTGATGAACGCCGCAACAACGGCAGCTGTTCTTCCCGGCAACCGGTCGGGCCCGCGCATGGCCGGACCGGTTGCTTCGACCGTCCAGGGCGTTTCAGCAATCACTTCTGCGCCAGCCCGAACCGCGGGCGCAGCGCGTCACCGCCGGGTGCCCGTGTTGGGTGATCTGGATGATCTCGTGCGTGCTGCCTGCCTCCTCCACCAGTGCGGAGAGCTTGTCCTTGGCCTCGCTCAATGCCATCGACCTCATTCTCGTATTTTGGCCTGATGTTTGGGCTCTGACTAGCCTGGAATCTAGCCGATATACCCACTCCTACGAAGCTAAACGATTACGCGAAGTACGTGGGCGTGCGCGGCACGTATGGCGCCTCCAGCGCCTTGACCTCGTCCCCGGTGAGGTGCAGGTCAAGGGCGGCAACGGCGTCGTCCAGGTGGTGCGGCTTGGTGGCGCCGGAGAGGACCGAGCTGACCACGGGGTTGCGCAGCACCCAGGCCAGGGCCACCTGCGCCATGGACACGCCGCGCCCGGCGGCGATGCGTTCGACGGCGTCGACGATCGCCTTGTCGCTCTCCAGCCAGAGCGGGTTGCCGAACATGTCCGTGCCGGGATTGCTGCCGGCGCGCGTGGTGCCTTGCATGCCCCAGGGGCGGGCATTGCGGCCGGCGTTCAGCGGGCTCCACGGGATGCTGCCCTCGCCCTCGTCGGCGAGCAGGCCGAACATCTCCCGCTCCTCCTCGCGCTGGGTCAGGCTGTACTGGTCCTGCATGGAGATGAACCGGGTCCAGCCGTGGAGCGCGGCCGCGTGCTGCAGCTTGGCGAACTGCCACGCCCACATGGAGGACGCGCCGAGATAACGGACCTTGCCGGCCTTGACCAACGTCGTGGAGGGCCTCCATGGTTTCCTCGGCGGGGACGTCGGGGTCGAAGCGGTGGATTTGGAGGAGGTCGATGTAGTCGGTGTCCAGGCGGGCCAGGGATGCGTCCACCTGCTCGAGGATGGCCTTGCGGGACAGTCCGGAGCCGCCGGGGCCGCCGTGCATGGGCCAGAACAGCTTGGTGGCCAGGACAGTGTCCTCGCGGCTGCCGAACTTGCGGAGGGCGCGGCCGGTGATCTCCTCCGAGCTCCCCCGGCCGTAGACGTTGGCGGTGTCCCAGAAGTTGATGCCGAGGTCCACGGCCTGGCGGAAGAGGGGCTCCGCGGCGTTGTCGTCCAGGGTCCAGTCGCGGCCCGTGCCGGGCGCGCCGAAGCTCATGCAGCCGAGCGAGATCCGGCTGACCTTCAGTCCTGAGTTGCCGAGGCGGGTGTATTCCATGGTTGCTTCCTTTCGGGAGGGGTTTTGGCTGGCCGGGCCGCGATTTCCGCCGGCACGACCAGGGCCAGTGAGGCGGCGAGGCAGAGGGCCAGCATGATGCTGCCCGCGGTGAGGGCGGCGCTGACGTGGCCGGCCATGGCCGCCCTGTCCGTGCCGTTTCCTGTGGCGGTGGCCGCGGCGGCCGTGACAAGGACGGCCAGGCCCACGCTGCTGCCCAGCTGGTGGGCGGTGTTGACCAGGCCGGAGGCGGCACCGGCGTCGGCCGAGGTGACCCGGGCAATGCCGGCGGACGTCAGCGGCGCGAAGGCCAGCCCCTGCCCGGTGCCCAGCAGCACCATGGGCAGGGCGACGCCGGACATGTAGGAGCTGTCCACGGCGACGCGGCTGAGCCACACCATGCCGGCCAGCGTCACGGCAACGCCCGCGGCGAGCAGCGCGGCGTTGCCGAAGCGCGCGGTCAGGCGCGGGATGGCCATTGCGCCGGCGAAGTTGACCACGGTCATGGGGAGGAACGCCATGCCGGCCTGGAGCGGGTTGAAGCCGAGGACGTCCTGCAGGAACTGGGTGGTGAAGTAGAAGAAGCCGATCATGGCGCCCATGTAGAGCATGCGGGCCAGGTACGCGCCGGAGCGTTCCCGGCTGGCGAAGAGCCGCAGCGGCATGACGGGCTGCCCGGCCCGCCGCTCATTGGCCACGAACACGGCGAGCAGGACTGCGCCGGCGCCCAGGGCGAGGACGGTCCGGGGAGCCAGCCAGCCGGCGTCGGCCGAGCTGATGATGCCAAAGACCAGGGCGCCCATGCCGAGGGTGGCGGTGATGGCGCCGGCGCCGTCGAAGCGGCCGGGGGTGCGCGGGGACGCTGGGATGAAGCGGGGCGCCAGAAGGATCATGGCGGCGCCGATGGGGACGTTGATGAAAAAGCCGGCGCGCCAGGAGATCCAGTGGGCCAGCGCTCCGCCGATGACCAGGCCCAGGCTGGCGCCGATGCCGGCGGTGGCGCCGTACCAGGCGACGGCGGGGGTGCGCTCGCGGCCGGGGGCGAAGCTGGCGGTCAGCAGGGATAAGGACGACGGCGCCACGACGGCCGCGCCCACGCCCTGCAGCGCCCGGGCGCCGATGAGCCATTGGCCGCTGGGGGCCAGGCCGATCAGCAGGGAGGCGGCGGAGAAGACGGCCAGGCCGATGATGAAGATGCGCCGGCGGCCCAGGAGGTCGCCGGCCCGTGCGCCAAGGAGAAGCAGGCCGCCGAAGACGAGGGTGTAGGCGTCCTGCACCCAGACCAGGCCCGTGGCGGTGTAGCGCATCTCCGCCTGGATGCCGGGCAGGCCGGTGAAGATGATGGAGTTGTCGAGCAGGATCATGAAGTAGCTGACCAGGATGATGGCCAGGATGGCGGTGCTCTTGGTTGCTGGTGGGGCTGCGGTTGCGGTGCGGGGCACGCGGGTCCTTCGGGTTCACGGCCCGATTTTGGGGCCTTTTCGGAATCATTGGGCCGTTGCGTGGCGCCTCTTTACTTGGGCGCCTTGCTTTCGGCCTTGATTCCAGTGAACACTCTGGCGTGCCGGCGTGGCAGTGGCTGTTGGTGCAGGTACTGGGAGTACCCCTTTGAAGATCATTTGGCAGGATGGGGCATTTAGACAGCGCCATCGGCCAGATGGCATAGCTCTCAAGCGCGAACAAACCGGGGGACGCTGAATCCCCCATAATGCATATCCGCCGAATGTTAGATGTGCTCGAACATTTGGGGGAAAGATTAAACGGGGGCTTCAGAATCCAGAGTGTAGTTTCGGTCTGAATCGGTTGGATGCTGGGAGTGGCCCGGCGACATGGTTGGCGAGTTCCGGTACGCCCGCGCCGATCTGCGAAGGTCTTCCAGGCGGCCGGTGATGGTCCCTTTGCCGACCCGCCGGTTTGTCGCCATTCGGACACTATTGAGGCCACTCCGCCCCTGACCATGTCACCCGGCGTATTCGTCGTCAACGCTGGGAGGAGGTCCCGCCGTCGCACTTCATCCACGCCCGGCCGACGCACGGCGGCCTAGCTGTTCCGGCGTCCGCCCAGCCAGCTGACCATGGCGGGGTCGCGGTGGTCGAAGAAGAGGCTCGCGCCGGTGTCCAGGGTGGCGATCCGGCCCATCTGCTCCGCGGTGAGGGTGAAGCCGAAGACGTCGAAGTTCTGCGCGATGCGGTCCGGGCGGACCGACTTGGGGATGACGACGACGCCGCGCTGTGTCAGCCACCGGAGTACCACCTGGGCAACGGACTTCCCAAGGGCGTCGCCGATTTCGCTGAGGATCGGGTTGGTGAACAGGCCGTTCCTGCCCTCGGCGAAGGGGCCCCAGGACTCGATCTGCATGCCGCGCTCAATCATCAGGGCCTGGTCGCCGGCACGCTGGTGGAAGGGGTGGGTTTCGATCTGGTTGACGGCCGGGACGATCTCGTTGTGGTCGATGAGGTCGACCAGCCGGTCGGGGTGGAAGTTGGACACGCCGATGGCCCGGGCCAGTCCTTCCGCGTTCAGCTTCTGCATGGCGCGCCACTCGCTGTAGTAGTCGCCGAGGGGCTGGTGGATCAGGTACAGGTCGACGTAGTCCAGGCCCAGCCGGCGGAGGGAGTTGTCGAAGGAGAGCTTGGTGTCCTCCTCAACGCTGCCGGCGGGGGCGTGCTGGATCCACAGCTTGGTGGTGACAAAGAGGTCCTCCCGGGCAATGCCGCTGGCCTTGATCGCGGCACCGACGGCCTCCTCGTTGCCGTAGGCGGCCGCTGTGTCCAGGAGGCGGTACCCGGCCGCGAGCGCGGCTTCGACGGCGGCCTGGGTTTCGGCGTCGGGGATCTGGTAGACGCCGAAGCCGAGGATCGGCATCTGGACGCCGTTGTTGAGTGTCACGTTTTGCATGGTTTTCCCTTGATCGCGTGTGAACATGTCCTCCATCAAGAAAACCAGCCCCGGATCCCGCTGGGAAGTATCTGCCGTGCGGTGTACTGCCAGTTCCTGCTGGGCCCGGCACAACGACCGTTCCCACCGCTCAGCCACCACGACGCTGCGCAGCCAGCTGGAGCGAGGGGTCTTTGCGACCGGCACCCGCGGACACCCACGCCGACGCGGGCGCGCCGGCGGCGCCCAGGAATTTCCCGGTGCCGCCCCTGATGGTCGGCGTGAACGACGGGTCCATGCTGACCAGTCCGGCGAGCTGGACGGTGCCGCCGTCCCGGACCATGGTGGCGTTGGACTCGCTGAGCTTCTTCTGGTGGTCAACCACCACGGAGCTGACGTGCACCTGACCCGCCATGTTGCCGTCGACG
Source organism: Arthrobacter wenxiniae (assembly GCF_013376105.1). Taxonomy (GTDB): domain Bacteria; phylum Actinomycetota; class Actinomycetes; order Actinomycetales; family Micrococcaceae; genus Specibacter; species Specibacter wenxiniae. The sequence continues at coordinate 23,336 of NZ_JAAMFM010000034.1, forward strand.
TCGCTGGCAACGAAGGTGAGCGTGCCCGTCTTGTTCGACGCCGCCCGGACCCCGGCGGGTGCGGCGCTACCACCCCGGAATGGTCAATCGAGCGATGGACGACACACCGGCAGCGGCGGGCCAACCCTTGGCCTCATGAAGTTCTTGGGCCGCCACGGGCTCGACATGTTCCTTGTGGCGCTGGCCGCCGGCCAGGGTTCCGCAATCGTGATCGGCGACGCGCCCGCGGGATTCTCCGGCGGCGGCGTTGAGGGGGGGTCCCAAGTGTGGGAGCCCGGGGTGTGGGCGCCCGGGGTGTGGGCACCTTGGGTGTGGGCACCTTGGGCGTGGGCACCTTGGGCGTGGGCGGGCCGGGCCTGCTGGGGATGCGCGACAGGGCGCAGGCCGTGGTTTACGCGTACGGGACCGGGTTCATCCTGGCGGCAGGGCGTTAAGGTTTCCGTGGGCGGCTCCGTCGGCGCCGGAAAGTGGCAATCTCCTGAATATTCACCTTTATTCTGCGGGTAATCGCGTTGGCAGGCCCGGTCTCCCGGGTCTCGACGCGCTCGCAGGGCTCGCTGCTCGACCACCGGGGCGGCTCGACCACCCGGTCTCCCGGGTCTCGACGCGCTCGCAGGGCTCGCTGCTCGACCACCGGGGCGGCTCGACCACCCGGTCTCCCGGGTCTCGACGCGCTCGCAGAGCTCGCTGCTCGACCACCGGGGCGGCTCGACCACTGGGGCTCACCGCCGGCGGCGGCCCTCCCACAAACCGACCAAGAGCGGCACGATTGACCCCACCATCAGCACGCTGCCCAGCACGGCGTCGCTGGCCCTGACCACGGCGCCGGCGATGAGCAGGGCGCCGAAGACCAGCGCCCACCCGGCCCGCTGCGCCGAGCGGTTGAGCCGGACCAGCTGCCGTTCCAGGCGCGGGACGGTCACCGACAGCGAGCCGTCCTCAAGCCGGGTGACAAGGCCGTCCAGGCGCTTGGGCAGGCGCAAGGCGACGGACGCGGCGTCGAGCGCCTGCGCGGCCACGTCCTGCACAATGTTGCCGCGCTCGTCGTGCAGGAGCTGCGCCGCAAAGGGCTCCACCGAGTCCCACAAATTGAAGCGGGCGTCCAGCGAACTGCAGACGCCGGACGTCAGGGACATGGCGCGGACGATGAGCAGGAAATTCTCTGGCAGCTGGAACGGCAGGGAGCGGACCACGTCCCCAAACTCCAGCCCAAAATCGCGGAACTCCCGCGGGTCCACCTCGCGCAGCTCCGCAAAGCCCATCCCGCCAAACCGGGCGAAGAGGTGCGTCATGGCGCGCTCGAGCCCGGCGGTGTCGGCCGACTCCACCAGCACGCCCACCTCGCTGATGGCCGCCACCAGCCCCTTGCCGTCACGCGCGGCGGCCGCGATCAGCAGCTTACGCAGGCCGCTGCGTGTCTTCGGCGGGACCTCCCCCATCATGCCGAAGTCGATGAACGTCAGCTTCCACGGATGCTCCGCGGACGCATCCACGGCGGGGGTGATGAAAATGTTGCCGGGGTGCGGGTCGGCGTGGAAAAAGCCGTTCGTGAACAGCTGGTCGAACATGACGGACGCGAAAACCGGGGCAACCTCCGCCGGGTCGATGCCCGCCGCCAGCAGCCCCCGCGCGTCGGTGATCTTGATGGCCGTGACGTCCTCGAGGGTGAGCACGCGGCGGCTGGTCCGTTCCCAGACGACGGCGGGCACCGCCACCCGTGCGTCGTCCGCGAAGTCGACGGCAAAGCGCTCGGCGCCGGCGGCCTCGTGGTGATAGTCGATCTCCTCCAGGCTGGTCTTCGCAAACTCCTCGACCAGGGCTGGCGCGTCGGCGCGCCTGGACACGAAGCGGATGCGGCTGAGCCAGCCGGCCACCTTGCGCAGCGCGGCCAGGTCGACGTCCACAATGGCGCCGATGCCCGGCCGCTGCACCTTCACCACCACACTCTGCAGACCCGTGTCCGCGGCATCGCCGGGCCGCAGCTGCGCCCGGTGCGCCTGGCCCAGGGACGCGGCCGCGAGCGGCACCTCCTCGATCGAGGCGAACACGGCATCCAGCGGCGCACCCAGCTCCGCCTCCGCCAGGGCGCGGATGGCAGGGAACGGAACGGGCGGCACCTCGTCCTGCAGCCCGGCCAGCTCCTCGGTGATCTCCGGCGGGAGCACGTCCAGCCGGGACGACATGAACTGGCCCACCTTGATCATCAGCCCGCCCAGCTCCACCGCCAGCACATGAAAGCGCTCGGCAAAACGCCGCATCCTCGCGGGCCGCGTGCGGTTGGCAATCCGTACCAGCCCGATCCGCGGGAGCAGCAGCTCATACCACCACGTCACGGCCAGATGCCACGCCGCGAAGCGCAGGATGCGCCGGTACCGGGCCCGGGTGTCCCCCGCCCCAAGGCCCGGATCCGTGCGGCCGGCAGACTCCGACGCCAACCCCTTCAGTCCTGGGCGAGGATCGAGTACAGCCGCCGCCGGGCGTCTTCGAGCACGGCCACGGCCTCCTCGACCTGCTTCTTCGTCCCGGTGCGGCCCACCTGTGCCGCTGCCTGGGCAAGTTCGACGCCGGCCCTGGGCAGTGCGGCAAACCCGCCGCCCGACGCCGGCCCCGTCGACTCCCAGGGTGCCGTGCCCTCGGAATGGGCCACTTCTTCCCGGCCGGCGTCCGTCAGCGAGTAGACCTTGCGCCCGTTGGATTCCTCGGCAGTGATGAGGCCCTCGTCGGCCAGCAGCTGCAGTGTTGGGTAGACGGAGCCCGCGCTGGGCTTCCAGCTTCCGCCGCTGCGCTCCTCGATTTCGTGGATGATCTGGTAGCCGTGCATCGGCTGCTCCGCGAGCAGCGCCAGCACCGCGGTCCGCAACTCGCCCCGCCCCGCCCGGGTGCCGGTGCGCTTGTCAAACTTGGACCGCAGGTCCTCAACGGCCTGCCAGAGTCCGTCGAAGCCGGGCCCGCCAAATCCGCCTGTTTGGAATGAATTGTGCATCACGCTCTCCTTCATCAATCGCGAACGATATACAGCGATAGTTAACGATACGTCCGACCCCGGCTATAAATCCATAGTTTGTTTCACTCAAGTTTGAGGCACCGGATGATCCGTGATTACTTGCGATAGCGAGCGACATAGTCACTTGGTGCAGTCGCCCGACGGCTGGAATCACGCCCCTTGACATGCCCGGTGGCGTTGCCACCGTGGGGCCATGGCGGACACCGGCGGGTCCATCCCGTCCAGGCGCACCGTTCGCGTCCGCAGGATGTCAATCGCCTGCCAGCTCACGGCGGCCGGCCTGTTTGTGGTCCCGGCCGCCCTTCAGTTCGTTGCCTCGCTCCAGCGCGGGGTCTGGTTCAGCGGATCACGGGCGCCCGCCCAGGTCTCGATTGAGGACCACCGCTTTGACTACTACCGTGCGTGGGATCCCTGGGAGCACATCGGGACCGCGGGCCAGTTCTTCGGATCAGGGATCCTGCTCCAGGTGCTCGGCTTATTGGCCATGGCGGCCGGTGTCCTGGCCCAGCCGGTCGCGGCTGCTCGGCGTGTGACAGCAGCAGCCCTGGCCGCCGTCGAGTCGGTGCTCGTCCTCCTCGTCGCCGCGACGTTCGGGGTCATCGGGACGCATGCCCTCGTCTCGGGGATGAACGGCACGCCATCTCAGCTGCAAGGATCATCGGCACTGTTCCGGGCGCTGATGGTGGTGGGATCCGCCGGCCTGGTTTCCCTTGGGCCGCTCTGGCGGGCCAAGCTCCGCGCGGCCATGGCCGCGTGCGCCTTTCGGTTCGGCTCAACCGTGATGGGCTACTTGATAGCCACCTACGTCATGGCGCCCGTCATCAGCGGTGGCCAGCATGACACGGCCCCCGGGCCCGAAACGGTTGTCGCGGCGTCAACGGGCCTGGCGGGTGTGGCAATGCTGTTCGCCGTCAGCGCGCTGGCTGGCCGGGGGCCGGCGGTTCCGCCGGCCTTCGGCGCAGCAGGAAACCGCTCAACACCGCCGCCACGGCTATGAGGAGCGCGAGCGTCCCCAGCCCGGCGGCGAGGCCGGCTGCCGTGGCAACGGCGCCGACTATCAGCGGTCCCCCGGCGTCGCCGACTTCCCTGCCGATTTCGGCGGCGCCCATGGTCCGGCCCATCCGCTCCGCCGGCGTCGTGCTGGCGAGATGCGCGAAGCCAAGCGGCGTGGTGATGCCAATCCCGAAGCCGACGACCACCGCGGAAACGTACAGCGTTGCCGGCAGCGGAAGTACGGCCAGCAGCCCGAGTCCCGCCGCGATCATGGCCAGCCCCAGCCCCATGCCGCGCGGGGCGGAAAGGCGCCCGCGGTCCCGCATCCTGCCGGCCAGCGGCTGGGTCAGCGTGGAGGAAAGCGCGAGGAGGGCCACCACGGCCATGCTGGCGAACAAGTTCAGGTGCAGGCCGCTGCCCAGCAGCGGCAGGAAGCCGACGGCCGCGCCCAGTGCTCCCGTGGCGCCGGCCAGCGCCAGGGTGGGCACCAGGAAGGAACGCCGGGTGCTTTGGCGCAGCAGCTCGGCCACGGTGTAACGAGGGCGCGGGAGGACCGGCAGCCAGGGCATGGCAATCCAGACCCACACGGCAGCCACGGCCGAGATGACGGCCATGGACCAGAACAGTGCCGGGAAGCCGCCGGCCCAGATAAGCCCGGCGCCGATCAGCGGGCCCAGCACATAGCCCATCCCCTTCCACGAACCGTACCTGCCGAAGTAGCGGCCCGCCGCTTCCGGGCCCGCCAACCGCGCCACCGCCGCCGAGGAGGCCGGGGAGAACGCGGAGGCGGCCGCGCCCTGGCCCAGACGGGCCAGCCCCAGCATGAGGGGGGTGGCCGACGTCGTACCCAACAACGACGCGAGCGCGAAGCCCACCAGGCCGGCGACGATGACCGGCTTGGCGCCGATCCTGTCGCTGAGGGATCCGAAGAGGGGCTTGAGGACCACCTCCGCGACGTCGTACAGGGCCAGCAGCACTCCAAAGGTGAGCAGCCCCAGCCCGATGCCGCCGCTTTCCGCACCGAGCCCTGCGGCTATGCTGTGGGCGCCGAAGGCCGTGGTGAATCCCGCGGCGTAGAGCGGGGCCAGGGTCCGGGCCGAGGGGCTGGTCCCTGGTCCCGACACCGCGCCGACGGCAGCTTTTCTGCGCAACGGGGCGCTCATTCGGAGGGGTCCCGGGGTCCGCCCGGCGAAGCGGCACCTGAAGGGCCGCCACCACCCGCCGCGCCGTGCACGGCCTGGTACACCTGCTCGGCATAGCCGTCCAGGGCGGAGACGCAGGCGCGCAACCGGGTGTCCGCGGCCCTGGCCTGCGGCAGTTCCAGGACGTCGCGCTTCTTCAGGTCGCGGTACCAGCGGCGCAGTCGTTCCAGGCTCTGCTCCTCCTCCTCGAGCTCGGCGAAGGTGAACTTCCGCTTGTCGATCTCCTTGGCGATCTCGGCCTCGAACTTGCCGCAGTCGGCCGTGAACTCGGCCCATTCATCCACGCGCACCGCGGTGAACGCGTCGCGGAGCATGGCGGCCGAGGCCTCATCGCGCGGGGACGCGTCCAGGACGGCCAGGGTCCCGCCGCCCTTGCGGCACAGCTCGCCGGCGCGGTCCAGGTCCGCCTGGAAGGCCGGGCCCGCGGGCAGCGCCCAGGCCCCGGAGGCGACCGGCACGGCGCCGGCCTTGCGAAGCTGGCGCCACACGGCCACGCGGTGCCGGGACGGTTCGGAAGGAACCTGAGGCAGGATCAGGACCCACCGGATATGTTGTGTCACAATGGGAATTGTAACAGTCGTTACGATTCGGAGGAGCGATGGCCAAGTCAATTTCCAAAAGCACGCCCCTGAACACAACGTTCAGGGTCAGTCTGGTCTTGAAGGGACTGGACGGCGTGCTGGAACTCGTGGGCGGGATGCTCCTGCTGCTGGTTTCGCCCAGCCACATGAACTCGGTGGTCCGGTTCCTGACACAACACGAACTCTCCGAGGACCCCCACGACCTGGTGGCCACAACGCTGGTGCACCTGGCAGGAAGCCTGACCGTCTCCGCCACCTTGTTCGGGGCCATCTACCTCCTGCTGCACGGCCTGGTGAAGGTGGCGCTGGTTTGGGCGGTCTTGAGGGACAAGCTCTGGGCATATCCGTGGATGGTCGCGTTCCTGCTGGTCTTCATCGCCTACCAGGGCTACGAACTGGTGGTTTCCTTCACCTGGGGCATGGCGCTGCTGACCGCCTTTGACATCTTCATCGTTTGGCTCACGCTGCACGAGTACCGCGAGCACCGGGAGCGGAAGGCCCACCGCAGGGATGAACGACAGCCGCCCACCCAGAATTTACGGGAATACCCCTAGGGGGTATTGTATTTTTATTGTCAATGAAGTAGTCCGTCCCCGGCCAATGCTCGTTCCGGCCGCCGCCACCGTTCAACCCGCAACGCATGAGTTCACCTCGTTCAAGGCCGGTGTGGCTACGCCCGGGAAATCCGCCTCCGGGAGTGGAAAGCACGCCGCCCAAGCGGACCACGGGAGCGTCATGGACCACGACGACCATGCCGGGCACACGGCCGGCCAGCATGCCGGGCACAGCACGGCCATGTTCAAGAACCGTTTTTGGCTGACACTGCTCCTCTCCGTCCCGGTGGTGTTCTTCAGCCCCATGGCGGGGCACTTGCTTGGCTACGCCACACCGCGGTTCCCCGGCTCCGCGTGGATCCCGCCGCTGCCCGGGACCGTGATCTTCGTCCATGGAGGCCAGCCGTTCCTCAAGGGCGGTTGGCAGGAGCTCAACGCCCGGCAGCCGGGCATGATGCTGCTGATCTCCATGGCCATCATGCTGCTGGGCCACTGGATCGAAATGCGCGCCCTGGGTTCCGACCCCGGAGCCCTTGACGCCCTCGCCGTGGGCGACCCTGTGGTGGCGGGGACCGTCGCCACGGACAATTCCCTGCGCGTCAGGGTCACCGCCGTCGGTGCCGGGACTGACGTGGCCATGGAATCAGCCGGGGTGGCGCCGGCCGGCAACGACCCCCGGGCCGTTCTGTCCATGGCGGACCTCTCCCACGCCAGCTACCGCAAGTGGTGGCAGAACCTCGTGTGGGCCACGGGCTACGAGGCCATCTCCGTGCCCCTTGGCCGCCGGTGTGCCCGCCTCGGCCGGAGTGGGGCTCTCCCCGCGGAGGTCCGGTAATTCGGCTTGGTGCAGCCGGCCTCGTAGAGTGCTCGACCAGCCGACCCCCTTGCCTCCCACGGAAAGGATCCGCCGTGCCCGCACTCCGTCATCTGCCCGCGGCGGGGTCCGTGCTGCGCTTGGGCGGCCTGCTGGTCAGGGTCCTTGCCATGATCGCGGGGATCCCGGGCATGCACGTGACCGGCGGTCCGGCAGCGGCCATGGTTCCCGCCGGCCGCTGTTCCCACCCGAATTGAGATAGCGTCCAGCTGCGCGCCGTCCGGCAGCCCCGGCCCCATGGCAGTGCACGGCGCCTGTGTGCTGTCCTTCGGAGTCGGGGCTGTGTCCGTGTCCCCGTCCGGAACCATCGCCAAACCCGCTGACGTCATGTTTGCCCAGATGATGGCCAACCACGAGGGCGCCGTTGAGATGGCCACAACCGAGGTCGGCGGCGGCACGAACGCCGACGCCGTCGTGCTGGCCAAGGGCATCGTTGCCCCGCAGGAAACTGAGATCAAGGCCATGAAGCACTTGCCCGCCGCACTCTAACGGCCCCATGCGGTCCTCTTGAGGTGGTGGTTCCGCAACCGTGTGGAGCCACCACGTCGCATCCATTCCAAGCCCCCGGGGGGCGCACAGCTCGGTCATGTCCACGGCATCAGCGTGGATCCGGCCACGAGCAGGATCTTGCTCGCCACCCACAACGGCCTCTTCGACGCCGGGAAAACCTGGCATGTCGTGTCCCGTGCAGGCGAGCAGGACTTCCAAGCCCCGCCGGTCAGCGGCAACGGCCTGGCCGGCTTCGACGGGCAGCTGCGCACCTCCGTTGACGGGATCATGTGGACGAAGCCCACAGCAACGTTTGCCCTGGCCGTGCTGGCGGGGAGCCCGGCGTCCGCCGTCGTCCTGGCCACCACACACGAGGGCCTGCAGAGGTCAACCGACCACGGAAACGCGTGGCACCTTGCCGAAGGGGCCCCGTCATGCAGTTTGTTGCCTTCGCTTCCGGCAGCGACACGGCTCCCGCGATCGCCGCCGGCCGGGACTGGATCCGCGGCGAACTGCCCATGATGGAGTCGCGCCAGCGGGCGCCTCGGTTCCGGCCGCGGAGGCCGCCCGGTCCCGGGCCATGGAGCGGGAGTGGCAGCGAGCGCAGCTCCCCGCGGCCATCCGCGAACTGGTGCTCGGGGACCAGCAAAACCGCAGCGCCATCTGCTGGCACGCCTTCGACGGCTGAGTGGGCCCTACAGCACCTTGGACAGGAATGCCTTGGTGCGCCCGTGCTGCGGGTTGGAAAGCACCTCGCGGGGGTTGCCGGATTCCACCACCACGCCGCCGTCCATGAACACGAGCGAGTCGGCCACCTCGCGTGCAAAGCCCATCTCGTGCGTCACCACGATCATGGTCATGCCGGTGCTGGCGAGTTCCTTCATGACATCGAGCACCTCCCCCACCAGCTCGGGGTCCAGCGCGCTGGTCGGCTCGTCAAAGAGCATCAGCTTGGGGTCCATCGCCAGCGCCCGGGCGATGGCCACCCGCTGCTGCTGGCCCCCGGACAGGTGGGCGGGGTAGTGTCCGGCCTTGTCGCCCAGCCCCACCCGCTCCATGAGTTCGACGGCGCGCTTGCTCGCCTTTGCCTTTGACATCCCCTTGACCCGCATGGGGGCCTGGATGATGTTCTCCAGCGCCGTCAGGTGGGGGAAGAGGTTGAAGCGCTGAAACACCATGCCGATCTCGCGCCGCTGGAAGGCGGCCTCCCTGGGCCTGAGCTCATAGAGCTTTTCGCCCTTTTGGCGGTATCCCACCAGCTGCCCCTCGACGGACAGGCGGCCGGCGTCCACCCGTTCCAGGTGGTTGATGCAGCGCAGGAAGGTCGACTTGCCGGACCCGCTGGGGCCCACCAGGCACAGCACTTCGCCGGTGTTGACGGTCAGGCTGATGCTTTTGAGCACCCGGTTGGATCCGAAACTCTTGGAGACGCGGTCCGCGTGGACCATGGGCGTGCCGTTCATTGCTTGTCTGCCTTCCGCTGCCCGGAACCGCGGGCAAACCGCTTTTCGATGAAATGCTGGCCCACCATCAAGACCGAGGTGAACAGCAGGTACCACAGGGAGGCCACAATCAGCAGCGGCACCGGCGTGAACGTCACGGCGGAGATGCCCCGCGACACCCCATACAGGTCGATGCTCAGTGGAATGGCCGCCACCAGGGACGTTGTCTTGAGCATGGAGATGACCTCGTTGCCCGTGGGCGGAATGATGATCCGCATGGCCTGCGGCACTACCACGAAACGCATCGTCTGGCCCCACGACATCGCCAGGGCCCGTGATGCCTCCTCCTGTCCCTCGTCGACTGAGAGCAGGCCCGCGCGGACAATCTCGGACATGTAGGCGGCCTCGTTGAGGGCCAGGCCAATCACCGCCGTGACGAACAGGTTCGTGAAAATGTCGTTGTGGAAGGAGACCCACGGCGCCATGAACGGCACGCCGATGGTCAGGACGGGGTAGATCAGCGAAACGATGCCCCAAAAGACCAGCTGCACATAGACCGGCGTGCCGCGGAAGATCCAGATGTACAGCCAGGCGACGCTCTTCACCACGGGGTTCGGGGAGAGCCGCATGATGGCCAGCAGCAGGCCAAGGACAATGGCAATGACCATGGCGTAGACCGTCAGCTGGAGCGTGACCAGGGCGGCCTGGCTGATCCTCTTGTCGAAAACATACTTGCCGACGTCGGCCCAGCCAAAGTCTTCGCGCTGGGCCGCGTCCAGGACAAACACGGCCAGCATGAGGACCAGGACCACCGCGACCAGGACCCGCCACGGGTGGCGCAGCGGGATCGCCTTGATGGCCTCCCCCTCCTGGTCGGCAGCCAGCGGCCCGCTCCCCGCCGCGGCCGGGGCGCCCTGCCCGGGAGCATCCTGCCCGGGAGTATTCAGCACGGGCTAGCCCTTCGCAGCCACGTTGATGGTTGCCGTTTTCACGCCACCGCTTTCCACGCCCCACTTCGCGAGGATCCGGGCGTAGCTGCCGTCGTCGATCAGGGACTGCAGGGCCTTCTGAAGCACCGGCTTGAAGGCGGAGTCCTTGGCCACCGGCATGCCGTACGGGGCAACCTCGAATGCGTCGCCGGCAGTCTGGAGCTTCTTCTTCGTCTGCGAAATCGCATACAGGGTGACCGGCGAATCGGCGCTCATGGCGTCAACCTGCCCCACCACCAGGGCGTTTGTTGCCTGGTCCTGCGCATCGTACTTGAACACGGTGATGGCGGGCTTCCCGGCGTCGGTGCAGGCCTTGGACTTGGCGGGGACCTCATGGGTGTCCTCATAGGTCGTGGCCTGCACGGCCACCTTGAGTCCGCAGGCGTTGTTGGGGTCGACGGTCTTGCCCGCCGGGGACGCCCACTGGATGCCGGCCGAATAGTAGTTGACGAAGTCGACCTGCTTTTCGCGTTCCACGGTGTCCGTGAAGGATGACATGCCCATGTCGTCCTTGCCGGCCTTGATGGCGGGCAGGATGTTGTCAAAGGTGCCGATGTCGAAGTTGACCTTCAGGCCCAGGACCTGGCCCAGGGCATTCGTCAGGTCCACCGACCACCCTGCGGGCTGGCCGTTGGCGTCCTTGAATTCATTCGGCGGGTAGTTGTTGGCCATGCCAACGTTGAGGACGCCGGCGCTCTTGATTTTCTCCGGAAGGGCGGCCGCGATGGCGCTGTCCTTCTGGACGACGGCGTCCTCCGGGGCCGCCGCGCTGCCGCTGCCGGGCGCGGACGCGCTGTTGTCGACGCAGCCCGTCAGCATCAGGGCGGCGACCGCGGCTGCGGCGGGAAGGAGGTAGATGCGGCGCATGGTGAAGTCCTTAATTCTTGGTGTTGCCGGACAAGCCGGAGGGTGGGTACGCTTCCGCCCGGACCAAAAAATGATGGTGCGGGACCGAACCTCTCCCCCAGGGTTCGGCGTTAGGTGAAGCATCTCCACGGATCACGGTGCGCGGCGCGTCGGCGAAATTGCCTGTTGTCCGGGTCACACCGGGCCACCCGTTGAATCCAAACATACAGGCATGGCCCATCAACCGGGCCCCAGCCACTGGGTTTCGACAGGCTCAACCACCGGGCGCGGTAGCCTGACAAGCAGGTACGACCACCATGCGCAGCTGACGAAAGCAGGCACCCATGCCCCACTTCGACCTGGTCATCATCGGCACAGGCTCCGGCAACTCCATCCCCGGACCGGAATTCGACGACTGGTCCATCGCCATTGTCGAGGACGGCCTCTTCGGCGGCACCTGCCTGAACGTGGGCTGCATCCCCACCAAGATGTTCGTCCACCCGGCGGAGCTGGCCGACGCCGCCCGCCACGGCAGGGCGCTGGGCGTCAACGCTCAGCTGAACTCCGTCGACTGGCCGGGCATCCGCGACAGGATTTTCGGCCGCATCGATGCCATCGAGGCCGGCGGGCGGCGGTACCGCGAGGGCCCCGAGTGCCCCAACACCACCGTCTTTGCCGGGCGCGGGCGGTTCACCGGGCCCAAGGCGCTCCACATTGACCTGCACGACGGCGGCACCTCCTCGGTGACCGCGGACAGGTTCGTCCTGGCGGCAGGTTCGCACGCCGTGGTCCCCGACATTCCCGGACTCGCCGACGGCACGGTCCCGTTCCACACCTCGGACACCATCATGCGCCTGGACCGCCTGCCGGCGAGCATCGCCATTCTGGGCGGCGGCTACATCGCCGCCGAGTTCGCGCACGTGTTCTCCTCCTTTGGCGTGGCCGTCACCCAGATCGCCCGGGGGGCCAGGCTGCTCAAGTCCCAGGACCTCGACGTGTCCGCCCAGTTCACCAAGGAGGCCGCGGCGCGCTACCAGGTCCTGCTCAACACCAAGGTGGGCGGCGTGGCAAAGGCGGGTGACGGCGTCGAACTTCAGGTGGAGGGGCCGGACGGCCAGCACGCCATCAAGGCGGAGCTGCTGCTCGTGGCCACGGGCCGACGCCCCAACGGGGCGGGCCTGGACGTGGGGAAGACCGGGGTGGGGCTGGACGGGCACGGCCGCGTGGTGGTGGATGAGTTCCAGCGCACCTCCGTGGACGGAATCTACGCGCTGGGCGACGTCTCCTCCCGGTACCAGCTCAAGCACGTGGCCAATCACGAGGCGCGGGTGGTCAGGCACAACCTGGCCCACCCGGACGCGCCCATCAGCTCCGACCACCGCTTTGTGCCGGCCGCCGTGTTCTGCGACCCGCAGATCGCGTCCGTCGGCATCACGGAGGCGCACGCGGTCAAGGCGGGCATCCCGCATGCTGTCAAGACGCAGCTGTACGGGGACATCGCGGCGGGTTGGGCGCGTGAGGACACGGGCCACTTCCTGAAGGTGATTGCGGACCCGGCGACGGGACTGCTGCTGGGCGTGCACGCCATCGGCCCGGAGGCCGCCACGGTGATCCAGCCGCTGATCCAGGCCATGCACTTTCGGCAGACGGCCCACGATGTGGCGCGGAAGCAGTACTGGATCCACCCCGCGCTGTCCGAGCTCGTGGAAAACGCGCTGCTGGGCCTGCCGGAGGCGACCGGAAGATGACGCACAGCACTGCCATGCCGACGCCTGCCCGCGAGCGCCTCGCACAACTTCTTGCAGACGTTGGGCCGGGCGGCTCGGACAGCGCCGTAACGTCAAGGTAGCCGCGAGCGCGCACCCCGGCCGCACTTTGCCACCCGATTCTGCGCTGACGTGCCGGAGCTAGGCCAGGCCGAGGGTGTCAATGATATTCCGGGCAATGTCCGCGGGGGCGGGGCCAATGTCGAACCGGGCCCCGGGTTCGTCCGGGCCCGGTTCCTCGAGGGCGGCGAACTGGCTTGCCAACAGCTCCGGAGGCATGAAATGGCCGTGCCGCGACGCCAGCCGGGCCGCAATGGTCTCCTGCGTCCCGGCCAGGAAAACAAACTCGACCCCGGAGCCCCGGCGGTTGATCACCTCCCGGTAGGAGCGTTTAAGCGCCGAGCACGTAATGACGCCGTTTTCCCGCCGGTCGAGGCGCTCCCCGACCCACTGCGCCACTTTCTCCAGCCACGGCCACCTGTCGTCGTCATTCAGCGGGTGCCCGGCAGCCATTTTGTCGATGTTTGCCTGGGGATGCAGGGCATCGCCTTCCTCAAACGGCCAGCCCAGGCGGTCGGCCAGGAGGGCCGCCACCGTGGTCTTGCCGCAGCCTGAAACGCCCATGACCACCAGCACCACGGGTTCGGCTGCATTTTCGTGGACGGGCTCCGGGATCTGCATGCTCCGATCATTGCACCACGGACCCGGCGGTGTCTGCACCAGGCGTGTCGGCCCGGCGCCGGAGGCAAAGGCCACGCACACCCGCCCCGTGCCATAGGGTGGGGACAATGCACACTTTTGACGCCGCCCCGCCCACGCAACCGGCCGCCGAGGACGCACCTGACGGATTCGTCCGGGTACGGGGCGCGCGCGAGAACAACCTGAAGAATGTCGACGTCGATGTTCCCCGCGATGCCATCGTGGCCTTCACCGGTATTTCCGGCAGCGGCAAGTCCTCCCTGGCCTTCGGGACCATCTTTGCCGAAGCCCAGCGCCGCTATTTCGAGTCCGTGGCGCCGTACGCGCGCCGGCTGATCCAGCAGGGCAACAATCCCAGGGTGGAGGCGATCACGGGACTCCCGCCCGCCGTGGCATTGCAGCAGCGCCGCGGCACGCCGAGTGCGCGCTCCTCGGTGGGAACGGTGACCACGCTGTCCAACTCCCTGCGCATGCTCTTTTCCCGGGCCGGCGACTACCCCGAAGGCGCCGGGATCCTGTATTCGGATTCCTTCTCCCCCAACACGGCCACCGGCGCGTGCCCGGTGTGCCACGGCCTGGGCACGGCACACACGGTCAGTGAACAATCTCTCGTGCCGGATCCGACGCTGAGCATCCGCGACGGGGCGGTCGCCGCCTGGCCGGGCGCCTGGCAGGGGAAGAACCTGCGGGACATCCTCAGCCACCTCGGCTACGACGTCGACGTGCCTTGGCGGGAGCTGCCGAAGAAGGACCGGGACTGGATCCTTTTCACCGAGGAACGGCCCGTCGTGGAAGTCACGCCGAAGCGCGACAGGGTGGAAAAGCCCTACAAGGGACAGTTTTGGAGTGCCCGCAGCCACGTCCTGCACACCCTGGCGGACTCCAAGAGCGCTGCCATGCGCGACCGCGCCCTGTCCTTCATGCATTCCGGCCCGTGCCCCAACTGTGCCGGCAGCGGACTCAAGCCCGACGCCCTGGCCGTGACGATCGACGGGCGCAACATCGCCGCCATGAATGCGCTGTCCCTGACGGAGCTCGCGGCCGCCCTGCAAACGTCCGGCACCGCCGGTCCGCACGCGGACGGCTCCCGGGAGGCCGTTGCCGACGCCATTTCCAAGGACCTGCTCCAGCGCGTGGGCGTGCTCGTGGACCTGGGGCTGGGCTATCTCAGCCTGGGACGCGCCACTCCCACGCTCTCCCCCGGCGAGATGCAGCGGCTGCGCATTGCCACCCAGCTGCGCTCCGGGCTTTTCGGGGTGGTCTATGTTCTGGACGAGCCTTCGGCCGGCCTGCATCCCGCCGACGCCGAGCCCCTGTTGGAGGTGCTGGTCCGGCTCAAGGCCTCCGGCAACACCGTGTTCCTGGTCGAGCACAACATGGATTTGGTGCGCCGTGCGGACTGGCTGGTGGATGTGGGCCCCCGCGCCGGGGACGACGGCGGCCAGGTCCTCTACAGCGGGCCGGTGGCGGGCCTGGCTGATGTCCAGGAATCCGTGACCCGGCCCTACCTGCTTGGGGGGCCCACGCCGTCGCTTCCCCCTCGCCCCGCTGACACGGACGACGACGGCACCCCGCCTTCCCCGGACGACCGCGCCGAAGGGGACCGCCGGGCCGCCCGCGGCGGCCTCCAACTCAACGGCATCACGCTGCACAACCTCCAGGACCTTGACGTCACCGTCCCGCTGGGCGTCCTCACGTCCGTGACAGGGGTGTCCGGTGCGGGGAAGTCGACGCTGTTGGAGGTGGTCTCCCGCGCCGTCGACCCGCGGCCGCGCCCCGGGGCGGCAGATGGACCGGAGGAGCCGTCCGGTCCGGCCGGTCCGGCCGGCGTCGCGCGGCAGCTTCCCGTTGCCGCGGTGCCCGGTCTCGAGGTGGTGGACAGGCTGGTCCAGGTGGACCAGCGGCCCATCGGCCGCACCCCCAGGTCAAACCTGGCAACCTACACGGGCCTGTTTGATTCCGTCCGCCGCGAATTCGCGGCCACGGAGGCGGCCCGCGCCCGCGGCTTCACGGCCAGCCGGTTCTCCTTCAACGTTGCCGGCGGCCGGTGCGAAAATTGCCTTGGCGACGGATGGGTGGCGGTGGAGCTGCTCTTCCTGCCGGGAAGCTACGGGCCGTGCCCGGTCTGTCACGGCGCCCGGTTCAATGATGAAACCCTCGAGGTGGAGTACCGCGGCAGGAACATAGCCGGCGTGCTGGGCCTGAGCGTGGACGCAGCCTCCGACTTCCTGACGGACATCCCCGCCGCCGCCCGCAGCCTGGCAACCTTGCGCGAGGTGGGCCTTGGCTATCTGCGCCTCGGCCAGCCCGCCACGGAACTGTCCGGCGGCGAGGCACAAAGGATCAAACTGGCCACGGAACTCCAACGGGCCCGCCGCGGCCACACCCTCTACCTGCTGGACGAACCGACCACAGGGCTCCACCCGGCCGATGTCCGCCTGCTGCTGCGCCAGCTCAACCGCCTGGTCGATGCCGGCAACACAGTGGTGGTGGTGGAACATGACATGGACGTGGTGGCCGCTTCCGACTGGGTGCTGGACATGGGCCCGTCCGGAGGCGCGGCCGGGGGCCGGGTCATGGCCGCCGGCACGCCGGAAGACGTAGCCGCCGACGCCGGCAGCCGAACCGCGCCGTACCTCGCCAAGGCGCTGGCGGACGGTGGCGCGGGACGCGGGGCGTAGTGTGGCCGCAACAGTCCTGACGGCCACGGCTCTGGTGCGGCGCGGGCCGGTGTGTTTTGCTTGTCTTGGCCCATGCGGACCGCGCCGTTATTTGTCCATCCGCACCAAAGGAGAACACCAATGACCCTGCCCACAGAACTCACCGCAGGTACCTGGACGCTCGACCTTGCCCACAGCGAGATCGGCTTCACGGTCCGCCATGCGGGCATCAGCAAGGTCCGCGGCCGCTTCACGGACGCCACGGCCGAGGCCCGGGTGGGCGACTCGCTGGCCAATTCGACCCTGCACGCCGTAGTGAAGACCGCCAGCTTTGATTCCGGCGACGCCAACCGGGACCAGCACGTCCGCGGCGCCGACTTTTTCGACGTCGACCAATACCCGGAAATGAAGTTCCGGGCCACCAGCATCGAAGGCTCCGGTGAGGAGTACACGCTGACCGGCGACCTCACCATCCGCGACATCACCAAGCCCGTGGAACTGGAAGTGGAATTCACCGGCGTGGCCGTGGATCCCTTCGGCGCCACCCGCGCCGGGTTCACCGCCGAAACCGTGATCAGCCGCAAGGAATTCGGCCTGACCTGGAACGCCGCCCTCGCAGCCGGCGGCCTCCTGGTCAGCGACAAGGTCAAGATCGAACTCGACGCCGCGCTGGTCAAGCAGGCCTGACGGCGGGCGCCATCGCCATCAACTCCGAACTGCCCGAGGCAGACGCCGGGGACGCCTTCAAGGCTTTCAATGGAGGATCCTGACACCGGAGAACTGGGACCTGGCCTCACGTCGGCGGCTGAGGTGTCCGCCTTGGCGGCAGCGAGCCGGTGCGCGGCAATTACGCGGGAGTTCGGGCGGTAAGGGACTTAATGGTGGCGGGAAGAGCCTTTGCCGCGTCGGACTCCGTGAGCCGACCTGCCCGAATTTCCGCCGCCGCGCCGTGAAGCAGGGAGAAGAAGCACCCGGTGAGCCACTGGGAGGTCAGGTCGGTCCGAAAGATGCCGGCCTCCTGGCCCCGTTCGATCAGCGCCCTGACGCGCAGCAGGGTGGCGTCATGGTGCTCGCGAATGCGGTCGGATCCCAAGTCATCGTCGGCCACCGCCAGCAGCCCGTGGAAATTGTCCACTATCCGCCAGGAGGACCGGACGAGCAGGTCGAGCGCTTCGGAGGGGTCGCCGTCGAGCTTCAGCGGAGCAAGTTCCTCCTCAACACGGCGCATGGTTTGGGCCGCGGCCGCGTCAAGCAGTTCCCCGCGCGACGAGAAATGGCCGTAGAGGGTCACCCGGCCCACCCCCGCCGCCTGCGCGATTTCGGTCATGCTGGCCCTGGCATTGGCTGCGAGGCAGGCCGATGCTGCGTCGAGGATTGCCGCGCGATTGCGTTGGGCGTCGGCCCGGCGGTTCTGGCCGGCCGGTTCTTCGGTCATGGACTCCAACTCCTCTCCAACTGTCCTGCAGGTTGTATCACCGCGGCGGAGCTACGTTGTGCCGCCGTGGCCCAGAAAGGCGCGGATTGTGTGGGCCATGGCCTTGGACTGCGTCCAGTGCAGGTAATGCCCGCCCTTGAGGACAACCAGTTCATGGTGCCTGACGTTGGCCAGCTGGCGTTGGTGCGCGCCGAGCCGGTCCGCATTCTGGTCAATGCTGTCCTGGGACAGGAAGTCCAGCACGGGAAGGCTGTCGGCATACCGGACATCCCGGAGTTTCGCAGCGTTCTCTCCCACCCTAAGGGTTTCGCCGGTGACGGCCTGGTTCCCAAAGGTCCAACTGGTCAGCTGGCGCATTTTTTGGCGTTCAGTTTTGGTGAAGCCCCCTCCCGCTGGCTCTCCATAGCCAAGGGCGGTGGACCAGCGGACCAAGCCCGTGGTCGATGGGATATGTGCCCAGGAGTACTTCCGGGCCGGCGCCACGGGTGCGGTTGGCGTTTTGCCTGTGGTGGTTTTGCTGGCCGGAACGGTGGGGTCGAGGCCGACGACGCTGGAGACTTCCCACTGTTTGGAAGCCGCCCAGTTCCCGGATCAGCGGGGCAAAGTCCAGCGCCGGGGCCGGGGTCCCCAGCCCGCTGAGGAACACTATCGTCGGACCGGTGCGGCCGCTCCGGGAGACGTTGATGGAGCCTTCCTTGATCTGGACCTTCTCCCCGCAGGGGGCGGCGTGGGCCTTCCCACCCCCTTCCAACATGAGGTTTGCAGCGGTGGAAAGGAGCAGCAGTGCGGCGAGGGACATCGCCACAGCCCCTGCCGCCTTCAGGGTCCGGCGGCGCGGACGCGGGTGGGGACGTTGATCGGGGGCCAAGGGGGTGCGGTGGGAGAGTGGGCGCGATGGCATGACAGGACTCCAGGAAGTACGGGGGATTTAGGTGTGCGGTGCGATGTCTCCGCGCTGAAATGCCGTCCGGTGGGCCGTTTGCGGGCATGGATAAATCACACAATGGTGTTTGAGTAAATAAAAGTGTCCCTACTCCACGCTTCGAACCCCGCGACACCAACCGGGTTACGGGCACCGCTTGGCGTCCCAAGCTGGCGCATCCAGGCCCACCAGGTCCGCGCTGACGCGCCAAAGCCGCGCCGCCGCCCCCTCGTCATGGGACCGGACGAAGGATTTGCGGCCCTTTCCGTGGGCGAAGCAGCAGCCCGTCACCCCCTCCAGTTCGGGCGCGGTCGCCAGCAGCACCGAAGTCGCCGCGCCGCGCCGGGGAGTTCATGAGGGGCCGCAGGAAGGGATCCGGCAGACGTTGGATGGTGCCGGGATCCCCGGCCCCGCATTGGAGTGTTCGCCCTGCAGGTCGCCGAAGTCAATCCGCCCCAGCGCCTGCGCGTTGGGCGCCACCGTGTCGACCCGCGCTGTGTCCGCTTCCAGCATCCGCTCCATCAGCAGGTTCGCGAGCGGGAACGGCGCCAGGAGCTCCCCCACCAGGCGCCGCACAGTTCCGCCCGGCTCAGGCGGCTTCGGGCCCCGCCACGCGGGCTGGAGGATCGAACGGCCCCTGGTCCAGGCGGAACGTCGGGTACTTGTCCGTCATCATCCACCGGGACAGCCCCGGGTCGAGCTGCCCGGCCAGTTGTGCGGGCATGGAGACCCCGCTTCCGGTCCTCCCTGCCTCCGTCGGCGAGCCCGGGCTGATGCCCCGGCCGAGCCAGGCGGCCCCGAGAAGGATCACGGTTGCGCCGAGGGCCATTCCGAGCAACGTCCAGGGAAGGGGAAGGGACGTGCCCAGCGCCCCCAGCGAGGCCGCACCCAGGAGGGCGCCGGCGACGAGTGCGAACATGTGCATCCCCGGCATGCGGCCCGCAGGCGGGCCCGGCTTTGAGGGGTTTCAAACGGAACCGATGTTGACATGGCTTGCTTCTTTCATGGGGTGTTGGGGGTGCAGGCACGAAAGGCCTGCCGTTGGACTGCCGTTGCATGGCTGTTGACGCGCCGAGTGGACAGCCGTTCTTGGCGCGCCGGGCAGCGGCCTATTGAGGTGGCGGGATGGTGATGGCGACTTTTCCGCGCACCTGTCCGGACTCGAAATAGCGCATGGCGTCCTGCACCTGGTCTAACGGGAAGGCCCGATCCAGGCACGGCCGCACCTTTCCCGCGACGATCAGTTCCGTGAGCTGTTCACGGTCCACGGCCCGGCCAAACCACTTCTCAGCTGGATCGGCCGAACCCCCGGTACCTGCGGACCCACGTGCGCCCAACCGTCCCACTGCCGTTTCGCACGATGGACGACGGCGGACGGCACCAGGATGAAAACCTTGTTGGCGGCGCCAGCTTCCTGCCCGTTGACATGCAAGTGGCTGCTTGCCTAAGCTGGGGCCATGGGCGACGTTTTTAAGGCATTGGCAGACGAAACACGCCGCGCCATCCTTGATGAATTGGCTGAGCGGGACGATCAGACACTGTTTGAGATCTGCTCCCGGCTGGCCATGAACCACGGCCTGGGGTCCACGCGGCAGGCGGTTTCGCAGCACTTGGACGTGCTGGAGGAAGCCGGCCTGATCCACAGTGAACGCCGCGGCCGCTACAAATTCCACACGCTTGACACCTCACCGCTCGCGCAGATCGCCGAGCGCTGGCACCCAAAGGACTCGCCATGAAAATCACCCTCTTGAGCATCTTTGTCGACAACCAGGATGCGGCACTGGCGTTCTACATCGAAAAGCTCGGCTTCCTGCCGGCCGCCGACGTCCCGATGGGTGAGCACCGCTGGCTCACAGTGGTCTCACCGGAGGCCCCGGACGGCACGCAGATTGTCCTGGAGCCCTCCGACCACCCGGCCGTCAAGCCGTTCCGGGACGCCATCGTTGCCGACGGGATCCCGTTCACGTCGTTCGGTGTGACGGACGTGCAGGCCGAATACGACCGACTGCTCGCGATGGGTGTGACGTTCACGCAGGCGCCCCTGGTCCAGGGACCGGTCACGACGGCGGTCCTGGATGACACCGTCGGCAACCTCATCCAGATTGCTGCCATGGCCGGCGCGTAGACGTTCCGGTGATCGATCTGGTCCCGTTTGCCGGGGGCCGCCCGTCCAAGCATCGCTCGGTTGCAAGCGGGGCGCTTTCCTCCACCGCTCGGTTGCAATCGGGGCACTTTCCTCCACCGCTCGGTTGCAAGTGGGGGTGAATGCTGGAACGCTCCCGCAATCGCTGTGAGTGCAGTCCCTGGTGGGTGGGCCCGGCGGACGGGCCTGTCGAGATCCCGTGGCCGGGCTTGTCGGATGCCCCCGGTTGTACACGTCCGGCGGGCGGGGCCCGCCGCACCCTTGCTACAGGTGGCCGGGCCCGGTGACCAGCAGCGTCGAGGTCCAGGCCAATGCCCCGAAGATTACGCCCGGGACAACCGGGCCGGGCGGGCCGGGGCCGGCGTGGCCGGGCCCTGGACGGGGCTTTTCTGGTGGTGCTCCCTGCACAGGGGGACCCACACAAAAGGTAGTACACATATTCGAATAATCATCTGGTTTTGTCGGTGGCACCCCGTAATGTGGGGGACATGGAAGCAACGGCACGGACACCGGGACACCCCGGATCCACACGGGAGGGCAGGGACGGCGGCGGGCACGTCCGCCGCCTCATCGCCCTGGCCGAAACCCTGGCCCGCGCCGCCACCACCCCGTCCACCGGACCGTCCCCCCGCCCCGGCGCCGGTTCCGGTCCCGGCG
>NZ_JAAMFM010000035.1 GCF_013376105.1 Arthrobacter wenxiniae
AAACGGGTGTGGACCGGGCGGATGTCCGGTCCACACCCGTTTAACCCCTTCGCCCAGAGCGATCCTAAGCGCCAGATTTCGATACCCAGTCTTGCCGCTTTACGCCGCCAAACCCGTTCGAGCTGACAATCTCCCCGGCGTTCGACGTATTTTCCGATGGTTTCATCGAAACGCATGCGGGTCTTGGCGATGATGTCCAGGGCCCTGTTCAGGTGCCGGTCGCCGTGGCGGTCGTGTCGGTGGAGCATGGTGTTCCCGCAGGAGGCCGGGGGCGAATTGTTCGCCGAGCCCGGTCAGGCGTGCCCGGATCTGCTTGGCTCAGGCGGCCGCGGCGTCGATGGCACGGGGAACGCTTCGCCGCCGGTGCACGCCCCGGTCGCGTCGGCTGTGATGGCGTAGGTGTGGGTTCGTGCGTGGGTGTCCACACCGATGACGTAAGCGTACCCTTCCGCAACGATGGACATTGCGGAGATCCTCCATTCCATGACGCTGGTGAACAGGGCGGACGTGTCAACGGAAAGGCACTCGCGCAAAACACCAGGCCAGAGATTGGACGAGTCACACCGCAGCGGCCCTGCATCAAACCTGCCAGCGGGCTCCAGGCCCGCCAATGACCGTTAGAGAGGTTCGAGATGACGACGCCTCCACCGTTTCACGTGAAACTACGGGGCCGCGGGCTGGCCGCTTCCGACTCCATGGCAAGGACGGCAAAGGCAGCCCGGTGGACCCGCCCGAGCGGCTTGTCCGCCACCAGCCGCTCCAGGGACTCATGGCCCAGCGCATACCCACGCAGCGCCATGGACAGCCTGTGGCCCACCTTCCTGTCCCACGGCCTGTCCGGCTCGGCGGGTTCGATCCATTCCTGTTGCCTCAAATCAATGCCTCCGCCTAGCTCGATACGTTGTCTCATTTGATTTCCTCCGCTAGCCCTTGTTGTTCCAGCGGGTGTTGACGGGTGGTTTTGGTGGGGGCGCGTTCTTGTTCAGGGAGAGTTTTTCGAGTTCTCCGGTGAGGTGGAGGATGTCGCGTTGGAGGTGTGCCGGGCGGATGCGCTTGAACGCGGCGTTCATGGTGATGATCGGGCGCTTGCGGACCTGGGGGTCCTTGATGGCGCGCTGGTGCGGGGTTGCCGGGGCGTCGTAGTGCTTGATGACCTTGGCCCCGTAGCGTTGCTTCGTTGCCACTTTCTGCTGCGGGAGCAGGTAGTTGGTGAAGAGCCGGTCAAGCTCCCAGATCTCATTGAGTTTGGCCAGCTCGGCCGCAGTGTCGTAGCGGAGGTAGCCGACGAGCTGGCGGACCCGGGCCCAGTTCTTTTGCTCCACATGGGCGCCGTCGTTTTTGTTGTACGGCCGGGACCGGGTGAAGGTGATCTTGTGCTCGAGGCAGGACCGGTAGAGGTGCGCGTTGATGAACTCACTGCCATTGTCGCTGTCGATTCCAATGACGGGGAACGGGAAGACGGCCATGACGTATTGCAGGGCATCAAACACCCATTTTTCGGCCTTGTTCCGCACTGACCGGTTGACCGTCCAGCCCGTGGATATGTCCGTCACCGTCAAGGTGAAGCAATACTCGCCGGAGGCGTTCCCGCCGTCGTGGGCGATCAGGTCGATCTCGACAAAGCCGGGCACGGCATCGTTCCATTCGGCCCAGGTCCGCATCGGAATCTGGGACTTCACCAAGGATCCGGGCCTGGTGTGGGTCCGCCCGTCCGGGAGCATCGTGGATGCGCTCATCCGCACCAGCAAGGCGGCCTGGGCATCGGTGACCACAAGCTCCTTCTCGCGGCGCAGCAGTGGCACCAGGGCCGGCATCATCGGTGCCAGCGGCTTCCCCGCCGGGGCCCGCAGCACCGACCAGCATAAGACCAGCCCCGGGAGCAGGTCGGGCCCATACAACGGTCTCCTGCCCGTCCTGGGCCGCCGCGGCGGAGGGTTCAGCGCCTGCCGCAACGCCGCCCTGGCATGGTCCCGGTGCGAGCCCGTCAACTCGACCAGCTCATCCAGAATCCGGGCCTTCACCCCCCGCGGAGCCCGTTTGTATGACAGCGCCCGCTCCTTCACCACTGCCTGTCTTTGCGCCATCGTCAGCTCCATGAAAACGGGCATAGCCGGAATCCCGAAACCGACACTGACACCACGCCGCAGCGGAGCAAATCAAATGAGGCAACGAATCGAGCTACGCGGAGGCTTTCCATGAGTCAACGCGCCATTTGGTCCCGTGGATGATGCGCAGGTGGTCTCGCCCACGAACGCTATGTTCCGGTGCGCATTCCCCCGCCTTCCCCGCGTGGGGTTGCCACATGGCTTGACCGTCGTGGCGGGTGGCACCAACAGCCGCGTAGCCGGCCCAGCACATACCCGCGCGTTGAAGGACCACGGCGGGTACACAGCGACGCGAAGCATCCAGCCCGCGTCCGGCGCCACCCCCAGTCTTGCGCGTCGCACGGCGTCGTCCAGTCCCGAGTCGTCCGGCCCCGTCAGGAAGCGGAGCGCCTGAGCGGGCCCAAGGAATGGCCTGCCCGTCCGAGCGTCGACGGTGCCGCGTCATCGCTACGCTGCACCGAACCGCGATGCATTCCGGGTAGCGCAGGGCCGACGGCCTGCCGCCAAAGGCAGCGCCAGGGTCCAGGCACCTGGTCCCGCTAATCCACTCTCCCTCCAGCGTGGGCGTGTGGCCGTAGGGCACGGTTGGCGCCCCCCGTAATCCGCTGCCCAAGGCAGGCGCGCCGGGAGAGAGGCCGTACACGCGCCCGCGTCGCCCGTGGTGTCGTCGTAGAGGGCAAAGCGG
Organism: Arthrobacter wenxiniae; assembly: GCF_013376105.1. GTDB lineage: Bacteria > Actinomycetota > Actinomycetes > Actinomycetales > Micrococcaceae > Specibacter > Specibacter wenxiniae. The sequence goes on from NZ_JAAMFM010000035.1 coordinate 2,791, forward strand.
GCCCCGGCCGATGCAGGCCCGTGACAGGCCTCCAGCGGTCCCGCATGGGTCCCAACCAGCCTGCCGCCGTCCAGCACGAGTTGGGAAACGAGTCCAACACGAAAGGATCGCACCTCGCCCTAAAATCTGCCGGTTCGGCGGCGAGCTGTATCAGGGTCCCTGGCAGCCCATGTCCGGTCACAAGACGCCGGGAGTGTCGGGGCCTGGTCCGTCCGGTCCGCCTGGTCCCCGACAAACACTGCCTCCGCCCCAGCGGACGGGGCGCGTCGACGGCCCTGCCCTGACTCTGTCCGTCGTGATCGCCTGGCCTGGGACATCCAGGACGCTGAGCGGCTCACCGAGGCATCCGTGGACGTCGGCGATTACGTCGAACGGGCCCGTGTCCTCGAGGAGGTCGTTGAGCGGCGGCTCGCGCTTGAACAATTCCGCCACGATATGTGCCCTGCCGCGAAGCACGTGGACCCTGCGGACGCCCTCCCGGCGAAGGAACCGGAACGGCCGGTACAGCTGGTGAGGCCGCCGGCGCGCCACGCGTGCATCAAGCATCCACCCTCTGCGCTGGCCGTTCCTTGGCAGGCGCACGGCGTAGCTCACGTCCAGCACCACCGCAGCAGGGAGCACGTCATGCTCCCGGGACAACTTCACCAGGGCCCGCCGTGAGTCCGCCTGCTCGTTCGTGGCATGGATGACAGTGAACAGCCCGGCGTCGAGCGGGTGGCTCCGACAAGGGCCGGAAGGCGGTGGCCTGGAATGCCACGCTCAACCTTGATCATGCCCTCCTGAAGAGTGCCAGTTGTGTGGGCCATCCCAGCCTTGGATACTTGGCGCCCACTCCATGGAACTCGACGGCATACCCATCGTCGACGGACATTTCCTGGGCCCAGTCCATAAATTCCTGCCAAGGCCAATCAATCTGGTGGTCCCCGTGCCGCCGCGCCCACCTGCCGCAGCTGCGGACATAGAGGTTTGTTCTCCGCTTTGGGCGTCGTCACGATGACTGAAGCCGGAGCGGCCTGCCCCGAGACATTCGCCTGCAGCACGGGGAGAGGTTCGGGCTTCACGTGATTCTCCACCCCCATGAGGACCATTGCGTCCTTGCCTGTGATTTTGTCATCCTGAAACCTCACCAAACTCCGAATGAGATGTGTCCGTTGACGTGGGGGCTCGACCGGGGCGGATCTACCGTCCCGTCCGGGGCAAGCTGCTTCGAAGAGCTTGCCTGCCAGGTCCTGCCCGCCCGTGACCGGCACGATGGTACGCGAGCTGGCCGGGGCGGTCTGAGTCCCCGCCAGGCGCATCCCAGCCGTGCAGCGGTGCTTGATCCCTCCCGATGGAAGACATGCGCCCCGCCATCGCTTGTCTATGGCATCTTCATCCTGGCAGGGTGTTTGTGGAGCAGGTAGCCACGATCGGTGGCATTGGATCACGTGTGCGTGATGGTGAGGAGCAACGTGTCTCCCCCACGGCAGAATGATCGGCTTGATGCCTTCACGACCTCCGCCCCGCCGGGCCTACGCGGACTGTCTGTGTACAAGCCTTGGGCCAGCTGCCCTTCATGTTTCACGTGAAACCCCCGCGGCAGGTCTCGTGCCACCCCCTGACATGTTTCACGTGAAACGAAGAGCAGAACGTGCTTGGCACCGGGCACCCACCCCGCGGCCACAACCGCCATTTGTGACGGCCTATATCTGGGCTGCTGCATAAGGGCAAAACAGGGCCGGGGCCCGTCCGAGTCAGGGAGGCGCACGGTCCGGGCGGAAGTCCCGCGCAGCACGGGACCACATCTGCCGTAGCTGCCCCACCCAGGCGTCACCGCGCACCTGGCGATACCTTGATGTCTCGAGATGGAGACCTCGGCTATCGTCTCTTTCCACGGCAATCTCTCACAGGAATCCCTGACGAGAGCGATTGGAGGGGTCGGGGCTGCCCACCTAAGGCAATTACTCCGATGTGATGCCGGACCGCGTGGGCGGTGTTGCAATGGCTTCGCTCGGTGCTGTTCCAGTGTGGCCGGTTACTGCTCTGGGGTCGGGTAGAGGTTGAGGCGACCAATATCGGCGCCGAGGATTCTCTGCCGGCCGGAGCGCGGGAAAGGGACCGGGAAGGCGCCGACGGAGGACATCGACAGACTGTTGCCCGGTGTGCACGGCGCCGACTCGCCGCCCAAACGGCAGCTATTGTCCACCCATCAGGGGGCCGTTGGTTGCCGTGGGCCCGGAATCGCGCCCAGCTACCGGCGACTCAGACGGCTGGCCCAAAAGTTGAGCCTTGTCAGGGATCAATGGTGACTCTTTCGCCTGACCCGTGCACCTGTCTCCGCGCCTCGGGAACTATTCTCCGCGCTTCTCAGACGGCCTATGCGGCTCCGTCGAATCCCCGGCGCTTCTCCATGCATCCCTCTGTTGTCCCTGGACCACCCGAGGCGCTCCAGCCCCCTCACCGGGAGTTGGGGTTTGCGAACGGCACTCGCGGCCGCCTTCACCAGGTCCTAGTTCGAACCCGGGCTCAAGACATCCATGATCCTGTTGAGGTCCTCCACCGAAGCAAACTCAATGCTGACCTTGCCCTTCCGTGCACCCAGCGAGATCTTCACATTGGTATCGAGCCGGTCGGACAAGGAGCTGGCGAGGAAATCAAGACGCTCATGCCGCGGGCTGGGCGCTGCCAACCGCGACTTGTGGTCCTGAACCGGGGCTTGATACAACTGCACGGCCTCTTCAGTGGCGCGAACGGACATCCCCTCGGATACGATCTTCTGCGCAAGCTGCTCCATGGCCTCGGCTCCGGGCAGCGAAAGCAGCGCCCGGGCATGCCCTGCGGAAAGCACGCCCGCGGCTACGCGCCGCTGCACAACCGGGGGGAGCTTCAACAGGCGCAGGGTGTTGGAGACCTGGGGGCGGGAGCGGCCAATCCTGTCAGCAAGCTGTTCATGCGTAGTGCTGAAGTCCTCCAGGAGCTGCTGGTAGGCGGCGGCCTCCTCCAAGGGGTTCAGCTGGCTGCGGTGCAGGTTTTCCAGAAGTGCGTCCCGCAACAGGTTGTCGTCGGTTGTTTCCCGCACGATGACGGGGATCGTCGCAAGTCCTGCAGCCTGGGAGGCGCGCCAACGGCGTTCACCCATGACAAGTTCATAGGGCTGGTCGCCGGTCTCGGTCGATTTGCGGACCACAATCGGCTGCAGGATGCCGATTTCCTTGACGGAGTGGACCAGTTCGGCCATCTCGTCCTCGTCGAAGACCGTGCGGGGCTGCTTGCGGTTGGGGTGGATCTCCCCGACCGGAAGCTCCATGAAACGGGCGCCAGGCACTTCGACCAATTCGGGTTCAGGGGCAGGCGATGCTGTGGCCTTGTTGGCAGCCGTGCGCGCGGAAGGCGGCGTCTTTCGTCCCTTTGGCTCCGGAAAAAACAGGTCCACGGGCCGGCTTGGCAGGGATGAAGATCCAGAGTCGTCCTGGGTCGAGTTGGGAATCAAGGCCCCTAAGCCGCGACCAAGGCCCCTACGCTTGTCGGTCATCGATTTTTCCTCCATAGAACGAGCCCCGGCGGTTGCGGGCCTGGTGAATTGCGTGGTGAACGGAAAGGAACACATCTTGCCATCGTGTTCCCCCAGCAGAAGTCTAGCGTTCCGCGATCTCCGCCGCCGCCTCCAGGTACGACAACGCGCCGGTGGATGATGGATCGTAGGTCATCACGGTTTGCTGGTAGCTGGGAGCTTCGGAGATCCTGACGGACCGCGGTATGAGCGCCCGCAGGACCTGGTTTGGGAAATGCTCCCGTACATCGGCCGCGACATGGGCCGCCAGGTTTGTCCGCCCATCGTACATTGTGAGCAGGATCGTTGAAACGACCAAATCGGAGTTCAGGTGTTTTTGGATCATTTCGATATTTTTCAACAACTGACTCAGCCCCTCCAGCGCGTAATACTCGCACTGAATGGGGATCATGACCTCATTCGCCGCGCAAAAGGCGTTGACAGTCAAGAGTCCCAGGCTGGGTGGGCAGTCAATAAAGATGAAATCGAGGCGTTCCTCACCGTTTTCTTCGCGGTGCCTGACGTATTCGTCGATCGCGCGGCGCAACCGCTGTTCGCGCGCAACGAGCGAGACCAGCTCGATCTCAGCCCCGGCAAGATGGATGGTGGCCGGCGCGCAATACAGGTTTTCAATGTCAGGGCATTTTGCGACAACGTCGGCCAGCGTGAAGTCGTTGATGAGCACGTCGTAGATGCTGTCAATTTCGGCATGATGGGGCACGCCCAAGGCGGTGGAGGCGTTCCCCTGGGGATCGATGTCAATCACCAGGACCTGCAGTCCGGCCGATGCGAGGGCGGCCGCAATGTTCACCGTGGTCGTTGTCTTGCCGACGCCGCCCTTTTGGTTGGCGACCGTAAGAATCCGTGTCCGCCGGGGGCGGGGAAGCCTCCGCCCAAGAAGCCGCTCACGCCTTTTGGTTTCGTTCGCCAGCTGACTGGCGATGGGGCTGCTGTCGTCGAAGTCGTCCTCACTGGTGGCCCTCCCCGTCGGGGATGTTTCACGTGAAACATGGAAATTAGCCGTTTGGTCAACCCTTTTCGGTTGATTCGAGGTGTGTGAAACCATTCGCGTCCCGATGCTGCCCGTTGCATCTGCCCGTGCCGACCCCAACGACATAAAAGGCGGTATCCGTTGCGAAGCTGCTTCACTGCTCGTCACGCTGGCACTCTCACTTTCATTTGGCCGGGATTGCCAGTCACTAGCCTATCGGTTCATCCATGGCCTGCGGTGGATCAGCGGCGCTGCACCTTGACGCGGACCACCGTGGTGGGTTCCGCCAAGACACCTGCACCGGCAGTCAACACTTCGGTTTGGACCCCGCCAAGTTTCCTGATGACCTTGGCCGCCTTGGCGATCTCTTCCCCTGCGGTGCGCCCCTTGATGGCCAGCAGTTCTCCTCTGCCCCCGAGAAGGGGAATGGTCAGGGGTGCGAGGGTACTCAGCGCCGAGACCGCGCGGGCGGTCACCACCTCACATTCGACCTTGTCCACGGCCTGCTCAGCCCTGGCGCGGACTATCTCCACATTGTCCAGCCCGAGGTCGGCCACCACCTCCTCCAGCCATACCACCCGGCGCTCCAGCGGCTCGATCAAGGTCAGGTAGAGGTCGGTACGGGCGATGGCCAGACAGAGGCCGGGCAGGCCCGCGCCACTGCCCACATCGGCGACCTTGGCGCCGTCGACAATCAACTCGGCGACGACGGCACAGTTGAGCACGTGTCGGCTCCACAGTCGGGGAACCTCTCTGGGGCCGATCAGCCCGCGTTCGATTCCCGACGTGGCCAGGTGTTCCACATAGCGTTTGGCCAGTGCCAAGCGGGCGCCAAAAATTTGTTCGGCGGCGACGGCTTCTTCAGCACTCAGATCTGCCACTACAGGTGTCCCCTCGCAAGCGGTCCCGTTAACCTGCCCGAAGGCAGGTTAACGGGACCTTTGGTTGAAAAGCGTTTGAACTTTACTGCCCGGCCGTGACCACGATGTGGCGGCCGGGACCTTCGCCCTCGGACTCGGATTCCAGGCCGAGTTCGGCAATGGCATCGTGGACGATCTTCCGCTCGTAGGGCCCCATGGGTTCCAGCGCCACGGATGTGCTTCCAGCCTCGATTCGTTCGGCCGCATCCTTCGCCATCCGCGTCAGCTCGACAGCGCGCTGCTCGCGGTATCCGGCAATGTCCAGGACCAGGCGCGAACGGTTGTCCGTGGCCGACAGGACGCTGAGCCGGGTAAGTTCCTGGAGCGCGTCCAGCACTTCCCCGTCGCGCCCCACCAATTCCTGGAGGGCATCCGATTCCCCATCCGAGATGATGGAGATGTAGGTCCGCCCGTTCCGGACCTCAATGTCGATGTCGCCGTCAATGTCGGCGATGTCCAGCAGCTCTTCCAGGTAGTCCGCCGCGATGTCGCCCTCTTCCTCGAGGCGGCCGGCCCCGGAGGAATCGTCCTGGACATGCGTTTCTTCGGCGGCAATGTCAGTTTCAGCAGGCATTATTTCTTCTTCCTGTTCTTGCGTTGTGGCTGGCTGCGCTGGCCCTTGGGCTCCGGGACTTCTTCCACTTCAGGGACTATGGCCTTCTTCGAGGCCCCCAGCAGCGGAAGGCCCTTGGCCTCGCGGCGCTTCTGGTACTCCTTATACGCGGGAGAGCCGGGCGTGGGCATGCGTCGGATGACGAAGAACTGCTGTCCCATGGTCCAGATGTTGGTGGTGGTCCAGTAAATCAGCACACCGATGGGGAAGTTCACGCCGCCAATTCCGAAGACCAGCGGCAGCACGTACAGCATCATCTTCTGCTGCTTCATGAACGGCCCCTGCATGGCCTCTTCGGACATGTTCTTGGACATGATCTGCTTCTGCGTGATGAACTGCGACGCAATCATGGCAATGATCATGATCAGGGACAGCACCACCACGGCAACGGAAAGGTCTCCGCCCTGGAGCTGGGGCAGGAAGGCCGCCGAGAGCGGGGCCCCAAAGATGGTGGCGTGGTCAAACTGCGCCACCTGGGCGTGGCTCATCCCGCCAATCCCCTTGCTTTCGGCATTGGCCTTGGCCACGCCTGAAAGCACCCGGAAGAGGGAGAAGAAGAACGGCATTTGGATCAGCATGGGCAGGCAGGCCGAGAACGGGTTGGTGCCGTGCTCCTTGTAGAGCGCCATTTGTTCCTGCGCCATCGCCTGGCGGGAAAGCTGGTCGGTCTTGCCCTTGTATTTGGCCTGGAGCTTCTTCATGTCCGGCTGCAGCGCCTGCATCCCGCGCTGTGCCTTGATTTGCTTGACAAAGACGGGGATGAGTGCGGCCCGGATCACGAGCACCAGGCCGATGATGGAAAGGGTCCAGGTGATGCCGGATGCTGCGGGCAGCCCGATGAAGGTCAGGGCGTCATGGAACAGCACCATGATCATTGACACGAGCCACTCGAAGGGCGTCAGAATCGTCTGGAGGAAATCCATATTTCTTTTCTATTCTCCTGAAGCCGTCGGGCGGCTTGGTGTCTCCGCCTGAACCGCCAGAAAGTAGTCGGGATGGTTCAGTTGGACAATGAGGGGGACCGCGGACGGATCATCCCAGTGGACGTGAGCCGGGGCGGGCACCGGATCGAGGCCGCCGGCATTCCAGGGATGGCACCGCAGGATGCGGCGTGCCGCGTACCAGCTGCCCTTGACTGCGCCATGAACGGTTACCGCCTCCAGGGCGTAGGCCGAACATGATGGAAAAAACCGGCACACCTGCCCGTAAGCGGGTGAGATGAAGCGCCGGTAGGTTTTCAGGACAGCAATCAGGATGTTGCCGGGAAGGTGCCACAGGAACAGCCCGGCAACGGACAGCTGATCGAGTGTGCGACGTTCAAGGCTGGCTTGTGTCACAGGCACCTCCTCCTTCAATCCGTCAGGCCTCGTCCACTGCGGCAGCGGTGTCCGGCCGGCCGGCGTCAACCGGCGGTTCCACAGTTTGTCCCGGTATCCGGGAAACAACCTTGGAAAATGCCCTTTGGTAATCATTGACAAGTTCCCCCCAGGAGGCTGTGGCGGCGGGGGCCAGGGCCCTCACCACAACGTTTACCCCATGGGGATGGCGGCGAACAGTCTCAACGGCTATTTCCCTTAGTCTCCTCTTAACGAGGTTTCGGGTCACAGCGTTCCCAATGGCCTTCGACACGATGAACCCCACCTGGCTGGGCTCGTCGGGCAAAGTTGACACCACATATAAGACTACGTTCCGGCGTCCGCAACGGACGCCGGAACGTACAGTATGTGAGAAGGCAGCGGATGTCCGCATTCTGTTTCTGGTGGCCAGCACCCTGCGATCAACCGCTGCTTCCCTAAGGCTCGACGGATCGTCAAGCAGTTATTGGTTTAGGCCGACAGCTCGACGCGACCCTTGCCACGGCGGGCGGCCAAAATGGCGCGTCCGGCGCGGGTGCGCATGCGAAGGCGGAAGCCGTGCTTCTTGGCACGACGGCGGTTGTTCGGCTGAAAAGTCCGCTTGCTCACGGTGATTACTCCAAGACAATCTAAAGATGCGCCTTGCCCGAAGCTAAGTAAAGGGAAGAACAGGCCGACGCTAAGTTTGTGGATGCCCGCCATTTCCTCCTTCGTTCAAGGAGTCGCGCCGGAGCGCAAAGCAGACACATGGGACTTCACAACGTTAGGTCATGGCAGCACTGCTAGTCAAACCGCCGACGCTTCCTGGGCTTCTGTTTTGCGCGCCACTTCCCGGAGAGTGCTGGTGCAGCAGCCGGCGCCTGTGCACCGCCCCGTGGATAACCCGTGGATAAACTGTGCGGACAGGGGTCCCCTGCGCCCACCCGTGTGACATTTATCCACAACCCCTTTTCCTCGCTATCTTCTGGCCTTTTCATCCCTTAGGCTAGGCCCGTGGCAGGTTATCCACGGCTGTGAATAACTCTGTGGATGACGATGCCTGGTTCATCCCCTCCGGGGCCGGAAGCAACCGGCAGTGTAAGGGAAGTCACGCAGGCACGATTGCGCAAATACGAGATTCCGGCGGCACGACCCGCCGGCAGTGAAGGTGGAACAGTCAATGAGCACTGAGGAAATCAATGACGTTGGTAGTTCCTGGCGCCGGGTCATCCGCATTCTGGAACAGGATGAACGGGTGTCACCGCGGCAGCGGGGCTTCGTTGTCCTCACGCAGCCGCAGGGGCTCATTGGAAACACACTGCTGGTGGCCGTCCCCAACGAACTGACCCGTGAGGTCCTGCAGACACAGCTCAACAAGGCCTTGGTTGACGCGCTGCGGCAGGTTTTTCCCGACGAAATCAGCTGTGCATTCAGTGTCAACGCCGACTTGGTTCCCCCTGCCAAGGAGGACGAGGCGGTCCCGGCACCCGCACCCGTCCGGCCCGAGCGGATTGAACGCAACGAGCCTGGCGAAATCGCCTCAAAACCGTCGCCGATGCTCCCCAGCACGTCCCAGGAATTCGGCCGCCTCAATCCGAAATACATCTTTGACTCCTTTGTGATCGGAGCGTCCAACCGCTTCGCCCATGCGGCCGCAGTGGCCGTGGCCGAAGCACCGGCCAAGGCGTACAACCCGCTGTTCATCTACGGCGACTCGGGACTGGGCAAGACCCACCTCCTCCATGCCATTGGCCACTACGCCCGCCGCCTCTACACGGGCATCCGCGTCCGGTACGTCAATTCGGAGGAGTTCACCAACGACTTCATCAACTCCATCCGCGACGATGAAGGTGCCAGCTTCAAGCAGCTGTACAGGAACGTAGACATCCTCTTGATCGATGACATCCAGTTTTTGGCCAACAAGGATGCCACCCAGGAGGAGTTCTTCCACACCTTCAACGCGCTGCATAACCACAACAAGCAGGTGGTCATCACCTCGGACCTGCCACCCAAGCGGCTGCAGGGCTTTGAGGAACGCATGCGCTCACGGTTTGAATGGGGCCTGCTCACGGACGTCCAGCCGCCGGAACTGGAAACCCGCATTGCGATCCTGCGCAAGAAGGCCATCGGCGAGGGGCTCTCCGCCCCCGACGACGCACTCGAGTACATTGCCTCCAAGATCTCCACCAACATCCGCGAGCTTGAAGGGGCACTGATCCGAGTGACTGCGTTCGCCAGCCTGAACCGCCAACCGGTGGACGTGGGCCTGGCTGAAATGGTCCTCAAGGACTTGATCACCGACGACGGCGCCCAGGAGATCACGTCGACGTCGATCCTGGGGCAGACGGCAGCCTACTTCAACATTTCCATGGAAGAACTGTGCAGCAAGTCCCGCACCCGGACGCTGGTTACCGCCCGCCAGATTGCCATGTACCTGTGCCGTGAGTTGACGGACATGTCCCTGCCCAAGATCGGCCAGGAATTCGGCGGCCGCGACCACACCACGGTGATCCACGCCGACCGCAAGATCCGGGAGCTCATGGCAGAGCGTCGGGCCATCTACAACCAGGTGACCGAACTGACCAACAAGATCAAGCAGCAGCAGCGGGAAGGGTGAGGACCGCTGCGCGGGCGCAAGAATCTTCACTAATTAACAGCTGTGGATAAGCCTGTGGATAGTTAAGTGCACAACCAGCATTTCCCTGCGCATAACTACCCTGCCCCCTGTGGATCCCTTAGTAGGTGCGGAAAGTTCTCCACCGCCGCCCACAGCCGCAAGCGGGCTGGCCCCACACCTTGTGCACAGGGCACATTCCCGGAATCGCGCAGCCCAGGCAGGTTACCCACAGTATCCACAGGACTTACTAACACTACGAATCCTAAGAATTCTTCGTTTCAAACAACATTTTCCTTTCCCTTCCCCAGACCGGCAGGACGGGCTCCGGGCAATGTCCGCCTCGGCTGGTCAAGGGGCTAAGCTGTCTGCAAGCATGTAATTTCACAATGGCAACACCGGCGCCCATCCAGCCCGTCCTTTGCCACCACCGGCACCACACACTTTTCGCATGATGAAAGGCGGCACCCTTCCGTGAAGTTCCGAGTCGAACGGGATGTTCTGACCGAAGCAGTCAGCTGGGCCGCACGTTCCTTGTCACCCAGGCCGCCCGTGCCGGTGCTGTCCGGGCTACTTCTCAAGGCGGAAGCAGGGACCCTCAGCCTGGCCAGCTTTGACTACGAAATTTCAGCCCGGCTGGAAATTGCCGCGGACATTGCCGAGGAAGGCACCATCCTGGTCTCCGGCCGCCTGCTGGCGGACATCTGCCGCAGCCTGCCTACCGCTCCGGTAGACGTTGAAACCGACGCTTCCAAGGTGACACTGACCTGCCGGAGCAGCCGGTTCCACCTGGCCACCATGCCCGTCAACGACTACCCGGAACTGCCGGCCCTGCCCGAACTGAGCGGGACCATAGACGGCGAAGCCTTCGCCCAGGCCGTGTCCCAGGTCATCATTGCCTCGAGCAGGGACGACACCCTCCCCATCCTGACCGGCGTCAAGATGGAAATTGAAGGCGATCTCATCACCTTGCTCGCCACCGACCGCTACCGGCTCGCCTTGCGGGAAGTCCGTTGGCACCCGACCACGCCCGGAATCTCCACAGGTGTCCTGGTCAAGGCCAAGACCCTTAGCGAAGTCGCAAAGACGCTGGGTGGTTCGGGAAACATCAACATCGCGTTGTCGGACAACAGCGAATTGATTGGTTTTGAAAGCGGCGGCCGCCGCACCACGTCCCTGCTGGTCGATGGCGACTACCCCAAGATCCGTTCGCTCTTCCCGGAAAACACCCCGATTCACGCGACGGTGGAAACCACCTCGCTGGCCGAGGCGGTCCGCCGGGTGTCCCTCGTTGCGGAACGGAACACTCCGGTCCGCCTGATGTTCAGCGACGGCCAACTGACCTTGGATGCCGGAACCGGCGAGGACGCGCAGGCCTCGGAAAACCTTGAAGCCTCCCTGGTCGGTGAAGACATCACGGTGGCCTTTAATCCCCACTACCTCAGCGAGGGCCTGAACGCGTTTGACAGCAAATACGTCCGGTTCTCCTTTACCTCCGCCCCCAAACCGGCGATGCTCACGGCCCAGGACGACCTTGACGGGGAAAACAGCGATGACTACCGCTACCTTGTCATGCCCGTGAGGCTGCCAAACCAATAGCGGTCCCGCTTTCGTTCCATCCCACCCAAGCAGAAAAGAGAAACGCCGTGCACGTCGGACTTGTCGGACTGGGAAAAATGGGCTTCAACATGCGGGCACGCCTGCGCGCGGCGGGCATTGAGGTCACCGGCTATGACCGCAACGCCGATGTGACGGACGTCCCCGACCTTGCCGGCCTGGTTGCCGCCGTCCCGGCGCCGCGGCTTGTCTGGGTCATGGTGCCCTCAGGGGAGATTACAGATTCAGTCATCACCGAACTGGCCGGGCACATGGACGCCGGAGACCTCATTGTTGACGGCGGCAACTCGCGCTTTACCGAGGACCAGCGGCACCGGGCCCAGCTGGCCGAGAAGTTGATAGGCTTCATGGACGTCGGCGTGTCCGGCGGTGTCTGGGGACTGAAGAACGGCTACGGCCTGATGGCCGGCGGCTCGGACGAGCATGTGGCGTGGGCCATGCCCATCCTTGATGTGCTGCGTCCGGAGGGGGACCGCGCGGACAGCTTCGTCCACGTGGGTGACGTAGGTGCCGGGCACTACGCCAAGATGGTGCACAACGGCATCGAATACGGTCTCATGCAGGCCTACGCCGAAGGCTACGAACTGCTGTCCAAGAAGGAGATCATCAAGGACCTTCCCGGGACCTTCCGCGCCTGGCAGAAGGGCACCGTGGTCCGTTCGTGGCTGCTGGACCTGATGGTCAAGGCCCTGGACGAAGACCCGGGCCTGGTATCGATTGACGACTTCGTTGAAGACTCCGGCGAGGGGCGCTGGACAGTGGAAGAGGCCATCGCCAGCGCCGTGCCTGCCCCGGCCATCACGGCAGCGCTTTTTGCCCGCTTCTCCTCCCGTGAGGACAACTCCCCGGCCATGAGGATGGTCTCGGCCCTGCGCCACCAGTTTGGCGGCCACGCCACCAAACCGGCAGGCTCCTGAACCTCGCCTTCACAACAAGCACCTGCGAAGCCAAGCCGTACCCGTGTTCCTTGAACATCTTTCCCTGACCGATTTCCGCAGCTATGCGCAGGTCGACCTAGACCTTTCCCCCGGGGTCACCGTCCTGGTCGGTTCCAACGGGCTCGGCAAGACGAACCTGGTGGAGGCCATCGGCTACCTGTCCAGCCTTTCCTCGCACCGTGTCAGCTCCGACAGTCCGCTGCTGCGGTTGGGGACTGATCGGGCCCTGATCCGGGCCCAGCTGGTGAGGGGCTCCCAAAAGCTCGTGGTGGAGGTGGAAATCAATGCCGCCCGGGCCAATCGGGCCCGCATCAACAGGGCCAATCCGATCCGGGCCAGGGACGTGCTGGGACTGTGCCGCAGCGTGCTCTTTGCCCCGGAGGACCTGGCGCTGGTCAAGGGGGACCCGGCCAACCGGCGTCGTTTCCTGGACGAGCTGCTGGTGGTCCTGACGCCACAACACGCAGCCACCCGGCAGGACTACGACAAAGTCCTCAAGCAGCGCAACGCCCTCTTGAAGTCCGCGCGGGCGGCACACTTTTCCCGCAGCGGCGTCACCGTGAGCCAGCTGGCCACCCTTGAGGTATGGGACGCGCACCTGGCGGCGGCCGCCGCGAACCTCCTGGCGGCCAGGCTTGAACTGCTCACCATGCTGCGCCCGCACATGGCCGAGGCCTATGCCCGATTGACCGACGGCTCCAAGGTGTTGCGGGCCGCCTACCGCAGCAGTCTGGAGACGTCCCCGGATCCGGGGGACACGTACGACGCCGGCCCCCCCGACGCCGCTGTCCTTTTCCGGGCTCCTTCCGGCAGCGGGGAGGAGGAACTGTCGCTGTGCAGCGTGGCAGAGCTCACCGCGAGGTATGTCGCTGCCCTGGCTGCTGCCCGCACCCGGGAACTGGAACGGGGCATGTCCCTGGTGGGGCCGCACCGCGACGAACTGGAACTGCTCCTGGGCGACGCGCCAGCGCGCGGATACGCTTCACACGGTGAGTCATGGTCGGTGGCGCTGTCCCTGAGGCTGGCGTCCTTCCACGTTCTGGGCGAGGATTCCCACATTCCGGGCAACCAGCCCATCCTCATCCTTGACGACGTGTTTGCCGAACTCGATGCGCAGCGCCGCAGGAAGCTGGCTGCCATGGTGGGCAGTGCCGAACAGGTCCTGGTGACGGCCGCCGTGGCCGCGGACATTCCCGAGGAACTGGCGGGCGCGCAGGTGCGGGTCATTCCCGGCGGCGTCCTTCCCTTGGGGGAAGGTGGTTCCGGTGGTGAATGACCCCTCCGGCGACAGCCGCGGGGGCGACGCAGGGGACGGGTGGCAACGCCGGCTGGGGCCGCCGGCCGCGGACCATGTCACCGAGGTGGATGCCGCGCAGGCCGCACTGAACCGGATGCGGACCATCGCCAAGAGCCGCGGTGAATTGCGGATTCCGCGCAGCCGCCTGGGGGCGAAGACCGTGCCCAAGGCTAAGCGCGCGCCCTTTCTGGACGCGCCGGGCGGCGGGCGCGACCCACAGGGCCTGGGGCGTGTGGTGAGCCGGCTGGTATCCGACCGCGGCTGGAGTTCACCCCTGGCAGTCGGATCGGTCATGGCTCAGTGGGACACCCTGGTAGGGGCGGACATCGCCGCCCACTGCCGTCCGGAAAGCTTCGAGGTCACCACCTTGCACGTCCGTTGTGATTCCACGAGCTGGGCCACGCAGTTGAGGCTCCTCTCGTCGTCGCTCCTGGCCAAGTTTGACGCCGAGCTGGGCGCCGGCGTCGTGACCAGGATCCTTGTCCTGGGGCCGGCCGCCCCCAATTGGCGCAAGGGCTTCCGCAGCGTCAAGGGACGCGGCCCGCGCGACACCTACGGTTAGGGGCTCCGGCCCGGTCCCAACCGCCGGCACGGAATTGCCAGTTGCGCTGCAGGGCGTTTTAAACCCCCTTGGGCGTATGTCCCCTCATCCGGGGGCGAATGATTCGATTCCAGGGCGCATCTCGAGCGTCCCAGGGCATGTTTGTGCCCGGTTGAGTGCTGGCGCAAGGTAGAATTGGACGCAGGACCGCCTCTCCGCGGCGCCACGGCACGTCCTGTGGCTCCCGTTGGAGCGGTAAAGACCAGCCTTCCAGGGGAAATTACGTGTACGGCCAATCGTTTCCGTGCCCTGCCTCCCGGCGGCAATCCAGCGAACTATCTAAAGGGGTCGAACGCGCCTGTGACTGAGAACAATCCGGAAAACCCGGGCAACGCCAATAGTGCGGTCGTGGAGGATGCCGCCACTGTGGTTGCCGTCGACGTCCAGGCGTCCCCGGACAACAACAAGCCCCACTACGATGCCAGCGACATCACCGTGCTCGAAGGTCTGGAAGCAGTCCGGAAGCGCCCCGGCATGTACATCGGCTCCACGGGCCTGCGCGGGCTCCACCACCTGGTCTATGAAGTGGTGGATAACTCGGTCGATGAGGCCCTGGCCGGATATTGTGACCACATCGAAGTCACGCTGACCGCCGACGGCGGCGTCCGTGTCGTGGACGACGGCCGCGGCATTCCGGTGGACATACACCCCACCGAACACAAGCCCACGGTCGAGGTGGTCATGACCATCCTGCATGCCGGTGGCAAGTTTGGCGGCAGCGGCTATGCGGTTTCCGGCGGACTGCACGGCGTGGGCATCTCAGTGGTGAACGCGCTGTCCCGCCGGGTCGACACCGAGATCCGGCGCAAGGGCCATGTGTGGCGCATGCGCTTCGCCGACGGCGGCAAGCCCCAGGGCACGCTGGTCAAGGGTGAGACAACCACCGAGACCGGGACCACGCAGACGTTTTACCCGGACCCGGAAATCTTCGAATCCGTCGAGTTCGACTTTGAAACCCTCCGCGCCCGCTTCCAGCAGATGGCCTTCCTGAACAAGGGCCTGAAGATCACGCTCACCGACGAGCGCGTGCCGGACGTGGTCGACGAGGACCCCGACCTGGATGCCATCCCCGAGGGCAAGGACGTGGCCACCGGCAGGCGCGAGGTGGTCTACAGGTATGTTGACGGACTGCTGGACTATGTCAAGTACCTCAACTCCTCCAAGAAGTATGAGCCGGTCCATGAAGACGTCATTGCCTTTGAGGTGGAGGACACCACCCGACACATGGCGGTGGAACTGGCCCTTCAGTGGACCACCTCCTTCTCCGAAAGCGTCCACACCTACGCCAACACCATCAATACCCACGAGGGCGGAACGCACGAAGAGGGCTTCCGCGCCGCCATGACCTCCTTGATCAACCGCTACGCGCGGGAAAAGGGCATCATCAAGGAAAAGGATGACAACCTCACGGGCGACGACATCCGTGAAGGCCTCACGGCCGTGATTTCCGTCAAACTTTCCGAACCGCAGTTCGAGGGCCAGACCAAGACCAAACTGGGCAACTCCGAGGTCAAGGGCTTTGTCCAGCGCGTGGTGACGGATGGACTGGGCGACTGGCTCGAACGCAATCCCGGCCCTTCCCGCGACATCATCCGCAAGGCCATCCAGGCGTCGCAGGCCCGCATGGCCGCGCGCAAGGCGCGTGAAAACACGCGACGCAAGGGGCTGCTGGAATCCGGTGGCATGCCAGGAAAGCTCAAGGACTGCCAGTCCAAGGACCCGGCCCTGTCCGAGATCTACATCGTGGAGGGTGACTCCGCCGGTGGCTCGGCAGTCCGCGGCCGGAACCCAACCACGCAGGCCATCCTGCCGCTGCGGGGCAAGATTCTCAACGTGGAGCGGGCGCGCCTCGACCGGGCCCTGGGCAACGCCGAGGTCCAGGCCATGATCACGGCATTTGGCGCCGGCATCGGCGAGGACTTTGATGTCGACAAGGCCCGGTACCACAAGATTGTGCTCATGGCCGACGCCGATGTTGACGGCCAGCACATCACCACCTTGCTGCTGACGCTGCTGTTCCGCTACATGCGCCCCTTGATCGAGAGCGGCTACGTGTATCTCGCGCAGCCGCCGCTGTACCGGATCAAATGGTCCAACGCGCCGCACGACTACGTCTACAGCGACAAGGAACGTGACGCCGCACTTGTGGCAGGGGCCGCGGCAGGCCGCCGCATTCCCAAGGACAACGGCATCCAGCGGTACAAGGGACTGGGTGAGATGGACTACTCCGAGCTGTGGGACACCACCATGGATCCGGCCCACCGCACCCTGCTCCAGGTCACCATGGACGACGCCGCCGAGGCCGACCAGATCTTCTCCATCCTCATGGGCGAAGATGTTGAATCGCGACGAAACTTTATTCAGCAAAACGCCAAGGACGTCCGGTTCCTCGATATTTAGGCTCACGGGAACCCGGCGTTCCCGCACGCGAATATTACGATCCAGGCATATGTTGGGAATGGAATTTAAAAGACTATGAGTGATGAAACCCCCGAAAATCCGGGCCTTGGGAACGACGAAGGTTCCTCTGACGGCGTTCTGACGGGCGAGGTCCGCAGCGACCACGACAAGGTTGAACAGATCGACCTGCAGGACGAGATGAAGCGGTCGTACCTGGACTACGCCATGGCCGTCATTGTGGGCCGCGCGCTTCCCGACGTCCGGGACGGACTCAAGCCCGTCCACCGCCGCGTGCTCTACGCCATGTTCGACGGCGGATACCGACCGGAACGCTCCTTCAACAAGTGCGCGCGCGTGGTGGGCGAGGTCATGGGCCAGTACCACCCGCACGGAGACTCCGCCATCTATGACGCCCTGGTCCGCCTGATCCAGGACTGGACGATGCGCTACCCGCTGGCGTTGGGGCAGGGCAACTTTGGCTCACCCGGAAACGACGGCGCGGCAGCCCCCCGTTACACGGAAACAAAGATGGCCCCGCTGGCCATGGAAATGGTCCGGGACATCGACGAGGATACCGTCGACTTCCAGGACAACTACGACGGCAAGAACCAGGAACCGACCATCCTGCCGTCCCGCTTCCCCAACCTGCTGGTCAACGGCTCCTCCGGCATCGCCGTGGGCATGGCCACCAACATCCCGCCGCACAACCTGCGCGAGGTGTCCGAGGGCGTCCAGTGGTTCCTGGCCAACCCGACCGTCGGCCGCGAGGAACTCCTGGAAGCCCTCATCGCACGGATCAAGGGGCCGGACTTCCCCACCGGAGCGCAGATCCTGGGCCGCAAGGGCATCGAGGACGCCTACCGCACGGGCCGCGGCTCCATCACCATGCGGGCCGTGGTCAACGTCGAGGAGATCCAGGGGCGCACCTGCTTGGTTGTCACCGAGCTGCCGTACCAGGCCAACCCGGACAACCTTGCCATCAAGATTGCCGAACTCGTCAAGGACGGCAAGATCTCCGGCATCGCCGACCTGCGTGACGAAACGTCCGGGCGCACGGGCCAGCGCCTCGTCGTCGTCCTTAAGCGCGACGCCGTGGCCAAGGTGGTGCTCAACAACCTCTACAAGCACACTCAGCTGCAGGAAAACTTCAGCGCGAACATGCTGGCCATCGTGGACGGCGTGCCGCGCACCCTGCCCCTGGACGCGTTCATCCGCCACTGGGTCACCCACCAGATGGACGTCATTGTCCGCCGCACGCGGTTCCGCCTGCGGAAGGCGGAAGAGGAAGCACACATTCAGCGGGCCCTGTTGAAGGCGCTCGACGCCCTCGACGAGGTAATCGCGCTGATCCGCCGCTCCTCCACCTCGGAGGAAGCCCGCGACGGATTGATGGCGCTGCTGGAGATCGACGAGATCCAGGCCAAGGCCATCCTCGACATGCAGCTGCGCAAGCTCGCCGCCCTGGAACACCAGAAGATCCAGGACCGCGCCGATGTGCTGGAAACGATGATCACCGAGTTCAACAGGATCCTGGCCGACCCTGAGGTCCAGCGCGGCATTGTCAGCGACGAACTTGCCGAAATCACCGCCCGCTTCGGCGACGACCGCCGCACCGAGATCATGATGGGCTACGACCCCAACATGAGCATGGAAGACCTCATCCCGGAAGAGGAGATGGTGGTCACCATCACCCGCGGGGGCTACGTCAAGCGGACGCGCAGCGACAACTACCGCACGCAGCACCGCGGCGGCAAGGGTGTCAAGGGGGCGCAGCTGCGCGGCGACGACGTCGTGGAGCACTTCTTTGTGACCACCACGCACCACTGGCTGCTGTTCTTCACCAACCTGGGCCGCGTCTACCGCGCCAAGGCGTATGAGCTGGCCGAGGCCGGGCGCGACGCCAAGGGCCAGCACGTCGCGAACCTGCTGGCGTTCCAGCCCGACGAAAAAATTGCCCAGGTCATGGAGCTCAAGGACTACCAGCAGTCGCCCTATCTGGTGCTGGCCACCCGCAACGGCCTGGTCAAGAAGACCCGCCTGGAGGACTATGACACCAACCGTTCGGCCGGCGTCATCGCCATCAACCTGCGCGACGACGACGAACTGGTTTCCGCCCAGCTGGTCTCCGACACGGACGATCTCCTGCTGGTTTCCCGCAAGGGGCAGTCCATCAGGTTCACGGCCACCGACGAGGCGCTGCGTCCCATGGGCCGGGCAACCTCCGGCGTCACCGGCATGAAGTTCCGCGACCGGGACGAGCTGCTGGCCGCCAATGTGGTCACTGACGACTCCTTCGTGTTCATCGTGACCGAGGGCGGCTATGCCAAGCGGACGGCCGTGGAGGAATACCGCCTGCAGGGCCGCGGCGGGCTGGGCATCAAGGTTGCCAAGCTGGTCGAGGACCGCGGGGACCTGGTGGGGGCCCTGATCGTCCGCGAAGACGACGAAGTCCTGGTGGTGATGAGCGGCGGCAAGATTGTCCGCTCCAACGTCTCCGAGGTTCCGGCCAAGGGCCGTGACACCATGGGCGTCATCTTTGCCAAGCCCGACAAGAACGACCGGATCATCGAAGTGGCGCGCAACAGCGAACGAGGCCTTGAGCATGACGAG
The DNA here is from genome assembly GCF_013376105.1 of Arthrobacter wenxiniae. GTDB lineage: Bacteria > Actinomycetota > Actinomycetes > Actinomycetales > Micrococcaceae > Specibacter > Specibacter wenxiniae. Next base: position 22,255 of record NZ_JAAMFM010000035.1, read on the forward strand.
GACCTGGAAGACGCCGAAAACGGGGCTGACGTGGCGGCCGGCGGCGCTTTTGAAGCAAACGTCCAGACTGATGAAGTACCGTTAAGCGACCATGACGCATCAAATGGAGGTACCGATTGAGCACGAATAACCCGAATCCGCGGCCAGGTACCGCCCCGCGGGTAAGTGCACCGGCCCGCCCCGCGCAGCGTCCCGGAACGGTGGGTGCGTCGAAATCCGCACCCACGGCAAGCAAATCCGCGCCCTCCGCCGCCAAGCGGCCGGCACCGGCACGGCCGCCGCTCGTCAAGCCGGCGCCCAAGGCCAAGGCGCGACGCGCGCGACTGCTGGTCAGCAAGGTCGAGCCGTGGTCCGTGCTGAAAATGGCGTTTCTGCTGTCCGTTGCCCTGGGCATCATCACCGTCGTTGCGGCCATTGTGCTCTGGTCCGTCCTGGACGTGATCGGCCTCTTTGACAAGGTCAACGCCCTCATGACGGACATCCAGGGCTCCGAAGGCGGTTCGGCCTTCGACCTGATGAAGTTTGCCTCCCTCGGCCAGGTGGCCTCCTACTCGACCATCATTGCCGTCGTCAATGTGGTGCTCTTGACCACGCTGTCAATGTTGTCCGCAGTGCTCTACAACATCTCCGCCACGCTGGTGGGCGGCATCGGCGTAACCCTCACCGATGACTAGAAATCCCTTGAAATCCTTGGACCGGCGGGCCCGAATACAACCCGGACCCGCCGATTTGGGACTTTGGGATTGTGTGGGGTAAAGTTTTGTCTCGGCCCGATGCGGGCCAGAGGGGGCGTATAGCTCAGGCGGTTAGAGCGCTTCGCTGATAACGAAGAGGTCCCAGGTTCAAGTCCTGGTACGCCCACGGAGCAAACCCGGTTCTTGCGTAAGGCAGGTGCGATGTGAAGAAGTTGCTGGTGGTCATGGCAGCTCTTGGTGCCGCGGCCTTTCTGAACAAGAAGTGGCAGGATTCCAAGGTTGCGAAAGCGGCCTGGAGCAAGGCGACAGACACGGTCAACTAGCCTCCACACATGAACCACCCCATGGGGGCATGGCGCAATTGGTAGCGCACCTGCTTTGCAAGCAGGGGGTTCGGGGTTCGAGTCCCCGTGCCTCCACCATGGAAGAACACCCCGGCCCGCGCGGCCGGGGTGTTTTTGCTTTCAGCACCCTCGGCCCCGGCGGGATGCCGCCCGCCCATGACCTAGTGTTGAGTCGTGATCTTGATCCTGGCCGTAGTCGGCATTTTGGGTGTTTCGGCTTCGGGGCCCATCATGGCCGCCACGGCCGCACCGGCACTGACCATCGCCTTTTGGCGCAATGCCATAGGTGCCGCGGCCATGGGCACGCCCGTGCTGCTGCGCAATCGGGCGGCCCTCAAGGGGCTGACACGCGCGGAGCTGAAATGGTCCGGCATTGCCGCCGCCGCCCTGGCCCTTCACTTTGCGTGTTTTGTCACCTCGGTGAAGCTGACCAGCGTTGCCGCCGCAACGGCCCTGGTATGCCTGCAGGCGGCCTGGATTGCGCTGTTCCAGTGGACGCGCGGACGCCGCCCCGCCCGGGCCATCATCCTGGGCCTGGGCGTCTCGCTGCTTGGGGTGGTGGCCATTACCGGATTCGACGTGGGAGTGTCCTCCGCGGCACTGACCGGCGACGTCCTGGCCCTGGCGGGCGGCGCGCTGGCCGCCATTTACACCCTGGCCGGCTCCAAGGCCCGCAAGAGCATGTCCACCACCTTGTACACGGGGCTTTGCTACTCCATGGCCTCGGTGCTGCTGCTGGCCATGTGCCTGGCGGCCCGCCAGCCCTTGATCCATCTGCCCCCCGAAGCTTGGTGGGGGATCATCGCCGTGACCGTGGCGGCCCAGCTCCTGGGCCACACCATCTTCAACCACCTGCTCGCCACCATTTCCCCCTTGGTGGTGTCCATGATGATCCTGCTGGAAATTCCCGGGGCGGCGCTGCTGGCGGGATATTTCCTCGGCGAGACGCTGCCCGCCGGCACCTATGCCGGACTGGCGCTCATCATCGCCGGACTGGCCGTGGTGGTCCTGCAGCAGGGCCGGGGCGGCATCAAGGCACAATAGATTCAAGGCACAATAGATTCAAGGCACAATACGAAGGGGCCCGGACCGGAACCGGCCGCGGACCCCTTCATGCCGCGGCGCCCCACAGGCGCGGCTGCGGCCGTCGATGCTTTATTTGTTGGGATCCTTGGGCTTCGGGGCCGCGTGCCTGCCCTCATCCGAGGCCGCCGGATTGGCGTCCTCCGTCGTTGCATTCACCTGGCCGTCCACGGCAGCGTCCGGGCTGGCAACGTCCTGGACAACGGCGTCGGCCGCGGGGACGGGGGCGGGGACCTCGGCGTCCTGCGCCGGCACAATTGCCGGGGCGGCAGGCGCGGCGGGTGCCACGGACACGGGCGTCTTCCACGGATCAGGCACCGGCTTGGAGGCCTTCCAGGCGGCAACGCCGGCAGCCGTCGCGGCAGCAAGGACACCGAGCACGATCCAGCCCTTGCCGCCCTTCTTCCGGCTCCTGCGGAGTTCCGCGGCGGCTGACTTCGCCGCCTTGGCCGCAACCTTTTCGGCGCGCTTGACCGCCTTCCTGCCCCCGCCGAGCCTGGCCGCCACAACGCGGGCCTGCTCAGGCGCCTTGGACGTTTCCAGGGCAGCGGCCACGGAATTTGCCGCGTCGCCAAGCTTCTCGGAGAATTTCGGAATGAATTCGCCCACCACCTTGTCGCGGGCCGCCGCCAGGGCCGGGGTGGCATTGTCCAAGGCAACATGGAGGCGTGGGGCGGCCTCGTCCACCGCGTCGGAAATCCTGGGGGCCAGCCGTTCCAGGCCTTCCTGGAGCCGGGGGGCGACGGCTGCGACGCCGTCGGCGGTGTACTGGGCGGCCCTGCGGATCCCGTCCTGGACCTTGGGCGAGGCCGTTTCAATGCCCTTTTCGATGCGGGGCGCCGCCCATCCCCAGGCCGCTTCCACGCGGGGCGCGGTCCATTCCTTTGCGGTCTCCACACGGGGGCCGGCCCACTCGCGGGCGTTGTCCACCCCGGCGTTCAGCGAGCCTTCCAGGCCATGGGTAAAGCGATCCACTGTCTTCACGTTTTCCTCCAGGTGTCGTCCGTCTTTCTTTGTTAGCCTACGTCGGTCGGTGTCCGCGTGCTATCCCCCGGCAGTTCGCCCGGCGCGGAATGCAGGCACCCGGGAGGAAAATTGCCAGTTTGGCGTGGCAGAATGGCGCCATGACTGCTACCCCAACCGCAAAAGCAACCATCAGCACGAGCCTGGGCGACATCGAGGTATTGCTCTTTGGCAACCACGCGCCCAAGACCGTCAAAAACTTTGTGGGCCTGGCCACCGGTGAAATCGAATGGACCCACCCCGCCACCAATGAAAAGTCCAACGCCCCCCTGTACAACGGGACTATTTTCCACCGCATCATCAAGGACTTCATGATCCAGGCCGGCGATCCCCTGGGCCGCGGCGTGGGCGGGCCCGGCTACCAGTTCGACGATGAAATCCACCCCGAACTGAACTTTAACGAGCCGTACAAGCTGGCCATGGCCAACGCCGGCCTCCAGGGCGGGCGCGGCACGAACGGCTCGCAGTTCTTCATCACCACCATCCCCACCGGCTGGCTCCAGGGCAAGCACACCATCTTCGGCGAAGTGGTGGACGCGGGATCCAAGGCCGTTGTTGACGCCATTGAAAGCGTAGCCACGGGTCCCGGCGACAAGCCGCGCGAGGACGTTGTCATCAACTCCATCACGGTGGAGAACGTCTAAGCACTCCTTCGAATCATCCGGCCGCCGGCGGCACGGCTTGCAGGGCCCGCGCGCCCTGCGGTCCTACCGCCGGCGGCCACTAACTTTTCCATCCCGTTACGAGGATCCAAGCCATGAGCCTTCCGCTTCCGGGCGCCGGTGCCCCAGCCGGCGCCCCAGTCTGCCCCCGCCACCCCGACAGGGTCTCCTATGTGAGCTGCCAGCGGTGCGGACGGCCCACGTGCCCGGAATGCCAGCGCAGCGCCGCCGTCGGCGTGCAGTGCGTGGACTGCGTGCGCGAAACCGCCAGGAACATGCCGGCGCGACGGACCATCTTTGGCGGCGCCGTGCGGACGGGCCGTCCCGTGGTCACGCTCACCATGATGGCCATCTGCGTTGCGGCCTATGTGCTGGACCTGGTCATCCCGAACGGCCTCGTCTTCCGGATGTTCGCGTATGCGCCCTTCTATACGGAGAGCGAACCGTGGCGCATGGTCACCTCGGCGTTCCTGCACTCCACGAACATCATGCACATTGCCTTTAACATGTACGCGCTCTGGATTCTGGGCCAGGCCCTGGAACCGGCGTTCGGCCGCGCCCGCTTTGTGGCCATTTATTTCATCAGCGCCCTGGCGGGTTCGGTTGGCGTCCTGTTGATGACCCCCATCGACACGACCGTGGTGGGTGCGTCGGGCGCCATCTTTGGCTTGTTTGGGGCATTGTTCGTGGTGCAGCGCAAGCGCGGCGGCGACCTCCGAGCCATCATCGTCCTGTTGGTCATCAACGCGGCCCTGGGCTTTTTCATCCCCGGCATCGCCTGGCAGGCACATCTCGGCGGACTCGTGGCCGGCGCATTGTGCGCCGCAGTCGTTGCCTACGCACCCGTCAAGAACCGCAACATCATCCAGTGGGGCGGCATGGCCACCGTCGTATTGATCATGGTGGGGCTGACCCTGTACAAGGTGTCGACGTTCCCTGCCTTCACCATCGGCTGACGTCGGGCCCGCATTCGGCGGTCCGGTCCGGGGCTACTGCGGCTGGATGCTCCGGTAGTCCCCGGCATAGTGCAGCAGCGGCGACATGGCCGGCTGCCGAACGGTGGCGCTGCCCATGGAAACCACCTGTCCGATCACCAGCAGGTGGGTCGCCTCCTCGTGCACAGCCGTGGTTGCCAACTCAAAATAGGCCAGACCGCCGTCCAGGACGGCACAGCCCGTTGCCGGTCCGCGCCGGAACGGCACCTGCGACAACAGGCCCTCGATCGGCGCACCCGGGCTCGCGAGCCAATTTGCCTGCCTGCGCTGGCCGGCCGCAAGCAGCGTCAGCGCCCATTGGCCCGACGCGGCAACGGCCTGGGCAATCCTTGACCCCTCGTAGAGGCTGACCAGCATTGTCGGAGGGTCGTAGGACACTGACAGGTAGGCGCTCACCGTCGCGGCGTAGTCGCGCTTCCGCCACACAGTGCTGACAACCCCCACTCCGGCCGCCTGCTCCGCGCTGAGACGGCGGTATTCGTCGATGTCGGCCTGGCCCGGCTCCTGGGGGGAAAACTGTTGGGATTCGAGCGGGCCGGTGATTTCCATGGTTCCATCGTCCCACGCATCCGGACTTGTCCACAGGACTGTCCACACATGGGCATAACTTACAGAGCTGTAGTTCTAGTAACTGAAAATCCATCGAACAAGGCTTTTCCACAGCGTTATTCACAATGGGTATAAGTTACACACATGTAATTCCACAGCTGTGGATTACTTTGCGGCGGGAAATTTGTGCAGCGTGAGACCCACCTTGCCCAAGGTTATCCACTTCTGTGGATAACCTTGTGAACAACTGCCGAGACCACAGTTTTCGAAGACCGCCTGTGGACAGCCTGCGAAAGTTGTCAACGCCGGTGGATAAGTGTTCTACGGCTTGTGGAAAGATACCCACACTGTGGATAAGTATGGGGACAAGGTGTGAACAACGATGCCTTGTCGATGGACACATGGCGGTAATGTCAGTCACAACCCCTAACATGTCGACTAATAGGTGGCTCGTCCATAGAATAAGGGCGGGGCATGCGGCGGGACTTTGAGAATGATTCAGCCGCATATGGGGACTGCCGTTTCCGGAGCACGCTGCGGACATGGTGCAGGAGGGGGGAAACGCATGGCGCGCCGGGCTGACGTGGATGACATTGTTGCGCAACTCAAGGACCGCTCGTCAAGGGGCGTCCTCATCGTAGGACCGCACGGCGCAGGCAAGACCTGGATGCTGGGACGGGTCATGGAGGCCCTGGACCCCGGCTGCACCACCATCAGGCTGTCCCCCAGCCAGGCCCTGTCCTCCGTGCCTTTTGGGGCAGTCAACGCCCGGATCGGGCAGGACCTGATTCGCAGCAGTGACTTTTACGCCGTGTTGCAGGGCCTGATGGACCAGGTCGAGGCGGCCGTGGCGACCGGCAACAGGGTGTTCCTTCTCGTGGACAACGGCGAATACCTGGACGGCCAAAGCGCGGCCGTCATCACCCAGGTGGTCATGTCCACCGAGGCCAAGCTGATCCTGGTGGACCACCCGGGCGGCCACCGCACCCACCTGCGTGAACTATGGCGCGACGGCTACCTGGCCCGCTTCGAGCTGGCCCCGCTGAAGTCCGCGGACGTCCAAAAATTCATCGGGGACGTCCTGGGCGGCACCGTGTCCATTGCCGCTGCCGACTACCTCTCCAGCAGGTCCGCCGGGAACCCGCTGGTCCTCAAGGGGCTGGTTTCCGGCGCCCTGGAAGAGGGGACCCTGCAGCAGGTGGACGGGGTCTGGGTGCTTGACCATCCGGGCGACCACCTCGGCACCGAATCACGCGATTTCCTCCAGATGGACCTTGACCAGCTGGAGCCGGACTCCCGGCGGATGATTGAAATTCTGGCACTGGCCGGCCCGCTCCCGTTGGACGTGCTGCTGGATCTGACGGGCACGGACACCATCGACGACATCCAGCAGCGGGATCTGGTGAGCATCTCTCCCGGCGCGACCCTCATGATGGGACTCTCCCGACCCGCCACGGCCGGACCCATCCGGCACATGGTGCCCATTGGACGGAGCCGCCGCCTCCTTGCCGACGTGTCCAACGTGCTTGTTCCCGGCCCGGATGCCGGAGCGGACATGGTCATCAACTTCACGCGGTGGACGCTCGACTGTGGGCTGCCGGTTGAGGACGGCCGAATCGTCGCTGCGGCTGCCATGGCCAACCAGCACCTGCGGCTCAACGACGCCATGCAGTTCAGCAGCCTGCATGTCTCCGCCCAGCATTCGGCGGCCCTTCTGGCGCAGCGGTCCATCGCGCACCTCAACCACAACTGGGTGGACCAGGCGCGCACGCTGGCCGCCAAGAGCCTGGAGCTGGCACGCACGGCCGACGCCGGAGCTGCCGCCCTCCGGGCCGTCCACCTCGCCTACTTTGCCGACCGCGAGTACGAGTCCCACTTTGCTGCCGGGCTTGCCACCTATGAGGGCAGGTTCGGCCCGGTGGCCCTGGGCCCGGAGGCGGACCGGCCCGCGATTGACGTCATGATTTTGCAGGCGACGAAGGAATTGACCTTGGGCAACGCCGCCGAGGCGTCCAGGCGCCTCGGCGGGCTGTTGGCGCATCCCCTGTGTGCCAACCGCATTGACCAGACCCTCCTGAAGTCCATGATGTGCGAGATTCTCGCCACCACCGGGCGTCTGACATCGGCCACCAGGCTCGCCCGCGAGGTCATTGCCGAGCTGCAAAGCGACGACGGGTTCCCACGGCCGGACATCGCCCTGTTGGCCTATGCCCGCGCAGTGGCGGCCTTCATTTACGACGGGAACTGGGAACTGGTCAGGGAGTCCCTGGATCCCTCCGTGTTCATCAACCCCGACCTGATGCTGTTCGCCGGAGGACTCCGCGACCTGGGCGCGGCCATGGCGCGGAGCAAGCTCGGACACATCGACGAGGCACTGGCATCCCTGCGTCCCGCAGTCGCCGCGCTTATCGACTACGACCCCTGGCTGGTCCTCCCCACGGCCCTGGGGCTGTTCGCATACTGCCTGGCGCTGCGGGGCGATGCTCCCGGGGCCAGGGAGCGGCTCGAGCAGTTCCACGCCGTGGAACGCCGTGGCAGCAGGTTCTACCAGCTGGAGGGCACGGCCTTTGCGGCCGCCGCGGCCGCCATGGCCGGGAATCCGCAGGACGGCACCCGCCGGCTGAAGGAACTCCGGGCAGATTGCCAGGCCCTGGGCTATGCGGGAACGGAACTGACCGTGCTGACGCTCCTGGTCCGCATCGGTGACACCTCGGAGGCCGGCCGTCTGGCCGAAGTCGCCGACATCCTTGAATCCGGTTACAGGGACTTTTACCGCCAATGGGCCCACGCCCTCCTCTCGGGTGACCCTGATGCCCTGGACCTGGCCAGCACCACCGCCATGGGACACGGCTTCGAGTTGATTGCCGCCGAGCTCGCCACGCTTGCCCAACGGGGCTACGCGGACGATGGCAAGGTACAAAACAGCCGGAAGACCGGCACCAGGGCCATTTCCATGCGGGACAAACTGCCCGGACTGGTGTCACCCGTCTTCAAGTCCAACGACCTCCCGCAAATGACGCGGCGCGAACTTGAGATTGCACAACTCGTCGCCGAGGGGGAATCCAACAATTCCATCGCCGAGCAGCTGGGAGTGTCACTGCGCACCGTCGAGGGACACCTCTACCGGACCTTTATCAAGCTGGACCTTCAGTCCAGGGAACAACTCGCGGCCCTGGTGCGGGAAAGCCAAAGGGCCGACGCGGGCGCAACCGCACGCTAGCGGGTAGCGGCCCGCGGGCTAGAGTGGCTGGTCCTCCAAAAATAGAGTGGACACCACTCGAGATCGCAGCCCCGGCGGTCCCTAGCCTTAAGGAGCACGCCCCGCCAGGCGTGCGGCCTGTCGGCTGGCCGGACCAACCTCCGGACACTGGCGGGGACCAGACTCTCCAATGCCACCGTGCAAAGGGGAAAGCGTGGCAGCCAAGTCCCCCAGCTGGCTGCCACAGGGCAGCAGGCAAAAGCCCCCGCCTCCCCCGCGGGGGCTTTTGTCCGCCCGTGCACCCTGTGCCCGAACGGCGTGTGCAGCCTAGACTGAAAATACACAGGCCATGAGCCAGGCCGCCGGCCTCGGCAGCCGCAAGGAAACCGTGGGAAGTTGGGTGGAGCAATGTTCGGGAACGAATCAGGCGGGCAGGCGCGTGATGGCAGCGGGAACGAGCCGGAGGAGGACCGGGGACGCTACGTTGAAGGCGTTTACGGCAAGGCGGGATCGGAGCCCGGCCACCACGCCGCGGATGGCCAGGGCCAGTACGTCGAGGGTGACTATGGCCGCACCGGTTCTGAAGGCGCAGACCCGGACGACGCCAGCGGGAGGTACGTGGAAGCGGACTACGGCAGCGCCGGCGACGTCCCGGGGCACGGGACCGCCGAGCCCAGGGGCGACTATGTCAGCGGCGACTACGGCGACGCCGGTGAGGTGGAGGAGTAGGCCCTAGCTGCGCCAGCGGGTGGTCATCATGAAGCCCGCAAGGGCAATGGCAAAGCCGATGCCGATGTTCCAGTTATTGATGTTCGGAATCGGGAATTTGCCGTCAGAGATGTAGTAGGTGATGATCCAGAACAGGCCCACGAGCATCAAGGTCACCATGACCGGAAGGAACCATGCCGCGTTTGGCTGCTGTGCCTTGGAAGACGACGTTTGGGCAGGACCCTTGGTGGGGCGGCGGCGCGGTTTGGACTCGGGCACTGTGGCACTCCTCGACGTGGGTGTTCAGGCAGCTGACTCGCTGTTGCTTGGACGGCTGCCCAAGCCAGCGGTGTGCCGGGAAAGTTCTTCCGCGGCGCTGAACTGCCGGTATTGTTGACGTAATTCTAGCTGCAATTGCCGAACCGCGGATTGCACCGGCCCAGCCGTCGCCTGACAAGTCGCCCGACAAGTCGCCTGACAACCCGACAAGGAGTGTCCACCGCGTGGTCCGTATGCCAGAACATGCCGGGCCGGCGCGGAGCGTCGTCCGGACCGTGGTCCAGGTGGCGGGGGAACTGCTGGTCACGGCCGGGCTGGTCTTGTTGTTGTTTGTGGTGTGGGAGTTGTGGTGGACCAACATCGACGCCGACAACGCCCAGCAGCGCGCCGTCGCCACGTTTGTGCGTGACGCCAGCGGCCCCGTGGCGCCCGTGGCCGCGCCGGGCCCGGCGTCCGGGGACCATGGGGCGCCCGTGGTGGCGGCGGAGGTTAACACCCCGGGGACTGTGTTGGGCGTGGTGTACATTCCCCGGTTCGGCAAGGACTACAACAGGCCCCTGGTGGACGGCACGGCGCCGGAGCAGCTCAACACGCTGGGACTTGGCAGGTACGAATCCTCGGCCATGCCGGGGGCCGTCGGAAACTTCGCCATCGCCGGCCACCGGCAGACGCACGGAGCCGTGTTGGATGCCATCCACACGCTCGTCCCGGGAGACAGGATCTACGTCCAAACCAGGGCCGGCTACTACACCTACGTTTTCCGCAATAATGAGATTGTGCTGCCCACCCAAACCGACGTCCTCCTGCCCGTGCCCACCCGGCCCGGCGCCAGGCCCACTGAGCGGTTCCTGACCATGACCAGCTGCAACCCCCGGTTCGGATCCGCCGAAAGGATCATTGCCTACTCCGTCATGGAAGCCTGGCGGCCTGCAAGCGCCGGCCCGCCCGCGGCCATCGCAAGCCTCGTGGCCGCCACCCGGGCGAAGGGGCGGTAGCCGTGTACGGATGGATCTTTCGCCGCCTGCCGGGGCCCCTGTGGTGCCGCATTCTCACTTCCGCCCTGCTCATCGCCGCGGCCGTCCTGCTCCTGATGCAGTTCGTCTTCCCGTGGTTGAACCAATTCAACCCGCTCAACGATTCAACGATTGGTGGTAGTTCCCAGCCATGACCACACGCATTTTGGTGATCGACAATTACGACAGCTTCGTTTACACCCTGGTGGGGTATCTCCAGCAGCTTGGCGCCGAAACCACAGTTGTCAGGAACGACGACGTCACCATGGCTGAGGCTGTTGAGCTCGCCACGGCGCGTGACGGGGTCCTGGTTTCCCCCGGGCCCGGCACGCCGGCCGAGGCCGGCATCTGCATCGAGCTGATCCGCTGGTGCGGTGAAAACGCCAAGCCGATGTTCGGCGTCTGCCTTGGCCACCAGGCCCTCGCGGAGGCCTACGGCGGGGTGGTCACCCACGCCGAACAGCTCATGCACGGAAAGACCAGCAGCGTCTTCCACCATGGCAGCGGCCTTTTCGCCGGGCTGGCCAGCCCCGTCACGGCCACCCGCTACCATTCGCTGGCCGCGGTCCGGGAGAGCATTCCGGAGGTGCTGGAAGTGACGGCTGAAACGGCGGACGGCGTGGTCATGGGCCTGGCCCACAAATCGGCGCCCCTGTGTGGTGTGCAGTTCCATCCGGAATCGGTCCTGACCGAGGGCGGCTACCAAATGGTCGGGAACTGGCTTGAAACCGTCGGATTGAAGGGTGCTGCCGCGCACGCGGCAACCCTCAGCCCCCTCATCAACAACTGACCGGCACCCGCCTCAGTGCCCCCGGGGCGTTGGCGGCGTCGTGGGCTGCCTGCCCTTCTTGGGCGGGGTGGGCGTTGGCGTCGGTTTCTCCGGGGCCTTGGCAAGGGTGACCGTGATGAGGGTCCTCTGCGGCACCTCGGTGCCGGCACTCTCCGACTGCCCCGTGACCATTCCGGGTGCCACGGCCGTGTTGGTCTGGTATTCAAAGGTGGCCTGAAGCAGCGGGGATGCCTTGTGGAGGGCGTCCCTGACGGCCTGCTGCACCTTGGCCGGGTCCGCGGTCAGGTCGAACAGGGACGGCATGGCCACCTCCCCGGTAGAGATTTTCAGGGTGATCCTCTGCCCCACCGGTACGGTTTCACCCGGCTTGGGGTCCGTGGTCACCACCAGGTTCGCCTGGATGGTCGGATCGTCAACAAAGTCGTTGGGCTCGAAGACCAGGTTGAGGGTGGACAGCTCCGCCCGGACCTCGGACTCCGTCCGTCCCGCCAGGTCCGTCGGGATCTTGACCTCCGAGGGCCCCTTGGACACGAGCAGCACGATGGAGGAGTGCACGGACAGCAGGCCCCCGCTGGGGGGGTCCGTCCCGATCACGTCGCCGGCCGCGACGGACTGCGAATATTCCGTCGTGGGCTTCGGGTCTAGCCCGGCCTCCAGCAGCTTGGTGGTCGCGTCGATCTCATTCATTTTGGCCACGTCCGGGATGCTCACCTGCACCGGAGGGGGCGGCTTGGCGTTCAGCAGGTTCCAGCCAATGTACCCCCCGCCGGCCAAAATCATCGCCAGGAACACGAACAGCGTCAGCACCCAGGCCCGGCGGCGGCGCCTGACACCGCGGTCGGGTTCCTCGGGCCCTTCGGAGGCACCGCCGTCGTCGGTCGTCAGGGCGCCTCCCGCCAAAACCTTCGCCATGGCGCGGGTGGCCGGGCCGCCGTCGTCGTACCCTCCCGCGGCGGCCACGGCCACCGGCGAGGCAGCCAGGGGCCGGGGGACCGGGGCGGCCACGGCGTCCAGGGGGTCCGTGACGGCGGGGACCACGGGGGAGGCCAGCGTGACCCCCGTCCGGGCGGCCCGGAGCGCCCGCCGGAAGGACGCGGCATCCTGGAAGCGGTCCTTGCGGTCCTTCTGCAGCGCCTTCAGCAGGACACTGTCCAACGCCGGGGACACCTCCGGCTTGAACGAGCTCGGCGGCGGAGGAAGCTCCCGCACGTGCTGGTAAGCCACGGAGACGGGCGAATCGCCCGTGAACGGCGGCCGCCCGGCCAGCATTTCGTAAAACAGGCAGCCCGCCGAATACAGGTCGCTGCGGGCGTCCACGGACTCGCCCCGCGCCTGTTCCGGCGACAGGTACTGGGCGGTGCCCATGACCGTCTGGGTCTGGGTCATGGTGGCGGCCGAGTCGGAGAGGGTGCGGGCGATGCCAAAGTCCATGACCTTCACGCCGCCGGGATGGCCCTCGGCATCCTCCACCACCATGACGTTGGCCGGCTTGATGTCCCGGTGGACGATTCCCGCGCGGTGGCTGTATTCCAGCGCGGAGAGGACACCCAGCGTGAAGTCGATCGCCTGGTCCATGGTGATCGAGTCCGCACGCACCAGGTCCCGCAAGGTCTTGCGGCTCACGTACTCCATGACGATGTAGGGCAGCTTGGCGCCGTCGCCGAGGGGATCGCCGCTAAAGTGTTCCCCGGTGTCATAGACGGCGACAATCGAGGGGTGGTTGAGCCCCGCCACAGCCTGGGCCTCCCGCCGGAAACGGGCCTTCAGCTGTGCATCCCGGGCCACGTCGCCGCGCAGCAGCTTGATGGCCACGGTGCGGCCCAGCCGCAGGTCGCGGGCCATGTACACATCCGCCATGCCACCGCGGCCCAGCAGTTCGCCAATCTCGTACCGTCCACTGACGACGCGGGGAACATTCATGGTGTCAGTGTCCTTTCACTTGCTTGGCGGTTCGGGCGGGGTGGCGGTGCTGTTATTTCGTGGGGGTCGCGGTCGGCGGGTTGGGCGGCGCCGTTGGCGCCGCCGGCCCGGTTGACACGTAGTAGGTCACGATCGACCCCTTGGCGGCCTGTGAACCGGCCGTGGGAACAACCCGGGCCACGGTGCCGGCGGGAACAGTGTCCGAGGCTTCCTCGGCCCGGGCGGGCAGGAAGCCGGCGTCCGTCAGGGCCTGGTCATAGGCGTCGGCCTTCTGTCCGCGGAAGGAGGGCACGGTGGCCATTTCCGGTCCCTTGGATACGGTGACGGTGACTTCGGTGCCCGGGGCCAGCGGGCCCGTGGGCGACAGCTCCGCGACGTCGCCGGCGGCAACGTCCGCATTGAAGACATCGTCCCCGCGCTTGACCTTCAGCCCCCGCTGTTCCAGCGTCGTCCGCACGGCGTCGAAGGGTTTCCCCAGGAATTCGGCGGCGGAAATGAGCACCGTCGCCGGAGCCGCGGTGGTGGGTTCCTGCGTCGGTGTCTCGGAAGGCGTTTCGGACGGCGTCGTGGCGGGCGCGGAGCTCACCGTGGGGGCTGCGGACTTCGTGGCCGCCGGGGTGCCGTCGAAAACTCCGAGGCTTTGCAGCAGCAGCGCCGCAACGGCAAACAGCAGGAGGGCGATCAAGGCGACCGCCGGCCACGTCCACGGACTGCGGCCGCGCTTGACGGGCTCGTCGGACGTTTCCTCGGAATCAAGATCGCCCATCAGCGAATTCTCGTCCGGGTCATCATGCCAGGCGCGTTCGGCGCCGAGTGCCTCCGCGCGGGTGGCGGCGGCCCCGGCGGCGACTCCCGCGCCCACCAGGGGAAGCGCCGTCGTGCTTGGCTCCGACACGCTGCCCACCACGGAGGTGGGGGCCGTGGCGTTGATGTCAACGGGCGCCGTGATGGGGCCCGTGGTGGCCTCGAACAGGAGCATGCCCGGCACGGCCGCGTGTGCAGCCGTGATGTTGCCGGTCCGGATCGCCTCGGCGGCCTCGGCGAGTTTCAGGGCGTTGGCGGGCCGGTTGGCCGGGTCCTTGGCCAGCATGGACATCAACAGCGCGCGGACCGGTGTGGGCAGGGTGTCCGGGAGCGGCGGCGGGGCGTCGTTGACCTGCGCCAGGGCGATGGCAATCTGCGACTCGCCGGAGAACGGCCGGTGGCCGGTGATGCACTCGTATCCGATGATCCCGAGTGAATAGATGTCACTGGAGCCGGTGGCCACCTGTCCGGTGGCCTGCTCGGGGGCCAGGTACTGGGCCGTGCCCATGACCTGGCCGGTCTGGGTCAGCGGCACCTGGTCGGCCAGGCGCGCGATGCCGAAGTCGGTGATTTTCACCCGGCCTTCCGGGGTGATGAGCAGGTTGCCGGGCTTGACGTCGCGGTGCACCAGACCCTGGGCGTGCGCCACGGACAGGGCGCGCGCGGTCTGGGCGATCATGGACAGCGTCCAATCGGCGGACAGCACGTGTTCGCGTTCGATCAAGGCGGAGAGCGGCTCCCCGGGAACCAGTTCCATGACCAGGTACGCCGAGCCGTCCTCCTCACCGTAGTCAAAGACGTTGGCGATCCCCACATGGTTCAACAGTGCCGTGTGCTTGGCCTCGGCACGAAAGCGGGCCCTGAAGCCGGGATCCCCCGTGTATTCGTCCTTGAGGATTTTGATCGCGACAATGCGGCCCAGGACCAGGTCCTGCGCCTTCCAAACTTCGCCCATGCCGCCGATGGCAATGCGTGAGGTGAGTTGGAATCTGCCGCCTAAGGTGATTCCTGAAGTAGGCCTCACTTTTTCAACACCGCCTTGAAGAGTTTGCTTGCGTTGGGACTTGTCAGTGCCGCGCCGGTCGGCACGTCAACATTGGGCATCATGATGGTGACCACGTACTGCGGATCATTGGCCGGCGCGAAGCCGGTGAACCATGCATTGTTCAAACCAGTATTGCCGACTTCCGCGGTACCGGTTTTGCCGGCCACCTGCACGCCGGGAACGGCGGCCGCACCTGCAATGCCGTTGTCGACGACGCTGACCATCCAGTCCCTGATCTGGTGGGCGATCTCCGGCGTGGTGGACTGCCGCAGGACTTCCGGCTTCAAGGTTTCCACCGTCTTCAGGTCAGGTGTCCGCACGGTCTGGACCAGGTTGGGCTTCATCTGCTTGCCGTCATTGGCAATGGCCGCCGTCATCATGGCGATTTGCAGCGGAGTTGCCGTCACGTCCTGCTGGCCGATCGCGCTGCGGGCCAGGGCCGGGCCGTCCAGTTTGCCCGACGAGCCGGGGAACTGGCTGCCCGTGACGGCATCCGGGAAGGTCAGGGACTTGTCGTTGAAGCCGAACTTGTCCGCCTGCGCCGTGATGGCATCCTGTCCCAGGTCCAGGGCGATGCTGGCAAACGGCGTGTTGCACGAATTCTCGAGGGCAAAGGTGAAGCTGGCCTTGTCCTGCGTGTCGCACTGGCCGTACAGGTAGTTGGGCAGCGTATAGGCGATCCCGGGAAACTTCATGGCCGCCGGATTGGGCAGCACGCTGTCCTTGTTGTACTTCCCGGACGCGAGTGCGGCCGCCGTGTCGACCAGCTTGAAGACCGAGCCGGGCGCGTACGTCTGCTTGTACGCCGCCGAACCAAACAGGTCGATGCCGGGCACATTGACCAGCTTTGCGTATGCCGCGTCGACGGACGCCTGGTCGTGGCTGGCCATGAGGTTGGTGTCGTAGGACGGTTTGGAAACCATGGCAACGATGGCGCCCGTCTTGGGGTTCATGACCACGATGGAGCCGGCGACGCCGTCGGGGATCATGTCGTAGGCCATCTTTTGAATGGCCGGATCGATGGTCAGCGCCACCGACTGCCCCTGCGGCCGGACACCGGTGAAGGCCTGTGAAATCCGGTCGAACAAGGCCTCGTTGGTCGTGCCGGCCAGCTCGTCGCGCATGGCGGACTCCAACCCGTACTGGCCGGCGTACTTGCTGAAGAAGCCGGTCAGGCCCGCATAGAGCAGGGGGTCGTTGTACTTGCGCTGATACTTGCAGTCCGAATCCGTGGCCACGGATTCGGCAATGGGATGCCCGCCCACCAGAATGGGGCCGCGGTCGCTGCAGAACGTCTTCAACAGCTGGCGGTTGTTGCTGGGGTTGGCGTTGAGCGAATCGGCGTCGAAGAACTGCACATAGGAGATGGAGCCGAAGAGCAGAACGAACAGCGCGATGGCCACGATCCAGGAATTTCGAATGGCCTGGTTCATGATGCGGGCACCTCCTTCCGGGACTGGTCATCGGGCTTGGCGGCCGACTCGGCCGGCCTCCGGGCGGCATTGGAAATCTTCAGTAGCAACGCGACGATGATCCAGTTGGCCAGCAGGGAGGAACCGCCGGCCGCAAGGAACGGCGTTGTCAATCCGGTCAGCGGGATGAGCCGGGTGACGCCGCCGATGATGACGAAGCACTGCAGCGCAAAGGCAAACGACAGCCCCACGGCCAGCAGCTTGCCAAAGGAATCCCGGGTGCCCAGCGCCGCACGGAAGCCGCGCCCAATCAGCAGGGCATAGAGGCACACGACGGCGAACAGGCCCACCAGCCCGAGTTCCTCGCCAATGCTGGCGATGATCATGTCGCTGTTGGCCAGGGGGACGCTGTCCGGGGAACCTTCGCCCAGGCCCGTTCCCAGCAGCCCGCCGTTGGCCATGCCAAACAGGCCCTCAACCACCTGGAAGCTGCCGCCATTGGCCCCGATGTACTGGGGATCCAGCGCGTGGATCCAGGTGTCGATCCGGCGGGTCACGTGCGGGAAGATGCTGTACGCGGCATACCCTCCCACCGCCATCAGCACCAGCCCGATGAAGACCCAGCTGATGCGGCTGGTGGCCACGTAGATCATGACCATGAACAGGCCGAAGAACAGGATCGACGTGCCCAGGTCGTGCTGGAACACCAGCACCCCCACGCTGGCAATCCACGCGACAATCATGGGCCCGAGGTCGCGAATCCTCGGCAACTGCAGGCGGCCCAGCCTCTTGCCGGCCAGAAGGATCAGGTCCCTGTTGGAGGAAAGATACCCGGCAAAGAATATGGCCAGGGTGATCTTGGCAATCTCGCCGGGCTGGAAGCTGAAGGGCCCAAGCTTGATCCAGACGGTGGCCCCGTTCACGTCGCCGGCCGAGATGCCCGGAACCAGCGGCAGGATCAGCAGGAAGGCGGAGAGTGCCAGGGAAATGTAGGTGTACCGGCGCAAGACGCGGTGGTCCTTGAGCAGCCAGAGCACCGACACCGCGGCGGCCACCGCCAGACCCGTCCAGAGCCACTGGCGCTGCCCGGCGGTGTCCCCCGTGACAATGTCCAGACGGTGGATTACTGCCAGCCCCAGACCATTGAGCGCCACCGTGACGGGCAAGATCACCGGGTCCGCATATTTTGCGCGGAACCGCAGTGTTACGTGGACGGCCAGTGACAGGCCGGCCAGCACGGCTGCCTGGGTGTAGAAGTCGTTGTCAAAGGTCCGGCCCAGATTGAGATTGACAAGGGCGTTGGCCATGACGCCCATGCCCAGGGCCAGGACCAGCAAAAGCAGTTCAATGTTGCGGCGCGGCTTGGCAACAGTCATCAGTTGGCTCATTGTCCACCTCCGGGGGTGCATGTGGGGGCGGCTGACGGCGTGGCCGAAGTCGGGGACGCCGCCGGCGCCGCGCCGGACGGTTTCACGGCGCCGCGGGACGGCTTCGGCGTGGCTGTTGCCTTCGCAGTGGCCTTCGGCGTCGCCTTGGACGTGGGAGCCGTACCGCCCGGCGTGCCGAAGGGGGAACGGGTGGCCGGAACCAGCGCGCAGGGCGGGGTGCTGGTGCCGGTTCCCAGTTGCAGGTCGCTGATGATTTGCTCCGCGGCGCCGAGCGAGGCGGCCGGGAGTGTCTGGGCCACCAGCTGCTGGGAATATTCCGGCAGGGACGTGACGGACACGGTGGTCTCGCGCTGCAGATGGGACAGGCGAATCGGGCCCAGGTTTTGGGACACCCCCTGGAAGATGGCCACGTTGCCGTGGGAGACCCCCACGAAATACTGGGTTTGCGTCCACGCGAAGGCAGCCCAGGCCCCGGCGACGATGGCAATGGCTGCCAAACCGCCCACAATCGAAAACAGCCAGCGCCGGTAGCGGGCGCGGGGCAGGGACTGCTCGGTCTCGTCCTCCGACAGCGCAGCCTCGACCGGCTTGTGGGTCAGGACGGTCGCAGCCCGCTGCGTGGCGGGATGGCGGGCCAGCTGGGGGATCTTCCCTTCGGCATTAGCCGTGAGGGCGGCCCCCACGAGTTCGTGGGGGCGTTGCGACAGTTCAAGGCGCACCACGGCGGCGCGAATGTGGGCGTCGAGTCCCTCCGACGCGTCATCTCCGCCGTCATCGCCGGTTGCTGCGGCCGCATCGGGACCGGCTGGCGAGTCAGCAACCGGGGACGACGTCGCGCCCGGTGCGCCGCCGCCGTTCCCGCCGCCGGCAGGCACCGGGGAGAGGGAGGGAAGGTCCTGCTCGTCGGGGACGGTGCCGGGAGCATCGTTGCCCGCTATGGTGTCCAGCGCCGCGGTGGTGGTGTCCTCCGGGGTGGCCTCGGCCACGTCGAAGACCACCACGGTGACGTTGTCCGGGGAGCCGGCGGCCAGGGTCAGGTCAATGAGGGTTTCGGCGCAGTGCGCCAGGTTGCTGGTGTGCCGGACCACTTCCTCCACCGTCTCGTGGCGGACAAAGTTCAGTCCGTCGGAGCACAGCAGCCAGCGCTCACCGGGTTCGGCGTCGAAGTATTTCAAGTCCAGTTCCGGGGAGGCATCCACGTCGCCCAGGACCCGCATCAGTACGTTCTTGTGGGGATGGACCTCGGCCTCGGCCTCGGTCATCCGGCCTTCGTCAATCATGCGCTGCACGAAGGTGTGGTCGGCACTCATCTGCTCGAAGACGCCGTTCTTGAGCCGGTACGCCCGCGAGTCACCAATGTGGGCGTAGGCCAGGCGCCGCCCGGACAGCAGGAGTGCGGTCACAGTGGTGCCCATGCCGGCCAGCTTGGGATTGACGTGGACCAGCTCCGAGAGGAGGGAATTGGCCGTCTGGATTTCGTCGGCCAGGTGGGTGCCGGGGTCGTCCCCTGCATATCCATCGCGGTCCAGGTGGATCAGGTCCAGCACCGTCGAGGCGCTGGCAACGTCGCCTCCCGCGTGCCCGCCCATGCCATCTGCAACCACGGCGAGGTGTCTGCCTGCATACGCGGAGTCGTCATTCTTCGCCCGGACCAGGCCCATGTGCGACCTTGCCGCAAAGCGCAGGATCAACGGGTGTTCGGTCATCCCTACGGCCTCAATTCGATGACCGTTTTGCCGATCCGAACCGGGACGCCAAGTTCAACGGGCAGTGCCCGCGTCAATTGCGTGCCGCCGAGGTATGTGCCGTTGGTGGAGCCCAGGTCCTCAATGAACCAGCGCGTGCCCTGCGGAAACAGCCTGGCGTGGCGGCCCGAGGCGTAGTCGTCCTCGAGCACCAGCGTGGCTTCCTGGGCCCGCCCCAAGAGGATGGGGGTGCCGGAGAGCTCCAGCGTGGTTCCCGTCAGTGGCCCTTCAGTCACCACGAGCTCGCGCGCCTGCGCCTTCGCGGGGGCGGGCTGTTCGACCAGTTCAGGATGCCTGCGGGCCTGGCGTGCCGTGGGGGCGCCCACCTTGGCCTTCCGGCCGATCACCAGGTCCCGGCGCATGGCAGCCACAACGCTGAAGACCATGACCCACATCAGGATCAGGAAGCCGAACCGCAAAATGGTGACTGTCAGGCTGAGATCATTCACGGGCGGCCGCCATTCCGTGCCGGCAGGATGCGGAAGGTGATCTCTGTCCGGCCCATGGTGATGGTTGTTCCGTCGGTCAGCTCGGCGCTGCCGTGCACCCTGTTGCCATTGACGTAGCTGCCGTTGGTGGATCCAAGGTCGACGGCGGTGCTGACGCCTCCGCGGGTGCGGATCTCCAGGTGCTTCCGGGAGACTCCCGTGTCGTCAATGAGAATGTCCGCCTCGGACGACCGGCCCAAAGTGATGGAGCTGGCATTAAGTGAGTACCGCTGGCCATCTATGTCCAGTACGGGCCGGCCCGCGGGCACGGCTTTCCGCGGAGCCGGTTCCTGGCGCTTGTACATGGGAGCGGGCGGCTGCCTCGGCTGGACGGGGGCGCGTGCCGGGGCTGCCGGCGGCGGGGCCGGGCGCTGCGTCGCGGGGCTGGAGGGCTGGTTTTCCTTCTCGGTGGCGGAGGCCACCTCGAAATTGCCTGCCCGCAACTCTGCCTCGTGGTTAAACGTGACGCGGACCGGGCCCTGCAATACATAACCCTGGCTGCGTGAGTGGTTGATGACAACATCGCAGAGCTCCTCGGCGAGGGCCACGCCCCAGGAGCGCGCTCGTTCAAAGTCGGTGTCGCCCAGCTGGATGTTGAACACATTGGGCGCCAAGGTGCGGCCGGCGTCGAGAGTCATGGCCTTGTCATCAAGTTCACGGCGAAGGGCGCTGGCAACCTCTACGGGCTGCAGGGCCTTCGAACCCCGGGAGAAGGCGCCGCGAACTGCCTTTTCAATGCCTCTTTCAACATTGTCGAACAGTCCCATGCTGTCTCCTCCTTTCGTTTGGGTGTGGCACGTGGCGGCCACCGGCAATCTTCGGTCCCGTGGCTGTCCCTGCACGGCATGAAAACATGCGTTAAGGAACAGTCGCCCGCACGTGGGGCAACGATCCACATCGTCGATACTACTGGGCGCGGCTTGGAATGACCTTATTGAGGGCCTTGTTTGGGCTGGAATTCCTACCCGGGGATGAGTCCGCGCACCATGCCCTGGCGCCGGGCAAAACCGCGGGTTCAAGGGGCGGCCGGACGGTTTGGTGGGCGGCGCCGGACGTCAACACGCCGCCCTGCATCCGGCCGTTTAGGAATTTGGCAAGCTGTCCTATATGCTTGATCTCGCTGTTCCACTGAAACCCGTAAGGGAAACGGTGGAAACCGGCAAAACGCGCGAGTGGCGGAACGGCAGACGCGCTGGCTTCAGGTGCCAGTGTCCGAAAGGGCGTGGGGGTTCAAATCCCCCCTCGCGCACGTTGATGAACGAAGGTCCCTGACAGAACCAAGTGGTTCTGTCAGGGACCTTTTCGTTTAACCAGTCCCTGGCCTGGGTCTCCGGTGGCTGCCGGCCTGCCGCCCAAGTGTCTGATGCCCACCCGTCTTGTGCCTATTCAATCCCTTGTCGGCTGTCGGCTGTCGGCTGTCGGCTGTCTGCGCATCCGCGGTCCGGGGAAAGGCCGCCCTGCAACCCGGCAGCCATCTGTTGCCCAACCCGGGACAAGCGGACCCCCGGTCGATTT
>NZ_JAAMFM010000036.1 GCF_013376105.1 Arthrobacter wenxiniae
GCTGCTGCGCGCCGCTTCCCGCCGGGCTCGCCTGCCCGGCTTGCGCGGACTGCCCCGCCGGCGCAGGCGCAGGCGCGGCTGGCGGAACGGGCGTGGGGGCGGCGGCCGAGTCCTTGATTTGCTGGGCGAGGGCGGCATCGCGGGCCTGTCGTTCCAGCCCGTCCACACGCGCCCCCTCGAGGGTCACCGTCGTGTTGTGCAACGTTGCGAGCTGTCGGAGCAGGAGGTCGCGCTGGGCCTGGTTTTCCTTGACTGCGGCGGTCAGGGCGTCCGTGGCGGACTTGGCCGCCTGCTTGGATTCCGCGGCGGTCGTGGCCGCCTGGTCCGCAGCCTTTTGAGCCTCGGCTGCCTGGGCCTGGAGGGCGTCCGACGTGGAGGAGGCCGCCGCGGCCGAGTCAAAGGTGTTGGCCCGTTCCGTGGACAGGGCCATCAGGGTGGAGGCCTGGTACATGGTGTCATTGGCGCTGGAGCTGCCGAGAAATGCCTGCATGCTCAGGTTGAGTCCGCCATTTTTGTACAGGTTCCCGGCCAGTTGTCCCAGCTGCGCCCGCGCGGTCTTGTATTCCTTCGCCGCTGCCGCCGCCTTTGCCTTGGCGGTCTGTGCATCCGCCTGCCGCTGCTGCAGGGCGACCAGGGCATTGGTGTAGTCATTGTTGGCGCGCACGGTGCCCGCGAGCGATCCCTGCAGGCGGTCGTTGGCCGAGCTGAGGAGTGCGTCAATCCTGGCCGATTCCGCCGCGGTTGCCGACTCCGACTTCTTCGCGTTGGCAATGTCATCGGCGCTGGGAATGGCCGGCGCCTGGGCAACGCTGCCATGGAACGACGCCGGCGCGGCCGCTGCGGCAAGCGCACCCTGGGCGGGGGCCGCCACGGCGGGGGAAAGTACGGCGGTCGTGGCCAATGCCGCACAGGCGAAGGCGGTTGTCCCGCGTACCACGAACGAAATGCCCATCCTGAAGACCTCATAGCAACTTGGTTCCGTTATTGCCGGGCGACAATTCCTGCCCGAGCGCCCTAATGGAAGCGCGGCAATTTACACAGCACACATGACACTACGGCCCCAGAGTTCGCTTTGGCAACACCAGTAACACCAGCCTCATGAACAACATCGGTGTAACAACAACGGTGTTATTTCAACGATTTAATTTAATGGATTGAAATGAATTCCCGCACGGCTACCCCCAGCCCAGCTCGTGCAGGCGTTCGTCGCTGATGCCGAAGTGGTGCGCAATCTCGTGCACCACGGTCACCGTGACCTCGTGGATGACCTCCTCGCGCGAGGAACAAATGTCCAGGATGGGCTGGCGGTAAATGGTGATGCGATCGGGCAGGGAGCCCGCGCCCCACCAGGAGTCCCGCTCCGTCAAGGGGGTCCCTTCGTACAGGCCCAGCAGCACCATGCCCGGATCCTCGTCCGGCCGCGGGACGTAGTCGTCCTCCACGAAGACAGCCACGTTGTCCATCTGTGCGCTGATGTCCGCAGGCATTTGGGCCAGGGCGGCCTCCACGGCGGCGTCAAATTCGGCTGCACCCATCCGGAACGGGCCAAAGGATGGAATGGCGGCCAGGGGGTCGTGGTTCATGGCACCAGCCTAGTGTCCGGCCCCGCGCGTGTTCTGCCGCACAGTGCTCCTTGTTCGTTTTGTGTTCTGGGCCAATAGGCCCTATAGTTTTTCAAGTCCACTGCGGACGGCGCGCGGGAACCTGTGGGCTGGACGTGAGTGACGATGCCCCCATCGTCTAGCGGCCTAGGACACCGCCCTTTCACGGCGGCGGCACGGGTTCGAATCCCGTTGGGGGTACTTTGCGAGATGGATGGTAAATCCGGCCCTAAAAGGCTGGTAAGCTATTACTCGTGAATTTCGCGTGAATGCGCGAAAATCGGCAACACAAAGCAGTAAAAAAGTATGGCCCTGTAGCGCAGTTGGTTAGCGCGCCGCCCTGTCACGGCGGAGGTCGCGGGTTCGAGTCCCGTCAGGGTCGCTGAGGTTTCCTGAAATGATTTTCAGGGGATCTGGTGACAAAGGCTTTCGCAGTTCACCAAGGCTCTGTAGCTCAGTTGGTAGAGCGTTCGACTGAAAATCGAAAGGTCACCGGATCGACGCCGGTCGGAGCCACCACATAAAAACCCCTTAGCAATAAGGGGTTTTTTTGCTTTAACCGGTCCGGCGTTGCCCCCCAACTTTTCGGTGCATAGGCTTACCGTAAAGAAATAGGGACAAGGAGCTTTCATGGACGGGCCAAGCCAACTTCCACCAGCACCTCATGCAATTCCAACACCTGCGCCGCTTCCGGAGGGCCGGGCACAGGGCCGCACCGTCATAGGCGACACGGCCGTGGCCAAGGTGGTGGGAGTGGCCGCCCGCGGCGTCGAAGGCGTCCATGCCCTCGGATCCGGTGCCTCGCGCTCCCTCGGCGCCATCCGGGACGTGGTGGGCGCCACCGACCTCACCCAGGGCGTACGCGTTGAAGTGGGCGAGTCCCAGGTCGCGGTTGACCTGGTCCTCGTGGCCATTTACGGCTACCCGCTTCAGGAACTCGCAAACACCGTCCGCGCCGCCGTCTACAACGCGGTGGAGGGGTTGGTGGGCCGCGATGTCATTGAAGTGAATGTTGAAATCACTGACGTTCACATTCCATCCGCCGAACCGGAACGGCAGCCGCCCCGGCCCAAATTCTCCGAACGCCTTGGCGCCGCGGCCCGTCCGCCGGCGGTGAACCAGCCCCCGGCCGGCGCGGCCGCAATGAATGAGGTGGAGCAGCCGTGAACCTGACCGTGGTGTGCGCAGCGTTTGGCGCCTTCCTGGCGTATATGGCGTTTAGCTTCGGCTTCTGGGGCTTCGTCATTGGCGCCCTGTTCGTCGCCGTCGGCGCGTTTGTGGGCAGGGCCGCCGGAGGCAAGCTGGACTGGCGCGGGGTCCTCGATGCCCTCACCGGCCGGCGTTCGTCGTCGTGACGGGCACCGTCGTGGACACCGAGCGCCTGCTGTCGGGGCACACCCGGATCAGCACCCAGGCCTTGACCTCCGTGGCGCGGGCCGCCGCGGCCGACGTCTTCGACGTGGCGCCCCCTTCCGTGCGCGTGTCATGGGCGGACGACGCCGGTTCGCTGGCCCTGTCCGTTGCCTCGCCCATCGCCGTCCCTTCGCTGGGCGCGGTGCGGCGGCACCCGGAACGGGTCGCCAATACCGGGGGAGCCATTGCGGAACGGGCCTCGGCGGCGAAGCTGGCCATCCTGGCCCAGGTGGAGCGCCTGACCGGATCGCAGCTCAGCCGCGTGGACATCCGCATTTCCGGCATCCTGCCCTCGGACGAGGGGCGGGTCCAATGACCCAACCTGCAGCGCGCATCGTCAAGAGGGAGACCCATTCGTCCAGGGCCCCCCTGTCCGTGGTCGTCGCCGTGCTCGTGACGCTGCTGGCGGTCTATGGACTGTTGGAGGCAATCCTGCGGGCAGTGGGCCAGCCGCCGTGGCTGGTGGACCCGGTGACCGCGGCCCGCCGGCTGGCCGCACTGCCGGAGGGCATCAGCCCCGTGCTGTTGGGCACCATCGGCGTCCTGCTGTTCCTGCTCGGCCTGATTTGCCTAGGCCACGCTGTCCTGCCGGGCCGCCGCGCCCGGCACACCATTGCGGATCCCCGCGTGGCCATCGTGGTGGACGACGAAGTCATCGCCTCCGCGCTGGCCAGGAGGGCGCGGCTCGCCGCCGGCGTGACGCGCGAACAGGTCATGGTGGTGGTGTCGGCCCGGGCGGTGCAGGTCAATGTCCGGCCGACCTCCGGCATCCGCCTGGACGAGTCGCGCATCCGTGCCGCCGTCGAGGCGGAACTGGCGCAGATGGCCCTGGAACCCGATCCTGCCGTGACGGTACGGTTGTCCACCAGCGGGGTGATCGGCGTATGAACGGCACCCCTCGCGGACTCAACAGGGCTCTGTTGGCGATCGCCGGCCTGGTGCTGGCGGCGCTCGGGACGGGCCTGGCGGTGCTCGCCTGGGTTCCTGCCGTCGCACTCCGCTGGCAGGACTGGGCCGGTCCGCAGGTGGCCGGGCTCAGCGCCCTTGCCGCACGGACGCGGCTGGCCCCCGGCGCCGGCAGCTGGATCTGGCTCGTGGTGGCCGCCTGCCTGCTGGTGCTCGTGATTGCCATGGTGGCCTGGGTGGCCAACCAGGGCAAGGGGCGCACCAACATCCTGTTCCAGCGTGACGGCGCCGCGGACGACGACGGCGCCGCCGGCACAGTGGTGCTCAGCAGCGCAATCGCCGAGCAGTCACTCAAGGCGGCGCTCCTTGAACGGGGCGACTTGCTGGGCGTGTCCGTGACGAGCTATGACTTCCGCGGACAGGCTGCAGTGCGCGTCCGGGTGCTGCCGCGCCAAGGCGTCGCACCGCATGAAGTTGCCGCGGACATAGCATCACTGGTGGAGGCAATGGACACGCTGCTGGGGGTACAGGTCCCGGTACTTCTCAGCCTGGGGTCCGGGCCGAGGTCCCGGTTCACGAAAGCCGAACGCGTCCGCTAGTCTGGGTGCCATCACCCATGGGTGCAATCCATGCCTGGGGGCGCGAAGGTACTACAGCAGGGAGAACCACATGAGCGAGGGCAATTCAGAAAAACCACTGGACTCGGCGAAGGAGTCTGCCGGCGACGCGGCGGAGCACGCCAAGCACTTTGCCGAGGACGCCACGGAGAACGTGAAGGAGTTTGCCGGCGACGCGGCGGAGAACGTGAAGGAGTTTGCCGGCGACGCGGCGGAGAACGTGAAGGAGTTTGCCGGCGACGCGGCGGAGCACGCCAAGCACTTTGCCGAGGACGCCGCGGAGAACGTGAAGGGGCTCGGCGCCAAGATCGCCGGCCTCTTCAAGCGCGGCAAGTAGGCCCGGGCCCACACCGGGGGAGGGCGGCGGGCATCCAGGGAACTGGATGCCCGCCGCCCTCCTCTTTTTCTGCCCGGCCGCGGCACGCCCGGCCGCGGCACGCCCGGCCGCGGCACGCCCGGCCGCGGCACGCCCGGCCGGGCAGGAAACGGCCGGAGGGGGCATTCGATAATGAAATGGTCACAATCTTGCGTAAGCGCTTGCACTCGCGATCGTCGTTGCCTAGAGTGATGCACATCACCCGGGGGCCGTGCTGCGGCACGGCTCCGGCAAGTTCATGATGAAACGTTTTCACTGACGGGAAAGAGCGTGGAATGAGACATTCAAGGAAGTTTGCATCGCTTGCGGCAGTCTCGGTCCTGGCGATGACGCTGGCCGCATGCGGCGGCGGAGGCTCGGGCGGGGGCTCGACGTCGGGCGGGCTCAGCGGCGATGCGGGCGCCAACCTGGACGGCCGCGGACCCATCACCTACGTCCAGGGCAAGGACAACTCGAACGTTGTCCGCCCCCTCGTGGACAAGTGGAACGCGGACCCGGCGCACAAGAATGAACAGGTCACCTTCAAGGAGCAGTCGGACAAGGCGGACCAGCAGCACGACGACCTCGTCCAAAACTTCCAGGCCAAGAACACCGGCTACGACGTCGTCGACGTGGACGTGGTCTGGACGGCGGAGTTCGCCGCCAAGGGCTGGCTGCAGCCGCTGAAGGACAAGCTGGCCTTCGACACCACCGGCTTCCTGCCGGCCACGGTCGCCACGGCCACCTACAAGGGCACCCTCTACGCGGCCCCGCAGACATCCGACGGCGGCATCCTCTACTACCGCAAGGACCTGGTCCCCACCCCGCCCAAGACCTGGGACGAGATGATGGGCATGTGCCCCATCGCCAAGAAGAACAACATTGACTGCTACGCCGGCCAGTTTGCGCAGTACGAGGGCCTGACCGTCAACGCGGCCGAGGCCATCAACACCGCCGGCGGCGTCATCGTGGACAAGAACGGCAAGCCGGCCGTGAACACTCCCGAGGCCAAGGCCGGGCTGACCAACCTGGTCCAGGCCTTCAAGGACGGCAACATCCCGAAGCAGGCCATCACCTACCAGGAAGAGCAGGGCCGCCAGTCCTTTGAAGCCGGCAAGCTGCTGTTCCTGCGCAACTGGCCCTACGTGTACAACCTGGCCAAGACCGACGGCTCGTCCGTGGTCAAGGACAAGTTCGGGATCGCCCCGCTTCCGGGCAAGACCGGCCCCGGCGCCTCCTCCCTGGGCGGACACAACATCGCCATGAGCGTCTACAGCAAGCACAAGGCAACGGCCATGGACTTCATGAAGTTCATGACGAACGAGGAAACCGAGAAGTTCTACGCCACGCAGGGGTCGCTCGCACCGGTCCGCGCGGACCTGTACGCCGACAAGGACCTGGTCAAGCAGCTGCCTTACCTGCCTGTCCTGCTGACGTCCATCCAGAACGCCGTGCCCCGTCCGGTCTCGCCGTTCTACCCGGCCGTCACGCAGGCCGTCCAAATCAACGCCTATGCCGCACTCAAGGGTGACAAGACCGTTGACCAGGCCCTGACCGACATGCAGGCTGCCCTCGCGGCAGCCGGCTCGCAGTAGGCCGGAGCCGCGCCGTTTCCAGCCGGTAAACGGTAACCAAGGACGACGGCGGCCCGCGCACCTGGGTGCCCGGGCCGCCGTCGTCCCTGCAAAAACTCCCATGCAGTCGGCACTCAAGGAAAGGACCGGGCATGTCAATGCAAGCTGAGCCGCTGACCCGTCGCGGCAAGAAGGGAACGGGCGCGGGACCTGAGAACAAGGAAGTCGGGCAGGACCGGAAGCAAAAGACGCAGGGACGGGCGGCGGCGCTGCTGATCATCCCGTCGATGATTGTGCTGGGCATCGTGATCGTCTATCCGGTGGTCGACGCCATCGTCATGTCGCTCCAAAAGGACGCCGGGCTGGACCCCGCGACCGGGTCGTTCGTGGCTGGCGGATTTGCCGGGCTCTACAACTACATCCACTGGATACTCCAGCAGTGCAACACTCCAGGCGGCCAGGCCTCCTGCCCGGCAGGGACACTCGGATCGCAGTTCTGGTCCGCCACCGGCACCACGTTCCTGCTCACCGTCATCACGGTGGCGCTGGAGACGGTCATCGGGTTCTGGATGGCCATCATCATGTCCCGGACGTTCCGCGGACGCAGCGCCCTGCGCGCCGCGGTGCTGGTGCCGTGGGCGATCCCGACGGCCGTGACGGCCAAGCTGTGGTTCTTCATCTTTGCCTTTGACGGCATTGCCAACACGCTCTTTCACACCTCCATCCTGTGGACAGGCTCCGAAGTCCCGGCCCGGAGCGCGATCATCATTGCCGACGTCTGGAAAACAACGCCGTTCATGGCGCTGCTGATCCTGGCCGGCCTGCAAATGATCCCGGACCAGGTGTACGAGGCGGCGAAAGTGGACGGCGCCACGGCCTGGCAGCGCTTCACCCAGATCACGCTGCCGCTGGTCAAGCCGGCCCTGATGGTGGCGATCCTGTTCCGCACCTTGGACGCACTCCGGATGTATGACCTCCCGGCCATCATGACGGCGGGGGCGAACGGGACCACCACCTTGTCCATCCTGGTGGTGAACCAGATCCGCATCGGCTTCAATTCGGCCGCCGCGCTGTCCACCATCACCTTCCTGATCATCTTCATCGTGGCGTTCATCTTTGTCCGCTTCCTCGGGGCGAACGCCGTCGAATCGGCCACCAACTCGGGAAAGGTGAAGTGAGATGAGCGTTTCAACGCTAGATCCGAGGGCCGCAAAGGCCGTCGCCCGCCGGCGGGAACGCTGGGCCAGTTCCCGCACCTACATCAGTGCGGCCATCATCCTCATCTGGTGCCTGCTGCCCTTCTACTGGATGATCGTCACGGCCTTCCGCGACGTCGGCTACACCTTCGACCCGACTCCCTGGTTTACGCATGTCACCTGGGACAACTTCACCACGGTGTTTTCCGAGAGCCTGGGCAACCACTTCGCGCGGAACCTGTTGAACTCGCTGATTGTCGCCAGCGCCACCACGGCCGTGGCCCTGCTCTTCGGCGTGTTTGCCGCCTATGCGCTGGCCCGGCTGGAGTTCCGCTTCAAGTTCCTGGTGCTCGGCTTTGTGCTGGGCGCCTCGATGTTCCCCGGCGTCGCCATCGTCACCCCGCTGTTCCAGCTTTTCACCAACATTGGCTGGTTCGGCACCTACCAGGCGCTGATCATCCCGAACATTTCCTTCGTGCTGCCACTGACCGTTTACACGCTGACGTCCTTCTTCCGCGAAATGCCGTGGGAACTGGAGGAGGCAGCGAGGATTGACGGCTGCACCCAGGGCGAGGCGTTCCGGAAGGTCATCATGCCGCTGGCCGCGCCGGCGGTCTTCACCACGGCCATCCTGGCCTTCATCGGGGCCTGGAACGAGTTCCTGATCGCCAGCCAGCTCTCCAGTGAGGCAACCAAGACGGTCACCGTGGCCATCGCCTACTTTGCCGGCTCGCAGCCACACCAGGAGCCGTACACGGCCGTCATGGCTGCCGGAACCGTGGTCACCATCCCGCTGGTGATCCTGGTGCTGGTGTTCCAACGCAAGATCGTGGCCGGACTGACCGCAGGGGCGGTGAAGTAATTGGGCAGCCGCAGGCAGAAGGGTTCGGGACTGCACGCCCCCGCCTCCCGGCAACGCAGTGCCGAGGACTTCGACTTGATCATCGGGTTCCTCGGATTCTGGGCCCTGGTGGTCCTTGCCGTCACGGTCTGGATGGAGGTGACCGGGCAGCCGGCCCTGCTGTGGGCCATGGGGCTGCTGGCCCTGGTGTTGGGACTGTGGGGCATGGTCAGGCTCCGCCGGCAACTGCCGGCGCGCACCGCGCGGAGGCCCCGCTGACCAGGGGGCGCCAGTAGTCCAGCAACACCGGAGGGGGAGAGTCGAAGATGGGCGTCAGCATAGACGATGTTGCCGCGCAGGCCCACGTCTCGACGGCCACCGTGTCCCGTGCGCTGAGGGGCCTGCCGCGGGTCAGCGAGGCCACGCGTGCCAAGGTGCTTTCGGTTGCCGCCGAGCTGGGCTACGTTCCCTCGCCGTCTGCCAGCGGCCTGGCCACGGGGCGCACCAGGACCATGGGGGTGCTGGTGCCGTTTGTGGACCGCTGGTACTTTGGCCATGCCATTGAGGGGATTGACCAGGTGCTGCGCGAGAACGGCTACAACCTCCTGCTGTTCAGCCTGGGCGGCTACGTCCACGGGCAAAAGCGCAGCTTCACCGAGAGCATGGTGCGCAAGCAGATTGACGCGCTGTTGGTGCTGTCGCTGGGGCTCTCGGAGGAGGAGCTGCGCCAGCTCCACCACACTGAGATCCCGCTGCTTTCAGTCGGTGGGCCGGTGGTCGGCTGCAGCGGCGTTTACATCGACGACGGCGCGGCCGCCACGGCGGCCATGGACCACCTGCTCGGCCTGGGCCACCGCCGGATCGGGCACTTGAGCGGCGGCGTCCAGGACGAGAGGAACTTCAAGGTCCCGGCGCTGCGTACCCTGGCCTACCGGACGGCCATGGAGCGGGCCGGCCTGGAGGTCAGGCCCGACTGGATTGCGGCGGGGGACTTTACGGTGGCCGAGGGCGTGCGCGCCGCGGTTCAAATTTTCGATGCGCCGGGTGAACTCCCCACAGCGCTGTTCTGCGGCTCGGACGAGATGGCGCTGGGCGCCATGTTTGAGGCGCAGCGCCGTGGCATCCGCATTCCCGAGGAACTCTCCGTGGTGGGCATCGACGACCACGACTTTTCGGCCCCGGCCGGGCTGACGACCATCGCCCAGAAGCCGTGGCACCACGGGCGCGCCGCGGCCACCATGCTGTTGGCAGAGCTCGCTGGCGCAACAGGCGCCACGCGGGACACCCTGATGCCCTTCGAGTTGGTTGTCAGGCACAGCACCGCCCCGCCGCCCGGGTGACCGCGTCGGGACCCGGTGGTCGAGCAGCGAGCCCTGCGAGCGCGTCGAGACCTCGACAGGCCCGACCACCGGAAGCCGGTGTCAGTTGGCGCGGGCCAGCTGGCGGATGGGCATCCAGCGGCGGGCCAGGCGGCGGTAGGCTGCCGCGGCACCGGTGAGGTCGCCGTCGGCCAGGCACTGCAGGCCGGCGTGCACGTCGGCGGGTGATTCGTCGGGGTGCACGCGGTTGGCCACGGGACCGTAGTCGAGCTCCACCATGCCGTCGTCGCTGAAGGCGTCCAGCCAGCCGTGCAGTTCGTCGAGCTCTTCAAACAGGTCCAGGTCCGGGGCCATCTCGGCCAGCATCTTCAGCGTTCTCCCGGACCGTTCCACCGCCAGGGGCAGCGGCACCTGGATGCGCACGGTCAACACCCGGCCGTTGGCCTCCACCACCTCCATGCGGTCGTTGGCGTAGACCAGCGTGAACCAGCTGAACGGGATGCCCCACGTCGACGTGCGTGTCTGCAGCATGTCCCCGGGCACCGGCGAGGTCTCCATGCGCTCCAGGTGCAGGTCCCATTCGGAGTCGGGCACCACCAGCCTGGCCAGCGGCGCCATTGGCCCGCTCAGCAGCTCCGTGGTGGCGGAAATGGAGCGGGCCACCACCTGGTTGGGGGCGTACAGCAAAGGTGCGCCCTCGCCGGCCTGGAACACGCGCACCCGGTCCACGGCCGGCGTCGGCAGGGGGTTGGCCGTGGACCGGCTGACCCTGCCCAGCGAATCCGCCAGCTCCTGCGCATCCACCGTGACGGAATTCTGGTCGTCGTCGAGGCGCGCGCGCAGGTACCTGAATTGTTCGGGCGTGTAGGAATCGCGGGGCAGGTAGACACGCAGGCTGGAGACGAACGGCAGCTGCACCCCGCCCAAATACAGCCCGTTGCGCATGGCCTAGCCCAGTTCCACGATCACCGGTGCGTGGTCCGAGGCGCCCTTGCCCTTGCGCTCCTCGCGGTCAATTTCGGCGCCTGTCACGCGTGCGGCCAGGGCCGGGGAGGCCATGATGAAGTCGATCCGCATGCCCTCCTTTCTGGGGAAGCGCAGCTGCGTGTAGTCCCAGTAGGTGTAGACGCCGGGGCCCGGGTGCAGGGGGCGCACGACGTCGGAATACCCTGCCGCTTCAAAGGCGCCAAACGCCGCACGTTCGGGTGCGCTGACGTGCGTCAGGCCCTGCTCAATGAAGAAATTGATGTCCCAGACGTCGTCGTCCCGGGGCGCGATGTTCCAGTCCCCCATCAGCGCAACCTGGGCGTTTGGGTCCGCGGCCAGCCACCCCGCGGCCTGGTTCTTCAGTTCGTCCAGCCATTGCAGCTTGTACGGCATGTGCTCGTCGTCGAGGGCCCGGCCGTTGGGCACGTACAGGCTCCAGACCCGCACCCCGTTGCAGGTGGCGGCGATGGCGCGGGCCTCCTGGACGGGGTCCTTGCCGCCCTTGCCAAACGCTGGCTGCCCGGCGAAGGTGCGCTCCACGTCCGTCAGGCCCACCTTGGAGGCAATGGCCACGCCGTTCCACTGGCTGAAGCCGAAGTGCGCCACCTCGTAGCCGTTGTTTTCAAAGAGTTCCCAGGGGAAGTTCTCGTCCTTGCACTTGGTTTCCTGGATGGCCAGCACGTCGGCGTCGGTGCGGCGCAGCCAGTCTTCCACGCGATCGGCGCGGGCGCGGAGCGAATTCACATTCCAGGTAGCAATCTTCACGCCTTCAAGCTATCAAGTTAAGGCGGTGAACGCGTGATTTGCCGTACCCGCCCGCTCGCCAACCCCGTGCCACGCCCCGGGGCCCCGGGGCGTGGACACCTCTTACGGCTTTGGGGGCGGCGTTGGTCAGGTGGCGGGGAACTCCGAGTCGGAGTATTCGCGGCCCAGGCCGTTGCGGGCGGGAGCCCCCGGCGCCGGATTGGTGCCGTGGCGCGCCTCCTCGTTGGCCCGCAGCTCCACGCGGCGGATCTTCCCTGAAATGGTTTTGGGCAGCTCGGCAAATTCCAGCCGGCGGATCCGCTTGTAGGCGGGCAGGTGCTCGCGGCAGTAGGCGAAGATTTCCCCGGCCAGTGCATCACTGGGCTGGTAGGCGGCCGACAGCACCACGTAGGCCTTGGGCACGTTCAGGCGCAGGGCGTCGGGGGAGGGGACCACGGCGGCCTCCGCCACGGCCGGGTGTTCGATCAGCACGCTTTCCAACTCGAAGGGGGAGAGCCGGTAATCGGAGGACTTGAAGACGTCGTCGCTGCGGCCCACGTAGGTCAGGATGCCGTTTTCGTCCCGGCTGGCCACGTCGCCCGTGTGGTAGTAGCCGCCCCGGAAGGCCTCGGCCGTCTTGGCCGGGTCCCCGAAGTAGCCCTTGGTGAGCCCCACGGGGGCGGGGTCCAGGCGCAGGCACAGTTCGCCGTCGTCCGTCTCCTCCCCGGTGAGCAGGTCCAAAAGGACCACGTCGTAGCCGGGCAGCGGCCGGCCCATGGAGCCGATCTTGATGGGCTGGCCCGGCGTGTTGGCGACCTGCACGGTGGTTTCCGTCTGGCCGAAGCCGTCCCGGATCAGCTGGCCCCAGGCGCGCTCCACCTGCCCGATCACCTCGGCGTTGAGCGGCTCCCCGGCGGAGACCACCTTGGTGGGCGGGGTTTTCAGTTGCGTGAGGTCGGCCTGGATGAGCATTCGCCACACCGTGGGCGGGGCGCAGAAGCTCGTGACGTGTTCCGCGTCCATCTGGGTCATGAGGGCCTTGGCGTCGAAGCGCGTGTAGTTGTAGACGAACACGCAGGCCTCGGCGATCCAGGGCGTGAACACGTTGGACCAGGCGTGCTTGGCCCAGCCTGGCGAGGCGACGTTGAGGTGCACGTCGCCGGGCTCCAGGCCGATCCAGAACATGGTGGAGAGGTGGCCCACGGGGTAGGAGGTGTGCGTGTGCTCGACGAGCTTGGCCTTGGATGTGGTGCCGGAGGTGAAGTAGAGCAGCATGGTGTCATCGGCCAGGGTGGGGGCGTCCGGCGTGTAGTCCTCCGCCGCGCCGGCCGCGTCCGCGTAGTCCAGGACCGGCCGGCCGGCGTCCGCTGCGGCGGGGCCGATCCCCACCAGCGTGTAGTCCCCCGGGACGTCCGCGAACTTGTACACGTCCTCGGCCCGCGCGCCCACCCAGCGGGCCGCGCCGCGCTCCACCCGGTCGCGGAGATCGGCCGGGCCCATCATCGTGGTGGTGGGGATCATGACCACGCCGAGCTTGATGCAGGCCAGCATGAGCTCCCACAGCTCCACCTGGTTGCCGAGCATGATGACCATGTGGTCGCCGCGGCGGATGCCCTTGCCCCGCAGCCAGTTGGCGACTTGGCCGGAGCGCAGGGACAGCTCCCTGAAGCTGCGGCGGGTGGCCCGGCCGTCCTGCTCCACGATGACCAGCGCGGGGTTGTTGCCCGTGGCCGGGTCCTCGGCAATCTTGTCGATCCAGTCCAGGGCGAAGTTGAACTCGGTGAACTCGGGCCAGGTGAATTCCCGCTGGGCCCGGGCGTTGTCCAGGCGCATCTCCAGCAGCCGGTTGCGTGCCGCACGGAATTCTTCAGTGACGTTCATGGTGCTCACCCTTCGCACTTCGTTGCCATCTTGCGGGCCCCGCGGTCAGGGGGCCCCACTGCGAAATATACGCGCAGCCGGTGTAGTGCCGCCTACTTCCACCACGTGTCCAGCAGCGACACCGGTGCGGCGCGCTTGTGCCGGGTCGCCAGGTACCGCCGTTCAATGCCCGACGCCGGGCCCTCGCCGATGTCCCGCCCCTCCAGGTAGTCGTCAATTTCGTCATAGCTGATGCCGAGTTCGTCCTCGTCCGTGCGCCCGGGCGTGCCGTCCAGCAGGTCGGCCGTGGGGACCTTGCTCCAGAGCTTTTCGGGGGCGCCCAGCTCGCGCAGCAGGGCACGGTTTTGGCGCTTGTTGAGGGTGAACAGAGGAAGGATGTCGGCGCCGCCGTCGCCGAACTTGGTGAAGAAGCCCGTAACGGACTCGGCGGCGTGGTCGGTGCCGACCACCAGCAGCCTGTCATGGCCGGCCAGCGCATACTGGGCGATCATGCGGGAGCGGGCCTTGATGTTGCCCTTGTTGAAGTCGCTGACCTCCGCCGTGGCGGTCCGGGCAAACTCCGCCTCGAAGCCGTCGACGGCCGCGGCGATGTTGAAGGTGCGTTCCGTCCTGGCCCTGATGAAGTCCAGGGCGGCCCGGGCGTCGTCCTCGTCGTGCTGGACGCCGTAGGGCAGCCGGACGGCGATGAACTCGGCCTCGATGCCCTCTTCCGCCAGCCTCTCCGCGGCAAGCTGCGAGAGCCGGCCGGCCAGCGTGGAATCGATCCCGCCGCTGATCCCCAGCACATAGCCCCTGGTGCCCGTGGCCTTGAGGTAGCTGGTGAGGAATTCCACCCGCCGTGTGATTTCCGCCGCCGGGTCGATCCGGGGCTGGACGCCAAGTTCTGCAATGATCTGTGCCTGGAGTTCGCGCATGTGATCAAGCCTAACGGCCGAGGGGCCCCAAGCGAGCGCAGCGAGCTTGGGGAGGCCGGCAGGCGCTAACGGCCGAGGGGCCCCAAGCGGGCGCGGCGAGCTTGGGGTGGCCCGGCAGGCGCTAACGGCCGAGGGGCCCCAAGCGGGCGCGGCGAGCTTGGGGTGGCCCGGGTGTTACGGGGCGCGGTCCGGCCCGCCGGGCTCCGGGTGGGCGACGTTCCAGATGACACCCATCTCGTCCATTGACTGTTCCACGATCCTTGTCATGGCCGCCTGCGCCGCGTCGCCGTCCCGCCGCTGGATGGCATTGGCAACGTCCACGTGAAATTCCATGGCCTGGTGGTTGGGGCTGTTCGGCATGAGCCCGTGGTCACTGCGGCCCTTGAGGACCTCGGTCACGAGGGAGTTGAGCTGGGCAAACATTTCATTGCCGGAGGCGTCCAGCAGTTTGGCGTGGAAAAGGACGTCGAGCTTGAGGAATTCGGCAATGTCGGAGTCATGGCCCGTGGCCCACAATTGCGCCGACAGGGACACCAGTTCGCTGGCCTCGGCAAAGCTGGCGCGCTGGGCGGCCAGTTTCGCCGCCTGCGGCTCGATGGCGGAGCGGAGTTCGCTGAGGCTGCGCAGCTGGTCGATGCGGTCGCCCGAGGCGAGGCGCCACCGGATGACGTGGGGGTCGTACAAGTTCCAGGCGGTTGCCGGCTGGACAACCGTGCCGAGCCGGCGCCGCGACGCCAGCAGCCCCAAGGAGGACAGGACCCTGATGACCTCCCGGATGACGGAGCGTGAAACGCCATAACGGGCTTCCAATTCCTCGATCCGGAGTACCGTGTGCGGCGGAAACTCCCGGGTCACCACGGCCAGCCCCAGCTTGTCGACGAGTGCGGAGTGCAGGTATTCGCGCGGCAGGCCGGTGGACGGCACTGTGCCCCGGGCCCCTTCGCCGCGGTCGGGGGCGGGTGGCGGCGGTTCGGCGGTCCGGGCGGCGGTCATGGATGCATCATACCGATTTGGTCTCGGTTGTTGATAAGTATGTTTTATGTGACTAACATCGCAAATACGGCATATGTGTTGCGGTGCCCCATTGTCACGTGGAACCCTGCGGTTCCCGGTAAAGAAAAGAAAAGGACCTCGTAATGAAGCGACGCTCTGTACTTCAACTCCTGGCTGTTGCAGTGGTGGTTCCATTTGGTGTTGCGGCCTGCGGTGGTGGCGGCGGCGGGGGAAAGGCGTCCAGCACGGTCCGTGTCACGCTCGCCAACCACGTGTGGACCGACGGCATCAAGGCCGCCATTCCCGAATTTGAAAAAGAGTCGGGGCTCAAGGTCGAGCTGACCCAGCTTGGCGAAGACCAGCTGTCCGACCAGTACAACGTCAAGCTCAACGCCGGCAGCGATGAAATTGACGTCATGATGTACCGCCCCCTTCAGGAAGGCAAGCAGTTCGCCAAGAACACATACCTGGCCGACCTGACCAAGCACGTCAGTTCGGACGCGTCGTGGGACTGGAAGGACTTCCAGCCCGGACCGGTCACCGCCAGCACCTTTGACGGCAAGGTGGTCGGCGTCCCGATCATCACCGAGCGCGAGGTGCTCTACTACCGCAAGGACCTGCTGGAAGCGGCGGGCGTCGCGGTCCCGAAGACCATGGCGGAGCTTGAAGCGGCGGCCAAGAAGATCTCCGAGACCAACAAGGGCATCGCCGGCTTCGTGGCCCGCACCAACAAGTCCGCGGCGGTCACGCAATTCTCCAGCTTCCTGTACAGCTTCGGCGGGGACTTCATGGACGATTCCGGCAAGTCGACCATCGCGACGCCTGAAGCCAAGGCGGCCTACGCCTTTTACGGCGGCTTGATCAACAAGTACGGCCCCGCCAATGTCAGCACCGACATGAGCTGGCCGGAGGCCATGGCCATCTTCACGCAGGGCAATGCGGCCTTCTACACCGAGGCCGACTCCCTGTACAAGAATGCCACCGACACGGCGAAGTCCAAGGTTGCCGGCACGGTGGGCTTCGCCGCACTGCCGGCGGGGCCTGCGGGCGCCAAGCCCTACAACATCCCGTCATGGGGGCTTGCCATCAACTCGGCCTCGGGAAACCAGGACAACGCCTGGAAGTTCATCCAATGGGCCACGTCGAAGGAGCGGACCCTCGCCGCGCAGAAGGCCGGCGTCCCCGGCCCGCGCAGCTCCGTCTGGGCGGATGCGGACGGCATCTCGACCTACCCGAAGGACCTGGCCGAGGCCATCGCCTTCAGCGCAGAGCACGGTGTGGGCCACGACCGGCCCCTGGTGATTGCCGTTGGCAAGGCGCGGGAGATTGTCGGCGAACCGATCGTCACCGCCATCACCGGCGGCGATTCCGCCGCGGCGGCCACCACATCCAACGCGGCCTTCCAGAAGTTCCTGGAAAGCGACAAGTAATTCCCTTCCGGGCGGCAGGGACGGCATCCGCCGTTCCCGCCGCCCAAGTCCTGGTCGCGCCGGCCGCATGCAGGGCCGGCGCGGAACCTCCCTTTCGATTCCCTAGGTGAGCCATGTCTGTTTCCGTCAAGACCCCGGCCGGCCGCCGGTCGGCGCCCCCGCCACGATCGTTTTCCGACTGGGCCAACCAGCACAGAAAGTGGCTGTTTGCCGCACCGGCCATGATCTTTGTGGGCCTGCTGATCATTTTTCCGCTGGCCTGGACCGTCTACCTGAGCCTGACGGACTCGCATGGTTCGGTGCGGGCCCCGTCGGACTTCATCGGGCTGAACAACTACGTGACGGTGCTTTCGGACACCGACCGCTTCTGGCCCGCCGTGGGGCGGACGGCGTACTTCACGTTCACGGCGCTCGCGGTTGAAATGGTGCTGGGCATGATCATCGCCCTGCTCCTGTGGCGCCCCTTCCGCGGTGAAAAGTGGGTCCGCGTCGCGATTCTCCTGCCTCTCGTGGCAACGCCGGTTGCTGTCGGCATGATGTGGCGGCTGATCTTCGACCCCAACATCGGCTTCGCCAACCAGATGCTCGGCTGGGTGGGCATCCCCCCGCAGCCGTGGCTGTCGGGGCAGTACACGGCCCTGCCCACCACCATCTTCATGGACATCTGGCAGTGGACGCCCATGGTGGTCCTGATCCTGCTGGCCGGGCTGACGTCGCTGTCCGACGAGCCTGACGAGGCTGCCCGCGTGGACGGCGCCAGCGCCAGGCAGCGCTTCTTTTACATCACCCTGCCGCTGATGATGCCAACCGTGATTGTCGCCATCCTGCTGCGCAGCATTGACGCATTGAAGACCTTTGACATCCTCTACGCCACGAAGGGCAAGGGCGGAGGGTCATTCCATGAGGTGGAGACGCTGAATGTGTACGCGTACGGGCTCAGCTTCGACTACAACGAATACGGCGTGGCTTCCGCCGTGCTCATCATCTTCTTCCTCATCATCATCGCGTTCATGTGGGTTCTGACCCGCCGCAGGAAAGGCGCACAGCAATGAGCAACGCACTTCTGCCCGCCGGCAGCACCCGAGTGGATCCGCAGGCCGCCGCCGCGCCGGCACGCCGCCGCAAGCCGCTGTCCGTGCGCGCCTACACGTGGTTCCGCGTCGGCGCGCTCATTGTGGTGGTGCTGGCCCTGCTGGCGCCCCTGGCCTGGCTTTTCGCGTCGTCGCTGAAGACCAACGTGGACATTTACGACGCCTCCAAGACGATCGTCTTCACGCCCACGTTGGAGAACTACGTCAACGTCATCACCCGCAACAACTACTTTGTCTACATCTTCAACAGTTTCTGGGTGGCGCTTGTCTCCACCGTGCTGTCCCTGCTGCTGGGCGTCCCGGCCGCCTATGCCATGAGCCGCTTCACCATGCACCGGTCCGCCCTGGTGGTGCTGATGGCCCGCGTCATCCCAGGCATTTCACTGCTGGTGCCGTGGTACTACGTGTTCTCCAACATGCGCATGGTGGGCGGATTCACCGTCCTGATCCTCAGCCACATGTTCGTGGCACTGCCGCTGATTGTGTACATCATGATGAGCTACTTCGACTCCATGCCGCTGGAGCTGGAGGAATCGGCGCAGGTCGACGGGCTGACACCGATCGGCGCCTTCCAGAAGATCACACTCCCGCTGTCCGTGGGCGGGATGGCCACTTCAGGCATCCTGGCATTCATCTTTTCCTGGAACAACTTCATGTTCGCCCTGGTGCTCTCCGGCGCGCACACCAAGACGCTGCCCGTGGCCATATTTGACTTTGTTTCCTACGCCAGCATCGATTGGGGCGGGCTGATGGCCGCGGCAACCGTGGTCACCGTACCCATCATGGTCATTGCCCTCTTCACGCAAAAATACATCGTCTCCGGCATGACCGCCGGCGCAACCAAGGGATAGGCGCGCATTCGTGACCCGCATTGTCAAAGTGGAAACATTCCTGGTCCCGCCGCGCTGGCTGTTTGTGCGCATCGAGACGGCCGGCGGGATCGTGGGGTGGGGGGAGGCCACCTGCGAGGGCCGGAGCGAAACGGTGCGCACCGCCGTCGAACAACTCTCCGAAGTCCTCATTGGCGCCGACGCGCTGCGCATTGAAGACCACTGGCAGGTCATGAGCAAGGGCTCCTTCTACCGGGGCGGCCCCATCCTCGCCAGTGCCGTGTCCGGCCTTGACCAGGCGCTGTGGGACATTGCCGGCAAGCACTTCAACACCCCGGTCCACCAGCTCCTCGGCGGGCACGTCCGCGACCGCATCCGGGCCTACGGCTGGGTGGGCGGCGACGAGCCGGGGGAGGTGGCCGAATCCATCCAGGCCCAGCTGGACGTGGGGCTGACGGCGGTAAAGATGAACGCCAGCGGGCGGATGTCCCTTGTCGCGTCCGTGGCGGAGATCGACGGCGTGGTCCGGCGGGTGGCGGCGGCCCGGGAGGTCCTTGGCGAGCACCGCGACGTTGCCGTGGACTTTCACGGCCGGTTCACCCTGGCCAACGCGCGGCGCGTGGCGCCGCTGCTGGAACCCTACCGGCCGTTCTTCCTCGAGGAGCCCGTGGTCCCGGAAAACACCCACCTGCTGCGTGAATTCACCCGGTCCACCACCACCCCCGTCGCCACGGGGGAGAGGCTGTACAGCAGGCAGGAATTCCTGCCTGCCCTCCAGGCCGGCATTGCCGTGGCGCAGCCGGACCTCTCACATGCCGGCGGCATCACCGAGGTGCGCAAGATCGCCGCGCTGGCCGAGGTCTACGACGTCCAGCTGGCCCCGCACTGCCCCCTCGGCCCGCTGGCGCTCGCCGCCTGCCTGCAGGTGGGGTTCGCAACACCGAACTACCTGATCCAGGAACAAAGCATCGGCATCCACTACAACCAGGGAGCCGAGGTACTGGACTACGTGCTGGACAAGGGCCCGCTGAAATTTGTGGACGGGCACTTCGAGCGGCTGCTCGGCCCGGGGCTGGGCATCGACATTGACGAACGGGCAGTGCGCGACGCCGACAAGCGCGGGCACGCCTGGCGCGGCCCGGTGTGGCGGCACGCCGACGGCTCCTTTGCGGAATGGTGAGGCTGCGATGAGCCAAACACCCGAGGAATTCCTCGCCGGGATCCGGTCCGC
The DNA here is from genome assembly GCF_013376105.1 of Arthrobacter wenxiniae. GTDB lineage: Bacteria > Actinomycetota > Actinomycetes > Actinomycetales > Micrococcaceae > Specibacter > Specibacter wenxiniae. Next base: position 19,924 of record NZ_JAAMFM010000036.1, read on the forward strand.
CAAGCTCGTGGCCATTGTGCGCGGCACCGGCGGCGCCGCCGCGGCGGCCGCGGCCCTGGCCCTCATGGAGGAGGGATTCCGCTACGTTGAAGTGGCGCTGACGACGCCGGACGCCCACGGCGCGATTGCGGCCGTCCGTGCGGCGGCGCCCCCGGGCGCGCTGGTGGGGGCCGGCACGGTCCTCTCCGCGGCCGACGTCAGGGAGGTGGAAGCGGCCGGGGCCCAGTTCATCGTCACGCCCGCCCTGGCGGAGTCCATCCGTGCGGCGGCCCGGCGCGGCCTCCCGGTCCTGGCCGGTGCCCTGACCCCGACCGAGGTGCTCGAGGGCATGAACCGCGGCGCCACCCTGGTCAAGCTCTTCCCGGCGTTCATCGGCGGGCCCCGCTACCTGAAGGCGCTGCTGGACCCGTTCCCGGGGGTCCCGCTGGTTGCCGTCGGCGGGGTGGGTGCGGCGGACGCCGCCGCCTACTGGGATGCCGGGGCCGCCGCCGTCGGGCCGGGCAGCCCGCTGGTGGGCGACGCCGCATCGCCCGGCGGGGACCTGGCGGCGATGCGGGCCCGGGCCCGCGACTACCTGCGCACGGCGGCGGACCATTCGCGCCAGGCCGGCTGAGGGCGGCGTGGCTCCCGTGGACGTGCTGACCTTCGGGGAAACCATGGTGTCCCTGCGCTCCACGGGTCCGCTGGCCCAGGGCGGCACCCTCACCATGCACGCCGCCGGCGCGGAATCGAACGTGGCCGTGGGCCTGGCCCGCCTGGGGCACTCGGTGCGGTGGGCCGGCCGGCTCGGCCGCGACCCGCACGGGGACTTCGTCGAACGGGCGCTGCGGGCCGAGGGTGTGGACCTGGCGGTGCGCCGGGACGGTGGTCGGCCCACGGGGGTGATGTTCCTGGAGCGGCGCACCGCGGACCTCAGCCGGGCCTACTACTACCGCTCGGGTTCGGCCGGCTCCGGCCTCAGCCGCGCCGACCTGGAACGCCCGCTCGAGGACGGCGCCGGGATCCTGCACCTGACCGGGGTCACCCCCGCCCTCTCGGCGGAGGCACTGGACGCCTTTGTCTTCGCCGCCGAAACAGCGGCCGCGCGCGGCATGGTGGTCTCGCTGGATGTCAACTACCGCGGCAAGCTGTGGTCCCGGGAGGACGCCCGGGCGGCCCTTGCCCCGGTGGCCCGGCATGCCGCCGTCGTCATCGCCTCGGACGACGAACTGGACCTCCTGTCGGGGCGGCCCGGCACGGGCAGCGTTGCCGGCACGGCCGCGGAACTGCTCGGGCTGGGCGTGCGCGACGTCGTCGTCAAGCTGGGTGCCCGGGGCGCCGACGCCTACACGGCGGACGGGACCAGCCACGTTGACGCGGTTGCCGTGGAAGCGGTGGACACTGTCGGCGCCGGGGACGCGTTCACGGCCGGCTACCTCTCGGTGCTGCTCGAGGGCGGGGATGTCGCCGCGCGGCTCCGGCGCGGAGCCTTGCTGGGGGCCTTTGCCGTGAGCACCGCGGGCGACTGGGAGGGCCTTCCCCGCAGGGACGAACTGGGGCTGCTGGAATCGCTGGACGCGGGAGGCACGGACCGGTAGGGGTGCCCGGGTCTAGGCGATCGTGTAGGAGTTCAGCGGGCGGCCCGTGGTCCCGTAGCTGAGGTCGAGGACCACCAGGCCCTTGCGCTCCAGCGCCCCGAGATAGCGCTGGGCCGTCGGGCGGCTGACGCCCAGCCTGTCGGCGATTTCCGCCGCGCCCACCGGCCCGCCTGCGGTCTTCACGGCGTCGAGCACCTTCTGCATGGTGGGCTGCAGGCGCGGCGCGGGGGCCGCGGAACGTACGGCGGCGGAACGCGTGTTGTACAGGCTGTCCACCACGGCCTGGCTTGCCGACCGCGCCGAATCCAGCTCCTGGCGCCAGCGCTGGTAGGCCTCCAGCTGGGCGCGCAGCTGCTCGAAGCTGAACGGCTTGACCAGGTAGTAGACGGCGCCGCTGCTCATGGCCGACCTGACGGTGGCCAGGTCCCGGGCCGCGGTGATGATGATGCAGTCAACCTCGGTGCCGGCGGCCTGCAGCGACCGCAGCAGCGACAGCCCGTCCTCGTCCGGCAGATGCACGTCGAGCAGGAGCAGGTCCGGGGACAGCCGGGCAATGGCCTCCCGCGCGGACGCGGCACTGTACACCTCGCCCACGCATTCAAAGCCGTCAACCCGCCCCACCCGGGCGGCGTGGATGCGGGCCACCCGGAAGTCGTCGTCGACCACCAACGTCCTGATCACTGCGTTTCCCTCGCTTCCGTGCCCGCCGGGTCCCCCATGTCCGCCCGCGCCGGCAGCCACACCTCAAAATTACCCCCGGGCCCTGGGAAAACGTCGAGGGTGCCCCCGGCGCGGCGCACGATCCGGCGCACCAGGGCGAGCCCGATCCCGCGGCGCATGCCGGGCCTTGTGTCCTTGGTGGAATATCCGTCCACCACCACGGCGTCGATCTTGTCCGCCGGAACTCCGGGGCCGTTGTCGCGGACGGCGATGAAAACGCCGTCGGCGTCGTCGAGCTGAACGGCCACGGTGCGCGGGCGGGGCGAATTGGCCAGGGCGTCAACCGCGTTGTCCAGGAGGTTCCCGACGATGGTCAGCAGCTCCGCCTGGTCAACCAGGGGCCGTTCCAGCCGGGACCCGGCGGTGACCTCGATGTGCACGTCCTGTTCGGCGGCCACCGTGATTTTCGCCAGCAGCAGGGCTGCCAGCTCCGGCGGGGCAATGCGCGAACGCAGCCCCTCGCCCAATGAACGGGACGAGGCCGAGATCGCCGACACGTACGTCCTGGCCTGGTCCACGTCGCCAAGCTCGAGCAGCCCGTCCACGACGTACAGGCGGTTCGCGTATTCATGCTCCAGCGCCCGCATGGCCTCCATCAGGCCCTGGACGGAATGCAGGTCCCGGACCAGCCCCTCAATCTCGGTGCGGTCCCGCAGCGTCACCACCGAGCCGATGCTCCGCCCGCCGATCGAGACCGGCATGCGGTTGACCACCAGCAGGGCATCCTCCGTCAGCGCCACCTGGTCCGCGCCGTCCAGCTCGCCCGTAAGCAGCTCGCGCAGCCGGCCGTCCGGGACCAGGTCGGACACGGGCATCCCCAGGGCCGTCTCCTCCACCTTGAGCAGCCGGCGGGCCTCCTCGTTGATCACCGTCACCCGGCCGTCGTCGTCAAGCCCGACGACGGCCTCCCGGATGCCGTGCAGCAGCGCCTCCCGCTCCTGCAGCAGGAAGGCAATTTCCGCCGGTTCAAGATTAAACGTCACGCGCTTGATCCGGCGTGAAAGCAGCAGGGAACCTGCAACGCTCAGGCACAGCACCAACGCTGAAAAGCCCGCAATGAGCCAAATGTTTGACGCCTGTTCGTCCCGCTCCCTGGTGTCCAGGATCCCCACCGACACCTCGCCGATCACGGCGCCGTCGGCCCCGAAGACCGGCGCCTTGGCATTGGCCGAGAGCCCCAGGCTGCCCGGGTCAAACCCCAGGTGGGTCTTCCCGTCCAGAACGGCGACCGGTTCCTCCAGCTTTTTTCCGATCAGCGCAGGGTTCGGGTGGGAGTAGCGGATGCCGTTGCGGTCGGTGACCACCACGTAGGACGGATTGGCCGCAGCCACGATCCCCGCGGCCAGCGACGGGATGATGTGCTGCGGATCCCCGGCCGCCAGGGCGGAACGCAGCTGCGGCATGGCGGCGGTGGTGGTGGCGATGCCCAGTGCGCGGAGCTGGTACTGCCGATCCAGCGTCTGGTTGCTCACGACAGTAAAAAGGAACGCGCCCAGGACCACGGCGAGCAGCAGCAGGGAGAGCATGCTGAGCAGGATCTGCGTGGTCAGGGTCAGGGACCGGTGCCGCCCGCGGGCCGCGTGTGCCGAGGAGATTCCGCTCACCGGAACCTGCCCCCGGCCCGGTCGGGGCGCCCGTTGCGGAAAACGCACAAAACATGCACTTTTGCGCATAAGGTGCACAACTTACTGAAGTCTTTTGGCACTGACCGTCACTTTCTAAGCTCTAGGTAGTTTATGTGATCCGACTCACGTATGCGAACAGAAGCCAGGAAGGGAACCAGTGACAACGGTGTCAGAATTACACAGAAGGGGCGGTACGCCCACGGACCACGGGGGAGGTGGCGGGGACGAGGGTGCGCGGATCGAAATCCACGGCCTGACCAAGCGCTACCTCACACCGAAGGGCGAGACGTTCACGGCCATCCGTGACGTTTCGCTCACGGTGGAGCCGGGGCAGTTTTGCGCCATCGTGGGACCGACGGGCTGCGGCAAGTCGACCACGCTGGCCCAGGTTTCCGGCCTGGAGCACCCCAGCGCCGGCTCGGTGAGCGTGGGCGGCAAGGTCGTCGACGGCATCACCAACGGTGTCAGCTACATGTTCCAGGCGGATGCACTCTTCCCCTGGAAGACAGTGCTCAACAACGTGCTGATCGGTCCGGTCCTGCTCGGCACCCCCAAGCGCGAAGCAACCGAGCTTGCCATGGACTGGCTGCGCCGGGTCGGCCTGTCCGGCTTTGAGGACCGCTACCCCCACCAGCTTTCCGGCGGCATGCGCAAGCGCGTCGCCATGGCGGCGGCGCTGATCAACAACCCGCGGATCCTGTTGATGGACGAGCCCTTCGGGGCCCTGGACGTGCAGACCAAGGCCATCATGCAAAACGAGCTCCTGCAGCTCTGGGAGGGGCTGCGGCCCTCGGTCCTGTTCATTACCCACGACCTGGACGAGGCCGTGGCGCTCGCCGACAAGGTGGTCATCATGACCAGCAGCCCCGGCACCATCAAGAACGTCTTCGACATCGACCTGCCCAGGCCGCGCGGCGACGTCCAGCAAATTCGGCACGAGGAGCGCTTCCTGGAACTGCAGGGCCAGATCTGGTCGTCCCTGAAGGACGAGGTCACCCGCGCCTACAAGCAGACGGCAGGTGCGTCAGCATGACATCCTTGGCACAAAACGCCGCGCTCGTCCGGGAGCAGGAGGCCGAACTGAAGGCCTCGGCCCGGCGCGCCGTGACGCTCCGCAAAACGTGGATCTGGGTTGGCCGGATCCTGCTAGCCGTCATCGTCATTGGCGGCTGGCAGTGGTTCACGGAGGCCGGCTGGGTGGACAAGTTCTTCTTTGGCCAGCCGACCGAAGTCTGGAACAGCCTGGTCAAGCTCTTCACGGACGGCACGGCCTTTGGCTCCATTTGGGAAAACCTGTGGATCACCATCCAGGAGGCGCTGGGGGGCTTCGTTGTCGGAACCCTCGCCGGCGTCATCCTCGGCATCCTGCTAGGTTCCAACCGGTACCTCTCCGACGTGGTCGGCCCGTACATCCGGATCGTCAATTCCATTCCACGCATCGTGCTTGGCTCGATCTTCATCGTGGCCTTTGGCCTCGGAATGGGCCCGAAAGTGCTGCTCGCCGCCGTCCTGGTCTTCTTCGTGGTCTTCTTCAACGCCTTCCAGGGCGTCCGCGAAGTGGACCAGAACCTGATCTCCAATGTGCGGGTCCTGGGCGCCTCACCGCTTCAGGTGGCCATGCACGTGACCATCCCGTCCGCAATGACCTGGATCATCGCCAGCCTGCACTCGGCCTTCGGGTTCGCGATCATCGGCGCGCTCGTGGCCGAGGTCCTGGGCGCCCAACACGGTGTGGGGCTGATCATCAGCCAGGCACAGGGGACCTTCGACCCCAATACGGTCTACGCCTGCATGGTGATCATCGCGGCCGTCACGCTCGGCGCGGAATACTTCATCAGCCTGCTGGAGCACTCGCTGCTCAAGTGGCGGCCGCCGAGCCGCTCCGAGGCCCAGGCCATCTGAGACCCGCAGTCCATTCACTGAATTAGACAAAAGCCCGGAACGCCGGGTCAAACAAAAGGAAAATGAACATGATCAAGCACAAGATCTACGCTGTCGCAGCGACTGGAGCACTGGCGCTCAGCCTCGCGGCCTGCGGCGGCGGCGGAGCGGGCAGCAGCAACGGGGCCAACGCCGGCTCCGCCTCCCTCCCCACAGTCAAGATGATGGTGGGCGGCATCGACAAGCAGATATACCTGCCCTACGAACTCGCCCAGCAGCTGGGCTTCTATAAGAAGTACGGCGTGAACATGCAGCTCTCCACCGAACAGCAGGGCGGCGTCGGCGCCGAGGACGCCATGGCGTCGGGTCAGGTCGACATGGCCGGCGCCTGGTACGTCCACACCGTGGACTTCCAGTCCAAGGGCAAGGACGTCATCAACCTCGTCCAGCTCTCCGGTGCACCGGGGGAGCGCATCATGTGCGGCACTGACAGCGGGGTCCATTCGCCCGCCGACTTCAAGGGCAAGACCATGGGCGTCACCGACCTTGGCTCCGGCACCGACGAGCTGACCCAGTTCGTCGCCTCGACGGCCGGCCTGACGAAGAAGGACTACCACACCCTCGCCGTCGGCGCCGGGGCCACGGCCATCGCCGCCATCCAGCGCAAGTCCGCGGACTGCGTCATGACCACCCAGCCCACCGTCGGCGCGCTGACGAGCAAGAAGCTTGCCTACACCGCTGTTGACCTGGCGACCGCCGACGGCGCCACGAAGACACTCGGTGGCGACTGGCCGGCTGCCGGCGTCCTGGCCAACGCCAGCTGGGTCAAGTCCCACGAGGACGCTGCCCAGAAGGTGGTGGACGCGCTGGTCGCGACAATGCACTGGATCAACACGCACACCGCAACGGACATCGCCAACAAGCTGCCGTCGTCGTACGTGGAGAACAGCACCATCAGCAAGGACCAGTACATCGCCGGCCTGACCACCGACAAGGGACAGTTCCTTCCTGACGGCATCATGCCTGCCGGCGGCCCGAAGGTCATCTTCGCCATGGAGAAGGGCAATGGCGTGGACACCTCGAAGGTCACCATCGCCGGCACGTTCACCAACAAGTACGCGTTGGCGGCGAACAAGCTGGAGGGCTTCACCACCACCACGACGCCCGCAGGCGCCGACGGCTAGGCCCGCCTCCGCACAATCGAGTCCCCTTCTGCGCACCACTCCCACGGGGTGGTGCGCAGAACCGCGTCATGCGCAAGGCCCGTCGCCGGCCGTGCGTACAACAGGACACCTGCCGGGCTCGGCCGGGCGGACCACCTAGAATGGAGGCCATGACCCAGACACCTGCCGCCGACCGCGCCCGCCTGCTCGAACTCATCAAGGAACTGGCCGTGGTCCACGGCAGGGTGACCCTCTCCTCCGGCAAGGAGGCCGACTACTACATCGACTTGCGCCGCATCACCCTCCATCACGAGGCCTCCCGCCTGGCCGGCCGCGTCATGCTGGCCATGCTCGACGACGCCGGCATCCAGTTTGAGACGGCCGGCGGCCTGACCATGGGGGCGGACCCCGTCGGCACGGCCCTGATGCATGCCGCGGCCGACGCCGGCCGGGCCGTCGACGCGTTCGTGGTGCGCAAGGCACAAAAGTCCTACGGCATGGGCCGCCAGGTGGAGGGCCCCGGCGTCGACGGGCGCGACGTCGTCGTGCTGGAGGACACCTCGACCACGGGCGGCTCCGCGCTCGCCGCCGTCGAAGGCGTGCGCAAGGCAGGGGGCATCATCAAGGCCGTCGCCGTGATCGTGGACCGCGACACGGGCGCCAAGGAGCGCATCGAGGCCGAAACCGGCGTGCCATACCTGTTCGCGTTTGGCAAGGATGAACTCGGCCTCGACTGACCGGTGGTCGAGCCTGTTCCGGTGGTCGAGCCTGTCGAGACCCGGGCGACGATCCGGCGTGAGCACGAACCCTTGAAAGGACCCTTTTGGCCAAGCTTTACTTCCGCCACGGCCCCATGAACTCCGGCAAGTCGACCGGCCTGCTGCAGGTGGCCTACAACTATGAGGAGCGCGGGCAGCGGGTGCTGCTGGCCAAGCCCGGCGTCGACACCAAGGGTGCCGGGGAGATCGTGTCCCGGCTCGGCATGAACCGCAGCGTGGACTTCCTCATCCAGCCGGACGACGACGCCCGCGGCGTGTTTGCCGCCCACGCCGCCGGCGACGACCCGGATGCCCTGCTGGAACACGTCCAGGTGCCGCCGGTGGCGTGCCTGCTCGTGGACGAGGCGCAGTTCCTGACGCCGGCGCAAATTGATGACCTGTTCCGCATTGCCGTCCTGGACCGCGTCCCGGTCATCGCCTACGGGTTGCGCACGGACTTCCGCACCCGTGCATTCCCCGGCTCCGCCCGGCTGATGGAGATCGCGCACTCCCTGGAGGAGCTCAAGACGATCTGCCGCTGCGGCCGCAAGGCCCTGTTCAACACCCGCCGGGTGGGGGACGCCATAGTGTTCGACGGCGACCAGGTCGCCATCGACGGTGCGGACGTCTGGTACGAATCGCTGTGCGGAAACTGCTACCTGGATGCGTCCGGCGGCAGGCTCCTGTCCTAGGGGACCGCCCCGCGCTAGATCTCCGAGATCAGGTCCGCCACGGAGCCCACCGCCTGGTCGGGGCGGAACGGGAAGGCGTCGATGTCCTCCGGCTGGGTGATGCCGGTGAAAACCAGCACCGTGTGCAGTCCCGCCTCCATGCCTGCGACGATGTCGGTGTCCATGCGGTCGCCGATCATGGCCGTGGTTTCGGAATGAGCCTCAATCCGGTTCATGGCGGAACGGAACATCATGGGGTTCGGCTTGCCCACAATGTACGGCTCCCGGTTCGTGGCCTTCGTGATCAAGGCGGCGATGGCGCCGGTGGCCGGCAGCGGCCCTTCCGCGGACGGGCCCGTGGCATCCGGGTTGGTGGCGATGAAACGCGCGCCCTCTCCAATGAGGCGGATGGCGCGGGTGATCGCCTCAAAGGAATAGGTGCGGGTCTCGCCCAGCACCACGTAGTCGGGGCTTTGGTCGGTGAGGATGAAGCCGGCCTCGTGCAGCGCCGTCGTCAGCCCGGCCTCGCCAATGACAAAGGCACGCCCGTGCGGCATCTGGGCCTTCAGGAACTGGGCAGTGGCCAGGGCCGACGTCCAGAGGTTCTCCTCGGGCACCTCCAGACCGGAGGCGCGCAGCCGGGCGGCGAGGTCGCGCGGGGTGTAGATGGAGTTGTTTGTCAGTACCAAAAAGCGTTTGGACGTGTCCACCCAGCGCTGGATCAGCTCCGCGGCGCCGGGCACGGCCTGGTTCTCATGGACCAGCACACCGTCCATGTCGGTTAGCCAGCATTCAATGTCGGCAGGCTTGCGGTTGGTCAGCTTGGTCATGGTGCCTCCTGGTGCCGGACGGTTTCCTTGGGTCCCAGTCTGGCAGACGGAACACCGGGGACGCGGGTGAACGTGATGAATTCGTCAAGGTGGGCGAACGGCTAAAATTGGACGGTGACCACTCCCGCCGACACCGCCGCCGCAATGACCCCGGATTCCCCCGAGACCCACCCGGCCGCCGGGCACCCCGAGCTCCACCACGAGGTGGGCGTCGGACCCTGGGAGGGTGAACTGCCCGACGGCGACCACTGGGACGCGGAACTGCTGGCCGACGGGGACCGGCGCAACGTCCTGGACCGGTACCGCTATTGGACGATGGAGGCGATCATCGCCGAGCTGGACACGCGCCGCCACGACTTCCACATCGCCATTGAAAACTGGCAGCATGACATGAACATCGGCACCGTGGTGCGCACCGCCAACGCGTTCCTGGCCAAGGAAGTGCACATCATCGGGCGCCGCCGGTGGAACAAGCGCGGGGCCATGGTCACCGACCGCTACCAGCACGTCCGCCACCACCCCACCGTGGCGGACTTTGTCGGCTGGGCCAACGGGGAGGGGCTGGCGATCATCGGCGTCGACATCTTCCCCGACTCCGAAAAGCTGGAAACCTACGAGCTGCCGCGCAACTGCGTGCTGGTTTTTGGCCAGGAAGGCCCGGGGCTCAGCGAGGAAGTGCACGCCGCCGCGCAGGCCACGCTGTCCATTGAACAGTTTGGCTCCACCCGCTCCATCAATGCCGCCTCGGCGGCCGGCATCGCCATGCATGCCTGGATCCGGCGCCACGTTTTTGACCAGGCCGTGCGCTAAAAAATCATTCAGTGATTCCCCCCCAGGCCCTAGTCAGCAAAAACTTTGCGGGTTTAGGCTCGGGCTTGTGCGGACGCAGAGGGCGCCCGCCCTGTGAAGGGTCTCTGATGAGAACATCATTCAAGCCGCGAAAATTAGTCACCAAAATGCTGGCCGTTGGCGCCGCCACGGCCTGCGCCGTTGCCCTTGGAGCCACGGGGGCCAGCGCCGCCCCCGTGTCGCCGGACACCCCGTACCCCGGCTCCATCCCCAGCTGGGCCCAGCCGTCAAACGACCAGGGGGCCGCCGCCGCGGACACGTCGGTTGAAGGCGAACTGTTCCTGTCCCTGCGCAACCAGGACGGCGCGAAGGCACTGGCCGAGGCCGTTTCCAACCCGCGCAGCGGAAAGTACCAAAAGTGGCTGGACGCGGCGCAGTGGATCGCCCGGTTCTCCCCGACCAAGGACGACTACGCCAACACGGTCAGCTTCCTGGAGTCCAAGGGGCTGACCATCACGGGCACGCCCGACAGCAGGCAGTACGTGGTGTTCCGCGGAACCGCCGCGCAGGTGAACTCCGCCTTTGGCGCACAGCTCCACAAGTACGACTTCAAGGGCACCACCCTGATCGGTCCGTCGCAGGCGCCCACGCTGCCAAAGGCCGTCGCCGCCCACGTCGTGGGCGTCACGGTTGACCAGGGCGCGGCCAGGCACCCGAACTACGCCACCCCGGATTCAGGGCAAAGCGATTCAGGACAAGGCGGTTCCGGGCAGGGTGCGGCGCCGCGCTCGCGCAGCGCCGCACCGGCCACGCCGTCGGCGGCCTGTTCGAACTACTTCGGCCAGAACGCGGACACCGTGCCGCCGGCCTATGGCAGGACCAGCTTCCCGACGTACATCTGCGGCTACACGCCGGGCCAGATCGAGTCGGCCTACGGCAAGGACGCGCTTGTGAAAGCCGTGCCGGGCAACCGCGGCAAGCACGGGCAGGCCCCGGACGGGAAGGGCCAGACCGTCGCGATCATTGACGCGTACGCTTCCCCGACCATTCTCGCCGACGCCAACGCCTATTCCGCCAGGTACGGACTCCCGCCCGTGGACTACCGGCAGATCGTCCCGTCGCCGGGCGAGTTCAAGGATGGGGCCCTGTGCGGCTTCCCCAGCGGCTGGCAGCCGGAGCAGTCCCTCGACGTCGACGCCGTGCACGGCACGGCGCCAGGGGCCAAGATCCTGTACGTCGGCGGCTATAACTGCAACGCCGGGATCGACATCGCGCTCTCGAAGATCCTTGACGGAAAGCTGGCCAACATTGTCAGCAACAGCTACGGCAACCAGGGCGAGGCGGTGTCCGCCAACTACCTGTTCGGCCAGGTCAACCTGGAACTGCAGGCCGCAGGTGAAGGCATCGGACTGTACTACTCCAGCGGCGACAGCGGCAACGAGGCGGCCAGCCTGGGGTACGCGTCCCCTGACTTCCCCGCGAGCTCGCCGTGGGTCACCGCCGTGGGCGGCACCAGCCTGGCGGTCGCCCAGGACGGTTCCTACCAGTTTGAAACCGGCTGGGGCGACACTAGGGACCAGATCGTCAACGGTGCCTACAACGACCCGCTGCCCGGACCGTTCCGGTTTGGCGCCGGCGGCGGCGTGAGCGCCGCCTTCGCCCAGCCGGACTACCAGAAGGGCGTGGTGCCCAACACGCTGGCTCAGGGCAAGCGTGTCTCGCCGGATGTTGCCTCGGATGCGGATCCTTACACCGGCTATGTGGTGGGAATCAGCCCCATCACGGACAACACCACGCTGGCCACGGGCCCGTTCGCGATCTTCACCTATGGCGGCACATCGCTGGCCTGCCCGCTGACGGCCGGCCAGATGGCCGTCGCCCAGCAGGTCTCCGGCGAGGTCATCGGCTTCGCCAACCCGGCCATCTACGCCACCAGCCGCCGGTCGGGGACGGTGCAGGACGTGGTCCCGCCGCCAACGCAGGAGGCGCTGGCGTTTACCAGCCCCAGCACGGGGAGCAAGTACCTCGTCTCGCTGGACCTCGACACCTCGCTGCAGACGGCGAGGGGGTACGACGACGTCACCGGCCTCGGGAGCATGAACTACCAGTTTGCGCTGGCCGTCGCCCGGCAGGGGGACCACGGCCGGCCCTTCTAGCCGCCTTGGAAAGCACGACGGCGGCCCCGGCACCAAGGTGCGGGGGCCGCCGTCGTGCGGTCCGCCGGCCGGACACCGCTTCATCTTCTTCGACACCGTGGTGCCAATCGCTAGGATGAAGGTAGCCATGCGGGAGGTGCCTGAAATGCGCCTCTTTGAACCGTTCAGCCCAAGGAGCCTTTCATGCCCATTGCATCACCGGAGAAGTATGCCGAAATGATTGACCGCGCGAAGGCCGGCGGGTTCGCCTACCCGGCGGTCAACGTGACGTCCTCCCAGACGCTCAACGCCACCCTGCAGGGCTTCGCCGATGCCGGCACCGACGGGATCATCCAGGTGTCCACCGGCGGCGCGGCCTACTGGTCCGGCGCCGGCGTGAAGGACATGGTGGCCGGCTCGCTCGGCTTCGCCGCGTTCGCCCGCGAGGTGGCCAAAAACTACCCCGTGAACGTGGCCCTGCACACCGACCACTGCCCCAAGGACAAGCTGGACGGCTTTGTGCTTCCCCTCCTGGCCGCCTCCGAGGCGGAGGTTGCCGCCGGGCGCGATCCGATCTTCAACTCCCACATGTGGGACGGCTCCGCCGAGACCCTTCAGGAGAACCTGCGGATCGGCCGCGAGCTGCTGGCCCGCACCTCTGCGGCCCACATCATCCTCGAGGTGGAGATCGGCGCCGTGGGCGGGGAGGAGGACGGGGTGGAGAATGCCATCAACGACAAGCTGTACTCCACCGTCGCCGACGGCCTGGCCACGGTCGAGGCCCTGGGCGCCGGCGAGCACGGCCGGTACATCACGGCCCTGACGTTCGGCAATGTGCACGGCGTGTACAAGCCGGGCAACGTCAAGCTGCGCCCGGAGATCCTCAAGGACATCCAGGCGCAGGTCGGTGCGAAGCTGGGCAAGGCCAACCCGTTTGACCTGGTCTTCCATGGCGGCTCGGGCTCCTCCGCGCAGGAAATCGCCGACGCGGTCTCCTACGGGGTCATCAAGATGAACATCGACACCGACACCCAGTATGCGTACACCCGCCCGGTGGCCGGGCACATGTTCTCCAACTACGACGGCGTGCTGAAGGTGGACGGGGACGTGGGCAACAAGAAGGCCTACGATCCGCGCGTCTGGGGGGCCGCGGCCGAGAAGGGCCTGGCCGCCCGCGTGGTGGAAGCCGCGCAGCAGCTCGGCTCCGCCGGCAAGACCTTCGCGTAGTGGGCGACGAATTCCGCCGGAACCTCCTGGGCCCCGAGCCCACGCTGCTCCCGGCCGAAGACGACCTTCAGGCGCGCCTCGCGGCGGGGGACGAGGCCGTGGACCTGGCGGCGAAGCACCCGACGTCGTCGCTGCTGTGGGCCATCCTGGCCGACGAGGCGTATGCGGAGGGCCGGACCATCGAGTCCTATGCGTATGCCCGGACCGGCTACCACCGCGGGCTGGACTCGCTGCGCCGCAACGGCTGGAAGGGAACCGGCCCTGTGCCATGGGCGCATGAAGGCAACCGCGGCTTCCTGCGCGCGCTGTACGCGCTGGGCCGGGCGGCGGGTGCCATTGGCGAAGCCGACGAGGCCGCGCGGATTGCGACGTTCCTGAACGACTCCGACCCGGCCGCGCACGCCGCGATCGAAGCCGCACTTTAGCCCCCGCACGAAAAATGCCGCCGCTCCCGCTTTTTGCCACCGCTGTACCGGCGGCAATTTGCGGCAGCGGCGGCGTTTTTGCTGGCGGCGGCTGGCTGGGGATCAGTTGCGGACCATGCTCAGCTTCCAGGTGTCCGGGCCGTTCTCGACGTAGTCGACCGCGAACTTGCCGGCGGAGCGCTGCTCCAGCTGGGCGAGCAGCGGCAGCGGGTTGTGGTTGGCGATGAGCAGGATGCCCTTGCCGGAGGAAAGCCCCTCGAGGGCGCCAAAGATGGTCGCGTGGCGGATGGCATGCGGGATGACGCGCGTGTCCAGCTCGGCGAGGCCGGGCTCGTCGTGCCCGCCACAGGCGCAGCCGCCAGTGGCGGGGGCGGCCTCAGCGGGCGCCCCCGCCACACGGTCCGGAAGGATGCCGGTCAGCGTGAGCGACGGGTTTTGGGCGAGGGCAGGCAGCATCAATTCGGTGGCGTGCTCCAGGAACGCGGCCCCGGCTTCCTGCAGCCGCGCGCCTGCGTGCACCACCTGCACCGGCGCTTCCTGACCCTCCAGGTTCTTGGCGGCCTCGGCCAGCCGCGCCGTGTGGCTTGCGGCCAGCTGGGCCACTGCGGCGTCCTTGCCGGCAGCGCCGGCGAAGGCACGGGCAAAGGCGGAGGCCAGCGGCTGCAGCTCCTGCTCGGCGAACTCCACCAGCTTCGACTGGTCCTCCCCGGCCAGTTCGCCGCTGGCAGCCGTTGCCGCCGAGAGCAGGTTCCGGCCCAGCGTTGCCAGCGTTCCGCCCGCCTCGGCCAGGCGGTTTTTGGCGTCTTCCAGCGCGGCGGCCTCGACGGAGGAGGAGGCAAGGACCAGATTGTTCACGGCGACTTTCCTTTACTTGTTGGATCGAATGGAGATTGTGAGTTTATATTACTACAATAAATTCCGTGGAAAACAATATTTCGGGACTACCGCTGCGCGGGCCCAGGCCGGGCGGCACGGAGCCCGTCGCCCCGATGTCCAAGGCGCGCGCAGCGGTTCTTGAGCGCCTTCGGTCCTCGGCCGCACCGCTCACGGTGGAGTCCCTGGCGGCAGAAACCGGGCAGCACCCCAACACGGTCCGCGAACACCTGGACGCCCTGGTGGCGTCCGGCCTGGCCGGACGGACAACGGCGCCCCGCTCCGGGCGCGGCCGTCCCGCCTCCCTTTATGTCCCGGAAGCGCCCGAGTCCCGGACGGCCGGCTACGCGGCCCTGGCCGCCGCGCTGGCCCGCCACATTGCCGCGACCAGCGACGACCCCGCGGCCGCCGGCGACCTCGCCGGCCGGCAGTGGGCCCGCGTCCTGGCCGGTTTGGAGGCCGGCGCGGACCATTCCCCCGCGGAGCCGCTGCGCCACGGCATAAAGACTCATTCCGATCCGGCCCCACGCGGGTTGCCCGGTGCGGCACGCCGGCGCCAGACGCGGCTCAACGTCGCAGCCTCGCTGCGGGATGCCGGCTTCGGAATCCAGGGCAATGCCGACGCCACCGACTTCACGCTGACCACGTGCCCCATCGTGGCCGCCGCCCGCGAAAATACGGACGTGGTCTGCGCCGTTCACCTGGGCCTGGTCAAGGGCCTGCTCGAGGGAAGCGGCGTCCCGGAGGACGGCGTCGTGCTGGTGCCGTTTGCGGCGCCGGGAATGTGCACGCTCCACCTGCCGTCGGCTGCGGCCACGTGACCGCCCCGCGGCAGGACGCCCCGCGGCCGGGCGCCGCGAGGCCGGTGCCCCGGCCAGGGCAATCGAAGCCTGCCCGGGAACGGCGGATCCGGGCGTTCCTGCGCAAACCCGGCTTCCGGATGCTGTTCCTGCTTCCCGCCGGCGCCGCCCTGCTGGTCGGCCTGAACGCGGGGCTGCAGCTGCTCGGCGCCGACGCCCCCGTCAAGCTGGACCGGTTCCCGGAGATCCACGGCATGCTGCTCGTCCTGAGTTTCGTGGGCACCGTGATCGCGCTGGAACGCACAGTGGCCTTGGGGAAGGTGGCCGGATACCTTTCCCCGGCGCTCCTGGGCGTCGCCGGCCTGTTCATGATCTCCCCGCTGCCCCTGCTGGTCGGCAAGCTGGTGCTCCTCGCCGGCACCATCGCCATGCTGCTGGTCTACGTCCCCCTGTGGCGGCGCCAGCGGGACAACGTGGTGTTGATCCAGGTTCTCGGCGGCGTGACGGCCGTCGGGGCGGCGGCCCTGTGGCTGCGCGTGCCCAGCATTGCCGTCCTGCTCCCGTTCCTCATCAGCTTTGTGGTCCTGACCATTGCCGGCGAACGGCTGGAGCTGGCCAGGATCGGCATCACCAGCCCACGCGCCGAGCCCATCCTGACCTCGTTGGCCTTCGCGATGACCATGGCCACCGTCGCCACGTTGCTCTGGCCCGCCGCGGGCTACCCGCTCTTTGGGCTGTCGCTGCTGGCCATGGTGGCGTGGCTGGTGGTTTTCGACGCCGCCCGCAAGACCATCCGGGGCACGGGCCTGCCGCGCTACATCGCCGCGTGCCTGCTGGCGGGCTACGGCTGGCTGGCGATTGCCGGCGTCGTACTGGCGCTGCATGACACCACACTGACCGGCGCCGCCTACGACGCCGTGCTGCATGCCGTGTTCCTGGGCTTCACCATTTCCATGATCATGGCCCACGCCCCCGTGATCCTGCCCGCCGTGCTGCGCAAGCCGTTGCCCTACACCGAACTGTTCTGGGTCCCGGCCGTGCTCCTGCACGCATCGCTGCTGCTGCGCCTGGGCCTGGGCGACGCCGCCGGAATCCAGGGCGCGTGGGTCGCCGGCGGCGTGCTGAATGTCATTTCCATCCTGCTCTTTGCCGTCATGGCGTTCTGGCAGGCCACCCATCCACCGAAAGCCACCGCGTGAACATCAACCTGACCCCGCCCGGGAAGCCCGCATCCCCGCAAGGTCCCGGCGGGATGAACCGGGCCGCCTGGCATCTGCGCGCGAACGCCCCCGCCGTGGCGTGGCTGGTGGCGCTGGTGGTGGTGGTCCTCATCCACCGCAACGTGCCGGACTCGGGCTGGCTCATGGTGCACCTGCTGTTCCTGGGCGCCATCACCAACTCCATCCTCGTGTGGAGCTGGCACTTTGCCCAGGCGCTGCTGCGCGGCCCCACCCCGCGCTCCCGCGGCATGGCATGGCGGCTGGCGCTGCTCAACGTGGCCGTGCTGGCCGTGGTGGTGTCCATGATGGCCGACATCTGGCCGCTGACACTGCTGGGCAGCATCCTGGTCGGAGCCGTGGTGGCGGCGCACGCCGTGGTGCTGGGACTGCGCGCCCGCAAGGCCCTGCCCTCGCGCTTTGGCGCCACTGTCTGGTACTACGTTGCCGCCTGCCTGCTGCTGCCCGTGGGCGCCGGCGTGGGTGCAACGCTTGCCTCCGGGCTGACCGGTGAGACGCACGCGAGGCTGCTGCTGGTCCACCTGACCGTGAACGTGCTGGGCTTTGTCGGCCTGACGGTCCTTGGCACATTGATGACGCTGCTGCCCACCATGCTGCGCACCCGCGTGGCCGACGGCGCCGATTCCACGGCCCGCCACGGCATCTATCCGCTGCTGGCCGGGGTGGTCCTGACCGCCGCCGGGGCAGCCGCGGGCGTCACGTTCCTGTGCACGGTGGGGCTGCTCGTGTATCTGGGCGGCGTGGTTCATATATGCATCCCGCTGGCGAAGGCCGTGCGCGGCAAGCCGCCGGTCAGCTTTGCACCCCTGTCCGCCATCGCGGCGCTGGCGTGGCTGGCGGTCTCCCTGGTCTGGCTGGCCGGCCTGACGGCGGGTTCCGGGTCCTGGGAAAGCCTGCCCGGCGGCATCGGGTCCGTGGCGCCCGTGCTGGCGGCCGGCTTTGCCGCCCAGGTGCTCGGGGGCGCGCTCAGCTACCTGGTGCCCGTGGTCATGGGCGGCGGACCGGCCCGGGTCAGGCAGCGCACCGCCATCCTGGACAAGGCCGCCGTCTTCCGCGTGGTCCTGACAAACCTGGCGCTGGTGGCATCCCTGCTGCCCGTGCCCAGCCTGGTCCGCGTGGGCACCACCTTCCTGGTCCTGGCGGGGCTGGCCTGGTTCCTGCCGCTGCTTGGCATGGCCGTGCTGGCGAAGCCGCCGGAAGGTTCGACGCCGGGCGCCCGGCCCGCTGCCCCGGCCGGCGGCTCCGCCGAGGGTTCCCTCCCGCGCGGGCCTGGCGGGGACGTCCCCGCCTGGAACCCGGCCCCGGGGAGAAGGTGGGGGATGGCGGCAACGGGACTGGCCGCCGTCGTACTGGTGGTGGTGGCGGGAATAGTTGCCGATCCGTCAGCCCTGCCGGGGCTCAGCCAGGCCGGCACGCAGACGGCCGTCCATGCCACGGGGCAGACCACCACTGTGGAGATGACCATGAAGGACATGCGCTTCCACCCCTCCACGGTGGACGTGCCGGCGGGCAACAGGCTTGTCATCCACGTCACGAACGTGGACAGCATGGTGCACGACCTCGTCACGGCCGGCGGTGCGGAGTCTGGGCGGCTGTATCCGGGGGAGAAGTCCACCGTGGATGCGGGCGTGATCGGAGCCGACATGGATGGCTGGTGCAGCATTGTGGGGCACCGGCAGCAGGGAATGGTGTTCAAGATTGTCGCCACGGGGGCGGCGCCAACGGCCAGTGACATGGCGGCCATGCCGGGCATGGACCACGGCACGCCGGCAGCCGCAGGTCCCGGAGCCGCGCCGCGGCTGGATTTCATGAAGCAGCCGGCCGCCGGTTTCACCGCCCACAACGCCGCGATCCCGCCGCTGCCCACCGGCACCGTGCACAACGTCACCCTGAAGGTCGCGGACCAGCTGACGGAGGTGGCACCGGGCGTGAAGCAAACCCTGTGGACCTACAACGGCACGGCCCCCGGGCCCACGCTGCGCGGCAGGATCGGCGACAAGTTCAAGGTCAAGCTCGTCAATGACGCCACGATGGGCCACTCGATCGACTTCCATGCCGGCACGCTGGCCCCCGACGTGCCCATGCGCACCGTCAATCCCGGCGAATCGCTGACCTACACGTTCACCGCCACACGCGCCGGAATTTGGATGTACCACTGCAGCACCATGCCCATGAGCCAGCACATCGCGAACGGCATGTTCGGCGCGGTCATCATCGACCCGCCCAAGCTGCCCCCCGTGGACAAGGAGTACGTCCTTATCCAGTCCGAGCTGTACCTGGGCGCCCAGGGAGGCGTGGCGGACCTGGCCAAAATCCAGGCCGACAAGCCGGACGCCGTGGTGTTCAACGGCTACGCGAACCAGTACGACTTCCGCCCGCTGCCCGCGAAGGTGGGCGAGAAGGTGCGCATCTGGGTGCTCGACGCCGGACCCGACCGGGCAACGTCGTTCCACGTGGTGGGGGGCCAGTTCAGCGCCGTGTGGAGCGAGGGCCGCTACCTGCTGGACGGGTCGGACCCTTCCGCCGGGTCGCAGGCGCTGGCGCTGGCCCCCGCACAGGGCGGCTTCGTGGAGCTGACGTTCCCGCAGGCCGGCAGTTACCCGTTCGTCTCGCACTACATGGTCGATGCCGAACGGGGCGCCCACGGCATGTTCAAGGTGACCGGCTGAGTCCTGGCCCCGGTCCCGACAGGCCCGGCGGTCGCGTGGCGATCCGGGATGACGATTCGGCGAAATGAGGTCGATAAATCGGGATCATTTCGCCGAATCGTCCTCCCGGCGAAGGGTCACGTCAACGGCGCCACCTCGCTGGGCCGGGACTCCGCAGGGCACGCCGAAGCCCTCGCGCTGCCGGGTGCCGCCCTCTTTGACCCGTCGGGAATGAACCGGCCGTTCAGGGACTGGGTGGTGGTACCGTTGGCGTCGGCAGACCACTGGCCGTCATTGGCGGACGCCGCCTTGGCCTTCACGGAAGGCCGACTGTTCAGACCAACGAGGCATGCAAGCCCCGGACAACGAACGTGGGACAGCGATGGATGCGGATGGAACACGGGCCGGCGGGGCCACGGTGGTCATCGCCGGTGCCGGTCCGGTGGGGCTGATGCTCGCCTGCGAACTGGCGGGCGCAGGCGTCGCATCGACAGTCCTCGAGCGTGCCGCTGAGCCCAGCGCCATGCCGAAGGGCAACGGCCTGGTCGGAGAGATCGTGACCGTCCTGGCCCGCCGGGGCCTGCTTCGCGGGCAGGGGGGCCTGCACGCATTTCCCGCGCCCCGCTACTCCTTCGGGGCCCTGCCCCTGCGCCTGAACCCGCTGCGGCCCGACGCGCTGCGAATACTGCCCATTCCGCAGCGGCGGCTCGAGCAGCTGCTCGAGGCACGGGCCCGCGCCGCGGGCGTGGACATCCGCCGCGGGCACGCCGTCACCGGATTCAGGGACGACGGCGAACGCGTGCTCGTGGAGGTTGCCTCCGCCGCAGGCAGTTACACCCTCCACGCCGGATTCCTGGCCGGGTGCGACGGCGCCCACAGCTTCGTGCGGCACCACCTCGGCATCGACTTTCCGGGCACCACGGGCAGCCAGCTGGTGCGGATCGGCCACGTTGCCGTCCCGGCGGGCGCACTCCGCCGGACCAGGAACGCCGTCGAGCTTCCCGGCGGCCCGCGCCTGGCCCTGTTCAAACCGAACCACACGCCAACCGGTTCCTTCACCATCGCACCCCTGGCATCGCTGGACCGCGGCGCGCCGAAGGAGCTCTACATCGTCGCCTCGCAGGAGCCGCTGGGCACCCAGGAACCGGCCGCGCAAATTTCACTGGAGGAGATGGAGGCCAGCATCCTGCGTGTGCTGGGCGCCCGGCTCCCGGTCAGCGGCGGCCAGTGGCTGCGCTCCACGGTCGCCAACAGCCGCCTGGCCGCACGGTACAGGATCGGACGCGTCTTCCTCGCCGGCGACGCCGCCCACGTGTTCTCCGCGGGCGGTTCCTCGCTGAACACGGGAATGCTCGACGCCGTCGACCTCGCCTCCCGGCTGGCCCAGGTGCTGGACGGCAGTGCACCCTTCGAGACGCTGGAGGACTACCACACCGCGCGCCACGAAGCGGGCCAGCTGGCGCTGCGCCAGACCAGGGCGCAGGCCGCGTTGTCCGCGCCCGGTCCCGAGGCCGAGGCCCTCCGGCAGGTCCTCGGCGCCGCCTTTCGCAGCCGCAATCCGCACCGCTACCTGGCCACCCTGCTCATCGGCAAACCGCCCCGAGACCAGCGGGCGCGCCGCCGGTGATGGCTGCTGCGGAAAAACCCGGGCGGCGGATATTTGGTGTGCGGGAGCCTGACGCGGCAGCTACATGAATTGTGCCTGACGCCGGCGGCCCGCACGGCGCAGGTGGACAAGCTGCGCGGCGCCCGCGGGTTGCCCCGCGCAGTTGCTTCGGCGACTTCCGGCGGCAGCCAGGTTCCCGGCGTCGTTCATTCCATGCGTCAACGTGCGGCTGCCGCACCGTTCCGGTAAACTTGGGACGCAAGACCCCCTTTGACCGCCTGCCGGGCTGCGACCATGTTGCAGACGGCCGGCGGTTGCCAAGGGGCATTTTCGTGTCCGGACGGTGTACGGCGGAACGTTCCGCCACCCATGCAGCGGCCGGCTCAACTTTATGAGCAAGGGGGAGGATCCCATGCCAGCAATCGTGATCGTCGGCGCCCAGTGGGGCGACGAGGGCAAGGGCAAGGCCACGGACCTGTTGGGCGGCCTGGTCGACTATGTGGTGAAGCCAAATGGCGGCAACAACGCCGGGCACACCGTGGTCGTGGGCGGTGAGAAGTATGAGCTCAAGCTCCTTCCTGCCGGCATTTTGAGCCCCAACGCCACACCCATCATCGGCAACGGCTGCGTGGTGAACCTGGAGGCCCTGTTCGAGGAGATCGAGGGCCTGCAGGCGCGCGGCGCGGACACGTCCAAGCTGCGAATTTCCGCCAACGCCCACCTCGTGGCCCCCTACCACCAGGTGTTGGACAAGGTGACCGAGCGGTTCCTGGGCAGCCGGGCCATCGGCACCACCGGCCGCGGCATCGGCCCGGCGTACATGGACAAGGTGGCCCGCCTGGGCATCCGCGTCCAGGACGTCTTTGACGAGTCCATCCTGCGCCAAAAGGTGGAGGGCTCGCTGAAGCAGAAGAACGAGCTCCTCGTGAAGGTCTACAACCGCCGGGCCGTTGAGGTCGACGACGTCGTGGAGTACTTCCTGGCCTTCGCCGAGCGCCTGCGCCCCATGGTCATCGACTCCACGTTCGTGCTGAACGAGGCCCTGGACCGCGGCGAAGTGGTGCTCATGGAGGGCGGCCAGGCCACGTTCCTGGACGTGGACCATGGCACCTACCCGTTCGTGACCTCCTCCAACCCGACCGCGGGCGGCGCGTCCGTGGGTTCGGGAATAGGCCCCACGCGCATCACCCGCGCCGTGGGCATCATCAAGGCCTATACCACCCGGGTCGGCGCCGGCCCGTTCCCCACCGAGCTCTTCGACGACATGGGCGTCTACCTGCAGAAGACCGGCGGCGAGTTCGGCGTCAACACCGGGCGCCCGCGCCGCTGCGGCTGGTACGACGCCATCCTGGCCCGCCACGCCTCCCGCGTCAACGGCTTCACCGACTACTTCGTCACCAAGCTGGACGTGCTCACGGGCATCGAACAGATCCCCGTCTGCGTCGCCTACGACGTCGACGGCGTGCGCTTCGACGAAATGCCCATGACGCAGACGGACTTCCACCACGCGAAGCCGATCTTCGAATACTTCCCGGGCTGGACGGAAGACATCACGGGCGCCCGCACCATGGAGGAGCTGCCGCAGAACGCGCGCGACTACGTCCTGGCGCTGGAAAAGATGTCCGGTACCCGGATCTCCGCCATCGGAGTGGGCCCGGACCGCGACCAGACCATCGTGCGCCACGACCTGATTAGCGACTGAGCCCGGGACCCTCGGGCGCGTGGACCC
>NZ_JAAMFM010000037.1 GCF_013376105.1 Arthrobacter wenxiniae
AAACCCACAGGGCCCCCGGCCCCGCACCCCCCGCCGGCCGCCCCGGGACCGGGGCGGCCGGCGTCGTGCGTGCCGCGCAGGCGCTAGATTTCGGCGCGTTCGAGCATCTCGGTGACCAGCGCGGCGATGGGCGAGCGCTCGGAACGGGTCAAGGTGACGTGGCCGAAGAGCGGGTGGCCCTTGAGTGTTTCGACGACGGCGGCGATCCCGTCATGGCGGCCGACGCGGAGGTTGTCGCGCTGGGCGACGTCGTGGGTGAGGACGATCTTGGAGTTTTGGCCGATGCGGCTCATGACCGTCAGGAGCACGTTCTTCTCCAGCGACTGGGCCTCGTCGACGATCACGAAGGAATCGTGCAGCGAGCGGCCGCGGATGTGGGTCAGCGGCAGGACCTCGAGCAGGCCGCGCTCCATGATCTCGTCCATGACCCGGTCGCTGACCACGGAGCCCAGCGTGTCAAAGACTGCCTGTGCCCAGGGGTTCATCTTCTCGCCCTCGGAGCCGGGCAGGAAGCCGAGCTCCTGGCCGCCCACGGCGTAGAGCGGCCGGAAGACCACCACCTTGCGGTGCTCGTTGCGCTCCAGCACTGCCTCGAGCCCGGCGCACAGGGCCAGCGCGCTCTTGCCGGTGCCGGCGCGCCCGCCCAGCGAGACGATGCCGACCTCCGGGTCCATGAGCAGGGCCAGGGCCAGGCGCTGCTCGGCGGAGCGGCCGTGCAGTCCGAACACCTCGCGGTCGCCCTTGACGAGGTGCACCTGCTGGTCGGCGCCCACCCGGCCGAGCGCGGAGCCGCGGTTGCTGGTGAGCACCAGCGAGGTGTTGACGGGCAGGACCGCCGCCTCGGGGACGGCGACGGCCTCGTGGTTGTAGAGCGCCGCCATTTCCTCCTCCGTGGTGTCGATCTCCGCCACGCCGGTCCAGCCGGAGTCCTTGACCAGCTCGTTGCGGTATTCGTCCGCCGCCAGGCCCATGGCCGAGGCCTTCACGCGCATCGGCACGTCCTTGGACACCACTGTCACGTCCATGCCCTCGTTGGCCAGGTTCTTCGCGACGGCCAGGATGCGCGAATCGTTGTCCGTGCCCCGGAACCCGGCGGGAAGCACCTCAGCGGAAATGTGGTTGAGCTCCACGCGGAAGGTCCCGCCGTCGTCCCCCAGGGGAATGGGGTTGGCAAGGCCGCCGTGCTTTTCGCGGAGTTCGTCGAGAAGGCGCAGGGCCGTGCGGGCAAAGTAGCCCAGCTCGGGGTCGTGGCGCTTGGATTCCAGTTCGGAAATCACCACGATCGGCACAATCACCTCGTGCTCGGCAAAGCGCAGGATGGCCCGCGGGTCCGAAAGAAGCACAGACGTGTCAATTACGTAGCTGCGCAGCCGGGCGGGTGCCGCCTGCGGTGCCTGCTGTTCGAGTTTCATCGTCTCAACCACGTCGACTCCAGCCTTTCCAGGCCTGCGATGCGCCTGGAATTCAAATAGGTACCGCGGGCGGAGTTGCCCTCCGGTACTGCCCAAAGTACCCGCGCCGGCGTGGTGATCCGGTGCGCCACGCTGGACCGGCCGATGAACGCGGCGTGAACGCTTGGGCTAGTTGGTCTCCGGCATCCAGGAGCGGGAGTTGAAGGCGACGACCAGCACGAAGATTCCCACGGAAACCCACAGCGCGTTGAGGTTGATCGCGAAATACGTGAAGCCGCCCACGATCGAGCCAAGCGTCAAGGACAGCCACAGGAAAAGGTAGCGCACCCAGCCCAGACGGTTCCCGCCGGTCAGGGCGGCCGCCATCTGCTGGCCCATCTTGACCAGGGTGCCGGTCATGTACGTCAGGCCGATGCTGACCTCGCCGTCGCGCTCAAAAATGACGTTTTCCGCGCCCATGGCCAGCGCGATGACGGGCGGCGCCAGCCACACTGCCACGTCCAGGTCAAACAGGACGACGGCGAGCCCCAGTGCCGCCGTCACGTACAGCAGGACCCACATCCGTTTGCGGGACGGGACCAGCCGGCGCAGGATCGAGGCCGTGATGACGCCGGCCGTGAACGCCCCCACCAGCCCCATGGCCAGCATGAATCCCAGCGGGTTGCCCTCAGCCAGGGCAGCGCCGGCGCGGGTGGAGTTGCCGCTCATGAAGGAGACGAAGTAGCCGCCCAGGTGGATGAAGCCCACGGCGTCGACAAATCCGGCGGCCAGTGACAGCGCCCCGGCCATGGCTATTTCATGACGGTGATGTTTTTGCATGGGACCTTGCCGCTAGCTGCCGAACCGGCGGCTGCGCCCGGCGAAGTCGCGCAGGGCCCGCAGGAAGTCGATGCGGCGGAACGCCGGCCAGAGCGCCTCGCAGAAGTAAAACTCGCTGTAGGCGCTCTGCCACATGAGGAAGCCGGAGAGCCGCTGCTCGCCCGAGGTCCTGATGACCAGGTCCGGATCCGGCTGGCCGCGGGTGTAGAGGAACCTGGAAATGTCGTCCACGCTCAGGGCGTCCGCGACGTCCGCCATGGTGCGCCCCGCGGCGTCGGCGTCGTGCAGGAGCTCGCGGACGGCGTCGACGATCTCCCGGCGGCCGCCGTAGCCAATGGCCAGGTTGACGTGGATGCGTTCCTTGGCCGGCACGCGCGTGGTCAGCGAGGACACGCGCTGGGCCAGGTATTCGGGCAGCAGTTCCGGGGCGCCCATGGCGTGGACGCTGATGTCGGCGTCGGCGTCGAGCAGGTCCAGGGTGTTGGCGATGATGCCCATGAGTTCATCGAGCTCCTCGGGCGAGCGGCTCATGTTGTCCGTGGAGAGCATGTACAGGGTGACCACCTTGATGCCGAGGTCCTGGCACCAGCCGAGGAATTCCAGGATCTTGTCCGCACCGGCCTGGTGGCCCTGGCTGGTGGGGGCGTTGAACTGGCGGGCCCAGCGGCGGTTTCCGTCAACCATGACGCCTATGTGCCGGGGGACGCTGCCCAGGTCCAGCGACCGTGCGAGGCGCCGTTCATAGTAGCCGTAGAGGAAATTCGGCATCCGGACGGGGCCGGAGAACAAATGCATGGGAGAGCGCCGGACCTTCCGGATCGGGGCCAGGCGGCCGGGGTAACGTGCTAGTCCTAGGTTACCCGCCGGTCCCGCGAAATGCGGACAGGCTCCCTCTGGCAGGAGCCGCCCGGCTGCGGCCGTTCCCTACCCAAGAGTAACTTGGGGCCGCGCGGACTATGCTTTCGGTATGACACCCCCTCTCCTGGCCGAGGCAAAACCGAGCTGGCGGGGCTGGCTGCACGCGGCCGCCGCCCCCGTGGTCCTGGTGGCCGGCCTGGTGCTGGTGCTGCTGGCGCCGGGGACCGGCGCCAAGGTGGCGACGGCGATCTACGCCGTCACCGGCGTGCTTTTATTTGGCACGAGCGCGCTATATCACCGCTTCGATTGGCAGCCGCGGGCCAAGAGGCTGCTGAAACGCCTGGACCACAGCAACATCATGCTGGTCATTGCCGGCTCCTACACGCCGCTGTCGTTCCTGATGCTTCAGCGCCCCACCGCCACGCTGCTCCTCTGGCTGATTTGGACCGGCGCCGCCCTGGGCGTGCTGTTCCGCGTGGTGTGGGTCGGGGCGCCGCGGTGGCTCTACGTGCCCCTCTACGTGCTGCTGGGGATCACGGCGCTGTTCTTCCTGCCCCAGTTCTGGGCCGCCGGCGCGGCCCCCACCCTGCTCATCTGCCTGGGAGGCGTGTTCTACATTGCCGGGGCCGCCGTGTACGGCGTCAAGCAGCCCAACTTCAGCGCCCGCCACTTCGGGTTCCACGAACTCTTCCACGCCCTGACCGTGGCCGGCTTCGCCGCCCACTTTGTTGCCGTGGCCCTGGTGCTGCCCCGCTGACACTGCATGAGCGTCGGGGAAAAACGCCCCACTTGCGCGGGAGCATCGGGGAAAAACACCCCCACTTGCGCGGGAGCATCGGGGAAAAACACCCCCACTTGCGCGGGAGCGTCGGGAAAAGACGCCCCACTTGCGCGGGAGCGTCGGTGGAGGGCGGCGGTCAGAGGAGCCGGTCCAGCTCCGCGACGGAGGAGACCGGACGCCCGCACACCATGTTGCGGCACACGTAGGCCAGCGGCGGGCCGGCACCGTCCTTCGGCGACCGGCCTTCAAGCAGCGGCACGGCGGGCGCACCGGAGCCGTCCCAGACGGAGATCACCGCGCCGGGAGACGGCGACGCCCACGCCCGGCGGACCAGCGCATCCCGCTCCGCGCCGGGCGGACCGACAATGGCCAGCTCCAGGGGCCCGGCGGCCATCGCCTGCGCCACGGCGAGCAGGCCGCCGGCGGCACGCGGCGCCCGCCGGGCCAGCTCCGGCAGCGGCGCGAGCAGGTTTTCGGCCAGCACGCGGTGCTGCGTGGACCCCGTGTACGCCGCCAGGGTCGCGAGGGACCCCGCCAGCAGTGCCACGGGCCCGGTGGTCGCGTTGTCGAAGGGATCGGCAAAGCGGGCGCCGGCCGGGGCGCCGGCGATCGCCGCGGAACCGCCGGCGCTGTTGTACACCGTGCTGTCCCGGACAAACCGCTGCGCGGCATCCACCAGCCCGGCCGCAAAATCAAACCACTGACCGTCGCCGCTCGCCGCATAGAGCGCGAAGTAGCCGTCCGCGCACGCCGCGTAGTCCTCCAGCAGCCCGTCGATCCCCCGTGCCACGCCGCCGTGCGACACGCGCCGCAGCACCGCCCCGTCCCAGTGGACGCGGCGCAGGTAGTGGCCAAGCTCGACGGCGTGCCCCAGCCACGCGGGCTCGTCCAGCACCACCGCGGCCTCCGCCAGCGCCGCCAGGAGCATCCCGTTCCACGACGCCACCACCTTGTTGTCCCGGGCCGGCATGACCCGCGCGGCCCGCTGTTCGCGCAGCCCCGGAAGCAGCCGGTCCCAGGCGGCGCGCTCGTCCGCCCCCAGGGCCCTGCCGGGGTGCAGCGGGGCCGCGCCGGACGCCGGAATCCCCATGACATGTCCTGCGGCGGACGCGGCTTCCGCGCCGCCTGCGCCTGCGGCCCGGCGCAGCTCGGCGAGGCTCCACTTGTAGCCGGCGCCTTCGCGGTGGACCCCGTCAATGACGGTGTCGGCGTCCAGGGACGAGGCGAAGGCGCCGTCCGGCAGCCGCAATTCCGACACCAGCCAGCCGACGGTGTCCGCCACGGCCCGGCGGGTGTCGGCGGCCGACAGCGGAACCGGCCTGGCGGTCGCGTGGATGTGGTGCACCGGCACCGCCGGCCCGGCGGCCTCCAGTGCGGCGAATTCCTCCGGGCGCGCATCCGCCAGCCGCGTCCAGTGGACCAGGACGCGCAGCAGGCCGGCATTGTCGTACAGCATCTTTTCATAGTGCGGCTCGGACCAGTCGGCCGTGACGCTGTAGCGGGCAAAGCCGCCGCCCACCGGGTCGAACAACGCGGAGTTGACCATGGCGCCGAGCGTCCGGCCGGCGAGTCCGAACGCCTGCCGTGCGGATTCCCCCGCGCCGGCGGCGTGCCTGACCAGGAATTCCAGCCCGGGCGTGGGAGGGAACTTCGGTGCCGTGCCGAAGCCGCCGTGGACGGGGTCCTCGGCCGCGGCAAGGGCAACCACCGCGCCAACCGCCGCGGCGGACAGCGACCGCGCCCAGGAGGACCCGTTCGGGCCGCCCGGGGCATGCACGGCGAATCCGGCGCCGGCGGCGGCGGTGCGGGCAGCCCCAACCGCCGTGGCGCTGTCGGCGTCAGCCGTGCCACCACCGTCATCCGTGCCACCGCCGGCAGCCGCGCCGGCGCCGGCACCCGGGAGGCCCCTTCCGTCACTGCGCACCCGCCAGACCGGGTCGGCCAGTGCCGCCGCCACTGAGCCCGCGGTGGCCAGCACCTCCTCGCGCCGTTGGGCCCAGGCCTCCGCCACGGCCTCCAGCACCTGCCGGAACGACGGCCGCCCGGAGACCGGTTGTGGCGGGAAGTAGGTGCCCGCGTGGAAGGCCTGTCCGCTTGGCGTCAGGAAGACGCTCATGGGCCAGCCGCCCTGCCCGCTCAGGGCCTGGGTGGCCGCCATGTAGGCGTCGTCCACGTCGGGGCGTTCCTCGCGGTCCACCTTGATGGACACAAAATGCCCGCGCAGGTACGCGGCGATGGCCGGGTCCTCGAACGATTCCCCGGCCATGACATGGCACCAGTGGCAGGCTGCGTAGCCGATGGACAGGAACACCGGAACATTCCGCTCCCGGGCCTCGGCGAAGGCGGCATCGTCGAAGGGCTGCCAGTCCACCGGGTTGTTGGCATGTTGGCGCAGGTATGCGCTGGGTTCGCCGGCCAGCCGATTCATGCGTGCCCCCTGGTTGTTGCCCTCGTTGAGTGGGCCGCGGCCCGCCGGGTCCGGTTCGCCGGATCCGGCTGCCCGGGCCCGGTGGATTAGCCCTGCTGTCCGTTGGTGCCGGGTGTGGGAACGTCCGGCGCCTGCGCGTCCGACGTGTCGGTGCCGGGGGCACCTTCGGAACGGGCGGCGTCGTCCGCCACAATGGGAATGGCGAGGAACTCGGCATCCGGGCCGTGCGAGCCCCCGGCGGCACCTTCCTCAACCATGGCCCGGTAGCGGACGCGGCGAATGCGCTTGGCCATGTCGCGGATCAGGAAGAACACCAGGGTGGCGATGAAGGCCATCGCGAGGAAGCCCAGGAAGCCCGGGCCGACCTGGTCGTCGCTCAGGCCCGCGCGCAGGCTCGGGATGGTGGGACTCGGCGACGGTGTGGCGGCGAGCAAAATCAATGTGTGCACAATTTGTCTTTCGTTTCATCCCCGGCCGGCTGTTGTCCCGGAAGGCTGGGTGCGGTGCGGGAATCGTCCACTACCTATCGTAGGCCAGCGAACAGGTCGTTTTCCGGCAGGGTTGTGGGCACACGGGATTCGATGAGTGAATAGTCCTCCCACGGCCACACCTTGCGCTGCATCTCCGGGCTGACGGCGAAGAAGAAGCCGTCGGGGTCCACCTGGGTGGCGTGGGCGCGCAGGGCCTCGTCACGCTTTTCAAAGAACTCGCCGCAGTCAACCTGCGTGGTGGTCGGGTGCGTGCCGGCCGGCGGGGTGTGACCCTCGCTGTCCGCCTCAAGCCAGGCCGCCAGGCGCTGGGCGTAGGGCGAGGCCAGCCCCGCGTCCTCGAGCGCAAAGTGCAGGGCACGGAAGCGCTGCGGGTTGAACGCCAGGTCGTAGTACAGCTTTTGCGGCTCCCAGGCCTCCCCCGCGCCGTCGTACTTTTCCGGGTCCCCCGCGGCATGGAACGCCTCCACGGCCACCTTGTGCGCCATGATGTGGTCCGGGTGCGGGTAGCCGCCGTTCTCGTCATAGGAGACGATCACGTGCGGGCGGAAGCGGCGCACCAGGCGGACCAGCGGCGCGGCCGCAATCTCCAGCGGCTTCAGGGCGAAGCAGTTCGGGGGCAGGGCAGGCAGCGGATCGCCCTCGGGCAGGCCCGAGTCCGTGAAGCCCAGCCACTGTTGTTCAATGCCCAGGATCTTGGCCGCCCGGGCCATCTCCAGCCGGCGGGCGCCGCCCATGTCGCGGGCGGAATGGGCGTCGCCGGCCATGCCCGGGTTTTGGATGCCGCCGCGTTCGCCGCCCGTGCAGGTGGCCACCATGACCCTCACACCGGCCGCCGCGTAGGAGGCCATCATGGCGGCGCCCTTGCTCGCCTCGTCGTCGGGATGGGCGTGCACCGCCAGCAGGCGCAATGGTTCGGATGTGGGCCCGTCGGTGATGGTCACGTCGGCTACCTTCGATTCTGAGTGCTGTGTGGGCGAAAAACCTGTGCGGGAATCAACGCTAAACTCATAGTGTCCTTAACGCCCCCAGCGGGCGGCCAGCCCCCGGCGCAGCCGCGGATCAAGACACCAGTGGATGCAGTGACAAATTCTGAAACTCCGGCAGCTACCAGCCTAACCAATCGTTACGGCACGCCCAAGCGGGCGATGTCCAAAAAGGCGCGGATCCTGATTCTCGCGGCGGTGGGCGTCCTGGGCCTGGCCTGGGTCTTTTGGGCCACGGTGGGCAACAGCACGGGGGTCTCCAACAGGCTGATCAGCTACCAGGTGGTGGATTCCACGCTGTCCACGGTGGACGTGGCCGTGACCAAGGATCCCGCCGCCACGGCCCGGTGCGCCCTGCAGGCGATGAACGACTCCTACGCCGTGGTGGGCTGGAACGTGATCACCATAGGCCCCAACGGTTCCGGCGCCGGCACGGATTCCGGCCGGACGACGACGGTGCGCGGCCAGGTGCGCACCGACTCCCTGGCCGTGACCGGGGTGGTCCAGGAATGCTGGATCGTGCCACCGAAGTGACACGCCCGGCGCCCATTCTTGGGTTTATCCGCCTTATTGACTAAACTTGTCACTATTACCTGCACCCCGCTTGGTTGTTCCGTGGATGTTCCGCGGATGGATGGTGTCCGTCGCCCGATGGGCACGCCAGCCGTGAAACACCACTGGTTCGGCCGCCGGCGGGGTCTTTGTTTTATGTACAATCAAGGAGTTCTTCGTGCCCACCACCAACAGTGCATCCGCTGCCTGGCTGACCCAGGAAGCATTTGACCGCCTCCAGACCGAGCTGACGCAGCTTTCCGGCCCCGGCCGCGCCGAGATCGTGGCCAAGATCGAGCAGGCCCGGTCCGAGGGCGATTTGAAGGAGAACGGCGGCTACCACGCAGCCAAGGATGAGCAGGGCAAGATCGAGGCCCGCATCCGCCAGCTGAGTGAGCTCCTGCGCACCGCCCATGTGGGCGAGGCCCCGGCCGACGACGGGATCGTGGAACAGGGCATGGTGGTTGGCGCCACCATCGCCGGCGACAAGACCA
This sequence comes from Arthrobacter wenxiniae, assembly GCF_013376105.1. Lineage (GTDB taxonomy): Bacteria > Actinomycetota > Actinomycetes > Actinomycetales > Micrococcaceae > Specibacter > Specibacter wenxiniae. Next base: position 8,819 of record NZ_JAAMFM010000037.1, read on the forward strand.
GGTTCCTGCTGGGCAGCCGCGAAGTGGGTGCCACGGACATGGAAGTCTACAGCGAGCGCTCCCCCCTGGGCATGGCGATCATGGGCCACAAGATCGGCGACAAGATCAGCTACGTGGCCCCCAACGGCAAGACGATCGACGTCGAAATTCTCTCCGCCAAGCCGTACGAGAGCTAGCGGCCAGGTTCCAGAACCACCTTTCCCGCGCCACCTGCCGATCCTTCGGCCGGGGCGCGGGAAAGTCTTTTTAAACCCCGCAGCCGCGTTAAACCCTGCAGCCGCGCGTTCGACGCCGGAGCATCAGCAGGGTGCCGACGCGGTCACGACAGTCTCCCCGGCCGGGGATTCCCGGGCGGTGCCGAAAATCAGTGCACGACGATCGGCTGGAAGCCCTCCGAGCGGAGGGCCGTCAGGACCTGCTCGCAGTGCTCGTGGCCCTTCGTCTCGAGGTTGACGGTGATGGAGACGTCGCCCATGGAGATGGAGCCGCCCACGCGGGTGTGGTCCACGCCCGTGACGTTGGCGTCGTTCTCGGCGATGATCCGCGAGATGGTGGCCAGCGAACCCGGGCGGTCGTTGAGCATCATGCGCACCGTCAAGAACCGCCCGGCCGCCGAAAGGCCCCTTTGGATGACCTTGAGCATGAGCATGGGGTCGATGTTGCCGCCGGAGAGGATCACCGCGGTGGTGCCGGGGTTTTCGATCTTGCCCTCCAGGAGCGCGGCCACGCCCACGGCGCCGGCCGGTTCCACCACCATCTTGGCCCGTTCCAGCAGGAAGATCAGGGCGCGGGCCAGCGAGTCCTCGCTGACCGTGATGACGTCATCCACAAGCTCGCGGATGATCGAGAACGGCAGCTGCCCGGGCCGGCCCACGGCGATGCCGTCGGCCATGGTGGAGACCCTTTTCAGCGGGACCAGGGCGTCGGCGGCCAGGGAGGGCGGGTAGGCGGCGGCGTTTTCGGCCTGCACGCCGATCACGCGGATCTCCCTGCCCAGCTCCTTGGCGCGCGCCTTGATCGCCACGGAGACGCCGGCCAGCAGCCCGCCGCCGCCAACGCCCATGATGACGGTGTCCACATGGGGAATCTGGTCCAGGATTTCCAGGCCGATGGTCCCCTGCCCGGACACCACGTCGACGTTGTTGAACGGGTGCACAAAGACGGCGCCGGTTTCATTGGCGTAGCGTTCGGCCTCGGCCAGGGACTCGTCCACGTTGTAGCCGTGCAGCACCACCTCGGCGCCGTGCCCGCGCGTGGCCGCCAGCTTGGGCAGGGCCACGCCCACGGGCATGTAGATGCGGGCCTTGATGCCCAGCGCCTTCGCGGCCACCGCCACGCCCTGGGCATGGTTGCCGGCCGATGCCGCCACCACGCCGCGCGCCCGCTCCTCCGGCGACAGCCGCGCCATGCGCACGTACGCCCCGCGCACCTTGAACGAACCGGCGCGCTGCAGGTTTTCACACTTGAAGAAAACCTCCGAACCGGTCATCCGCCCCAGCGCCCGCGAACTCTCAATGGGCGTGAACGCAATAATGTCCTTCAAGAGCTCCCGTGCTGCTTCAACGTCGGCAAGGGTGACTGGAAGGCTGCTGGCTGCGTTCACTGTATGGATCTCTTTCGAAGGTTGTTGCGTGGATAAAAACTGCGGGCTGCCGGAACCAGGGCCGCGGACCTAGGGCTGCGGGTCCGGCATGGCCCCCACGGACGACGCCGGCCCGTCCGTCGGGCCCTGGGGCGCGCTGCCGTGCGCGGCCCCGGCGGGGGCACCCGGCGTCGTGTCTTCCGGCGGTGCGGGCGGCACGCCATGGATGTCGGGGAGGCTGGGATCGTGTTCCCAGCCGCGGGCGCCGATGTAGCGGATGAAGGAATTGGCCACGGCCAGCACCGGCACGGCGAACAGGGCGCCCAGGATGCCGGCCACGGTGGAGCCGGCCGCCACGGCCAGGATGACCGCCACGGGGTGCAGGGAGACGGCCCGGCCCATGATGAAGGGCTGGAGCAGGTGGCTCTCCATTTGCTGGACCAGCAGCACGATCCCCAGCATGATCAGCGCATTCACCCAGCCGTTGGCCACCAGGGCCAGCAGCACGGCCACGGCGCCGGTGACCAGGGCGCCGACCACCGGGATGAAGGAGCCCAGAAAGACCAGCACGCCCAGCGGCAGGGCCAGCGGCACCTGGATGATGGCGGCGCCGGCCCCGATGCCCACGGCGTCCACGGCGGCCACCAGGATCTGGACGCGCACGTAGTTGCCGAGCGACAGCCACCCGCGCCGCCCCGCCCCGTCAATGGCAGGGCGGGCGCGGAGGGGGAAGAAGCTGACCAGGAACCCCCAAATCCGTTCCCCTTCGAGCAGGAAAAAGATCAGGATGAAAACACACAACAGCAGGCCGGCGGCGAAGTGGCCAAAGCCGGTGCCGACCCCGAGCGCCTTGGTCAGGATGGTGTTGCTGTTGTTTTGCAGGGCATCCAGTGCTTCCTGCAGGTACGAATCGATCTGGTCGTTGCTCAGGCCCAGCGGCCCGGAGGTCAACCAGCCCTGGATCTGGATGAGGCCCTTGACCGCCTGCTGTCCCAGGCTGGCGATGCCGGAGACCATTTGGCGTCCCACCAGAAAGAGCCCTCCCAGCACCACCCCAATGAGGCCGACCAGCGTGCCGGCGACGGCCAGGCCCTGCGGCAGGCCGATCCTGCGCAGCCACTTCACCACCGGCATCAGCAGGGCGCCGAAGAGCGCGGCAACCATGAGCGGGATGACCAGGATGCCCACCTGGCCCAGCAGCCACAGCACCATGGCCGAGACCACCAGGATCAGCCCCACCCGCCAGGCCCACGCGCCGGCCACCTGCATGCCGAACGGGACCACCGGCTGGTGGCCGGGGTCGTTGGGGTGGGGGCGCTCAGGTTGCTGCTGCACGGGCGTCATAGACCAATAATTCCCCATGCGGCAAAAATTCTTAAAACGACGTCCATTTCGGGGCGCCCGTCGACCCGTTGCAGGACCGGGACGTTCAGCAGAGCCGGGAGCACCCAACCCGCACTCAGGCACCTGCGTTAATTCCCGGAAATGTGCACTTATCGCCGGGTTTTGCCCCACAGGGAAGTTTGCCGGCGAGAGACAGCCCCTCGGGTACACGACGGCATCGACGCCTCCCACGGCCGACCCGCCCCAGTCGACTTGCGGGCCAAGCCCGACGCGGCGCAAGCGCTACAGCGCGGCGTCGATGCCCCAGCGCATGGTGGACTGCTCCCCCGGTTCCAGCCACTGGAGGCCGTCGCCGGAGTTGAATGCGTTCGCGGGCCCCGTCATGGGTTCCATGGCCACGGCCAGCGTCCGGCCGGGGAAGGTGGCCGTGACGAACACGTGGACAAAGGAAACGGAATCGTCGTGCCAGAGGCTCACGGAGCGCCCGTCCGGGGCCGAAAGCGTGGCGCTTGTGGCGCCATCGCGCGGGGGGATGCCGCCGGCGGCCAGGTCCGTGAAGGCCGTGTCCATCAGGACATCGGGGAGCAGGCGGCCGCCGCGGAGATCGTGCGCGGCGTCGACGGGGACGGTCTGCGTGGGGATCATCCTGTCATTGGCGGCCAGGTAGCTGGCGGCGTCCAGGGTGATGCGCAGCTGTTCCGGGGCGGTGTCGCCGAGGCGGAAGTAGGGGTGCGCGCCGAGGACAAAGGGGGCCCGCCGCGGGGAGTCGTTGACGAGCGTCTGGGCCACGCGCAGGGCGCCGTCCGCGGTGAGCTCGTAGCGGACCTGGTGGCGGGCCAGGAACGGGTAGCCGTGCTGGGGGTGGATCGTGGCCTCCAGCACCACGTGGTGGTCCGAGGAGTCCAGCGCGGCGTAGCCGGTGTTGCGCAGCAGCCCGTGGATGGCGTTGTTGCGCCGGACTTCGGTGATGTCCAGCTGCTGCGGGGCGCCGTCGAGCTCCCAGCGGCCGCCGTCAATGCGGTTGGCGAAGGGGGCCAGGGTGATCCCGGCGGCCCCGGGGGCGATCTCGCCGCGGCCGTAGCCCTCCACGAGGTCCACGCCCCCGCGGTCGTAGTGGCGCAGGCCCGCGGCCAGTGAGGCGACAATGGCGGTGGCCCCGCCCCGCGTCAGGGTGAACTGCGGACCCGACGCCGCACGGGCGCCCGAGGTGGTGTTGGTCATGCACGCCACGTTACCGCCTTTCGTGCACCGAATCCGCTACATTTCGCGACTGCTGCTGCCCCCGGCGCATCGATAATGTAAGATTTTGTTTGAAACTATTGTTTTTTATCGAGGCGGGCGCCGCGGGCGCCGGAGAACAGGGGTCCCCATGCTGGCACCCGAGCGCCAGGCGCGCATCCTGAAGGAGCTCCAGCTGCACGAGGCGGTGCGGGTGGCGGACGTCGCCGCCACCCTCAAGGTCAGCGAGATGACCGTCCGGCGCGACATCGAGGCGCTTGACGCCACCGGGCTGGTCCGCAAAATCCACGGCGGGGCCATGCGCCTGGCCCGGCTCAGCGCGCTGGAACCGGGCTTCCTGCTCAACGTCGACAAGGAGCTTGAGTCGAAGCTGGGGATCGCCGCCGAGGCACTGCGGCTGGTCAAGCCGGGCATGACCCTGGGCCTGACCGGCGGCACCACCACCTACCAGCTGGCCGTCCACCTGGCCGCCGCGCTGGACCGGCTCCCGGACCTGACGGTGGTCACCAATTCCCTCAAGGCCGCGGAGCTGCTCTACCAGCAGAAGGGCGCCTCCTCCTGCACCGTCATTGTCACGGGCGGGGAACGTACGCCGTCGGAGGCCCTGGTGGGCCCCGTGGCGCGGCTGGCGCTCCGCAGCCTGAACACCGACCTCTGCTTCATGGGGGTGCACGGCCTGGATGCCGAGCGCGGGCTGACCAGCCCCAACCTGCTGGAGGCGGAAACCAACGCCGCCTTCATCGAATCCACCGGCCGGCTGGTGGTGCTGGCCGACAGCACCAAGTTCCGGGTCCGGTCGCTGGCCACGATTGCCCCGCTCTCCGCCGTGGACACCGTCATCACGGACGACGGAGTCAGTGCCGCCGTGCGCGAAACCTTCGCCGCCGGCGTGCCCACCCTGACGGTGGTCCCCGCCGCCGGCGCCGCGTCGGCCAAGACCCCGAGCAGGAAGTCCTCATGACCATTCCCACCAGCACCCGCCTGGCCGACGGCCGCGAACTCATCTACTTCGACGACGGCTCCACCGCACACAGCCACACGGCCGTGGACACGCGCCCGCTGGACGCGCGCAGCGGGGAAACCACCGGCGAGCTGCGCTTTGACGCGCTGACCGGCGACTGGGTGGCCGTCGCCGCCCACCGCCAGAGCCGCACCTACCTGCCCCCGGCCGACCAGTGCCCGCTGTGCCCCACCACAGGGGCCAACCTTTCGGAAATCCCGGACTCCAGCTACGACGTGGCGGTGTTTGAAAACCGCTTCCCGTCGCTGGGCCCGGCCGTGGGCCTGGTGCCGGAAGACCCGGCCTGGGGCACCAGGGGCCGCGCGTTCGGCCGCTGCGAGGTGGTGGCCTTCACGCCCGAGCACACCGGCTCCTTCGGCGGCCTGTCCACCGCGCGTGCCCGCACCGTCATCGACGCGTGGGCGCACCGCACCGCGGCGCTCAGCGCCCTGCCCGGCGTCAAGCAGGTGTTTCCCTTTGAAAACCGCGGCCAGGACATCGGCGTGACGCTGCACCACCCGCACGGGCAGATCTACGCGTACTCCTACATCCCGCCCCGCAGCGCCGTCATGGCCGCCGCGGCCCTGGCCCACTTCCAGGGCACCTCCGGGCGCGAGACCCTGTTGGGCTCCATCGTGGCGAAGGAGTCCGAGTCGGGCGAGCGGATGGTCGCCCAGGGGCGCCACTTCAGCGCCTACGTGCCCTTTGCCGCGCACATGCCGCTGGAAATCCACATCACCCCGCACCGCCACGTCCCAGATTTCGCCGCGCTGATCGACACCGAACGGGACGAGCTGGCCGTCATTTACCTGGACGTCCTGCGCCGCCTGGACAACCTCTACGACACGCCCACCCCCTACATCTCCGCGTGGCACCAGGCCCCGCTGGATTCGGCGCTCCGCCCGGCTGGCCGCTTCCACCTGGAGCTGACGTCCCCCCGCCGGGCGGCAGACAAGCTGAAGTTCCTGGCCGGCTCCGAGGCCGCCATGGGGGCCTTCATCAACGACACCACCCCCGAACAGACCGCCGCCGTGCTGCGGGCAACCTCGACGGCGCGCCGGCCGGCCGCTTCGGCCGATGCGCCCGGTGCGCCCGGTGCGCCCGCCGCCACCGCACCCGCCGCCTCCGGGCAGAAAGCTGCCATGTCATGACTGGATCCCCGGCCCCCGACGCCCGCGCCCCCCACGCCCCTGACCCCGGAACCCCCCGGCCCGAGGACGTTGCCGCCCGCTTCACCGCCGCGTTCGGCCATGCGCCGGACGGAGTATGGACGGCCCCCGGCCGGGTGAACCTGATTGGTGAGCACACCGACTACAACGAGGGCTTCGTCCTCCCCTTCGCGATTGACCGCTCCGCCGCCGTGGCCGTGAAGCTGCGGGAGGGCACCACGGCCCGGCTGCTTTCCAGCTACGGCGACCAGGTGGTGGCCACCGTTGACCTCGCCACGCTTTCGCACAGCACCATGGGCGGCTGGACGGCCTATCCGCTGGGCGTGGTGTGGGTGCTGCGCCAGATGGGCGTGGCGATCGGCGGCTTCGACCTGTTCCTGCACTCCACCGTCCCCACCGGGGCGGGACTGTCCTCCTCGGCCGCCATCGAGTGTGCCGTGGCGTCCGCCTTCAACGAGCTGTGCGGAGCCGGGCTGTCCGCCAGCCAGCTGGTGCTCGTCGGCCAGCGGGCCGAGAACGAGGTGGTCGGGGCACCCACGGGCATCCTGGACCAGTCGGCGTCGCTGCTGTCCACCGACGGCCACGCCATCTTCCTGGACTGCCGGAGCCAGGAGTCCAAGCTCGTCCCGCTGGACCTGGCCGCCGCGGGCCTGCTGATCCTGGTGGTGGACACGAAGGTCTCCCACGCCCATGCCACCGGCGGCTATGCCGCCCGCCGCGCGTCCTGCGAGCTGGGGGCGGAGGTGCTGGGCGTGCACGCCCTGCGCGACGTCGCCGAGGCGGACCTGCCCGAAGCGGCGGGCCTGCTGGACGCGGAGACATTCCGCCGCGTGCGCCACATCGTCACCGAGGACCAGCGCGTCCTGGACACCGTGGCCGTCCTGGCCGACGCCGGCCCCTCCGCCATTGGCGCCCTCCTCACCGCCAGCCACGCCTCCATGCGCGACGACTTTGAAATCTCCTGCGCCGAACTGGACCTTGCCGTCGACACGGCCCTGGCCAACGGCGCACTGGGCGCCCGGATGACCGGCGGAGGCTTTGGCGGCTCGGCCATCGCGCTCATCCCGGCGGCCGGCGAGGCCATGGTGAGGGCCGCCGTCGTCCGGGCCTTTGCCGAGGCCGGGTTCACCGCCCCGGAGATCTTCGCCGTCTCGCCCGCGCCGGGCGCCCGGCGCGCCCTGTAGCTTGGGCGCCTGCCTGGGGGTCAGTCATTGCCGCGGAGAATGGCCAGCAGGCGCAGGATCTCCACGTAAAGCCACACGAGCGTCACCGTCAGCCCAAAGGCGGCCGTCCAGGAATACTTGGCGGGCAGCCCGTTCTGGACGCCGCGTTCAATGGACGTGAAGTCGACGATCAGCGAAAATGCGGCCAGGCCGATCGCCAGCAGGCCCAGGGCAAAGCCGAAGGGGATGCTGGTGCCGGGGATGTCCATGCCGCGCAGGCCCCACGGGTTGCTGGTGGCGCCGAACATCATCAGGCCGAGGTTGATCAGCGAGAACAGCGCGTAGCCGCCCAGGGCGATCATGAAGAAGCGGGTCATTTTCGGGGTGGCGCGGACCTTGCCGTTGCGGAACAGCACCAGTGTCACGGCAAAAACGCTCAGCGTGCCGATCACGGCCTGCACCACAATGCCCGGGTAAATGCCTTCGAGCATGCCGGAGAGCCCGCCGAGGAACATGCCCTCAAAGGCGGCGTAGCAAAGGATCAGGGCCGGCGAGGGCTGCTTCTTGAAGGAGTTGACCAGCCCCAGCACGAGGCCCACCAACAGGCCGGGAATCATGAGCGCCGGGACGATCCAGCCCAGTGCGGCACCTGCCAGGACCAGGGCGAGGGTGCCCACGGTCTTCATGATGACGTCGTCGAACGTCATGCGTCCGGTCTTCTGGGCGTTGGCGGACGGCTGGCGGTAGAGGTCCTCCAGCTGCCGGGCGGACAGGGCGCCCTGCCCGGCCATGGTGTCGGCCCCGCCGCTGAGAAAGCCCCGGCGCACGGCCGGGCTGTCCTTGAAGTTCTTGTTGTTGGCAAAGACCGGGTTTCCACCAAGCGCCATGGTGCTGATTCCTCCAAAATAGGGGGTAGATAATATTTTCAACCCTACCAATAAAGGACGATCGGCTTCCACGTTTGGTTCCCCGCGTGCGCTGCGCCCCGGGCCGCGGTGCTGCGGGCGCCACCGTGGCGCCCCGCTTCCAAGCCGTGGCCCTGGCGGTACCCCAGGTCGGACTCGAACCGACACTTTGCAGATTTTAAGTCTGCTGCCTCTGCCATTGGGCTACTGGGGCGCGTGGCGGCCCGGGGGCGCCCGCCGCGTTAACATTACTGGATGCTGCCCGGCGGAACCCAACCGTCACAGTTTGCTGAACGGCTCCGCATAGCGAAAGTGGCCGCGGATGCCCGTGTGAAAGGCCGGCAGGGGCAGGGCCATGAAATGTGATCCCCAGGACGGGTCTGGCGAGGTGATCCCCACGGAATCGGCGGGCACAAAGCCAAAGCGCGGGTAAAAATCGGTGCTGCCCAGCAGGACGATCGCCGGTTCACCCTGCTCCGTGGCCGCATCGATCGAGGCATGCATGAGCGCGGCCCCGACGCCGCGGCGCTGCCACTGCGGCAGGACGCCGATGGGACCCAGGCCCACGGCGGGGCTGTCGCCAATCCAGGCACGGGTGCTGATGACGTAGCCCATGATCTCGCCGTCGGCGGATTCCGCCACGATGGACAGCTCCGGCAGGTACTCGCGCGAGGCAAACAGCTCCCGCAGCAGCCGCGCCTCCACCGGTTCCGGAAAGGCAGCCTCGATAAGGGCAAGGATTTCCGGCCTGTCGGGTGCCTGCTCGCGACGGAGGATCATCGCCCCAGTCTATTCCGCCGTGGCGTCATCGGAATACCCAACTTGGCTGCGGTGCGGCCCGCGCGGACTTCGACGCGGCGCAGCCTCAAAGCCGGACGGGTTCGCGCCCCGCTCCCGGGCCCTTAACGTCCGACGGCGGCCCTCCCCCAGGTGGGGCGGGCCGCCGTCGTGCGCGGAGAAGCCGTCGTGAGCGGAGAAGCGGGCGGCTAGTTGGCCGCCGTGGCTTCTTCCCGCACCTGGGCCTTCGGTGCGCCGGTGGGGGCAGCCGGGCTTTCCGCCTTCGGGGCCTCCGCCTTCGGGGCCTCAGCCTTTGGGGCCTCAGCCTTCGGGGCCTCCGCCGGAGCGGCAGGGGCGGCCGCGGCCGGCTTCGGCTTTGGGGTGGCTGCGGCGACAAACGAGCCGCGCGGGTCGGCCAGGTTCTCCAGCTGCGTGAGGTCGCGCCCGGTGAACATGGCGATGAACCAGTCCATCAGGACGCGGAACTTGCGCTCAACGGTGGGCATGGCCAGGCCGTGGTAGCCGCGGTGTGCCAGCCAGGCCGGGGCGCCCTTGAGCTGGATGCCCATGATCTTGGCAACACCCTTCCACTCGCCGAAGCCGGCAACGGCACCGAGGTTCTTGTGCTTGTAGCCCTTCAGCGGCTTGTTGAAGCGGCTGGCCCACAGGTTCTTCGCCAGGCGCTTGGCCTGGCGCACGGCGTGCTGCGCATTCGGCACGCAGGTACCGTCCGGCAGGCCGCCGGTGACGTCCGGGACTGCCGCCACGTCGCCGGCGGCCCAGGCGTTTTCGATGACGCCGAACTCGCCGGAAACCTGCAGCTGCGCGTTGACGGACACGCGGCCGCGGGGCTCAATCGGGAAGTCGGTGGAGCGGACCATTGGGTTGGCCATGACGCCGGCCGTCCAGATGAGCGTCTCGGCATCGAATTCCTGCGCCACGGACTTGTCCGGCAGGTTGATGAGCTTGATGAACTTGCCCTCGGCGTTGTCCAGAGAGGTGTTCAGCAGGACCTCAACGCCGCGGCTGCGCAGGTGCTCCACGACCCACAGGGCCTGGGCCTCGGTGACCTCGGGCATGATGCGGCCCATGGCCTCGACCAGCACAAAGCGGAGCTCGGACTGGTCCACGCGGTCGTTGAGCTTGACCGCGGCGCGGGCCATGTCCTCGAGCTCGGCGATGGTCTCGATGCCGGCGAAGCCGCCGCCCACCACCACGAATGTCAGGGCGCGCCTGCGCTGGGCGGGGTCGGTCTCCGTGGAGGCCTGCTCGATGAGCGAGAGCACCTGGTTGCGCAGGGCCACGGCTTCCTCGATCGACTTCAGGCCGATCCCGGATTCGGCCAGGCCCTTGATCGGGAAGGTGCGCGTGATGGCGCCGGCAGCCACGACGACGTCGTGGTAGGGCAGTTCAATGGGGGCGCCGCCGTCGGCCGGGGCAATGACCGCCGTGCGGTTCTCATGGTCGATCCCGGTGACGGAGCCCTGGATCAGCTCGGTCTCCAACAGGTGCCTGCGGTGGGAGACCACTGCGTGGCGCGCCTCGATGTTGCCGCCGGCCACCTCGGGCAGGAACGGCTGGTACGTCATGTAGGGCAGGGGGTCGACAAGGGTGACGATGCCACCGGACTTTGCGATCTTCTTCTGCAGCTTGAACGCCGTGTAGAGGCCAACGTATCCGCCGCCTACCACCAGGACGCGGGGACGGTCTGAGTATGTGGGAGTAAGTGCCATGCCTCAAGTGTACAACCCTTTGTGAAAACATTCACTAGCGCGTTACGCGGGGAAGTCACCTGCCCTGTGGAGGCCTTCCATCCGGGAAGAACGACGGCGCAACGCGGCGCGCGTGCGCCGCTCCCCCGCCGCCTCTTCCGGGAGTGCTCCCGGCTGGCAGCGTGGGAGCAGGCCGCTGCCGCGGCTAGTGCTTGTGGCCGGCCGGGGTCCCGGAACCGGTGCGCGGGCCTTCCGCCTCGCCGCCGGCTGCGCTGTCGGTTGTTGGGGCGCCACCGTTGCCTCCGTCTCCGGAACCCTGGCCCTTGGCCGTCCCGGGGGCACCGCCCCCGGCCAGGATCCTGCGCCGCACCAGGAGCAGGTGGGTGCTGCCGGCGGCCAGCACAAGCACCAGCAGGGTCAGGAAGCCCAGCACGATCGCGGCCGGTTCCATGCTGCCGAGCTCAGCGGCCGCCGTCGGCGCGGTCGCGTCCTTCAGCGTCGGCCGGGGCAGCGGCGAGGTGGTCACTGTGGAACCGCCGGCGGGCGGGGCGGCCTGGCCGCGGCGGTGGACACGGATCCAGTCGGCAATGCTGCCCAGCGGGTTCGCGGTGACCACGGGCACGTTGGCCGTCAGGGCGGCGTATGCGTCAAGGATGCCGTAGCCGTAGATGGCGTTGGGCGTGCCGTTGCCCTTGTGCTTGGCGGTGGAAATGATCCGGTTGATGACCTGCGCGGCGGACATCTGCGGGTACTTGGACCGGATGAGGGCGGCCACGCCGGAGACAATCGGGGCCGCGCCGCTGGTGCCGCTCCAGCGGGCGTACCCGCCCCCGGGCAGCCCCCCGGCCAGGTCCTCGGCCGGCGCCGAGACGCCAATGCTGATGCCTTGGGAGGAGGAATCAACGCTGGCGGTCCCGTCCTTGTCCAGCCCGCCCACGGCCAGCACGCCCGGAATCGTGGCCGGGGCGCCCACCTGCTCGCTGCCGGACTTCCGGTTCCCGGCAGCGGCCACAATCACCACGTCCTTGGACTCGGCGTAGGCAAAGGCGCTGTCCCAGCTTTGCGGCCAGGCCGTGGACGTGCTGCCCAGGGACATGTTGATGACCTTGGCGCCGTGGTCCACGGCCCACTTCACGGCCGCGGGAATCTGGGCGTCGATGGTCTTCCCGGACGGGTTGTCGCTGCCCAGCCAGACGGAGACGCTGAGGAGCTCGGCTTTGGGCGCCACGCCGATGACGCCGGCGGGACCCGCGCCAACCTTGGCGCCCGCAGGCGTCGAAGCGCCCTTGGTGGCGGAGGCCGAGACGTCGGCGTGCCCTCGGCCGGCCAGCATGGTGGCCACGAGCGTGCCGTGTTCGGGTTCGGCACCCACGCCCTTGGTGCCCTTGGCATTGCCGGAGCCGGAGATGTCCGTGCCGCCGGCGATGGCACCCTTGAGGTCCGCGTGGCTGGCGTCGATGCCGCTGTCGATCACGGCCACCTTCACGCCCGCACCCTGCGAAATGTCCCACGCCTTGGTGATTGCGGACGAGTCAAGCCAGTATTCGCGGTTGCGGATTTCGTCCGCGGAGGCGGCCGGGGCCCCGGCCAGGGCCAGCGGCGCCGCCAGGGCGAGTGCCAGCAGGGCAGCGCCAATGCCTCGCAGCCGTCGTTTGGGCGGCTGTGTCACTTGCGGCATTCAGGCTCGTTTCCGTCGAGGGGCGCGCAGGATCAGGTGGAGCCTCCAGCGGCGCCCAGGGCGATTCCGTCCAGAATATCGTGTTCGCTGGTGGTTGCCGATTCGAGCCGCCCGTGTGTCAGCACCCGCATCCTCCGCAGCACGGTCCGCCAGATTAGCGCACCGGCACCGATGACGTCCACGCGCCCGGGATGCATGAAGCCCAGGGCCGCCCGCTCGTCACGTGTCATGGCCAGCAGTTCCCCGGCCGCCGTGTCAATCTTCCCCAGGGGAACGACGGCGGCATGGATCGCCTCGCGGTCGTAGCCCGCCAGCCCGAGGACCTGCGCCGTGACGGTGGTGATGGTGCCCGCCACGCCCACCACCTTGGTGACGGCGCCCAGGGGAACCCGGGTGGCGACGTCGTCGAGCTTGGCCTCGATGGCGGCCTCGGCCGCGGCAATTTCGGCGCCCGTGGGCGGATTGCCCCGCAGGTACCGTTCGGTGAAACGCACGCAGCCCATGTCCGTGCTCACGGCCGCCTGCACGCCCGCGGCGCCGCCCGCCACAAATTCGGTGCTGCCGCCGCCCAGGTCCACCACCAGGACCAGTTCGCCGTCGAGCGCGGGGAGCACGCTGGCGGCGCCGGCGAAGGACAGGGCCGCTTCCTCCTCACCGGAAACGACCTCCGGTTCCACGCCCAGGCGGGCCTTGATGCCGTTGACGAATTCTGCCCGGTTCCCGGCGTCGCGCGTGGCACTGGTCGCAACGAAGCGCAGGCGCTCCACGGCCGCGCCGTCCGCGGCGCAGCCCCGGATCAGCGCCGCATAGTCCTCGGCCGCGGCAAAGGTGCGGGCGAGGGCTTCGGGAGCCAGCATGCCGGTGGCGTCCACGCCCTGTCCCAGGCGGACCACGCGCATTTCCCGGTGGACGTCCGCGAGGGTGGTGGCGCCGTCGTCGTTCGTCGTGACGTCGGCAATGAGCAGGCGGATCGAGTTGGTCCCGCAGTCAATGGCTGCTACACGCATGGAAGGGCCGGTCCTTTTCTCGTCGCTGGATGGGTTGGTTGGGCGGGGGTTTCAGTCCTGCGCCAGGTGCTTGACATGGCGGCTGAGGTCCTTGCGGGGCACGGGGGCCAGCTGGTCCCAGGCGCCGTCGCACCGGCACACCTCCGGCGTCCACCACGGAGCCAGGGCCGCCAGGGCCTCGTCGCCCAGCGGGTTGACTCCGGGGCCGGCGGCCAGGGCGTGGCCCACCAGGACGTGCAGGCACTTGACGCGCGTGGGCATGCCGCCGGCAGAAATGCCGTCGATCTCCGGCACCGGCCCGGTGCCGGCGCGCGCGCCAATGGCCGTGCGGGCGGCGATGTACTGCTCGTGGGCCCGCCGGTAGGCCGCGGCGAGTTCGGCGTCGGCGGCGAGGCGGCCGGTCATCTCCACCATCAGCCCGGCCGCTTCCAGGCGCGACGCCGCGGCCGTCAACACCGGGTGCGTCAGGTAAAACGTGGTGGGGAACGGGATGCCGTTGCCCAGCCGGGGCGCGGTGGCGGCCACGAGCGGGTTGCCGCACACACAGCGGGCCGGAATTTCAACGACGTCGCGGACGGGCCGGTTGAGCTGGCGGCTCAGGGTGTCCAGGTCGTGCCGGGTGGGCACAAGCGGGTCTTCGGCGTTGGTGGCTGATGCGGGCACCGGCGTCCTTCCTTGCAGGTTTTCGTTCCGTTGCACCAGACAGGCTGGGCGGTGCCGCGGTGGTGGCGGGCCGCCTTTGCGCAGCCCTGTCCAACTCGCCATTTTACCGTGTGGGCGGGCTCCCGCTTCCCGGGCGCTTCCCGGCCGCTGCCCGACGGCGGTGGCGCCGGCCTGGCGGGAAGGCCGCCGCGTCCTACTTGGCGGCCGGCTTCGGTGTGGCCTTGGCTGTGGCGGCCGGCTTTACGGCGGCGGACTTCTCCACTGCCTGCCACAGGCCGTCCACCCACGGCGTCGTGGTGACCGCGGTGGCATCCTTCGCCGATTCCCCGGGGCTGGCGGCCGCCCCGGACACCGTGCTGCCGGAGGACGGGCCCGCGCCGTACACCCAGTAGCCGGTCTCCCCCGGCATGAGCATGCTGACCCTGTCACGGGCCTGCTGCTTGACATAGGCGGGGTCGTCCCAGCGGGCCAGTTCCGACTGGGCCGCGGACTGTTGCGTCGTCTGCGCGGCGATGTCCTGTTTCAGGGCGGAAATCTCAGCCCGCTGGTCCATGTAGGTGTGGATGTTGGGGGCCAGCGCCACCGTGACGGCGGCCATGGCCAGGCCAAGCACCAGCAGCCGCCCGTTGAACGATCGGGCCGGGACCGGCGTGCTGCCGGAACCGGCATTGCGGATGACCCCGTCGTCGGCATTGCGGCGCGGCCCGCCGGAAGCCGTTCCGGCCATGGCGTGCGGATCGGTGACGGCCTTCCGCGGCGCCCGCCCGGAACCGTGCTTGTCCGGTGCCTGCTGGCGTGCCCCCGCGGCCGCGGCGTGCGCGCCCTGGCGGGGGTCCGGCGTCGTACTTGGTTCAGCGGCCTTCTTCGCCCCGGCACTGAGGTGTGCACTGGGCACCTTGGGACGACGCGTGGCCATGGTTCTCCTGGTACTTCCCCGGTGACCTTAGCGGCTTAAAACCGAAGGGCCGGTGGCTGGCTGGGTGTGTATCCACCTTAGCCAGTCACCGGCCCATCCGCAGTTATTTCCGGCGGGCGCGTTTAGGCCTTGAAGCGCGGGAACGCGCTGCGGCCGGCGTACCTGGCGGCATCCTCGAGGTCTTCCTCGATGCGCAGCAGCTGGTTGTACTTGGCCACGCGCTCGGAGCGGGCGGGGGCGCCGGTCTTGATCTGGCCGGCGTTCGTGGCCACCGCGATGTCGGCGATGGTGGTGTCCTCGGTCTCGCCGGAGCGGTGCGAGGTGATGGTGGTGTAGCCGGCGCGCTGGGCCATGGACACGGCGTCCAGGGTCTCGGTCAGCGAACCGATCTGGTTGACCTTCACCAGCAGCGAGTTGGCGGTCTTGGACTCAATGCCGCGGGCCAGGCGTTCCGGGTTGGTGACGAACAGGTCGTCGCCCACGATCTGGACCTTGTCGCCGATGGCGTCGGTCAGGGTCTTCCAGCCCTCCCAGTCGTCCTCATCCAGGGGGTCCTCGATGGAGACCAGCGGGTAGTCGCGGACCAGCTCTTCGTAGTAGGCGCTCATCTCGGCAGCCGTGAGGGACTTGCCCTCGAACTGGTACGTGCCGTCCTTGAAGAACTCGGAGGAGGCAACGTCCAGCGCCAGGGCGACGTCCCTGCCGGCCTCGTAGCCCGCACGTTTGATGGCTTCGAGGATCAGGTCCAGGGCGGCACGGTTGGACGGCAGGTTCGGCGCAAAGCCGCCCTCGTCGCCCAGGCCGGTGGACAGGCCCTTTTCCTGCAGGACGGCCTTGAGGTTGTGGTAGACCTCGACGCCCCACCGCAGGCCCTCGGAAAAGGTGGAGGCGCCGAGCGGGACGACCATGAATTCCTGGATGTCGACGTCGGAATCGGCATGGGAACCGCCATTGAGGATGTTCATCAGCGGCACCGGCAGGACGTGCGCGTTGGGGCCGCCCAGGTAGCGGTACAGCGGCAGGTCCGCGGACACGGCGGCGGCGCTGGCCACGGCCAGGGAGACGCCCAGGATGGCGTTGGCGCCGAGCTTGCCCTTGTTGGGGGTGCCGTCCAGTTCCAGCATCATGGAGTCGATCAGGCGCTGTTCGGTGGCGTCGATGCCTTCAAGCTCGGGGGCGATTGCCTCCAGCACGGCCTCGACGGCCTGCAAGACGCCCTTGCCCTGGTAGCGGGCCATGTCGCCGTCACGGCGCTCCACGGCCTCGAAGGCTCCGGTCGATGCACCGGAGGGAACGCCCGCGCGGCCCACGGAGCCGTCAGCGAGAAGAACCTCGACCTCGACGGTCGGGTTGCCTCGGGAATCCAAAATTTCGCGTGCGTGAATGGCTTCAATAAGTGCCACGTATTGCTCCTTTTTTGAGCTTCAAGCGGATAAAGGTCGACCTCGCTGTCGGCACAATCCTAACCGGTCGCCGTGAGGGGGCACTCATTAATACGCCGGCGGGTTCCGCATGCCAAGGAGGCCGGTGGCGGCACATCCTGCCAGTTGGCTGGGAATCTTGCCGTGGGCTCTTGACATCCGAATATAGCGATCTATCGTTAACTATCGCTAAATGCACACAGAACAAGGCGGCATCCACCCCACCCGTGAAGCTCCACCGGCACCCCAGGCCCGGCCCGCTTCGTACCCCGGCCGTCCGTGCCTCCCCAGGGACCAGCACGTTCCGGCCACCCGATACACCAAACATTTTCCACAGACACATTCTCGACAGACCAGGAACCAACACCATGAACAGCAGCAACAACCCGCAGGGCAGTGAACCCGCGGGCCTTGGCCCGGACGACCCGCAGCCACTGGGATTCGGGGGCGAAGATTTCCCCCATCCGGGGCACGCTCCCGAGGACCACGGCCACGCACATGGCGACGGAGGCCACCACGGGCACCGCCACGGGTACGGCGGCCGCGTTGCCCCGGGATTCAGCGCCGGCTTTGGCCCGGGCTCCGGACCACGGGGCGGCGGCGCCCCGATGGGCGACGATGAGGACTTCGGGCCGCACCGCGGCTTCGGCCCAGGCTTCGGCCCAGGCAGGGGCCTTGGCCCCGGCTTCGGCGGCTTCGGCCCCGGATTCCGGGGCGGCTTTGGCCGGGGCGGGCGGGTCCGCAAGGGCAATGTCCGCAGCGCCATTCTGTCCCTGCTCAGCCAGCACAGCTACAACGGCTACAGCATGATCGGCGCCATCGCCACGCACACCGACGGCGCCTGGCGCCCCAGCCCCGGGTCAATCTACCCGGCACTGGCGGCGCTGCAGGCCGAGGGCCTGATCGAGTCGACCGGCAAGGGCAAGCGGACCGGATTTGAGCTGACGGAGGCCGGCCGCAGTTACGTCGCCGGGCACCCGGAGGAGATGGCGGCCGTCTGGGCCGACGTCAGCGAGGAGGCCGGCGCCGCCAGCGAGCTGCGCCGGAGCATCGGAAAGCTCATGGGCGCCGTCCACCAAATCGGCCAGGGGGGCACCGAGGAGCAGGTCAAGGCCGCCACTGCGGCCCTCGACACTGCCCGGCGCACCATTTACAAGCTCCTGGCCGAATAGCCCGCGCCGGCCGGATGCCGCCCGGCCGCGCAGGATGCCGGCCGGCCGCGCAGGATGCCGGCGGCGATCTGACCCCGCCAACGCAGGATCCAGGCACCGCACCGTCTTCCTGCGTGCGCTCACGCCGGTGCGCTCACGCCGGTGACGGGTGCTGCTCCTGATAACGGCGGACCGCCGTGCGGAGGGCCCGTTCGGCATCCAGGCCCCGGGCCGCCGCCGCACGTACGACGTCGAACAGCGCCTCCCCGAGCTCGTCTTCCGTTTGCGGTGGTCGCCCGCCTGGATCTCGGCAAGCCCGACCACCGGAGTTCCGGTCGCCCGCGCGCTCCAGCGTTTTCGCCGCCAGGGCCAGGGCGGGCAGCGAGCCTGGCAGTGAATCAAAGGCTGAGGCCGCGGTGGACCGCTCCCGTTCCTTTTCCGCGGCGTAGTTGTGTTCAATGGCCTCGATCGAGTCCGGGAACGACGGCTGGAGCGTGCCGTCGGCCCGGAACACGTGGCTGTTGCGCCGGACCAGCTTTTCTTCCAAGTGCCGGGCCACGTCGGCCAGTGTGAACCCGCCGGATTCCGACTGCAGCAGGGCATGCAGCACCACCTGGTAGAGGATGTCGCCGAGCTCGCCCTTGAGCGCGTCCACGTCGAGCTCGCCGGGCGCCTCCACCACTTCGGCGAGCTCGTACGATTCCTCCACCAGATACGCAATCAGCGAGCGGTGGGTCAGCGCCGCCGTCCACCGGCAGTGTTCCCGCAGCGCCGCCACCACGGCGGCCAGCCGCTCAACGGCGGCGCCGGCGCCGCCCACCGCCTCGGCCTGCGGATCAGTCCTCGTCATCACCGTCCAGCACGTCGTCGTAGCATTCGATGATGTAGTCGGCCAGCTGCTCGCGCGCCTCGATCGGCAGGAAGGCGGCGTGGACGGCGTTGAGCGTCAGCTCCAGCATGGTTTCCAGGTCGTAGCCGAACGTGTCGCGCAGCAGCTCGAACTCGCCCGTCAGCGTCGTCCCGCTCATGAGGCGGTTGTCGGTGTTGACCGTGACGTTGAAGCCGAGCTGGTGCAGCAGGTCGATGGGGTGCTCGGAGATCGTGGTGCCGAACGCGGCGATGGCGCCGGTCTGCAGGTTCGAGGACGGGCACAGCTCCAGCGGGATCTGGCGGTCGCGCACCCACTGGGCCAGGTCACCCAACGTGACCGTGCCGACGTCGTGCCCGTCCTCCTCCTGGACGTCCAGGTGGATGTCCTCGGCGATGCGCACGCCGTGGCCCAGGCGCAGGGCCCGTCCGTGGACCAGGGCGTCCTGGATGCTGTCCAGCCCGGCGGCCTCGCCGGCGTGCACGGTGGCGGGAAAGTTGTTTTCGGCCAGGTAGGTGAACGCCTCGGTGAAGCGGGAGGGCAGGAAGCCGTCCTCGGCCCCGGCAATGTCAAAGCCCACCACGCCGTTGTCGCGGTGGCGGACGGCCAGCTGGGCGATCTCGGAGCCGCGGTCGGCATGGCGCATGGCGGTGACCAACTGGCCCACCTCGATGTACCCCCCTGCCTCGTCCACGGCGTCCATGCCGGCTTCCAGGCCCTCCTGCACGGCCTCGACCACCTCGTCGAGCGACAGCCCCTTGCTGAGGTGCTGCTCGGGCGCCCAGCGCACCTCGCCGTACACCACGCCGTCGTCCGCGAGGTCCTCGACGAACTCGCGGGCCACGCGCACCAGGGCGTCGTGGGTCTGCATGACGGCGATGGTGTGGTCAAACGTTTCCAGGTAGCGCACCAGCGAGCCGGAGTCGGCCGAGTCCAGGAACCACTGGCGCAGTTCCTCAGGGTCGGTGGCGGGCAGCTCGTGGCCGGCCTCCGCCGCGAGCTCAATGATGGTGGCCGGGCGCAGGCCGCCGTCGAGGTGGTCGTGCAGGGATACCTTGGGCAGGGATTTCAGTTCCACGGGGGACTGTGTTTCGGGCTGCAGGTCTGAAGTTGGGTTAGTCACAGTCCCCACTTTAGGGATGCACGGCCCGTGCGCGCTACTTCGGGACGGTTGGATGCGCTACGGGCGTATCCCGGGTCCGCTCCGACACCCCGGGGGCGACGCCGGCCGCCGGCATCCCCGCCGCCGTCCCGGCCGCGGCCCCGGCCGTGAAGGGCGGGCCGTGGGTGCCGTGGGCACTAGTGGGGCCGTTGGGGGCGTGACCGCCGTGGGCGCCGTGCGCACCGTGCGGCCCGTGGGTGCCGGGGCCGCCTTGGGTGCCGGGGCCGCCTTGGGTGCCGGGGCCGCCGGGGCCGCCGGGGCCGCCTTGGGTGCCGGGGCCGCCGTCGGGCCCGGACGGGACGGCGTCCGGGGAAGCCGCGGGGGGCGCGGCCTGGGCCTCGGCCAATGCCCGTGCGGCCAGCTGGGCGGCCATGGTGCCGGGCGCCGGGCGGGGTGCCAGCCTGCCCCTCTTCTCGAACTGGCGGTGGAGGAGCTTCATGGCGTGGTCAACGATGAAACCGATGACGATCGCGAAGGCGATGGCAATGCCCACGCCCAGCAGCGGATTGTGGTGCACCCAGCGGCCGGCGACACGCCCCACCGAAGCCGAGTACACCACCCAAGTGAGCACCGCCACGCCGTCGAGCACCACAAACCGGCGCCACGGAAACCCGGTGGCGCCTGCCGTGAAGTTGACCGCAATGCGGCCCACGGGGATGTAGCGGGCCGTGAAGATGAGCATGGCCCCGCGCTTGTCCAGTTCGCGGCCCGCCCAGGCGAATGCCTTGGCGCCGCGAGGCCTGCGCATCCACTTGAAGCGGGTGGTGCCGAGCTTGTGGCCCAGAAAGTAGGCGATGTTGTCGCCGATCATGGCACCGACGGCGGCGCCGGCCATGAGCAGCCAAATGTTGGGGGAACCGGTGCGCAGCGAGATGGAAGCCAACGCCACAATGGCGGTTTCGCTGGGCAGGAAGAGGAAGAAGCCATCGATCAGGCAGAAGAGGCTGACCATGGGAATGACCCACCACTGCGCCGACGAGTGCGCAATGACATAGTTGATCTGATCGATGATGTGCAAAAAATCCACCGGGGATGGTTCCTCTCCTCTGGCGGGGTGCCACTCACTAGTTTCCCACGTCTGCCGGAGTCGCGGCATCCGTCTGGCGGCCTACATTCTGCCCGGCGTCCCGCCCCACGGGATGACAGCCCGACCCTCGGTTGCAAACGGGGCACATCCCCCCGACCCTCGGTTGCAAACGGGGCACATCCCCCCGACCCTCGGTTGCAAACGGGGCGTCCGGGGCCAGCCGGTCCCCTGCGGTGCGGGAGCGTCAGGAAAAAGTGCCCCGATTGCAACCGGGCGTCGGTGTTAGCTGATGCGGTCGATGATCAGCCTTGATGCCGGGCGGGAACCCTCCGGGGCTATCGTCACCGCGCCCTCCAGCGCCTCCTTGGCCCGGGCAAACCTCTCCGGGGAATCCGAAAGCAGCGTCATGAGCGGTTCGCCGGCGCGCACCAGGTCGCCGGGCTTGGCATGCATGCGCACGCCCGCCCCGGCCTGGACCACGTCCTCCTTGCGGGCCCGGCCGGCGCCGAGGCGCCACGCGGCGACGCCCACGGACAAGGCATCCAGGCCCACCAGCACGCCATCGGCCGGCGCGTAGACGACCTCGGATTCGCGGGCCGCCGGCAGCGCCGCGTCGGGGTCCCCGCCCTGGGCGGAGATCATCCGCCGCCACACGTCCATGGCCCGGCCGTCCTTCAGCGCCGCCGCCGGGTCCGCATCCCGCACTCCGGCCGCCTGAAGCATTTCCTCCGCGAGCCTCACGGTAAGTTCGACGACGTCTTCCGGGCCCCCGCCGGCCAGCACCTCCACCGATTCCTCCACCTCGATGGCGTTGCCGGCCGTCAGGCCCAGCGGCGTGGACATGTCGGTCAGCAGCGCCACCGTGTTGACGCCGGCGTCCTTGCCCAGCGCCACCATGGTTTCCGCGAGTTCGCGGGCCATCTCGATGCTCTTCATGAACGCCCCGGAACCCACCTTGACGTCCAGCACCAGGGCGCCGGTGCCCTCGGCGATCTTCTTGCTCATGATCGAGGAGGCGATCAGGGGGATGGCCTCCACCGTGCCCGTGACGTCGCGCAGGGCGTACAGCTTCTTGTCCGCCGGCGCCAGTCCGGCGCCGGCGGCGCAGATCACGGCGCCCACCTCGGACAGCTGGCGCATCATCTCCTCGTTGCTGAGGTCGGCGCGCCAACCGGGGATGGCCTCGAGCTTGTCCAGCGTGCCGCCCGTGTGGCCCAGCCCGCGGCCGGACAGCTGCGGAACCGCCACGCCGAACACGGCCACCAGAGGGGCCAGCGGCAGGGTGATCTTGTCCCCCACGCCGCCGGTGGAATGCTTGTCCGTGGTGGCCATGGGCGCCCCGGCGGGGGTGCGCAGCGAGGCAAAGTCCATCCGCTCCCCCGAATTGATCATGGCGGTGGTCCATTGCGCGATCTCCGCCCGGTCCATGCCGTTGAGCAGGATGGCCATGTTCAGGGCGGCCATCTGTTCGTCCGCGATGGCGCCGCGCGTGTAGGCGTCAATGGTCCAGGCGACCTGGTCGGCGCTGAGGGTGCCGCGGTCCCGCTTGATCCGGATGATGTCAACGGCGTCGAAGGCCGGGCCGGTGTAGACGTGTGCACTCATGATTGATTCTCCAGATTCTCCGGGCCAAAGGCGTCCGGCAGTACTTGATCCATGGTCCGGACCCCGCTGCCGGTCATCAGCACCATGCCGGGGGCCCGGAACTCATACAACAGCTGGCGGCAGCGCCCGCACGGCATGAGCACGGCGCCGGCCGCATCCACGCAATAGAAGGCGCGGATGCGGCCGCCGCCGCCCATCTGCAGGGCGCCCACCATGGTGCATTCGGCGCAAAGGGTCAGCCCGTAGCTGGCGTTTTCCACATTGCAGCCTGACACCACCCGCCCGTCATCGAGCAGGGCGGCGGCGCCCACCGGGAACTTTGAGTAGGGCGCATAGGCGTGGCCCATGGCCGCCGTGGCCGCGGCGTGCAGCGCCTCCCAGTCGATCGTGTCCATCGGGATCTCCTAGCCCTTGATGTACGGTTCGCCGTCGGCGGCCGGCGCGCGGGACTTGCCCACGAACCCGGAGACGGCCAGGATGGTCAGCGCGTAGGGCAGCATGGCCAGGAACTGTCCGTCGATGGGGGTGCCGGCCAGCGAGAGGATGCTTTGCAGGTTGCCGGCGACTCCGAACAGCAGGGCCGCCAGGGCCGCACCGATCGGGTTCCAGCGGCCAAAGATCAGCGCGGCGAGCGCGATGAAGCCCAGGCCGCCGGTCATGTCCTTGCTGAAGCTGCTGACGGCCACCAGCGTGAAGTAGGCGCCGCCGACGCCGGCCACGGCCCCGCCGGCCAGCACGTTCAGGAAGCGGGTGCGGTTGACGTTGATGCCCACGGTGTCGGCCGCCTTGGGGTGTTCGCCCACGGCCCGGATCCGCAGGCCCCAGCGGGTGCGGAACAGCCCGAACCAGATGCCGGCCACCAGCACCAGCATGAGGTAGCCGATGATGGACTGGCGGAACAGGGTGGGCCCGATGACAGGGATCTGGGACAGCAGCGGGATGGGCAGGTCCGGCAGCTGGGCCGGCTGGTTGTAGATGGTGGCGCCGTCCACCTTGATCTTCATGATCTTTTCAAACAGGAACCCGGTCAGCCCGGAGACCAGGACGTTGAGGACCACCCCCACAATGATCTGGTTGACCACGTACTTGATGCTGAACGCGGCCAGCAGGAAGGAGACCAGCACGCCGGCCACGGCCGCGGCGAACAGGCCCGCATAGGCGTTGTGCGTGATGGAGGAAACCAGCGAGGCCGTGAAGGCGCCCGCCAGGAGCTGGCCCTCAATGGCGATGTTCACCACGCCGGAGCGCTCACAGAGCACGCCGGACAGCGAGCCGAACACCAGCGGCGTGGTGATGAGCATGGCGCCGGTGAACAGGCCCACCAGGGTGATGTTCTGCGTCTTGGTGCCGCCGATGATCCACACGAGCAGGCCGACGACGAAGGCGACGGTGAATGTCATGCTCACCCAGTTGTCGATGCGGCCCCCGTTCCTCATCTGCTGGTAGGCGCGCGCCGCGAGCAGGACACAGAGGATGGCAACGACGACGCCGAACACCTTGGCGGGGACGGCCAGGTCCGGCACCTGCCAGGCGTCGCCCTCCTGCGAGATGCGGAAGGTCGCCTGGCCGGAGGGCCCCAGCACCACAAAGACGACGACGGCGAACAGGGCCAGCAGGCCGAACAGGATGGGCAGCTTCCAGCTGCGGACGGCGACGCGGTCTACCGCCTTTGACGGCGAGATGTTGGCTGTGACGCTCATGCGCTGGCTCCTTCACGGCGGGCGGCCTTGATGCGGAAGATGGAGCGGATCAAGGGCGGGGCGGCGATGAACAGCACGATCAGTGACTGCACCACCGCAACAATGTCAATGGAAACGTCGGCGTTGACCGCCATGGAGGTGCCGCCGGCCTTGAACGCCCCGAACAGCAGTGCGGCAAAGAACGTGCCCCACGGCTTGGAGCGGCCCAGCAGCGCCACGGTGATGGCGTCGAAGCCGATGCTTCCGGCAATTTCGGAGTCGAGGGACTTTTCGGTGCCGGCAATTTGGGCCACGCCCGCCAGGCCCGCCAACGCGCCGGAGATCAGCATGACGGTGATGTAGCCGCGCGAGACAAGCATCCCGGCGGTCCGTGCGGCCTTGGGGTTGGCGCCAATGGCGCGGTATTCAAAGCCGAGGGTGGAGCGGTTGAGCAGCCAGGCGACGCCGATGACCGCCAGGATGGCGACGATGAGGCCGGCATGGACGCGGAAATTGGGGCCCAGCAGCAGCGGGAACACGGCATTGCCGTCCATCTGCGGGCTGATCGGGTTGGTGCTGTTGGGGTCCTTGAGCTGGTTCTTCAGCAGGTACAGGACCAGTGAGATGGCAATGTAGTTGAGCATGATCGTCACGATCACCTCGTGCGCGCCGGTTCGGGCCTTGAGGAAGCCGGCAATGCCGCCCCAGATGGCGCCGCCGATGGCGCCGGCCAGGATGACCGCCGGCAGGTGGATGGCGGGCGGCAGGTGCATGCCGAAGCCCACGGCCCCGGCGAAGGTGGCGCCAAGGATGATCTGGCCCTGCGCGCCAATGTTGAACAGGCCGGCGCGGAACGCCAGCGTCACGGCCAGGCCGGAGAGTATCAGCGGCGTGGCGAAGGTCAGGGTCTCAAAAATGCCCAGCTGTCCCTGCCAGGTGCGGGCCGTGGGGTCGTAGGTGGCTCCGCGCCACAGGGCGCCATAGGCCTCGGAGACCGAGGACCAGATGGCGGACAGCGTGGCCGCGGGATCGGCAAAAAAGTAGCCTGCCGCGGCGGTGACGCGCGGGTCTGTGACGGCGATCAGGATGCCGCCGATGACCAGGGCCACGACGACGGCCAGCACGGAGATCACGGCGTTGCCGGCCATGATTTCGCGGATGACCTGCGAGCCCTGGCTCTCCTTGGCCGGTGGCGTGGGTTCCTTGACGGTCTGGGTCTCGCTCACGGGAGTTCTCCTTCGCTCTGTCCGGCAGTGCCTGCGGCGGGGGCGTCCAGCTGTGCCCGCGCCTCGTCGGCGGGCAGCCCTGCCATCATCAGGCCCAGCAGCTCACGGCTGGATTTTCCGGGCACAATGCCCATGAGCCGGCCGGCAAACAGCACGGCGATGCGGTCGCCGAGTTCAAGCACCTCGTCCAGCTCGGTCGAGACGATGACGACGGGGGTGCCGGCGTCGCGCTCGGCCACGATGCGCTTGTGCAGGAACTCGATGGAGCCCACATCCACGCCGCGGGTGGGCTGGGCGGCGATGAACAGCTTCAGCGGCCGGGCCAGTTCGCGGGCCAGCACCACCTTTTGCTGGTTGCCGCCGGACAGGGTGTCCGCCGCGTCCTGCGCGGACTGGGTGCGGACGTCGAACTCGGCGACCTTTTCCTCGGCGTTCCTTGCAATGACGGCGCGGTTCATGGAGCCAAACCGCGAATACGGTTCCTTGGTGTACAGGTCCAGGACCAGGTTCTCGGCAATGGAGAACTCCCCCACCAGGCCGTCGTCCTGCCGGTCCTCGGGGACAAAGCCCACGCCTGCGTCGAGCACCTGTCGGACGCTGCGGCCCACCAGCTCCTTCCCGTCCAGCATGATGGATCCCATGACGTGCTTTTGCAGGCCCAGGACGGCCTCGGTCAGCTCGGTCTGGCCGTTGCCCTGGACGCCGGCGACGGCGAGGATCTCGCCGTCCGACACGGAGAAGGTGACGTCGTCCAGGAGGCGCTGGCCGGCGTCGTTCATCACTGTCAGGTTGGTGACCTTGAAGGTCTCATCGCCGGGTGTGGCGTCGGCCTTGTCCAGGGTGAGGTTGACGGCGCGGCCCACCATCATGGAGGCCAGCTCGGTGGTGGCGGCGGAGGGGTCGGCCGAGCCCACCACCTTGCCGCGGCGGATCACGGTGATGGTGTCGGAGATCGCCTTCACCTCGCGCAGCTTGTGGGAGATGAACACGATGGACGTGCCGCCGGCCTTCAGCTGGCCCATGATGTCCATGAGTTCGTCGGTTTCCCGGGGGGTGAGCACGGCGGTGGGCTCGTCCAGGATCAGGATCCTGGCGTTGCGGACCAGCGCCTTGATGATTTCCACGCGCTGCTGCACGCCCACGGGCAGTTCCTCCACGAGCGCGTCGGGGTCCACGTGGAAGCCGAAGCGGGAGGAGATTTCGCGGATCTTGCGGCGGGTGGCCTCCAGGTCGAGGATGCCGGCAAAGCCGGTGGATTCCCCGCCGAGGGCCACGTTCTCCGCCACGGTGAACACGGGGACAAGCATGAAGTGCTGGTGGACCATGCCGATCCCGGCGGCCATGGCGTCGGCCGGGCCGGAGAACTTCACGGGTTTGTCGTCAATGAGAATTTCGCCGGCCGTGGGTTCATGGAGGCCGTACAGGACGTTCATGAGGGTGGACTTGCCGGCGCCGTTTTCGCCCAGGAGGCTGTGAATCTCACCCGACTCAACCACCAGGTCTATGTGGTCGTTGGCTACGAGGGCACCAAAACTTTTGGTGATGCCCCTGAGTTCAAGTTTCAAGGATTTAACCCGTCTACGTCAGAATTCATGCGGAAAAAAGTGGGGGGCCAAACGAACTGTTGCGCCGTACCGCCAGCCAGTGCTGTCGTTACGGCGCAACAGTTTGTGTGGAGAGCTGCCTGCCTACTTGGGGCTGGACTTCGACTCCACCTTGATGGAGCCGTCGATGATGCCCTTCTTGATGGTGTCGAGCTGGCTCTTGGTGTCGGCGCTGACGGCCGAATCCAGGTCGTGGAACGGGGCCATGGCCACGCCGCCGTTATCCAGTGTGCCGACGTACGGGGTGGCGCTGTACTTGCCGGCAAGGTCGTCCTTGACAATGGTCTCCACCGCGTCGCCCATGGTCTTGATGACCGAGGTCAGCAGGATGGACTTGTACGTGGGGGCCGTGAGGTAGCCGTCCGAGTCAACCCAGACCAGCTTGACGTCCTTGCCGCCCTTGTTGGCGGCCAGGATGGCGTCGCCGGCACCCTTGCCGAGCGGGCCGGCGACGGGCATGACCACGTCGGCGCCTTCCCCGATCAGGTTGTTGGTGGCCTTGGTGCCTTCCTGGATGATGTCGAAGGTGTTCGCGAACAGGCCCTGCTGGGTGCCCACGTTCCAGCCCAGCACCTGGACGTTCTTGGACTGCTGCTTGTTGTAGTAGGCAACGCCCTCGGCAAAGCCGTCCATGAAGATGGTGACCGTCGGGATGTTGATGCCGCCAAAGGTGCCGACCTTGCCGGTCTTGGAGACCGAAGCTGCCGTGTAGCCGGCCAGGAAAGCGGCCTGGGCCGTGTCGTAGACAATCGGCTTGACGTTGGGCAGCTTGATGGAGTTGTCATCGATGATGGCAAAGTGCAGCTTGGGGTCCGCCGTGGCAACCTTCTTGGTGGCATCGGCCAGCAGGAAGCCGACCGTGAACGTGAGGTTGCAGCCTGCGTTGGCCATCTGGTTCAGGTTCGGCTCGAAGTCGGCCTTGGTGGTGGACTGGGCCTCCTTCATCTTGATGCCCGTGTCGGCGACCGTCTTCTTCAGGCCCTCGTAGGAGGACTGGTTGAAGGACTGGTCGTCGAATCCGCCGGAGTCCGAGACGATGCAGCCGAGGTAGTTGGCTGCCGCGGCATTGCCGCTGGTGCTGCCGCCGCCGCCGGCGGGTGCCGGGGCCTGGCCGCAGCCGGTGAGCAGGAGCGCCATTGCTCCCAGGGCCACGGTTCCGACCGTGGCCCCGCGCTTGAACGTGCCCGTGATGTGGTTTTTCAAAGGTTCCTCCATAAGGGTTAAAAGCGCATGGCCACCCCCCGGCCGCCTGCGCAGTGCTAGACAACACACTAATGGGAGATACTACCGCCCGGTAGCCCGATGCGCGCCGCGGCGGGGCATCGTTGGGGAACCGTTACCAACGCGTGCGGCTACGGCAGGGTGACCACCATCTTGCCCGTGTTGGCGCCGCGCATCAGCTCGAGGAACGCGTGCGGCGCATTTTCCAGCCCGGCCACCACGGTTTCGTCGAAGCGGACGGTTCCCGCCGCCAGCCAGCCCGCCATTTTCGCCGCAAATTCGCCGGCGAGGTCCTGGTGGGATCCGACCAAGAAACCCCGCAGCGTGAGCTGCTTGCCGATGGCGGTGGCCAGGTTCCGCGGGGCTGTGGGGGCCTCGGTGCTGTTGTAGGCCGAGATGGCGCCGCACAGGGCGATGCGTCCAAACGGGTTCATCACGGCGATCGCCGCCTCCAGCTGTTCGCCGCCCACATTGTCAAAGTAGACGTCGATTCCGGAGCCCTCCCCCAGGACGCCGCGCAGCAGCTGCTTCGCCGGGCCGTCGTGGTAGTTGAAGGCCGCGTCGAAGCCGAGCCCGAGCAGGTGCGCCACCTTCTCCGGCGAGCCGGCGCTGCCGACGACGCGCCCGGCCCCCAGCGCCTTGGCGATCTGGCCCACGAGCGATCCCACGGCCCCTGCCGCGCCGGAGACAAACACAGCGTCCCCGGGTGTGAACGCCGCCACCCGGGTCAGCCCCGCGTAGGCGGTCAGGCCGGTCATGCCAAGCGCGCCAAGGAACGCCGTGGGCGGGGCCAGCGAGGGATCCACCTTCCTGGTGGCCGTGGCCGGGAGCACCGCGTAGTCACGCCACCCGAGTCCATGGACGACGACGTCCCCCTCCTTGCGCCCGTCGCTCCTGGACGCCACCACCTCACCCACGGCGCCGCCGTCGAGCGCGGCATCCAGGGCGAAGGGGGCGCTGTAGGACCTGGCGTCGTTCATCCGCCCGCGCATGTAGGGGTCCACGCTCATGGCCAGGTTGCGCACCAGGACCTGGCCGTCACCCAGCTCGGGGACCGGCTTTTCAACGAGCCGGAAGTTTTCGGGGACGGGCCAGCCGTGGGGGCGGGAGGCGAGCTGGATTTCGCGGGACGTCAGGGCGCTCATGCTGCGGCTTCTTCCGTGGCGAGGGTCAGCTCGACGTCGACGTTGCCGCGGGTCGCGTTGGAATAGGGGCAGGCCTGGTGGGCCTTTTCCACGAGGGCCGCGGCCTCTTCCGCGCCAAGCTCGGGCAGTGAGATCTCCAGGCGGACGGAGATGCCGAACGCCCCCTTGCCGATGGCTCCGAGGTCCACTTCGGCACGGACCGAGGAGCCGGTGACGTCCGCCTTGGCGCGCCGGGCCACCAGGCGCAGGGCCGAGTGGAAGCATGCGGCGTAGCCGGCGGCGAAGAGCTGCTCCGGGTTGGTGCCGCTGCCGCTGCCGCCCATTTCGGCGGGCGCGGCGAGGTCCACGACGAGCCTTCCGTCGTCGGTGCGGGCCTGGCCGTCTCGTCCGTCTCCGGTGGCGAGGGCGCGGGCGGTGTACAAGGCGCTCATGGGGATTCCTTCGGTTTGTTTGGCTTTTTGGCTATTTGACGTGGGCCTGCAGGGCATCGGTGTACCTGGCCAGCGTGCTGTTCAGCTGCTCGACCTCGGCGCGCGTCAGGCCGGCGGCCGCGGCGATTTGCGCGGGAACCCTGGCGGCCTGTTCGCGGAGCGCCGCGCCGCGGGCGGTGAGGTGCACGGCCACCCGGCGTTCGTCGTCGGGCGCTCGCCGGCGCTCCAGCAGGCCTGCGGACTCCAGGCGCTTGAGCAGCGGGGACAGCGTGCCGGAATCAAGCTGGAGCTCCTCCCCCAGTTCCCGGACGGAGGCGCCGTCACGCTCCCACAGCAGCAGCATGACCAGGTACTGCGGGTAGGTCAGGCCCAGCTCCTGGAGGAGGGGGCGGTAGACGGCGGTGGCCGCGCGGGAAGCTGCGTACAGGGAGAAGCAGACTTGGCGCTTGAGGATGCTGCGTTCGGACATGGCCACAGCCTACCCCTGTTTTTGGTTGTGCACAACTAAATTGTGCACAACTTGACAAGGCCCGCCCCGCAGACCGGTTGGAGCTGATCCCCAAGGAGGGGGGGATCAAGTCCAACCTCAACAATGAGGGCGGTGGTTGTCGCCAACTCCGCGGAGGGTCAGGCGGCGCGCAGGGTCCGCAGGGCCGCGGCCGTCAGGACGCGGATGCCCACGGCGAGGGCGCGCTCGTCTGCAATGTAGTCGCCGCGGTGGAGGTCGTATTCCTCGCCGCCGGGGACATGGGTGCCCAGGCGCATCAACGAGCCCGGGACCCCCTGCAGGAACCAGGCAAAGTCCTCCCCGCCCATGGACTGCGGGGCCAGGACCACGGAGTCCTCGCCCAGTTCGGCACGGGCGGCGGCCTCGATGATCGCCGTTTCATGTTCGGAGTTGACCACCGGCGGCACGCCGCGGGTGTGTTCCAGTTGCACGTCCACGCCATAGGGTGCCGCCACCTGCTGGACCACCGCGTCCAGCAGTTCACCGGCTGCATGCCAGGCCTCGCGGTCCAGGCAGCGCATGGTGCCGCTCATGACGCCGTGGCCGGGGATCGCGTTCGGCGCCGAGCCTGCGCTGATCTGGCCCCACACCATGGACACGCCGCTGCGCACGTCCACGCGGCGGGACAGCACGGCCGGGACGTTGATGGCGATCTGGGCCAGCGCGAAAACCAGGTCCTCGGTCAGGTGCGGGCGCGAGCTGTGGCCGCCGCGGCCCGTCAGTTCGATCTTGATGGTGTCCGAGGCGCTCGTGATGGGCCCGATCCGGGTGCCGATCCTGCCCACTTCAATGCGGGGGTCGCAGTGCAGCGCCAGGATGCGCGGCACGCCGTCGAGTGCGCCCTGGTCGATGCAGGCCAGCGCGCCGCCGGGCAGGGTTTCCTCGGCGGGCTGGAAGATGATGCGGACCGTGCCGCCAAGCGGCTTGTCATTGTGCATCCGGGAAAGGACCAGCGCGATGCCCAGCATGGTGGCGGTGTGGATGTCGTGGCCGCAGCCGTGGGTCACCCCGTGGTTGCGGGAGGCAAAGGGCAGCCCGGTCTCCTCGATGATGGGCAGGGCGTCAATGTCCCCGCGCAACGCCGTCGCAATGGGGCCCTCCCCCACGTCAACAATGACGCCGGTCCCGTCCAGGCGGCGCGGCGAGAGTCCGGCGGCGGCGAGGCGGTCGTAGATGGCCGCGGTGGTGCGGTGCTCCTGGAACGACAGTTCGGGGTGGGCATGCAGCTCGCGCCGGAATGCGGTGACCTCGTCGATCAGCGGCTCGAGCCAGGGACTGACCAATTCCGTAGGTTCTGTTTCCAGCGAATAGTTGCGCACAACACAAACTTTAGCCATGTCGCCGTGCCGGGGCGTCATTGGCGGTCGCCGCGTTACGCGCCGCCCCGGCCGGCACGCTGACCGGCTGACCGGCAGAGCC
>NZ_JAAMFM010000038.1 GCF_013376105.1 Arthrobacter wenxiniae
GACCAGCGGGGACTCCGTCAGGCTGACCCAGGCCCTGGCAGGGAAAGGAGTAGCACAACTAAGCTAAAACACCGGACCAGAATGGCCAACCACAAACCTGTAATTGCGGACAGATCTCATGGCCATATCCGGGCATTCATACTGGCCACCAGCGGGCAGAAAACCTGGCCGCTGGTGGGCAGAAGCTCATGGCCCTTGACATTCTGGCGCGGGTGCGGTCAAGTACGTGTTCCTAGAAGCGGCTGATGCAGGGGCTCAATTCACCTTTCCCCCCGTCTGGGTGGAAGCAGCAGCTCCGTCTGCTCCCCAGTTAATTATTCGCTAGGGTCGTTACACGAACGATCAGGCTACGATAGGGTCACAGGTCTGAACAAGATGCTCGAGCGAGGCGGGTCGGTATGAGTTTCAAGGTGGTCATGACGTACTCAGATGGGGATCGAGAGGAGCTCGATGAGGTCTTCGAGACAGAGAGCGAAGCCGAGGAGTTCGGGTTAGAGCAAGTTAGCAACTTCGGCGCCGGCGGTGAAGTTCTTCATTTGTCAAATCCAGGTGATTACCCAGCGTCCAGTGAAGGGGTAGAGGCAGACTACGAGGTGCTCGAAGTCGAGGACTAATTCCGACGACGACGTACCCCGCACCTCACCGCAGGAGCCGAGCGGCGGGCATGGCGTCGTTTCTGCGTGTCCTTCCACTTCCATGGCAAGCTATTCGACTACCCGGGCCGCAGTAGGTTAGTGTGACATTTCGCGGCGCCGTGCCGAGAAGTACGAGGCCCTTCGCGAAGCCAAGGGCAAGGGGAGGTTCATTTCGTGGCAAAGAACAAGCTGGATGGGGTCACATTCAACAAGCTGATGGATGAGTTTGGTGAGGCTGCCGCAGTGGAGACCCTCAACGATGTCAACGCGGGGAGAATACGCGCTGAGACTGTGGAGAAGTACCTCTACACAGACGAGACAAAGGAAGATTACGCTGAGCGCCTACGCA
The DNA here is from genome assembly GCF_013376105.1 of Arthrobacter wenxiniae. GTDB lineage: Bacteria > Actinomycetota > Actinomycetes > Actinomycetales > Micrococcaceae > Specibacter > Specibacter wenxiniae. The sequence goes on from NZ_JAAMFM010000038.1 coordinate 985, forward strand.
GTGAATAGCGACTAGTCACACGTTTGCGGGTGTGTCGATGGGGCCGAATATCGCACTGCCTGCACGAGATGCGGGGATAGCGATAAGTGCCTCGTTCTTGAGGCCAGTGACACACAGCCCCCGCACCATTGCGGGCAATTTCATCGCGCGGGGTAAACGGGCATCCCGCCAACGGCGCGGGCACAGAACTCAAGGCCGGCGTCGCACGAATATGCCATGACCCTGAGCTCCAACCACTCAAGAACGTCACGACCCAAATGGGTCGTCCCTATGAATCCGTCGGGGCCGCCGCGGAACCCATAAAGGAATCTTCACTGCCTGACTGGCGTCGGACTGCCCTCCGCGAGCAAATCAACCTTGGCCAGGAAGAGAGCTCTAAAATATCAGAGCAAAAGTGACAAAATCTGCTGATGGAATTCTGGTCCAGCAGCCAGACACCCTAAATTACAGGGCAAAGGTCACACGCGCGCGAGAGGCCGCTCACTGTCCCCGGCCGTTAGCCAACCGGCAATCTGAACCAAAAAATGCCACGAGGTCGCCCGCAACGAGCACCGACTAGTGTTTCGCATTCCCGAAGAGCGGGCATCTCCTCGATCGACGCCCGAGGCGTAAAATGGTAAGAACAGCTGAGGGCATGCGTTGCTCCATGGCAAATTGCTGGCAAGCCTGTTCGTTGCGGGAATGGACGTACAAGCCAAAATTACATCGGGAGCGGAAAGCATCCACTCCCCTTTTACTTCCCCTTTTCAATCTAGAACTACGCCAATGCACGACATGCCACAGCCTTCGGAACCAACGAAGTACCGCCAAAACACGCCGATTTTGGCAGTCAACGACACCATGCAAAAGCCAGATGACTAGATTCTCTTGGCCGTCGGTTCGAGTCCGACCCGGGGCACCAATGTGGCCCTGACCTGCGGTTATGTCCCGCAGAGGCAGCATATTTCAGGCCAACTCCCCTTTTACTCCCCCAATTCAGCGAAAGATTCTTCCGATTTGACTCCCCCTTTTGCGCAGGACGGACTTCCTCTTTTCAACGCACGGACGCCGAGGCCGCGAGATTCCACGGATTTGACACTCCTGGACGAGTGAGATTTGGAGCCGGGAGCGTTCGCCCTCCGAGCCCGGCGTTACGAAGTTGGTCGTGGATCCTTCGATGGCCGCGTCAGATTCATCTCACTGGAATCGTAAGTCAGGAATGGATTCGATCCTGATTCGAAGCTCATGGAGATCGTTGCAGCCTCCAACAACCACCCCGACCGCAGCGACTGAGAGCCCCAGCGCTTCTCCCCCTGGCAACGCCGCTCGTCAAAGTTGGCGAGCTCCACGGCGCCGCCGTTGCGTACACGCGCTCCTATGAGCTCGTTGCCTGGTATGACGACGACGGAGCCTACCGGCTCGAATGGTTCCCTGCAGTCCAAGTCAACCGCCTGGAGAAAAAGGACTGGCACGGCAAATACTCATAACCGACTGCCGACCGCCGCCCCTTAAAAGGCGGGTGCCGCCGTCGTACGGTATACGTTCGACGGCGGCACCCCCTTACGAGATCGGCCCGGCACCCGCCTCGGCTTGTTCAACCGAAACGTAATTCGTCTCCTGGCCCGATGCACCCCAGACCAATAGCAGCAATGAAATATGCCAATGCTGCTCGCCATTGTTTGGGCGTCTGATCGACATCCTCCGCGCGAACTCCGCACAGCTCTGCATGCGTGGGTGCGTCGTTGTTTCCGCAATTGTGTGCCGGGCTGCTTACTGCGAGGTGCACCGGTGGAAACTTCTTGCAGGTGGAGTTGACGCTTCAAGTGCACAAGGGTGGCAAGTTTTGGGCGGGAGCGAGGCTGGCGATCGCATAGAGGCTAGAGAGATGTCCGGGATCGTGCTCCGGAGGTTGAGGACACCGAATGCTCCGGCCCTGGCATCGGCGGCCTGCACCAGATGAAGTCCATGGAGCCGCCCGCCAACACGCGTCCCGCACCGAACGGAACCAGGAGCGTGTCACCGGCGGCGACGGCCAAACGCTGGCCATCGGCAGTTTCGAGGCTCCCCTCCCCCACCGTCACAACAATGACGCCGAACCCAGCGTCGAGCTCGATCCGCCCGGAAGCTGTCAGGCGTTCGACCCGGAAGAACACTTCACTGCCGGCTGCAAGGGTCGACGCTCCGGCCCGCGTTATCAGCGCACCGATCTTGGCTTCGGAGCGACCCCGGTGATCGATGGCTGACAGAGCGGTCCTAAAACCCAATCCCAAGTGTCCTTTCGAGGTGCCGTCCAGAGCGTATCCGTCCCATTCCAGCAGGATAGACAAGTCCTCCGGCTCCTGGACCTCGACCAGGAAGACGCCTTCGCCGATGGCGTGGGGCATTCCCGGCGGCACAAAAACACTGTCGCCGGGGAAAACTTCGATCGCATGCATGGCGTCCAGCATCGCCGAAGTGTCCTGCGTCCTGACCCATTCGGCAAGCTCGTAAGCAAGCACGTCATGCCGGAATCCGAGGTGGACGATGCCGCCTTCCAGGACCAGCCACGCTTCCGCCTTGCCGTGGTGCCGCCCCAGATGCGTGGCGGCAAAGTGCCGCGTCGGGTGGAGATGGACGGGCAGGCGCTGGCCGGCGTCGAGCATCTTCACCAATACCATTGTGTCCGCACCAAAGGCGATCACGTGCTCCTCACCCAGCCAGTGGACGGGGTCCTCAGCCACAGCATCCCGGAGGGATTGACCACCGGCCACACGACTCAAGCCAAGGGATGCTTCCCCGAAAATGGTTGTCGTCGAACCCACCCAGTCCTCGGGAACATGGCTGCCTGAGGCCGCAGCACCTTTCCCTGCCCTGAAGGCCCTGATCTTGGCCCCGCCGCGATAGAACCGGTTGGCGGGCTGGTTGCCGGACAGCCGCAATATGGACATGCGCCGGCTCCTAGCTGGCCACCGCGGGTGGATACATGACTTCGACCTCGTTGGCTACCAGCAACGCGGCAATCTCATCCGGAGGCGCACAGTCAGTGACGAAGTAGTCCGCTCGGCCCAGTTCGGCCACCTGCGCAAACAGTCGCCGGCCGAACTTGGAGGAATCGGCCAGGAAGGCCACCCGGGACGCGTTCGCCATCATCTCACTCATCATGACAGCCTCGGCGACGTTACTGGTGGAGTAACCGCCCTCAACTGAGACGGCGCCCACAGCCAGCAGCGCCAGATCGCACTGGACGCCGAGTTCCTTCCCCCCAATGGCTGCCTGGAAACTCACAGGCCCAATAGTCGCCTGGGCCACCTGGTGATAGGTCCCGCCAAAAACGTACAGGTCGCGGTAAGCCTTGGAGGACAGCTCCGCAGGAAGACGCAGGCTGTTCGTGGCCACCGTGAGCCCGCGGCACTCACCCATGTGGCGAGCCACGGCTAGGTTGGTCGTTCCTGCGTTAATCATGACGACGGAGTCGTCCTGGATCAGAGTGGCGGCCAAGGCACCTATGGTTTCCTTGGCAGACGCCTGCAGGCGCAGGCGCACGTCAATGCCGGTATCGGCCTGCGGTAGCGAGGACAGGCTGACGGCGCCGCCATGAGTGCGGATGAGGACGCCGTCGCGGTCCAAGCGGTCAAGGTCTCGGCGGATGGTGTCGGTGGATACATCCAGGCGCGCAGCCAGTTCGGCTACAGTCACTTCCCCGGCTTCCTGCACGTAGGCCGCCAGCACGGCCTTGCGCCCCGCCGGCAGGTGGCGGGTTGATCCATCTCGGTCTGTAGCGGACGCCATGTTCGTAGTCATAAGCAATTATTACAACTTTTTGCGGAATTTTGCTTGACGTCTGCTGTTTTTTGCAGATATGGTCGAGAGAATCGTGCATCAGGACGCATAAATGGGCGTATATCAGCACGTCTGAGATGGGAGTGGCAAAATGGGCAACGATGCTCTGTCAAGGCGAAATGTCCTTGGATACTTTGGAATGGCGGCCGCGGTCGCGATGACGGCAAGCTGTGGCACGGCCAATGCGGGCAAGTCTGCTGATGGAACGGTCACCCTGGAATTCGCCCAGTGGTGGGAGCCCGAATTGCCCAAGGGCTCGCTGCGCACTTTGATGGACACCTTTGAGGCGAAGAACCCCGGCATCAAGGTCAAGCTCCTGAGCGGGCCCTACGCCTCCACGAAGGAACAGGTCATCGCCGGTGCGGCTGCAGGCACCATGTCTGACGTCGTCGGCCTGGACGGCGCCTGGATCAACGACTTCTCCAAGCAGGGCTCGCTCGCCGATCTGTCAGCCCTGATGAAGGAATCCAAGTACGACCAAAGCCAGCTGGCCAGCCAGGTCAAGATCGACGGCACCACGCTGATGATCCCGGCCGTGAACTTCGTCTACCCGATGTTCACCAACGACGATCTGCTGGCCAAGGCCGGGGTGTCCAAGCCCCCGTCAACTCGGAGCGAATTCACCGCGGCCGCCGTCGCCATTAGCAAGGTCGACTCCAACGTCAAGGGCTGGGTGCTCCCGTTGTCCCAGGAAGCCCCGAACGGCATCCAAAACGATGTCATGTCCTGGGTGTGGGCCTCCGGCGGCAGCATGCTCAAGGACGGCAAGCCCGATCTCACGAACGACGCCGTCCATAGCGCCGTCAACTTTGTCCAGGATCTTTGGGACAAGAAGGTAGTGTCCCCCGGCGCCCTGACCATGAAGGAACAGGACAAGGTGGAGGAGTTCACAAACGCCCGGGTGGGTATGATGATCGACTCCCTGGCCCACATCAAGCTGATCAGGGAGAACAACCCGAAGCTGAAGTTCAGCATCTCCGCCGTTCCCGCCGTCGACGGCTTCACGGGGAAGAGGGGCATCCCCTACGCAGCCTGGGGCATCGGCATTGCGGACAACTCGCCCAACAAGGCCGAGGCTTGGAAGCTGGTGGACTTCCTGATGAGCGAGGAAACCAACGCCAAGCTGTCCTCGCTGTCCAATTCCTTCCCCGGCAACACCAAGGCTGTGCCCGACTTTGTGGACAGCGATGCCTTGTTCAAGAAGGCATTCGAGATCTACAAGGGCGGCTACCCGGCCAACGAGTTCGTGGGCCTGCCCGTGGCGGAGCAGCTGATGCGCAGCTTCGACGAGGAACTCCAAAAGACCCTCAGCGGCCAGCAGAACGTCGACAAACTGCTCGCCAACGCCCAAGCCACCTGGATGAAATCGTTCTAGGAGCCCTCCCCCATGAAATCCACTCTCAAAGATCCCGAGCCGCTGCTGGAAACGCAGTGGCCGGCTGACCCGGTCAAACCAAGGAAGGCCGGCTGGGGCGGCCTGAAGCGCCGGCTGGCCCCGTACGGGTTCGTTTCGCCTACCGTCATCCTGATGTTCGTGCTCATGCTGGTGCCGATCGTCATGGTCATCGGGTATTCGTTCATGAACAACGTCATCATGACCAAGCACCCGAAGTTCGTGGGCCTGGACAACTACGTCACGATCCTGACGGATAGCGTGTTCCACACAGCCCTGGCCAATACTTTGGCCTTCACCTTCGCCAGCGTGGCGGCCCACATCGTGCTGGGCCTGCTGTTCGCCATGCTGCTGAACTCCCCGCTCCTGGGCACTCGTTTCAAGGCCCTGTTCCGAGCGGTCTATGTGCTCCCTTGGCTGTTCACGGTGGCCATCATCGCTGTGCTGTGGCGGCTGCTCCTTGACCCCAACGGCGTCATCAACTTCCTGCTGATGAATGCCGGCATCATCGATTCCAAGATTGAATGGCTGTCCTCCCCGGGCACGGCACTGTTCGCGGTCACGTTCATCAACATCTGGGCGGGGTACCCGTTCTACATGGTGAGCATCCTGGCCGGCCTGCAGGGCATCCCCAAGGACCTGTACGAGGCGGCCACCGTCGACGGCGCCAACAACTTCCAGAGGTTCCTGCATGTCACACTGCCCCAGCTCAAGCCGATCATCATCAGCATGGCGATGCTCGATCTGATCTGGACCTCGCAACAGTTCGCATTGATCTGGATGACCACCGGCGGCGGACCCATCAACGTCACCGAGATGCTCAGCACCTACACCTACAAGTTGGCGTTCAGCCAGTACCAGTTCTCGCTGGCCTCCGCTGCCGCCGTCGTCATTCTTCTGCTGTCGATGATCCTGGCCTTCTTCTACATCCGGCACCAGAAGGCGAGGGATTGAGATGACCATGACGAAGGCGCAGAAGAGGGTGGCCAGCAAGGCCGGCATCATCATCGCCCTGCTCACGGGGGCCGTATTCGCCGCGTTCCCGGTGTTCTGGATGGCGGTCAGCTCATTCAAGGCAAACTCCGAAATCTTCGAATTCCCGCCCCGGATCATCACGGAGAACTTCTCCCTGACGGCGTACACCACCATCCTGACGGACCCCGCCAAGGTGCGGTTCTTCATCAACAGCTATGTCGTGTCGATCGGGGTGACCATCCTGACGCTGATCGTGGCCATCCTGGCCGCCTATGCGTTCAGCCGCTACCAATTCAAGGGCAAACACCCGCTGAACATGATCATCGTCAGCGTCCAGGCGGTGCCGCCCATCACGCTGCTCATCCCGTTCTTCGGCCTGATGGTGGTGCTGCGGCTCTACAACACGTACCAGGGCCTGATCCTGACGTACATGGTGTTCACGCTCCCCTACGCCATCATCATGATGACCGGCTACTTCAACACCATCCCCAAGGAGCTCGACGAGGCCGCCAAAGTGGATGGGGCAAGCTCGTTCGCGGCCCTGTGGCGGGTCCTGGTACCGGTGTCCATCCCGGGCATCGTGTCGGTGGGCATCTACACGTTCATGATCGCGTGGAATGAATACCTGTTCGCGCTGACCCTGACCCGTTCCGTGGACATGCGGACCGTGCCCGTGGGCATCCAATTGCTCATGGGCCAGCACTCCTACCAGTGGAACGAAATGATGGCCATGAGCATCCTCGGCTGCATCCCCGTTCTGATCTTCTTCCTGTTCTTCCAGCGGTACTTCATCGGCGGGCTGACCGCCGGCGGAGTCAAGAGTTAACCCCCAATTTTCCATTAGCCCAACAACAATCCCAGGAGAATCACCATGTTGATGAACGGCATCGATCTGCTCGACGTAGCAAACAAGAACAACTTCGCCGTCCCGGCGTTTAACGTCAGCGACTACGCCATGATGAACGGTCTATTTGAAGTCAGTGAGGAGAAGGACTCACCGCTCATCGTCGCCATCCACCCGGACGAACTCAGCCACATCGGCGTCGACATGCTGCCGGCCATCATCGCCAGGGCGCACCGGTCCACCGTCCCCGTCACCATCCACCTGGACCACGGCGCCAGCTACGAGCAAGTGCTGCTGGCCATCAAGAGCGGCTTCACCTCCGTCATGATCGACGGCTCCCTGCTCCCCTTCGATGAGAATGTGGCCATCACCAAGAAGGTGGTGGACGCTGCACACGCAGTGGGCATCTCCGTCGAGGGCGAGCTGGGCACCATTGGGAAGACTGACGGCAACGCCGAGGCCGGCACCGACACCATCATCTACACGGACCCCGACGACGCCGTACGGTTCATTGCAGAAACCGGCGTGGACAGTCTGGCCATCGCCATCGGCACCTGCCACGGTCTGTACCCGCAGGGTGTCACCCCTGAGCTGAAACTCGACTTGCTCCAGCAGATTCAAGAGAAGGTCTGCATCCCTCTGGTGCTGCACGGCGGCTCCAACAACCCGGACGAGGAGATCGGCAAGTCGGTGTCTCTGGGCGTCAACAAGATCAACATCTCCAGCGATATAAAGACCGCCTATCATGACAAGATGCGCGAGATTCTGGCCACAGATGCCTCGGTGCGCGAGCCGAACACCATCCAGCCGCCTTGCATCGCCGCCATGAAAGTGACGGCCGCGCAGAAGATCGACCTGTTCAACGCCGCCGGCAAGGCAGCGCTTTACTAAGAGAAGGAACCGTTCCACTATGAATAACAAACTCGTACTCGGGCTGGGCGGTACGGTCGACTACGAGATCGTGTGGGACTCCTCGGTGATTGAAGGGCTGATTTCGGAGTACCGCGTCAGCGCCTCCGAACTCAGCGCTTCAATCCCGGTCGACAGCGAGCGAGCCCTGCTCCTCACCCTGCTGGCATTCCTGCGCGACGGCGTGGGCGGGGAACGGTTCGTGACGTCCTCGGACATCGTCGAGCAGTTCGCGAGCCGGTTCGATCGCAGGTTGACGCTCGGCGGCACCTGCGTGCGGGCAGCACTGGCGATGCGTGCTCTCGGCGTGGACAGCACCGTGCACCTGGTGAGCATTGACGACACCGTCCGGGAGCTGTTGCCGGCCGGCGTTGACTACCTGTGCAGCGCATCGGAGGACACCACCGACCCGCACCTGATTGTGCAGTACCCGGAGGGCGAACGGATCCGCAGCGGCGACATCGACCTGGTGATGCCGCACCCGAACCGGGTCATCTACGCCAATGACCCTCCCAATCGCGAGCTCCAACTCAGCGCCGGGCTGGGGGCGGCGCTTGCCGAGGCCGAGGTGTTTATGGTCTCCGGCTTCAACTCCATCCAGGAACCGGACGTGCTGGAACAGCGGTTGGTGAGCCTGAAGGAACACATGGCGCAGCTGCCTGCTTCCGCGGTGGTTTTCTACGAGGATGCCGGCTTCCATGTTCCTGAGATGAGCCAGCAGGTCCGTGACTCGATTGTAGGCGCGGTGGATATTTACAGCATGAACGAGGACGAAATGCAGGCCTACGTGGGCCGGCCTCTGGACCTGCTGGACGTGGGCGGCATGTGCGATGCTCTGGCGGAACTGCAGGACCTCATTCCGGCGGACGCTTTGGTGGTGCACAGCAAGTATTGGTCGCTGGCGTATGGTGCCGACGCCGCTAAGCACGACGCTGGCCTGCGGGGCGGGATCACCATGGCCAGCACCAGGTACCGTCACGGCGACGGCTTCACGGCAGCGGATTACGAGTCTGTGGCCGAGCTCAGCCCCAACGCCTTGGGAGCAGAGTTTGCCGAGTCGATCAACACGAAGCTGGGCGACTCAGTCCACTGCCTCCCAGGCATCACGATCGACGTAGAGCATCCCACCACGATCGGCCTGGGCGACACCTTCGTGGGCGGCTTTGTGGCGGCCCTGCACCGCCATTCGATAGCACATTGATGCAGGTATCACGTCGACTCGATAGAGAACCAAGGTCCTCGTTCGAGATTCTTGATGGCAGCTGAACGAAAACGGGCCGAGACAGCTATTCGACGCACTTGATTTCGACGAAGTTATTACAGGACCGCATACATTGCCTCGCTGCGTCCTGGCCGTCAACGTCTCGCTGACCAACGTGGAGACTCTCCCCTGGAGGTGAGTTCAATACTGGCAGCCTCCTGCTCAGCACGAGCGCAATGAGGCTTTCAAAGTGTCAGGACGGAAAAACACGTTGGAGATTGAACGAATGCGCCGGATGGCAGCCGGCACCCGGCGGAGAGTCACTCACGGCACGCAAGATGCACGGCGGAGACAAACCCAGTGGCAAAGGCGGAGCCGCTACCGCAAGGGAATAGCCGCAGGCGGGATGGCCCCGTTCGGTTGGCCTTGGACGGGCTAATTGTTGCGCTGTCTTTCCATCCAGCGCGAGGGGGCGGCTAACGGTTCGAACCCGAACTTTGCGTAAAGACCCTGGGCGTCCTCCGTAGCCAGAAGCATGCGCTTCAAGTTCAGCGGCTCGAATACATCCATTACCCCGTTAATGAGGGCGACGCCGATACCCTGCCCCCGGACCTCTGCAGCGACAAACACATCGCAAAGCCAGGCAAAAGTGACGCCGTCCGTGACTACACGTGCGTAAGCGAGCTGCCGGCCCGACCCTGTCTCATAAACGCCGAAATTTCGGGATCCTTCAATCGCCCGGTCTTGCGTTGCACGGGACCTTCCCTCCGCCCAGTAGCTCTCCTCGCTGAGCCACTGATGCACTTGTTCCCGATCGATATCGGCATCATCTGCAGAGAAACGGTAGATCGAATTCATCCCACCATCCAACCACAACTCATGCACCCCCCTTCGGCCCGTCATGTTCCCCTCCATTGGCGGCCGAATCGACGCTTCGCTTCCCGACCGTAGCGCCCCCCCACGTGCCACTACCGGGACGAGTCGTCCGTGTTCTGCCGGGCGGCCTGATTTGCCAGCAAGGCGAGGGCTTTCTCACTCGCATCGCGAATCCGATGCAACGCACCAACAACGCTGATGCTGGCAAACAGTGGCTTGGACGGCGGGCTTAGGCCGTGGGCTTGGAGCGGAGGTAGTCGCGCAGGCCCGGTATGGCGAAATCCACCTTGCCGTGCCCTGCGGGTTCGATGAGTCCTTCCTCGATGAGTCGGAGGCGGTAGTTGGCGACAAGGTTTGATTTGGCCCCGAGCCTTCTGCCAATGTCGCTGGCCGTTGCCGCACTGTCGTCTTGGGCCATGGCATGAAGGAATTCAAGGTCCTTGGGCGATGCCGTGGACAGTGCCGCCTCGACCACGGTGCGTGCATTGCGGCGGTTGGCTGCCTCGATGGCCCGGCCGACAGCCGGACCGTCCAGTACGCCGTCATGGTTTTCGGCTTCCCGCCACAGGAAGTAGCCGACTAGCTGGATGAGGAAGGGGTAGCCGCCTGTAGCCTCCGCAGCCCGGCGCAGCAGGGCCGGAGCAATGCTGAAGGTCGCTTCCTGGAATGTTTCGGTGAAGGATGTTTCCACTTCATGGATCGCGGCGGCATGCAGGTCGATCTTGTCAGCGCGGCGCAAAAAGGTTGCCACACCTTCGTTGAGCAGATCTGAGACGGCAGCTGGCAGCCCCGCGAAGACCAGGGCGACTGGCAGCCGGTCCTGGATGAAGTGCTGGACGCTGGCGGCCAGTTGGGCCAGTTCGGTTCGATTGGCGGCGTGGATCTCATCAACCGTGATGACCAACCCGGTGCCGTGCGTATCCAGGAGGGCAAGCAGCTGTTCGCCGATATTCCGCCAGGCAACCTGGCGTTCGGGCGGCAGTTGGGTGGTGATGCTGAATCCGGCAGCGGCGATGGCGGTGATACGGCGGGTTCGCGGACCATCACCCAGTTCCTCGGAGATCTGGAGCATGGCTTCACCGATCCTGGCCATGAAACCATCCGTCGCCGTTTCCGCGATCACGGCCCATCCATGCTCCCGGGCCAGGTCATGGGTCTCCCCAAGCATGACCGTCTTGCCGATGCCGCGGGCCCCGGTAAAGATGGCCAACAGGCCCGGAGCGCCGGACCCCAGACTCAGGCCATAGCTAAATTCATCCAAAAGTCCCTCGCGGCCAATAATGTGCGGTGGGGTGGCGCCAGCCGAAGGGCGAAAAGGGTTGTCCACGCGGGCATCCTTTGTGAGTTCTTATGAGTTCTATGAGTATGACACTCCATATGAGTTCTGTGAGTACATATTCCTGGAAAGGACTCGCTCCCAGTAGATTTATTCCGAAAACTCCGGCCCCGTTCGCCTGCCGCCGCCGGCAGTCCCCATGAGCCTAATCAGGTGGCGCCACCGGCCGCACTTTGCAGACTCGGCATGCCGTGCCCCGTTCGGAAACCACAGGGAACCGCCGTGCTGGCGACCGACCTGCCGGGCCACGCTTTTAGTCAAATTGCCTTGGGGGGCCGCTCGATGCCCTGGGAATTAGGGTGGGCATGGCTTTGCGTATGCGGGGTCCCATGTCCGGGTTGAAAACGAGGTCGATTGCGGTTCCGGCGATTTGAGCCAGGGGAACGTGGACCGATGACAGGGGCGTGGAGAGCCTGGCTGAGAGGGGTATGTCGTTGTATCCGACGAGGGCCAGGTCCTCGCCGATGGCGACGCCGAAGCGGTGTGCCGCCGCGATCACTCCCAAAGCGATGTTGTCGTTGGCTGCGAACACTGCGGTTGGGCGGTTCGCGGCGTGCCCGCCGAGGATTGTTTCTCCGGCGGTGTACCCGTTTTCAATGCCGTAACCGGCGGCGAGCAGCCATTTTGCGGGCGCGTCGATGCCGGCCTCGGCAAAAGCCCTGCGTGCGCCCGCGAGCCGGCCGACGGCACTGGAGGTAAAGGAAGGCCCGGTCACTACCGCGATGTCACGGTGGCCCAAATCGATAAGATGGCGGACCGCCAAATAGCCGCCGACTTCGTCGTCACCTAGTGAGGAGGGACTTACGCCGTCGGTGCGCAGGACCAGGGCGTGCGCCACGCCGCGTTTGCGAAGCCGCCGGGGCAGTTCGTCATCGAGTCGGGCCGTTGCGAGGATCAGGCCGTCGACGTTGCGGTCCAAAAGCGTTTCGGCGGCACGTTGTTCGTCGTCGGGATCGTCCCCGCTTGTGGCGACCATGGCGAAGTATCCCCGGCTGGATGCGGCGCGCTCGAGTTCCTCGAACATCAGCGCCATGACGGTATCACTGAGGCGTGGAACGAGCACTCCCAACGTTCGGGTTTCCCCCCGCCGGAGACTGGACGCGAAGGAGTTTCGACGGTAGCCGAGCCGTTCTGCAACTTCCCGGACATGCTCGGCCGCCGCTGAACGCGAAGCTGTGCCCCGATCATCCAAGGCGCGGCTGGCAGTGGAAAGACTGACCCCGCTGGCCGCGGCCACGTCCTTGAGGGTGATACTTGCGCCGGCGGCAGTGGGTTCCATGCGAATTCTCCCATTCACGAATGTCCTACACGACACTCTATTTCGTTCTAGTGAACAACTGGCCCTTGACAGTGAGATGAGACACGTTGCAAAATGAAAACGTTCCCGCAATCGTTTTCACAGTCTAGCGGGATTACGATCAACAAGACAGAGGTAGTTCTGATGACCATCGATCTTCGCGGGCTTGTTCCCGCACCGGTAACACCGTTCAACCGTGACGGCAGCGTTGACGTCGACTCAATCCACCGCCTCGGTGGCTGGCTGGCTGGCGTCGAGGGTGTCAAGGGCCTGGTTGTCCTTGGCCATGCGGGCGAAGGAACATTCCTTACCCAGGACGAGCAGGCACTCGTCATCCGTTCTTTCAGGGAGGCAGTCAATGACTCTTTGCCGATCATTGCCGGCATCACCGGCGAGGGGAACATGGTCGCGGCCGTAGAAGCGAAGCGTGCCGTCGACGCCGGTGCCGCCGCCGGCCTGGTCTACCCATCCCACGGATGGCTTCGCTTCGGCTACCAAAAAGGCGCCCCCCAGACCCGCTACAAGGAAATCTACGAGACATCCGGCCTGCCGCTGATTCTCTTCCAGTACCCGGACGCCACCAAGGCGAGCTACGATCTCGAGACCCAGCTGGAGATCGCGGGCCAGGAGGGGGTGTTCGCCACCAAAAATGGTGTCCGGAACATGAAGCGGTGGGACACCGAAATTCCCGTGCTGCGCGCCACCTACCCGGACCTGCAGATCCTCACCTGCCATGACGAGTACCTTCTGCACACCATGTTCGATGTCGATGGCGCCCTGGTCGGCTACGGCGGGCTCGCCCCCGAGCCCCTCGTGGAGCTGATCGCAGCCGGCAAGGCCAAGAACTATGCGGCCGCCCGCGCCATCCACGACCGCCTCTTGCCGGTAACCAAAACGGTCTACCACCGCGGATCACACATGGAGGGCACCGTCGCCCTGAAGGAAGGACTTGTCGCCCGCGGAATTCTCGAGCACGCCACAGTCCGGCGCCCGCTGCTGCCCCTGGCCGACGGTGCCGGCGATGAAATCGCCCAGGCTCTGAAGTCAGCGAATCTCGGCAGCGTCACCGTCCCGGCCTGATCCCCGATTTCCAGGGATGGCGGGCTGACCGCCCGCCATCCCTCCTCCCAACTTCTTTACTCTCCACCTTGGTCAACGACGACCCCAGCGCGCAGCTGGAGAAGGAGGCATCGCAATGAGCGAGCCACAAACGACCTCCCATGCCCTCACGCACCACCGAGGTCCCATGGCCGACCGTGCAGGAACCGCCCAGTCAAGCGGACTCTCAATGCTCTACACACGCAGGGAGATCCGGTTCATCCTGGCCTTTGCCCTGCTCGGAACACTCTTTGACGGCGCTGAGCTGAACTTGATCGGCTACCCCCTCGCCTACGTCTCCGCCAGCCTCCACGTCTCCACACTGGCCCTGATCAAGGTCGCCACAGTACAAGGCTTCGCGTCCATCCTTGGCGGCTTTGTCTTCGGCTCACTCGGGGACATCCTAGGCCGCCGCCGGACCTTCGCCATCTCCGTCATAGCATTCGGCATCGCCGCCACATGGGGAGGCCTGGCCACAGGCTACGATTCCTTCCTCCTCTCCAGGCTGCTGGCCGGAGTCGGCATGGGCGGGCTGTTCGGGCTCTCATTCTCCATGTTCACCGAATGCTGGCAAACAAAAAAACGTGGCACCATGGGCGGAATCATTCAATCGATGTATTTCGTCGGCGAAATCCTCACCGAAGGCATCCTCTTCTTTTTCCTGACCACGCTGGGCCACGACCTCGGCTGGCGCGCCGGGTACATCACCGTCGGCCTGACCAGCCTCGTCATCGGAATCGCGTCCCTGAAACTCCTGCCCGAGTCCAAACAATGGCTGGTCTACCAGGAACACCGCAAGGCCGGAACCCTTCCCGACGAGCTGCGCCGCTCCAAGGTCCCCGTGTTCGACATCTTCCGCCCCCGATTCGTGTACGGCACCGTGGTCTTCATGGTCCTCTCCACAGCGATGTTCCTGACAACCAACTCAGTCGGCGCCTACCTGTCCACGTACCTGCTCAAAACCCAAAAACTAAACCTGCCCACAGTCAGCCTCATCGTCCTCCTTGGCTACATCGCCACCATCATCACCTACTCAGTCACGGGCATCATCTCCGACCGGGTCCGCCGCAAGTACGCCTTCACCCTGGCATCCGTCTTCGGCACCATCGGATTTACCTGGTTCCTCTGGCTGCTGACCACCGGCAATGCGCACATCACCGCCAACTTCTGGAGCGCACCCACCTTCTGGGCCCTCATGATGTGCACCGGGGCCGCCGGTGGATTCGGCGTACTCGGGGTCTGGATGTCCGAATTCTTCCCAACCCGCATCCGATCCACCGGAGCCAGCGCCAGCTACTACGTCGGACGCGGCCTCGGAGCCGGAATTTTCCCCCTCTTCGCACTCACCATCGCCGGCGCCGTCCCATTCGCCCTCGCCCTCGGCATTATCGGTCCCCTCGCCGGCGTCTTGTTCTCGGTCTTTGCCCCCGACCGCACCGGACGAACCATCGCTGACCTCGAATAAAACGAGTCAAACCATATCGACCACCCGGTTGCCTGTCCCCCACAAATTAATGAGGGGAACAGGCAACCGACACAGTCCGCAAGCGGGCGGTCGCACCGCAACCCCTCGCCCGGAATGCGATCAAATGATTGCCACGGCGAACCCGTCAAATCGGCTAACCGTAAGTGCCGCAAAGAAGTGTGCATGCAGCGAAGCCCTCAACGAGGACCATACAGTCGTGGCTAGTGCCGACCCCATTCCCCGTTACCTTTTTAGTAGCCCCTCTAGTTGAGTAAGAATTGGGGTGGTTGGCCTGTCGGTCCCGGCATGATTAAATCCCCCAGTCATTGATGATCCGGGGGGTGTTGTCACCGGGGTCCGATAGGCGCCAGGGGATCGCTAATGGGGACCGGACCAGCACAGGACACCAGCGTGTAGGTCAGCCGTAACGTGGATGCCGAGCCTTGCCGCCGCAGGACATGCCAACACCGAGTTGCACAACACAATTTCTGGGAGGTTTGCGTTGATCAAGAGCCATGAATCCGTCGATATCTTCATAGGCGTGGACGTCGGCAAGAGCAATCACCACGCGGTCGCGATCGACCGGCAGGGTAAGAAGCTCCTGGATCGGGCCCTGTCCCAGGACGAGGGGAAACTCCGGGCGATCATCAAGGCCGTCGCCGACAAGGGCACCGTGTTGCTTGTCGTGGACCAGCCCTCAACGATCGGAGCCCTGCCGGTCGCCGTGGCCCAGGCCGAGGGCATCCTGGTCGGCTACATTCCGGGCCTGGCGATGCGCCGCATCGCGGACCTGCACCCGGGCGAGGCCAAAACCGACGCGAGAGACGCTGCCATCATTGCTGAGGCGGCACGGTCCCTGCCGCACACCCTGCGCTCCATCGTGGTCGCCGACGAGCAGGCAGCGGAGCTGTCGATGCTGTGCGGTTTCGATGACGACCTGGCCAAGCAGGCCACGGCCGCTTCCAACCGGATCCGGGGCCTGCTCACCCAGATCCACCCCGCCTTGGAACGGGTCATCGGCCCCCACCTGGACCACCCGGCGATGCCCGAGCTGCTGATCAAATATCCCTCGCCCCAGGCGCTGCGCAAGGCAGGCCGGGCCCGGGTCGCCACACTGCTGGCCAGGCATGCCCCGCGGGCCGGGAAACGCTGGGCTGCAGAGATTTTCACCGCCTTGGGCGAGCAGAGCGTGGTCGTCGCCGGAACCGGCGCCGCAGGCATTGTGCTGGCCCAGCTGGCGGCCATGCTCAAACATCTGCGCGGCGCCCGCGACGAGCTCCTGACAAAGGTCGAGGCCCTCGTGGAGGCCCACCCTCTTCACGAGGTCCTGACCTCGATGCCGGCAGTAGGGGTCAGGACCGCAGCACGGATCATCACAGAGGTTGCCGGCAAGGAATTCCAATCCTCCGGGCACCTGGCCTCCTACGCCGGTCTGGCCCCGGTGACGTGGCGGTCAGGGACTTCGATCCGTGGGGACCACCCCTCGAAAAAGGGCAACAAGACCCTGAAACGGGCGTTCTTCCTCTCCGCCTTCGCGGCCCTGAAGGACCCGCTCTCACGCGCCTACTACGACCGGAAACGGGCCGAGGGGAAACGGCACAACCAGGCCCTGATCGCCCTCGCCCGGCGCCGCTGCGACGTCCTGTTCGCCATGCTCCGCGACGGCACGCTCTACGACGTACCGGAACCCAGAACCACATAACACCCAGCAGCTGCCAGCCGGCGGGCCACCCACCGCCGGCCATCCCGCCCTGCCCAAAACGGCTCCCAAAAACTTTCAAAAAAGTCCCCCCAAACCCCTTGACGAAAAACATAGGGACACCCCCCAGACACCAGCCGCTTTATTGGCACCCACCAGGAAGGACAGGCGTGCGGCCACTCGAGGCAACCCATCGGACGGGCCGCTGCACCTGTTGAAACAGCCACGAAATCTCCAACGACCGCACACCAACAGGCAATTCGGCGGCGGCTCAGGAGTAAAATATTGCACATCCGCGGCGGCCAACCGCAAACAACAACAGGCCCTGCATGAACCTGTTCCACAGTAATCGGCACCGACGGCCAAATTAAGCCACCAGGCCTGATGGGGGAACTCCCCTTTTACTCCCCCTTTTCAAGCAACAACTACCGCATTCGTCGGTATGCCATCGTATATAGAATCGGCAAAAAGTCCCGGAATTACGCGCTAGTTGATAGTCAGCGACACCTCCCAGAATCCAGATATTGAGATTCTCTTGGCCGCCGGTTCGAGTCCGGCCCGGGGCACCAATGATGCCCTGACCTGCGGTTATGTCCCTCAGGCCAGCGGGAGCAAGGGCTAAAATTGCCGCAACTCACCTCTTACTCATCTTATTCAGCAAAATTTTCTTGAACTTGCACTCATCTATTTGAAGACTGCCACTCATCTCTTTCGATATCCGGACGCAAAAAGTGGCAAGATTCCGCGGTTTCTCCGAGCCGGACCGACTCGGAGCTGTGGCTGCCATGAATTGGCCTTCCGATCGCCGTTTCCCGGCACCGGTCAACGTCAATGGGCAACGAACTTGCCTGCAAGACAGCAAGCAATTCGGCGCGGCAGCTTCGACCGTCCAGCTCACGTCATTCGGCAATCGTGGCCCGAACTGCCGTGCCGGGGAAGCAATCTGCGGCATGTCCACAAAACCTGACGCTTGACAGATAGCCGGACCGATACGGCCGGGGCCCGGCACTGCCGACCCAAGGCGGCCCTAAAGACTCCGACTGGACGCTTACCCAAACTGAGCACCGGAGGCCGGCTGAATCTCGCATTGGCATGCACCATCCGCAGTGGCCCCGGTCCTCCAGGCCCCCAGTTGGGAAGGACCGCGTGCCCTAGCGTTATGGGGCGTCGAAATCTGAGCCTTCGGGCGTGCCTACTTGAATGATCTTGCCGTCGCTCATTCAGCCCGCTCGGCAGGCCGGCGCGCCGCGCTGCTGGTGGACGGCCTGCAATGGCTGGGCCTTGACGTGTGGGGCCCGGGCGGGCGACGCCGGACCCCGCTCGACTCCGCGTCCTTCGCCACGCTGCTGGTCACCGAGGCGGCGGACGGGACGGCCGTCCAGCCCAACCGGCTGGCCATGTGAAACACCATCGATCACACATGGGGGATGCCGCCGAAGGCGCTCTTCCTCTCCGAAAATCAGTGCCACGGGGCCGCCGGGATCAAGAGAATTATTCGTCGTCGGCGGTTCATAGACGAGCCAAGAGCCCTTGTATTGAATTTTCAGCTGCTGATTACGTCATCCTGCTGTGCAGCCTGCCGGTGATCTGGTGTGCTTCTTCGAGCAGGAACCGGCCGAGGAAGTCCTGGCGGTCTTTCCGGAACCGGGGTTCAATGCCGGTCAGTGACAGGGCCCAGGCCGGCTTTCCCTGGGTGTCGAAGACGGCGGCGCCCATGCCCCAGCTGCCTTCCAGGACGAGGCCGGGATTGACGGAGTACCCGTCGTGGTGGGTCCGGGCCAGGTTGTCCCTGACCAGGGCCACGGGGTGTGTGGGGGCGAAGGTGCCGGCGTGGTCGTCCCAGCGGGCCAGTATCTGTTCCTGTTCCTCCGCGGGCAGGAAGGCCATGATCGCGTTTCCGGCCGAGGCGACGCCGAGGGGGAAGCGCACGCCCTCGTGGAGCACGAAGGAACGGATGGGGAAGGGCCCTTCCTCCCGCAGGAGGCACACGGTCTCCCCTCCCCGGCGCACGGAGAAGAACGCACTCTCCCCCGTTTCCTCCGCCAGCCGGCGCAGGCTGGGCCGGGCAATGTCCTCCACGGGGAACCGTGCGGCCGCGACGGAACCCATCAGCAGCGCCTCGGTCCCCAGCACCCAGTTCCCGGTGGTGCCGTCGTGCTCCAGCAGCCCTTCGGCCGCAAGCGAGGTCAACAGCCGGTGGACCGTGGGCCGGGTCAGCCCGGACTCCCGGACCACCTCCACCAGGGCTGCGCCCTTTGGGTTTCTGCTGACAATGCGAAGCAAGGCCGCGACCCGCCCGACGACCTGCGCGCCCTGCACCGTTGCCTGAACCATAAAAATGTCCTCATTTCATCCATATTGTGGATAGGAAACAGCCTACCGTCCACACTGTAGAAATCCAGGGATGCGCCCTGATTCCATACCTTGACAGCGCATTTGCCACCGCCCTATGCTCAAAGCCACACCCCAAAGTCCATAACATGGACAACCCCACAATCAGCCCAACGAGGAGATCTTCATGACCAAGGTACGCAGCAGTGCCGCCCAGGCACTGGCCGGCACCGTCCGGGACGGCATGACGCTGGCCGTGGGCGGTTTCGGGCTCAGCGGCATCCCGGCGGAGCTGATCGAGGCCGTCCGCGACTCGGGCGTTCGCGGTTTGACGGTGGTCTCGAACAACATGGGCGTCGACGGCAAGGGCCTGGGCGTGCTCATCGAGGCCGGCCAGGTCGCCAAGGTCATTGCGTCCTATGTGGGCGAGAACAAGCTCTTCGCCGAGCAGTACCTCGCCGGGAAACTCGAGGTCGAGTTCACCCCGCAGGGCACCCTGGCCGAGCGGCTCCGCGCCGGCGGCTCCGGCATCCCCGCGTTCTACACCAAGACCGGGGTCGGCACCCTCGTCGCCGAAGGCAAGCCGCACGAGGTGTTCGACGGCGAGACGTACGTCTTGGAGCGCGCCATCACCGCCGACCTCGCCCTCGTCCACGCCCACACCGCCGACACCGACGGAAACCTCATCTACCGATACACGGCACGGAACTTCAACCCCGTCGTCGCCACCGCCGGCCGGATCACCATTGCCGAAGCCGAGAACATCGTCGACCCCGGCAGCCTGGACCCGAACCACGTCATCACCCCCGGCGTGTACGTCCAGCGCCTCGTCCAGGCCACGGCACGCATCAAGGACATTGAGCAACGCACCGTCCGCACCCGGATTGAAGCCCGCCCCGAAACCCTGTCCGCCGCCGTCCCGGCCTAAACCACCCCCTATTCAAGGAGCACACCATCATGGCCTGGACCCGCAATGAAATGGCCGCCATCGCGGCCGCGGAACTCACCGACGGCGACTACGTCAACCTCGGCATCGGCATCCCCACCCTGGTTGCCAACAACCTCCCCGACGGCGTCCGCGTCACCCTCCAATCCGAGAACGGGATCCTGGGCATGGGCCCCTTCCCCTTCGAAGGCGAGGAGGACGCGGACCTGATCAACGCCGGCAAGCAAACCGTCACCCTCCTGCCCGGCGCCAGCATCTTCGACTCGGCCACCTCCTTCGGCATGATCCGCGGCGGCCACGTCAAGGTCGCGATCCTGGGCGCCATGGAAGTCTCCGGCACCGGCGACCTCGCGAACTGGACGATCCCCGGCAAAATGGTCAAAGGCATGGGAGGCGCCATGGACCTGGTCGCCGGAACCCCACGCGTCATCGTCCTCACCGACCACACCGCCAAGGACGGCACCCCCAAAATCGTCAACGAATGCTCCCTGCCCCTGACCGGGCGCCGCGTCGTGGACCGCATCATCACCAACCTCGCCGTCTTCGACATCGAGGCACCGGCCCCTGGGACGGACGACGGCGGCACGCCGGCGCTCGTCCTGACGCGCCTTGCGCCTGGGGTCACCCTGGCAGACATCCAAGCTGCCACCGAGCCCGCGTTCACCACCCGCTTCGAAGCCACCACCAACGATCCTGCAACCGCTCTCGAAGGAGCCGCCGCATGAGCCTGCAAGAACAGTTCGGCAAGGACATCCTGCTCACCGGCTGGGGCCACAGCACGTTCGGCAAGCTCACCGAGGAAACCCTGGAATCCCTGATCACCCAAGTCGCCACCGACGCCATCACCACCGCCGGCATCGAACCCGGACAAATCGACGAAATCTACCTGGGCCAATTCAACGCCGGCATGATGCCCCTGGCCTTCCCCTCCTCCCTGGCCCTGCAAGTCTCCGAGGACCTCGCCAACGTCCCCGCCACCCGGGTGGAAAACGCCTGCGCGTCCGGCTCCGCCGCCGTCCAGCAAGGCGCCAAGGCCCTGCTCGCCGGCACCGCAAAAACCGTGCTCGTCATCGGCGCCGAGAAAATGACCCACGCCGGGGCCGACACCGTCGGAGCCGCCCTGCTCGGCGCCGACTACGACATGGCCGGGCAAACCTCCACCACCGGCTTCACCGGACTCTTCGCCGAGGTCGCGAAACACTACGAAAAACGCTACGGTGCCGTCGGTGACGTGCTGGGTTCCATCGCGGCCAAGAACCACCGCAACGGCGTCGACAACCCCTACGCGCAGTTGCGCAAGGATCTCGGCGAGGACTTCTGCCGCACCGTCTCGGAGAAGAACCCCATGGTCGCGGACCCGCTGCGCCGCACCGACTGCTCCCCCGTCTCCGACGGCGCCGCCGCCCTCATCCTCACCACCGGCCCCACCGGCGGGACCACCGATCCCGTCCGGCTCGCCGGCTTCGGCCACGCCAACGACTTCCTCCCCGCCGCACGCAGGGACCCCACAGCGTTCGCCGCCACCCGGGTCTCCTGGCAGCGCGCCCTGGGCATGGCCGGCGTCGAACTGGCAGACCTGGACTTCGCCGAAGTCCACGACTGCTTCACCATCGCCGAACTGCTCATGTACGAAGCCATGGGCCTCACCCAACCCGGCCACGGCTCACGCGCCCTCGAGGAAGGCTGGGTGTATAAGGACGGCAAGCTCCCCATCAACGCCTCCGGCGGCCTCAAGGCCAAAGGCCACCCCGTCGGTGCGACCGGCGTCTCCCAACACGTCATCGCCGCCATGCAACTCACCGGCACCGCAGGCGCCATGCAACTACACAACCCCCACCGCGCCGCAGTCCAAAACATGGGCGGCGTCGGGATCGCCAACTACGTCAGCATCCTCGAAACGCTCTAGGCTGCCACGTTGAACACTCCCCAGAAAGGGCGGAACCGGTGACCACCTCAGCAACGCACCAAGATGGCCATGACGCAGGCCTGCGTATTCGCAAGGCCGTCATGGGTGGGGCTCATGTTGACAGCACTTTTGAGGGGTTGAGCGATTTCTGCCGACCAGTCCAGGAGTTGGTGACCGAGTACGCTTGGGGGAAAGTGTGGTCCCGGCCTGGGCTGGACCACAAGACACGGAGCATGCTGAATCTGACGATGCTCACTGCGCTGAATCGTCCCCAGGAATTGGCAGGACACGTAAGGGGCGCCATGAATAATGGTGTGACGGAATTGCAGATACAGGAAGTACTGTTGCAGACGTTGACCTATTGTGGTGCGCCTGCTGCCCTTGAGTCGTTTCGAGTCGCCGAGTCAGTGCTCCAAGAGATCCGGAGTCAACACTAGGTCTTCCCGGCATTCGCCGGTCCACAAGGAGGTGGCAGATGGCGGCGGTTCCCCGCGGAGCGTCCAGTAAGTTTAATGCCCCGCGCCCTGTCGGCAAATGGGTGCCCCGAACGCGCCTGACGGAATTCCTCACCGCTGGGCAGAACTGGCGTCTGGCCCTGATCCATGCACCGGCAGGTTTCGGCAAATCCACCCTTGCCGCCCAATGGATGGATCTGCTCGCCGCCCAAGGCCGCACCAGGGTGTGGCTCTCCCTGGACCGCGATGACAACAACACCATCTGGTTTCTCTCCCACTTGCTCGAAGCCATCGGTCGCGCCATGCCCGGGTTCGACGACGACCTTCAGCAGCTGCTCGAGGAACGTCCCGACGACGCGGAAAGCTACGTCATCCCGGCGCTCATTAACGCCATCGACGAAGGCGGGGCCGACGTCGTCGTCGCCTTGGATGACTGGCATCTGGTCACCGACAAACGCACGATGGCGGTAGTGGAACGACTGCTGGACTCTGGGGGGACACACTTGTCCTTCATCATCACCAGCCGTACCCGCGCAGGTCTGCCCCTGGGACGACTGATGGTCCGCGGACAGCTCGTCGAGGTCGATGCCGTCGCGTTGCGCTTTGACCAGCAGGAATCCCAATCCTTCCTCGTAGAGATCAACCGACTGGATCTTGATAGCGGGGACGTGGCCAGTCTGCACCGGACCACAGAGGGGTGGATCGCCGCCCTGCAGCTTGTCTCGCTATCCCTGCGAGATCATCGCGAAGCGTCGGCCTTGATCGAGAGGCTGTCCGGCGGCCACCAGTCCATTGGCGAGTACCTGGCGGAAAATGTCCTTAACGCCCTCGAGCCCGAGGTCCTCAATTTTCTGCTGGCCACTTCCGTTCCGGAAAGGTTGTGCGCCGGACTCGCCTCGGCGCTCTCCGGCGTGCAGCAGGGCCAAGCCATGCTGGAACAGATTCAAGCACAAGACCTTTTCCTCCAGCCCCTTGACGAAGATGGGGACTGGTTCCGCTATCACCACCTGTTTGAGGATTACCTGCGTCGCCGGTTGGCGCGGGACTACCCCGGTCGAATACAGTCGCTTCACCTCACGGCAGCGCACTGGTATGCGGAGAACGGCTTCCCCAGCGACGCGGTCGACCATGCCCTGAGCGCCGGTGACATCGACTTCGCTGTGGAAATCGTCGAGTCCCGGGCCATGTGGCTGGTGGAGCACTCCAGCATGGCGACGTTGCTGGCCCTGGTAGGCAAGATCCCGGCCGCACGGGTGGCAGGCCAGGCCCGTCTGCAGATGGCCATCGCCTGGGCGAATACGCTCCTCCACCTCGCCCCCGAAGCACAGGCGGCCCTGAACCGTGCCAGTGCAGTGATGCCAACCGATAAAACACTGAACGATGACGACCGCTTTGAATTCGGAGTCGAGAGCCTGGTGGTGCAGAGCTGCATTGACATGTACGGGGACAACGTCAGCCGCGTCCATGAATTGGACGAGAAGTGTTTTGCCCACACCGACCGGCTGCGCCCATGGATTGTCTCCGTCGCGGCGAACCTCTCAACGTTCAAGAAGATTCACGACGGCGACTACGACCTTGCGCTCAAACAGCAGGAATGGGCCAACGCGTTTCACGACCAAACTTCCGGCCCCTTCAGCAATGTCTATGGCCACTGCTTCGCCGGCCTTGCCGCCTATGCCCTGCTGGACATGCAGGAAGTTGAAGACCAATTTTCCCTGGCCGTCGATTTGGGCCGAAGCCATGCGGGCAGGCAGTCCCACGCTGCCAGATTGGCAGGGGCCTTGATGGGCCAGCTTCTCTACGAACGCGGTGCCCTCGACAAGGCCGAAAGACTCCTGGAAGAAACCCACGAACTCGGCTCTGAGGGCGGCGTGGTGGACTTCATGATTTCCACGTACTCCACGCTGGCGCGTATCAAGGAACTACGTGGAGACACTGCTGGCGCAGCCGACATCCTCAACGAGGGTGCCGCCGTCGCCGACAGTCTGGGTCTCAGCCGACTCACACTCGTCATCAATCTGGAACGGGTGCAACTGGGAATCGATACACATCCGTTCAATCCCGATGGCTCCCCCGCATGTGCCGAGGGAACCGATGCGCTCGAGGAACGTCGTCCGGGACTGGCTGAAACCAACTACCAGATCCTCCTCGCCACACTGATCCGTTCCGAACTGGCCTCAACACTTCCCGCAACCCGGGATTCCGGGCAGTCATCCACCGTCAATGCTGCCCGCCTCCTTTGGCAACGCGCCGCAGCGTATTCCGGACCGCGCGCAGAGTTGCACGCCCGCATCCTGTTGGCTGAAGCGCTGCACCATGCGGGCTGGCAGGCCGACGCCGAAGAGACCCTTCTGCCAGCGTTGGACACGTGCTGCCGTTTGGCCCTGGTGCGGCCTGTCCTTGACGGTGGCCCGGGCTGCTCCGAACTCGTGAAGACCATCTCCGACAAACTCAGACTGGGTGCGACAACATACACGCGCACTCCCGAGCTGGGGCCTTTCCTCAGCCTGTTGATTCGGCTGGACTCAAATACGGCTGTTGACCGGGGCCAGTCCCCCGCCCGCACGCTTGGCGGAGCCCAGTTCGGGCGCCCACAGCAGGCCGGCATTGCGGAGCCGGGCCTTACAGGGCGTGAACAGGCGATTTTGCAGCTGGTCGGTCAGGGCCGTTCCAACCGTGAAATTGCCCGAGAGCTGCACCTGGGGATCAACACGGTGAAGTGGTATCTGAAGAACCTGTTCAGCAGCCTTGGCGTGGACAACCGCCAAGGCTGCGTGGCAGAGGCGCGCCGCCGACACTTGCTGGACCTTGAATAGCCGGTACCGGCCCGATTATTTGAGCGATTCCAGCCGCGCGAGGACTTCTTCGGGCCGAGCAGAAACCGGAACTTCCGCGTAGAAGAAGTCCGTATCCGGCAGTGCGATCTGAGCCCCGTGCCAGAACGTGTCAGGGATGTATCCGCCTGCGGCGGTTTCGGCGTGCAGCTTGACTTGACGCCCTTCGAGCTGGCCTAAAGTCCACCGGTAGTTCGCGGTCACATTGGCGATGGGCGTGTACGTCTCCAACGGCACCGAAACGTGCGCTCCGCCGTCCTTGTGGCAACGATCGTCGAGTAATACGCCGGCGATGGGGAGGTTGGTGAAGGAACGCAGCCAATCGCTGACATACATGGAGGCGTTTTCGGCGTCATCGGCGCTCAACTCGGCCACGCCGGCGGCGCCGCCAAATGCGTGGGTGGCCAGGAGCCAGTTCATCGGCGACGGGATGCGCAGCACCACTGGTTGGCGGGCTGTCTGGGCGAAGACCGTGGCGAATTCGTGCACTGTCTTGTTCGTTCCTTCGTCCGCCAAGAGCGTCCGCAGTGCGTACCCCGTCCGGGATTTGCCAGCCATGGCAGCCTCAAGCCTTGTGTTGCCGGTGGTCAGGTGCCCGTAAAGCCTGCTCAGGTCCAACAGTGCGGCGTCGGGGCTCAGCAGACCTTGGGCCTGCGAGAAATAGGCGCAGTATTCGACGGGGTTGTCCCATGGAACCGCGCGGCCTCGAAGAATGACGGACGAGGCGTAATCGTGGTGATCCAACACCACGGCTTTGGTCCTGCCCGAAGGGGGCGCGGCAACAATGCTGATCAGTGAGGTGGACGTTGACGTGGTCATGGTATCTCCAGGTTTCTGCTGTCTAGTGCCCTCAGCACCGCACCGTCCCGTGAATTGTGGAGGATGCGGCGCTGAGGGCGGTCGTGACTTGGTAGGTGGTGACCAGCGGATGCTGCAGGGCCTAAGCCCGGCGCTGGACGACTTCGTTGTGCTTGGTCTCCAGTTCGCGGATGCGCTCCTCGAGCTTCTCGATCTTCACTTCCCGGCGGTCCGGAATCATGATCAGGGGCAGCTTGTCCACCGTCGCCTTGACCCGCTCCGGGCCACTGCTGGTGAAGTGCGTGGCCGTCAGTTCGTCCGTGTCATCCCCCCAGGAACCGTAGTAGAGCAGGTCCTTCGGAGGCTCGGCTTGGACATAGGACTCTAGGAACTCCTTGTACGGCTTGCCGCGGGAGAGTCGCGCCTGGCGTGCATCGTGGCGGAGCTGGCGCGTGGCCTCTTCGTCGACAACAAACGTCTCAGGGTCCCAGACCACACCATAGATGGTGGTGGCCACGTGAGCGGAAATACGTCCCAGTTCCAGGTCCTTGGCCACGGATTCCGGATCGCGCTCCAGCACGTCACCGTACCCGCCACCGGAACCCTGAGCGATCATGTACAGCTCACCGTCCTTGGCGACGTCGAACTGCAAGCCCATGTGCGCCGTCGTATATTTACCGCCCTCATAAGGCCGGTCATTCATGATCCGCTCCATGGACAAGTCAAACTGGCTGGAATCCTTGCGGATGATGTCATAGATGTTGATGCCCTTGACCATGGCCAACGGGTTGGTGCTGCAACCGTAGCCACCAAACATGCCCGTGACCGAGGAGAACTTCGAGCCCGAGGTCACCGTCATGAAGCCCCACATGGGAGTTCCCTCGGCGGCCACGATCATCTCGTACCCCATGCCACCGCTGTTCTTGCCGAAGCCCTGGTTGTCACGAACGATCCGCTTGCTCACCAACTGCATGAAGGGAACCTCCTCCTCCATGACCTCCTGCTCAGCGGTGTCCGCCATCGCACAGAACAACGGCGAGACGGCATCCTCACCGTCGCGGAAGGCCTTGGCACCACCACCCATCCCATTAAGGTCAGCACACAAGTTGCCCACCTGATCCCCATGTTGGGTCAACCCGCCCCAAAGGAACGTGTTGATCTGGTTGAACCAAGGAGCCAAAACGTTGGAGAACTTCTCCGGGTTGGAGAACTGCATCTTCGCAAACGCCGTCTGCAGAGCCGAGAAACCACGAAACGACGCCTGCAGGGACTGCCCCATGGGCGCGTCATATCCGGCGTCGGCCCACGTATGTTCATCAGAGACGATGTCAATCGGAGACATGGCCGAGGTACACCGTGGCAAATCCGGCCACCAGAACGCGAGGATCGCCTGCATCATCATCGACTTGACCGAACACAAGGGTGAGTTGATGGCGCGGTTGAGGATTTCCGGTCCCGTCCCCCGCAGGTCAACCGTCATGTTCTCACCCTTGACGGTCACCTTGCAGGCAAACTTGATCAAGATGTTTTCCTTCAGCGTCGAGTCCATGAACTGGTTGAACGTCACGGTGCCGTCGGGCAGTTCACTGATGCGCCGTTTGACTTCTTGTTCGACGTCTTCGACCGTGACGCGCAGGGCAGCAACGAAGGTCTCGATCCCGACCTCATCGATGATGCTGTCCACACGTTCCTGGATCCGCTGCACCGCACCGATCTTGACCTTCAAATCGGCCAGCTGCAGTTTGGGGTCGCGGACCGAGTGCTGCAGGAAGGTCAGCAGGTCACGGCGCAACTCTCCCTTCTCAACGATCTTGAACGGGGACATCCGCAGTCCGTCATCGAACGGGGTTTCTGAACCGGACGGCATGCCCCCGGGCTCGCAGGCACCGTTCTCCCCTTCGTGGATGGTGGCAGCCACCCACGCGATGATCTGCCCGTCGCGCATGATCGGCGTGATCATCGACTGGTCCGTGTTGTGGACGTTACCGTACCGGGCATCGTTGTGAATGAATCCGTCGCCGGGGTTGATTCCGACGGTCGGCTCGTCCTTCCAGTACTTCATGATGTACCGGATCGGGTGGTGCAAGATTGCCGAGAACGCGATCACGCCGTGACAAGAGAGGTAGGTGACGTCGCCCTCCGCGGTGTAGATCGCCGTCGTCAGGTCCCCCCATTTGGCCCCGGGTGCTGCGCCCATCGCCTCGCACATTTCGTAACCCTCGTCCAGCGCGCCAGCAAGGCGCTTGCGGATCCGGTCAATCTGAATCGGGTCAATGCCTTTGGCGATGCACTCTTCCTCGTAGGCCGATCGGGAGGTGATCTGGTGGCTGCGCATGATGGCAGGATCGGGCCCCAGGAAAAGGGTGGTTTCGTCCATGAACTGGTCGACCCATTCCTGTTCCTGGTCAGTGAGCGGCTGCGACGTTCCGTCGCCGCCGCTGGCGTTGCTGGTTTCATTTACTGTAAGCGTCATTGCTATCAGGCTCCTTCAATGGTCAGTGCTGGAAGGTTGTGGGATGGTGTGCTCATGGTCAGTCCTTGAGGAACCAAACGGCACCTTGCGGCGTCGGTTCAAGACGCCACGACGGCTCCACCAGGAAGGTGGTGTTTTCCGTGGTCACGATGGCTGGGCCGTGGATGACGTGCTGGTGGTGCAACGACTCCTCGTCGTAGACCGGCGTGTCAACGGCACCGTCGATCTTCACGAAATGCACCTGTCGAGTGCCCACTGGCTTCGGCATGGTCCTGTCATGGCCGGATTCGATTGAATCGAATTTCACCACGTCCCCATCCACGTAAGAGGACACTCGAACGGTCTGCGCCCTGATGCCGGCCTCCGGTGCCTGGCTGCCGACGCCATAGCGTTGGCCGTAGATGTCCGAGAAGGTGCGGATGAGGTGAAGAACGTCGGCGACGCCGTTGACTCGGTTGATGTCGAAGACGACAGCCGTGGTGACCAGCTGATTGCCGTAGCGCAGATCCATTTCCAGGCTGTGACGGATGTCGGCGGGGTTGTAACCCTGCCGGACCAGGTCCCCTTTGCCCCTGGCCTCCAGATCCTCGATGACCTGGTTCAGCTCGTCGTAGGTGTTGTACAGGCTGCGGTCCGTGGGGTTGTAAAGGACCACGTGGGAGCCGCGCTCATGGATGTGAAGCGGCTTCATGTTGCCTGCACCACACGCCGAAAATACCGAGGAAAAGGGCGGGGCAAGGATCCGTTTGATTCCGGCGTGATCGGCGATCCCGCAAGCGTGGAGCGGGCCGTTGCCGCCGTAGGCCAGCATGGTGAAGTCTTCCGGCAAGTACCCGCGCACGCGCAGTTCCTTCGACATGCCGATGGCCATCTGCTCATCCACGGCGTTCTTGACGATCTTGGCCACCTCAATGGTGTCCAAATCCAGCTCATCGGAAAGGACCTCATCGAGGGCGTACACGGAGCGCTTCTTGTTCAACGTGATGAAGCCGTTGGCGTAGTTGTCCGGGTCCAGGTAGCCCAGCACCAAGTCCGCGTCGGTGACCGTCGGGCGCAGCCCGCCTCGGTCATAACATGCCGGCCCTGGATCCGAACCCGCCGATTCTGGCCCAATCTGCACCGAATGGTGGATCCTGTCATAACTGGCGATCGAGCCACCCCCGGCGCCGAGTGTCAGCAGGTGGATCATCGGCACAGACACCAGCCAGCGGCCGATGGTCGGCTGGAAGTCGTAGTGCTTTACACCGCCCTCGGGGACAAGTCCAATGTCAAAGGACGTTCCGCCCATGTCCGTGGAGATCACGTTCCCCAACCCGGTGCTGTCGGCCAGGTGCTGGGCTGCACCTACGCCGGCAATTGGGCCGGAGTGAATGGTCTGCAGTGCGTCGGTGGAATTCGACTGCGCCATGCCGCCAGAGTTGTGGATGACCAGCATGGGCTTGTCATAACCGGAACCCCTCAGGTTATTGGACAGCTGCCCCAGCGCGTGGAACATGATCTCGTGCAGAAAAGCGTCAACTATGGTTGAGGTCGCTCGAACATATTCGCCTTTCCGCCCCGAAACCTGGCTGCCCAGCAGAACCGGGATGGCGCCCAGTTCATGAGCGGGGTACTCGTCCAGAATGATGTCCAGAATCTGCTGTTCGTGGATCGGGTTTTCGGTGGAGTTGACCAACGAAACGACCAGCGCTTCCGCCCCGGCGTCGACCAATTCGCGGACCTGCATGCGAACGTCTTCTTCCATCAGTCCCACCACGACTTTGCCCGCAGAGTTGATTCTTTCCTTCACTGAGCGAATCAGCGCACGGGGAACCAGCGGATCGGGGCGTGTGGCGTCGGGCATGTTCTGCTGCTTGGACGGGTCCAGCCCTTCACCGTAGCCCCGACCGCGAGACAGGGGGATGGTGTCCTCAAAACCGTGGGTGACCAGGGCGCCGACACGCGGACCCTTGCCTTCAATGAGGGCATTGGTACCCAGCGTTGTGGCGTAACGTACCGAATCAACCTCGGCCAGCACCAGGTCTCGGTCCAGGCCGGCCCGAGAGCAGGCAAGATCCAGGGCTTCGTTAAATCCTTGGGCCAGATTGTGGTGGGTTGTCAGCGCTTTCGCTTCGACATACACATCATCCCAGGCGAAAAAACAGTCGGTAAATGTACCGCCGATGTCAACGGAAATTCGTTTCATGACCAGGGGTTTCCTTTAGCTGTGCGAATGGGGGGCTGACGCGGAAAGACTGTTGTAGGAACCAAGGGCCGGGCTGAAATCGGCAACTGCCTCTTCACCTGGTCCGTAGTTGATGACGGACGCAGGGTCCGTTCCACGTTCGGTCCACTTTTCGCGGAGCGAGTCAATGTCCCACAGCATGTCCACTGTCGGCGGGTGTCCCGGCGGCACGTACTCGGTCTCCAACTGGGTCCCACACCCGGGACAGTAGAACTCCAGGATCCGGCAAAACGTGGGATCCGGCGCAAACGTGAATTCGTATTTCTCCGGGTCCAAAATGGACTGGTGGATGTCCCTCGGGTCCCTGTCGTAGACGAGGGTCCCTTCCTTGTAGTTGCCTCTCGCATCGCCGAGGTCGTGGTCGCAGACCTTGCACGTCCAGCGCTCAGTGTCGAGGTCGATGATCAGATATTCCGTCATTGGAATGCGCATGCTTTGTCTCACCTTTTCTTCTAACAAATAGTGGTGCAATGATCAGTTCTCAATGGTGTCCGTGAGCATGAGATCCCCGGCCACCGTCACGTCAAACTTCCATCCCTGCGGCACCCTGGCAGTGAAGTAGGGGCCCTCAACGATGGCCGGTCCCGCCCCCGCCGCTCCCGCTTTTTGGGTGTCCAGGTCGAAAACGGGAACCTCATCGACCTGCGCGGCCGTGGAACGTACGTTGCGGGTTGAGGAAGAGACAGCAGGCGATTTCTCCGTCGCTTCGGCCTGCGGAATACTCGCGTGAGGCAGTTCGAATCGGGCCGTCAGGGTCAGCATCGCATGATGGGCGCTGGCGCTGGGCTGCGGATCAGATTCGGAGTAGGAATCTTCGGACAACAGCTGACCCTCAGCGTCCTCCTGAACCACACTCCACTCGAGACGACACTCGCCAATCTCGTGGCCTTCCTGGAACATGTCCCGAGTGGCCCGCTCCCGCAGCCGCGTCTTGGTCGCGGCAAACTCATTGGCGGACAACCCGGCGATGTTGGCCTCATACGTCTGCGCGATGTCCGAAAACCCAATCCCAAAGGCTGAGAACACCGCTGCCATCCTCGGCACGAGCACCCGACGAACACCGGCTATCCGGGCAGCACCACAAGCGCTCATGGGGCCGGCACCTCCGAAAGCGGCTACCGTCGTGGTCTCCGCATCGACAACATCATCGGCGAATGACGTTGACATGCGCTCGAAGTATGCAGCCTCCATTCTGATCAGAGCCTCTTCAAGTGATATCCCCAACGGCCCGGCAATAACCTCGGTGATCACCGCCCGTGACCGCTGGGCATCAAGGCTGAATCCGCCGTCAAGATAGGTGTCAGGGTCTAGGACACCCAGCAAAAGATTGACGTCGGTGATGGTTGCCTGTTTGCCGCCAAAACCAAAACACGCCGGCCCCGGAGCAGCCCCGACGCTTTCCGGCCCCACCGTAATAACGCCGTTGCGCAGGGCAATGACGGAACTACCGCCCACACCGGAGGAGTGAACGTTGCTCATCGCAAATGAAACCGGGACGCCCCGAATCGAACCCCGGCGGTCTGTCGAAATTGTCGAATTCTTCACCGACCCCACATCGGTTGTGGTCCCGCCAACGTCGATCATCAAGACATGTTCAAGCCCATAGGCGCTCGAGAGAGCCTTCGTCCCCTCAAGACCACCACGCGGACCCGACGAGTATGTCTTCAGTGCAACCGACTTCGCCACTCGCGACGAGGCTCCGTCGTTGCGGTAAATCAGCAGCGGGTTCTTGACCTTGTGGTCGCGGAGCCGGTGCTCGGCGTTGTAGAGGAACCGCTCCATCGTCGGATGCAGGAAAGAGTTGATAATCCCGGACCACACACGACGACCGCGCACAGCATCAGGAGTGAACTCCCAAGTGAAAAGAATCGGGACCGAACCCAGGAGATGACGCGGAAACTTCCGCAATAAAACCCCCTTAACGGTGCGCTCCTTCTCCCTGTCCGCCATCGCGATGACCAATCGAGCAGCACCGTCAGTGGTCAGTCGGTTGACCTGCCTGACAATGTCTTGGGACAGTTCCTCCAGATCCCGATCCGCATCAATCACCGCAACGCGCGAACCAACAAGATCATCAAACAACTCAGCCGACGCATCCCCCGTCCGCAGCTCCTCCGCCAGCGTCGGGCTATCAGTGAGAACGCCAATCTGCGGGCCCTTACGCTCCACCAGCGCATTGGTGCCCTGCGTAGTCGAATACCGGATATGTCGCGTCGAATGCAAAAGCCGCGGAAGATCTTCTTCACCGAAAATGTCCGTAGAGGCCTTGGCCATCCCATCAAAGAGACACTGCGACAAGTCAAAGGGCGTGGTGAGGGTCTTCGTAAACGAGAACTCCTCACCATCCCAGACACAGATGTCAGTCAGCGTCCCACCGTTGTCGATATTAATGAGCCGTTCCATTGATACTCCTTTGTATGCTGCGGCAAGGTGACACGAGTCGAATGCCTCAGCGACTAAAAGTGATGCAAGCCACATTGAGGACTGGTGCCAGTTTCGCCCAGCACGCAGGGTGGCCGGCTACTACCCACCCGGGTGGACTATTCAGGGCAAAATACGCCCCCCGGGTAGGCGGACGAGCAGCGGATCCGTGCGTCGACCCGTCACTCACGCAGAGGCACTCCCGCAAAGCTGTGTTTCATCAGTTAATTTCCGACCATTTGAGGGCTAAGTATCCTGCTGTCAACAGCACCTTAATGGGCCGGAAATTTGGGTAGCCAAGTATGCGCCAAGGCCACTTACATAGCCCTGCGCCGATCGCCCATTTGCATCCTGCAAGGCTCGCCAGACCAGGCCACGCCACGCCTCAGAAGCGGGCATGAAGCCCTTGGTCACGTGGCTCTTCTGGGATGCAGCCGGAAGGGAGACATGACATCGAAATTCAGCGAAGGCACTCGATCGGAAGGGCCCGTTTCTTTCGGCCCTGGTTCAATACGGCACGGTTCGTGATGCCGACCGTTTCGTTCTTGAAACAGCATCTTTCAGTTCGCACTCTGGCTACCCAAACAACCGGATTTCATGTCGTCAACGGGCCTGCTACGGTCAGGCGCCCAGCACGGTAGACCGTTTGCGGTTCTGGGTGGATCCAAGCCGTCCAAGCAGTTGGTGGCCTTCTCGAGCCCAGGCTTAACTATCGAGTCCCGCATATCGCTCTTCAACCCCGCCAACGCATCGTTGGCCTTCAATTCAAAGCGGTCAGGTGCGCATACCTCATTCGCTGCCTGCTGAGCATGTCCCGGAGGCAGAATACCTCCAGGGCCGTGCAGCCGGTAGCGACGCTGGCTCCCCTACGTACGCGCAATGGCCTCCGCGCTTGAATCACGCCGTGGTACACAGGAACCTGGGAAGACAAGGTGTCTATTTTCCCAGAATCACATAATATTGGGAAAACAAGGCTGGTGGATTCCAATGAGGAGGCCGGCATGAACCACCCACGCAAATCAACAGACCAGGTTCAAGACCCTTGGCCAGCCATAGGTTCCGAGGAAGTCCAATGGGCCGGCGCACCCGACGCCAGCGCTTCCCGGCGTCAGCGACTGATGGCCCGGGGCCCCTACCAAGCTGCCGTGGTGCCGCCCATTGCCCACAGCCAACCTTTCATCAGTAGTCCCGTGGCAGCATTAGCCGAAGAGGCAACCATCGACATGGTTCGCTTCGACCGCGACCTCGGTGAAGATGCTGCACCCTTCGCAGCACTTTTACTACGCAGCGAGTCCGCGGCCAGCTCGGAAATTGAGGATCTCACCGCTGGCGCCAAAAGGATTGCGCTGGCGCAACTTGGGGATCACTCGAGCACGAACGCATCGCTGATTGCCTCCAATGTCACCGCAATGCGAGCAGCCATCGACCTCTCAGACGACATCAGTCTGGACAATATCTTGTCCATGCACCTGGCCCTGCTGGAAGCGACTCATCCCGAAATCGCCGGCCGACTGCGCACCCAGGCTGTCTGGATCGGCGGAAAATCGCCCCACTCGGCAAGCTTTGTCCCTCCCCGGCATGAAGCCGTCAAAGCATCCATGGCCGATCTGGTGGCGTTCATCCAGCGCGACGATATTCCCGTCCTGACCCAGGCGGCAATCGCCCATGCACAGTTCGAGACGATCCACCCCTTCCCAGACGGCAATGGCCGTACCGGTCGGGCCATCGTCAGCGCCCTGCTGCGAAACAAGGGCGTCACCGAGAAGGTCACCATTCCCCTCTCCTCGGGCCTGCTGGCGAACACGAAATCCTACTTTGAAGCGCTGGGCTCGTACCAGGGCGGCAACCCGGAAGCGATAACCGAGATGTTCGCCGAGTCAACTTTTTCGGCCACGGACAACGGCAGGGCGTTGGCCGCAAGTATCCGCGATGCCCAGACAGGCATTTATGCGGCACTGCCGCACAATCCAAGTGAAAGCCTGCGTTGGACGGTTGACCTCTTGATGCGTGAGCCGGCACTGACGGCTGAGATGCTGATGGAGCTCACAGGCCAGTCCTCAAGCTCGGCCTATCGAAACATCTCGACTCTGGAATCCCTCGGCGCGCTCAAGCCAAGCAGTCACATCAAGGGACGCAAAGTATGGATAGCGCCGCCCGTCATCGAGGCCCTGGACGAGTTCGCGCTTCGCGCAGGCAAACGAGTCCGCGGGTAACCTGTTGATTCTCCCTACCGTCAGAACATTGCTTACACACATGGAGTGACCCATAGCGGCCATCAAAACCTCCCGTAGGGTGCGAGCCATGAAAGCGCTCATTGCTTGAACTGAAATGACCGCGGCAATACCCGTGGAATCACCAAAAACCGCGCACCAGCCTCCAATCCAACCAACCCTCAGGCGTAAGCTGGTAATCACGGACGGTAGCTGGCACTGCCTCGCGGAGGATCACTGATGAACCTGCTTTCACAGATTTCGCACTCAAGCCCCGACAACGTCAAAGGGGCTCAGCAGTGCCACTCATCTTTTACCCATCTAATTCAACCGAAAACCACGGCAATCACTGACATGTCGTAGCCGCCAGAAAAGACGAAACTGCCCGAAAACACGCGAACTTTGATAGCCAGCAGCGCCGCTCAGCATCCAGATAGTGAGATTCTCTTGGCCGCCGGTTCGAGTCCGGCCCGGGGCACAAAATGTGGCTCTGACCTGCGGTTTTATTGTTTTGGCCGGGTGCGTCGAGGGGCCAAATCACGGTTTACTCACGTTATTGAACGAAAAGATCACGAAATTGGCTCCAACTCGGCCGAATCAGGTTCAATTGGCTCCCCTATTTCTCGACCATTGGACGGAAAAGACCCTCGATTCCGCGGTTGTTCTTGGCTTGGACGATCCGCAAAAGTGACTGCCAAGAATTGGCCCTCCGTTCGACGTACTCCCGGCACAGAGTACCGTCCGTGGGTCAAAAACGTCCCTCGAGACTGCCGGCAGCTCGGCCCGGGCGACTCAATCTTCTTGCTCTCGTCAGCCGGCAGTACTGCCGTGAACCACCACCCAACCATGGACTACGCCAGGTCCATTCCAGCGCATTTACCTTGCGGCCGACAAGACTCTCAGCTTGCCCAGCCCTCGAATCCTTAGCGCGCGGGCCACGACAGGGGCGTTACTGGCAGACTTAGCCCATGAATCTGAACGAACGCATCACAGTCAAGCTCGACGCAGGTATTGACCCTGACGTGTTTGAGCGGTGTGCCGTGGCCCTGATGGCGAACCACTACGATGACGTGGTTGGAATTGAAGGCGGCAGTGATGGAGGCCGCGACGGTGACATCATCGCTCCCATTGCTGACGATCCCGACTCTCGCGGGCGGATTTCCCTATGCGCCAGCCTTGAGTGAGAGAGTTTGGATCACTCAAGGTTGCCATTGGGCAGGAAGCGATAATTGATTATGGAAGTTCCCCAGCGCGCATCCCGCCAAGCTCATTTCACCCCTTTGGAGAAGTGGACCATGTTGCTTGAATATGACAAGTGCTTGGACCGCGGGTCGAAGACCGCTTTTTACCGGCACATGGGTGTCTCTAAGACTACGGTGCATCATTGGGTCAAGGCCCGGGAAGAGGGCCGGTTGAGAGGGCCGGACAAGGGTGAGCCTGCCCGGTCGGAACAGTCGTCACTGTCAATAAAGGAACGCCGCAGGCTGGCACTTTTGGAGCGGGAAAATGAGGCGCTGAAGCTGAAGTTGGAGCAGTCCGCGGCGACGGTGGAC
>NZ_JAAMFM010000039.1 GCF_013376105.1 Arthrobacter wenxiniae
GCCAAATCGGCATATCCTACTTCTGGATGGATTAGATTCCATTTTCCTCAACGATGCAGCCTATGACGAGTCGCTTTCTGGTCTAGCGCAAGCTGCCTATGAAATCAACATCGAATTGACGGAAGCTAGGGCCACTGGATCGGTGGTGTTGTTGATCCGAAATGACATCTTTTCGCGTATCTCTTTGGTATTGCCAGACGCCCATAAAATGCGTGACTTCGCATTTGATCTGGATTGGCGCGTCCTGTCTGGTGCGGCCGGGGTATCGTCGCCTCTGATCCAGCTAATCAACCGCAAATCCAGTCAGGAGCGGGGCGATGGACCAATAGACGTGCTGTCATATTTCCCTGAAAAGATTTCTCCTGTTGGGGGTCGTGGAGGTGTTCGAAAACGCAATCCCTCGAGATTGCAATACCTTCTCAATCTAACGCGGCATACACCCCGTGACATCCTCCAGCTCATGGAACACATCCGCTTAGCCTCTATGCATTTGGATCTTACTCCGGTCAAGCCACTGCCCATCGAGACTATCCGAGAGGGAGTCGTGCAGTACTCGACTAAGTACTTTGTCGATGCGCTCCACGGTGAGTTTGCTGGCTACGAAGGTGGCCGAGAAGAGGCAGAGGCTGCCCTGCAGGCTCTGAAATGGATGGAGGATTCGCGGTTCACAAGAGGTGATTACCGACGTTCATTGCAGAAGCATTTCCCAGGACTGGAGACAAAGGCGGATGAATTCCTTCGCCTGCTCTTTTTTGCGGGAGCTCTCGGAAATCTCTTCGACAACGGAGGAGAGAGATATTTAGTCTTCTATCACCGGCGAAATGACGTAGATCTTAATGTTCAGGGAACATTGGTACTTCACAACGCGCTTACCCACGCGTGGTCCAAGAAGTTCGGTCTCTCTTGAAGGTGAGTGCTGCATGACTGACAAGCTTATGGAGATGGTTCAAGAATTCAGGTATTGGCGGTCATCAATACCAACAGGCCTATTGTTGGCTTTCCTAGGTGCACTCATAATACTGACTCGCTGGCCTATATTTGCGCAACCGCAGAAGTGGATCGCGCCCGCCTTTTGGCCTCTTCTGAGCTCGATCAGTATACCCGGGTGGCTGCTACTTGCGCTGGTGCTCTCGGCGCTCTTGGGGTCATGGTGGTGTGGATTTACGTCTGGATTTGCCGTCTTATGGGCGCGCCGCGTCGTTTTATGGGCGCCGCTACACGTGAACACAGAAGATTGGCATCTCGTGCGACGTCTTTGGACGTCGCTGTACGTGCCGCAAGCCACCGTGCGCCGCCTGAAGTCGGAGATGGCGGAGGTGGCGGAGGTGGCAGACTACTCGGACCTAGAGACTCTGGATAGACCCGCTGCATACAAAATCTTTATCCGTGAGGCCGTGGGGCCTTATCCATCTAGCTATGCCGACGGTCCGACTGACGGTGAGCTGGTAAAATTATGGACCGACCTTCGGCTGTCATGCGGTCTCATCCTCCCACTTACGATCGCCATATATGCCTTTCCGGCCATCGTGGAGCCTGGCATTTCTGGTTTGGATGTCTGGGCTACTGTCGGATCAATCGTCGCCTTCTGCGTGTTATTGGTCGAGTCTCATATCCGGATCCGGCGTGTGATCGAACTGTCAATCACAACCCACCTCGACGCGGCCTCGCTTGGATTATGCGCCCGAGCTGCTCATGGATCGGGGCGCACTGCGCGGGAGACGACAATTGCTAACGGCCGAACTCTCTAGCGCGATTGAATGCAATTTCAGAAGACTCATCGGCCAGGACATGCTCTTCTGGTTCACGTACGTGGAGATAATCGAGGCCATCCAGAAATTGCGTTTAAGCTGTGGACTGTCCCAGAGATTTTGTCGCCGCCCTGTGGGTGTCCCCTCGGGTAACGAGCCGACTTGTTTCTCACGATAGCTCTGCTCGAATTCTTCAGGAGCCCGGTTGACTAGGGGCATTGAAGGGGGCTTTGTGCCAGGGCCCTGCGTACGGCGATCTGAGGGCCAATATTTGGTTGCGACGGTTTTAAGCCAAGCGGGTATGAAAAAACCGCGGATTTCCGCCGATTTACCGTCCGCAGATTGAAAATCGTGACGTCAAATGGAGTCGGATTAGGGGCCCCCATCGGGGTCGTGATTCAGTGATGTTGCCAACTGTCGTGGCGGATCGGGCGACATCAGTGCCTTGCTGAACGCGTGTCGTCACTTGCAGGCGCTGGCCCTGGAACCGGGGGTATGGGGCGGCTATTTCTGGTACACGGCCTTGAGGCCATGGGCGGAGCTCACCAGCGCGATGACTGAGGCGATGACGGCAACGAGGGCCACGATGATCACAGGGATGATACTGCCGAGCAGTGCGGCGTCGCGACCGAGGAATACTGCGATCACGCTGCACCCACACATGGCGGTCAACACAAAGGCAAGGCCGGCGCCGAGGAACACGGGTGCACGCAGCGTCGAAATCCCTGCGTCAAGTCGCCGCAGGCTCAAGGTCGACCCAACACCCAGGCAGCCAAGGAAGGCCACGAGCGCGAGCAACCAGGCAGTGAGGGCCCCGAACAGGCCGGGCGGATGCTGTGCGCCTTCAGGGCGGATCAACGTGAGCGCCAGGAACCCCACCGCCACAACGACCGCCAGGATTATCGCGGGAATGAGCGGGACGAGCACCCGCGTTGCTTGCGACCGCAGGGCGGGAAGGAGAACGCGGGCCACAATGAGGCACAGTCCAAGCAGTGCAATCACCCATCCGAGACAGAGGAGGACGCTCGCGGCATCCATTAGCCCCCTGACCGCTGCGACAGTGTCTGGCCCTGCCGGGTCCAGGAGCGCCTTGTTCAGCGCCGGGACGATCAGGAAAGCAGCGCACCACGCGATCCAGGTGGTCGAGACGGTCGCCTGCAGGCGCAAGCGTTTGCCGTTCGGGCCGTTGAAAGTCGGCCGGACCCATGCCCGGAGTGCGCCACCGAACAGGTCCGCCGTCGTACGCGCCGATGCGGGCATTTCCTCAACCAGGGCGGCCAGTTCGCCACCGTAACGGGCACGAAAGGAGGGCGGATAGGCGCGCAGT
Source organism: Arthrobacter wenxiniae (assembly GCF_013376105.1). GTDB lineage: Bacteria > Actinomycetota > Actinomycetes > Actinomycetales > Micrococcaceae > Specibacter > Specibacter wenxiniae. The sequence goes on from NZ_JAAMFM010000039.1 coordinate 3,076, forward strand.
GCCAGTCTTGCCAGGGGACTCATGGCTGGGCCGTCTTCAACCGTGCCAGGCCGTGGGAGGCGAAACTGCTCATCGCCTTCAACCGCTCCGTCAGCAGCGCCGAGCCTGAGGCCGTGATCTCATAAGGGCGACGGCGGTCCTCGCCGGGAAGGGCGCGGACGTAACCGCGGGCTTCAAGTCGGGACAGGGCCGCGTACAGCGTGCCCGGACCAAGGGTGACCCCGGCGGATTCCTCGGTGTCCTGCACGATCGCATAGCCGTGTTTCGGGCCGGCCGCGAGGCTTCCGAGGATCAGCAGGGCAGGATCAGCCCACGCCACGTCTTGTTTGCGCCGAACCATCATTTACTCCGTCTGTCGTAGTACGTGAAACGATACTATACTGCCTCTCATGAGCAAACCACCCCGCACGACGTTCCTTTGGCCAATCCTTGCAGCCGCACTCGGCGCCCTCCTGGGTCTGATCGGCGCGCGCTACATCTTCGTGGGGTCCGCGCTGAGCCTGGTCCCGTGGGGGCTCGCTGCCCTCATTATCGGGTTGCTCTCCAAAACCTGGGCGACCGCCGCCAGCCGCAGTGCGCTCTTCGGGTTCTGCCTCGCAGGGACGTTCATGCTGGCGGGCTATCAAGGCACAGTCCCCGTGACGAACCATCTGATCCCCTTCGCCATCATTGGCCTCGTCGGCGCCCTCTGCGCCATCGCCGGTGCAACAGTCGGCCGGCTGGTCCGAACGAAGGTTCGCGCGCGGTCCTAACCTCGGTGTTTCATGAGCGTGTGTCAGGGTGGCGTCATTGAATCCTGAAAGGTGCCTCTGACGGTCATGAAACGCCGAGGCTAGGCGAGACTAACGTTGCCGCGGGTGACGTGTTCGATGGCGGCGACAGCTCGAGCATTGGTGAAATCGTCGGGATTGAGCACGCGGCCGAGATGTTTCCAAGGGCGGTCGCGGAAGACGAGGAGCTCTTCGTGGCGAGAGATCGGTAGCAACCTCGCCAACCGCGTCATCGTCGCGATGGTGTTGGTCGCCTCTCGCGACCCGGTCAGGCGCCGAACTGTCCAGTGAGGCGGCGGTGGAAGCCGGCGCTGCGCTCATCGAGTCCTTCAATGGTCACCGTGGCGCCATGGTCACGGTATTTCGTCTCGATGGAGTCGAGGGCGGCAACCGTTGAGGCGTCCCAGATCTGGGCCCGACTGAGATCAATGGACACGGAGGTCGGGTCGTCGGCGTAAGAGAAGTGCTCGACGAGGTCATTGCTGCTCCCGAAGAACAGCGGCCCCACCACCGCATAGTGGACACTTCCGCCGTCGCCTGCCAGGGTCCGGTCGATACTGATCACGTGGGCCACCCGACGGGCGAAGAGCACCATCGCGAGAATGACACCGACGATGACGCCGTAGGCGAGGTTGCTGGTGATGACCACGACGGCGACGGTAGCGCCCATGACGATCGTCTCCGGGACTGGCATCCGTTTCAGGGTAGACGGTTTTACGCTGTGCCAGTCCACGGTGGTGACAGCAACGACCATCATGACCGCGGCGAGGGCGACCATCGGGATCTGTCCCATGATCTCGCTGAGCCCTGTCACCAGGGCCAGCAGAAACACTCCGGCCACGATCGTGGAGATGCGGGTGCGGGCCCCGCCTGTCTTGACGTTCAGGACGGTCTGGCCGATCATCGCGCAGCCGGCGATGCCGCCGTAGAACCCGGCGAGGATGTTCGAGACGCCCAGGGCCCAGGACTCGCGGCCCTTGTGCGAGGGGGCGTCGGTGATCTCGTCGACGAGTTTCGCGGTGAGGAGGGTTTCCATGAGACCGACGAACGCGACGCTCAACGCGGTGGGCAAAACCAGCTGCAGGGTTGCCAGGTTCAGCGGGACGAGGAACGGGGTGATTCCGGGCATCTTCCCGGTGAGGGGGCCCTCGCCGGAGACGTTCGGAACGACGAGGTGGGCGATGATGACGATCGCCGTGACGACGACGATCGCAACCAAGGGCGACGGGATGACCTTGGTGAAACGGGGAAGGATGAAAATGATCACGAACGTCAGAGCAAACAAGACGTAGGCGAGCCAGGGGACGTTGAGAACGTGGGGTACCTGCGCCGTGAAAATGAGCACGCCCAGGGCGTTGACGAACCCGATCATTACCGACCGCGGGATGAACCGCATCAGACGGGCAAGACCGGCAAGGCCAAAGACGATCTGGATGACACCGGCCAGGATCACCGCCGGCAGAACGTACTGGACACCATGGCCGTGGACGAGAGGGGCGATAACGAGAGCGACGGATCCGGCCGCTGCGGTGATCACGCCCGGCCGCCCGCCAAGGACCGACATCGTCAAAGCCAGAACGATGGAGGCGACAAGGCTGACCATCGGGTCGACCCCGGCGACAATCGAGAACGAAATGACCTCCGGAACCAGGGCGAGGGTGGTGACCATGCCCGCGAGAACCTCGCGGGATAGCTGCTGCGGAGAGCGCAGAGCACCCAGGACGGTGATCGGGTGGCGGATAAGGCGCGGGCGTTCGGCAAGGGCCAAGGAATGACTCCAGGGGCTTGGCTCTCTCAGGAGAGCGGGTGAGTAATCTTTTGCGCGCCACGTTGCGCACGAGTCCAGCCCCGTCATGGAAGACAATGGGGTGGGAAGAGAAATGGGGATGCTGATTTTCGGTCGCCTAAACAACTCTACCCTAACGTGAGGGTTGAGTCGGAATGGGTGACGTGATGATGAAGGCAATGTCGGCTGAAGAAGTCGTGGCGACAATGCATATCGGCGAGCTGGCAGACCGTTCGCAGATGTCCTTGCGGACCATCCGCCACTATGACGAGGTCGGTCTGCTCAAACCGTCCGGCCGCACGGAAGGAGGATTCCGCCTCTATACGGAACGCGACTTCACGCGTCTGCTCTTGATCCGCAGGATGAAGCCGCTGGGGTTCACGCTGGAGGCCATGTCCGATCTTCTTCGAGTTATCGACGAACTGGAAAAATCCGAACCCGGCGAAGGTGACGCCGATGTTCGCTCCCAGTTGAACGGATTTATCGAAGAGGCGGCGAAGCGTCGCGCCAAATTGGAGGAACAACTCGGCATGGCCGACGAGTTCCTGACACTACTGCGCGCTCAGTAGACGAGCCCGCGAACAAGTCTCCATCCAGGCGCGCCCCCTTTCAGGCGGCAGAGACATGGGCCGTTCAGTGCGGTAAAAATGACCGCCAAGAAACGCGTGTACATTTTTCACCGGAGACAGTACTAGCCATAGCCAGGACGCGAATGCCGGCCTGGAAATATGGTCCCCTGCATCTCCCTTCGGCCGGTGCGCGCAGGCGGGTATCCTCCCGGGTTCGGCCGGGATGCTCGGCAGCGGATCGGCTGTCGCAGCGTCCCTGGCCCACCTCGGCCGACGCATGTTGGCCATCGCTGGCGATGAGATATCCCTCGTAAATGGCCAAAATCACGACAGCCGCACAGATTCAAGGACACACCTTGGTGGTCGTTATCGACAACCCGGAATACGGGACAGACCACACCCACCAGAGACACCACTATGCGGACAGAATTATCGGCACCCAACTCAAAAGACCCGCTTTGCCCCAAAGGCCATCAATTGGGCCAAGGACTTCAGCCCCAGCGACCTCGTCGCGGGCCCCTGTCCTACCACCGGACAAGGACGCATGGAGCGCCTGATGAGGTGAGAGTTGCATGTCCGGTTCGGCGGGCAGCCACCGCGAGCCCCAGCCCAGCAACAAGCGACCGGGCGCGCCGTGGCTGACCCAACTAACAACACAGGCGGCGGTCATTTCATGAACTTTCGTCTGGGCACTTGTGGCGACGTAACCGGTTCGCTATGATTTTGATTACAGCACGATTTCACGTGAACCAGTTGGCGCTAGCCTTCGTCGCGTGAGTAGCGGAAGCTCGGTAATCCCTCGTTTTTAGCTTCCGTTTTCAGCAAAATTTAGACTGCAATCCTGCACTTGGGGCGCGTAACCGGTTAGATTTTAGATCATTCGGTGGTTCATTTGGTGCACATTTTAGTTCAAAGGAGATCTACAGTGAATAAGTCTGCGCCTTCTCGGCGGTCTGTGCTCAAATATGGTGCGGGTCTGGCCATGACGGTGGCGTCTGCGCCATTGCTGGCTGGATGTGTGGGTTCCAAGACCCCTGGGTCAGCCAAACAAGTGACGCTGAAGATGTCTTCATCGATGCCGGGGCAAGCGGGTAATGCGCATAGTGCATGGTTCGCGAAGTTCTCGTCGTTGTTGAAGACGAAGGTAGGCGACGCGGTGAAAGTGGATTACTTTCCGAATAGTCAGTTGGGCGACGAGGCGCACATTGTGGCTCAGATTCCGTTGGGTGCTGTTGACATGATGATCTCCGGCTCTTCCATTTGGGAGCAGGTCGCCCCGGAGTTTGGCATTTTGGACATGGGTTACCTGTTTTCCAGCTGGGATACCGTCGGCAGCGTTTTGGACTCGAAAGCGGGCACTCAGCTTGCGACCCTGCTTGAGCAGAAGAACAAAACGACAATTGTCGGGTGGGCATACAACTTCGGTGCTCGGAACATGCTGACGAAACGGCCGGTCAGCAGCCCGGCAGACTTGCACGGGATGAAGATCAGGACGCTGCAGGCCACGGAGGTGATTGCGACAGTGAACCTGATGGGCGCTGTGGCAACACCGTTGCCAACGACCGAAGTCTACACCTCGTTGCAGACGGGCCTCATCGACGGTGCCGAGCATGACGCTCCCACCATCCTGCAGAACAAATGGTCCGATAACGCGAAGAACTTGGCCCTGACCGAACATCTTTTCAACCCCCTCACGGCTGTCATCAGCAGCTCCTCCTTGGCCAAAATCCCCAGCCAGCATCGCAATGACTTCCTGGCGGCCGCAAAGGAGGCGACCGCCTACCAACGGACCCAGGCGGTTGCCGCCGAAAAGAAGGCGATGGCCGCTTTGAAAGCCGACGGGGTCACGATAAGGACTGTCGATAAGAGCAAGTTTAAGGCCCAGGTGAAGCCCCTGTGGGCAGAGTTCACTGCCAAGAATCCTTCGGCGAAGCCGATTCTGCAGTCCATTGTGGCTGGGAGTTGAGATGGACGCTCGTGAGCACCCGCGAGCCGATGACAGTGGCGGCGTCGTACCGGCCACCCTGGTGTCTGACGTAACTGACGTGATTTTGGATGACGAACTGCTGCCAAGGACAAATGGGCGGATCGGCAAGTGGTTTCACGGCGTCATCGCCATCGCCGTGGTGGTTGTCTTGATCGCGAGCCTGGTGGTCGTTTTCATTTCGGTGATTTCACGGTATTTTCTCGGCCGCCCACTGGCGTGGGCAGACGACGCCGACACGTCCATGTTGGTGGCCATCGGATTCCTTGGTGCAGCCTTGACACTCGCCCGCGGTGAACATCTCGGAGTGACTGCGCTTCGCGATCGCCTAAGCGGGCGTCTCGGGGAGGTCAATGAGGCCTTGATCGCCTGGATCGTGTTGATCGTGGCTGTGTCGTTGGGCTGGTCGAGCAACAAAATTTCGGAAACGGTCGGCGGCCAGACCACGTCGACTGGTTTGCCTGAGATCATCAACTATCTGCCAATCCTGATCAGTGCAGGCTTCATGGTGATCTTCGCCCTGCTCGACCTGCTGCGATCGAAGTGGCGGGCTGTGGTGGGATCCGCACTGATACTGCTGTGCCTGACGGCGGCGTGGGTTCTGGTCGGGCTCTTGGCTCCTGGGGCGCTGCCTCTGCCAATTGTCCTAATGCTGCTCGGATTCGTTATCACGCTGCTCATAGGGGTGCCCATCGGATTCTCGCTGGCTTTCGGTGCCTTGTTGTATTTCTGGGGTGGCGGCAACGTCTCGATCGCATTGTTCTCCCAGCAAATGGAGTCGGGTATTTCCAACGTGGTCTTGCTGGCGATTCCATTCTTTGTCCTGGCCGGACTGATCATGGAAATCAATGGAATGTCGCGCCGCTTGATCGAACTCTTGTTGGTGGGTATTGGCCGGTTCCGAAGCGGGCTGCGCATCGTCATGATCGTGGCGATGGCACTCTTCTCTGGCATCTCCGGCTCGAAGAGCGCGGACGTGGCTGCCGTGGGAACCATGCTGCTGCCCGCGTTTCGCAAGTCCAAACAAAGCGAGTATGAGGCGGTCGCGCTGCTAAGCGCCTCAGCAGTGATGGGCGAGACCATCCCCCCCTGCATCAACATGATCATCTTGGGCTATGTGGCAAGCGTCTCGATTGGCGGCCTGTTCATTGCCGGAATCGTACCGGCAGTCTTGTTGGCGATCGGACTTGCGGTGGTTGCGATCCTTACCGTGCCTAAACTGAGCGCCGCCGACGGCGACCAGACGGTGGGCGCCGCGCCTTCGGCCCCTCGGCGGACCCCGGCCCAGAGGATCCGACTCGTCGCAGGCGCAGGAGCGGCTCTGTTCATGATTGTGATCATTTTCGGGGGCATTCTGGGTGGTATCGCAACTCCGACCGAAGTTTCCGCCTTCGCCGTCGTATATGCCTTCGTTGTCGGCGGTCTGGTCTTCCGCGAAATGAAGGTGCACTCGACGCTTTCGTTCCTGGTGCGCTCAGCCTCATTGGCGGGAATGATCTTGTTCATCGTCGCCTCCGCACAGGCAGTCACCTACGTGCTCACCGCCGAGCAAGTCCCCCAAGCCATGGCAAACGCCTTGATTGGACTAGCGCACTCCCAAGGCGTATGGCTGTTTCTTGTGGTGAGTATCGTTATGCTAGTTGTGATGGGATCGGTCCTTGAGGGGGCCCCGGCGTTGATCATTTTTGGCCCGCTGCTAATTCCCATTGCCAGCGATCTGGGAATCAACACCCTGCAATTCGGCATCGTCTTGATCATTGCCATGGGACTGGGATTGTTCTCTCCGCCGTTCGGGGTGGGCCTCTACACGGCATGCGCAGTGGGGCAGGTGCCCATCGAGAAGGTTGCCAGGCCGATCGTAAAATACCTCGCCGTGCTCGGCGTTGGGCTGCTGGTGATAGCTTTCGTTCCATGGGTGAGTCTGGCTTTGCCCAACCTACTCGGATTCAAGGGGTGATCCATGCTCAATAAATCGAACAACCCGACAGTGCAACACCAGGGAAACGGTAAACCGGCGGGGGAAGTACTGAAAAAGCATCCAGCCACAGCCACCGGATCCGGCCGCGGCGGCAACCCGACCATTCGGCAAGTCGCCGCCAGCTCAGGCGTGTCTATTGCCACGGTCTCGGCGGTAATAAACGGCACTCGCTACGTAAGTGCGGACACGGCAGCCCGCGTGAACGCCGCAATCGCGGCAACCGGATATCGACCTAATCGTCTGGCTCGCGGGCTGAGCTCGAGCAGGACCAGGACGGTCGGAATCTTGATGCCCACGATCTTGAGCCCAACCGCACCGCTGCTGCTCAAATCAGCCGCCGATGCCCTGCACGCTCACGGGTTCTCCGTCATGTTTTCCAACACAGAAATGCGCGCCTCCTGGGAAAGGGAAGCCACCGAGTTCATGTTCGATTCACAAGTCGACGGGCTCCTTACTGTGCCGGCCACCGGAGATTCTTCGGCGCTTGAACTCTTTTCACGTGCCAGGAAACCTGTCGTCCTCATGCTTCACGGAATCAAGGACAACACCATGTACGATGTCGTGCGGTCCGGGAACTTCAAAGGCTCCTTCGATGCGGTCAGCCACCTCATCGACCAAGGATCAACACGCATCGCACTACTGGCACTACCTCCGGACACGCTGTCTGAAACGGAGCGGATTGACGGATACAAAACGGCGCTCATGGCCGCCGGCATGACCCCAGAGCCTGAACTGATCCAAGTCGGGGCGCCCAGCGAAAGCGGGCTCAGCGAGAGGGACGGCTTTGACCTTACGCGAAAACTGATGGAACTGCCAGCACCCCCTAACGCGATTTTCGCCATGAACCAGTACATGGCGATCGGATGTCTGGCAGCCCTGAAAGAACTGCGCCTGCGCGTTCCCGAAGACATCGCAGTGGTCGGCTACGACGATCTGATTTGGACCAAGCATCTCCAACCGGCGTTGTCGACGGTTTCGCAACAAATCGAAGAAATCGGCAGGCTCGCAGCAGAACGACTGATCCATCGACTCAACGACGAAGAAGACCCCGTTGCAGCAACATCAGTCACCGTCGATACCAAGCTAATCATTCGAGCCTCCAGCGACCGCCACCGAGAACTACACAGACAATAACCGTGGTGCGGCTTGAGCGCCGATCAACCACCAAAAAGGTCCATAAACCATCCCACCCCGTGACATCCACACGAACCCACAGAAACCAATCCAGAAAATAGAGGGACTCTCCAATGGCCATTTCCTTACCCGGCAAGAACGCGCTCGTGACCGGCGGCGGCGTTGGTATCGGAAAGGAGATCTCACTCGAGCTGGCCCGCGCCGGCGCCTGCGTTGCGGTCACCTACCTCAGCCACCAGCCCGACGATGCCTTCTCCGCGGCGATCCACCAAGAATCCGGCCATCCACTCCTGGCCCTGCAGGTTGACGCAACGATATCCAACGACGTTCAAAGCGCAGTCGAACGAGTCCAGCATGAATTCGACAGCATCGACATTCTGGTCAACAATATCGGTGGTCTCATCCAGCGTGAACGCATCGTCGACATGGACTTCGCCCTTTGGCAGAACGTCATGGCAGTCAACCTGGACAGTGTCTTCTTGGCAACCCACTACACCCTGCCCTTCATGTCCACCGGGTGGGGACGCATCATCAACGTTGCTTCCCTCGCCGGACATAACGGTGGTCACCCAGGAGCAGTCGCCTATGCCTCATCAAAAGCAGCAATCTTCGGATTCACCAGAGGGCTGTCCCGGGAAGTTGCCGAGCGAGGAATCACCGTCAACGCCCTGGCACCGGGTTTCATCGAGGCAACACCGTTTCATGACACCTTCACGACTGCCGAGTCCAAAGCTTCCACCGTTCAATCAATCCCACTTCAGCGTGCAGGTACCCCTGAAGACGTCGCCGGGGCCGCCCTCTGGCTCGCCTCCGACCTTTCCAGCTTCGTCACTGGTGCAACGATAAATATCAACGGGGGCCAGTACTTTGCGTGACCGTGTCAGAATCAATGAGCAGAGCGATTCCCGATGATTGCAGGCACTCTCATTCACCCCGGAATTATCTCCGCACTAGCTGCGGCCGGACACGGCTCCACCGTCCTGATCACTGATAGCCACTATGCTGCAAAGACGGCTGTAGGGCCGAACGCGGAGCGCATCTTCCTCAACTTGACCGCTGGAAACCCCACGGTACCGCAGGTACTCTCGGTGCTCCTGGACACCGTCACAGTCGAGAACGCAACAGTCATCAGCCCCAGCCCAGACGCGCTACCCAGCCAAGTACAGGACGAGATACGCGTTCTAATGCCCTCCGGGGTGCCAATAGGATCGGTCACCCGGAACGAGTTCTATGCTCTGGCACGCACCCCGGATCTCGCACTCTGCGTAGTCAGCGGTGACACCCGTCGCTTCGCCAACGTCCTCTTAACCCTCGGCGTACTCGCAAGGAGTCAGACCAACATTCACCACCATGGATAGGTGGTTGATGGCGCATAGCCTCGGATGGTAGCGCCTGTCTGGGCAGTTGGCGTGGAAGCCGTGAGTCTCACCATCCACGTAGTGAAGAGCTTCAATGTCCACGATGTGCTGGGGGTCCACACCGCTTCGGCCCACATCCGCTGGCAAGTGCGTCGATGCCTAACACGAGGCGGTGATGCTGGTCCAGCCCCCGTTGGATAAGTGGTTGCCAAAGAATCACTTGGCCCCGTTTATTGCCCAGCTCGTCGATCATGAACTGAATCTAGCCAGGTTCTACACGTCCCACGCGAAGGCCAAGGGCCAGCCCCCGTATGACCCGCGCTTGATGCTACGCATCGTGCTCTTGGGATACTGCGTTGGGGGTGCGGTCCTCCCGGGAGTTGGAGCGTTCGTGCACGGATGTGGTCGCGTTCCGGTGGCCGACAGCCCAGCAGCCCACGTATTTCCGTTCCATCGGAAGATTCCCCGGGACGTCTGAATATTCGCCTTTGTGAGCTCCGCCTGTGGTGCGGGCGAGCGTCACCGCCTGGTAGGGCGGCCGGTGTGGTTGAGCGCCACCCTTCGCGTGGTTGGGCGCCACCTCAATAGGCCCCTTCCACCATGTGACGGCCACGTGGTGGAAGGAGTACCGGTAATGGTATGGAAGATCAAGGCGAAACTTGTCTTGCAGTTGCGCACCCAGGGACTGTCGCGCAGTGCGATCTCGTCCCCTCACGGCATGTCAAGGCACAGCATTCAGTCGGTGCTGGATGCTGCGGACCGGGCAGGTCTGGGCTGGGACGACGTTGCGGAGATATCCGAGGGCGAGGTGTATGCGGCCCTGTTTCCCGGCCGCGGGGTGCGCGAGAGCGTGTTTGTGCAGCCGGACTGGCCCCGGGTGCACCGGGAGCTGGCGCGGGTCGGGGTGACGTTGAAGCAGCTGCACAAGGAGTATGTCGACGCGAGCGGTCCGTCGGGACAGGCGGTGATGAGTTACGACCGGTTCTGCCAGCTTTACGGCGACTACGCGACCGTCACCGGCTTCAACGTCTTGATCCGGTTCTCGCAGCAGCCCCGGGCGCGGTGGCGGGCATCGAGGGTGGGCCCGTGCCAGCGCGGGGAGTTCGTCAAAAACGCTGTCACCCGGTGCCCTTCCACATCCAAGAGCGTTGACTGCGCGCCGGGGTGGAGGGGCCCGGCGCGCAGGTACAGGTTCGTGCCCTCCGGGTAGTCCTCCAGTCCGAGAACGTCTGTGGCGCTGACGACCCAGGCGTCCCCGCGTTCATCCCCGCCCTGGTCCAGGGCCGGCTGCCAGTACTGCTTGTCATTGATCCAGGCCACCAGGCGCGCCTTCATCACGGGCACCGGGTAGGAGACGCTCAACTGCACGCCCAGGGACGCCAGGTGATGCTGGAATTTGCGTGAGTCCCCGGCACTGTCGGTGCGCACCAGGATCTTCTCCCCGATCAACCTGCCGTCCTCGTCGTAGAACGCGTCGGGCAGCCCGGCGACCGCGGCGGTGAAGATTCTGACGTGGTCCTCGGCGCTGTTGGCCCCGACATTGTCCGGGCGTAGCAGGGTCGCCGCGACCTCTCCCGTCCCGTGGCCGGCGCCGTAGTCAAAGCTGCCCACGGGACGGTGCGAACCCGTACCCGCCCTTGTACGTGCCCACGGCCCGTTTCTCCTCGCTGTGGGACGTCACCAGGGTCGCGTCCAGGTCCAGGATGAGCCGGTCCAGGGCCGTCGCGGCCAGGGCCCGGTTGCGGTCCCCGGCCGCCTCCCATACCCGGGTGCGCAGTTCCTGCGAATAAGGTGGCGAACCCGTAGGCGAAAACGTCCGGGTTCGCACCGGCATGCCTGAAGAAGCGCGAGACCGTCGCGTTCGAGGCGACCTGGCCAAAGACACCGCCGCCGCAGCGCAGGAGGTCCAGATCGCTGACGTGTTCCCCGCCGCCGGCCAGCATCACGGCCAACGCCCCCAGAATCGTCCCGGGCCTGTGCGACGCACCCGCAGGAACAAACGGGCCCAGCCGGTCCTCACACAAGCCACGAAACCCGAGCGCGTCGATGAACGAGGTCACTACGTTCACCCCGGCATGGGAGATCAGCGACTGACCCGACGTAGCGACGGGAGGGGAGGGGAAAACTCCGGCAATCTTGGACATCAGAAAGGTGCTTCTTTCAGCCGGTATAACAGTGCGTCAACAACACTATTTCCCAGCAAAGAAGCACCTTTCGCGGCTCAAACACGCCCCCGAGCAGCCATCACCATGAAAACGCCGGGCCAGTCCGAGACGGGGCTTCGGGCGGGAGCAGTTTCAGCGGGACATTGGGATACTGTCTGCGCGGAAGGAACACGTTGGTGCCGTCGAATGATGATTAACTGAACGGATGACGTCGCACTTCTACCGCCCAGCAGAGGGCCACCGGCTTCCGCACGATCCCTTCAATGCAATAGTCGGGCCGCGTCCGATCGGTTGGATTGGCACACTTTCCCCTGCCGGCGTTCGAAATCTCGCACCGTACAGCTTCTTCAATGCATTCTCCTACACGCCGCCGCTCATTGGCTTCTCGAGTACCGTCCGCAAGCACACCGCACGCAACGCTGAGCTGAGCGGTGAGTTCACCTGGAACCTCGTCACGCGCGCACTCGCAGAGCAGATGAACGCAACGTCAACGACGGCCGACATTGATGAATTCGTCGCATCCGCCCTGGAAGCCGCTGACTCTGTTGAAATCAGTGCGCCCCGCGTCGCTGCCTCTCCCGTGAGCTTCGAGTGCCGGGTCAGTGACATCATTCCTTTGCGCGGTGCCGACGGGCACACGTCTACCGGGGTGCTCACGATCGGGGAAGTCGTCGCGGTGCACATCGATGAGGCCATGATTCCCGACGGGATTTATCAGACGGCCCTCGCCCACCCTGTGCTGCGCGCAGGCGGGCCAAGCGCCTACTTCGAGGTCCTTGCCGAGGGCCGCTTTGATCTCGTGAGGCCGCGCTAGAACTTCATGTCTGTAGATCAGCCCGGACGACTTCTGTGGCGCTCTTGAGGCCGACAGGCGAAGCCGGGGGTCCTGTCCGAAGGGGAACGGCTACCGGGACCGCCTTGAGTCTTGCATGGATATTTCCTGCTGCGCATCGCCGCTGGGCGCATTCGAATTGTATGGATGGCTCCCTGGTAGCTGTTTGGCTGCCCGTGATCGTCCTTATCCCTTTCATGGGTATTTGGGGATATAGCGTCGTCGACTTCAGCCGTACCGACGAACAAGACATGCGCACGTTTTCCAAGGAGATTTGGATCGTATTCTTGATCTTGGGAAGTGTCGTCGGCGGAATTGGGCGGCTTCTGGCTGGAAGACCTGTCATCCGCCAACTCTCCGCCGGCGAGGCAACGCCAGCCGGTGGCCGCGCACACGAGGACACCCCCACCACCGGACACGGCACTGTGCCTTGGGTAACCGCGCCAGACGGAGCCGGAGTGGCCGCGAAGTTGAAAGACTCCGGTTTTCTCTGAGCTCGACCGTCACCGGGATTGGCTCATTGGCCACGGTCACGCCATGGGACCATGCACGAAGGAGAACCGTCCTACTGCACCCGCGATCCAATGCCAGTCCTGCCGCGGAACCTACGCCCGGCGTCCGCAAGACAAGGCGGCGAGTCGGCTGTCTGATCTGGGCCCACGCCCGCGAGGGACCCGCTGGGAGTTTGCGAGCAGTGGGAGCGGGTGGGGAACGACGGCGGCTGCCGGGCTTCCGCTGGGAGCCCGGCAGCCGCCGACGTGCTTCGGCAACGCCGCAGCACCTTCCGAGGCTCTCGGTGATTGGTACCCAGCCACGACCTTGAAGTACATCGCCCGGGAGTGCAGTATCTAACATCTCGAAGTTGGGGAGTGGCCCGGCCAGACCCGCCGGTCGATCCCCAATCGCTCCCCAGCCTCACGGGGCCGCCCGGGGCCCCAGGTCGAGACCGGGCTATGCTCTAAATGGAAAGAGGAGGAGCCCATGCCAACCTTCGGCACGCCGTCGCACATTGACCTGTCAGTATCCGATGCTGAGGGCAGCGCCCAGTGGTATTGCGAGGTGCTTGGCCTGCGGCGTGTACGCCGGGTCGACCTCGACAACCGCATCATGATCGTCCTGCGGCATCAGCCGACGGGATTGATCATCGGGCTCAACCAACACAAAGTGGTGCCGGTCGGCCGCTTCGATGACCGGAATGTGGGGCTGGACCACATCGGCTTCAACGTCGCCGAACGGGCAGACCTGGACGCTTGGCAGAAGGAACTTGCGGACCGGGGCGTGGTCCACTCCCCCGCCGAAGACACGGCCAACGGCGCGGCCCTGGTGTTCCGCGATCCCGACAACATCCAACTCGAATTCTGGTGGACCCGGCCCCAATGATGGCGGGGTCATTTCACGCGCTGCGGCAGCCCGACCGGGCAATGGCGCCGAGCGGGTGCGCAACCAGGGCGTGGTCATCACAGTATTCCAAGGCAGCGGCAAGGTAGCCTGCGCCGTCGCAACGGCACTCTCCCAGGACCCTCGCCTCAGCCCAAACAGCGGCACCGCCCCAAAGCCCTCACCACGGCTACCGTAGACCGACAGCCACCCACCTCAACAGGGGGTACTTAAGAGATACAAGCCGTATTGGCCTTGATCGAGGATGCAGCGTCGGCCGTTGCGTCGCTGACCTCGTAACAGGAACCACCCCAACAATGCGAAACTGAAGCTCGCCGTTATCAACGGTGCGACCGCCTTGCAATAGGAACCAATGGTGGCAGTCCCATAGCGGGCGATCCGCTCGTCGTCCCGCAAGGGGTGTGTCCGGAGTGCCACTTTGGAACGTCCCGTAAGCGGGTCCCTCACCAGACAAACGACCCCCTGACCTGCGCTATTGCTTGAGCAGCTGGCGGAGTGTCCGCTTGCCCCGTCCGGTGACCCGTCCCGGTGACCGGGCAACATACGGTACGTTCCTGCCACGCAGTGATTCGCGCTCCGGCGAATCTATTTTGAGTTCGCAGCTTGACGGCTCAAAACGATCGTGTTTCTTACGGCTTCTGCTCCATTGTCGGTCCCGCGAACAGTGGGAATTGGCCGACTTTTCCATCGACTCCCGCAGGCAAACCGGCACCAAAAGACCCCTTCGCGGCAGGCCAAGGCAATCGGGCCAGCCCGAGCCAAACCACCCCCTGATATACGACTTGACCTTGCATGAGTACAGGGCGGGTGAAGGAGCTTGGGTGCGGTGAAAGCCGTCTTTACACGATTCCGGTAGCTCCGAGCAAGGTACCGACAAGGTAGGTCGCTGCAAGGGCCAGCGCACCGCCCACGACGAGCCGGATGGCGGCGACACGCTTGGAGCTTCCACCGATGTAGGCACTAAGCATTCCGGCGAGGCCCAATGCAACCAAGACCGCCACAAACGTCACCGGGACGCGCCACCCCGCTGGAGGGAGCAATATGGCAAGCATCGGCAAGATGGCACCAACCGCAAACGCCGCGGCCGAGGCATAGGCCGCGTGCCAGGGGTTGACGACTTCGGCTTCATCGATGTTCAGCTCCGCCGAGAGGTGGGCTGCCAGGGCATCATGTTCGGTGAGTTCCTGGGCCACCCGGGCCGCGGTTTCCCGGCTCATGCCCTTAGCCTGGTAGATGCCGGCAAGTTCAGCCAATTCGGATTCGGGGTCCTCGGCGAGCTCCCGGCGTTCCTTCTCGATCAGTGCGTGTTGGCTATCGCGCTGGCTGCTCACCGACACATATTCGCCCAGAGCCATGGAAATTGCGCCGCCGACGACGGCCGCCATGCCAGCGACCAGGATCGGGGCCGGGGCGTTGGTGACCCCGGCAACGCCGACGACCGTCGCGGCAACAGAGACAATTCCGTCGTTGGCGCCCAGCACTCCGGCGCGAAGCCAATTCAGGCGAGCAGCGAAGTTCGCGTTGTGAGGTTCATTGGGATGGGTATTCGTCGACTCCGTCATGACATCAGCTAACCACCCGCAGCACCCATGCCACCGCAACAGCCGATTTAAGACACGACCGCCTGTTGCCGTCACCCACGACGGCGCTCCCTTGCCTGTCGCGGAGAAGTCACCTCGCCGGTGACGGGTCTGTCAAGTTTTCCGTCTAATTGGTTTTGATGTTATTTCTTGCCGGCGGACAGGCGTCCGTCGAAGGTGACTTCGAAGGCGTTGAGTGCGGCGATTTCGGCCAGAACGATCCAAGTGAACTTGAATCCCGGAAAGCAGCCCGCGGGCACGGTCTGAGTTGACGTCATCAGGGTCAGACCAAGCCGGCTCCGGTGGAACCTTCTGTGGGGGCTGCCTGGCTGTGGCCCGGAAGGAGGCCGACTCGACGGACGCGGCGGATGTCTGTCAGAACTTCCTTGTAGGGTCGATGGTGAAGTGGCCAACCGTCCCCCAACAGCTTGGCCACTTCTCGATTTGGCAACCGTGAACTGCGGCCAGGTGCGGGCATGTTCCCCATGGGCAGTCCTGAACGCCAACAAGGACCCTACTGGACAGATACTTAAGCATCCGTCCTGAACGACCTTGAAAGTTTCCGGCACCGGCGTTCGGATCACCCCCGTCATCCCTGCGCCGCGCGGGCGTAAGAAATCCGCAACCTCCCCGTCGTGGCCCCGGCTGGGTAGTTCGCTGGTTCACCCGCGGCCGGCCTTCCACACCATTCCGACAAGGCCGCCCACGGGAACCAAGGATTTGGCGCCGCCGCATTGAAAGTCTTCCAGGACCTGCTCCCGGTGCAGGCCGGCCAAGGGGGTGCTTGTCGACCGGACCCATGCTCACCCTCACGCAGCCGTCGGCCCGAGGGACTGCGTCAGGTGACGGTGAGCAGGGTGTACATGCCAGCGGCGTAATGGCCGGCGAAGTTGCACAGCAGTTCATAGCGTCCCGGCGGGAGGTTCACGCTGACCCAGCCGGAGGTGCGGGGCAGGATCCCCTGCCCCGCACCCTCGGCACAGGTGGCCGAGGCTTCGCCAAGGCTGCCTGCCTCGTCGATCTTCCCGTTACCACCGATGGGCCGGGTGCCTGTCATCTGTTCTCCGGTCAGTGGCAGGATCACCATCTCATGGGTGTACCGGCCCACGTTGGTGACCAGGAACCTCACTGAGCCGTGGGTAACAGTGGCATGGTCGGCGGTCAGCCCCATGCCACCCATTCTTCCCGGGCCACCCATCATGGGACCAGCCATGTCTGTCGTGGTGACGTTGACGATGGTTCCAGCGCTTCCCGGTGCGGCACAACCCGTGCCACCAGCAAGGCCGGCGCCGATCCGTTGCTGGCCCAGGAAGGCGACGGCGGCGATGGACAGCACTGTGAGGGCCAGCGTGGCAAGGACTCCAACCAGCAGCTGGCTTCGGGACAGCGGTGTCATAGCTTCCGCCTGAGGGCCGCCCGTCGCGCGGCGAGCTCCGTTTCGTCGGTTTCCCCACGGGCAAATCGTTCGTTAAGGATTCGTTCGGCCTCGTCACGGGGCGCACCAGTGAGGCCATGGGGTCCAGGTCCATCCTGGCCCCGGCCGCGACGGAGAAGCACGATCACCACGGTGACCAGGCCTCCCCAGAAGAGCATCATCACCAGTGCCATCAGTACCCGTGCCCCGGCTCCCCCACCGCCATCCCATCCGTACATCATGTGAAATCCTCACTCCTGGCCTATAGACGAAGTCTCACCCACTGCCGAACCACAGTGAAGGGCCCTTTGGCCCTGAAAGCCCTAGGTCGGCACTGACAGTTGTTGTACTCATTGCCCTCTTGCACGACTCAACCGTGGCGCTTCACCAACGGTCGTATTGCAGGTATTGGCAGACAGCACAGCGGCTGACCCCAGAATTGCGTGCGATATCAGTGACGGGGACAGGGGCACATGCGGCATTGTTCAGAACCAGGGCCCCGAGGTAGTCCTCAGGTTCCTGGGCCAGGACGTGGGGTGGCGGGGCAGATGCGGTGACGGTCCATCACCGGTACCGATCTCGATGACGGCACGCCAAAGTCCGGCGAGCAAGCACCTGAGGTCCTGGATTCCTTTGTTTGCGCACCGAAGCCGCCACCGCGCAGGTGACGGCCCCCTGCTCCGACGGCGACGGGTGCTGTGCGTCACTGTCAGGAGGGGGCGAGGGCGGCCAAGGCGGCGTGGAGCCGTGTGCCGGCGTCGTCGGCGATCTCACGAACTGCCGGGTAAGCGCTGAGCTGGACCATGGGCTGCGGGTCGATGGCCTCGATGGTGGTTTCGGTGGCGTCGTGGCCGCGTCGGACGACCACGTTGCAGGGCAGCAGGGCCCCCAGGGCTGGTTCGGCGGACAGGGCCCGGCGGGCCAGTGCCGGATTGCAGGCACCCGGGATGACATAGTCGCCCAGGGCGTCGGCGGCCTCGGCGCCGAGCTTGGCGGCAAAGGTCGCACGGACGTCGATCTCAGAGAGAATGCCAAATCCTTGCTCGGCGAGAGCCTCGCGGGTGCGCTGCACGGCCTTCTCCCAGGCCAGCGGGACGGTGACAGCGTGCGTACCGCTCATGGCCGCTCCTGCAAGGTCGGCGGGGCGCGCCTCAGGCGAGGGACAGAAAGAGTTTCTCCAGGTCCTTGGTGTCCATGGACGAGTCCCCGCGGACCAGGCATTGTTCGAGCCCGCTGGCGATGATGGCGAAACCCGCCCGGTCCAGGGCCTTGGAGACAGCTGCGAGCTGGGTGACGATGTCCTTGCAGTCCCGCCCCTCCTCCAGCATGCGCGTGACGCCGGCGAGCTGCCCCTGGGCGCGCTTGAGCCGGTTAATGACGGGGGTGAGGTCTGTCGAATCAAGTTCCATGGCGGACTCCAGAGCTGGGCGGGTGCTTCTGCTTATTCTATACCCGGGAGGGTATAGCTGCCAGCAGTGGCCTACCCGTGGCCGGCCGCGCACAGCCCGCTTGCAAGATACCCTAGGGGGTATTATTGTTGGAGCTAGAGGAACGGAGAATTCGCTCCCGGAAACTCCCCCACCGCCCCATAAAGGAGAGCCCCATGCTTATCGAGCGCATTTACGATGAAGACCTTGCCCAGGCCAGCTATTTCATTGGCTGCCAGGCCAAGGGCGAGGCCCTCGTCGTTGACCCCCGCCGCGACATCGCCGTATACCAGTCCCTCGCGGCAGCAAATGGGATGAAGATCGTGGCCGTGACCGAGACCCACATCCACGCGGACTTCCTCTCCGGAACCCGTGAACTGGCCGCCGCGACCGGCGCCACCGCCTATGTCTCCGGCGAGGGCGGGGCGGACTGGCAGTACGGCTTTGAGGCCGAACGCCTGGGCGACAACGATGAGATCGTCCTGGGCAACATCACGGTCAAGGCCGTCCACACCCCCGGGCACACCCCGGAGCACCTGTCCTTTCTGGTCACCGACGGCGCATTCGCCGAGACCCCCGGCTACCTGCTCTCCGGGGACTTTGTCTTCTCCGGTGATCTGGGCCGCCCGGACCTGCTGGACGAGGCGGCCGGCGGGGTGGATACCCGCTTCGCCGGGGCCACGCAGCTCTTCGCCAGCCTGCGGGAGAAGTTCCTGACCCTGCCCGATCACGTCCAGGTCCACCCCGGCCACGGCGCGGGCAGCGCCTGCGGCAAGGCCCTGGGCGCCATCCCCTCCACCACCGTCGGCTACGAACGGCTCTACGCCTGGTGGGGCCCGTACCTGGCCGCCAACGACGAACAGGGCTTCATCAACGAACTCCTCGACGGCCAGCCCGACGCCCACGCCTACTTCGCCCGGATGAAACGCGAAAACCGCGATGGCCCGGCCGTGATGGGAGCCCGCGTGCCCCTGGGGGAACTTGCCACCACCGAGGTCGTGGCCGGCCTCGCCGCGGACACCGTGACCTTCGTCGACACCCGCTCGAACGTCGAAGTCCACGAAGGCACCGTCACCGGCTCCCTGAACATCCCGGCCGGCAAGTCCACGGCCAGCTTCGGCGCCTGGGTGGTCAACCCGGAAACCGACAAAAACCCGCTCGTGCTGCTGGCTCCGAACCAGGGAGCCGCGCAGGAAATGTGGGACCACCTGGTCCGCGTCGGCATCGACAAGATCGCCGGTTACGTCACCAGCCTCGAAGGCCTGCCCGCAAGCACGCCGAGGCTGATCCAACCCGAAGAACTCGAAGGCTTCGACGCCGCCATGGTCCTGGACGTCCGCAACCGCACCGAACACGCCGCCGGCCACATCCCCGGCTCCCACCAGCTCAGCGGCGGACGGGTGATGTGGAACCTGGACCATCTCCCGGCCGAGGGCACCATCGTCTCCTATTGCCAGAGCGGGGTCCGGAACTCGGTGGCGGCCAGCGCCCTGCGCCGTGCCGGCTACGACGTCGTCGAACTCGACGGCAGCTACGCAGGCTGGGCCACCTGGCAGCAGTCGCCGGACTCCGTTTTCAGCAACTGATCCAGGCACCACCTGAAGCAAATGACTGACTCACGTTGGCGGCGGTCCGGGACACCGGGCCGCCGCCAACGCATGTCCCGGACGAGCGGAGTACACAGATGACGCCCGGTAGCGCCGCACTACCCCAAGACCGTGCCGTCCGGAGGGATACCCCACGACGCACCGGCCTCTCGCTGGGCCTGCGACAGAACCTGGCCCAGTTCATGCTCCTCGTCGCCGTCAACGCCCTGGTCGGCGGCACGCTCGGCCAGGAACGCACCGTGCTGCCCCTGCTGGCCGGTCAGGTCTTGCACCTGGACCTCTACACCCCCGCCCTGACCTACATCCTGGCGTTCGGGCTGGCCAAGGCCGGCACCAACTATTTTGCCGGCACCCTCTCGGACCGCTACGGCCGCAAACCGGTCCTCGTGACCGGCTGGATCATTGCCCTCCCGGTCCCGTTGTTGCTGATCTTCGGACCTTCCTGGGGCTGGATCGTCGCAGCCAACGTTGTCCTGGGCATCAGCCAGGGCCTGACCTGGTCCACCACTGTGGTCATGAAGATGGACCTCGTCGGCCCCTCCCGGCGCGGCCTGGCCATGGGCCTGAACGAGGCCGCCGGATACCTCGGCGTCGCCGCCACAGCCCTGGCTACCGGCTACATCGCCGCCAACTACGGGCTCCGCCCGGGACCGTTGCTGCTCGGCGCTGCCTACATCGCCGTAGGCCTGGGCCTCTCTGTCTTCGCGGTGAAGGAAACCCGGGACCACGCCAGACTGGAGGCCGCCAACCACACCTCCGCCCACGCCGACGCCCACGGGGAGCTGGGGAACCGGGAAATCTTCACCCTCACCAGCTTCCGGGACAAGTCGCTGTCCTCGGTCAGCCAGGCCGGCATGGTCAACAACCTCAACGACGGCCTCTCGTGGGGTTTGTTCCCCGTGCTCTTCGCCGCCGCCGGACTGAGCATCGACAGGATCGGCATCCTCGCCGCCGTCTACCCGGCCGTCTGGGGCGCGGGCCAGCTCGTCACCGGGGCCCTGTCGGACAAGTACGGCCGCAAATGGCTGATCGTCGGCGGCATGCTCGTCCAGGCAGTCGCACTGGGAATGATCGCCCTCGGAACCGGCTTCGGGATCTGGCTTGCCGCCGCCATCCTCCTGGGCCTGGGAACGGCCATGGTCTACCCCACCCTGCTGGCAGCCATCGGCGACGTCGCCCACCCGGCCTGGCGGGCCCGCTCGGTCGGCATCTACCGGCTCTGGCGCGACGGCGGATTCGCCGTCGGCGCCCTCCTAGCCGGCATCCTCGCGGACGCCTTCGGCATCCCGACAGCCGTCGCCGCCGTGGGCGCTCTCACCGCACTCTCGGGAATCCTCGTGGCTGTCCGGATGCGCGCCACAGACCACCAACGCGCCGGCTAAGAACGAGCACTGGCACCAGTACGGACCACCAGCACCGGGCAATGGGCCTGGTGCAGCGTGAGGCTTGATACCGAGGCCAGGAGCATTCCTGCGAAACCGCCATGACCACGCGATCCGACGACCAAGAGGTCTGCCCCGGCGGCCGCCTTGGGGAGAACTTCCGCTGGATGCCCCTCCGTCACCTCACCGGTGACCCCCGCCCCGGCCTCGGATGGCCGCCGCATCGCATCAGCATGTGCACGCCGGGCGTTGTCCCCAAACGCCTCAGGGTCCCCAGCCTTGCCGGCGGCGTCCCCTATGACGGGAAGTGCCACGCCATGACAACGTGGACCTGCCGGGACCGCAATCGCGCCTCTTCAGGGGCCCATTCAAGAGCTGCCACCGACGAGTCCGACCCGTCGACCCTGACAACAATTCGGAAAAACCGCTTCTGCCACCATCATTCCTCCCTATATGGAAACCGTGTCTTCGCGGCACGACGTGCAAAGCCGCCAGTTCCCTGCCAGCCGGAGGGTGCAGGAATTCCAAGAGTTCCGTCTGCGGGAAGCCCCACCCGGGCACCTGGCTTCAGCCCAACATCGTTTCTCGAAGAACCCTCCTCGACCGTCATGGCACCGCAACTCCGGTCCGGTTCAGACACGGCCTGTGAGGATCAGGTTCCAGTACATGAACGGCAGGCCTTAGCGTTTTAGCAGCCACATGTCACCGCGTTCCTTGGTGCTGTCAATAAAGGGATGGCTGGGAGCCGGCCGGAGTGGATAATCGAACTCCGCGAGCAGCATCTTGGCGCGAGCCGTTGTCAGCGGGCAGGAGGAGTATCCGCTATACCGGGCCGCGGGAACTGCCCCGTTGATGGCGACCAGAAGACTTTTCACCAGCACCGGGGCCTGATTTCGGACTGCCGCCCCGGTTTTTGAGTTCGGTGTGGATCCGGCATCACCCAGGGCAAGGATTTCGGGATGGCGGACGTGTTGCACGGTGGTACTGTCCACCTCGACGCATCCGGCCGGGTTGGCCGGATCGGCCAGCGGTGTGCGCTTAAGCCAGTCGGGGCCGGCTGCGGCGGCGCTGCGTGCAGCAAATCGTAGTGCAGCGATTCCCTGGTCCCTTCTTAGTTGTCCGCAATGACCGCGGTCCGGGAGGAATGATCCACTTCCACCATTTCGCTGTGGAAGCGGACCTCGATTCCATCATCGGCCACCACGCGGTCGAGTCCATCGGAGAAGACCTTGACCCCGAACATGACCGGCGTCAGAAGAACCAACACCACACGGGTGTCCTCCAGCTCCCCCTGGCTGCGCCAGAAGTCTGCCGCAAGGTAGGCAATCATCTGTGGAGCTCCGGCACATTTGATCGGCCCGGACGGCTGCGTAAAGACGGCCGTGCCTGAAGTCAGGTTCTTGATCATGTCCCAGGTCTTGGGGGCAAGGTCGTAGCGGTAGTTACTTGAGGCTGCAGGCGACTCGATGGCCCAGGCCATGCCGGGGACCTTGTCCCAGTCGAGCTGAATTCCCGGGCTGACCACGAGGTAGTCGTACGTAACCGTCCCGCCGGAGGCGAGAACGACGCCTCCCCCAACCAGGGTCCACAAAGGCTGGTAGCAGTGCACGCCGCTTGGCTCGATCAGACCGATGTCAGTCCGTCCGGAATGACGGAGTCTCGCTGCGACACCCACACCGGCATTGCCGCCGCCAAGGATCAGAATCTCGTGATGGATGCCAATGCGCAAACCCTTCCGCTGAATCAAGCGCTGCCCCCAGGCCCACAGCGGGCTGGCACAGGATCTCCCGCTCCGGGACCTCAGCCGACCCTGTTCCACGTACTCAAGCCGCATACGATACCCCATGGGGTATACTGATAAGACCATCCAGCCAGCTAAAGGGAGTAACCAGATGTGCCGTGCCGTGACTTGTAAGAAATGCGGGAAGACGACGTGGGCGGGCTGCGGGCAGCACGTTGATCAGGTGATGCGTGGGGTTCCGGCCTCCCAGCGGTGCCGCGGGCATGAGAACGAGGAGCCGGCCGGCAAGGGCTTCTTTGCGAAGCTGTTCGGACGGTAGGTCGACCCGCCCGGCACCCGAGCACAGGCGTTGAAGGAACAGTGAAGCGCCGGAGGACATGTCCTCCGGCGCTTCACTGTTCCTTTGGCAGT
The DNA here is from genome assembly GCF_013376105.1 of Arthrobacter wenxiniae. Taxonomy (GTDB): domain Bacteria; phylum Actinomycetota; class Actinomycetes; order Actinomycetales; family Micrococcaceae; genus Specibacter; species Specibacter wenxiniae. Next base: position 26,612 of record NZ_JAAMFM010000039.1, read on the forward strand.
CACTCTTAGGAAAGGAGTGCCTGGATAGCGACGTAGGCGGCGATCGCCAGGACCAGGACGGCAAAGCCGCGTTTGAGGGTCTTGTCGGGAATCCTGGTGCCGATCCGCCCGGCTGCGAGGGAGGCGGCCATCGCCGCTATGGCAAAGGCTGCGGTGACGGCCCAGTCGATCTGCAGATCAGCGAGGTGGGCGGCGAAGCCGGCGGCCGAGTTGATGACGATGATGACCAGGGATGTTCCCACGGTCAAGGCCATCGGGAGGCCCAGGACCAGGGTCAGGGCGGGGACGATCAGGAAGCCGCCGCCGACGCCGAGCAGGCCGGTGAGGAAGCCCACGACGGCGCCGGTGGCGATCGCCTTGGGCAGGCAGCTGCGCCAGTGAACCCCGCCGCCGGGCAGCGCGCAGGACCCGCCGGCGGTTTTGGAGGGCATCAGCATCCTGATGCCGGCAAAGACCATGATCGCGGCGAAGGCCAGGAGCAGGATCTTCGGGTCCAGGAGCCGGTTGACGGCCGCGCCGAGGTAGGCGGTGGCGGTGCCGGCGGCGCCGATGATCAGCGCCAGGCGCCAGTTCACCCCGGTCCGCAGGCGGGGCAGCACCGCGACGGCGGAGGATGCGCCGACGACGACCAGCGACGTCGGGATCGCCGCGGCAAGCGGCAGTCCGACCCCGTAGACCAGGGCGGGGACGGCGAGGATGGATCCGCCACCTCCTACCAGGCCCAGCAGGGCGCCGACGAGCAGCCCGAACGCCGCCGCGGTGAGGATCATGCCCGGGTGTCCAGGTTCTTCAGGGCCTGGTGGGCGGTGGGCTCGTTGGCGGAGCGGTTCCACGGCATCTTGGAGAGCATCTGGCCCATGGCGCAGCTGTTGGTGGCGGCGGAGAACGTCAGCCCGGCGCCGATGCCGCCGGCCACCAGGGACAGCTTCGGTGAGGCAAATTTCGCCGCCACGATGCTGGCGAGGACCAGGAAGCCTGCGGTCATCCGGACCTGGCGTTCCAGGGCCCAGGGCCCACGGCCGCGGACAACGTTGCCGCCGGCCGCGGCGTAGGCGGGGACGCCCCCGGTCAGGACGCTGGCGCCGGCCAGGCCCACGGAGTCCAGGTGTTTGCGGGCCTGCTCGGCCCGGTTGCCGGACTGGCAGACCAGGACCACGCGGGTGCCCAGCTTTGCCGCGAATTCTTCGGTGTGCTCGCTGAGCATCGGAAGCGGCACATGGTAGGAGCCCTTGATGTGCAGGGCATCGAATTCCGCTCCGCCGCGCACGTCGATGACCATCAGATCGTCGTGGTTCTCTTCCCAGGCCTTCAGCGTCGGGGCATCGATGGACTGGGGTGCGGACTCAACGGGGGTGGTCTTCAAGGAAGTCATGATCTCTTTCGGTATGTCTTGGAACATTTCTGCTGGCGGCCCCGCATTTGCGGGCAGCCGCCGTCCTCCGCCCGGCTCCCCGTGTCAGGAACACGGTCCGGGCAGGTGGCAACCCGGACGGCGCATAGGGGGGTGCGCCGTCCGGGCGGTCTGGTGGGGTCAGCCGGTGGGGAGGCCTGCGGCGGTCCAGTCGAGCATTCCGCCGGGGACGGTGTAGGCCGTGAAGCCGGCCGCCGTGAGCTGGTCCGCGGCCGCAGCGCTGCGGCGTCCGCTGCGGCACACCGCGACGACGGGTCGGGACTTGTCCAGCTCGTCCAGGCGGCCGGCCAGTTCGCCCAGGGCGATGTGCCTGGCGCCGGCGATCATGCCTTCGGCGACTTCAGCTGTTTCCCGGACATCGACAATCTGGGCGTCGCCGCCGTTCTTGAGCTGCTCCGCGAGCTGCTGGGGGGTGATTTCCATGGACTGAACCTTTCGGTAGGACGGGGCGGTCGTGCTGGATATGTGGGCTGGGCGCCGTTGCCCTGGCGGTGGCCGGAGCCAGCTTAGGTCAGTCGCAGGAAAAGTGTGCGGACTTCCGCAAGGGTGGGTTTCTGGACCACCAGTCCCGGCTGCACGCCGACTGCCGTGGGGGCGTCCGCGGGCTCGGTGAGGCACTCGCGCATAGCCGCCGAGATCAGTTCGAATCCGGCCCTGTCCAGGGCGCCGCGGACCGCCGAGAGCTGGGTGACGACATTGCGGCAATCCGCCCCGGATTCGAAGGCGGCAATCAACGCGGTGAGCTGTCCCCGGGCGCGCTTGAGGCGGTTGATCGTGCGGCGGCTGCCGGCGTCCGGGAGGTGCGGAGGTGGCGGGAAGTCAAGCGTGGAGGACATGGTCACTTACCGCGCCCCGGATAGTCAACCGGGTACCCGTTGCGGTACCACTCCGTGATGCCGCCCATGACATTTACCGCGTCATAGCCCTCAGCCGTGAGATGCGCCGTGGCCCGGGAGCTGCGGCCGCCCGAGGCGCACATCACATACACCGTCCGACCAGCCGGAACGTCACCGAGGGATTCCTGGAAACGCGAGAGCGGGATGTTCCTCGTTCCCGGGACGCAGGCCTCCGAGTACTCTTCCTCTTCCCTGACGTCGATGATGGAAACATCCGGCCCGAGTGCGGCCAGGTCGTCCACTGAAATGCTCTTCATGCTGGTGCCCTTTCATGGTCTCCGGCAGCCCGGGCGGGTAGTTGCCCTTCCATTATGATACCCCAGGGGGTATTAATGCAAAACGGAAAGGGCCTACCCTCTTGTTGTCAAGATACCCATGGGGGTATAAAATATTCCTATGGCAACCATCGACATTTCCGAAGCGACCTTCAACGACACCATCACCGGCAACGACATCGTCCTGGTGGACTTCTGGGCAGCCTGGTGCGGGCCCTGCCGAATGTTCGCCCCCACCTTCAGCAAAGCCTCCGACAACCACGCGGACGTCGTCTTCGCAAAGGTGGACACCGAGGCCGAGCCCGGCCTCTCCGCAGCCGCGCGCATCAGCTCCATCCCCACGCTGATGGCCTTCCGGGAGGGAATCCTGGTGTTCTCCCAGCCGGGGGCGATGAACGCAGCCGGGCTGGAACAGCTCATCACGGGCATCAAAGAGCTGGACATGGGAGAGGTCCGGGCAAAAATGGCAGCCGCCCCGGCGAGCTCGAAATAGAACCGGACCCCTGCTCCCGCCCGGGGAGTCCCGGGCATGCCCCACCGACGGATCGAGAAACACAATGAGCAGCGAACCAGCCATCACAGCCGCAGGCAGCGCAACGGCCGCCGGAGGCCGCGCGCCCGGGGAAAGCCAGGCAGTCCGGGTCGCGCACCTGGGCGGCGACCGCTTCGACATCAACATCCGCGGCCACGTCATCCGGACCGACCAGCCGATCGGCGACGGCGGCGAGGATACCGGCCCCACCCCCACGGAGCTGTTTATCGCCAGCCTCGCCGGCTGCGTCGCGTTCTACGCCCGCCGCTACCTGGAACGGCACGCCCTGCCCACCGAAGGCCTCGCCGTGAAGGCCGATTTCCACATGGGCTCGCGACCCGCACGCGTTGCCCGCATCAATGTACACCTCACCATCCCCGACGGCGTGCCCTCCGAACGCCGCGAGGCCCTGCTCGCCGTCGCCTCCCACTGCACCGTACACAACTCACTGACATCACTCCCTGAGATCTCGGTCGCCTTCGCCGGCAACCCCGAACAGCCAAACTCAAACCCCTGGGGTGCAGCCTGACGCGGCCGAGAAAGCGCCTACAGCCCAAACACGGCTGGGACCAGGCATGGATACTGACAGCCGGATCGAGGAAACAGTGGCGAGAGACAGCGGCCGGGCAATGGCCGGAGTGAGGCATCAGCTAAGCGGTGACTTCGCTCTGCTGCGACGCTGGAGGCCGGTCCGCAAGGCCCGTGCAGGCATCGCCGCGGTGGCCGCCGCGACTGTTGTCGTGTCGATGAACCACATGACGGGCCCAACCGGTGCCATGTGGTGGCATGCCGTGATTGTCGCAGCCGGTTCGATTCTGGCCGGCCTGCTGGTAGGCAGCTACCTCGGCGCACCCATCGGAGCCGAAGCCACTGTTTGCGACACCCGATGGCCCCTGACAGGTTTGACCGGACTGGTGATCGCAACATCCACCGACCCAGGGACCCTGGCCGCCCATCTGTTCACCAGCGCAGCCCCCATTCTTCTTGCCGCGGTGATACAGCCAGCCTTCGCCCTGCTGTCACTAGCCCTTCTGGGATGGGCGCTGCGGAAGCGTCTCCAACTCGAGCGGATGGCCCTGACGCCCTCCACCGGCGGGGCTTCCGGCGATGCGTGCACGGCCTGCCGGCCACTCTTTCCCGCCAGAACGGGCACCCTGAGAGGACCTTCCACCCCATATCGGCGCAGGTCACAGGCGGACGTAAGCCCACCCTTCCCACTGCCGCGTGGCCAGGTGCGCGATGGCAGCGGGGACCGAACCGACACCGGCGGACAATTCCCCCGGCTCCAGGCCCACAGAACGTAGGCTGTTCCCGCACGCAAGGATCCGGATACCTTGGGCGAGGACTTCACTGACCGACTCTTCCAGGGTCGATCCGGCGGCCAAGAGAGACACCCCGGGGCCTTGCACCACGACCTCGACGGGAACCCCCGCAGCGAGTGCGGCCACCGCGTTCGCCGCACTGCGCAGGGCGGCGGAGATTCCGGCACTGTCGGCCGGTCCCGCGGAATGGACCAGGAGACCGCGGGCAGCCCCCGCGTCCAGGGAATTGCCTGAAGATCCGGCGTCCGGCATGAAGGGCTCCTTTGTCGACGGCAGGGCTTCGACCCGGCCGAAACCTGCATCAGTTTGTCCCTTGCATGCTATGTGACAGCCAGGAAGGCCCTGTGAATAATACGACCGTGTGACTTTGACAGCGGCACTGTCGCAATGGCCGGCGCGCCGGAGTCTGGGGCGGCAGCCGCCTCGGCCCCGACATATCTGGTGGCGGCGGTGCCGCCCCGGACGATGAGCTTCAGGGGGCGGGCCCCGGCGGCCCATCAGGGTTCAGCACGGCGCGTGCTGTTGTCTCGTTTTTGGCAGTGGTGTGCCCCGACTGCAACAAGCTGTCACTACTGGCATTGGGCACCTCTGGCGCCGTATAATCCATCGCACCAATTTAGCCGTTCCTCGCCGCTGCCGCCGTCATCTTGCTGGGATGGTCCGTCCTCAAGCGGGCGGCTTCCCAGGCCCGGTGCCCGGTGCCGTCGACCAGGTCCGTTCGCTCCACATCCGGGAGGTATTGTCGGCGGAGGCCGGCGACGCGGCGCATGCCGGCACGGGCAGCGGAGATGCCCGGTGTGGCGCGATCGGAGTCGGCGGCCTGCCGACAGTCCACCCCGGGCACAGGGTAGATGCGGCCGTGCGGACCGGCGACCGACACTGACCGTGAAGAAGATCACTCCGCCCGTCCTCCGGCACACCAAGGTGATGCGGCTGCTCACAGCCGGGATCGACAGCACCGTCATCGCGTTCCTCGAGGTCTCTGATTATGCCGAGGCCTTCACCCCAGGCGCCCCGAGATTCCGGGCCAGGACCACCAACCTTGGCATAAGCAAGACATCGGCATAAAACGCACCAACCACGACAATGGCTTCGGGCAGTTCGTCGCGGATCGCGCTGGCGTAGCCGCGGAACGGGTCGGGGTTGGCGGCCTTGATCCCTGCCGCGAACGCGGGACCGCGTTCCTTGAGCCAGTCGCCGTGGAGGCCTTCCCCGACCGGCCCGCGACCAGGTCCAGCAGCCTTGCATGGACGTTGCCATGGGCGTCACGGGTGTGGTCAATGATGCCGGTGACCATTCCCGATCCAGGGAACCCGGCGTGCGTCCAGACATGCTCGTCGACCCCGAGCGCATCACTGCCGGCAAGGCGTTAGAGGCGTCCGACCCGGCGCCGACCCTCGGTCTCGATGCCCTTCAAGAGGACCCGCCACGAGACGCCGAGCTGGTGGGAGAGGGCGGAGACGGAGGCGTCGCATTTCTCCACGGCATCGGTTGCCCAGCGGATGGCACGGTTCGTCAGGATCGCCCGCTTGCCGGCCAGGGAGTGCTGTTCGCTGACGACTGTCGTGGGGCAGAGGCCGACCCGGCATTGCCATAACCGTTTGGCCCGGACGAGCCGGACGGGCCCGCCACAACAAGGGATGTCGTGAAGCCGGACCCGGCGCCGGCGATGTCCCACGGCAGCGACACCGCAGGCAGGGCAGCCGGTCAGGCCCTGGGCGGTTTGACCATGGACGATCAGGCCGGTGGCGGCCTGGGCAACAGCGGTCATATGAACGCCGGGAACACCCAGAAGGGCATCGGCACGCCCGCACCACCGTCCACATTCGCAGGAAGTAGGGTTGGACACGTCAGGGCTCCTGATGAAGTTGGAAGTTTGGTCGCTACCAATTCAAGGAGCCCCTGACGTTTCTCCCGGACCGCCACGCCGGGCATAGCCCAAACCCTGACACCTGGCCGGTCCTAACCACGCTTAGAGACGAAGGGCCGCTTATGGCATGGCCTTGAATTCGCCCGTTCCCGAGGAGCCTGATCGACGGTTGGAACAGTTGGCTGCCCAGGAGCGTGCAGCGACGTCGACGGTGCGGGCTCGGTGCTCGTTGATGCCGCGCCCGACCGCCACCACGGTCCACACCAGGGCGAACAGCCAGAGGAGCACGCTCGCCTGTGGGCGCACGGCGGCCAGGGCGATGAGGAGGCCAACGGCGATGATGTCCATGGCCAGTACGAGGCCATACCGGCTGCTGGGCTAGTTGGTTTCTGGCTGGCTCATGGCTTCTCTGCGGCCCTCCCGATGGTGGTGTCTGTTGATTCGTCCGTCTCCAGAAGGGCAGCAAGCTCCGAGAGCGCGGGGATGGCTTCTTCGATCAGGGTTTGGCGGTGGCGCGGCAGTCTGGACAAGGCGTCGGCCACGCGACGTTCATTGGCGTTCTGCCAGGCCTGCAACAATTCCGTCCCGGTTCTGGTCAGTCGCAGGTTCTGGGCGCGCCGGTCTCCGGGGCGCGGGGTGCGGCTGACCAACTGTGAAACCACCATTTGCTGGATCAAGTTGCTGACGGTGTTCGTCGCCAGGCGCTGTCGGGCGGCGAGCTCGCTGACGCCCAGATCGGGTTCGTCGGCAAGGCGCTGGAGGATTTCCACCTGTGCCATGGGCAGTGCCTCCCAGGGGAACTCATGTCGAACGCTCGAGCGCAGAACGCGACGCAACCGGGTGATGACGTCGGTCAGTGACCATGCATCTCCGACCCCGTGCAGTGGTTCGCTGGGGGGCTCGGGAAGCGCTTCTGCCGTGTGGGTCATGCGCCCATGCTATCTCTCTTGGTATTTTCTGACATAGAATAGTTCTATGTCAGAACAACTTGCCCTGGGGGTTCCCGGTCCAAAAGCGTGGTGGAAACGACTCTTTCGTGAACCCGCCAGACCCGATTGGGTCCGACGCCGTCCCTCGGCGCCCTGGCTTGTGGTCGCCACGGTGTGCATTGGCGCGTTCATGGGCCAGCTGGACGCCAGCATCGTGACGCTGGCAATTCCCAGCATCAAGACGGACATGAATGCCTCCCTGGCCCAGGTTGAATGGGTCGCCCTGATCTACCTGCTGGTCCTGGTGGGCAGCATCTCCGCCATCGGCCGCCTCGCCGACATGCTCGGCCGCAAACTCCTGTACACCTACGGCTTCGGGCTCTTCACCCTGGCGTCGCTGGGATGCGCCCTGGCCCCGGACATCACTTGGCTGCTGGTGGCCCGCGCGATCCAGGCGGTCGGGGCGGCAATGTTGCAGGCCAACAGTGTTGCGCTGATCCGCACCAGCATGCCGGCGGGCAAGCTCGGCAAGGCGATCGGCCTGCAGGGCGCGGCCCAGGCAGTGGGCCTGGCCATGGGCCCCTCCGTCGGCGGACTCCTTGTCGGCGCGGGAGGCTGGCGCTGGGTGTTCTACGTCAACATCCCCGCCGGCATCATCGGCCTGGTGCTCGGCTGGTTCCTGCTCCCCCGCACCCACGTCAAGGCGCCCAAGGTCCGGCTGGACTGGGCCGGGCTGCTCCTGCTCATGCCAGCAACCGGCGCGCTCCTGCTGGCCCTCTCCGAGGCCTCACGGCTCGGATTCGCCAACCCCCTGGTCGCAGCACTGCTGTCCGCTTCCTTGGTACTTTTCACCGCTTTCGTCCTCTGGGAACGGCGGGCGCCCCACCCCTTGGTCGACATGGGGCTTTTCCGTGCGGGCACCTTCTCCCGGGGCATCACCACAGGCCTGCTCAGCTACCTGGTCCTTTTCGGCGTGCTCTTCGTGACGCCGTTGTATTTGGAAGCGGCGCATTCCATGCCGCCGGTGCAGGCCGGGTTGTTGTTGACCATCTTGCCCATCGGACTGGCACTGATCGCCCCCGTCGCCGGGACACTTGCGGACCGGCTTGGGGCCCGCGTCCCCACTACCGTCGGCATGGCCCTGGCGGCCGCCTCGTTGGCGGTCCTGGCCTTCTCCGGCGGAAATCTCTGGCTCGCCGGTTCCGCGCTAGGCGGGATCGGGGTGGGTCTGGGTTTGTTCACTCCGGCCAACAATGCCACCGTCGCCGCAGCCGGCCACACGCACCAAGCAGGTATGGTCAGCGGGGTGATGAACATGACCCGAGGCGTCGGCACCTCCCTGGGTGTAGCCTTCGGAGCCGTCCTCTACGTCTTGGCCTCCGGAACCGCAACAACCGGCGGACGCGCCCCCGCTTCCACTGCCGGATTCGAACTCGCGATCACAGTGTTCGCCGCCACAGCCTTGCTCGCCGCCATCCTGGCCGTCTCCGGCAAGCGGCAGGCCGGGTCCTGAAGGCTTCACGGGCACGGCACCCGACGGTACCTGCGTCGGGTGCCGTGCACCACCGACCCCCAGCGTTTCCGCAGCAAACCATGACAATGTGCACGATGACGACCCGCCGCGTCCCTCACTCACCGAACGGCACCCCATGACCAACCAGACATTCCTGCCCTCCCCGACGGTCAGCGCCTTTCACCTGGGCCCACTGACCATCCACTTCTACGCCCTTTGCATCATCGCCGGCATTGGGGTAGCCATTTGGCTCGGATCCAGGCGCTGGATCGCCCGGGGTGGGCGCCCCGGACAGGTCATGGACGTCTGCCTCTGGGCCGTTCCCGGCGGCATCATCGGCGGCCGGCTCTACCACGTCATCACCGATCCCGAACTGTATTTCCTACCCGGACGCAACCCGTGGAACGCGTTCGCCATCTGGGATGGTGGCCTGGGCATCTGGGGAGCCATCGCCCTGGGATGTGTGGGCGCCTGGATAGGCTGTCGCCGGGCCGGGGTGTCCCTGATCGCCTTCCTGGACGCCGTCGCCCCCGGCGTCATCTTCGCCCAAGCACTCGGGCGGTGGGGAAACTGGTTCAACAACGAACTCTACGGCGATCCGACAACACTGCCCTGGAAACTCCAAATCCATCAAATGGACACAGCCGCCGGAACCGCCGCCACGGACGCCTCAGGCCACGCGATCATCCTCGGCTACTACCAGCCGACATTCCTTTATGAATCACTCTGGTGTCTGGTCGTCGGGCTCGCCCTGCTCGCCCTGGACCGGCACTACAAGCTCGGCGCCGGTGCCGTCTTCGCCCTCTACGCCGGCGGCTACACGGCTGGACGGTTCGCCTTTGAGCTCATGCGCTCGGACTACGCGAACCTTATCCTCGGCCTTCGGGTCAATACCTGGGTCGCCGGACTGATCTGCCTGGCCGCAGCCACAGCATTCATGGTCCTGCGCACACGCCCACGCTCCACCGCCTACCCACCAACCGCAGGCCCCACAGGCACCCCGGGTACGCTGCACGTCCGGACAGGCACCAGCCAATAGCCGCGCACCACGCACCTGTGGCTTTCCACCGACCCCTTTTTATTCGGCCACCAACAACCACCCGTGTTGGTGCCCAACGAACACCCCCCCGCCG
>NZ_JAAMFM010000004.1 GCF_013376105.1 Arthrobacter wenxiniae
GACCGCGCCGTCGATCATGGTCATCATGGAGTGGCCGCTGTTGAGCCATTCGGCAAACACGAACGGCTTGAACGTGGAGCCGATCTGGAAGCCGCCGGAACCGTGCAGTGGCTGGCCGTTGGCGTCCTTGAGCGGAAGGGAAAAGTTGCCCATGTAGTTCCCCGGCTTCGTCGCCGGGTTGTACACGGTGTTCTGGGCCATGGTCAGGACCTTGCCCGTGCCGGGCTGGACGCTGACCACGTCGGCCCCGCGCTGCAGCGGGTCCGTGGGGCTCATGGTGTTGTCCACCCGGGTCTGGGCGACCTTTTGCAGCTTGGGGTCGAGGGTGGTCTTGATGGTCAGCCCGCCCTGATACAGGAACTTGGCCCGGTCCTCCGGGGTGGCCCCGAAGGCCTTGTCGTTGAGCACCAGCTGCTGGACGTAGTCGCAGAAGTACGGGGCCATGGCCGCGGCCACGCAGCCCTGGGACGGCTTGTTCAGGTGAACGGTCAGCGGCGCCTTCACTGCGGCGTCGTGCTGCTTTTGGGTGATCATCTTCTGGGCCAGCATCTTGCCCAAGACCTCGTTGCGGCGCTTGACCACGTTGTCCGGGTGCGCCACGGGATCATAGACCGAGGGGCTGTTGACCACCCCGGCCAGCGCGGCGGCCTGGGGCAGGGTCAGGTTCTTCGCGGTCGTGTTGAAGTACAGCTTCGCGGCCGCCTCGATCCCGTAGGCGCCGTTGCCGAAGTAAATGATGTTCAGGTAGCCCTGGAGGATGTCCTTCTTGGACATTGTCTTCTCCAGGTCGATGGCCTGCTTCATTTCATTGATCTTGTCCGTGATGGACTTTTGCGCACCGAGTTTTGCCTGGTCCGTCTTGCCGGCCGTGACCAGGTTTTCGATGATCACATTGTTCACGTACTGCTGGGTGATGGTGGAGGCGCCCTCGCGCCCGCCCTGCAGGGTTGCCACCACGGCCCGCATGATGCCCGTCATGTCAATGCCGCCATGCTGGTAGAACCGGGCATCCTCGATGGCGACGATCCCGTTCTTGATGAAGGGCGACATGTTGGCGGACGTCACCGTCTGGCGGTCCTGCTCGTAAAACCTGGCGATCACGGAGCCGTCATTGGCCAGCACGGTGGTTGCCTGCGCGGGGCTGTCGAGCTTGAGCGGCCCCGGGTTCGTGTTGAGGAACGTGTCGGTGCCTGAGACGGCCGCCGTGGCAACGGCCCCGGCGGGCACCATGAGCCCGGCCACCAGGACCCCGGCCACGCCGCAGGCCACGAAGAGCTTGAGCAAGTTTCCCAGGGTCGATCCGGTGTCCCTCCACATCGACGAGATTCTTGGTCCTTGCGATCCTCTGGGCATCCTGGGGAGGGCCTTCCTGTGCAGACGTGCTGTTCTCTGCCGGGGCGGCCAGCATCTACGTGGCTGGCCGTGCCGGCATTTGCTTGACGGGCGTTCTGGGGCTTGGCGGCGGCATCCGTAAAAGATGGCACAAGTGAAGTGTGCACCCTTTTGGTGGGAATTCCCTGAAAGTGCCGCCCAAAAGGCCCGCCCAATGCAGCGGCGCGCTGCCCGGCAGACGTAAGCTTGCGTGCATGGCCAAGTTCTTTGACATCCACCCCCACGACCCCCAGGCCCGATCGGTGGCCCAGGTGGTGGCGCTGCTGCGGGACGGCGGGCTGATCGCCTACCCCACGGACTCCTGCTACGCCCTCGGGGCACAGATCGGCAACCGGGAGGCGTTGGACCGGATCCGGGCCATCCGCCGCCTGGACAGCAAGCACCACTTCACGCTGGTCTGCAAGGACTTCGCCCAGCTGGGCCAGTTCGTCATGGTGGACAATGACATTTTTCGCAGCATCAAGGCCGTCACCCCGGGCCCGTACACCTTTATCCTGCCGGCCACCAAGGAAGTCCCGCGCCGCATGGCCCACCCGAAGAAGAAGACGGTGGGCGTGCGCATCCCGGACAGCCGCCTGATCCACGCCATCCTGGAGGAGCTGGGCGAGCCGCTGCTTTCGAGCACCCTGCTGCTTCCCGACGAGGAGGAACCGCTGACGCAGGGCTGGGAGATCAAGGAGACCCTGGACAACGTGGTGGATGCCGTGATTGACTCCGGCGACGTCGGCGCCGAGCCCACCACGGTGGTCGACTTCTCCAGCGGCTACGCCGAAGTGGTCCGGCGCGGCATGGGCGATCCTTCCCGCTTCGAATAGCCCCAAAAGGTACCGGCCGGTACTCTGGCGCAGGCCCCCCCGCAGTGCTTGACTTGGTGCTACACATCTTGCGAAAAGGGCTGCACAGATGAGCATGCGTCTTGCCTTCCGCCCGCCCGGCTCCGCAGCACCACGAGGCCCGCTGCGGCTGCTGGCGGTCATTGCCGCCTGCGCGGCGCTGGTGCTGGGCTTTCTGGTGTCCCTGGCCTTTTCGGCCGCGCCGGCCCAGGCTGCTCCGCTTTCCGGAAACGACATTTCCTGGCCCCAATGCCCGACGTCGGAGGGCGGCTCCGGCCTGCCCCTCCCGCCCGATTCGGCCCAGTTCGTCATCATTGGCCTCACGAAGGGGCTGCCCTTCACCACCAATCCCTGCCTGTCGTCCCAGGTCGGCTGGGCGAAGTCCGGCAACAAGCCGGCACATGGCTACGCCATGGCCGCCTTCCCCACGGCCGCCCAGCTCTCCAGCTACAAGGGCCGGGGCCCATGGTCATCCGCCACGCGGGCCGGACAGCTGTCCAATGTGGGCTACGCGGAGGCCTCGGCCGCCGTCAGCGCCATGGCAGGCGCCAGCTTCCGGCCGCCGGTGGTGTGGATAGACGTCGAGCCGCGCACCGCGCAGCCGTGGCCTGCGTCGACGGCGGCCCAGCAGCGGGAGAACCGGCTCGTGGTGGAGGGCCTCATGCGGGGCCTCCGGGACGCGGGCTTCGCCTACGGCCTGTATTCCTTCGCGTCGGGCTGGGCCGCCATCACCGGTTCCTGGCTGCTGCCGGGCGTCCCCGTGTGGGCCACCGCGGGCCGGCTGGACTACCCCACCGAGGCGGCGGACATGTGCACCAGGGCCAGCTTCTCCGGCGGGCACGTGTACCTCTCCCAGTGGTATGACGACGTGCGCGACTACGACATGAGCTGCGGTTCCTACGCTTTCACGAACCTGCCGATGCCCGGATCCTCCCTGTCCGGCTCGACCGGGGAATTCAACGGGGACTGGAACAATGACGTGCTGGCGCGCGTCGGCTCCACGGGCCAGCTGCGCCTGTACCCGGGCAACGGCAAAGGCGCTTTCACGGCCGGGACAACAATCGGCACCGGATGGCAGGGCATGAGCGCCCTTGACACGGTGGGAGACTTCAACGGCGACGGGTACGGCGATGTCCTGGCCCGCGACGCGGCCGGCGCCCTGTGGCTGTACCCGGGCAACGGCCGCGGCGGCTGGCTCGCGCGCGTGAAGGTGGGCAGCGGCTGGAACGGATTCAGCGCGATCCTGGGCCCCGGGGACTTCAACGGCGACCAAAAGGTCGATGTGCTGGCCCGCGACGCGACCGGCGCCCTGTGGCTGTACCCGGGCAACGGCCGCGGCGGCTGGCTCGCGCGCGTGAAGGTGGGCAGCGGCTGGAACGGATTCAGCGCGATCCTGGGCCCCGGGGACGTCAACGGCGACGGGACGGCGGACATTCTGGCACGCCAGGCGTCCACGGGCGAGCTGTGGCTGTATCCTGGCAGCGGAAGGGGCACCTGGCTTTCCCGGGTCAGGGTGGGAATTGGCTGGAATTCCATGACGGCACTGGCGTCGCCCGGGGACTTCAACGGCGACCGCACCCCCGATGTCCTGGCCCGGGATGCTGCCGGCAATCTCTGGCTGTATGCGCGCAAGGGAAACACGGCCTGGTTCCCGCGCACGCAGGTCGGATGGGCCTGGAACTCCATCAACACCATTTTCTAGGCGGTTCACGGCATGGGAGGACCGTCGGGATGCGAATAGCGCTGGCGTTGGCGGCCCTCTCGGCCGGGGCGGGCCTCCTTGCCGGCTGCGCCCCCGCGCCGCCGGATCCACCGGGTCCGCCGTCGCGAACAACATCGTTGCCAACAACATCAAGGCACGTACTGGCCGGGAACGACATTTCCTGGCCACAGTGCCCCGCGGCGGCCGGCGGCTACGGACTTCCCCTGCCGCCGGAATCCGCCGGGTTCGCCGTGATCGGGCTGAGCAACGGTTTGCCGTTTACGGCCAATCCGTGCCTGGCCTGGCAGCTCACCCGGGCCACCAACACCAACCTGCTGGCCCATGCGTATGCCATGGCGGCCTTCCCGACAGCCGCCCAGCTGCGCAGCCACGGGGCGGACGGCCCGTGGTCCCCGGCCACCCGCGATGGCCGGCTCTCGAATGCAGGCTTCGCCGAGGCGGCCGACGCCGTGGCCGGGATGGCAAGGGCCGGCTTCCTGCCGGGCGTGGTGTGGATTGACGTGGAACCGCACCGGCCGCAACCCTGGCCGGCGACCACCGCGGCCCGGCAGCGGGAGAACCGGCTCGTGCTGGGCGGACTGATGCGCGGGCTGCACGACGCCGGGCTGGCCTACGGGCTGTACTCGTTCGCCTCCGCGTGGGCAGGGATCACCGGGTCCTGGAAGCTGCCCGGCGTCCCCGTCTGGGCGACAGCCGGGCAGGACACCCCCGCCCGGGCGCGGGCCATGTGCACGAAGCCGAGCTTCTCGGGCGGGCATGTCTATCTGGCCCAGTGGTACGACGACGTCCGCGACTACGATGTAACCTGCGGCACGTACGCATTCACGCCCCTGCCCCTTGCCGCGCCGCCGGAAGCCGACTTCCCCTGAGGCAGGCTAAGGCAGGCCGGCGCCCCGCGCCGCCGTCCAGAGGGCATACCAGTCGGTGCGCGTCATGGCGGCAGCCACGCGCGGCGCGGCGGCGCAGGCGGCGATCCGCCCGGTGTTGGTGGTGCCGATGACCGGGGAGATCCGCGAGGGGTGGCGCATGAGCCAGCCCAGCACGATCGACTCCGGGCTTGCCCCGTAGCTGTCCGCAAGGGTGGCAACCAGCGCCGAGGCGGCGCCGTCGGCCGGTGACTCCGCGGTCCGTCCGGTGAAGCGCCCCTGCGCCAGCGAGCCGTAGGCCTGCAGTTCAATCCCGTGGCTTGCGGCGTGCTCGAGCGTCCCATGCGGGAATCCGGCGGCGAAGCCTTCGTCCCGGTTGACCAGGACGGTGCTTTCCAGCCAGGCGCGCCGGCCCAGGCCCATCTCCAGCTGGTTGGCGACGATGGGCGCGTCCAACTGGTCCTGCAGGTACGCGATCTGGGCGCCGGACATGTTGGAGACGCCGAGCGCCCTCACCTGGCCGCTGGCCATGAGCGTGGCGAGGGTCCCGGAAAGTTCGCGCACGTCCATGAGCGGGTCGGGGCGGTGCAGGAGCAGCATGTCAACGTAGTCGGTGCGCAGCCGCTGCAGGCTCTCGTTGACGCGGGCCAGGACATTCTCCGCGCTGAAGTCGTAGCGGCCCGGGAGCCCGTCTGCGGCGGGCCGGATGCCGCACTTGGTTTGGAGCAGGATTTGCCCCCGCAGCCCGGGCGTGTCCGCCAGGACACGGCCGAACACCTCCTCCGACTTTCCCATGCGGTAGATGTCCGCGTGGTCGAACAGGGAAATTCCGGCCTCGCGGGCGGCCTGGACGGCGGCCGCGGCCTGCTCCGTGTCCGCCGCGGTGAGGGGCGAATCGTCCCAGGTTCCGCCCAGGCCCATGCAGCCGTAAATGAGTCGCTGAGGGTGGGGCCGGTGCTCAGTGTCCATGCCACCACCTTGCCACGCCAGGTGGACCTTGCCCCTAGACGCGGCCGGAGAGGGTCGCTAGCGTGGAGCCAGCGCTGCCAATGCACCGGGCGCGGAAACAGCACACCAAAAGGAGCTGCACATGGTTGTCAAGAGGACCTCGCACGCCGGATACACCGTTCCCGGGCTGTCATTGCAGGATGGACACGAGGTGGCGGCAATCCTGCAGCCGCGGCTGCACGCGCTCAACGACCTGGCCCTGACCCTCAAGCACGCCCATTGGAACGTGGTGGGCCGGGACTTCATCAGTGTCCACGAAATGCTCGATCCGCAGATCGAGCAGGTCCGGGGCATGGTGGACGCGACCGCCGAGCGCATTGCCACGCTGGGCGTGTCCCCCAATGGCCTGCCGGGCGCCCTGGTGGGTGCCCGCAGCTGGGATGACTACGCCATAGGCCGGGCCGGCACGGCCGCCCACCTGGCCGCCCTCGACGTGGTGTACACCGGCTTCCTCAAGAGCCACCGGAAGGCCCTGGCCGACGTCGGCGGGCTGGACCCCATCACGGAAGACATGGTGATCGCCCAGTGCGCCGCACTGGAGAAGTTCCAGTGGTTCATGCGCGCCCATCTGGAGGACGACGCCGGGGACCTCCTCAATGCCGGCGCCAAGACGGAGCGTTCAGCGGCCAGCAAGGCGAAGTAGGCGTCCGGTGGTCGAGCCCCGTCGGGAGCCGGCAGCCCCCTACCCGCGCCTCGCCATCGTGACCGGCGCCGACCGCGGCATCGGCCAGGCGACGGCCCTCGCGCTGGCGCGCGGCGGCTTCGACGTCGGCTTCACGTGGCACGACGACGAAGCCGGCGCGGCGGACACGGCGCGGCAGCTCGCCGGGCTGGGGCGGGCCGGCCCCTCCACGTGGCTGGACACCACCGATCTGCCCTCCTGCGCACCGGCCATTGCTTCGCTGGCCGCTCGGCTCGGGGGCCTCGGCGCCTTCGTCAACAACGTCGGTGTGGGACTGGCCAGGCCCGTGCTGGACACCCCGCTCACGGAGTGGACCCGCATTCTGGACACGAACCTCACCGGCGCCTTCCTCTGCCTGCAGGAAGCTGCCCGGCTGCTCGTGGACGGCGGCGCCGGCGGGCGCATGGTGGCCGTCACCAGTGTCCACGCCCACCAGCCCCGCTACGGGTATGGTGCCTACTGCGCCTCCAAGGCCGGGCTTGACGGGCTGGTCAAGGTGCTGGCCCTGGAGCTGGCAGCGCACGGGATCACCGTCAACGCCGTTGCCCCGGGTGAAATTGCCACACACCTGCCGGCGGACGAGCGCCGCCATGCCCATGACATTCCCCGACCGGGCATCCCGCTGGGCCATGCCGGCACTGCGGCGGACGTGGCCGACGTCGTCGCGTTCCTTGCCTCTCCGGCGGCAGGGTACGTCACGGGCGCCAGCTGGGAGGTGGACGGCGGGATGTCGCAGATGGGGGCCCAGGCCAGCTCCCTGCTGCCGACGGACGCCTGGCGGGCCGCCCCGCACCACTGATCCCGGGCCGCCCGTGACCAGCGGACCGGGCGGTGCCGGCGGTCACATCCTGCGCTTGACCTTCGCCGTGGCGGGCGCCGTCCAGGGGTCCTCGGGCCAGGGGTGCTTCGGGTAGCGCCCCCGCATCTCGGCCCGGACCTGCGCGTAGGGCCCGGACCAGAAGGAGGCAAGGTCGTCAGTGACGGCCAGCGGGCTGCCCGCCGGCGACAGCAGGTGGAACAGCACGGGCACCCGGTCACCCGCCAGCCGCGGCGTGGCCGCCCAGCCAAAGCACTCCTGGAGCTTGACGGCCACCACCGGCCGGCCGGTGCCGGAGTCCACGTCCGGGTAGCCTATGCGCACCTTTGAGCCGCTGGGCACGGCAAGCCGCTCCGGCGCCAGCTCCCCCAGCCTTCCGGCCTCGGGCCACGGCAGCAGCCGGCGCAGGGGCTCCGCCAGGGCAACCGCACCGGCGGGCTTCCCCGCGGCGACCGCTTCCAGCTCGGGGGCCAGCCACTCGTCGAGGCGGCCCAGCAGGGCCGCGTCCGACACGTCGGGCCACGGCGCCCCGAGCGCCCGGTGGAGCAGGGCCAGGCGGCGCCGCAGTGAGTCGGCCGGGCCGTTCCACTGCAGCAGCGCCAACCCCGAGGACCGCAGTTCGGCCGCCACGGCGGCCCGGCCCTGCGCGGCGCTGGGCTTGACCGGCGTCGAGGAAAGCACGATTGCGCCCAGCCGGCGTTCGCGCCTGGCGGTGACGCGGCCGTTGTGGAACTCGGCCGCCACGGCCTCCGACGCGAGGGAGCCGGCGGCGGCCAGCGCCGCGTCCTGGCCCAACGGCGCCGCCGCGCGGATGACGGCCCCGGTCCCCGCGGCGTCCCTGCCCCGGGCGCGGGAAACCTCGGCGACGGCCAGCCACTCCTGGCCGCTGAGCGTGCTGCCGGCGGGCAGCCCGGCGCGCGTGCCGGAGGTGAAGAGGTAGGTGGCCGTTCCCGGAACGCGGCGGGCCACCCGGTCCGGATAGGCCAGGCCGACCACGAACCCCACGGATTGGCCGCCGGGCAGCTCGGGCCGGCGGGCACCGAAGCCCTCCCTCCGGCCGCCCTGCCCGCCCCCGTCTTCCTGGCGCGCAAGCGCCTCCATGCGGCTGGCGTCCTCCCGCCACCGCCGGGAACCGGGGTCCCGCCCGGAGCGCAAGGCGGACGCCAGCGCCACCAGGTCCGCGCCGGGCGCCCGGTGGTCCCCCGAGACCAGGGCCACGGCCGCCGCGGCGTCCCGGGGCCCGACGGCGGCGGCCCCGTCCAGAAGTGCCCGCGCCAGCCGCGGGTCCGCCGGGATCCGGGCCAGGGTCCTGCCCAGGGCGGTGGCGTGCCCGCCGCCGTCCAGGGCGCCCAGCCCGTGCAGCGTTTCCACGGCCTCGGCCAGGGCAGCCTGCGGAAGGGCCGTGGGCAGGGTCAGCCCTGCACCGCCGGGCGCGCCCCAGCAGGCCAGCACCAGGGCGGCGTGGGCCAGGTCCGCCACGAGGATTTCCGGCGTCTGGTGCGCGGGGGACGCGGCAAAGGTTTTCTGGTCGTAGCAGCGCACCACCGTGCCGGGTCCCTGGCGGGCGGCGCGGCCGGCACGCTGCTCCGCGGAGGCACGCGAACAGGATGCCGTGACGAGCCCGGACATGCCGCGGGCGGCGTCGCGGCGGGGTTCGCGGGACAGTCCGGAGTCCACCACCAGCCGCACTCCCGGGACGGTCAGCGAGGACTCGGCCAGGCTGGTGGAGACGATGATCCGTGCGCCGTCCCCGGCCCGCCGCCCGGAAACGGCGCGGTCCTGATCGGCCGGGGACGCCTGCCCGTGGAGTTCGAGCACTTCCGTCGCGCCTCCGCGCAGCCGGGATGCGATGTACCCCACTTCCCAGGCGCCGGGGGCGAACACGAGCGCGTCGGCCCCGGGATCGTCCGCCAGCGCCCGGGCGTGGGCCGCAGCCGCCGTGTCCGCCACGTGGTCGAGGAAGGACCGGGCCACGCCGCGCTCGTCCAGCCGCGGGCCGGGCGGGGGCGCCCACAGCGTCTCCAGCGGGAACAGCACGGACGGGGAGTCGATCACGGGCGCCGGGGTGCCGGCGTCGTCCGCCAACAGGGAGGCGAAGCGCGCGGCGTCCAGGGTGGCGGACATGGCGACCAGGACCAGGTCCCCGCGCAGCTGGCGGACCTCGGCGACCATGCCCAGCAGCAGGTCGGTCTCGAGGCCGCGTTCGTGCACCTCGTCGAGGACCACGGCGCACACGGTCTCCAGCCCGGGGTCCGCCAGGAGGCGGCGGAGCAGGATGCCGGGCGTGACAAATTCAACCAGCGTGTCGGGCCCGGCATGGCGCTCCCCGCGCACGGTGTAGCCCACACGCCCGCCGAGCGGGCTGCCGTCCAGGGCTGCCAGCCGGCGGGCGGCAGCCCTCGCGGCAACGCGCCGCGGCTGGGTCACCACCACGCGGCCCCCGGCCGCCCTGTTGGCGAGCAGCGGGGGCACCAGCGTGGTCTTGCCGGTGCCGGGAGGGGCCTGGATGACGGCGGCGCCCGCCATCCCCGGGACAGGCAGGTCCAGGGCCGCGGCCAGGGTGCCCAGGGACGCGGCGAACGCGAGGTCCCGGCCCATGGCGGCCAGGTCAAAGGGGGCGGGCATGCCGGTCAGCCGATCCGGAGCTCGCCCATCTCGCCCCAGGAGTCGCCCTCCACCTTGCGGGAGACGATGCGCGGCGTCGCAAGCAGCGCCGGGCGCATGGCCTCAAGGCCGGCCTTGAAGTGGTCGCTGCTGACGTGCGCGCCGGCGGCGTCGTCGTCCAGGAAAGCTTCCACCAGGACAAACTCGGCGGGATCCTCCACGCTGCGCGACCAGTCAAACCAGAGGTTGCCCGGTTCCCGGCGGGTGGCTGCGGTGAAGGGGGCCACCCGCTCCATGAAGCCGTCCGAACAGCCGGGCTTGGTCTTGAATTTCACAACAATAAAGTACATGCCATCAAGCTTAGGTGAGCGGCCTACCAACCTCGTGCCCGCCATTCGGGCAGGGACGCCCGCTCAGAGCCCAGCGTGGTGGGGCTGCCGTGGCCGGGCAGCACAACGGCGTCGTCCCGATAGGCGCCAAAGAGGCGTTCCTGGACGTCATCCAGCAGGGACGTGAAGCGCTGCGGATCGTTTTCGGTGTTGCCCACCCCGCCCGGGAAGAGGGAGTCGCCGCTGAAGATCAGGGTGGTGCCGCCGTCGGCCAGGACGTAGGCAATGGACCCGGGGGTGTGGCCGCGCAGGTGCACCGCGTGCAGGGTGGTTCCGCCGGCCTCCAGCACGTCGCCGTGCCCCAACAGCCGGCCGACCACCACGCCGGACTCGGCCTCGATCCCTGCGGCGTCGTCGCGCCCGGCCGCCGTGGGGATGCCGTCCGCGATATCGGCCAGGGCGCGCACGTGGTCCCAGTGCCGGTGCGTCGTGGCAACGAGTTCCAGGGAGGCGGGGGCGCCAGAGTCGCCAGCAGCGTCCCGGAGCAGGCGGCGGATGGCGGGTGCGTCGTCGGCGGCGTCGATGAGGATCTGGGCGCCGCTCTCCCGGTTCGTGAGGAGGTAGACGTTGTTGGCCATGCTCGAAACCACGGCGCGGCGGACGGTGACGGTGGGCAGTTCGTGGATGAGGGAGGTCGGCTCGGTCATGGTCCAAGCCTAGCGGCCGAGGGGCCCCGCACGAGCGCCAGCGAGTGTGGGGAGGTCGCGACGGCGCTAGCGGCCGAGGGGCCCCGCACGTGGGCCCACGGCGGCGAGGGTCCCGCTGCGAGCTTGCGAGCGGTGGGAGCCGCTGGGGAGCCAGCGAGTGTGGGGAGGTCGCGACGGCGCCGGCGGCCGGGGGGCCCCGTTCCACGCAGGGCTGGAGGTGAACTCTGCGCAGGACAGTGACATGCGCGCTGTCCGGGCCGGCCGTCGCGCATAACGGCCCAGCCGCCGGGCATCCTCAGGAGAGCACGTCCTTCGTGGCGAAGCGGCCATAGGCCAGCGCCCCGAACACGAGCACGTAACCCAGCTGCAGGGCGGCGTTGTTGCCGAACGACGTCCATTCGACGGGCTGGCGCAGCAAGTCGGCGAACCCCAGCCACCAGTGGCTGAAAAGCCACGGGTGCAGCCAGTCCAGCTGCGGCAGCGCGTCGAGCAGCTGGGCGGCGATGGCCAGCGCGATCGTGGCCGCCATGGCCCCGACGGGCACGTCGGTGAGCGTGGAGATGAACAGCCCCACGGCGGCCAGCCCCAGCAGCGACACGCAGACGAAGGCGCCGACCAGCAGGATCCTGCCCTCGGCCGTCCACCCGTCCACCAGCTCGCCGGACAGCAGCGGGACCGGACCCGCGGGGAACAGCGCCAGCCCCGCCACGGTGCCCGCCAACAGCACGGAGGCCGTGGCGGCCAGGCAAAAGACGGCCGCCCCCACATACTTCACCAGCAGGAGGCGGGCCCGTCCCGCCGGCGCCACAAGCAGGTAGCGCAGCGTGCCGAGCCCGGCCTCGCCGGCCACGGTGTCGCCGGCGACCACGCCCACCGTCAATGGCAGGAACAGCGGCGTGCAGAGCACCAGGGCGGTCAGCACCACAAACAGGCCGTTTTGCGTGATCCGGTCCAGGAATGCGGGCCCGTGCCCGGACTGCCCGGCGCCGGTGACCCTGACGGCGACGGCGATCAGCACGGGAATGGCGGCCAGCGCCGCGAGCATCGCCCAGGTCCGGCGGCGGCGGAACATGACCGAGAGCTCGGAGGCCATCAGCGGCCACGTCCTGGCCCGCGTGGTGCCGCGCGGCAGCCCGGCGGGCGGCGTTCCCGTGCCAGCAGGTGCGGGGGCCGGGCCTTCCCGCGGAGCGTAGTCAGCGGGCAACGTCGAACCCCTCCCCCGTCAGTTCCACGAAGCGGTCCTCCAGGCTGCCGCTTTCCATGCTGAAGCCCCGCACCCGGACGCCGTCCGCGACCAGGGCCGCCACAATGGCCTCGGGCCGGGGTGCTCCGTCCCGCGCCGCCGCAGGAAGCTTCGCGGTGACGGTCGCGCCGTCCGCCATGTCCGCGCCGTGCGTTGGCGGGCCGGGGACCAGGCCCAGGCTGTCGAGGACGCGGCGGGCGGCCCCGGCGTCGGGCGTGCGGACCACAACCAGTGGCTGGCCCGCGGCGCGCAGCCCGGCAAGGGTCCCCTGGGCCACGAGCCGCCCGGTGCGCATGACCGCCGCGTGCGTGCAGATCTGCTCCACCTCGGCCAGCAGGTGGCTTGAGACAAAGACGGTGGCCCCCCCTGCGGCGAGGGAGCGGACCAGGTTGCGGACCTCGCGGGTGCCTTGCGGGTCCAGGCCGTTGGTGGGCTCGTCCAGCACCAGGAGTTCGCGGGGGCGCAGCAGCGCGTTGGCGAGCCCCAGCCGCTGTTTCATGCCAAGCGAATACGCCTTGACCTTCTTGGACCCGGCGTACTGGAGGCCCACGCGTTCCAGTGCGTCCGCCACCCGCTGCCGCCGCGTGGCGCGCGGTGAATGCGGGTCCGCGGCGTCCAGGCGGCGGAGATTGGCGGTGCCGGAGAGGAAGGGGTAGAACGCCGGGCCCTCCACCAGGGCCCCCACCCGGGGCAGGACGGCGTCCAGCCGGCCCGGCATGTCCTGGCCCAGCACGGATGCGGTGCCACTGGTGGCGTTGGCCAGGCCCAACAGCATGCGGATGGTGGTGGTCTTGCCGGAACCGTTCGGGCCCAGAAATCCAAAGACGGCCCCGGCCGGGACGCTCAGGTCCAGGCCGTCCACGGCCGTTTGCCGGCCGAACCGTTTGGTCAGGCCGCGGGTTTCAATGACTGCTGCGCCGCCGTCGGGGCCGCTGCCTTGCGGCGGGCCGCTGCCTTGCGGCGGGCCGCTGCCTTGCGGCGGGCCGCTCACTTGGCGGCCGCGGCCTGCTGAAGGGCGGCGAGCGGGACGGCGCCGGCGAACACTGCGCCGTCGGGGGTGATCAGGACGCTGAACAGCGTGGTGGACAGCGCGTGCCCGCCGGCGACCGGCTGCAGCAGCTGTGCCAGGGCGGGTGATCCCGACAGCGTGGCCGGCACTGTGCCGGCAGGTGCCTCGACGATGGTGGCCCAGCCGGTGCCGGAGGTGGCCACCTTGGGCGTGGCGTGGTGCGTGACCGCGGGGTGGTCGTTGGCGGGCGCGCCGGGCGCCGGGGCAGCCAGCGGCGTCGCGATGGCACCCGGCCGGGTGATGACGGTACCCGGCGTGAACCCCCCGGGCTTCGTGGGCACAGCCGGCTGGGACTTTCTGGTGACACTGGTGCCCGGAGGCGGGGTGAACAGGAACGTGGACGCCGGCGGGGCAGTGAGCTCCAGCTTGCTGAAGCCAACCTCCAGGGCGGCACTGTCCTGGCCCCGTGCGGTCACGGTCACGCGCAGCGGCAGTCCGGTGCCGGAGTCCACGGCGATCGAGACCTTGCCAATGAGGGATGCTCCGGTCCGCGGCACGAGCTGGAGCACGTAGGCGGAGTGCCCGGCAACAGTGGTGTTGGAGCCCAGGCTCAGCTGCGTGGACGGATCCATGCCCTTGACCACCTCCGCGGCGAGGGCGGCGGGGGTCGGCACGGCGCCGGGGGCCCACTCGAACGACCCCGGCGCCAGGGCGCCGGGGGCTCCCGTCTTCGGCCGTCGGGGGTTGGGCAGCGTCAGCTCGGTGGCGGTGTTGGCGCCGGAGTCGTACGTCCAGACGGTGGGGCCATGGCGGATGACGTCGCGCTCGGCCAGTGTGTCCAGGACCTGCACGCGCTGGTTGGCCGGGCCGTCCAGGTAGACGCGGACAGTGTGGGGCGTGGTCAAAAATCCCAGCAGCTGGCTGATGTTTCCCGCGGTCAGCGGGTTCGCCGCAGCGGCCGCTGGACCGCCCGGGGTGGCGCGGCCCGAGGAACCGGTCGAGCCGGGACCCAGGTCGGGAAGCTGCGGCAGGCCCAGGCTGGCGGTTTCCTCGAGCGTGCCGGACAGCTGCTGCACCTTGTTGCCGGCCAGCAGGGCCAGCACCTGTTCAGGCGTCCTTGCCGGCAGGTCAATGCGCGCGGAGGCTTGGAGGGGACCGGCGAGCACGGCTGCGGCGATGACCGCCGGCATGGCCGCTGCGGGCATCCACCGGATCCATTGGCGGGTCACGACAACCCCGCCGCTGCTGGCGTGCGCACCTCTCCAGCTTACGCCGCCGCCCCGGATGCGGGGCTGTGAATTTGGGTGAATCTGCCGCCGGCGCCGGGCGGGGCCGGCACCAGTGCCTGCGCGGCGCGGGCCGCGGGCCCCGGGCCCGGCTGTAGGGTGGCGTCATGGCAGCCATCAGCGCGCAGCGGCACCACTGCGGCAGGACAGTGACATGACCAGGATCGCCGTCGTCATTCCCTGCCGCAACGACGCAGCGATGCTGGAGGCCTGCCTGGCGCACCTTGCGCGCCAGGGCCGCCCGGCAGACCAGGTGATCGTGGTCGACAACGCCAGCACCGACAACACGGCCGGGGTCTGTGCCGCGGCCGGTGCGCTGCGGATCTTCTCGGCCCCGCCGGGCATTGCGCCCACCTCGGCCCACGGCTTCGACGCCGCGGCCGGCGCAGGCGCCGGCATCCTGGCCCGCCTGGACGCCGATTCCCGGCCGCCGGCCGACTGGCTGTCCAGGGTTGAGACGGCACTGGACGCGGCGGGGCCGATGTCGCTGGTGACCGGGCCGGGCGACTTTTACGGCGCGAACCGGCTGGTGTGCCTGCTGGGGCGCGCGCTCTACCTGGGCGGTTATTTCCACATGGTGGGCCTTCTGCTGGGCCACACGCCGGTCTTTGGCTCCAACTTCGCGATGACTGCCGGCGTCTGGGCCCGGATCGGGCCCGGCGTGCTGCGGGGCTCCCCCCTGGTCCACGACGACCTCGACATCTCCTACCGCCTGCGCCCCGACATGCGGGTGGTGTACGACGCCGGGCTGCGCATGCCCGTCTCCGCCCGGCCCTTCCGCTCGGGGGCCTCGCTCGGGCTGCGCCTGTCCAAGGCCTGGTACACGTTCCGCCGCGAATTCCAGGCCGAGCCGCCCCTGCGCCGGCGGCGGGAACGACGCCGGTGGGCCCGGGCGCACGGCGGCTGACCTTCCAGCGGCGCGGCCGGGCGCCTCAGGCTCGGGCGAACAGTTCCAGCAGGTCCTCGCTGAGCTGGTGCGGCGACGTTTCGCAAGGGCTGTGGCCGGAGCGGTAGACGGCCAGGGCTGCGCCGGTGGACGCGGCGAAGGCGGCGTGGAGGTGCGTGGGCCAGAGATCGTGCTCGCCCACTGCCACGAGTTTTGGCAGCTCGAGGCGGGCCAGGTCACGGGTGAGGTCGGGGCTTCGCTGCATGAGCCCCACGATGTCCCGGACGGACTGGCGCCTGGTGAGCCTGAAGCGTTCCCTGACGAAGCGCAGCCTGCCGGGCGGCACCGGGATGACGTTGGCCTTGATCCCCCAGATCATCAGCGCCGCGCCGGCCCTGCCGCCGGCCAGGCCGGTCAGGGGGCCTATCCTGCTGATGCCTCGGAGGCTTTGCCCGGACAGGGGCGGGCACCCCAGCAGGGCCAGGCTGGCGAACAGGCCGGGATTGCGTGCGCAGGCCAGACCGGCCACCGTGCCGGCAAAGGAGTAGCCCACCACGTGCGCGGGCGCGCCGGCTTTGGCCACGGCGTCGCGCAGCACGGCCAGGACGTCGTCCGTGAAGAGTTCGTAGCTGTAGTTCCGCTGGGCCGGCGTGAGATTTTCCGGACCGGCCGCGGCGGATTCATATTGCCCGGCCAAGTCAAAACTGATGGTGTTGTAGCCGGCGGCCGCCAGGAGCGGCATCATCAGGGCAAAGTCTTCCTTGGACCCGGTGGCGCCGGGCACCAGAACCACCGGCTGCCCGGCCGGGTCTCCCAGCTGGATTGCGGCAAGGGCCCCGCTGGGTGCGTCGAAGGTGGACCGGCGGAAGGAGGGCGGAAGCTGCGCCCAGTCGAAGTCGGGAAGGGCTGCGTCGAGCTGTTCCGCGGTCTCCGGCGCGGTGCTGTCCTGTTGGGCCACGGCGGCACCTCCGGTCCTGGTCGCGGCAGGCGGGCTAGCCCGCCACCGTCCGTATAAAGGATTGTAGGCGCCGGTACACTTCCTGGGACTCCGGGAAGCGGAAGTCCTGCTGCCAGGTGTGTTCGGTGTTGGAGCGATCCCACCCGTACACCAGCTGGGCGACGGAGACGCCGTGGCGCTTGAGGCTGGCAATCAGGTTCAGGTTGGCCGAATAAAAAAAGTCCCGCTCCGAGGTGGTGATGAACACGGGCGGGCAGCGCGCGTCCAGCCACTCGATGGGAGACATGTAGTGGGCTGCCTGGCGCAGGGGCAGCCGCTCGCCGGCGCCGTCCTTCGGCATGAGCATGCGGATGAAGTTCAGGCTCAGCACGAAGCCGGGGTCGAAGAAGACGGAGAAGTCCGCCACGCTGCAGTGTTGCACCAGTCCCCTGAGGCTTGAGGGCGGCAGGGCGGGCGCCAGCCGGTAATGACGTGCCAGCAGGGGGCGGAACATGGCTGCCGTGATGAGCGCCGCGACCTGGCCGCCGGCGGAGTCGCCTCCCAGGACGACCCGGCGGGGGTCCCCGCCCAGGCGTTCGATGTTGCCGCGCACCCAGCCGAGCGCCGCGTTGGCATCCTGCAGGACGTGGCCCAGCTGGAAGCGGGGTGCCTTGCGGTAGTTGACGTTGACCACCACCACGCCGGCTGCGGCCTGGCGGGCGCAGTACTTGGTCAAGGGCGCCTTGTCGCCGGACGTCCAGCCCCCGCCGTGAAAATAGACGTACACGGGCAGCAGGCCGTCCCGCGCGGGGTCGGGCGCCATGACGTCGAGCCGTTGGGACGCGGCGTGGTGCCCCGCAAAGTCAATCTCGCGCCAGTGCCGCACGCCGGCAATGGGGTCCGCGTTGAACCGTGCCAGTTCCCGGCCGCTGACCGAGTGCATCAGCAGCCTCCAGGCCCAGACGGGCACACGGCGCAGCACCGCCCTGGCGCGCCTGCCAAAAGCAAAGGTGCCGCCGGATCCGCGTGGCCCAGAGCCCTCCATGGGACAAGGGTACGCCGGTGGACGGGGGCGTACTGTGGAAAATATGAACGCGCTGGCAATCTTCATGGTGGGAAAGCCAATGCACCCCCGCCCAAAGCTCCTGAACGTCACCCGGTCAGGCCGAGACCGGGCTCGGAGGTGACCGGGTCCGACTGGATCCCTGCCGCGCACCCTGCGGGCGGGCCGCTGGACGGGCCGGCCCGCAGCGCCTTTTTGGCTGTCGTGACCACGGCCGCCTTCCTGACGTTTGCCCAGGCGTTCATGGTGGCGCCGATCCTGCCGCAACTTGCCACCGCCCTTGGCACGGACGTGGGCATCGTGGGACTGGCCGTCCCGGCCTACCTGATTCCTTACGGGCTGATGACCTTGTTTTGGGGGCCCCTGTCCGACCGCACCGGCCGGCGGCCCGTCATTCTAGGCTCCCTCGTGGTCTTTGCCATCTTGACGGCCGCAACCGCGCTGGCTGCAGGAGCACCGGCGTTCATCCTGATGCGCATGGCCACCGGCATTGCCGCCAGCGGCGTGGTCCCCATTTCGCTGGTGTTGATCGGTGACGTCTTTCCCTTTGCCGAGCGTGGCCGCGCCCTGGGCTGGCTGTTTGGCGGCATGGCCGGCGGAATTGCCGTGGGCTCCACCGTCGGCGCGCTGGCCGAACCCGCCCTCGGCTGGAATGGCCTGTTCCTGGCTTCCGGGTTGGCCGTCCTGCTCGTGGCGGGGCTCGCGGCCGCCCTTCTCCCGCGCCGGCAGCAGCCCCCGATCGGGCTGCCCTGGCGCACGGTGGCCGACGGCTACTGGCGGCTGCTGGCACACGCCAGGGGTTTGCGCACCTACAGCTATGTCCTGGTCAATGCCCTGCTCCACTCCGGCATCTACACCTGGCTGGGCGTCTATCTCGTCCAGCGCTTCGGCCTGGGCCCCGTCGGCGTCGGGCTGGCCCTGCTGGGGTACGGCGTGCCCGGCTTCCTCTTCGGCCCCCTCATCGGGCGCCTCGCCGACACCTTGGGCAGGGCACGCATCATTCCCACCGGCATGCTCGTGGCCGGCTCCTGTGCCCTGGTCCTGGCCGCGGATCCCCCGCTTCCCGTCGCGGTCACGGCCATCGCCGTCCTGTCCCTGGGGTACGACATGACCCAGCCGCTTTTTGGCGGCATCGTCACCGACTTCCCGGGCAGCACCGCCCAAGCCGTGGGGTTGATGGCCTTTGTCCTGTTCCTCGGCTTCGGCACCGGAAGCCTGGCGTTCCAGGCCGTCCTGGGCGCGGGATTCCCGCCCGCGTTTGCCGTCTTTGGGGCCTGTGCCCTTCTGGCCGCAGCCCTGGCCGTGCCGCTGTTCCGTCTCGAACGCCCGCAATGAGGCGGGCCCTTTCGGAAATGGGATGGCGCAACGTAGTATTCGATCCCAGCCTGAACTGAAGGAGCCGGACATGGCGCACGCAGAAAACGAAGTGTTCATCAAACGCAATGCCCGCGACGTTTACGAATTTTTGGCCAACGGACTAAACAATCCGCTCTGGCGCACCGGAGTCTCCCAGGTGCGCCTCGCCAGCGGGCCGGCGGGAGACGTTGGTGCGGTGTACAGCCAGAGGATGGCAGGCCCCGGCGGACGGAGCATTGACGGCGACTACCAAATCAGCGTGGCGGAGCCGGGCGTGCGGCTGGGTTTCTTCGTGGTGGCCGGCCCCGCCCGGCCTGCCGGCAGCTTTGCCCTGACCGAGCACGACGCCGGCACCACTGTGTCCTTCAGCCTCACCCTGGAGCCCAAGGGGCTCATGAAGCTGATGGGTCCCATGATCACAAAAACAATGCAGGCGGAAGTGGCTCAGCTGGAAAACCTGAAACGCGTGCTGGAGGTTGAGCCCTAACTGACAGTGCGGCAACGAATGCGCAGCCGTTCAGGCAGGGTGCGGGACCTGCCCTTCACCATGGACAGGCGCGAGCGGGATGGGACCGGGGGCTACGCGGCCTTCGGGCGCCAGATGCCGAAGCGGTTTCCCTGGGGGTCAACCAGGTGGGCGAACTCGATGGCGCCATTGTCCACGAGGGGGACGGCCACCGTGGCCCCCAGGCCCACGGCCTTCTCAATGCCCGCGGCGACGTCCTCGACCTGGACGTAGAAAATGGCCCAGGTCGCGCCGTCCGTGGCGGAGGTGTCCCACAGGCCCCCGCGCTGGCCGTCGACCATGCTGTAGCGGGCCTCCGACGGCGGCCCCACGGGCCAGTCGAACAGGCCCGAATAGAAGGCCGTGCTCGCCTCGGGGTCTGGTGTTCCGATTTCAAAATAGTTGACGGAATTGGACATGGTGCACCTTCCGGGACCGGGGATTGACGTGTACCCCTCCAGCTTCGTCCCGCGCGGGAACCGGCACAAGGGATCGACGAGAGCGAAGTGTTGGGGAATAGCGGGGACGGCGCCCGGTGTTGCCCACAGAGCAACCCTTCCCAACCTTTGGAGCTGCACGTGAACTTGTTTTCCCCCGTCACCTTCGGCGACCTTGAGCTGGCCAACCGGCTCGTCATGGCCCCGCTCACCCGCTCACGTTCCGGCCGCGACGGCGTCCCCGGGGACGACGTCGTCGAATACTACCGCCAGCGCGCGTCCATGGGAATGCTGGTCAGCGAGGGCACTTATCCGAGCTTTGCGGGCCAGGCGTTCGTGCGCCAGCCCGGACTGGTGACGGAGGAACACATTGCCGGCTGGAAGCGCGTCACGGACGCCGTCCACGCAGATGGCGGCCTCATCATCGCCCAGGTCATGCACTCCGGGCGCGTCACCCATCCGGCCACCACCGGCGGGCGCGAGGTGGTCGCCCCCAGCGCCATCGCGATCGACGGCGCCACCCGCAGCTATGACGGCAAGCTCCCCTACCCCGTGCCGCACGCCCTTACCGCGGGCGAGCTGCCGGCCGTCATGCAGGAGTTCGTGCAGGGCTGCCGCAACGCCATGGCGGCGGGTTTCGACGGCGTGGAGCTGCACGGCGCCAACGGTTACCTGCTGCACGAGTTCCTGGCGCCGTCCGCCAACCACCGCACCGACGGATATGGCGGCTCGCCGGAAAACCGGGCCCGCTTCGTCATCGAGACCGTGGCCGCGGTTGCCACAGCCATCGGCGCCGGCCGGACCTGGCTGCGCATCTCCCCTGAACACAACGTCCAGGGCGCCCTCGAAACCGATCCCGCGGACACGCTCGCCACCTACCGGGCGCTCGTCGACGGCATCGCCCCGCTCGGCCTGGCCGGCCTGAGCATCCTGCACCGGGACCCGTCGGGGCCGCTGGTGCAGGAACTGCGCTCACGCTTCGGCGGCCCGTTCCTGGTCAACACCGGCTTCGGCACGGTCACCACGCTCGAGGACGCGCGGGCGGTGGCCGGCAACGGGTGGGGCGACGCCGTGGTGGTGGGCCGCCCCGCGCTGGCCAACCCGGACCTGGTCCGGCGCTGGAGCGAGGGGCTCCCCCTCAACGAACCCGACCACACCACGTTCTACACCGAAGGCCCCGCGGGATACACCGACTACCCGTTCTGGGAAAACTAAAACCATCGGATCGCACCCTGAGGTGCCAAACGTTCGACGGCGGCACCTCCCGGGGTGCCGTCGTCGAACTTCTGCATGCACAGCCGTTCCTGCGGCGCAAGTCGAGGACGCAACAAAGGGAAATATTCCTTAACCATTTCGGCCCGACTGGGGGCACGCTGGGTATATGAGCACAACACGCACCTCGGTCCCGGTCCTGGACCTTTCCGCCGCCCGCAACCCTGACGGCACCTTCACCGCGGACTTCATCGACACCCTCCGCGACGCCGCACACAATGTGGGCTTCTTCCAGGTCACCAACTACGGCGCCGCGCCCGGTCAGGCCCGGGCGCTCCTGGACACGGTGGCAGGCTTCTTCCGCCTGCCGCTGGAGCAGCGCCTAGAACTGGACAACCGCACCTCCGCCCAGTTCCGCGGCTACACGCGGCTCGGCACCGAGATCACCCGGGGCCGCGCCGACTCCCGCGAGCAGATCGACTTCGGCCCGGACCGCGAGCCGCTTGCCCACGTCCCGGCGGACAAGCTCTTCCTGCGCCTGCAGGGGCGCAACCAGTGGCCGGCCGGCTACCCGGAGCTGGAACAGGCCGCCGAACGCTGGGCCCGGCTCATGTCCGGGATAGGCGCGGACCTGCTGGCCGGCATCAGCGTTGCCCTGGGCCTGCCGGAGGGCTACTTTGCCGAACCGTTTGCGGACACGCCGGCCTGGATGGGGAAACTGGTCCACTACGTGGGCGGCCAGGTGCCGGAGGCCGGCACGCAGGGCGTGGGCTCGCACGCCGACTACGGCTTCGTGACGCTGCTGCTGCAGGACCAGGTGGGCGGACTGGAAGTCCAGCCCCACGGGCAGAAGGAATGGATCGCCGTTGATCCCCTGCCCGGCGCCCTGGTGGTGAACCTGGGCGAGATGCTTGAGGTCGCCACGAACGGCTACCTCATGGCCACCATCCACCGCGTCACCGCTCCCCCGCCCGGCGTGGACCGGTACTCGGTGCCGTTCTTCTGGTCCCCGCGCCTGGACGCCGTCATCGACACCGTGCCGCTGCCGCCGGAACTGGCGGCCGACGCCCGCGGCGTCAGCGACGACCCCCAGAACCCCATGTTGTCCTCCTACGGAGCCAACGTGCTGAAGGGCTGGGTGCGCGCGCACCCGCAGACGGCGGCCATCCACTACCCGGAACTCGGGGGGTAGCCGGCCATGGGCGGCGACTCGGACACCGCGCCGGGAACTCCGGCCGTTGCCGTCATGGACTGGCGGCTGCGCACCTTCGAGCTCTATGCCGCAGTCCGCGCCAAGGCCGGGGCCGACGGGCCCGCGGCTTCCCATGCGCTGTGGGTCCGCGGGCGGGACGCCATGTTCGCCACCCACCCTGCGTCGGCACTGGGCGCGCAGGAAAAGGCCCGCTTCACAGGCCTGCCGGTGGCCGCCTACGACCCCGCGTTCCGCTTTGAGTGCCGGCTGTCCCCCGAGGGCGCCGGGGAGGAAATGCTGGTCCGGACCGGCACCGACGGCACGGTGCCGTTCGAACGGCTCGGCACCTTCCACGTCCCCGGGGCCGGATCCCTGGCCGCCTGGCTGCTGCGCGGCTACGGCGGCGGCATCTTTGTCCCGTTCCGGGATGCCGGCTCGGGGAGGCCGGGCGGCAGCTACGGCGCGGGCCGCTACCTGCTGGACACCATCAAGGGGGCCTTCCTGGGGCAGGCGGGGGGCACCTTCACGCTGGACTTCAACTTCGCCTACAACCCGTCGTGCGCCTACGACGAAGCGTGGGCGTGTCCGCTGCCCGGGCCTGCCAACAGGCTCCCCGCGGCCATCCCCGTGGGCGAGCTGTACCGCCCGGAGCTGGGCGGCCACCCCGCCGGGCCGTGATTGAACGGTGTTGGCTTAGGCCGTCACTTTGCTGATGAAAGACTGCAGGCGGCCGTAGACCTCCTGCGATTCCGGATAGCGGAAGTTCTGCTGCCATGTGTGCTCCGTGTTGGTGTTCTTCCAGCCGTAAACCATGGAGTCGACGGGAACCCCGTGCTGGTCCAGCCTGTGGATGAAGTTGATGTTGGAGGAATAGAAGAAGTCCCGCTCGGACGTCGTGATGAACACTGGCGGGCACCGGGAGTCGAGCCACTCGATGGGCGACATGTAGCGCGACTCCTCACGCAGCCTGTGCTTCGCCATCCCCCCGGCCCTTCGTTGGCCGCCATGGGGCAGAAGCATGCGGATGAAGTTCAGGCTCAGCACAAAACCCTTGTCGAAGAACACGGAGAAATCGACAATGCTGCAATGCTGCACCAGGCCCCTGAGGGAGGTGGCTGGCAAGGCCGGTATCAGTGCGTAGTGTTCGGCAAGTTCCGGCCGGAACGTGGCCGCCGCCGTGAGCGCGGAAATCTGCCCTCCCGCGGAGTCCCCACCCAGCACAATCCGCTGGGCGTCCCCGCCAAACTCACGAATGTGGAGGCCCACCCAGGCAAGCGCCTCGTTGGCGTCCTCCAGGACGTGGCCCAGGTGAAAGTGCGGTGCCATGCGGTAGTTCAGGTTGACCACCACCAGGCCGAATGCGGCCTGGCTGGCGCAGTACTTCGTCAGTGACGCCTTGTCCCCGGACGTCCACCCGCCGCCGTGAAAGTAGATGTACACGGGCAGCCGGCCCTCCGCTGTGCGGCCGCCGGCCGGGGCGATGACGTCCAGCCGGTGCCAGCGGATGTGGTCGCCCACGAAGTCGATGTCGTCCCAGTGCCGCACGCCGGAGACGGGCTCCAGGTTCAGATGCTGCCGCTCCCCCTTGCTGATCGTGTGCATGTACACGCGCCACGCCCATACAGGAACGCGGCGCAATGCCCCCCTGGCCCTGCGGCCGGCGGCAAACGCGCTGCGGGATTCATCGTGAACCCGGTCACCCATACACCAAGGTTAAGCCCGCGCACCGGGTTGCGGCTGAAGAATCCAGGCTGCCTCTTTGTTTTGTGTGCCGCCGGATCTATCGTGTGGTGCACCACCACAAGGAGCATCCCCATGATCGTCAAAGGCAAGGTCGCACTCGTCACCGGCGCCTCAAGCGGCATCGGGCGTGCCCTGGCCAGGCTGCTGGCCGCCGGCGGCGCCAACACCGCGCTGTCGGCACGGTCGGCGGGCCCGCTGGAACAGCTGTCCGGCGAGCTGCCAGGCTCCCTGGCGGTGCCGGCCGACATGCGCGACGAGGGCGCCGTCCGCCACATGGTGGAGGCGGCGTACAGCCATTTTGGACGGATCGACATCCTGGTCAACAACGCGGGCCGGGCCCTGCACGGAGCGCTCACCGGGGTTGACGCGGCGGAATACAGGGACCTGCTCGACCTCCACGTGGTGGGCCCGCTGCTGGCCATGCAAACGGTGGTGCCGCTGATGAGGGGGCACGGCGGCGGGGTGATCGTCAACGTCAGTTCGGGAACCACGCTGCTCACGCTGCCCGGTGTGGGGGCGTACTCCTCCAGCAAGCATGCGCTGAACAGCCTGAGCAAGGTGGCACGCAGGGAACTGGCTGCCGAGAACATCAGCGTCTGCCTGGTCTACCCGTTTGTCACCGCGACCAATTTGGGCGGCGGCGCCGCGGCCCGGGGACCGGCCGGAACGGATCTGGTGCCGGACACGGCAGAGTACGCCGCCGCCCTGGTCCTGGACGCAATCGAAAGCGAACGGGAGGACACCTACGCCGCGAAGGTGCCCGGCGGACGCCCCGGCTGACCGGCGGCTTGAGCTAGAGCGGCGACTCCAGGACAGCCATGGCCGCATTGTGCCCGCCGATGCCGCTGACCCCTCCGCCGCGCCGTGCCCCGGCACCGCAGAGCAGGATCCTCCCGTGGCCCGTGTCCACGCCCCAGCGCTGCGCCGCGCTCTCGCGCGGGGAGCCTGCCTCCAGGAACGGCCAGTCCAGCGGACCGTGGAAGATGTTGCCGCCGGGCATGTTCAGGGCGTGCTCCAGGTCCAGCGTCGTCTTGGTCTCCACGCAGGGGTTGCCGGAAGCGTCCATGAGCAGCAGCTCCTCGACCGGCTCGGCCAGCACCGAATTCAGCGATGCCAGCACGGCCGCCTGCAGTTCGTCGCGCATGGCCGCGTTGTTCGCCGCGGTGAGCCACCGGTGCGGGGTGTGCAGCCCGAAGACGGTCAGGGTCTGGGCCCCGGAAGCGGCGAGTTCGGGCGAGAGGATGCTGGGGTCGGTCAGGGAGTGGCAGTAGGTTTCACAGGGCAGCGGCGCCGGAACGGTCCCGCCGGCAGCTGCCCGGTAGGAGTCCTCCAAGTGGCCGTACCCTTCGTTGATGTGGAAGTTCCCGCCAAAGGCGGCCGCCGGTGAAACGGATTCGTCCCGCAGCCGCGGCAGCCGGCGCAGCATCAGGTTGACCTTGACCTGGGCTCCCTCCGGGCCTTGAACGCCTGCGTCCGCTTCGCCCATCAGTCCCCGGAGCACGGCGGGGGCCACGTTGGCGAGCACGTGGCGCCCGGCGACCACCGTGTCGGTGCCGGAACGGCTGAACGTGACCTCGCCGTCGTCGGCCACGCGGGTCACGAGGGCTCCCGTCAGGAGCTGGGCGCCGGCGTCGCGGGCCGCCCGCTCGAGTTCGGCGGTGACGGCCCCCATGCCGCCGATGGGGAGGTCCCAGTCCCCGGTTTCGTTGCCGATGACGTGGTAGAGGAAGCAGCGGTTCGCGGCCAGGGACGGATCCTCCAGCGAGGTGAACGTGCCGATCAGGGCGTCGGTGGCGACCAGGCCGCGCACGGTGTCGTTGCTGAAGCGGGCGGTGATGGCCCGGCCGATCGGCTGTTCGACGAGCTCGTCCCACAGTCCGTCGTCGCCGAGCAGGCGGCGCGCCCCGGACCGGGTCGGCAGGGGTTCGCAGACGGTCGGGAAGAGGGCCCGGGCGAGGCGTGCGGTGTCGGCGTGGAAAGCGGCAAGGGCGTCATAGTCCGCCTCGGCGCCGAGCCCGGCGAAGGAGGCCCGGCTGGCTCCGGAGTCGCCGTGGTCCACGAGGAGTCCGGCCGCCGCGCCCCCGGGGTCCGGCGTGTAGGAGGAGTAGCGGCGCCTGGCCAGCTTCAGCTGCAGCCCAAGTTCGTCGATGATGCGCCTGGGCAGCAGGCTCACCAGGTACGAATAGCGGGACAGCCGCGCGTCCACGCCCTTGAAGGCCGTGGCGGAGACCGCGGCCCCGCCAAGGTGCCCGTCCCGTTCCAGCAGCAGCACGCTCTTGCCGGCGCGGGCCAGGTAGGCGGCCGCGGTCAGCCCGTTGTGCCCGCCGCCGACAATGACGACGTCGTGGGTGGTGGGGGTCATGGACTCACCTTTCGCGAGGGGGCCGTTCCGTTTCGCCATCCAGGAAGGCCTCGATGCGCCGGAGGTCCGCGGGCGCAAGGCCCCGCCGGGGATCCGGCGAGATGCCCAGAATACCCCGGCCCAGGAGGGACATCCACGCGGCTGCCGACTCCTCGAAGTCGAGCTGGTCGTCGATCCACACGGCCCGCCGCGGGCTGTGCCGTTCAATGTCCCGCTGGATGGCCTCCAGCTTCCACCATTCGCAGGCCCCTTGTTGTTCGCCGGAGCGCAGCACGGGCCAGTGGCGCCCTTCCAGGCCGATGGCCCGGCACAGGTACCTGGGCGCGAGGTCCTCCCAGCTGGTCAGCCACACGAAGCGCACGCCGGGCCGGGCGGAGAGCCGGTTGAGTTCGCCGACCAGCCCGGGCGCGTAGTGGATGCCCACCAGCCCGATGTCCACGTACTCAAACGCCGAGTCCCAGTCCGAGCCTTCCCCGGGGCCGAACGGGCAGAGGACCCCGTCCACGTCCAGGTAGACGGAGGCGCGGGCTGCGTCAGTCATCGCCGGTCACCTCGCGCCGCTGCACTTCGAGCAGCTCGATTCCCGGCCGGTACGCAATGTAACGTTCGACGGCGTCGAGCACCTCCACCGTGTGGGCCCGGTCGGCGGCCACCAGGGCGGCCCCGATGACGGCGCGCCGGTGCAGCTCCTGCAGCCCCACCTCGGCGACGGAAACGGCAAAGCGCCTGCGGACCTCCGCAATCACGGAGCGCAGCACGGAGCGCTTTTCCTTGAGCGAATGCACGTCACCCAGCAGCAGGTCACATTCAATCCAGCCGATCCACATGGCTCCATCGTCCTCCTGCACTGCGCGGAGGCACAGGGCCGGGAGGCGATTGGCCCGCCCGGGGGTGCGGGCATGAGGTCCGTCAGCCCGCGGGATCGGGCCGGAAGGCTCGCACCTCCTGCGCGCAGCGGCAGGCGGCCGCGGTCTTCACGGCCCATTCCAGTGCCGTCCCGCGCGAGGGCAGTTCCAGCACCGGATGGCCGCCTTCGAGCCGTTTCAACTGCGTGCTGGTTCCCACGGTCACGGTCCCATCGGCGTCGACCATGACGGGCGAAACGCCCTCATCAATGCCGCCGCTGAACACCCGGACGCCGGCATCCTTCGCCTCCTCGGCCAAGTGGCAGTCCGGCGCGTACAATTGGACCACGAGCCGGTCCGCTTCACGCCCTACATCGTCAAGGAAATTCATGGACCCGCCGGCCTGCTTTCCACGAGAAATGCCGGCAGCGCCTGCCCTCATCCCTTACAGGGTGGGGAAGCACCACTGCGCACGTCACATCCCCCGTGCAACACCTCCTCGCAGCGCCGCCACACTGCCCCATGGAGCCCCAGGCGCTCTTTCCCACGGCAGCAGGCCGGCCCCGGGGCCAGAAGTCGGTGAACAGATGATTGATGTGAAAGAGCCGCCCCCGGACACCCTGGTCCGGGCCATCCAGTCGGGCCGCCTCACGACGGTCCGGCGACTCCTGCGCCACCACCCGGACATGGCACGGGCCAGGTTCGCGACGCCGGACCCCCACGGCGCGGCCCGGACACTCCTGCACATGGCCACCTGCCCGCCCGGTCACTATCCCCGCTGCGCCGAGACCATCGCCGCGCTGGCGGCGGCGGGGGCGGACGTGAATGCGCGCTGTTCGGGGAGCTTTCCCGAGACGCCGCTGCACTGGGCCGCCAGCTGCAATGACGTCGAGGCCCTCGAGGCCCTGCTGGAGTCGGGCGCGGACATCGAGGCGCCCGGAGCCGTGGTGGACGGGGGAAGTCCGTTGTCGGACGCCGTCGGGTTTGGCCAATGGCAGGCCGCACGGGACCTGATCGACCACGGGGCCCGCGTGACGTTGCGCGAGGCCGCGGCCCTGGGCCTGCGCCAGCGCATCCGCGACTGCTTCGCCGACGGCCGGATGCCCCGCCAGCGCGAGCTCAACGACGGGTTCTGGCACGCCTGCCACGGCGGACAGCTTGTTGCCGCCCACTACCTTCACGGCCAGGGGGCCGACATCAACTGGCGGCCGGACTGGGAGGACCTGACCCCGCTCGACGCGGCGCGGCACAGCAACGCTGCGAGCCTCGTCGCCTGGTTGCAGGACCTGGGCGCACTCAGCTCCGCGGACCACCTCCCCGACAGGGAGCGCGGGCGGCCCGACCAATCCCGCTGATGGCCCTATGCTGGTGCCATGACGAAGACGTCGATCCTTTCAGCACCCGCCCTGCAGGACATGCTGGCGGCCACCGGCTACCTGGCCGACGACGGCCTGGCCACCGTTGGCTACCTTGCCCTGGCCATGGAGCGTCCGCTGCTGCTTGAGGGCGAGCCCGGCACCGGCAAGACATCGCTGGCCGAGGCCCTGGCGGAAGCGTTCATGGTTCCCCTCATCCGGCTCCAGTGCTACGAGGGCATAGATGCCTCCCAGGCGCTCTACGACTGGGACTTCACGGCCCAGATCCTGCACCTGCGCAGCGTGGAGGCCGGCGGCGGCTCCGCCCTGAGCACTGCCGAGCTGGAAAGCAGCCTCTACGACAGGCGCTTCCTGCTGGCCCGGCCCATCCTGCGGGCCCTCCAGGAGAGCCCGGCCGTGCTGCTCATCGACGAGATCGACAGGGCCGACGACGAATTTGAGGCGTTCCTGCTCGAGGTCCTCTCGACCTACCAGGTCTCCATCCCCGAGTTTGGCACGGTCAAGGCGCAGACGCCGCCCATCGTGGTGCTGACCTCCAACCGCACCCGGGACCTCCACGACGCGCTCAAGCGCCGCTGCCTCTACCACTGGATAGACCATCCGGGCCTGGCCCGCGAGGTGGAGATTGTCCGTGCGCGCCTGCCCCAGCTGCCCGGGCTGCTGGCCGAGCAGGTGGTGCGCACCGTCCAGCAAATCCGCGCCACGGACGGAATGCTCAAACCGCCGGGCGTCGCGGAAACCCTGGACTGGGCCCGTGCCATACACCAGCTGGGCCGTGCCGAGCTGGACCTGGAATCCGCCGCCGCCAGCATTGGCGCGCTGTGCAAGTACCGCGAGGACACCGAACGGGTTTCCGCCGCCCTCGCCAGGATGCTGGGGTGAACCATGTCGGCCCCGGCATCCACTGAGGCGCACCCCGCGGAGGAGATCCTGCTGGCCTTCGCCTCGGCGGTCCGCGCCGCCGGCGTCCAGGTGACGGCCGACCGCGCCCGCACCTTCGTCGACGCCGTGGGACGGCTGGACCTGGGCCGGCGGCAGGACGTCTTTTGGGCCGGCCGGTCCACGCTCTGCGCCGCGCCGGAGGAGCTCGCCGCCTACCAGCGCGCCTTCGAGGCCTGGTTTGCCCCGGACCATTCGGCGGCGGCCGCAAGGCAGGCTGCCGCCACCACCGTCAGCGCGGCCTCCCTGACGGACGACGCCGGCACCTCGGACGGGGCGAAGGACACCATGCGTGCGCTCGCCAGCCGGCATGAACTGCTGCGGCACCGGGACGTGGCCACGCTGGACGCGGCCGGCACGGCCCTGCTGCACCAGCTGTTTGCCGACTTGCCCGTGCGCCTGCCCACCCGCCCCGGCCGGCGCCCGAAGCTGAACCCGCACGGCGGCATTGACCGGGTCCGCACCCTCCGCGAGCAGCTGCGCCGGGGCGGCGAACCGGGTCCGCTGCGCCGGGCGCGGGCCCCCCGCAGGCGGCGGCGGCTGGTCTGGCTCATTGACGTCTCCGGCTCCATGGCCCCCTATGCCGACAGCCTGCTGCGGCTCGCCCACCGGGTGGTGGCCGAGGCGCCGAACGACGTCGAGGTCTTCACGCTCGGCACCCGCCTGACCTGCGTGACCGGCGCGCTGCGCCTGCCGGACCCCGACGACGCGCTCGCCGTGGCCGGCCGGACCGTGCCCGACTGGTCCGGGGGCACCCGCCTCGGCGAAGTGCTGCGGGCGTTCAACGACCGGTGGGGGCAGCGCGCGGTGGCGAGGGGCGCCGTCGTCGTCATTGCCAGCGACGGGTGGGAGCGCGGGGACCCCGCACTTCTGGGCCGGCAGGTGGAGCGCCTGCACCATGTGGCGCGCCGGGTCATCTGGTCCAACCCGCACCGCGGCAAGGAGGGGTACCAGCCCGTGCAGCAGGGAATCAAGGCCGTCCTGCCGCACGTTGACCATTTTATGGACGGCCATTCACTGAGGAGTTTCGAGGAGTTGTTGGGCGTGGTGGGCAATGCGTGAGGTATTGAAGGATCTGAGCGCCGCACTGGCGGCCGGACAGACGGTGGGCCTGGGGACCGTGGTGCGCACCTTTCGGTCCGCGCCGCGGCCCGCCGGGGCCTCCATGATGGTCGACGCCGACGGCCGGGCGGTGGGCTCCGTCTCGGGCGGCTGCGTGGAAGGTGCCCTGTACGAGCTCGCCACGAACGTGGTGGAGGACGGCACGCCCGTGCTCCAGCGCTACGGCATCTCCGACAACGACGCCTTCGAGGTGGGCCTGACGTGCGGCGGCATCCTCGACGTCTTCGTGGAGGCCGTCTCCCGGGAGAGCTTCCCCGAGCTGCAGGGCGTGGCCGACGACGTCGACGCCGGCACCCCGGTGGCCGTGGTCACCGTCATCGAGCACCCGGACCCGGCCTGGCTGGGGCGGCACCTGGTGGTCCGTGCCGGCGGCTACTCCGGCTCGCTGGGCTCCGACCGGGCCGACCACGCCGTCAGCGACGACGCCCAGGGGCTGCTGGCCGCCGGGCGCAATGCAACGCTGATGTACGGCCCGGACGGCGAACGGCGCGGGGACGGCATGCGGGTGTTCGTGGTCAGCTTCGCCCCGCAGCCGCGCATGCTGGTGTTTGGTGCGATCGACTTTGCCGCCGCGGTGGCCAGGCAGGGCAGCTTCCTGGGCTACCGGGTCACGGTATGCGACGCCCGCGCGGTGTTCGCCACCAAGGCCCGCTTCCCGGTGGCGGACGAGGTGGTGGTGGAATGGCCGCACAGGTACCTGCAGGCGCAGCTCGACGCCGGCAAGATCGACGCCCGCACGGTGATCTGCGTCCTGACCCACGACCCCAAGTTCGACGTGCCGCTGCTGCAGGTGGCGCTGCGCCACGACGTCGCCTACGTGGGCGCCATGGGCTCCCGCCGCACGCACGAGGACCGGCTCGCCCGGCTGCGGGAGGCCGGGCTGACGGATCAGGAGCTGGCGCGGCTCTCCAGCCCGATCGGCCTGGACCTGGGTTCGCGCACGCCGGAGGAAACGGCAGTGTCCATCGCAGCGGAAATCATTTCCCTGCAGTGGGGCGGCAAGGGCGGGCGCCTCAGCCACATGGACGTGCGCATCCACCACGAACCTCTGACCGACGCGGCGCACGAGGACCCGGCAATGGATTCTAAAGTGCCCTAACTAAAAGACCTCCGGTGGGGTAACGTGGCTCACATCAGGGCTGGAGGGGACAGTCTCA
Organism: Arthrobacter wenxiniae; assembly: GCF_013376105.1. Lineage (GTDB taxonomy): Bacteria > Actinomycetota > Actinomycetes > Actinomycetales > Micrococcaceae > Specibacter > Specibacter wenxiniae. The sequence goes on from NZ_JAAMFM010000004.1 coordinate 31,632, forward strand.
TGCTCCGCTCCACAGTGACACTAAGGAGTTCTCAATGGCGAGTTCCAAAACGATCACCGTCGAAGTTGACGATGTGCGTTACACCGACGACGTCGAGCCCCGGCTCTTGCTGGTCCAGTACCTGCGCGAGCGCCTCGGCAAGACCGGCACGCTGGTTGGCTGCGACACCACCAACTGCGGCGCCTGCACCGTCCACCTGGACGGGGTGAGCGTGAAATCCTGCACCATGCTGGCCGTGCAGGCGGACGGGCACAAGGTCACCACCATCGAGGGCATGGCCCAGGATGGCAAGCTGGCTCCGCTGCAGGAGGCCTTCCACCAGTGCCACGCACTGCAATGCGGCTTCTGCACCCCCGGCATGATCATGCAGTCGGCGTCGCTGCTGAAGGAAAACCCGCACCCCACCGAAGCGGAAATCCGCGACGGCCTCGAGGGCAACCTCTGCCGCTGCACCGGCTACCAGAACATTGTGGCCGCCGTGAAGAGCGTGGCCGACGGCACCGTCTATGACGACTCCGGGGTCTCCACCACCGCGGGCGAGACCGAAACGGCAGGTGTGTCATGACCGCCACCACGGAACGAAGCAGCGCAGAAGTTGGCAAGGCCCGGCTCCGCAAGGAGGACCGCCACCTGGTCACGGGACGCTCCCGCTTCACCGACAACATGGTGCTCCCGGGCATGCTGCACCTGGCCATGGTGCGCAGCCCCTACGCCCACGCGAAGATCACCGCCGTCGACACGGCGGCGGCGAAGTCCTCCCCCGGCGTCATGGCCGTGCTCACGGGCGCTGACGTGGCGGGCGAGCAGGGCAGCCTGCCCAACGCATGGCCCATCACCCCGGACCAGAAGGCCCCGGCCCACGGCGCCATCGCCGTCGACGAGGTTGCCTTTGCGGGCGAAGTGGTCGCCGTGATCGTGGCACGCACCGCGGCAGCCGCGCGGGACGCCGTCGAACGCGTGGACGTCAGCTATGACGAGCTGCCGGTGGTGATGGACTTGGAGGAGGCCTTCACCGACAAGGTGCTGGCCCATACCTCGCTGGAGTCCAACAAGTCGGCCACCTGGGTGTTCGACTCGGCCGAGGCCGGCACCGGCAGTTCGGTTCAGGACGCCATCGACAGCGCCGAGGTCCTCATCGAGCGCACCTTCTACCAGCAGCGCCTCATCCCGGCGTTCATGGAGCCCCGCTCCACAGTGGTGGACCCCACCGGCGAACAGATCACCATGTGGACGGCCACGCAGATCCCGCACATCCTGCGGCTCATGCTGGCACTGACCCTGGGCATCCCGGAAAGCAAGGTCCGTGTCATCGCCCCGGACGTCGGCGGCGGTTTCGGCGGCAAGCTGCAGGTCACCCCGGAGGAAGTCATCACCGTCCTGGCGGCCCGGCACACCGGCAAGCCGTGCAAGTACACCGAGACCCGCAGCGAATCCCTGCAGGCCGGCCACCACGGACGCGCGCAGGTGCAGCGCCTGAAGCTCTCCGCCAAAAGGGACGGAACCGTCACCGGGCTGTCGGTGAACCTGCTGGCGGACATGGGCGCCTATCTGGGCCTGGTCACCTCCGGCATCCCGATCCTGGGCGCCTTCATGTACAACTCCATCTACAAGTTCCCGGCCTACCGCTTCGAGTGCAACAACATCTTCACCAACAAGACCTGGACGGACGCGTACCGCGGCGCCGGCCGGCCGGAGGCCACCTTCGCCATTGAGCGGTTGATGGACGAGCTCGCCACCGAGCTGAACATGGACCCGCTGGCCGTGCGGGAAAAGAACTGGATCCGGCACGAGGAATTCCCGTTTGCCACAGTGGCAGGGCTGGAATACGACACCGGCAACTACGAGGCGGCAACCGCCAAGGCCGTGGACCTCTTCGACTACCAGGGGATGCGGGCCGAGCAAAAGCGGCGCCGCGATGCCAACGACCCCGTCCAGCTTGGCATCGGGGTCTCCACTTTCACCGAAATGTGCGGCCTGGCCCCCTCCCGGGTGCTTGGCTCCCTCAGCTACGGCGCCGGCGGCTGGGAGCACGCCCAGGTGCGGGTGCTGCCCACCGGCAACATCGAGGTGGTCACGGGTTCCTCCGCCCATGGGCAGGGGCACGAGACCGCCTGGAGCCAGCTGGTCGCGGACCGGCTCGGGGTGCCTTTCGAAAACGTCGAGGTGCTCCACGGGGACACCCAAATCTCCCAGCGTGGTCTGGACACCTACGGCTCACGCTCGCTGACGGTGGGCGGCATGGCCGTTCTCGCGGCGGCCGACAAGGTCATTGAAAAGGCCAAGGTGGTGGCGGCGCACATGATGGAGGCCAGCGAGGAGGACATCGAGTTCTCCGCGGGCAGCTTCAACGTCAAGGGCACCGACCAGTCCACCTCCCTCGGCGAGATTGCGCTGGCCACCTTTGCCGCGCACAACCTGCCCGACGGCTTCGAACCCAACCTCGACTCCGACGCCACCTTCGACCCGTCGAACTTCTCCTACCCGCACGGCACCCACCTGGCCGCCATCGAGGTGGACACCGAGACGGGGCACGTGGGCATCCTCAAATACGTGTGCGTGGACGACGTCGGGGTGGTGGTCAACCCCATGCTCGTCGAGGGGCAGGTGCACGGCGGCCTCGCGCAGGGCATCGCCCAGGCACTCTACGAGGAAGCGGTTCACGACGACGCCGGCACGCTCGTCACGGGATCCTTTGTGGACTACCTGGTCCCCAGCGCCCCGGACCTGCCGCACTACATCACCGGCCGCACCGAGACCCCCGCCACCAGCAACCAGCTGGGCGCCAAGGGCGTCGGCGAGGCCGGCACCATCGCCTCCACCCCGGCCATCGTCAACGGCGTCCTGGACGCCGTGCGGCACCTGGGCGTGAAGGACATCAAGATGCCGTGCACGCCGTCGCGCGTGTGGCATGCACTGCAGGACGCCAAGACCACCGGAGGTGTGCGATGATCCCGAGCGCATTCGACTACGCGGCACCGGCCACCGTGGAGGAAGCCCTCGGCCTCCTCGCGGCAGCCGACGCCGCCGGGGACGACGTCAAGGTGCTGGCGGGCGGGCAAAGCCTGCTCCCGGTCATGAAGCTGCGCATGGCCGACCCCTCCATGGTGGTGGACCTGGGCCGGATCGCCGGGCTGAACGGCGTCACCGACAGCGGCGACTCCCTCCTCATCGGCGCCATGACGCCCCACCATGTGGTGGCCACCGACCCGCTCATTGCCCAACATGTGCCGCTGCTGGCACAGGCGGCGGCGACCGTTGCCGACCCGCAGGTGCGCCACCGCGGCACCTTTGGCGGCGCCCTGGTCCATGCCGACCCCGCCGGCGACCTTCCGGCGCCCGTGCTGGCCGCGGGGGCAACGTTCCTGATTTCAGGGCCGGGCGGCCAGCGCAGCGTGGACGCGGCGGACTTCTTCCAGGGCTACTTCACCACCGCCGTGGAGGAGGGCGAGATCCTTACGGGCATCCGGGTGCCGAAATACACCGGCTGGGGATCGCACTATGAAAAGTTCACCCGCGTCGCGCAGCAATGGTCCATTGTGGCCGTCGCCGCCCTGGTCCGGGTGGAGGCAGGCACCATCACCGAGGCCCGGATCGGCCTCACCAACATGGCGAGCACGCCGCTGCGGGCCGCGGCGGTGGAGGCTGCACTTGCCGGGGGCCCGGCCACCGCGGACGCCATCGCCGCGGCCGCGGCGCACGCCGCGGAAGGCACGGACCCTGCCAGCGACCTGAACGGGGACGCCGCCTACCGGGCGCACCTCGCCCAGGTGCTCACCAAGCGCGCGGTGCTGGCCGCCGTCGGGCTTCAGGCCGGGGCCTGAAGGAACGGGACGGAGAGGAACTCATGGAACTCAAGCACCACTTCAGCGTACCCAGCCCGCTGGCGGACACCTGGCACTCGTTTAACCAGTTGGAGGAGATTGCCCCCTGCTTTCCCGGCGCGGTCCTGACCTCGGTGGAGGGCGACTCCTTCACCGGCACGGTCAAGGTCAAGCTGGGGCCCATCGCCATGATGTACTCCGGCACGGGCCAGTTCACCACCCGTGACGAGGCCACGCACACAGTGGTCATTGAGGCGCAGGGCAAGGACAAGCGCGGCAACGGGACAGCGGGGGCCACCGTCACCGCCGTGCTGGCGGCCGACGGCGAGGGCACCACGGTGGACGTCACAACGGACATGAACATCACCGGCAAGCCGGCGCAGTTTGGCCGCGGCGTCATTCAGGACATCTCGGACAAGCTGCTCGAACAGTTCGTGCAGTGCGTCATTGGCAAGGCGGTCCAGCCGGAGCCGGCGGTCGAGCCGCCCGCGGTCGAGCTTGAGGCCACGGCCGCAGGGGTCCCCGGACGAGCTCGCGAGGTTGGGGAGCGGATGGGGAGCGAGACCCAGGAGACCGGATTCCGACAAGCTCAATCACCGGCACCGGCGACATCGCCGGCACGGTCCCAATCACCGGCACCGGAGCTGGACTTGGGCTCGGCCATGTGGCCGGTCCTCGCCAAGCGTTATGCCCCGGCGGCTCTGGCAGTGCTCGGCACAATCGCCCTGGCCATCTGCCTTGGCAGGCGGAAGCGCCGACGGTAGACGCAGGGAAGGGGCACCGCGCACGTCCGGCGGCGCCCCTTCCCTTGTTGCCGTCGCTTCCGGGTCAGTTGATGTCGTACTCCCGGTAGGCGTGCCCGTCCAGGGCGTGCATCACAATGTGCGACTGCCTGTCGCCGCACTCGGCGTGCGCCGCCGCGACGGCTTCCTTTTGGCTGTGGAACTGTTCGTGCTGGGTGGTGTGGAACTTGTGGAGTTCCCACTTCATCCCGTCGGGACCGTCGCACGGACGCACGTGGTAGACAGATCGCTGGACGGCCTTCCTCTCGAGCGTTGCAGTGGGCATGGGCACCTCCTGGGTTGTTCTGCAAACTTGCTCAGGGTTCAACCGCACCCGCACATGCGCGGCAATCGCCCTCCCTCCAGTTCACTCCCGTATGCCGGCAATGACAAGGGCCGCTTGCCTGCCCGACTGCCTGTGGCAAGGGGGTGGGTGGCCCGTTGCCACGGGCCTGCACCGCCAGCTGCTGGACCGGGTCAAGGTCCCGGCCATGCCCGGAAGCACGGCAGTCATGTTCTTGATCGCGGACATCGGGGCGGCCACCTGCTCGTCGGCAATCGCCTTGGCCTGTTCGGCCTCCTGCAGCGGCTGGGCCTCGGCACTTTTGGCGCGCTTTTCGGCGAGGGCGGCCTCGGGCCGGCCCAGGTTGTCCAGGGAGCCGGAGAAGTCGTCGACGGACTGGATCTGGAAGGTGTCGATCACCAGCCCTGGTTGTGCATGGAGTGCTCCGCCTCCTCCTTCACGCTCGTGGCGAAGCTGGCCCGGTCCTTGATGATGGACTCCGCGGTCAGCGTGCCCACAATGGAGCGCAGCGATCCGGAGAGGGTTTCCTGCGTGTAGTGGTCACTGGCGTCCTGCTGGTTCATGAAGCGCTGGGCGGCCCTGCGCACCGAGTCGGCGTCGCCGCCCACCTTCACCTGGGCCACCCCGGTCAGGTGCGGTTTGATGCCGTTCTGCGAAATGCCCTCGATCGTCAAGGACACCTGGCGGGAGGCCAGGGAGAGCGGGTAGGCGCGCTGGGTGAAAGGGTTGATGAAGATCCGCCAAACACGACGCGCTGGCTGTTCGGATCCGGCCAGCGCGATGAACAGGGGGATGAGAGTCTCGGTCATGGTGCCCTTCCAACAGTCGACGAGGGGTCGAGTCCGCTGCAGCCGTACTGCAGCGCCGGCGGCTGTCCGGAGCCGCACCTGAGTCGATCCCGCGGAAGTTCACGTAATAATCCACTTGATAATCCACTTGCTGGATTTTATGTCGGGCGCCGGGCCCGCCCATACGGGTAATGGCAGGGCCTCCCGCGGTGCCGGGCGCCCGCGTACCGTGGAACGCATGGACCACAAGACCGAAATCCGCGAGTTCCTCTCCAGCCGCCGCGCCAGGCTCACCCCTGAACTCGCCGGGCTGCCCGCCTTTGGCGGAAACAGGCGCGTGAAGGGTCTTCGGCGCGAGGAAGTCAGCCTCCTGGCCGGCGTGAGCATTGACTACTACGTGCGCATGGAGCGCGGGAACCTCGCCGGCGTCTCGGACTCCGTCCTGGAAGCCCTCGCGCGGGCGCTTCAACTGGACGACGCCGAACGCGACCACCTGTTCGACCTCGCCCGGAAGGCGGCGGCTCCCCCGGCGCGGCGCAGGGCCCCCACGTCACGCATCCGGCCGTCGCTGCAGGAACTGCTGGACGCCATGCCTGACACCCCCGCCTGGATCCGCAATGCCCGGCACGACCTTCTGGCCGCGAACCGCATGGCCAGGGCGTTATATGCCCCGATGCTGGCCGACCCCCACCACCCGGCCAACACGGCCCGCTTCCTCTACCTGGACCCGGCATCCCGGGAGTTCTTCACGGACTGGGAACGGGCCGCGGATGACATCGCCGCCATGCTGCGCCAGGAGGCCGGCAAGAACCCGTACGACAAGGCACTGACGGAGCTGATAGGCGAGTTGTCCACGCGCAGCGAGGTCTTCCGCCAGCGCTGGGCGGCGCACAATGTCCGCTTCCACCGCACGGGGCGCAAGCAGCTCCACCATCCCGTGGTCGGCGACCTCGACCTGAACTTTGAGGCGCTGGAATTCCCGTCCGACCCGGGACTGACCATGCTCGTCTACACGGCCCCCGCCGGCACACCCACCGCGGACGCGCTGAAGCTGCTGGCCAGCTGGACGAGCACCCAGGAGCAGGCCGCACACGGCGCCGGGGCCTTGTCCGGCGATGCCTAGGACAGGCGCTTGCGGACCATGTCCGAGACCGCCTTTCCGTCAAAGCGGCCGGCGATCCGGGCCGTGATGGGCTTCATGGCCACGCCCATCTGGCGCATCGTCAGCGGACCTTCGGCCGACTCGAGGTCAGTGATGACCTCATTGACGATTTCTCCGGCCTCGGCCGCCGTCAGCGGCTGCGGCAGGTAGGCCTCAATGACCTCCGCCTCCGCGATCTCCGCCGCAGCCCGCGCGGCCTCCCCGGCCTGCGTGTAGATGGCGGACGTCTCGCGGCGCTTGGCGGCTTCCTTCTGCAGGAGCGCGGTCACTTGGGGGTCGTCGAGTTCCACGGGGGTCCTGCCCGACTTTTCCCGGGTCTCAATCTCGCCCAGGACGTTGCGGACGGTTGCCAGGGCCACCTTGTTGCCGTCCTTCATATGGGCGACGACGTCGGATTTCAACTTCTGTTTCAGCGTGGGCATGGTGCTCCTTTGATGGGCCTGAGGTGGCCTTGGGGTGGCGTCGCCACTGTCCTGGTGCCATTATCCCCTTCCTGCAGTCCGCCGGACTTCACCGCGGCGGGTATATGCTGTTCGACGTGAGCCTGACTGCCCTTGACACTGTGCCCTCGGGGCGTTCGGAGGTTGTCGGCGTTTTATTCGCCGACGCCAGAAGCACGTTGCCGCTCCTTCACTGATGGACCCCGCGCCGCGATGCGGCGTGCCCGGACCAGCGCCGGGCCGTGCGCGGGCGTTTGCTCCCTGACACTGGCGACGGCACTGGCGACGCCGGTCCAAGCCATCCAATTTTCACCCCGAGTCCCGCAGTGGGTCCCCTGGCGACCCCGGGTGCGGGCCAAGCAGACGAGGCACAACCATGCTCCCCCTGACTGAGAACGACGTTCGAGAGTCCTTTATCAATGCCTCCCGCCGCGAGCGGGCGGCAGTGACCCTGCCCGAAAATTTCGGCAACCTCGACTGGGACGCCCTCGACTTCCTCGGATGGCGCGACGCCAAGCTGCCCGCCGTCGGCTACGTTGTTGGCCCGGTAGGCGGCGGGGTCATGGGCATCATGCTCCGAGAGGTGGATGGCAAAACGCGCTCGCGGCCCCAGTGCTCGTGGTGCGAGGATGTGCTGCTGCCCAATGACGTGGTGTACTTCAACGCCAAGCGCGCGGGCACGGCCGGGCGCAACGGCAACACGGTCGGCACGCTGGCCTGCGCGAACTTTGAGTGCTCGGCGAATGCCAGGCGCCTGCCGCCGCTCCCCTATCCGGGATTCGACCTGGAGTCCGGGCGGCAGCGGCGCATTGCGGAACTGCGCGGCAACTTTGTGGGCTTTGCCCAACGCGTCGGAGACGGCGCCTAGCAAAGGCTGCGTGCGGCTCGGCCGCAGACACTCCCCCAGCGGTGGATGAGTTTTGTCTTGTCCTCAAGGTCCAGCCGGCTGACTTCCGGCAGCAGCGCCTTCACGAACCAGAATGACAGGGCGGCGAAGAATGCGAATCCGGCGTAGGCGAATCCCAATCCGACTGCGTGGCTCATGATGGGGAACAGCAGGGTGAGCAGGAAATTAAAGATCCAGTTGAATGCCGTCGCCACGCCCAGTGCGATTGCCCGCATCTTGTTGGGGAAGACCTCGCCGAAGACCACCCACATGACCGGCCCACGCGGTCATCAACGAAGAAGATGGCGTTGATGCCCACGAGTTGCTGGAACGCCGCCATGCCCATGCCGATCCACAGTATGGGCGCCTGACCGAACGCGTGGCCCCTCAGGTCCCGATAGGTGGAACGGCGTTCGTTCTCGATGCTCTCCTCAATTTCCTTGAACCGTTGCTCGGGGTCTGCGGCGCCGGTGACATTGGCAATCACTGACAGCGCCGCATCCGTCCGACCGCGTCGAATGAGGTCCTGCGGAGATTCCGGAATGTGCAGCGAAAGGACTCCATGCACGACGGCGGGAACCACGCCGACGAGCAGCCTCCACCGCCAGGCCGACAGTCCCCACCACAGTTGCGCGTCGGCCCCTCCGGCAATCCTGGCCATGCCCGCGTCGGACGGCAACGCCAGGAAGATGCCGAGTGTGATCGCCAGCTGTTGCAGGGAACTGGGGCCGCCACGCAGGGGGGCGGGGGCCATCCCGCCCATGTAGGCAGGGGCGATCACGGAGGCAATCGTGAAGCCCAAGACGGCCGGATCCAGGGAGAGCGTCTTTTGGATGGAATTCACGGCCCCGTTGATGACAGAGGTGTCGAATCCGAACAGGAGCCCGCCCAAGGCCGCCGCCACCGTCGCGGCATATGCCTTTCGTCGGGCTAAACGTCGGGCTGCACGGGGGCCGGCATCTCGGCACGCCACATTGCGGCAGCAGCCAGGAAACTCGTAGGAATGTGACCGGCGCGCTCAGCCGGCATGCGGCAGGCATATTTCAACCACGCCGCCAACCACTCGCGTCTTAAAGGCGGCCTGCGGGGAGGTGGCGGGTCCCTGCACCACTTCCCCGGTGGCAAGGGAGAACCTGCTGTGGTGCCATGGACACTCCACACAGGGGTTGGGCCCCGGGCTCATGACCACGCCTTCGTCCAACGGTCCGGCCAGGTGGGAGCACTTGTTGGAGAGGACGCTCACGGAACCACTGGCCGAACGCCACACCAGCAGCGGAACATCCCCCAGTGCACGCTTTTCCAGCTTTTCCACCGGGAGGTCCGCCAGCTTGGCCAATCCCTGCCAGCCTGGCGCGACAAGATGGGGGACCTCTTCTGCATGGTTTGCGCCGGCGGCCAGCCGATACGCCAGGTGGCCGCCCAAGGTGCCGCCCAAGGTGATTGTAGCCAGTGCCGCCGCTGAGACCGCCGCGCCACGTGACTGGTGCCCCTGGCGCCGGAGCACCCAGGACATGGCAAAGAGGAGGGTGCCTGAGACGTTTGCAGCAGCGTGGACCAGCCCCACCCTTTGTTGCTGGGGATGGAGTTCGGCCCAGTCGGTCCAGCCTGCGGCCATGGCCGGGAGGGCGCTGACAATGCCGATGGCAAGAAGGGCCTCCGAGGAGCGTTGCGCACCGGGAACGATGTCCAGGACCACGGCAGACGTCCAGGCGCCAATCGGCAATTGGACGGCGAGGGGATGCAGGGGGTGCCCCATGGGCACGCCATGCAGCACGTCCTTCGCGGCACCGCGGCCGATCACGCCACGGGCTGCCCGCTGCACGAGGGCAATCAGGCCATCCAAATACTCGACATTCTCCAATGTGTTCAATGCCCTGAACGGCAACAATGTGCGCATCATCTTCCCTTGCTTGATCCCACATTGCCGGCACTGTGGTGCACGGCGATCCACTATTTTCCGTGCGGCTGGCGTTGCAGTTTTAGCGCGGCCTTACTGGCGGCCCGTTTCGTGAGCACTTGGATGACGGCGGCCGTGACCGCTGTAACCAGCGCAAAGACCAAGACCCCGGGCAACGGGTGCTCGAGGTCCGCCGCGTCTTTCGGCGGCTCGCCTCCTGTCCCCTTGCGCCATGCTGCATCCAATCCCTTGCGCGCCAAAGCGCCGGCTGCCACGCTGGCGCCGATGCTCAGAAGCTTAACGGGAACCTTCATCCGCCTTCTCCGTCCCTTGTGGTCATACCCATCCTTTCCATAAATCCATCCACAAACAAGAGACCCTCCATGGGATAGGGACGGACCAATGCGCGGCCCGGAACCATCCGCGCTTGCCGCCGGCGGGGGTTTCCGAACGCGCCCGCGTGTGGTTACAGTGAGTGCACATGGTCGAGGCACGGCGGCCAGTGCGCAACGTTTGGACAAGGAGCCTCCATGAAAGCGAAATTGGCATTCGTCGCGGGCCTGGGTGCCGGCTACGTGCTGGGCACCCTGCCCGATGTCGAGTCCGACCCCGCCCTGAACGACGTCGCGGGCCGGGACTGGGCGGATGAAGGCGGTGCACTGCCGTCGGGCCCCTCACAGTAGACGTGCACGACCCTGGTGAGGCACCGAAAACCCCACCACTCCACAAACACCGGAGGAGAACCCAATGAAAAGCGCCGACGCCGCAAATGCCAGCACCGCCTGGAATGGGGACAACCGGCCCAAGGCATGGGAACGGGCCGGGACCGGCTACGGCTCCCCCACTCCCGAGGAAGAAATGCCTGCCACCTCCTCAACGAACCCCGGTTCCCCGGACCCGACAGTCCGCGGGCAGCAAACGGACTCCGAAGCACTGGACGCCGATCAAAGCCTGGGCGGCTCCGACGGGCAGTTCCGCGACGAAAAGGACATGGCCGATCCAAGCATTGCCCACCTGGATCCTGCGGTTGAGACTCCGTTGGAGGCCCCGTCAACTGATGCGGACCTCGCTGACGACAACGCGGGGCCGACGAGACCGGACCGCGAGTCCTTCTCCTCCGAATCAGACGAGGATGCTTCCGGCCGGTAGCCACTGTCCACAAGGTGGCCGCCGCGCACGGGCAGTCGAAGGCGCTGTGGCTTCCGCCTCTCCATGTTTCCCTGACCACGAGGAGCCGGCCCAATGCCCCATTCCTTCCGCACCACATCCGCAATTGACGAAGCCAACGCCGAGGCCCCAACGACCAGGGGTGTCCATTTGGGCGCCGCCGCTGCGCCCACACCGGACAGCAGGGCATCCCTCAACGAGCTTCATGCCGCGGCCCGGGACTGCCGCGGCGAAGTCGAGTCGATACTTGGCCTTGCCCGCGAACTTGGCGGACGACTGCCGCTCCCCCAGCAGGGACGGACATTTGAGCTGTGGGAGTCGCTCGCAACATTGGGTGCCGCTGACCTCACCGCGGCGCGCATCATCGAGCCACATTTGGACGCAGTGGCCATTCTCAACCAGGCCGGCCAGGCGGGTTTGCAGGCAGCGGACTCCACGTGGGGCGTATTCGCCGCACAGGGGCCCGGACAGCAGCTGCTCGCAACCCAGGCGGGCAGCGGCTGGCGGCTGGACGGCGACAAGCCGTGGTGCTCGCTGGCAGGGGACCTGAGCAATGCGCTCGTCACCGCGAGAACAGATCTGGGCATGCGGCTGTTTGCCGTCGACCTGCGCAGTCCCGGGATCTCAATCTCCCAACGCCCGTGGACGGCATTGGGACTGCCGTCCGTGCCCAGCCAGGGGCTGTCGCTGGTGAATGTGCCGGCAGTGCCGGTGGGCGGTCCCGACTGGTATGTGCAGCGGCCGGGATTCTCGTGGGGCGGGATCGGCGTTGCGGCCATTTGGCATGGTGCGGCCACCGCCGTCGCCAGGCGCCTGTACGATCATTGCCGCTTGCGGAAACCGGATCAAATTGCACTTTGGCACCTCGGCTGTGCCGACCAGGCACTTTGGGCAGGCCGCTGCGCGTTTCAGGCGGCGGCCGTCGTGGCTGAGCGTGGCCGCGGCACGTCGGACGACGACGGACCGCAACCGGCCATCGTCGCAGGACGCGTCCGGGCAACCGTGGTGGCGGCGGCCGAGAAGGTGCTCTCGGTCGCGGCGCACGGCATGGGGCCCGAACCCCTCGCGTTCGAACCGGAACATGTCCAGCGCGTGGCGGACCTGGAACTCTACCTCCGCCAAGACCACGGCGAACGTTCACTCTCATCGCACGGCGCCGCCATCCTCGCAGCCGCCACGGGGCCGGGCGCCGGGGCAGCGCCATGGTAGCGTTCACCCACAGCCAGCAGACAACGGCTGAAAGCGACTGGCTCCGCAGCCCGCGCATTGCCGGCATGCTGGAGCTGTGCATTGACTGGGCGGCCATTGGGAAGCTGGTGGTGGTCGCGGCGCACCCGGACGATGAAACGCTCGGCGCGGCGGGGCTTATCCAACGGGCCGCGCAGCACGGCGTGCCCGTCGAGGTGCTGGTCGCAACCCTGGGCGAGAAATCGCACCCCCACTCCCCCACACACACGCCCGGGGACCTTGCTGCCATTCGCGCCGCGGAGCTTCGCCGCGCGCTCAAGCTTCTTGCGCCCGATGCAGTCCACAGGGTCCTGGGCCTGCCCGACGGCGGGCTGCACACCCTCGCGCAGGAACTCAAACAGGAAATTGCCGCCGCCGCAGCACGCAACAGCCACAGGTCCTTGGTGGTTGCGCCCTGGTCCAGGGACGGGCACACGGACCACGACGCGGCCGGGTCTGCAGCCTCGGAGGCCGTGAGGTCGACGGACAGCCTCTTTCTGGAGTATCCGATCTGGCTGTGGCACTGGGGTTCCCCCAACCATGGGCAGGTCCCCTGGCCGGCGCTGCGAAAACTGAACTTGAGCACGCAGGAGCAGAGGGCGAAGGCAGCGGCCATTTCGAGCCATGCGAGCCAGGTCTTGCCCCTGTCGGCCGCCGCCGGGGACGAGGCACTCCTTTCCGCCGCCCTCCTGTCTCATTTCAACCGCGGCTTTGAAACCTTCATCGACGCGGCGGGACAATTCGCGCCCCGGGGAACTGCGCAGCCCGGGTGGCTGCAAACTCAGTTCGACGCCATCCACAACGCCGGAGCCGAACCCTGGGACCCGGATTCCTGGTACGAAAAGCGCAAGCGCTCGCTGCTGTTGGGCGCACTCCCCCGCGCACATTTCGAGTCGGTGGTTGAACTGGGCTGCTCGACCGGCGCGCTGGCGGCGGAGCTGGCGGCGCGCTCCGCACGGCTTGTGGGTGTCGACGCCAGCGCCGAGGCGGTCAAGACGGCAACGAAACGCACGGCGCACGCTGGGAACACCGCCATCCGCCAGGCGCTCCTCCCCGACGAATGGCCAGCGGGACGCTTCGACCTGTTCGTCCTCTCCGAAATTGGCTACTACTTCTCGGCAACCGAGCTTCGCGCCCTGGTGGGACACATGGCGGAGTCGGCGCTGCCGAATGCGTGTCTGGCCGCCTGCCACTGGCGCCATCCCATTTCCGGCTGGCCGCTGAACGGCGACGACGTCCACCGGCTTTTGTGCGCCGACGGACGCCTCACGCCCACGGGCACCTACATCGAGCAGGATTTCCTGCTCGACACCTTCATGGTCCGGGGCGCGACATGACCACGCACATCGGCGAGATTGCCGTCGTCGTGCCCTCCAGGAACGAAGCCGAACTGCTGCCGCACGCGCTCCGCGCACTGGCCGCCGCCATGGCCCACTTCGCCCGGACAGGGCCCCCCGTTCCGACGTCCCTCACCGTCGTCCTGGACTGCACCAGCGACGACTCCGCACAAATCATGGCCGAACATCCATGGGCAAACATCAAGCGCGTTTCTGCCGGCAGGGTGGGTGCGGCCCGGAACGCGGGAGTCTCAGCGGCGGCGTCACTGGCAAAGGTGCCGCCGACGCAGCTGTGGATCGCCAACACGGATGCGGACAGCATGGTGCCGTCCAACTGGCTGGAGCGTCACTACGCGCTTGCCATGAACGGCGCACACGTGCTGGCCGGCACGGTTGAACCAGTGCCCACGGATCTGGGCGCGGCTGCGTTGGCGCGGTGGTTCGACTGCCATGACCTGCGCGAAGGCCACTCCCACGTCCACGGCGCCAACCTGGGGTTCCGGGCCGATGTGTTTTCGAAGCTGGGCGGATTCAGCGACCAATCCCTCCATGAAGACCGCGACTTCGTGGCCAAGGCCCGCGCCCATGGCTATGCCGTTGCGGCAACAGATTCCTGCCGCGTCAGCACATCCGGCCGCCTCCATGGACGCCTCGCTGGGGGCTTCGCGGACTTCCTGGCGCGGCTGGACGGCGGGGAGTGCGCGGGGGCTCCGGCGCAGTCGCCTACAGCGGGTTAGCTCCGCGCGCCCCGCGGACGACGGCGCCCTGCCAGGTGCGGAAGTCCTTCGCGGTGAAACCAGGCCCGGCAACGTCGCCGAGATGGCTGTTGACGTCGGTGTCCAAGACGGCGTCCCAGTGTTTTCGGCGTCCGGACAGGGACAAATGGCCGATGGCGGGGCTCGACCGGGGGGCTGCGCGGCACGGCACGCAGTGTGGTCTCGCTATATCTCATCCTGGATCCGCAGGTCCCAGTCCCGAGCAGATTTCCCGCGAAAGACTGGGCGGAGGACGTCGCCTTGGACGCTGACGTGGCGCGGCCGACGCGCAGCCCCGCCCTGTCAATGGGGCGGACGCTGGCTGCCAGTGGACGACGGCGGCCATCCTCCTTTTGTTGCACGTCGCGCGTGACGGTTCCGCGGATGCTCGGCAGCCGTTGGGCAAGGACCGTGATCGGGTGAACTTCCCGCCGTCCCGGAATGCGCGCCGCCGCGCGTGGCAGGTGTATTGGGTGCGTCCGGCCGCGGCCACGCCCGTGGCCTGGATGTGGACATGGGACTGCGACGCCATCCACACCTCGGACCATGCCGGGGGAAGGGCCGGGCGGCGGATGCGTTGGAGGAGGCGCTCGGAGCCAATGCGCCGGTGGTTGGCCAAGCCATGGGGACGCCGCGCCCCGCGGGATGCCCAGTGGTGCCGCGTGTCCCAAGCGCGACGCGGCGCAGCGCTTCGTCCACCTCAGCGCCTTTTTCTTCGAGGTTCGGGCCGTGGTTCCGGGCGCCCCCTTCATGCCCGGCGAGTCCCCGTCGTCGAGCTTTTCGTCGAGGAGGATGCGAAGCCCCTGCGCGCTGGCCTTGCCTTTCGTATTTGTTGCGGGGAAGTCCGCTTCGCGCACTTCGTCATCCCCAGGAATGCCCAACAGGAACAGGACCGGCGCGCCCACCCGCGGGGCTCCAGCCCGGTCCTTTGCCGCAAGGAACTCTTGGGCACGGCCGTCGGTCAGGACCACCGTGCGATCGCCGAGGCCGTAGGCCTTGTCCATGTCGTCATAGTCGATCCTTTTTCCGCAGACCTCACAACGGCGCTGGTAGCGGATGCGGCCGCCGTCGCGGGCCTGATGCAGGCTGACGCCATGATCCCCGGTGGCACCGCAGGCCTTCACCGCAACGTTGACCAGCCCGAATGCGACTGAACCTGTCCACATTGACCTCATGCACCACGTCAATCACCCCGAAACCTGCCGTGCCGGAGGATGCCGACGGCGGGCAGGCCGGCGGCTAATCGTCCGGGTCGCCCACGACACCGAGCCCGGCCGGACCAGGCGGATGTCCGCCGGCCAAATCCTCCGGCTGCACATCCAATGCGTCCATGTCCCGCACAACACCTTGCCCGGCCGGACCGGGCGGGTGTCCGCCGGCCAAATCCTCCGGCTGCACGTCCAGTTCGCCCAGCAGCCCGGATTCCCGGTCGGTGTCAACGATCGGCGGCAACTCGGTCCCGGCCCTGACGGCCTTGTCGTGGGCTCCGCGGTTATTCAGGTAGTCAACGATCAATTGCCTGTCAATCTCCATGTTCCCTTCCCCGCCTTCGTTTTCTGCCCTCAGCCCGTCCTGCCCGTGTGCCCGGCCTACCCCCGGGTGACCCTGCTACCTTCGGTGTCGTCGGAGCGCCGCTTGTCGGCATCCTCATGGAGGTGCGCCTTGACGTCGGCGACCTTGTCCTTCACGGCACCCTTGACTTGATCCGCCTTGCCCTCAACCACCATGGACTTGTCGTCGGTTGCCTTGCCCACAGTCTCCTTGGCCTGATCCTTGACCTTGTCCTTGGCCGCATCAAATTTATCTCCCAGACCCATGACAGTCCTCCTGACGTTGTGCCGTTGGTTACTCGAGCCTACGCCCGTTGAACCAGACAAAACAGGGTCTGGTGGCGCGCTGTCAAGCCATCGAGAATGCACGGCGACGCCACGGCGGAGTTTGCCCGGCAGCAGGACGCCGGTGGATCGGTGCAACCGGTCTTGGGGAGTGGCCGGCCAGACACGTCGTTGCCACGGCCTGCCGCCGGATGGTGGCTCGAGGATTCGTTCCTGCCGGTGACCGTCGGAAGTGAGGCCGAGGCATTGGGCATGCCGAAGTGCCGCGCCCGGCAACTCAGGCCCCGGCGTCACATGAGCAGTCCACGACGGAGTCCGGAACGTGGCGATAAGTGCCCGACACGGCAACGCGAACATCAAACGGGTCCCTTGCGATCTGTCGCAAGGATCGGCTGCCGATCCCGGGCGATTAGAGCGAAATCGCCCGGTTAATGACGTTTTCAGCCACTTTCGACAGCGGCGTGCGGTGGGCGCGGGCATGGTTGCGCAGGCGGCGGAAGGCTTCGTCCATGTCAACGTTGCTGGTGAACGCGATCACGCCCTTGGCCTGTTCGATCAGGATGCGGCTGTTGAGGGCGTGCTGAAGTTGTTCATTGAGGATCGTGCTCTCACGAACAGCGCGTTCCTGCAGGATGCTGATGGTCGCGACGTCTGCCAAGGCCTGGCCGATGGCCGAATCCTCGCTGTTGAGTTCCCCGGTGTCGCTCCGAAACATGTTCAGGGCCCCGATGGTCTGACCGCGGACCCGCATGGGAATGGCGTGCACGGAACGAAAACCCTGGGACAGCGCCGCGGGAGCAAACACTGGCCACCGCTCAACGGTGGTCGCAATGTCGGCGATGCTGACAGTCGCCCCGCTGTTGTAACAGTCCACACACGGACCGGCACCGGCCGCGCTCTGCAGGGATTCCACGAGCTGGCTCTCTTCGCTGGTGGACGCCAGAACCTGCAGGATACCGTCGGAATCCGCCAAGAGGAGTCCCGCAGCTGAGGCGTCGAGCAGGAGCACTGATTCTGTCGCCAGGACATGCAACAGGTCGACCACGTCAAATTCACCCACCAGTGAATTCGCCAGCCGGACAAACGATGCACTCACCAAGGAGGCACGCGTCGATACTCCCATGCACAAATTATACCCTTGTCGGCTCCCGGACGTGATGCCCGCGAGTGCGTCGTCTTGAGGCGCCCTACGTGAAGTCAAGGGTTCGGGCGACGACGTCGCGGGCCACGTCGCGTACGCTGCGTCCCTGGGCGAAGGCATGTGCCCTGAGCATCAGGAGTGCGTCGGTGGCGGAGACGCCGGCCTGTGCCAGGATCATGCCCGTGGCCTGATGTATCTCCCTCCGGGACCTCGGGGAATCATTCATCCCGGACGACGAGCCGCTGCTCCCGTTGAATGTCAGTACCTGACTGAGCAGGGCCCATGCCCCCTTTTGTGCCAGAACGGCTGCCATCGCGAGTTCTTCACGACTCAGGGCCCCCGGTGCCACGCGATGGAGCTCGATGACCCCAACATCGAGCGCGCCGACCATCAGTGGGAATACGAAGACTGCCCGGGCATCGGTCTGCCGGAACGCCTGTCCGAAAATCGGCCACAATTCCTGTGTGCCGTCATGTGAATCGGGCACGAGGACTGGCCGTCGGGTACGGACGGCTTCCCAGCGGGGGCCCTCGCCGAGGTCGAACTGCAGTTCATCGAGCTGGGCTGCCAACTTGTCGCTGGCGTACAGGTGGGTCTCGGACGGGGTCGCGCCAAAAAGTGACACCGCGGCCCCGTCGATTGGCAGGGCGTCCGCGAAACTGTCACATATCCGCTTGGCGGTTGCCCCCATTTCGGGGGAAACCTTCTCGGCCATGGTCCACCTGCCCCTTTCCCCGATGCAGCGGAACCTTCCGTGCCGCCGCATTGTCCCCAGCAGTATGACGTTGGGCAGCATAACGCCGGTCCCCTAATTCTATACGCGGCTCCCGGCAACCGCTCCGAAAGCCGGACGGAGTACCTCGCCGGAAGCTCAACATGCCCTGGGACCGCTTGGGACGGGGCCGTGCGGGGTTTTATGAGCGCTGCGCTTCTTCCCCATTTTCTTCCCCATTATCTTCCGGACGCTGGCAGCAACGGGGCAGGGAAATCGCAGAAAACCCATGCCTCAAAGCGTCCTTGACGGGGCGATGGTGAGGCAATAGATTGAAAGTGTTGCCCCAGACCCCGGCAGCGTGTGCTTCTGAATTAACACCACCAGGGGACAGATTATGGATAGTTCAGGCAGCCGTTCAAATACGTCAATTGCGCCGACCCCGCGCCGGGTTCCCCAAATTCATGACGTAATGCCCGGGACCAGCCTTTATCCCGATGACTCGATAGCCAATATTAACGCAGTCCGCGAGGTCGCCAAGGCATGAGATGACACCGAAGTTCCGGACGGCCGCTATATTGTCGACCTTTTTTCTTGCGGGTCTCGTTGGCTGTCGGCCGGTGTGGCTCCGCCAATAGTCTGTGTATTTCTTCGTGAGGGAGTTTGGTTTTGGACCACAATTTTCACCCACAAGTATCCGCGGTCAGTTCCGGGCCCTCGGCCGCTTTCCCCCGCGAGCCTGTCGTGGGGATCCAACACAATGTGTTCCTTTCCCAATTCGAGGCCCATATTTCCCGCCGCATGGCCGGCTACCCCCGATATGGCACGCGTGGTTCGGCGATGTGGTTGCTGTACACCCGGGCCTCAGCCCGTCCCGGGACGGCCAGCGCTCCCGGGAGGGCCAGCGTGGTTGGTCGGGACCTCATCCACGCGGTTCTGGTCGATGCAGCCCGGCGGCGTGTGGCCGTGCCTCCGTATTGTCCAGCCGTGCGCAGCTGCATGCGGTCCCATCCGTTGAATCTGGAGCTTGTGCCACGGGAGTGGCGCGCACGGTTTGGCGCGCACGGCTTAGACTGCCCCCGGGCAGCCAGGAAGTCCCCGCGAACCGGCAACGAGCGAATGTCAGGAAACGGGCGGGACAGCTGAACCCCGCCGACGTGAGGAGAAGAGTGGGATGAGTACCAGTGCAGGCGCCACGCCCCCGGATGGGGCAGATGAGCGGGGCCTTCCTCGTGAGGGGGACGGGCTGCATGAAAAGGGGCGCGGTGACCCCGGCCGGGACAGGGATCGGGATCGCGACAGGGATCGGGATCGCGACAGGGATCGGGAGAGCGTCGTCGGCCGGGAAAAGGAAGCGTACGGCGGGGTCAAGATCGGCTCGGCATTTTTCGGCTGGCTGACCGCCACCGGCACCGCTGTGCTGCTGACCGCCCTGGTTGCAGCCGCCGGTGCGGTGGTCGGCCTGGCCGCCGGCACCAGCCCCAACGCCGCCACCAACGGCTTAGGCCAGAACCCGCAGACCGTGGGCCTGGCAGGGATTGTCGGCCTGCTGGTGATCCTGTTCATCGCGTATTACTGCGGCGGCTACGTCGCCGGACGGATGGCACGCTTCAACGGCATGGTGCAGGGCCTTTTCGTGTGGATATGGGCGGTCGTGATCGCCATCATCGTCGCGCTCCTCGCCGCGATCGCCGGCAGCAGGTTCAACATCCTGGCCCAGCTCAACAGCTTCCCCCGAATTCCGGTCGACGAAGGAACCCTGACCACCGCCGGCATCATTTCGGCCCTCGTTGCCGCGGCCGCATCCCTGGTCGGCGCGCTCCTGGGCGGCCTGGCCGGCATGCACTTCCACCGCAAGGTCGACAAGGCCGGGCTGGACACCTGACTTCAGCCGACTCGCGCGTCCGCCGTGCTGGCGCGAACAACTCCGGCGCGCCGGGACACCCTCCCCGCGCAGCCGAAACAAAGGTAGAGTTGGATTGATGCCCCGGACCCCGGCAGGCCCCCTCAGGCAGAGCCATCCGAGGGATGATCATGATGTTCGCCAACGATGAAACCTCCGCCCACCCAGTAGGCGGACCATGGGGTGCCACCTTCCCTGCACGCCCCAAAGCTTGCGGCGGCGGTGAGGGCGCATGAACCAATATCGCCGTGTTTGGCTCTCACTGGGCCGATCCGTCGCAGTGCTGGGGGCCCTTTTGGGGATCATCAGCTCCCCCTTTGCCTCCACGGTTGCACTTTTGTGCACGGGTGCCTTGTTGGGAGCCCTCCTGACGTACGCCGCCCTCGCTTCGGCTGACTCTTCGCAGCCCTGGGGCGCCATGCTTCGGCGGGTGGGAATCAATGCCTTGTCCGGCGGCCTTGTGGTCCTCGCGGTTGCCGGATTCACCGTCGTCGTCCCGGCGTGGGTCGGGCCGCTCATCCTGGTGGCCGTCGCGAGCTCGCCTTGGGTCATCAATCTGGTCCCCCAACGCATGGCATCCCGCCTGCCACCAGCTCCGGCTCCGGACCCGGCTCCCACAGCATCGGAACCCGGCGCACTTCCCGACATTCCCGTTGAGGCTGCCACGTTCACGCCGGCCGTCAAGGCCCTCGACGACGGTGGCATTTGCCGGGCGTGGCATGACAGCTACCAATGGCTCGAGGGTGCCCACGCGCCAGCCTTGCAGGCCTATGTCGTCGCGCTCCGCCAGGCTTACCTGGATGAACTCGACCTTCGCAATCCAGCGGGCTTGGAGGCTTGGCTCAATTCCCACCCGCGCCCCCGCGGAGGGCCGGACAAATACCTGCACCGCGGCACAGGCGGCCCCCACATGTCCGCCTGAATCCAACGCGTGGGTCTGGTGCCCGCGCCGCTGCCCGCCGACGTCGTCATTGCTGCAGGGGGTCGGGACGGCGCAAGGGCCGACGGCGGCGCCGTGGACCTCCTGGCCCACCCACCCGACTCGCTGCGGCGGTCCATGGCTACCGGCCGCCCTCGATCTTCCGGCTGCGCTGCTCCCGGGCCCTGGGTCCGTAGGGGTACACGCCCGCGCGGGGCCGGCTGGCGTCCGTGAGCAGTTGGACTTCCTCCCCGCTCAGCTGCAGCTGCGCCGCAGCCAGGTTGTCCGCCAGCTGTTCAGTGCTGCGTGCCCCGAGGATCACCGAGGTGACGGCGGGGCGGCCGGCCAGCCAGGCCAGGGCAACCTGCGCCTCGCTGGCTCCGCGGGCCCCGGCAACCTCTGCCACGGCATCGATCACGTCCCAGGTGTGCGGGTTGTCGTTGCGTTCCTGCCAGGCCTCCATGCCCCGCGTGGGGTTTTCACCCAGGCGCGTAGCCCCCGCTGGCGGGACGTCGCGCTTGTATTTGCCCGAGAGCCACCCGCCGCCGAGAGGAGACCAGGGCAGCAGGCCGATTCCGGCGTCAAGGGCGGCGGGCACAATCTCCCACTCGATCTCGCGTACCAGCAGGCTGTACTGCGGTTGCAGTGTCACAGGGGCGTTCCAGCCATGGGCCTTGGCGAGGTGGGCGGCCTTGGTCAGCTGCCAGCCCAGATAGTTGGAAAAGCCGTAGTAGGCGATCTTGCCCCTGCTGACGGAGTCGTGCAAGAAGCGCAGCGTCTCTTCCAGGGGTGTGACGGGGTCCCACGCGTGCATTTGGTACAGGTCGATCTGCTCCACGCCCAGGCGCCGGAGGGATTCGTCCAAAGCTCGCGTCAAGTGCCGGCGGGAGGTCCCGACGTCGTTCGGGGAGCCTCCCGTGGGGAAGCGCCCCTTGGTGGCAATGACCACCTGCTCGCGTGCGTCGGGGCGCTGCGCCAGCCACCGGCCGACGATGGCCTCGGAGGTTCCGGCGCTGTAAACGTCCGCCGTGTCGATGAAGTTGCCGCCGGAGGCCACATAGTCATCCAGAATGGCGTGTGACGTTTCCTCGTCAGCCTCGGCTCCGAATGTCATGGTGCCCAATGCGTAGTTGGAAACTACGGCGCCGGTGTTGCCCAAAGTGCGGTATTGCATGTCGCTCCTGACGTGGTTGAGGGAGATGGCGTTGGTGCGCCTGCCGGCAAACACCGGCGGGGCCGCGGCCCTTAATCCACCATAGGCCGCCGACCGCCTGCATGGCATGGCCCTCCCAGACCCCCCTAAGAGTTTCTTGTGCTGGCGCAGCTGGATGTTCGCGTCACGAAAAGACGGCTTCGGCGACCCGTGCGGCCGCCAGGTCGCCGGACCCCTGCATCGGGTGGCCGGTGCCGCCGGGGCCGGGCTGGATGCCTCCCATGGCCGTCACGGTTGCCGGGGCAAAACCTGCCGTCAGGAGAACGATCCGGGTGCCGGTTGCCGGGCCGGAAAAGTGAACCGTGGTGCTGAACGCTTCGCCGTGGAACGACGGCCAGACGGCGTTCGCCGCGGCATGGCCGCAGGCAAGGCAGACGACGGATTCAAGGACCATCAGCGGCCCGCTGCCCGAGTCCAGGGAGGGCAGGAACAGCGGGGTCAGGACAGCACTTGCCACGGCCTGGATGAGCACGGGCCTGCGGCCAAGCGGGTCGGCCAACTTGACGGACAAGGACTCGGTGAACAGGGCCACGAAGTTGGCGGCAACCACGAGCCACAGCGTGATGGTGTTGTTCACATGCGCCACGTACCGGGCGGACTTGATGGCGAGGGCACCAAGGACGGTGTTGACGGCTGCGATGAACGCGCAGTGGATGACCCCCACGACGTAGTGCCAGTGGCGCGTCAGGAGGACCGCGGCGGGCAGCGTCGCGATCTGGCCGTTCTTCCTGGCCTCGACGAAGGCAGGGGGCCAGAGGGGGCTCGGCCAATGATCCGCGGAGGAAGAACGCAACCACCACCATGGTGCTGATCCGGAACGGAATGCGCCAGCCTGTCCGCACTGTCCCGCCCGCAGCCGACCCCGCCGCGGGCGGTCCGGGACCTGCCCGAACCAAACGCGGTGCCGCCGTGCAAGACTGGGTGCATGGATCTGGAGGTGTCGCGCGAACTGACCGTTCCGGCGTCGGAGCTGGGCTGGAGGTTTTCGCGATCGTCCGGGCCTGGCGGGCAGCACGTGAACACCTCGGACAGCCGCGTCGAACTGTTCTGGAACGTGGCCGCGTCCACGGTCCTGTCTGAGGAACAGCGCGGCCTCCTGGCGGCCAGGCTCGGGCGGCGGCTCATTGCCGGGGTGATCACGGTGTCCGCCTCCGAGGAGCGTTCCCAGCTGCGCAACCGCGAGATCGCCTTGGCCAAGCTCGGCGAACTAGTCGCGGCGGGGCTGGCCCCGGACTCCCCCGGCCGCCGCCCCACCAAGCCCACCCGGGGCTCGAAGCGGCGCCACCAGGCCGCCAAGGTCCAGCGCTCGGCGACAAAGCAGCTGCGCAGGCGGCCGTCCGGCGGAGACTAGGCCGCTCCACGCGGGCTACCCGCCCAGCAGCTCCACCGTGATCCAGGGCGTGGGCCCCAAGCCGACCCGTGATCGCCGCAGTCGGCGCCGCGTCGGCCTGTGCGTGCCGTGCCGCTGGGTGCGCGGCATCAGCGCCAGAATGCGGCGAGCTGCCCGGCAAGGGCCCCTCCCCGCTCGTAACCGGCCCGGGAGGCGGGCGCACGCAGCGACAGGTCCATCGCATTCGCGCCGAACAGGTGCTCGGAGCTGCTGTCCGGGAAGATCGTCTCGACCCTGCTGCCACGGGCGCGAAGTTCGTCGAGCTGTGTTGCCAGATGCATGCCCCACCCCTGCGGCTGCAGTGACCGACCCCCGAAGGGCGAGAGCACCAGCACCCGCTCCCATCCGGCCGCAAGATCGGCATTCTCGGCGTTGGATCGGAAGCCGCCGTCGATGTACCGGCCGTCCCCGATCCTGTGGGGAAGACCGCTGGAACAGCTGGCGGCGATGGCGTCCACCAGTTCGACTCCGCTGTCGCGGTCGAACACGACCGGCTCGCCGGTACGGGCATCGACCGCCGGGATGAGGACCGCCCGCTCCGGCCAGCGCTGGTTGGGCAGCCGGGCGGCGACGGTGGAGCGCCACTGTGCCGACCAGGAGCCGTCCGAGGCCGCATCCATCTCGAGCGCCGCCGCACCCAGTCGCCGGCACATGTCAGCCACATCCTCAGCCACGGCGATGATCTTGGTCATCCGCTCCAGCTGGTTCACCGCGGGCCGGGCCGGGGCGCGTCCCGGCCGGGCGCCGACCGGACCGGGGCGTTGTCGCGGGGAAGCGTCAAGGATGGCGGCGTAGAGCTCAGTCGGGGTCGCGCCAGCTATCTGGGCCGCGGCGGTCGATCCTGCCGACGTCCCGATGGTCAGCCCGGCGCAGGTCACGTCCACCCCGGCATCCGACAGGCCGGCGATGACGCCGATCAGCCACGCATTGCCTGTGGATCCGCCGCCGCCGAGGACCAGCGCCCGATCGCCCGCGGCCCGCAGCCGCTTGGTGGCGTCGAGCTGCCGCAGCTCCTGCCCGGGCCCCGGCCGGCCGGGGGCAGGCGCCGATGGGACGTGCAGGGTTGAAAATGGTGTTTCGTTCATGGGAGTGGCCTCTCGCGATTTTGCGTTGTCGGGCACTCCCAGGGGCGACTATCTCAGTCGCGGTCGTGGACTGCGGGGAGCACCCATTGCGGATACTGCGTTCATGGGTATCACCTCCTGCAGATTGCTCATGATCACCGGAAAATTACCACGGCGGCGCCGCTGAGGCAACAGGCCGCATGGTGCCGGTTGCCGCTGGCATTCTCCGGGCTGGATTCGAGCTGCCATTGCGGACCGATATCCCAGCTGCACGCATCCCAGCTGCACGCCACGCGGCGGCGCGGCTCATGGGCGACTTTCCTTGAGCAGCGGCACGAGCCGCCGTCCGGCGCCCGTCCCCACGCCAAAAACCAAGGGAGAACCGAAAAACGGCAAACGCACCGCAGCTCACGTGCGCGGGGCCGCCTGCCGGGACGGGGACTTGACGAACAGGACGGTGAAGACGAGGGCCGCGAGGGCCGTGGCCACCAGCAGCGACAGCCCGATCGCATACTTGTAGCTGGTGGCATCCGGGTTGTATGTCCAGCCCATGATGAGCGGCGGGAAATAGCCGCCCAGTCCCCCCGCCGCGCTGACAATGCCGGTGATGGCGCCCATCTTGTCGGTCGGGGCCAGCACGCCTACCCAGGCAAAGACGCCGCCGGCGCCCAAGCCCAGTGCCGCGGCCATGGCCAGAAACACCGGCCCTGCCTGCACGTCCGCGACTGGCTGCAGTGCCACCAGCCAGCCGAGCACGGCAACGCCGGCCGTGGCCGCCAGGACCACAGGCTTGGAGCCGATCCGGTCTGCCAGCACGCCGCCTATGGGGCGGGCAATGACGGCTGCCAGCGCAAAACCGGCTGTGCGGGCGCCGGCGTCAGTCGGCGAAAAGGAGTACACGTCGCGCAGGTACGTGGGCAGGTAGGTGGCAAAGGAGACGAATCCGCCGAAGAGGACTGCGTACAGAAAGCACAGCTTCCAGGTCACGGCCAGTTTGGCGGCGTCCAGCAGCTTGGGCACCACGGGGGCCTTGTTCGGCGTCCAGTCGGGAGCGTTCTTCATGAAGAACCAGACCAACACGGCCATGGCCGCCAGGACGCCGGCAATCACAAAATGGGTGGGCACATACCCGATCCAGGCAACCAGGCGCGGGTTGAGAAAGGCGGCCAGCGCCGTGCCTCCCATGCCGGCACCAAACACGCCGGTGGCAAAGCCGCGGCGGGCGGGCGGGTACCAGGCACTGACGAAGGGGATCCCCACGGCAAACACGGTTCCCGCGATGCCCAGGAGGAAGCCGGCCACCAGCACGAACGCAAAGGAATTGAGCGCCCCTCCCCATGCCACCAGCAGCACCGTGGGAATGGTGGCGAGGAGCACGAAGGTAAAGAGTGCGCGCCCGCCGTACCGGTCAGTGAGGATCCCGACCAGGATACGGCCGAGCGAGCCCACAAAGATGGGCATCGCAACCAGGACGCCCATGGTTCCGGGCGAAAGGTCCATGGTCCTGGCATAGTGGGTGCTCAGCGTGGCAATCACGTTCCAGGCCCAAAATCCCACCACGGAGGCGGCAGTGGCCAGGGCCAGGTTAAGGGCCTGACCCTTCAGTGGCGGCTGGACAACGTGCGTTGTTGCCTTGGTTTGCGGCATGATCACTCCCTCAATGTGTGTGCCTGGGCTTTGGTGCACCCATCTATCGTTTCCTGGTGTCCCGGTCACGCGTGCCTACCTCGGACCAGCCGCTGCGCGCAGGGACGCTGGCGCCCTTGTCCCGCGAGCGGTAGACGATGTAGGGGCGGAACAAATAGTGCAGGGGTGCCGTGAAGGCATGGACCAGGCGCGTGAAAGGCCAGATGGTGAACAACGCCATCCCCACCAGCGTGTGCATGTGGAAGGCCAGCGGCGCGGCCGCCATCGCGGCGATGTCGGGCTGGAGGATGAACAGGGAGCGGAACCAGGGCGAGACGGTATCCCGGTAGGTGATGCCGTGGGTGTTGGAGAACACGCTGGCCACCGTGGTCCAGAGCCCAAAGATGATGGCCGCCACCAGCACCACGTACATGAGCTTGTCATTGTTGGTGGTGGCCATGAACACAGGCCCGGTCTTGCGGCGGCGGTAAATGAGGATGATGATGCCGCCCAGGGTGCCCACGCCGGCAATGCTGCCGACCAGCAGGGCGTTGAAATGGTAAAGCCCCTCGCTCATGCCCACCGCTTCGGTCCAGGACTTCGGGATGACCAGGCCGAAGAAGTGCCCGGCAATCACCGCCAGCAGGCCAAAGTGGAAAATCGGGGAGCCGATGCGCAGGAGCCTGGATTCATAGAGCTGCGATGACCGCGTGGTCCAGCCAAACTGGTCGTACCTGTAACGCCAGATGAGCCCCCCAACCAGCACTACGAACATGACATACGGCAGGACGCCCCACAGGAGGATGTTCACTTTCAGGCCCCTTTCATCGGCAACAGTCGCGGGTCGTAGGGATCCAGCCCGACGGATTCGGTGGGCGGGCCATGGCCGGCCATGCGCATGACGGCCTGCTCGTCCACAGGTGACGCGCCGGGCAACGTGTCGCACACGGCGGCCACGATGTGTGTGTGCGGCAGATTGTCGCGCAGCAGACCGAACTTGATCAGTTCCAGGCTGGGCCGGTACGCCTGAAGCAGATCCTGTCCGGCGGCCAGGTCCACTGTCGCGGAAAACTCGAGCACCATGGGCAGGTAGTCGGGCAGCTCGCCGTGGGTGTCCACGAGAATGTCAGCCCCGCGGTACACCTTCTTGAAAGCGCCCAGCACCTCGCCGCGGCGGCGCGTGTCCCCGTCCGTCCAGTAGGACAGGTGCAGGGCGTGGCGCTTGCCCAAGTCAAATTCCTGCACGTACTGCGCCTGCACGGCCATCAGCTCCGTGGATTCGAGCCGGCGCAGCACCTCCTCAAACGGGGCCAGGGCGCCGGTGAACTCGCCCAGCGCGGAGCGGATCATCGGTACCCGGGCGACCAGTTCGGCGTCGGGGTAGGAAAGGCACCAGGCCGCGGCCAGGTAGGTGATGCGGTCCTTGCGGCTCATGCCCCGCCACCACCTTCCAGGGCCGCTACGTCGGCTGGCGGCTCGGTGGGATGGCGTTGCGGGAACAACCCCGGGGGCGCTCCGTTGCCGTCCCAGTTGAGCAGGTTCACCCGGCCGCTCAAGGTGTCGGCGCCGGCCACCGAGTCGGAGGTCTGCCGGTCCTGCAGGGCGTGGAAGGTTTCCACGGCCACCGGGGTGGGGCGGCCGCTGGCCTCGCCGAACGGGGAACTGCCCATGGCGCCCATGCCGGGCCCGCCGTCGAAGTCCAGGGAACAGCCCATTTCCTCGAGGTCGTGGGCCTGCTCGGCGTGGGCCTTGGGAATCACGTAGCGTTCGCTGTACTTGGCGATGGCCATAAGCCGGTACATCTCGTACATCGTCGCCCCGTCCATGCCCACTGACGCGGGGATGGACTCGTCGGGCTCGTTGCCCAGCGAAATGCCCCGCATGTAGGCCCGCATGGCCGCCAGCTTCCGCAGCACCAGGGTCACCCGGTCAACGTCCCCGGCCGTGAACAGCTCGGCCAGGTACTCCACCGGAATGCGCAGGGCGTCGATGGCGCCGAACAGGACGTCCGGGTCTTCGGCGTCGTGCCCCTGGTCGCGCAGCAGGTCCACCACCGGCGAGAGCGGCGGGATGTACCAGACCATGGGCATCGTGCGGTATTCCGGGTGCAGCGGCAGGGCCACGTTGTACACCTTGGTCAGGGCATAGACGGGCGACTTTTGTGCAGCGTCAATCCAGTCCTCCTGGATGCCCTGTTCGCGGGCGGCGGCGATCACGGCCGGGTCGTGGGGGTCCAAAAGGACGTCCATCTGCGCCTGGTACAGGTCCTGCGGGTCGGTGACGGAGGCCGCGGCGGTGACGGCGTCGGCGTCGTACAGGAAAAGACCCAGGTAGCGCAGCCGGCCCACGCACGTTTCCGAACACACGGTGGGCAGGCCCACCTCGATCCGCGGATAGCAGAAGGTGCACTTCTCGGCCTTACCGGTCTTGTGGTTGAAGTAGATCTTCTTGTACGGGCAGCCCGTCATGCACTGGCGCCAGCCGCGGCACTTGTCCTGGTCCACCAGCACGATGCCGTCTTCCACCCGCTTGTAGATTGCGCCGGACGGGCAGGAGGCCATGCAGGACGGGTTCAGGCAGTGCTCGCAGATGCGCGGCAGGTAGAACATGAAGGTCTGCTCAAACTCGAGCTTGATCTTGTCCTCGGACTCGCGGCGGACCTTTTCCACAATCGGGTCCAGGTGACCCATCTCCGTGGTGCCGCCGAGGTCGTCGTCCCAGTTGGCGCTCCAGGTGATCTTCGTGTCCTTGCCCGTGATCAGGCTCTTGGGCCGCGCCACGGGGAAGTCGTCGCCCAAGGGCGCGTCCACCAGGGTCTTGTAGTCGTAGGTCCAGGGTTCGTAGTAGTCCTTCAGCTCCGGCTGGAGGGGGCTGGCGAAGAGGCCGAACAGCTTTTTCACGCGCCCGCCGGCCTTGAGCTTCAAGCGGCCGCGCTTGTTCAGCTCCCAGCCGCCCTTCCACTTTTCCTGGTCCTCGTAGCGCCGCGGGTAGCCCTGCCCGGGGCGTGTTTCAACGTTGTTGAACCAGACATACTCCACCCCCGCCCGGTTGGTCCACGCCTGCTTGCACGTGACCGAGCACGTGTGGCAGCCGATGCATTTGTCCAGGTTCATGACCATGCCCATCTGGGCCATAACTCTCATTAGTACTGCACCTCCTGGGAACGGCGTCGGATGGTGGATATGTTGTCCCGCTGGTTGCCCGTGGGGCCAAAGTAATTGAACGCGTACGTCAGCTGCCCGTAGGCGCCGATCAGGTGCGACGGCTTGACGAGCAGGCGCGTGAGCGAGTTGTGGATGCCGCCGCGGCGGCCCGTGGCCTCCGACTTTGGCACGTCGATGGTGCGCTCCTGGGCGTGGTAGACGTACACCACGCCCTCCGGCATGCGGTGGCTGACCACGGCGCGGGCCACAAACACACCGTTCATGTTCACGCATTCCACCCAGTCGTTGTCGGCGACCTTGATGGAGCCGGCGTCCTGCGGGCTCATCCAGACGGTGGGCCCTCCGCGGGAGAGGGAGAGCATGAGCAGGTTGTCCTGGTATTCGGAGTGGATGGACCATTTCGAGTGCGGTGTCAGGTAGCGGACCACCACCTCCTTGTCGCCGTTGGGCCCGATCTTGGGCTCCCCAAACAGCCGGTGCATGTCCAGGGGTGGGCGGTAAATCGGCAACGCCTCGCCAATGTCGATCATCCAGTCGTGGTCCAGGAAGAAGTGCATGCGCCCGGTCAGCGTGTGGAACGGCTTGAGCCGCTCGATGTTCTGGGTGAACGGCGAGTACCGCCGGCCGCCGGTTTCCGAGCCGGACCATTCCGTGGAGGTGATGACGGGCACCGGGCCGGCCTGTGTCATGGCGAAGGTGATGTGCTTTTCCTCCGAGCCTTCCGCCAGGTCCACCAGCTTCACGCCCGTGCGCTTCTCGAGTTCCTTGAAGCCGGCCACGGCCAGCTGGCCGTTGCAGGTGCCGGAAAAGGTCAGGATGGCCTCGGCCATTTTCGCGTCGGTGTCGATGGCGGGACGCCCGTGGGCAAAGCCGCCCATCATGACACCGTTCGCCTTGGCCAGGGACTCCAGGGCAGCATCCAGCTTGTAGTTGACGTCCTTGACCGTGAAGCCGAGCGTGTCGGCGAGGGGACCGACGGCGGCCAGCTTGTGGGCGATGGCGGTGAAGTCCCGCTCGACGACGGTGAAGTTGGGCATGTTCTGCCCCGGGACGCCGTCGATCCCGTCCTTGCGCCAGTCCCGGACCACGCCGCCGGGCTGGGCAATCTGGCCCACGGTGTCATGGATCATCGGCACCGTGACCAGGTCCCTGCGGGTGCCCAGGTGGATGGCGGCCTGACGCGAGAATTCCTCGGCAAGCAACGTGAACAGTTCAAAATCGGTCTTGGTTTCCCAGGGCGGGTCGATGGCGGGGGTGAAGGCATGGACAAAGGGGTGCATGTCCGTGGAGGAGAGATCGTGCTTCTCGTACCAGGTGGCGGCCGGAAAGACGACGTCGGAGAGCAGCGTGGTGCTGGTCATGCGGAAGTCCGCGGACATCAGGAAGTCCAGCTTCCCTTCGGGACCCTTTTCATGCCACTTCACGTCAACGGGCTTCAGGGACGCCTCACTGTCCTGGCCCATGACGTTGTTGTGGGTGCCGAGCAGGTTGCGCAGGAAATATTCGTTGCCCTTGGCGGAGGAGCCGAACAGGTTGGAACGCCACAGGATGAGCGTGCGGGGCCAGTTTTCCGGGGCGTCGATGTCCTCGATGGCCGGGTTCAGGGTCCGGTTCTTCAGGGACCGGGCCACCCAGGTCTTCTCGTCCGGAGCCTCCCCGGCGGCGACGGCGGCCGCCGCGTCGTCGGCGATGTCCAGGGGGTTGCGGTCAAAGAAGGGGTAGAACGGCATCCAGCCCAGGCGTGCAGACTGCGCCAGCGCGTCGGCCGTGTGCAGCCCGTCGAGGCTGCCCGTGGACAGCGGGGACTTGAGGGCGTCGGCGGAGTAGCCGTCCTGGCGCCACTGGTCGGTGTGCATGTACCAGTAGCCGGTGCCGATCATGGTCCGCGGCGGCCGCGACCAGTCCAGCGCGTTGGCCAGGGATACCCAGCCGGTGAGCGGGCGGGTCTTCTCCTGTCCCACGTAGTGCGCCCAGCCGCCGCCGTTGCGGCCCATGCAGCCGGTCAGCATGACCATGGCCAGCACGGCCCGGTAGGTGGTGTCGCCGTGGAACCACTGGCAGATGCCGGCGCCCATGATGATCATGGACCGGCCCTTGGACTGCTCGGCGTTGCGGGCGAACTCGCGGGCCACCCGGATGCACGCGTCGGCGGGGACGGAGGTGATCTCCTCCTGCCAGGCGGGCGTGTAGGGGGTGGAAGCGTCGTTGTAGTCCGCCGCCCACTCGCCGGGCAGGCCGTCGCGGCCTACGCCGTATTGGGCCAGCATCAAGTCAAAGACGGTGGTGACCAGGTGGCCCTCCACCATGGCCGTGGGCACGCCGCGCCGGAGCACCGTGCCGGCGCCCTGCGGGTCCTCAAAGCACGGCATCAGGATTTCCGCCGAATCGGTGGAGACTTCCTGAAGGCTCAGCGCCGGCTCGATGCCTGCCAGGTCCAGGTTCCATTTGCCCTCCCCAGACTTCGAATAGCGGTCGCCCAGGGTGCCGTTTGGCACCACGGCCCGTCCTGCGGCCTTGTCGAACATCATGGTCCGGAAGGCGGGGTCCTCGGTTCCGGCAAGGGCGGGGATGTCAGCGGCGGTGAGGAATTTTCCGGCACTGTACGTCCCGTCGTCGCGCCCTTCGAGGCGGACCAGGAACGGCAGGTCGGTGAAGCGGCGCACATAGTCCTGGAAGAACGGCACCTGCCGGTCCACGAAGAATTCCTTGAGCGTCACGTGGCCCATGCCCATGGCAAGGGCGGCGTCGGTGCCGGCCTGGGCGGGGAGCCATTCGTCCGCGAACTTCGTGTTGTCCGCGTAGTCGGGGCTGATGGCGATGACCTTCGTGCCCCGGTAGCGGACCTCCGTCATCCAATGGGCGTCGGGGGTGCGGGTGACGGGGACGTTGGAGCCCCACATCATCAGGTAGGTGGCGTCCCACCAGTCGCCGGATTCGGGGACGTCGGTCTGGTCGCCGAACACCTGCGGGCTGGCGACGGGAAGGTCCGCGTACCAGTCGTAAAAGGAGGTCATGACGCCGCCGATGAGCTGGACAAAGCGGGTGCCGATGGCGTGGCTGACCATGGACATGGCCGGGATGGGCGAGAATCCTGAGACCCTGTCCGGACCGTACGTCTTGATGGTGTTGACGTGGGCGGCGGCCGCAATTTCCAGCGCCTCGGCCCAGGTGGTGCGCACCAGGCCGCCCTTGCCTCGGGCATTTTGGTAGCGGCGTCGCTTCTCCGGGTCGCCGGCCACTTCCGCGAAGGCCAGCACCGGGTCCTTCAGCCGCGCCTTGGCCTCGCGGTACATGTCCACGAGCACGCCGCGGGCGTACGGAAAGCGCACCCGGGTGGGCGAATAGGTGTACCAGGAAAAGGCCGCGCCGCGGGGACAGCCGCGGGGCTCGTATTCGGGGCTGTCCGGCCCCACCGACGGGTAGTCCGTCTGCTGGGACTCCCAGGTGATGATCCCGTCCTTGACATAGACCTTCCACGAGCACGACCCAGTGCAGTTGACGCCGTGGGTGGACCGCACCACCTTGTCGTGGCTCCACCGGTCGCGGTAGAAAATGTCCCCCTTGCGGCCGCCCTCGCGGAAGACGGCGCGGGAATCGTCCGTCTGATCCCACCTGGTGAAAAAGCGCCCCAGTTTCAACATCGCGTCCGAGGCGGGCCCGTCGAGCCCGGCGATAAATGGTTCAGCAGTCATGTGCCCACCCTAGGATGGGGCCGGACACATTGCTAGGGTGCCGGAAATAGTCAACAAATGGATGATTCAATTCTTGCGCCAAGATTGCAACTTTCACTGGTGTCCGCCTATCGGGATGACTGGGATAATTCCGTTTGTGACCCGCGCCAGCACCTGCCGGTAGTCCAATTGGGCCAACTCGCCTGGAACAATCTCGTCCCATGTCCGCGGCGCTGCCACGGTCGGGCGGCACCGGCCCCGCAGCGAGTAGGGCACCACCGTCGTCTTCGCCGGCCAATTCTGGCTCCAGTCGATGAAGACCTTTCCCCGGCGCAGGTCCCTGCCCATGCGGCTGACCACCAGCTCCGGGTGGTCGTGTTCCAGGGACAGGGCCACTTCGTGTGCGAGGGCAGCAACCTCCTCGGAAGTAGCCTGGCCGTCCAGCGGGGCGTAAAGGTGGACGCCCTTGCTGCCGCTGGTCACCGGCAGGGAATCGAGGCCGTGCCGGTCCAGGCAGTCCCGGGCCAGAAGGGCGACGGCGGCGCACCCGGCCAGTCCGACCCCCTCCCCCGGGTCCAGGTCAAGCACCAGGCGGTCAGGACGTTGGGGGGTGCCGCCGGCTCCAAACGTCCACTGCGGGACATGGATTTCCAGGGCGGAAATCTGGGCCAGCCACACCAGGGTGCGTGCGTCGTTGACGAGGGGGTAGCTGTTGTCGTGGTCCTTGTGGTGCATGGTGCGCCGCAGGACCCACCCCGGAGTCCCGGCGTCGAGGTTCTTCTGGAAGAAACTCTTGCCGGGGTCCGCGTCCGTTCCCACCCCGTCCACCCAGCGCTTGCGGGTGGCCGGCCTGTCCCTTGCCCACGGAATCAGGACGGGCGCAACCTGCAGGTAGTACAGGGCCACGTCCTGCTTCGTGGTGCCGGTGGACGGGTAAAGCACCTTTGCGGGATTGCCCAGCGTGACAGTTGTGCCGTCAACAGCAATGTCCAGGTGGGTCACAAGGGATCCGGCAACCCGTTCCGGGCTGCACCTTCCGGGAAGTCTTCAGGGTTCATGACCAGCACGGGGCACCGTGCGTGGGCGATGCACGCCTGGCTGACCGAGCCCACCACGAGACCGGGGAAGCCCCCATGTCCCCGCCGCCCCAGGACCAGCATGTCGGCACCGTCGCTCGCCTCAAGCAGGACTTGCCGGGGAAGACCCTGGACGAGCCGGGCCGTCACATGATCAGGGGTGTCGCCGCCAAATGCGGCAACGACGGCGTTCTCGAGCACCTTGCGCGCCCCACCTTCAAAGTCCACGGTGCCCAGGGCGTACGGGAGGGCCAGTGCGGCAGGCACGCTCCAGCAGGCCACCGCGTCCACGCGTGCGCCGGTTGCCCGGGCAATGCGGGCGGCCGCCACCAGGGCCGCAACGGATACCGCGGACCCATCGATGCCAACTACTATGCGTCCCCATGACTGCATGGCGTTCATCCAGCAAGTCCCATCCCTTTTTCTATCTGTCCCGGGTCCATGCTGGCGCAGTCCCCGCGGCGGCG
Organism: Arthrobacter wenxiniae; assembly: GCF_013376105.1. Classification (GTDB taxonomy): domain Bacteria; phylum Actinomycetota; class Actinomycetes; order Actinomycetales; family Micrococcaceae; genus Specibacter; species Specibacter wenxiniae. Next base: position 66,379 of record NZ_JAAMFM010000004.1, read on the forward strand.
GCTAGGGCCAAAGGACCCTAGTTGTGACAGGTGAAACAGTTGTGACGGCTGGGACAGGTGTGACAGGTGGGACTGGCGCCCACACCTGGCCGAATTTGCCGGCGAACCCGGTCCGGAAGTGGGGACCTTGTCCCCTAGGGCCAACCGGTCCTGCAGGCTACGCTGCCCTCATGCCCAACCACTTTGAACGCTACCACCTTGAACGCTACGCAGAAGTTGCGGAAATCCTGGTGCGCCACGGGTTCGGATCGCTGGCCGGCGCGCTGGGCCTGGGACGGCTGCACCTGGAGCCCAAGCCGCACACGGCAGGCAGGCTGGCCAATGCGGACCGCCTGGTCCTTGCCCTGGAGGAGCTGGGCCCCACCTTCATCAAGTTGGGGCAGGTGCTTTCCACCCGCCCCGACATCATTCCCAGGGACTATCTGCTGGCACTGTCAAGGCTCCAGGACGGGGCACCGCCCGTGCCGCCGGACGCCATCCGTTCCCTGATCGAGCAGGAACTGGGCGCGCCACCGGATGAAGTGTTCGGCACATTCACCGAAACGCCGCTGGCCAGCGCCTCGATCGGCCAGGCCCACGCGGCAACGATGCGCGACGGCACCTCCGTCGTCGTGAAGGTGCGCAGGCCCGGCGTCGTGGCCCAGGTCCAGGAGGATCTGGAGATCCTCCAAAATTTGGCCCACCAGGCCAGCCGCAATTGGGCGGCCGTGGCGGACTACAACGTCGAGGCCGTGGCGGCTGCCTTCGCCGCAACGCTGCGTGCGGAACTCGACTATTTGCGGGAAGGGCGGAACGCGGAAAGGTTTGCCGCCAACTTTGCAGGCGATGCCGGCATCCACATTCCGCGAATCCACTGGGAGACCACCACGTCTCGCGTGCTGACGATCGAAAGGATTCACGGGCTCAAGATCGATGACGCCCAAATCGCCGCACTTCCGGCCGCCGCCCGGGACAGGCTCGCCAACCGGGCGGCCCGGGCCGCCGCCAAAATGATTTTTGAGGACGGCTTCTTCCACGCCGACCCGCACCCGGGAAACCTTTTTGTTGAATCCACCGGACGCATTGGCCTGATCGACTTTGGCATGGTGGGCGAAGTGGGTGAACAGCTCCGGGGCCGGCTGGGCAGGCTGTTGCTTGCCTTCAGCCGGAACGACCCGGACCGGATAGCCCGCGCCCTTCTGGATATGTCGGTCAACGCCCCCGCCCCCGACCGCGGGCTGCTCAGCCGGGACATGGCCCACTTCATGGAGCAATATCAGGGCCGGCGCCTGGGCGAGATTCACCTTGCGCCCCTGATTGCCGAATTGTTGGCCGTCCTGCGCCACCACCACCTGCAACTGCCCAGCGAAATTGCGATGGTTGCAAAGATGGTCGTCATGACCGAGGGAATGGGGGCGCGCCTCAACCCGGAGTTCAATCTCGGTGAGGTCCTCAAGCCCTATGCCAGTCGACTGGCATTGGAACGGTTCAGCCCGCACAAGCTGCCCGCCATGCTCAAGAAGCTGGGCCTTGACGCGGCCGACCTTGGCACCGGTCTCCCGGACAGGCTGGAACGGATCTTGCGGCAGCTCGACGACGGCGTCGAGGTCCACCTGCGCGCCGAGGAAATCGTGCCGCTCATTGCCCGGGCCGAACGCATCGGCAACCGGGTGGTGGCCGCGCTGATTCTTGCGGCCTTCATTCGGGGCATCGGCGACTTGACGGCCGCCGACCGTGAACACTTGCGGAGCTGGCAAGACAGGCTGCTGGCCGGCGGGGTGGGGGCGATGGGCGTCGTTGGCGGGTACCTGGCCTGGACGGGCCGTCCAGGGGCGCGGGCGCGCCGTTAGCAGCGCTCCGGCTCCGCACCCAGGACGAACCGGCGGCCGCTCACGGATGCCGGGGTGACCTCGACGTGCGTCCACATCCGTGTCTTGATCCACGGTTCAACCGGGAGGAGGTCTGCGGCATCAATCTCGGTCTGCGACTCCAGGATCCTCGCGACACCCTTGACCACCACGCTCCAGGCTGTGCCGTCGCTGAGTCCGTCGGCTTCAAACGCGACGAGGGAGTTCACTGTCAGTTCCGCAAGCTTGCTGCCGGGGTTGGTCCGGATCCAGATTTTCTCCTGCGTCGCGAGATAATTCAGGGGATAGACGTCCGGCTGGTTGGCGACGCTGACTGCGAGGCGGCCAAAGCGGCTGCCCTGCAGCAGTTCCCATGCCTCTTCCCGGGACAAAACGACGCCCGGTTCCTCATCAGTGTTCATGCTCCGATCATCACCCTGTTCCGTTCTGCTGCCTAGGGTCCAAGGTCCACACATGCGCCCCAATGCCTGTGCCGGCCACGGCCCGGGACCATTCCCTCCAGATTGGGGACTTTCGGCCGTGGCCCCCGGCCCCTTTCCGGGGCAACCATGGAAATGTCCCGCAATCGGGCAGGACCAGACACAAGGAGGTAGGTTCCCGTGAAGAAATGGACTCGTTGGCAGGATTGGGCTGCCGTAGCGGCCGGGGCAGTGGCCGCTCTTTCCACCCTCTGGACAACCCAGAGCACAGCATCGACGTGGATGATGGTGGCCGGCGGCGTGCTCATCGCCGTCAGTGGTGTCATCAACTTGGCCGCGCCGGGCATGCCATGGATTGAGTGGGTCCAGGTCATCCTGGGCGCCGTCTTGGTGCTTTCGCCTTGGATGGCTTCCTACACCGGGCACTCGGGCGCAGCATGGACGTCCTGGATTGCCGGGGCTGTTGTGGTAGTTGCCTCAGGCTTCGCCATCAGCCCAAGTACTCAAGCCCACCACCACGCGGTGCCGTCGCACTAGTGGCTGCATGAGGCGCAGGCCGGACCCAGCTGTGGGGGCCGGCCATTGGCGCCGCCGCCCTTTCCACCATGGGAACGCAATCGAAGGAATTGTCATGGAACTCTCTGAGCACGAATCACGCATCCTGAAGGAAATCGAAGAAGACTTAACCGCAGGCGACCCGCGACTGGCACTGGCGTTTGGGGCCAGTGGACATCCGGCCAACACAGTCCTCCGCATCGTGCTGGGCACGGCAGCCATGGGTCTTGGCATTGGCCTGATGATTTTTGCCCTTGCGTCAAGGTCATTCCCGGTCGGCGTCCTGGCATTCACCGCCATGACGGCAGGCGCCTATGTCGCCGCGCCGCCCGCCAAGCCGTTCCGGGCATGGCGCATGCACCGCCGGGGTGCGGCCAAGATGCGTCAGGCGACGGACCAGTGACCCGCCAAGCTGTTTGCCCGGCGGCCGGGCGATGTTGGACAATGGCCTTGCCGGATAGACGTGACAGGCTTTGATTGTCCGAAATGGCCTTCACAGGCTGCCGGAGCTGCTTCTATGAGGAATGTGATGGAAACGATGGAAGCGATGGATCAGATTCTCGACACGGCAGCACCTCCTGCGCTCCGCGTATTCATTCTGGACGATCACGAACTGGTCAGGCTCGGATTGCAGGAACTCCTGGAGGGCCACGGCTTCAGCGTCGTTGGCTCCTCAGGTTCCGCGGGGGAAGCCACCCGCCTGATCCCGGCTCTCCATCCCGATGTTTCCGTGCTTGATGCACGGCTCCCCGACGGTACCGGGATTGAAGTGTGCCGCGATGTCCGCTCCATTGACCCCACGCTCAGGTGCCTGATCCTGACCAGCTACGACGACGAGCATGCCCTTCGCAGTGCCGTATTGGCGGGCGCTGCCGGATACGTCCTGAAGGAAATTGGCGGCACGGACCTGCTCACCGCCATAAAGCTTGCTGCCCGAGGTGAGTCGCTGTTCGATGCCCACCTCAAGCGAAAGATTGTCGAAGGGCTCAGTGAACCGGTCCCTGTGGACCCTCGCGTCGCCTCGCTCACGGCGCAGGAACGCCGGGTACTGGCGTTGATCGGCCAGGGCATGACCAACCGGCAGATCGGCCAGGAACTCTTCCTCGCCGAAAAGACCGTAAAGAACTATGTTTCCTCCCTGCTGGCCAAGCTCGGCTTCGAGCGGCGGACGCAGGCAGCGGTGTACATCACGAGGAAATAGACACCTGGCAAATCGATGCGGCGTGATTGCCTATGGGACGCGGGCCGCACCTGCACGGTTCAGCGGCACGGACCAGTAGATCCTTGTTCCACGACCTGCCGCGCTTTCCACCCGAAAAGTCCCATTCAGGTTCAGCGCCCGATCCTCCATGTTGGCCAAGCCGCTCCTGCCATCAGGATTGCCAATTCCACGGCCATCATCGCTCACCTTGACGCTCAGTGACCCGCCGCCAGCGGAGACCGCGACGTCGATTTCCGCAGCCTGTGCGTGCCGTACCGCATTGCTGACTCCCTCAGAGACCACTGCGAGCAGTTGCTGGGCCAAGGCCGCCGGCACATGGGAGTCAATGGGCCCGGACAATGAAATTCGCGGCGCAAAGGAGAGGGATTTGGACACTCTGCGCACGGTATTGAGGATTCGGCTGCTCAGCAGTTCTCCTTCGCCCACCGTGGCGCGGAGTGAATAGATGGTGTCCCGCAATTCCTTGATGGTTGCATCCAGCTCGTCCGTAATGGCTCGGATGCGCAAACTTCCGCTGGGATCGTCAATGAACCGGCCCAGGCTTTGGACATTGAGGCCCGCGGCGAACAGGCGCTGGATAACGACGTCGTGCAGGTCCTGGGCGATGCGGTCCCGGTCCGCGTACAATATCAGCCGTTCACGGATTTTGTGGGCATTGGCCAGTTCCAGCGCCAAGGAAGACTGGGCACAATAAACGGCAACCATCTCTTTGGTCAGGGAAGTATAGGGAAGGCTGCCCTTCGACCGCGCCAGCATCAGGAGCCCGTGTTCAGCGCTATCCGTCCCCAGTCGTGCCAGAAGTGAGGGGCCCGCCAGTCCCCCAAACGCGGGTCCAAGCAATTCTGCCGCCCTCTCCGAGGTCACCGGCTTGCCCGAGGATCTAACGCTTCGCACGCTGGCGCTGTCCAGGTCCAGCAGCCGTCCGCGCCATTCCATTGACCCGTCGCCGGCGGCTGCGAGGACTTCCACCTGTCCCGCCTCATTCGGCGGACTCGCAATGAGGGCCAAGATGGAACCAGAGGTTTTGAGCGCTGTTTGGGCCACAGCTTCCGGGCCGGGCGCGGCATCCTCCCGGGCAGCCGCCATCATCAGCACCGCGATGCTCCGGCCGGCCTCCAGCCACTTTGTTCGCAATTGCGCGTCGTCAAACAGTTTTGCGTTCTCGATCGCAAATCCGGCGGCGCCAGCCAGTGCCACTGCCAGTTCCTCATCCTCGGCCGTGAACAATTGTCCGCCTTTCTTCTCCGTGAGGTACAGGTTCCCAAAAACCACATCGCGGATCCGGATGGGCGCCCCCAGGAATGTCCTCATCGGCGGATGATGCCTTGGGAACCCAAACGATGCAGGGTGGTCATGGAGATTCGGAAGGCGGATGGGGCGCGGCTCGCGGATTAACAGCCCCAGAACGCCGTGACCGGTGGGCAGCGGGCCGATCAGCTTCGCAAGGTCCGGTTCGATGCCCTCAGTGATGAAGTGGCTCAGGCCCCCGTCTTCCCCGATGACGCCCAAGGCACCATATTGGGCGTCCAGCAGCTGGCATGCGGACTGTACGATTCGCCTGAGAACTGCTTCCAAGGTGAGTTCCTCGGCAATCGATATGACAGCCGAGAGCAGCCCCTGCAATCTTCCGTCATTCGGTTGGGAATGCGGATATGCGTCGGACGGTGTTGTGCCACCATCATTCGGGCACGGCTGGTTCATTCAGTATCTCCTAATACATGCCCATACTTGAGACGGCGGCCATGACTGACTGTGCCTCATGTGCCCAGACTACGCCGCAATGAACCATGCCACCATGACGGTGCAGACCCTGGTGATCGTGCCAGGATCCGGACGGGCCCTTGGACCCTACCGGTACAGCGTGAACAGGCTTAGCGTGGGTCCATGACGCAGAAATCAGCAGCCGCACGAACGGAAGACCTGCCGGTCCACGAATGCTGGGCCCTCCTTCGTGATGTATCGGTCGGCAGACTCGCTGTTTGGGACATTGACCATCCCGACATCTTCCCCCTCAACTACACGGTGGACCACGGCACGCTGGTCTTTCGTACCGGCGATGGCACCAAGCTGGCGGCAGTGCTCGCAGGCCACCCCGTCGCGCTGGAGGCAGACGGCGTGGACCCCGACACGGGCATCGCCTGGAGCGTGGTGGTCAAGGGCAAGAGTGAGCTGCTCTCGTCAACGACGGACGTCTTGGAGAGCTTTTCCCTCCGGCTCTTTCCCTGGCAAAGCGGACGCAAGGAGAATTTTGTCCGCATCGTGCCAACTTCGGTCACCGGACGACGGTTCCGCGTCACGCCTCCTGCCGAGTGGTGGACCGCCCAGGCCAATGCCCCCCACGCCTCACCCGAATAGCACCGAGGCATGGGGTCCAATGGCCCTAACCCGGACCGGGTTCCCCGCGTAGCGTCAAATACGCCGGTACCCACGGCATGGCTGCCGGACCACTAACGAATGGACGCAACATGAAAGCCCTGATCTACCACGGCCCTGGCCAAAAATCCTGGACGGATGCCCCCGATCCGAAGATCCTCCATTCCGGTGATGCGATCGTCCGAGTGGACACGACCACCATCTGCGGCACGGACCTGCATATTCTCAAGGGCGACGTCCCGGCCGTCCAGCCGGGGAGGATCCTGGGACACGAGGGCGTGGGCACGGTCATCGAAATCGGGCCGGGGGTGCACGACCTTGTCGTGGGTGAACGCGTGCTGATCTCCTGCATCAAGTCCTGCGGACACTGTCCCAACTGCCGTTCCGGCCTGTATTCCCACTGCCTGGGCGATGAGGGGCAATCCGGGATCGGCTGGGTGTTTGGCCACCTCATCGACGGCACCCAGGCTGAGTACGTCCGGGTACCCTATGCCGACAACTCTCTTTACAAACTGCCCGATGGCGTCAGCGACGTCGAGGCCGTCATGCTCTCGGACATCCTGCCCACCGGATTTGAGATCGGCGTCCTCGCGGGCGGGGTCAAACCCGGGGACGTCGTGGCCGTCATCGGCGCCGGGCCCGTCGGCCTGGCGGCCATCGCGACCGCCGGGCTGTGTGGCGCAGGAACCATCGTGGCGATCGACCGCGACGCCAACAGGCTCCAACAGGCGCTTGGATTTGGCGCGACGGACACTGTCGATTCCAGCGAGCCCGGCTGGCATGAAAAGGTGATGTCGCTGACCGACGGAGCCGGGGTGGATGTGGCCATCGAGGCTGTCGGCCTGCCGGACACCTTCACCATGGCGGTCGGCCTCGCCCGCCCGGGTGGCCGCGTCGCCAATGTCGGTGTTCACGGCACCAGCGTCGACCTTCCCCTGCAGGAGCTGTGGATCCGGAACATCAGCATCACCATGGGCCTGGTCAACACCAACACCACCCCGATGCTCCTCAAGCTCGTGGCCAGGCACAAGATCCCTGCCGGCAAGTTCGCCACCCACACTTTCTCCTTCGACCAGGTGATGGATGCCTACGACACCTTTGCCCGTGCATCCGAGACCAAGGCCCTGAAGGTCATCATCGCCCGTATGCCCCAACTCGTCTGAAAGGCGCCACCATGGAACAAGTCACCATCATCGGCAGCGGGCACATGGCCCGGGCCATCGCCGTCCGAATGCTCGCGGCCCGGCACTCCGTGCAGATATTGGGACGCAACGGGGAAAAGACCCGGGAACTCGTGGAGTCGCTGGGAGCGGGAGCGCAGGGCGGAGGCGAAGGGGCAGCCGTCGAGGGCGGCATTGTCTTCCTCGCCGTCCCGTACGGCGAAGGTAGGAACACGGTGCTTGTCTACGGCGAAGCCTTGGCAGGGAAAGTCATCGTCGACATCAGCAACCCGGTCGACCTTGCCGGCTTCGACCGGCTGCTGGTACCGGCCGGGACTTCCGCGGTCGAAGAAATCGCCCGACACGCGAGCCCGGACGCCCACGTGGTCAAGGCCTTCAACACCTGTTTCGCCAAACCTCTGGAGGCCGGCTCCGTGGCAGGCCTGCCCCTGGACGTCTTCATTGCCGGCGACTCCGAACAAGCCAAAGTCAAGGTCAGTGCCGTCGTGGCAGCCTCGGGACTGCGGCCAATCGATGTTGGGCCGCTGCGCAGGGCACGGGAACTGGAAGCCATGATGCTCCTCGTCATGGGCCTGCAGGCAAGTCCCAACCAGGACAACTTCAATTGGGACACTTCCTTGAAACTCCTGCCTTAGGACTGTCATGAACTCCTCAACGGATCCAATGGACCGAATTGTCGTTGGGATCGACGGCTCGGACTACTCAACACACGCCCTGCAAACGGCCGCCACCTTTGCCTCGGCCCTGAAGTTGCGACTCGACGTCATCAGCTGCTGGAGCCGGTCGGACATCTACTTTGCCGCCCAAATCCCCGTTGGAGGGTTTCCGGAGGCAGACCTGCTCGAAAGCGAGGCCACCCGACTGGTGGACGAGGCCCTCGAACGGGCCTTTGGCCCGGAACGACCCACCGGACTGAGCGTCGGCATCAGGTACGGCCACCCGGCCCAAATATTGGTTGAGGCCAGTGCAAACGCCCGCATGCTGGTGGTGGGCCGTCGCGGGCGCGGCGGCTTCCTAGGGCTGCGGATAGGGTCCGTCTCCTCCGCCTGCGTGGCCCACGCACGTTGTCCGGTGGTCGTGGTCAACAACCCGGAGTAGGGAGCCACCAGCCCGGCCGGGCGAAGGCGGAACTTGGTGCATTATTGGATCGCGTTCCGCAATCCGCCCACCGGGAGACTCCCGGCGGTCGGCTGCAAGATTTGGCCGCCACGGACGTCGTGCCAGGGGGTGTTCCGGTCTTGCGACCGGCCGAGGTGGTGCCGGGCGCCGCGGTCCTTGGCGGATCGGTCAATGGAGCCGCCGCTGTGAGGCTGGCCGCCACGGCGTGCGCGGCAAATTCCCACTGCGGCCGCATCGTCGCCCTGATCCGTGACGCCGCTGCGAGCCGCGCACCTCTGGTCCGCCTTGCGGTCCGGTACGCAATACCTTTCATCACGCTGTCCCTGCTCCTCGCGGGCCTCTCCTGGCTCCTCAGCGGCGAGGCACTGAGGTTTGCCGAAGTGTTGGTGGCTGCCACCCCGTGTCCCTTGCTGATGGCGGCGCCTGTGGCGTTCCTCGGTGGCATGAGCAGGGCGGCAAGGAACGGAACCGTCGTGAAAAGTGGCCCGACCCTTGAACTGCTGGTCCGGATCAAGACAGCCGTCTTGGACAAGGCCGGCACACTGACGCACTGTCGTCCAACGCCGGAGGAAGCCAGGCCTTCGCACGCATGCGGCGCCGCCCTTCAGGCATGGAGCTGCTTGCCCTGGCGGCATCGGCGGAGCTTCACTCCCCCCGCCTCCTGACGTGATGGTCGGGGACGGCGTCAACGACGCACCCGTGCTGGCGTCCGCCGACGCCGGCGTGGCCAGGGGTGCCAAGGGTTCAACAGCTGCCAGCGAATCGGCCCGCGTCGCGCGCCTCGGCCGGGACACCATCGACGTCGCCGTGCAAGGCATCTGGATCGGGATCACGCTCAGCGTTGGATGATGCTCATGGCCGCTGTTGGATTGATTCCGGCCGTGGCCGGAGCCCTCAGCCAGGAACTCGTGCACCTCGCCACGATTCTCAATGCGCTGCGCTCGCTCAAGCTCAAGGAACGGCCCACCGGAACCGTCTGGGCCACCACGCTCCGGGCCGAAGCACCGCCCGACCCACATCCGCGCTAGGAATCAGCCGCGGAGGGCGTGGTCACCAACATCGGGCAGGCAATGCGGGAGAGCACAACTGACCCAATGGCGCCGGGCCACATGTGTTTCACGCTTTCGCGGCCGCGGCTGCCCACCACCAGGAGTCGCGCTCCCCCGGCTGCGGAGGCCAGGGCTTCGGCTGGGCTGTGCCGCGTGTCAAGCACGCGATGGACCTGCAGTCGCGGGTTGAGGTCCCTGACGGCCGCGACGGCCGCGTCGAGGACCCGTTCCCCGGCCTCGTCCGCGCCCGGCTCTCCCGGCGCATTCCGGGGCTTCGTCGGCCTCCCCTGTCCGGCGGCCGCCATGGCGTGAACTATGGTGAGCGCCTGCCCGCACATCTCTGCCTCACCCGCGGCAACCCGCAGTGCCCGGTCCGCGTCCGCGGAGCCGTCAACGCCCACCACCACACCCGTGCCGCGTGTTGGAGGTGTTGGGGTGCTGGGAATGATCGCCACGGTGCAGGCGCTGCGGGTCACTACCTGCAGGCCGACGGCGCCGAACCCTTCACCATGCGGGTCTGCCGGTTTGTCGGTCCCCACCACCACCAAAACGGCATCGCGGGACAATTCCCCGAGCACCAGGGCGGGGTCGCCACGCCTGATGGCTGTATGGATGGTGATGCCGGGGAACAGCGCTGCGATCCGGGCGCGCCCCTCATCGAGGGCACGGGCCGCCGGTTCGATGCCGTCCGTGGACAGTTGCGCCTCAGGGGGATCCCAGTCATCCGGCACGCTAAGGACAAGCCGCAGTTCGCAGCCGCACCGTTGCGCGCGCCGGGCGGCCCAGTCCGCTGCGGCCCTGGATGCCGGCGAGCCGTCAAAGCCGACGATGATGGTGCCGGGCATGTGCCCTCCTCTTTTGCCTGGATCAGGTCCCCTGCTCCTTGGCGGGAGTCTACCGCGGGTTCCGAAGGTTGACCGTCTCCAAATGCTCCGGGACGCGGGCATGCCACCCCAGTTCATGCTTGACGCGCAGCCGGAGTGCATCGGCCGATTCCGGCTCACCGTGCGTTATGTAGGTCATCCGAGGCGGCTTGGGGGCTGACTTCAACCATTGCACCAGCGCATCCGAGTCCGCATGGGCGGAGAAGCCGTCCAAAGCGGCCACCTCCGCCCTGATCGGCACGTCCTTCCCGTAAATCCTCAGCGTCCGCTGCCCGCGGGCCAAAGCGGCCCCGCGCGTACCGGGCGCCTGGTAACCGGCCAGGACAATCGCGTTCTTCGGATCGCTGCCATAGGCGGAGACGTGGTGCAGGATCCGCCCCCCGGTCAGCATGCCGCTGGCGGAGATGACGATCATGGGGCCGCCTCGAAGGTTGAGAAGCTTGGATTCATCCGCAGTCCGGGTCATGGTTGCCAGCTGGTACATGGCCTTAAAGTCCTTCTGGCTCAGGCGGTGTTCGTCCCGGTGCTGTTGATAGATCCGGGAGGCGTCGATGGCCATGGGGCTGTTGAGGAAGACCGGCAGGGAGGGGATTCCGCCGCGGGCCAGAAGACGTGAGAGCGCCAAAAGGATGGTCTCGGCACGGCCCACGGCAAAGGCGGCGATCAGTACCACACCGCCCCGCTTGGCGACCCTCGTGACCAGTTGCCCCAGCTCCTCTGCGGGATCCCCGGCCGGGTGCGTCCTATTGCCGTATGTTGACTCGGTCACCAACACATCCACCGACCCCAGCGCACGTGGCGGTTTCATCAGGGGGTCATCGGCGCGTCCCAGGTCCCCGGTGAAATGGAGGCTTAGGCCGCCCATCCGCAGATGGACCTGGGCTGCCCCCAGAATGTGGCCCGCCGGAACCATGGTGGCTTCAATGCCCTCCGCCACCTCAAAGGGGGCATCAAATTCCTGCACCTTAAAGCTCTTGAGCGACTTCACCGCATCGGCAGCCGTATAGAGCGGCGTGGGTGGATGGTGAATGGACGATCCCTGCCGCGCGGCAAATAAGGCTTCCTCCTCAAGCAGGTGGCCGCTGTCCGGCAACACCAGCCCGCTCAGCTCAGCCGTGCCGCTGGTGGCGTGGATGGGACCGTCGTAGCCATCCCGGACAAGGGCGGGCAGATACCCGGTGTGGTCCAGGTGCGCATGGGTGATAACGACGGCGTCGATTGAGTCTGCGCGCACCGCCAGTGGCGCGCGGTTGCGCTCACGCAACATCTTGTAGCCCTGGAACAGTCCGCAGTCCACCAGGATTCGGCGCCGGCCGGTGTCCACAAGGTATTTTGAGCCTGTCACGGTTCCAGCCCCACCGAGAAACCGAAGGCTTGGAAAGTGGTGGTCTGCTGACATGGTGTTCCTTCCCGCTTGTCGTGGGCGCACACGGCGTCCCTGCATTTCCACCGGTCAAAAAGCAAGGCCCGGTGGAAATGCCTCATGTCAAGTACAACCGCCACATGCTTGCGCCAACAGAGGCCAACGTCCCGTCCCGCCCCATATGCCGCACCGCCCCGGCCTTCGGCACTGAGCTTCCGGCTCCTGGCACGTGAGGGGACGGCGCCCGGAAGGGCTCTGGCCGCCGCCACCATCGACAGGACGGTTTCCAATCCCGTGGTGCCCGGCCTGTTCGCACCGGGACTCTTGCCCACGCTTTCGACGGTGCGCGCCAACCCCTTGGGTTGTGCATGACGTCGCGGGGGGACCAGTCCGCAAATTTGCGATCAGCGCGGCGCCAGTGGCTGCGGGACGCTGAACCGGGCCGCCCGGCGGTGGACGCGGTGAGTCTGGCCGCGCCTGCGGTCCCCGGCAGGTCCAGGCGGCGGACGGGAGAAGAACCACTTCTTTGTCGCCTCCACCAGGACCAGATACACCACAACCATGGCGAGCAGCGCAATGAAGAAGAGCACGGGCAGCGGGTCGAAGCCCAGCACCCCTCCGAGTGGCGACAAGGGGAGCAGGACACCCGCGGCAACCACCCCCAGGGAGGCCAGCAGCAGCCCCGCGGAGGGGCGGCTGCGCAGGAACGGCACCCTCCGGGTCCGGATCGCAAAGATAATCAGCGTCTGGGTGGCGATGGACTCAATGAACCAGCCGGCACGGAACTCGCCGGGAGCGGCATGAAAGGCAAGGAGCATCAGGGCGAAGGTGGCAAAGTCGAACAATGAGCTTATGGGGCCGAACACGAGCATGAAGCGCCGAATGAACGCAATGTTCCAATGGGACGGCGCGTGCAGCTGTTCCTGGTCCACCCTGTCTCCGGGGATGGCCAGCTGTCCGGTGTCGTAGAGCAGGTTGTTGAGCAGGATTTGGCCAGGAAGCATGGGCAGAAAGCTCAGCACCACGGAGGCTGCGGCCGCACTGAACATGTTGCCAAAGTTGCTGGAAGTGCCCATGAGGACATACTTGATGGTGTTGGCAAAGATCCGCCTGCCCTCGCGCACCCCCTCGGCCAGGACGCCCAGGTCCTTGTCCATCAGGACAATGTCCGCAGCATCCTTGGCGACGTCGGCGGCGCTGTCCACGGAGATGCCGACGTCGGCGTGGTGCAGCGCCAGGGCGTCATTGACACCGTCGCCCAGAAAGGCGACTGCGCGGCCCTGTCGGCGCAAGAGGCCGATGATGCGGGCCTTCTGTTCCGGAGACACGCGGGCGAAGATGCCCGCATCCCCCAGCGCCTTCGTGAGTTCCGCGTCCGGGAGGGCGTCAATCTGGGCGCCCGTCAAGGTTCCCCCGGATGCCAACCCCAGGTCCCTGCACACCTTTTCGGCAACCTTCGCGTTGTCTCCGGTGGCAATCTTGACGGTGATGCCCAGCCTGGACAGCTCCTTCAGGGAGTCCCTGGCATTGGACTTGGGCTTGTCCAGAAACACCAGGAACCCGGCCAGGGACAAACCACATTCATCCGCCGGTTCGATCGACGCCAAACCCACAGCGGACCGCGAGGCGACGGCCACGACCCGGGATCCGGCGTCGTACTGGCGGTCCAGCAGGGCCTGCGCCTCTTGAGGGACATTCCCGCACAGGGGCAGGACGTCCTCCGGAGAGCCCTTGGTGACTATTGTCTGGTTGCCGGCCCCATCGGACATGAGGGTGCTGGTCCGGCGGCGGACGTGGTCGAACGGGATGATGCCCAGCCGGCGGTGGCCGGCCGGCTCAAATCCGCGGGCCGCCGGTGCCTGCCACAGGGCCGTGTCCAGGGGATTCTGGCCAGCAGTGGAGGCGTCGCCGCGGGAGTAATCGGCCTCGGTGGACACCAGCCCGAGGACAAAAAGCCCGGTCTCCGTGATGTCCGGGCGGACGGGCAGGGCAGCCGTGAAGCTGATGCGCCCCTCGGTCAGGGTGCCGGTCTTGTCCGTGACCAGCACATCCATGTCGCCCAGGTCCTCAATGCAGACCAGGCGCTTGACGAGGACCTGTCGCTTGGCCAGTACGCGGGTTCCGGCGGCGAGGCAGGTGCTGACCACGGCGGGGAGCAGCTGCGGCGTGATGCCTACGGCGATGGCCAGGGAAAACAACAGCGAATCGAACAGAGGCCGTCCGAGCAGCAAGTTGGCGATGAAGATCAATGTGGTCAGGACCACGGCCACCTGTAACAGCAGATACGAGAACCGCTTCAGGCCCAGCTGGAATTCAGTTTGGGGCTGGCGCTCCCCCAGCCCCAGGGCTATCCGGCCAAACTCCGCCCGGCCGCCCGTGGCAACCACCACGCCAGTACAGCTGCCTGCCTGGACAACGGTCCCCATGAAGATACAGCACGCCAGGTCGCCCAAGGCCGCCTCCCCCATGACGGGGGCTGGTGTCTTGTCCACCGGAAGCGACTCCCCCGTGAGGATGCTTTCATCGCACAACAGGCCCTCACTGGCGAGCAGCCGGATGTCGGCCGGGATGACAGCCCCCAGGGCCAGCCGAACAACGTCGCCGGGCACCAGGTCCACCACGCCGATTTGGCTTTCCCTGCCGTCCCGCAGGACCACAACGGTATGGGTGACGCGGGAGTGAAGTGCCTCGGCGGCCCGTTCAGCCCGGAATTCATTGCTGAATCCCAGACCGACGCTGGCCACCAATATAACGCCGATGACGATCGAATTCGTCGCATCGCCCAGAAACAGGGACACGCCGGCAGTGACAATCAGGAGAATCAGGATGGGGCTTCTGAGCTGGCGCCACAGCACCGGCCAGGGGCTGGCCTTGTGCGTGCGCAGGGCATTGGGGCCGGCGTCCGCCAGCCGCCGTTGCGCCTCTGCGGTGGAGAGCCCATGGCTGGTGGATCCCAATGCGAGGAGGGCCTGCTCCGGCCCCTGCCGTGCAGTGTCCAGGATGGTGAGCACCTGGACCCCAGCGCCGGACGCCTCAGATGTTGCCAGCCGGCTCATCGGCGCCCTGCCGCTCCGATACCTTCGTTTCCAGTCGGGGGCCCGCATCGGCGTCCTCCTCCGCGTGGACCACCAGGACCGGGCAGCTGGCATGGGCGGCACAGGCGGAGCTGACTGAACCCAGCAGCATGCCCGCGAAGCCGCCGTGGCCCCGCGAACCAAGGATGAGCATTTGCGCGGACTTCGCCTCCTCGATCAACATCCTTGCCGATTGGCCGCGGAGGCACTCGGCGATCAGGCCTTCCGGCTTATCGTCACCGAAAGCGTCGACCAGGGCCTGGGACAGCACCTCCTGGGCCTCGGACCGGCCGTCGGAAGCGAGGTACGGCCCATACATCACTTCCATGTTCCAGGCCGTGACTGCCTTGATGGTGGCGTGCAGCGGACCTGCCAGCTTATTCGCCCACCTCAAAGCCAGGATTGACTGCGGTGAGCCGTCCACTCCCACCACAATGGGCAAGCCCTCACCGGGTGTCGAACCGTCCATGCAACTACCGTCCTTAAGAGTCCTCCACAACTGGCCGGTCGCCAGCTGGGCACGGGCCAAGTCCGCGCCGTCCCGGAAAACCCATGGGACGGCACATCCCCGCAACTCCCATGGTGGCCGCGGGCAGGCACTGCTGCACAGGGCACAAAGTCCCTAACGCCCGGGCCGTCATGGTGGGACGCTGGAGACACTGGAATCGTTCCCCAACCATGACCACTGGGAGTCACCCTTGAACAGCAGCCTCGGGGCCGCCGTGCAGCCGGTACAGCACGGAATCGCGACAGCGGCCCGCCCGGGCGAATGGGACTTGCTTGGCAGATACTGGGACGCGGCCAACTACCTGACCGTCGCGCAGATTTATCTGAAGGAGAATGCGCTGCTTCGCCGGCCGCTGGGCGTGGACGACATCAAGCCGCGGCTGCTGGGACATTGGGGAACCAGCCCGGGGTTGTCCCTGATCTACGCCCACCTGAACCGGCTCATCAACAGGACGGGTGCCCAGGTGCTGTTTGTGGCGGGCCCCGGGCACGGGGGGCCGGCCGTCGTGGCCAACCTCTACCTCGAGGGGACGTACACCGATACCTATCCACGGATCGGCCGGGACAACGACGGGCTCCGCCACCTTATCCGGCAGTTCTCCACCCCTGGGGGTATCCCCAGCCACGTGGGCCCGCCCACTCCCGGTTCCATCCATGAGGGTGGGGAACTCGGGTACTCGCTCATGCACGCCACCGGCGCGGCGCTGGACAATCCCGGGCTCATCGTCGCCTGCGTCGTAGGCGACGGAGAAGCGGAAACCGGCCCCCTGGAGGGCTCATGGAAGGCGCCGGCCTTTCTGAACCCGGCCCGGGACGGCGCCGTGCTGCCGATCCTGCACCTCAACGGCTGGAAGATTTCAGGCCCCACAGTGCTGGGCCGCCAAGCCGACGAACAGGTCCTGGCGCTGCTCAGGGCACACGGCTGGGACCCCGTCGTTGTGTCCGGCACCGACCCGGCCCTGGTACACCCCCAGCTTGCGCGGGCGCTCGAGCACGCCCATGCAGGCATTCTTGAGATTCAGAGCGGGGCCAGGCTCCATGGAACCACCGGGCCCGCTCGGTGGCCGGCGATCATCCTGCGCACGCCCAAGGGCTGGACCGGCCCGGCAGAAGTGGACGGCGTTCAGGTGGAAGGTACGTTCCGCGCCCATCAAGTTCCCTTGGCGGGCGTGCGGGAGAATCCCGCGCACCTTGCCCAGCTTGAGGCCTGGCTGCGTTCCTACCATCCGGAAACACTCTTCGACGACGCCGGATGCCTCGCGCCCGAGCTGGCCGCGCTCGCGCCGCAGGGGCAGTTGCGCATGGGGGCCAATCCATGGTCCAATGGCGGCGCCGTCCAGGTTCCCCTGCCCCTGCGTCCGCTGGAAGGATACGCGCTCCGGATTGGTGTCCCGGGAGCCACAAAGCACGAGACCACCAAGCCGCTCGGCGAAATGCTCAGGGACATCTACACGGATACGTCCGGCAATCCACGGTTCAGGCTGTTCTGTCCCGATGAAACCACCAGCAACCGCCTGGGTGCCGTTTTTGAGGCCACCGACAGGTGCCTCATGGAGCCGGCCCGGGAATCGGATGAACACATCTCGGCCGGCGGGCGGGTCATGGAAGTCCTGTCCGAGCACCTCTGCCAGGGCTGGTTGGAGGGCTACCTGCTGACCGGGCGCCACGGCTTCTTTGCCAGCTACGAAGCGTTTGCGATGGTGAGCGCCTCCATGACGGTCCAGCACGCCAAATGGCTCCAACATGCCCGGAAACTGCCGTGGCGCAAGCCCGTCCCGAGCTTGAACATCCTTCTCACATCCACCTGCTGGCGCAATGACCACAACGGCTTCAGCCACCAGGGACCGGGCCTGATCGACACCGTGCTGTCCCTGTCGGGAACGGTCGTGCGCGTATATCTGCCCCCGGATGCAAACACACTGCTCGCCGCTGCTGCGCACGTCCTCTCCAGCAAGGACTACGTGAACCTGCTGGTGGTGGACAAGCAGGAGCACCCGCAATACTTGACCCTCGCCGACGCACGGGCACATGCGGCCGCGGGGGCCTCCATCTGGGCCTGGGCCGGAAACGCCGGGGAGGCGCACCCGGACATTGTGCTTGCCTGCGCCGGCGACGTCCCCACAGAGGAAACGCTGGCCGCCGCCTGGCTGCTCCAACGCCATGTGCCGAAGCTGCGCGTCCGGGTGGTCAACGTCATGGACCTGCTGGTGCTTCCGCCGCGGGATGTCCACCCCCACGGCCTCCCTGATGCCGAATTTGAAGCGCTCTTCACGGCCGACTGCGATGTAGTCGTGGCATGGCACGGTTACGCCCGTGCGTTCCACCAGCTCCTGCACGGGCGGAAGAATCCGGGCCGCTTCCACGTCCGCGGCTACAACGAACAGGGAACCACCACCACCCCGTTCGACATGGTGGTGCTCAACCGGATGAGCCGGTACCACCTCGCGTTGGCGGCCCTTGGCCGCACGGCCCGCACCGTTGAGGGGATGGATGCACTGCGGGAACACTGCGTTGAAATGCTGGCCAGGCACGAAGTCCATATCCACGAACACCTCGAGGACCTCCCCGTCATCCGCGACTGGGTCTGGACCCCGCCCGTTCCTGGTCCCGGCAGCCCTGGGCATTCCGCGCCAGGACCCGCTGTCGCACGGCCGGCTGTCGAAGGAGACCAAGGAAATGAATGACCACAACGATCCGCAAATGATAGTCGTCGGCGTCGACGGATCGCCGCCGTCAGTCGAGGCGCTCCGCCAGGCGGAAAAGCTTGCAATCCGTCTCGGCGCACAGGTCACGGCGTTGACGTGCTGGAGCATCCCCACCATCTACGAATCCCCCTACGGTCTGGGCGGCGTCGACTATGAAAAGAGCGCCCAAAAGGTGCTCGACCAGGCAGTGGAGGATGCTTTCGGCGTCGACTGGCCGGAGAATTTGACGACCCGCCTCATCCAGGGCCCGGCGCGGGAGACCCTGATCGAGGAAAGCCGGCAGGCGATGATGATAGTCCTGGGGCGGCGCGGCTTCGGCGGGTTCCGGGGGCTGCTCATGGGATCCGTCAGTTCTGCATGCACCGCTCACGCGCACTGCCCCGTGTTGGTCGTGCACGCCCTGCAACAACGGAAACAATAAAGACAATGGAGGCCACCATGCTTGAGCTGATGTCGCAAGCCCCTTCCCCGATCACGCCGGGAACCTATTTTGGCTGGGGGGACGTGATGATCCAATCGGGCAACCTTGTTGTCATCATCGCCATGCTCGTCCTCTTCGTCCTCGCCCTGGTACTGCCGTTTCCCGGCGGACGGAGCCGGAAATGAGCACGGTCAAGGAGTCCTCACCCGACCCGGAAGTGGCTGGGACTGGCGCCTACACATGGACAGGCAAGTCACGGCAATGGTTTTTGAGGCACCTCCCGCCGGACAAGCTGCTGCCCGAAGACCAGCCAAGCTACGTCGCGACGTGGGCCTACGTCTTCGGGATGGGCGCCGTCGCCGGCCTGGTTTTCATCATCGGTTCCGGGGTGGTGCTTAGCCTTAACGGCCCCCAGTGGTACCACGTCTCCTCGTTGGGCCACTTCACCAACAGTGTTCATTTGTGGAGCGTGGAACTGTTCTTCATGTTCATGGTGGTCCACCTGTGGATCAAGTTCTGGATGGCGGCTTGGCGTGGAGGGCGCTTGCTGACCTGGATCACCGGCATGGTGGCATTCCTTGTCTCCATCGTGACAGCGTTTACCGGCTACCTGCTGCAGACGAACTTCGACTCCCAGTGGATTGCCTTTGAAGCGAAAGACGCCCTGAATGCCGTCGGCATCGGGGCATGGTTCAACGTGGCCAACCTGGGCCAGATCTTCATGTGGCACATCATGCTGCTGCCCCTGGCGGTCGGTGCCGTCGTCGCCCTGCACGTCGTGATGGTGCGCGCCCACGGCGTCGTCCCACCGCTCGATGCCGCCGAGACCGACGCCCAGCTCTGCGATTCCAACGGCACCTCACCCGAACCGGAGGCGAATCAGCCATGAGCAGGATCCCATCACCGATGTCGTGGCGGAAAGGCGATGACATTGCCAGCAGGCCGTGGCGTGGACGCATCCGGGACTACGACCTGTTCAAGGAACTCACGATCGGCGTCGTCGTCGTCGGCCTGCTTGTACTCGGCCTTTCCGCCATTTTCAGTTCGCCGGACGACCCCGGGGTGACACTAAAATCCTGGGCAGCAGCGGCGCCGTCGGACTTTGTCGCGACAGCAACCGCCGAACTTGGCGGCACGAGCGGCACGGCAGGCTACGGCCCGCCCTACAACTCCACTCCCGACGCCTCACAACACCTGGGGTTCTTCAACCCCCAGGAGCTCTCCGGTGTACGGCTCCCGGTCGACACGGCCAACGACTTCGTCATCAACCCACTCAAAACCCTGCCCACCCCGCCGGCGGCCCTGGCAACATGGTCCGCCGCCACCGCTGATCAGCAGACGAAGTGGACAGCCGATTACACCACTGCGCTCTCCGCGGCGCCCAATGGCGACCCTGCACGCGTAGCCAACGGCAACTACGGGCCCGTTCCCGCCTTGACAAGTGCACTGCTGGGCATGGCTGCCAGCGGCAACCTGGACGGCGTTCTCCAGAACAGCGGGCAGCCCTACAACCTCGACTACACCCCGACCATCCTGTTTCTGGGAGACGGCAACTACTTTCCCGATCTCGCCACCACGGCCCACCTCACAGGGGACCAATGGGGTGTCATGAACGAGACCGGCAACACGCCAGGCCAGTCGTGGCTGTGGCTCTTCTCGCTGCTGTACCAGATCGAAGCCTACAAGTCCTCCCCGAATGCGGACATCCTTGTGGTCGCCACGATGCTGGTGCTCTCGCTCCTGCTAACGCTGCTCCCCTTCATTCCCGGACTTCGCTCGATTCCCCGCAAGATCCCCGTCCACCGCCTCATCTGGAAGGACTACTACGGCAAACGGTAGTCCGGGGGCGCCCAGCGACGAACCCCATGCCTACAGCATCGCCGGACGCCTGAACTGGCTGCGGGCCGGAGTCCTGGGCGCCGACGACGGCATTGTCTCGGTCGCCGCCACCGCCGTGGGTGTTGCGGGCGTGACCAATTCGCCCACCCCCATTCTGGTGGCCGGCATCGCCGCCGTCGTGGGTGGTGCAATCTCCATGGCTTTGGGCGAATACGTATCGGTCAGCAGCCAACGCGACAGCCAGCGGGCCCTCGTGGAAATTGAGCGGCGCGAGTTGGCCGATTCCCCGGAAGCAGAACTGGCCGAACTCGCGGGACTCTACATGGCCAAGGGTCTCAGCCTTGAAACGGCTCAGCGGGTGGCCGAGGAACTCACCGAACATGATGCCCTGGCCGCGCATCTGTCCACCAAATTGAACATAGACCAGGACGAGCCGGCCAACCCCTGGCAAGCCGCCCACGCCTCGGCGGCCGCCTTCACCGCTGGTGCCATCCTGCCACTGCCGGCCATCCTGCTTCCGCCCGGCGTCTTCCGGATCCCGGTGACATTCCTCGCCGTCCTGGTGGCCCGGCGAGTTCTAGCATCGCCAACAAAGGATGGGGACCAGGCGGGGCTGGCCAACAGTCCGGAGATGGATGCCGGGCATCCATGACCCCAGTCCCGGTAGTCCAGTCCGGGCAACTCAGTCCGAGCGCCTCAGCGCCGCGCGCCGGGCAAGGAACTCCTGCTCGCCAATTTCCCCGTGGGCAAAACGTTCCGTGAGGATGCGCTCGGCCTCGTGGTGCGGCGGGCGGGGCGCCAGCCCGCCCCGACCCGGGCATGAACCCCTGACAAGCAGCACCACGGCAACCGCCACCGCACCCCAGACAAGGAGCATCACCGCCGCCATGGCCAACCATGCGCCGATCCCCCAGCCGGTCCCGGCCCATCGATACATCATGATCATTCCTCCTTCAATGAGGCTACGACCGCCCGCCTTCACGTGAGAGGGGACCAGGTCCCTGGCGAAGCCGGCGTGGAAACGCGTGCCCGCCTGCGGCGGAAGGACTTGAACACTTCATCGGCGCCCCACACGAGGAACGGAAACGGCAGGAGCAACAGCAGCTGCCAGGGCTCCGGAACCGCAGTGCCAAATACCCGCTGCAAAGGCGCGATGCCCACCACCGCGGCGCTGAACACTAGTTCAAACGCGATGCCCCCGAGCAGGAGGCGGTTGGTGGCCACCCCGATCCTGCGCAGGGAGACTGTCTGGGTGCGGGCCGCCATGGCCGTGCCCACCTGGCAGGCCACGATCCCCAGGAAAGTCATGGTGGTGGCCTGCTGCCAGAGTACGTGCATCTGGCCAGTGGAAACGTCCCGGCCCGGAACCCAGCCGCCGGCCCACAGGGTGAGCAGGAATGCAGCGGAAACCAGGAGTGCGGACATACCTCCGAGCACGCCCCAGGCGCGCGCCAACATCAAGCCGTTGATGACGTTCTCCGTCCGGGGACGGGGCCGGCGCTGCATCAGGCCCGGTTCGGCAGCCTCCCGCCCGAGCGCCAGCGCCGGCAGGGTTTCGGTGAAGAGGTCTATGGCCAGGATCTGCATCACGGTCAGGGGCAGGGGCACCTGACCACCGGATGCCGCGTAGATGAGGAAGGGAACGACTTCCGGCGTGGCATGGGCAAATATGTAGATGATGAACTTGCGCACGTTGTCATACACGCGACGCCCCGCCTCCACTGCGGCGACAATTGAGGCGAAGTTGTCGTCCGTGAGGACCATGGTCGCCGCCTCGCGGGCCACGTCAGTCCCGGACTTGCCCATCGCCACACCAATGTCTGCCCGGCGCAGCGCCGGCGCGTCATTGACGCCGTCACCGGTCATGGCCACGACGTGGCCCAGGCCCTGCAGGGCGTCGGTGATGCGCAGCTTGGCTTCCGGGGAACTGCGCGCAAAAATGAGTTCTCCACCAGTTTCCAACAGCTCGTCCAAGGCAGCCTCACTCATCCTGTCCAGCTCGGCGCCGTTGACAGTTTGCAGCCCGTCCCCGCCAATGCCCACCCGCCTGGCGATGCCTGCCGCCGTCAGCCCGTTGTCCCCCGTGATGATGATCAAACGGACGCCGGCCGAATGGCACCGTGCAACGGCCTCGCGGACCTGAGGGCGCGGAGGGTCGAACATGGCGGCAAGCCCCAGGAAGGTCAGTTCGCGTTCCACAGCCCCGCGTGAAAGTCCCGAGAGCGGGCCAGACATCGGCCTGTCCGCCAGGGCCAGGACCCTCAGGCCCTGGGCCGCCCACCGGTCGACGGCGGTTAGGATCGACGCCTTGTCCCCTTCCGTAAGGTCCCGATCGCCATCCCCGGCGGCAATGCGCGTGCACAGCGGTAGGAGGTCCTCCGGGGCGCCCTTGGCATGGACTGCGGTTGCGAAACCAATCCTGTCCAGGGTGGACATGCGCCTCAGCCCCGGATCAAAGTGGAATTGTGCCAGCCGTTCTGCGTGGAGGCTTTCAGCGGTGGTGCCCATGCCGGCAGCCAAGTGAAGGAGGGCCAGTTCCGTCGGGTCCCCGGTCTCAGCGGCCTCCGGCGTGCGGCCAAGACGGGCATTGTTGCAAGCCACGCAGGCGGCGGTGAATCGCCGCAACCACGCGTCGCGGGGAGGCGGCGGCTCATCGGCCCTATGCTTGCCGGACCCGGACGGCATCCAGTAGTTGAGGACCCTCATGCGGTTCATGGTCAGCGTGCCTGTCTTGTCCGTGCAGATCACGCTCGTTGAACCAAGCGTCTCCACGGCCGATATCCGCTTGACAAGGGTCCCGCGCCGCGCGAGGACCCTGACGCCGACGGCAAGGGCAAGAGTAATGGTCGGCAGCAACCCTTCCGGTACATTGGCAACCAGCAGGCCGATGGCAAAGTTCAGGGTGTCCCCCAGCGACAGTCCACCCAGGATCATTCCAACGGGGATGAAGGCCACACCCGTGGTGACGGCGACAACGGCGATCAGGCGGGCCACGCGTCCCACCTGCTTCTCCAGGGGGCTCAGGTCGTGCCCGGCCCGTTGGGTGAGGGCCGCAATCCGGCCCATCTCCGTCTGCATCCCGGTGGCGAAGACCACTGCGGCGGCCTCTCCTCCGGTGCACGAGCTGCCGCTGAATACGATGTCGGGCGCCTGCAGCAGCGGTCCTCCCCTGGCACTGGCGACGTCGGCAGTGCGGAACACCGGGAGCGACTCACCGGTGAGCGTTGAGACATCCATTTCCAGGGAGCCGTCGAGAAGCCGTCCGTCGGCGGAGACGCGGTCACCCTCGCGGACAATCATCACATCCCCCGGTACAAGGAGTGCCGCGTCGACCAGGACCTCTTCACCTTCCCGCAGCACCCTGGCCTGGGCCGGCAGGTAGGCGCTCAAAGCCTCCACAGCGCGCTCGGCATGGCGTTCCTGAAAGAACGCAAACAAGGCATTGAGGACAATTACCGCAACGATGGCAATCGACAGGGGGACCGTTCCGGTCACAAACGCAAGTCCGGCCGCGACCCACAGCAAGAGGGCAAGTGGATGAACAAACTGCTTCCCGAGCTCCCGGGACCAATGCATGGTTCCCCGCCTGACCAGTTCGTTCCGTCCATGAACCAGCAGGCGCCGCTCGCTTTCGCGCGCGGAGAGCCCTTCGCGGCGTCCCCGAAGGTCACGCAGCAGCCGTTCGAGGGGTTCTTGTGGATCCAGAACAGGAGCACCTGCATCCGTACGGGACACGGCAGGGACCCCGTCCGATCTGTCAGTAGCCATTGGCTCCATCCATGGTGGGTAGTGCCTGATGTCCACTTCATCGTGTCAGCGGCGGCAGGGCGGGCAAAGGGGCTTTGGGCCCTATTCATGTCCCCCTGGTGGGCGTCTACTGGAAGTACGGCTTGCCCTTGCGCGGCCGCCACCTTTCACCCAATAGGAGGAAGCACCATGACTGAAATGCTGAGCTGGACCCCCTTCGACGCCGCCCGATGGGCCGCCCCGTTCGATCTGTTCACCAGTTCGCCGTTTAGCGTCTTGGATTCGTTCCAGCGCCTTTTCGACGGCGGCACCGAGAACACCGCCATGCGCGTCGAGGAAGCCATCGAAGACAACATGCTGGTGGTCCGCGCCGAACTTCCCGGGGTTGATCCCGACAAGGACGTCGACGTGTCCATCGCCGACGGAGTCTTGAACATCAGCGCCACGCGTGAGCAGAAGACCGAGAAGCACACGGACGGCAGCTACCGCACGGAGTTCCACTACGGATCCCTGCAGCGGAGGATCGCCCTCCCGGACGGCGTCAGCGAGACCGACATCAAAGCCTCCTACAAGGACGGCATCCTGGAGGTCCGCGCACCGCTTCCCGCCAAGGCAGTCCCGGCTGCCCCGGCAAAAGTGGCCATCACCCGCGACTAGCCACCGCCCGGTACACGACAGGCACCACCGCCGTCGGCACTGTCCCACCACACTGAAATGAGCGACCCATGAAACAAGACACGGCAACAGATCGCAAGATCCAGCGCGAAGTTGAATCGGAACTCCAGTGGACACCGGACGTGGAAGCGGCCCGCATTGGCGTCAGCGTCGAGAACCACGCTGTCACCCTCACCGGAACAGTCAGCAGCTTTCCCGAAAGGATGGCTGCCCGACGGGCGGCACAGCGGGTCAAGGGCGTCAGTGCCGTAGCCGATGAACTCACCGTCCACTATGCAGGTGCGGCACTGACGGACAGCGACATCGCCCAATCGATCTCGCACGTGTTGGAGGCCAGCGCCGTCATACCAGGCGGCTCCGTCAAGGCCAGCGTGCGCAACCACACCGTCACCCTCACCGGTTCCGTGCCGTGGAATTTTCAGCGGGACGCGGCTGTCCGTGCGGTCGGGGCGATCGCGGGCGTGGGCTATGTTGAGAACCACATCACCCTGCCCGTCCGCCCCTCCCGTGAGGCCTTGGCAGAGAAGATCAAGGACGCCTTGGCACGCAACGCGGCCCTGGCCGCCCAGGAGGTGCACATCGACATCGATGACGATCAAGTGACGCTCAGCGGGCATCTGCCAACCTGGCTCGAAAAGAAGCAGGCCGGCCTCGTCGCCTGGTCCTCCCCAGGCGTCCGGGCCGTCCGCAACAACATCACTGTCGGAACCGAATGACGCCCAGCGTGCCATGGGAATCCGCGGCATGGGCGGCCCCAACCTCACGGTTGGGGCCGCCCGGCGCTGCCGCGGCGGGACGACCCGGCAGGCTTGGTTCCAGGGTGTTCAGGCCTTTGGTCCCTGTTCCCGCTCCCGGCGGCACAGTAGGATTTACCCCATGAGAGACAACGCCGTGGCACCCGAAGCAGGTATCCTCACCACCGAGCAATGCTGGAAGCTCCTTTCCGAAACCTCCGTTGGACGACTCGCCGTGACGGTTGGGGGCCGCCCCGACGTCTTCCCCATCAATTACCGGATCGATGAACAGACCCTCCTTTTCCGAACCGGCGGCGGCACCAAGCTGGACGCCATCGGGGCGGACGCCCGCGTTGCGGTCGAGGCGGACGCCGTGAGCGCGGAGTTTGGCCTGGCGTGGAGCGTGGTGGTCAAGGGCCGGGCAGAAGTTTCGGAGGACTCAGGGCCTGCCCTCAACAGCACCTCCCAAGGGCTCTTCCCGTGGCAGGGCGTCGGAAGGGACCGCCTGGTGCGGATCGTTCCTGAAACTGTGACTGGCAGGCGCTTCGCCCTCGACGCGTCCATGACCTGGCATGTCCCCTTGGACGAAGCCATCCGGGCAGGACTCGAATAGGGCCGCTTGCAACCCGGCCGTGTCCCTGACCACCCCGTCCATGTCGAAAATGACGGCCCCGTAGCCCCCGGCTGCCGCCGTCCTGCCGCGAGCCGGCGAAACGTTGTGGAGTTTCATGGCAGCTCCTCTTCCCGGCTTTCCACGGCTGTAACCGCCTCGTGCCTTGCGTTGCGCAGCAGGCCCCTCACCGTCCGGGCAAAGCCCGCACAGGCACACCGCGCCCGGCAGCCGCCTCGGCCGCTGCGATGGTGGGCACCGTTCGCAAGAAGCTGTCAGGGTTTAGCGAGATGGAATCGATCCCCTCCGCAACCAGGAATTCTGCAAATTCGCGGTGGTTGCTGGGTGCCTGCCCGCAGATGCCAATCCTGATCCCTGCCGCATGTGCCCCGCCGATCGCCAGGCGAATCATTGCCTTGACCGCTTCATCCTGTTCGTCAAAGAGTGGCGCAAGGGCCGCAGAGTCCCTGTCCACGCCAAGGACAAGCTGGGTCAGGTCATTGGAACCGATGGAGAAACCGTCAAATTTGGCCGCAAACTTCTGGGCAAGAATGACGTTGGAAGGAATCTCGCACATCATGTAGACCTTCAACCCGTTGCGGCCCCGCACAAGTCCGTTGTCCGCCATGACTGCCAGGACGCGATCCGCCTCGGCAAGCGTCCGGCAAAACGGCACCATGACGATCACGTTTGCGAAGCCAAGAGTGTTGCGAAGCGCGATGATGGCCCGGCATTCGAGGTCAAACCCTGCCCGATAGCGTGGATCATAGTAGCGCGACGCCCCGCGGAATCCAATCATCGGGTTCGCCTCGTCGTCCTCAAAGGCCGAGCCACCGATCAGGTGCGCATATTCGTTGGACTTGAAGTCACTAAACCGAACGACGACCGGCGCCGGATGGAACGGTGCAGCCAGCATGGCAAGCCCGCGCGCCAACGTTTGCACAAAGTAGTCAGCCGGGTCGGCAAAGCCGCGCGTCAGTTCGCTGATTCTGTCCCTGTCCGCCGGATCCGTGACCCGCTCCGGATGCACCAAGGCCATGGGGTGCACCTGGACCATGTCGTTGATGACAAATTCCATGCGTGCCAAGCCGATGCCGTGAGCAGGCAGGCGCCACCACTTGAATGCCTTGGACGGGCTGGCCATGTTCAGCATGACCGCCGTCCGTGTCGCCGGCAGGTCGCCAAGATCCACGTCCTCCCGGCTGCTCGCCAGCAGCCCCTCATAGACGTGGCCGGTGTCCCCTTCGGCACAGGAAACCGTGATGTCCTGCCCGTTTGCAATCACGCTGGTGGCGTTCGATGTGCCCACGACGGCGGTAATGCCCAGTTCGCGGCTGACGATGGCCGCATGGCTGGTTGCCCCTCCCTTGTCGGTGACGATGCCCCTGGCACGCTTCATGATCGGGACCCAGTCGGGATCGGTTTGTTCGGCGACCAGGACGGAGCCGTCCACAAAGCTGTCAATGTCCGCCGCTCGCCTGATGACGCAGGCGGTGCCGGAGGCGATGGAATCGCCGACCGCGGCGCCTTCAGCCAGCAGCTGCCCTTCCTCCGTTAGACGGTACTCGGTCAGCATGGTGCCTTCCTTGCGTGCCTGAACCGTTTCCGGCCTCGCCTGGACAATGAACAGTTCGCCACTCACCCCGTCCTTGGCCCATTCCATGTCCATCGGCCGTCCGTAATGGCTCTCGATCCGCACCGCCCACCTTCCCAACTGCACGATCTCGGTGTCGTTGAGGCAGAACGACGTTCGCTCCGCCCCACCAGTGTCGACCATGACGGTGCCCCCGCCACCACCCTCCGGGTAGACAAGCTTGCGGGTCTTTGATCCAAGGGTCTTTTCGATCACGGGCGAGAAATCCGCAGCGTCCAGGAGAGGCTTGAAGACAAGGTATTTGTCCGGGTTGACCATGCCCTGGACCACGGTCTCGCCCAGCCCCCAGTTCGCGCTGATGACGGCTGCTCGCGGAAAGCCGGTTTCCGTGTCGATCGAAAACATGACACCGGAGGCACCAACGTCGGAGCGGACCATAAGCTGGACGCCCACGGAAAGTGCCACATCCAGTTGCCCGTACTTCACGATCTCGCGGTAGCTGATGGCCCGGTCAGTGAAGAGGGAGGCGTAGCATCGCCGGCAGGCGTCCAACAACTCCTGCTCGCCCCTGACGTTCAAATACGTCTCCTGCTGGCCGGCGAAGCTCGCATCAGGCAGGTCCTCGGCGGTGGCGCTGCTGCGAACCGCGACGGCGGGACTCGCCTCCCCCGTGCGCTCGGCCAGCTTGCGGTAGAAGGAACGGATTTCCCCGTCCATCCCGGCCGGGAACTCGCCGGAGAGTATCAGTTCGCGCACAGCGGCTCCGATCGACCGCCAGTCCGTGCCGCCGTCGTTCTTGGTGGTAAGAATGCCGGCCAGCCTGGGGGCCAAGTGGTTCGCTTCGATGAACTGCCAGTACGCGGACGCGGTCAGGGCGAATCCTCCTGGCACCTTGACGCCTTCGGAAGCCAACGAGCCAATCAGCTCCCCCAGCGAAGCATTCTTTCCGCCGACGTCGGCAACATCCATGATGCCGACGTCCTCAAGCCAGACGATATTGGGTTTCATGGCAACGCTGTCCTGGTCCACGGTCATCAGGTTTCCTTCGCATGTTCGCTGTAACTTGCCTTGTCCGCGGTGCATCCTGAGGCCGGTGCCCACTTCTCGAGTCAATAACAATGTCCGCAGCGTAGCTAGGGGCCTTAGTCACCACTGTGGGACATGCCCACCCGCCACGCATGCCGACACCGTGGAGGACCTTATGCCCTACCGTCGAACAATGTTTCCGGCGAGACTCAGGAAAGGCGCCAGACCCCAGCAGTGAAGGAGCAGGCAATGCGCGCATGGTGGGTGGGGGAACCGGGGCCCATTGCCTCGCATCCCCTGGTTTTGGGAGACCGTGCCGACCCGAGACCGGGACCGGGCGAAGTGCTGGTGCGGGTTCAAAGTTGCGGCGTCTGCCGCACGGACCTCCACGTGGCCGAGGGCGACCTTGCCCCGCATCAACACAATGTTGTCCCCGGGCATGAAGTGGTGGGGATTGTGCACGAAGCGGGCCCGGATTGCCACCTGTTCAAGGTGGGCGACAGGGTGGGGGTGCCATGGCTGGGGGCAAGCTGCGGCACCTGTAGGTTCTGCCGGAGGGGAAGCGAGAATCTGTGCCTGGCCCCGACGTTCACGGGTTGGGACCGCGACGGAGGCTATGCGGAAATGATCACGGCCGCCGAATCCTTCGTCTACAGGATTCCCGCCACCTTCACTGACGAGCAGGCTGCACCTTTGTTGTGTTCCGGCATCATCGGCCACCGGGCCCTCAAACGGGCTGAACTGCCTGCCAACGGGCGCCTGGGCATCTATGGTTTCGGTGGATCCGCCCACATCACGGCACAGCTCGCCATGCACCAAGGTGCCGACGTTTATGTCATGACGCGTTCGGCCGAGGCCCGGGCGCTGGCACGCCGTCTAGGCGCCATCTTTGTCGGTGGCCCCCATGATGTCCCTCCGGAACCGCTGGACTCAGCCATCCTCTTTGCCCCCGTGGGCGATTTGGTCCCGGTCGCAATGCGTGCCCTGGACCGTGGCGGGACCCTTGCCGTGGCCGGAATCCACCTCACCGACATCCCGCCGCTGCACTATGAAACGGACCTGTTCCAGGAGCGGCAGCTGCGCAGCGTCACGGCCAACACCCGATCGGACGGGCAGGCGTTCCTCGAGCTGGCTGCGCAGATTCCGATCCTGCCCACCACCACCGCCTATCCGTTCTCAGCCGCCAACGAGGCCTTGCGGGACTTGGCCGCCGACCGCGTGCGCGGGGCTGCAGTGCTGGTCATGGACGCAAGCCGCGGTTGAGGCTATCTCTTCATCGCCTCAACCATGCGTGCCAACGCGTCCCCCACCTCGCTGATCCGCACACAATGGGCCGAGAAGCTCCCACACTCCAGGCACGAGTATCCCAAGCCTGTCACCCCTGACAGCCGGCATGAGCACGGTCCGACGGATTCAATCAGGAGAAACTTGTCCGTGGCGCACTGCTGGCACCACGGCCTCGCCACCGTTCCGCAGGCAAGCCCCGGGTTCCGTTGCTGGACCGTCACATTCATCACACCTTCCTCATGGTTGCGGTGTCATGGCCCGTGCACGCCCCAGCCGGCTGCCCATGGTTTCTCCCTCAATCGTGGCAGGCAGGCACTGCGCCGAGACAGAGCCTTTCGGCCCGCGTTTCAGGGACGCATGCCGGGACGGATCCAGTGGTCGCGCGCGGGCGGCGCGTTGTGCCACCCATTCGGGCACCTCCACGGTTGACCGCCACGAGTCTTTCCCGGCCGAGACTGCCTGCGTCAGCGCGCTCGGCCCGAACGTCACTTTCGCCTCCACCTGACAGGTTCATGTGGGGCTGGAGGTGAGCCTTCAGCGGGTCACCGCCGTGGCGTGCGAGCTTGCCGGCGCACAACGTGCGGCGCTGGGCATCGCGGAAGCACGGACAGTCCACCGGCCGGCGCGCGACCGCATCCGTCGGTGCAGATCAGCGGGCGCCCCGTGCCGGAATCCCCGCTGTATCCCCGCCGCATGCACCAGAGGACACGAATTCCGGCACCATCTGCAGCTCCCAGGTTGTCCGTGCCGTTGGGCTGCTCCACGAACAGGGCGTCAAGGAAGTCCTGCTGCTCTCCCAGGACCGGGACGGGATGGCCCGCAACCTCCAGGACCGGGTCATCCAGCGGAATTTCGCTGCCGGGCAGGGCTGCAAAACCTCCGCAACGTCATCAGCGACGAAGCCTCCCCGGAACGGATCACCGTGATCACCGACGACCTGGATGCCTCCATCCGCGAGCTGCCGGGGACGACATGCTCCCTGCGCTTACCGGACGATGACCGGGAACCCCTGGACCAAAGGATCATGCGCAGCGCCGTGCCCTGGACGCCGACGCGGGCTTCGAGCCCCACATCCATCTGAGGAGGCTCCCGGCCAACAACATTCCGGAGGCTGCGGCCGAGCACTTCCTGGCCGTCGTGACGGAAGCGCCCAGCAATGCTGTCACGCACGCCGAGGCCACCAACCCGAGCATCAGGATCGACGTCGGCCCCGTCCACATCGCCTTCCTGGTCTCCGAAGACGGCGCCGGTTTCGCCAGTCCAAGCCAGCACAGTGGGTGAGTGACACGGAGCACCGGGCCATGCCTCCAGGCGGCCGGGGGGCCAGCGTGCTCAGGAGACTCTCGACGGACTGCCGAGTGCCGGTGCCGGCTTGTTGACCGTGGCCCGTGGGTTCCGGTCCGCCGCCCAGCGGAGCCGCAGGCCTTCCTCCAGCTCCTGCGCATCAAGCTGCCGCCGGATGGTGCGCAGTTGAACTTCCAGCCGGGGAATCCACCGGTTCTCAACCGCGCGCTTCCGGGTCCGCGTTGCAGCGAGCTCGGCAGCCAGCAGCATGTGAGAGCGCTGGAACGCGGCGTAACGCAGCGCGGCAAGCAGCGCGTCGTGATGGGCAGCGGCCGCATATGACAGGGCCGAACTCCCCCCTGCCGGTACCATCGCGGGGAGGAAGCACTCTGGGTCGTCCGGATAAAGTACGCCCATGGCGTTGCCCCACCGATACGTGACAGTGGCCGACTCCAACGGCGCCGCCGCCCCTATCTGGAGACTTCCGTCCAAAGCGGCTGCGCGTTGCAGCCACAGGGCTGCCTCGCGGGCCAGCACCTGCCACTCCCGGCTGGCTTGTTCGGCATGGAATTCAACGCGTTCGAGCTGGTCCGCCAAAATGTGCTGCTTGCGGTCCAACAGCCGGGCACCATGGCGGGCCGTCTCCAGGCGTCGTGCCACCTGGACCTTGGCAGCCCGCCCCGTGGCGCTCATGTCCGATCGCTACGTTGGGGCAGGTAGCGCTTCAGGAAAGCGGCCGGCAGCATGGCCAGCTCCTGGTCCGGAAGTACGGCCAACGCCGCCCATGCCCGGCCCAGCGTGTCGTCCAGGGATCTGGCTTCGTCCGGGTCCTGCGCAAAGAGTCCCGCCTCCACCGACGTCCTGTAGCTGAGGTAGCTGCGGTCGGTGTCACTCAACGCGGCCTCCCCCACCAGCTCGGCAAGTTCGGCTGCCTGGCGGGCGCGCGCCAGTGCGGACATCACCTGGGCTGCCACCTCCAGGTGGTCCTCCCGTGTCCGGCCCTTGCCGGCGCCGCTGCGCATCAACCTGGACAGCGAGGAAAGGACGTCCACCGGCGGGTAGATCCCGCGGGCGGCCACATCCGGTGCAAGGACGATCTGGCCCTCCGTGATGTAACCCGTCAGGTCCGGCACCGGGTGGGTGATGTCGCCGGCGGGCATCGTCAGCACCGGCACGATCGTCACGGAGCCCTTGCGGCCCCTGACCCGCCCGCAGCGCTCGTACAGGGTGGCGAGGTCGCTGTAGAGGTACCCCGGGTAGCCGCGCCGGGCAGGGATCTCCTGGCGGGCGGCGGACACCTCACGGACGGCCTCGGCATAGCTGGTCATGTCCGACATGACCACCAGGACATCGTGGCCCTCCGTGTAGGCCAGGTGCTCTGCGACAGTCAGGGCAATCCTCGGGGTCAGGATCCGCTCAATGACCGGATCGTCGGCGGCATTGAGCAGAAGGGCCAGCTCGCCTCCCGCGGACCGCTGTTCAAGGCGGTCCCGGACATAGGCGATGTCTGCATGTGTCAGTCCCATGGCGGCGAAGACCACGCGAAACGACTCGCCGCCTGACACGGCCTGCGCCGCGATCTGGGTGGCAAGCGTCAGGTGCGGCATGCCCGGCACAGAGAAAATGGGCAGCTTTTGGCCTTGCACCAGGGTCATCAGGGCGTCGATGACCGAGATGCCCGTCAGCACGGGGTTGGCCGGGGGTTCCCGGAAGACCGGGTTCAGCGGCCACCCGCTGATGGGCAGCGCTGCCGCGCCCATGATGGGGGGGCCACCGTCCAACGGCTCGCCACGCCCATTGCAGACCCGTCCAAGCCACTGTTCACCGACGCGGACGTGGAGGGGCCGGCCGTCAAAGCGGATTCCGATCCCACCGAGTGACATGCCGTCGGTTCCTTCCAGCACCTGCAAGGTGGCAAGGTCTTGGTCAATTTCCAGCACCAGGCCATGGCGGTGCGCGCCTCCGGGCAAGTCAATGGTGGCAAATTCGTCCCACCCGACACCGTGGGCTCCGCCCACCACGAGCAGGGGGCCGCGCAGTTCCCGGATGTCGCTGTGCGAGATGCGCGCGCCAAGGAGCGCAGGGAGCGGCAGGACGCCATCGGTGACGCCGGGGGGTTCCGGACCCACGCCGTTTGTCCCCCTCACTGCAAGGCCTCCAGTGCCGCCAGGACTTCCGCGCCACGGGCACGCACGGCCGCATCATCGGAGGGACCGCATTCTTCGCGGGCCCGCAGCACCGGACCGAAGTCGGCGCTCTCGATGGTGCTGGCGGCCACGCCACGTTCCACGAGCCGTTGGCAGGCGTCGACAACGTCGAACACCAGGTCCAGCAGGGCCGCGCCCTTTTCGGCGGAAGAGTACCCGTCGTGGGGGCTCAGGGCATTCTGCATCAACACGCCGTCCCGGAGAAGCCGGCCGCCCAGCAACAGGACTTGTTCAGGCCCGGGCAGTGAGGGCAGCCCGATGATTTCCGCCAGTTCCGCCAGCCGGTCTGATTCGGTCAGCAGCGCCAGGGCGCGGGCCCGGCGGGTGGCCCAGCCCGGCTGCCCGTTTGCTGCCTGCCAGGCGCCCAGTTCGACGGCGTCCCTGGCGAAGGAGCCCGTCCAACTGACCGCAGGATAGTGGCGGGAGTAGGCCAGGTCCCGATCCAGCATCCATAGCGCCCGGACGAAGCGCTGGGAGTCCGTGGTGACGGGTTCACTCATGTCGCCGCCAGGCGGCGAGACAGCCCCGATGATGGTGATCGAGGCGGTGGTCCCGCCCAGAGTCGTCACCCGGCCAGCCCTCTCATAGAAGGCAGCCAGCGCGGAGGCGAGATTGGCAGGATATCCTTCCTCGGCGGGAAGGTCGCCATTGCGGTTGGCAAATTCGCGCAGGGCCTCGGCCCATCGTGAGGTCGAGTCGGCGATGACCACCACGTCGTAACCCATGTCGCGGTAGTACTCCGCCACTGCGATACCGCTGAAGATGCTGGCCTCCCGTGCCATCATGGGCATGTTGGAGGTGTTGGCGATGATGACGGTCCGTTCGAGGAGCTTGCGCCCTGTTCGTGAATCCTCGAGCTGCGAGAATCCGTCCAGGACGTCCGCCATTTCATTGCCACGTTCCCCGCACCCTATGTAGACAATGACGTCGGCATCGCTCCATTTGGCGATCTGCTGCAGCATCATGGTCTTGCCCGTGCCAAAACCGCCCGGGACGGTGGCGGCAGAACCGCGCGCCAGCGGGAAGAGCAGGTCGAGGACCCGCTGTCCGGTGTGCAGGGGTACGGCGTCGGTGAGCCGCTTCCGGAAAGGCCGCGGCCTGCGGATGGGGGTGGGTTCGGTCAGTGCCACCCGGCGGCCGGCAACGACGGCCACCGAATCGGAGCCGCGAAGCGCGCCTTCCGGTGCCAGCCAGCTGAGCTCCCCAGCAACGCCGGCAGGCACTAGGACGCGGTGAATCACCGCCCCTGATTCCGGCACGCTCCCCAGCACATCGCCGGACGTCACCTGTGTCCCGACTGCGGCCGTGGGCACGAAAGTCCAGTAACGGGCCAGGGCCGGGGTACCGGCGGCGGCTTCCGAATGCCCGGTGCCCAGCCACATCGGCGCCGAGGACAAGGGCCGCATCAGGCCGTCGAACACCTGGCCAAGCATGCCAGGTCCCATGAAGCCGGACAGTTCGCCGCCGGAGGCGGAGGCGATGTCGCCGGCTTTCAATCCGCCCGTGTATTCGTAGGCCTGCAGCGTCGCCCTGGTACCGGCGATGGCCACCGTTTCGGCCGCGATGCGGCTCGGGCCCAGTGCCATCAACTCCAGCATGGACAGCCCCTCCGCCCCCTCGATCTCCACGAGGGGGCCGTTGACCCGGACGACCCGCCCCTGCCCGGCGCCCGCTACCCGGTCCATGGTTCGCCCGCCTCGGCCAGTGCATCCAAGGCCAGCCCGGCCAGGACGGGAAGGGAAAGATCCAGGCGGCGCGAGCCGGCCTCCGCGATGACGCCGCCGCCAGGACTGACGGTGATGCCGGCACCGGGCCCGAGCAGGTGCCGGCAGTGTTCCGTCAGCCGCGCCAAAAGCGCCGGGTACCGGCCGTCCGCTTGAAGTTCGGACGCGCGCGTCGCGAGCTGGCGGCGGAGTTCGGCCAGCACGGCACTGCGCCGCGCCAGGACCAGCTCGTGGGCCTCCCTGCGGCACCGG
This sequence comes from Arthrobacter wenxiniae, assembly GCF_013376105.1. Taxonomy (GTDB): domain Bacteria; phylum Actinomycetota; class Actinomycetes; order Actinomycetales; family Micrococcaceae; genus Specibacter; species Specibacter wenxiniae. Next base: position 102,077 of record NZ_JAAMFM010000004.1, read on the forward strand.
GAGAAGCGCAACGCGGCCTCTGACCGGGCCGCCGCGCCGCCCTCACGTGCTGCGGCGGCGGTGATCCGCTCCGCTTCTGCCCGTGCCGCTGCCAGCAGTGTCTTCGCCTGCTGGCGGCCGTCGCCGCCGATTTCGGCGGCCTGCTTCTCCGCCGCGGCCCGCAGGGCTTGGCGCACCGGCGCGAGGGCCGCGGCGGATTCCGCCGGCAGGCTGCTCATGATGGCAAGACCACCGTCATGGGCGAGCGGAAGTCGGAGAGGGCGGGGCCCAGAGCCTGTGCAGCGCGCGGTGTCAGGACCACCACCGCCGTGTCCTTGGGCAGTGACCTCCAGGCCCGGAGGACTTCAGGTCCGTTCGTGCACGCATGGACGCTTACCCCGACCAGGCGGAAGCCTTCCACTAGGGCGTCTTCCCCGATCGCTGCGATGCGGCCGGGTCCCGCGGAGCCGGGCTTGAAGTCGGCACCCATCACCGCGGCTCCCGCGCTCACGCCAGGCCAATCAGGATGATGGCGACGATAAGACCGTAAATGGCTATCCCTTCGGCCAGGCCCACCACCACCATCGCCCGGCCGAAAATCTCTGGGCGCTCACTCATCGCCGCCAACGCCGCGGATCCGGTGTAGGCAACGGCAAAGGCGGCACCGAGCGAGGAACCCGCCACAGCAATGGCGGCCGCTATGAGGGCCGCGCCGCCCACCCCCGCCGACGAGGCGGCAGCCGGGGCCGCACTTTCCCCCGCGGCCGCGGACCCTGCGCCCAGGGCCACGGCGACCAGGGCCAAGACGCCCGCCATCACCGCGATGTTGAGGGCGGCGAGCAGCGTGTGCGCCGTTTTCCGCCAACGCTTGACGCAGAACACCGTTGCTGTTGCGGCGGGGAGGATGACCGGAAGGGTCCAGAGCCAGGGATTCATGATATTGGCCTTTCAGCTGGTGGGCCGGCAAGTGCGGTGGCCGGGGCGGCAGCCTGGCCTGACGGGTCCCGGGAATCGGCCATGTCCGGTGTCCATGGCCTGAACGGACGCCCTTCGGTTTGGAAGATGCGGGAGAACAATTCGTAGTACTCCAGCCGCAGGGCCTGGATTCCGGCAACCAGGGCTTCCAACGCGAAGGTCACGACGTTGCCCACCAGGAACAGCAGGACGGCCGCGCCTGCGCGCCACCCAGGCGCCCACAACGCCGTCGTCCCGTTCCAGACCACCATGAGCAGGGCCGCGTGGGTGAGGCCGAAGGCGGCGAGGCGGGCAAAGGAGAGGATGTTTGAACCGAGCCGGATCACGGTGTCCACGAGTTCAATGAACGCCTGGACGGCGCCGGGGCCCCCTCCCCCGGCCCCGACGTAGAGGCCGATGTAGATGAAGACCAGGGCCCCGAAGGCGACGACGGCGGCGGCAGCTGTCATGATCGGGGCGCCCGCGGCGAGCCCCCAGACAAGGAGCCCCACGGCGAGGAACAGCAGTGAGCCTGCGGCGCCGGAGCGGGCATAGAAGGCCAGCCCCCATCCGCCCTCGCGCACCCGGTTGATGGTGCCGACGGCATAGGCTCCCGCGAGCAGGAAGGCCCCCACCCCCAGGGCCGCCGCCAACAGTGGAACCGGGCTGGCCAGCGGGTCCACCCACAGCACGGGCACCAGCCCAGTGGGGCCGAAGGCCTCCCCGTACAGCGCGCCAAAGACCATGGCGGCCAGCCCGGCGGAGCTCACGAACAGCCAGGCCCTGCGCAGGGAGGCGGCCTTCCTGATGCGCCCGGTGCGCAGGACAAGGCCGCAGGCCAGGAGCACCGCACCGTGCCCGACGTCGCCGAACATCATGCCGAACATCAGGACGTAGGCCGCGGCCGCAAGGCGGGAAGGGTCAAGATCCGCGTACGGCACTGTCCCGTAAGTGTCCACGAGTGTCCTGGACATCCCCTCGCGGCCGCTTCCGCCCAGCAGGGTTGGGGCCTGGATCCACGGCGGCCGTGCGAGCGGGACCACGGCGGCCCCGAGCGGAGCGAGTGCCGCGGCGAGCGCGGTGATCCCGCGCTGCGGGGCAAATCCCACCAGGGCCGCGATGGGCCCGTCGACGACGGCGGCCGCCGCGGCCTTCTCGACCTCACCCGGGCCGTCCCCCGGTTCGTAGGGGAGGTCCAGTTCCACCAGGCCGCTCTGGGCAATGGCGACGAGCATGGACCGCCGGCCTTGTTCGGGCACCACCAAGGCAACCCGTTCCATCCGTGCGGGCGAGAGCGAGTCACGCAGCTTCATCAAGCACCTCGCTCGATCCCGCACCTGCGGCGGCGGCGGCCAGGGCCGCCCGCACACGCCAGGCATCAACCGACAGCACGGCCATCGCACCCAGCACCACATCGGGCCCGGGCAGGGAAGCGCGAAGGAACACGAACCCATCCCTTTCCATCTGGGCGTGCGCCCGGGCTTCCGCGCGCCACAGCTCCCGGGGCGAGGCGATGTCCCGGACCACCTTTTGCAGCGACGGCGGCAGGGCTGCGCGGAAGTCGCCGATGCTTCCGGAGGACTCCCAGGCCCGGCCAAGGACCGGGCGCAACAGGCGGGGCAGCGGCGCCGGGGGGATCGTGCCATCCACGCTCAGGCTCCGGGCCGCCGTGAGAACGCACACGGCACCGCACCACGTCCCCGCCGCGGGGGCCACGGCGGCCAGCCGCCGCGCCCAGGCCACCTGCAGCCCGGCCCTGAGCGTGCCCGGACCGGCCGGGCCGGCATCGCCGACATCGCGCCAAGGCGAGGTGCGCAGCATCGTGGTCAGTTCGTCCCGGGTGCCTGCCGAGCCCAGGCGGTGCCAGGCCGTTGCCAGCGCACCGAGACGGTAGGGCTCCGGGGCTTCTGCACCGCCGTCAAGCTGGTGGGCCAGGGCCACGATGTTTTCGATCTCGAACGTGCCTGCAAAGGCACGTGCGAGGGCGGTGCCCGACGCCGGCAGCCAGCCGGCCAAAACCCGCAACTGCCACAGGAGTGTCTCGTGGATGGCGCGCTCGGCGGCGGCGAGCCCCGACACTGCGCGGAGACGCTCCGCGTAGCAGGACCTCGACTCCTGCAGGGAGGACAGTGCTGCACCCAAGGTGCCTTCGGCGGCGAGGGCCAAGCTGGTGCCCGCCCCCACCCGGCGCCGCGCCATGGACCGGGCCCGTACGGATGCCGCCACCCAGTCCGACTTCATTGCCGTCCGTCCGGCCATGAGGTGAGCAGGGTGTCGATGGCCGTGCCGACGATGGCGGGAACGCGGGCCAGGCCGGACTCCTCCAGGGCGTCCGCGTCGCGGCGTGCCTGCTCCATCATCAGCGCAACCCTCTCGCCGGCTTCCCGCTCAACCCGGGCGGCTGCCTCGGCGCGTACGGCACCGGCGCCGAGCCGGGCCTGGGACACAATCGCCGCTGCCTGCCTTTGGGCCGCGGCCACCTCCTGTGCGGCTTGGCGGCGTGCATCCTCAACGACGTTCTCACACGCCTTGACGTCTGTGGACAAGGCTGCGAACACCGGCGCCAATTCCAGGGCGGGGCCCTGTTCATCGGTGGCCGGCACGCCAGACGGACCTGCCGGACCGGGCGCCCCCACAGGTCTGAAGCGGTCCAAGGCCCTCAATCGCGCCATGACACCTCCAGTGAAAAGTCCTTCGGACCCCAGTCCAGGCCTCCGGCCTGCTCAAAACACTCCTCCCGTGCGGCCGAAACGGGTGGAGGGAGGGCTGTCCAGTGCCTGGCCGCGCGGCCCGGGCCAACAGGCTGTCTGGAGCCACCGTCACGGGTGGGCTGCACCGTCGTTCGCCTTTCCCGCAGGGGAAGCAACATCCCGGGACCTTTCATCACGTTCGCCGGCATTGACCACCATTACTGGACAGTGTGCATGGGCAACGCAAGCACGGCTGACCGATCCCATGAGGAGCCCGGCAAAGCCGCCAAAACCCCGGCGACCGACAACGAGCAGGTCCGAGCCCTTGCTGAGCTCAATGAGCTCCTGCCGTGGTTGCCCCTGGAGCAGTCGTGTTGAAACGTTGTCCGGGGCCGGCGACCCCAAGGCCACGGCAACCTCCTCCTGCAGGCGCTGCCAGGCAGCCTCCTTGATACCTTCGGCGATCGACTCGACGGGCGGCGCCGCAGTGGCCGGAATGTTCCAGCAGGAAACCACATCCAGCCTTGCGCCGGTGGCCTGCGCAATGTGTTGTGCTTCCCGAAGCGCCATGACGGAACTGGCAGACCCGTCGACGCCGACAACCACACGTCCCGTAACCGCTTCAGTGTTCATCGTCCATCCCTCGTTGCCCCGCCGTCATGTTCCAGACCCTCCATGATCAATGCTCATGCGCCCGGCTGGCCCCGTCTAGGGTCCAACGGCACCAATGCACCTCCGCCGGGCGCCCCACGCGGGACCGGGAACGGGAGGTGCCGGCGCTCATGGGCCCACGCTTGGTCGGACGACTAGATTCGTTCGGCCCAGTTACCCACCGCCGATCCCCTGCAAGGTTGAGCCGATAGGGCCGGGCCGGATGTGGCCGGGGCCCGGAGCAGCGGCGTGCCGGAGAGCCTCCCGCGGGAATGTATATGGGGTTCTGGACCGGCCCCTCACCGCCATTGTGGCTGCTGCGGCCCTTGTCGCGGCACCCACCACGCCGGCCGTTCAGGCCCCTACTGTTTGACTGGCCGCATCCATTACCCGTATTCGGGTGCGGCCAGCTACGTCCCCCGCGACTGCCTGTCGATGTACCCGGCCCTGCCGGCCCCCGTGGCCTTCGTCCTCCTCGCCGCCTGCATCCACGCCTCGACACCAGTGCGGCGGCTCCGCACCGCCCACTCCGCGCTGTGCCTGTCCGACGTCGCTGCCGGCATCCTGGGGGGCGCGTTGAACCTCCTGCTGTTGGTGGCCCTCGCGGCCGTTTACCGAAACACCTTGGACGTGCGATTTGAAGTGTTGTCACTTGTGTTGAGCTGCCAGGTTCCGCTCCCCGTCGGTGTCTTGAGCTGTAGGTCCTTCCCCCCTGGAGGCGCCCGGAAAGTCGTCAGGATGATCCGGGGACTGCGAATGCTCTCGGGGGCGTGTCATGAAGCCGCTTCAAGGGCACGCACTGATCGACGCCCCCCTTGAGTCAGTGTTCGGCTTCGTCGCCGATGAACGTAACGAACCACGCATGGCCTCCGCGGAAAAGATCACCCCTGGTCGGCGGGGGTGGGGTCACGCGTCATGGCCAGAATGAGGGATGCACGGCATTCCACCGTGCACGTCGAATATACGGAATTCTCACGGCCGCACGCCATAACCTCGGTGTGCCGGATGGCCGGGATGGACATCGAGGGCACCCTCGACATCACGGCCGAAGGAGGCCTGACCCGCCTCAGTTGGACTTGGAAGCTTGACACACATGGACCCCTGCGACTGATAAACCCCGTCGCCAGGGCCATCGGCGACCGCCAGGAACACAGCAGCTGGGCACGGTTGAAGGACCACCTTGAGCGGCCTGACACCCGGTGACCCTTGGCGGTCCGCCCGCCTGAAAGTCCTTCGTGACCTTCGCCTCTACTGGGGTGCCGCCGGGCCGTGAAGAGTGGCAGGCAACGGATGGGGAGTGGGGATATGGGTGATGTGGCAGTGGCCAATGTGGGGACGCCGGGCCCGGGCGGTACCGGCCGTGGGGTGGCTGGCGGCGTTGTCGCCCTTGTTGTGGGCGTGGTCCTAGCCCTGCTCGGCGTCGGCGGGGTGGTCGGCGCGACAGCAGCGTCGGTGGTCATGTCCCAGCAGGGCCCCGATGGCTACCTCAGTTCCCCGGTGCGCGAATTCTCGACGACATCCCATGCGCTCACCTCGCCCCCTGCGCGAATCGAAAGCGGAGGGCTCCCCTTTGACCTGGGCCGCATTCGGCTCAGTGCCGCCTCCACGGCTCCCGGCGGCCAGGTCTTCATCGGAATCGGGCCCAAGACGGCGGTGGAGAACTACCTCAGCGGCGTGCACACAACGGAGATCACCGGTGTCGCAACATCACCTTTTCGGGTCCACTACCGCGACGTGCCCGGGGATTCGGTTCCCACGGCGCCAGCCGGACAGCACTTCTGGACTGTGTCCGCGGCCGGGCCGGGGACACAGCAGCTCACCATGGACCTCAGCGGCGGTGACTGGGTCCTGGTCATCATGAACGCCGACGCCGGTGCCGGGGTCACGGTGAACCTGCAGGGTGCCGTCCACTCGGAACTGCTGGGGTCCATGACACCGGCCCTGTGGATCGGCGGAATCCTGCTGCTGCTCATGGGGACCGCATTGATTGTCTTGGGCGCCATCATCCTCGGGAGGGGGGCTCCGCATCCCCTGTCGGGCGAACGCGACGCGGCGGCCCTTACCCCCGCGGGAGTAGGACCCTACCCGGCACGGCTGACCGGCCGCCTGGACCCGCAGCTGTCCCGCGGCTTGTGGCTGGTCAAGTGGCTGCTCGCCGTACCCCACCTGATCATCCTCTTCTTCCTCTGGTGCGCGGCCTTCATCACCACTGTCATTGCCGGATTCGCCATATTGTTCACCGGTCGCTATCCGCGTCCGCTGTTCAATTTCGCCGTCGGTGTCCTCCGGTGGACGTGGCGTGTCACCTTCTACGCATACTCGGCATTGGCAACGGACAGGTACCCGCCGTTCACCCTCGCCTCCACCGACTACCCGGCCGACTTCGAGGTCGCCTACCCGCGGCACCTCTCCCACGGGCTGGTCCTGGTCAAATGGTGGCTGCTGGCCATACCCCACTTGCTCATTGTTGGTGCCTTCACCAGCGCCGTGTGGACCACGGCCGGCTATCCCGGCCGTTGGCCCTGGGAGCAGGACAGCGCCGGGGGTCTGTCCCTGCTGGGCATCCTCGTCCTCACCGCCGCAGTCATCCTGCTCTTCACCGGCCGGTACCAGCGCCATCTTTTCAGCTTCATCATGGGCATCAACCGGTGGATCTACCGCGTTGCGGTCTACGTTCTTCTCCTGCGCGACGAATACCCGCCCTTCCGCCTGGATCAGGGATCGGATGAACCAGCCATGACCGGCGCGCCCGGCGCCACGTCGGCTTCCCCGTCATCCGGCGCGCCCGACGGCCCGCCAACCGCGAACCCCGGCCTGCCACCCCAATAGCCGGCAGCCGCAGGGCGCATCCCACTGCCGCAAGGAGACGGCGCACGAAAGGCGGCAGGAAGGCAGTCGCGGCGTTCCAGGGCAGATGCCACGGCTGTGGACGGAACCCGGGCCGGAAGGCCCTCGTCGGGGCGTGCCCGCGCGCTGCAGACGTGCCCAGGCGCCTGGCCCGGGCGTTCCTCAGGCGTTGCTCACCAAGGGGGGCCTGACGCACCAGGGAGGCGCCCTGGAGCTGCCGGAGCATGAAGTCAGCTGCATTCGCCCGCGCAAGGCGGCCGCCAACGAGCCCGTTACCCAGGTACCCGGCCACGACCCGGCCGGTCTTGGGCCCATCATTGAGCAGGGGCGGGCGAACAATGGGCCACTCACGGTCGGTTTCGCGGATGGCCTCCGCGGTGGCAGTTACGTCTTCATAGGCTGCGCGCGGGAACACCCGGGCAAAGGCAATGGCCAGCCTGGACCGCAGGGTCGGCACGTCCTTTGGGTCCGCGGCGGCACGCCGTTGCGATGGCAACGATCCGCCCGACGCCGAACTTCCGCATGGCCGCCAGGATGTTTTGGGTCCCGTGGGCAATTGGCCGGCCTTTGACAGGCAGCCCCTGACCCGGCAGGCTGACAACCCCGTCCGCGCCGGCAACAACTTTTTCGATCGCGTCCACATCCGACAGTTCACCGGTGACCACAGCCAGGCGTTCATCAGTCATTCCGAGCTTCGCGGGGTTTCTGGCGAGGACCCTGACGGTCTCGCCCGCTTGAAGCGCCTGCGCCACAGGCAACCTGCCGGTTTTTCCTGTCGCCCGGAAGACGGCCATTTTCACCCTGACACCTCATCTCGATGGAATTGCAGACGCCCGGCAGGGGACACCGCGTTCCAGGGGCGGGCAGTGCACCGGCCGCCCTTTCGCCCGGCACCCCTGGGTCCGGGCCGCCGCTCCCCGGCTGGCACGTCGGGCCGGTCCCTTTAGGTGGCCGTCCGGACCATTGCGGCAAGGCTCTCGCCCCAGGCCCGGGCACGCGTCTCTTCACCTGGGAGCAAGTGTGTGTCCTTGCTGCCAACCAGGAAGCTTTCCGGTGGCGCCAGCATGGTGAACCCCGCGCTCCGCAGGTGCCTGTCGATGCCCCGGGACGCGCGGCCGGTCAGCAGGGCAGCCGCGTCAATCCTGGTATCAAAGGCCGCAGCCCGGCCCGGAATGCCGGCGAGCGCGTTGATCCATTCACGCACGCCTTCGCTCGCGGCGTCGGGCTCCATGACCAAATGACCCGCGGACGAGTCCGCGGCTTCTGCCGCCGCATGCCGCGTGGACTCGCGACTCATGCCGTGCATGTGCGTCGGCCCGCCGACAACCACCAGGTCGTAGTCCCCTGGATCAACCGCTGCCGCGTCCAGGACCGGGAGGACCTGGACCTCCTCGCCATTGCCCAGGCCGCGGGCCACCGCTTCCGCAACGTGACGGGTGTTGCCGTACATGGACTCATAAACGACGATTGCACGCATTTGGGCTCCTACTCGGGTGTACTGCCGCGATAGTGGCCGGCACGGTGTGGTGACTGCCCCTGGTGGCGTCGCGGTGGGCTGCCCAGGGCCAATCGGGAGATGGTGACAAGCTGCACCACGATGCTGATGCCGCATCCGGCACAGGCAAGGACGATCAGGATCCGCGCCACCAGAATCCAATTGAAGGACGAACTGCCAAAATCAAAGGGGAAGATGGTCCAGAGGCGTGCCAGGACCACGAGCCCGATGGCGGAGGTGATGATCTCCCCCAGGGCACGGACCCACGGGTTGTTAGCCGCGATGTTCACCAGGTTGACGATCACTGAAATGACCAGGGATGCATTGAAGATGCCCAGCACCCCGGACGTTGCCGGACTCAGAAACGGCACTGTCTGCCACCCGGGCCATATGTTGACGAGCCAGAAGATGACGGCGGAGCCGAGGACGGCCGAGACGTACCGGCCCCGCCGCGCGCTTGCATCCATTCCGGCCCCGCCGCGCTGGTGCGACGCCGGATGATCCCTTTCTGCAGTCATGGCACCCATCATGCATGCTTTCCAGCGGTTCCCATAGAGGCGAAGGTCACGGCAAAGCGTGCTGCCGAACGCCGCCAGACCTCGTTGGGCGGTGCCGCGTGCCTGCAGGGGGAAGTCGCTGCCTCCGTGGCCATCGGCCATCCGCGGGCCGGCACCTGGCTCACAGTTCCTTCCTGCGGAAGATTGTTGCTGCGAGCCCGACGGCGGCAACGCTCATGACCAGTGCCGTCGCCACGGGCAGGAACGGGAAGCCGGCGCTGTCGCCGCCGGCGATCGATGCCGCCCGGCCCAGGAGCCCGGCGGGCGAATAGTCGCTGAGTGGCTTCCAGAGTCCGCCCACCGACAGCACCACGAAGGCGCCCAGCCCCGCGCCGGAGGCCCCGGCCGCTGACGGAATCAGCACAGAGAACAGCGTCATGAGTGACAGGTAGGCCACGGCCAGCACCAGCCAAACCAGGGCGGCTGACCACAGCGGCCCGCCGGGGGCCGTGGGGAAGAGGACGGCGCTAAGACCCCAGGTCACAAAGGTGCAGGCGATGAGGAGCACCATGACGTAGAGCGCATGGACCACGGCCTTCACCAGCACGAACGCTCCGCGTGACGCCGGCTTGGTGAGCACCAGCACGGCCGTTCCGCTGCGGCGCTCGGTGGAGACTATGCCGCCGTACATGATGATGAGTGCAAACAAGACGAGCTGCGAGAGGTTCTTGATCCACTGCCCATAGGAGTCGAAGACAGTCGGTTCAGGAAGGTGGAGCGAGCCAAGTTGGCCTCCGGCGACGGCGCCCAGAAGCTGTGGCGTGTACTTCGCCAGGAGCGGTCCCGTTGCGGCGAAGAGCAGCATGATGGAAGGCAGGACGTAGAGCCGCCACGTCCGCAGGATTTCCAGGACCTCTTTGCGGGCAAGCACCAGGGCGGTTCTCATGCCTTCGGCCGCCCAACCAGTGCGACGAACACTTCCTCAAGCCCCATCTCCCCCGCCTCGAGGCGGACGAGGCCGGCATGGAGGTCGGAGACCAGTCCGGGAATTTCGTGTTGGGCGCGGTGCACATCCGACACCGTGACTTCGATGGATGCTGCGTCCCCTCTCGCGACGGACACGGCCCAGGGCCGCTGGGCGATGGCCGATGCCAACCCGTCGGCACCCTCGGTCACCTCCAGAAGGATTTTGTGCCCTCCATAGCGCGCCTTGAGTTCGTGGATGGGCGCTTGGGTGAGCACCCGCCCGCGGTCCAGAATGGCGACCGAGTCACACACCCGCTCGACGTCGCCAAGAATGTGGGTCGAGAAGAAGACGGTGGTGCGTCCGCGCAGCGAATTGATCAGTTCCAGGACGTCCTTGCGGCCAATCGGGTCCAGCGCGCTCGTGGGCTCGTCGAGCAGCAGCAGCCGGGGTGCGTTGATCAGCGCCTGGGCGATGCCCAGGCGCTGTCTCATGCCGCGGGAGTATCCGCCGATCCTGCCCGTCACGCCGTTGAGCCCTGCCGTGTCGAGCAACATCCGGGTTCGCTGTCTGAGGACCTGGCGGTCGAGGCCGAAGAGGTCCCCGGAGAAATGCAGGAATTCCTGGGCCGTCATCCACGGATAGAAGGCGGGGACATCGGGCAGGAACCCCAGCTGGGCCCGCAGTGCGTTGCCGGCAGCGGACACATCCTGCCCCAGAAGCCGAATAGTCCCCGACGTCGGGCGGGCCAGTCCCGTGGCCAGGCGCAGCGTCGTCGTCTTGCCGGCCCCGTTGGGTCCCAGGAATCCGAAAACCGAGCCCTCCTCGACGGTCAGCTTGACGGCGTCGAGCACGCGCCTGCCCTTGTACGCCTTGGTCAGCCCCACGGCCTCAAGTGCGGCGTTCACGGCGCATCCTCCTCCCCGGTCCGGGGATAGAGTTCATCGGCAATGTTCGACGCCGGGGCTCCCCCGCCGGTCGATGCCGGGGTATCCCCTGACACGACGGTGCGCCGGCGGCCGAGTGCCAGGTAGAGAATGGCGCCGAGGAGGTTCACGAAGACGATGATCGCAACCCACACCCACTTGTTGCCAAAGGCGACGGCCCCCACGGGGCGCTTTGCGAGATCAACCAGCGCAACCACGTCAAGCGCCACCTGGGCAAGGGCAAGGACACCCGCGGCCACCAGGACCCAGGCGGGAATGATGCTTGGATCGAGTGCCATCCCTGCCTCCCAACGGTTGTTTGGCGTCTTCGTTCAAGCCAGCGGCGAAAGTCCCCTTCGCCGATTCTGCCGGGCACCCGAGGATGCACCGGCCGGGCCGGGTCCGGCGGGGCCGGGTCCGTTCAGCCGTGGGCGGCGAGGTAGCCAACCAGCCCCTTGATGGTGCCCACGGCGGGGTAGTCCTGCTCGGGGATGTCGAGGCCACAGTCGTGGGCAATGATTTCCACGAGCCGCAGGAAGTCCAGTGAATCCAGTTCGAGGTCCTGCCGCAGCCGTGATCCATCGTTGATTTCTTCGGCGTCGACGTCGGGCGCCACCTTACCGATGGCGGCACGAACGGCCTTGCGGGCTTCCAGTTCAGTCATAGCTCCTCCGGTTGCTGTAGCAGTTCATCAATGCGGGCCAGGTAGCGGCCGCCGCGCAGTCCATCGCTAACCCGGTGGTCAGCAGAGAGTGTGGCCACGACGGCGGGGCGCACACCCAGCAGGCCGTCTTGCGCCCATGGTTGTTCCATCACCCGCCCGAAGCCGACCAAGGCCACCTGCGGGGGATAGATCACCCCATAGACACTTTCGACCCCGAGGTCGCCCAAGTTTGTCACCGTGATGGTCGGATCCGCCATTTCGGCGCGCTGCAGGCGCCCGGCGCGGGCGCGGCCGACCAGGTCGCGCAGCTTTTTCATGAGCTCGTCCACGGTCAGGGTGTCGGCGTCATGGATTGCCGGCGCCACCAGCCCTCCGTGTCGCAGGGCCACCGCGACGCCGAGGTGGACGGCGGCACTCGGCCGGAACGCGCCGGCCGAGTAGAAGCCGTTGACGTCCGGGACGTCCCTGGCCGCCAGCGCCGCTGCCTTGAGCAGGAGTGCCGAGGGGACCAGCCTGTCGGCGACGGGGCGCCGCGCATTGACGGACTGCATCCAGTCCAGGGAGGCGCGCAGGTCCACCGTCGTGCCCAGGTAGTAGTGCGGAATGGTCCTCTTGGACCGCGTCATGAGGGTGCCGACTGCGCGGCGCAGGCTGGCGACACGTTCACCCGCCGCCGCTGGCTTTGCCGTGGCTGCCTCCTGCCGCGGTGCCTTCACTTCCGCCGGCGTGGAGGGCGCTGGCTGCCGGCTCCCCGCGGACCGCCGCACGTCCGATTCGGTGACGGCGCCTCCCGGACCAGTCCCGGAAATCCCGGCCAGTTCGACGCCGAGTTCCGCGGCGAGCCCGCGGGCCCTGGGCGAGGACCGCGTCCTGCCCCCGCGACGGGCGGCGCGGGCATGCTCCACGTCGGCCCGGGTGACGGCGCCATTCTTGCCGCTGCCGCGGATCCCCGCCGTGTCGACTCCCAGCTGATGCGCCAAGTGCCGGACCGGCGGCGCCATGGGGGCTTCATTCGTCGGCGCTTCCTTCGTCGGGGGCGCCGGTTCCGGGGTCGGAGAAGCTTCCGGGGAGGGTGTCGGTTCCGGTGCCGGGTGCCCGGTCTCGGCCGGGGTCTGTGCTATCCGGGCCAGCGGCGTCCCCACGGGGACTGTTTGGCCAATGGCGACCAGCAGGTCCGCCACGACGCCCTCTTGGAATGACTCCACGTCCATGGTCGTCTTGTCGGTGTCGACGACGGCGACCAGGTCCCCGCGGCGCACGTAGTCCCCCGGCTTGACGAGCCATTCGACCACCTTGCCGTGGTCCATGTCGGCCCCCAGGGAAGGCATCAGAAAGTCACCCACCGTTCCCCGTCACCTCCCTTGCCGCGGCGACGATCCGTTCCACGGACGGCAGGGCGGCCGCTTCCATGTGCCTGGCATAGGGAATTGGCACCTCGGCGCTGCAGACCCTGCCCACGGGCGCATCCAGCTCATAGAACGCGTTCTCGGTGATCCGGGCACTAAGCTCGGCCGAAATGCCTCCACTGCGCCATCCTTCATCGACCACCACCGAACGGCGCGTCTTGGCCACGGATGCCAGAATGGCGTCGTCGTCGAGGGGCCGGAGGGTGCGCAGGTCCAGCACCTCGGCGTCAACCCCGGCGTCGGCCAGTTGTTCGGCGGCCTCCAGGACGGCGGGCAGCGTCCCCCCATAGGTGATCAGCGACACGTCGCCGCCGGGGCGCCTGATGGCAGCGGTGTCAATGTCAACCGGGCCGGCACCGTCGTCGAGTTCACCGGTGACGTTGTACAGGGAGCCGTGTTCAAAGATCAGCACCGGGTCCGGATCCTCCAGCGCCGTCCAGAGCATGCCGCGGGCATCCTCCAGGGTAGCCGGGACCAGAATCCGCAGGCCTGGAATGTGCGCGTACCAGCCTTCCAGGCTGTGCGAATGCTGGGCGCCGAGCTGCCGTCCCGCGCCGGTGGTCATCCGGATGACGAGCGGTACATGGAACTGCCCGCCGGACATGTGCAGCAGCGATGCGGCGTTGTTCACGATCTGGTCGAGGGCCAGCAGGCTGAAGTTGACCGTCATGATTTCCACGATGGGGCGCATTCCGCCGAGGGCCGCTCCGATTCCCGCACCTACAAAACCGGATTCAGAGAGGGGGGTGTCCCGAATGCGTTCGGGCCCGAACTCCTCCAAGAGGCCCAGGCTGACGGCGAATGACCCCCCGTAGGCGCCCACGTCCTCGCCCATCAGGAACACTCGCGGGTCGCGCTGCAACGCGTCGCGGATGCCCGCCCGAACCGCCTCCCGGTAGCTGGATTTCATGGCGCCCTCCGCTCGCTGTAGACGAACCGGGTGAGATCTTCCACGGGCTCGAGTGTTCCGGACTCGGCAAACTTGACGGCCGCTGCGACCTCGGATTCCGCTTCAGACTGCAACTGCGTCCAGTCGTCCGCGGTGAGCTGTCCGTTCTCCTCCATGCTGCTCCGCAGGAGGGTGATCGGGTCCCGTGCCTGCCAGGCGACCACTTCAGCCTTCTCCCGGTAGCGTTCCGGATCGAACATGGAGTGGGCGCGGAAGCGGTAGGTCCGAAATTCCAGGAAGTGCGGGCCGGCACCGGATCTGACCGCATCCACCGCCGTGCGGGCCGCCTGCTCGACCGCCAGGACATCCATCCCGTCCACGGCCCAGGCCGACACCTCGTAGCTGGCAGCTTTCAGGGCGAGGTCTGTCTGCGATTCTGAGCGGACCAGCGCCGTGCCCATGGCGTAAAGGTTGTTCTCGCAGCAAAAGAGGATAGGAAGGTCCCAGAGCGCGGCCAGATTCAGGCTCTCGTGGAACTCCCCCTCCGCGACGGCGCCTTCACCGAAGAAGCAGACTGTGACGTGGGGGCGTCCTGACATCTTGTCGGCCAGGGCGAGCCCGACGGCGAGCGGCAGTCCGCCGGCAACGATCGCGTTGCCGCCGTAGAAATTGGTGGCGGCGTCAAAGAGGTGCATGGATCCGCCACGACCGCGGCAGCAGCCTTCCACCCGTCCGTACATTTCGGCCAGGATCGCCCCGGCAGGCACGCCGCGCAAAAGCGCGTGGCCGTGCTCACGGTAGGTCGCGACCACGGTGTCGTCGGCCGACAGGGATTCCAGGACTCCGGCAGCGACGGCTTCTTCGCCGATGTACACGTGGAGGAAGCCGCGGATCTTCGCCGCGCTGTACAGCTCCACGCATCTTTCCTCGAGCCGGCGCACGCGCAGCATCTGCAACAGCAGGTGCCGCCCGTGTCCGGGATCCCTGGGGCGCAGGGAAGGGCTCAACGGGCCGGTCATGCCAGTGCCCCCGGCGGAGTCTCCGGGGTGGGCGGCTCGGGGGGATTTTCGACCGTTGAGGTGTCACCCTCCGGCAGGCCCAGTTCGCGGGCCCTGAGCAAGCGCCTGAGAATCTTGCCGCTTCGCGTCCTGGGCAGCGCGGTGGTGAAGTCCAGCAGTCTCGGCGCTACGGCCGTGCCCAGCCGCTTGCGCGCGAATCCGATGATTTCCATGCGCAGATCCTCGGACGCTTCCCAGCCCGGTCGCAACTCGATAAAGGCCTTGACCACCTGTCCGGCCACCGGGTCCGGGACGCCGATGGCGCCGGCCCCGGCCACTGCCTGGTGTTCCATGAGGGAGCTCTCAACCTCGAACGGGCCGATCAGGTGGCCGGAGGACTTGATCATGTCATCCCCCCGTCCGACGAACCAGTAATAGCCGTCGGCGTCCCGCTTCGCGAGGTCGCCGGTGATGTACCAGCCGCCCACGAAGCAGCGGCGGTACCGGTCCTCTTCGTTGAGGTAGCCGCGGAACATCGACGGCCAGCCGGGACGCAGCGCCAACTCCCCCACCTGGTCCGGATCGGTGACGAGGACCGCTTCGCCGTCGCGCACGATCGGCTTGTCCTGCTCATCGCGAGCCACCAGGGCGGCCCGGACGCCGGGCAGCGGACGTCCCATGGACCCTGGCCGGATGTCCATGGCGGCAAGGTTGGAGATCATGATGCCGCCCGTTTCGGTCTGCCACCAATTGTCGTGGACAGGTCGGCCCAATGCCTCCTGTCCCCACACGACGACTTCCGGGTTGAGCGGTTCGCCGACGCTCGCGACGAACCGCAGGGCGGAGAGGTCGTGGCCCGCGGCGCGATCCGCCCCGGCCTTCATCAGCATTCGAAGTGCGGTGGGGGCGGTGTACCAGACCGTGACGCGTTGTTCGGCAAGGATTCGATACCACCGGTCGGCGTCCATTTCCTCTTCGTCAACGATGACGGTCACCCCATGGGCCAGTGGCGCGATCACGCCGTAGGAGATACCTGTCACCCACCCGGGGTCGGCCGTGCACCAGTAGATGTCACCGGGATGCAGGTCCAAGGCATAGCTGCCCGTTGCATAGTGGGCTGTGACGGCGTCATGGACGTGGATGGCTCCCTTGGGCGTCCCGGTGGTTCCGCTGGTGAAGTGCAGCAGCGCCATGTCTTCGGGCAGGGTCACGGCAATGGCGCCGTCCGGCGCGGCCTGGCCCATGAGCAGTTCAAGGTCCAGCGTGCCCGGCTCCGGGTTGCCGTCGGCATCGGTCAGCAGGACATGGTCAAGGTGCGGAAGCGAGGCACGCAGCGGCGCGATTTTCTTGCGGTACAGGGCCCGTGTCGTCACCAGGGCCCGGCCCTCTCCCAGTTCCAGCCTTTGGCGGATGGGCTCGGGACCGAACGCCGAGAAGAGCGGGCAGAAAACGCTGGCGTTCTTAAGCGTGCCGAGAATCGCAGCATACAGCCCGGGAGTGCGGCCCAAGAGGGAAAAAACGCGTTCCCCCCGCACGATTCCAAGGCTTCGCAGGACACCGGCGAAGCGGTTGCTCAGCTGGGCCAGATCCGCAAAGCTTAGGGAGTGCGTGCTGCCGTCTGCCTGGATGAACCGCAGGGCCGTGCGACTGGCGTTCCCGCCGGCAGCGTGCCGGTCCACGGCCTCATAGGCGATGTTGAGACCGGCGCCGCCGGGGAGCCCGGACAGGGCACGCCTGGCTTCGTCCCAGCTGAATCCAGCACAGGCCGCTTCGTAGTCCACCAGGTTTGGCCGAACCCGGAATCCCGTGATGTCCTTGCGAATAACGGGCCAACGGGTTCCGGATTCAATTCCTGCTGTCATGAGTCAATCCGACCCCAAATGTGCCGCATTGACTAGGGCAGAAAGTCCCCCGGGAACCGCGAAAAAGCCGTGGTCCGCAACGCTGCCAGCAGGCGGGCGGGGCATTCCGGGCGGGTCGGCACGGGGTCCACCTCGCTTGCAGGGCGGGTTGCTGACGGGGGCCTTGCCCGGACGCCGGAACAGGCGCGCTGAAAGCAGGGCCGTTCGGCTCTATCCAGCCGGGCGTCCATGGCGGAGTCTGGCCTTGTGAACACCTCGAAACCGGAAACCACGATAGTCCATACGCCTGCGCAGCGGACGGCCGTCGTTCGCGAAGTGGTCCCCATGGAGGCCCTCAGGGAGTTCTTTGGGCGGGCCTTCGGCGCGGTGATGGCGGCAACCCAGGCTCAAAATACCCGTCTGGCCGGCCCTCCGTTCGCGCTGTACCACGGCATGCCCGCACAGACCATTGATGTCGAAGCAGGCTTCCCCGTTGCCGGCAGTTTCACGGCCACGGCAGACGTCCAGGCAAGCGCCTTGCCGGAGGCCGAGGCCTATGAGGCCATCCACAGGGGCTCGTACGACACACTGGGAACAACCTACGGGGCCATCCAAGAGCGCATGCGGGAGGATGGTTGCACACCCGCGGACACGATGTGGGAATACTACCTCAGCGACCCGGCCAAGCAGCCTGATCCGGCGACCTGGCTGACGCGGGTTGTCTGGCCCGTCGCTTAAGTGCACTACCCACGCAAGTTGGCACCACGCCGTCGAGCCTTGACGCCGCCGGCTGGCGCAGGCGCGCCGGGTGCCGGCGCATTATGCAGGAGGGCCTGGACCGTGATTTCCAGCCCGGGATGGGAGCCGACCCCCTATGCTGGGCATCATGGACACCTCGCAGCCGCGGTTCGCCATTCCGATTCTCACGCTCACCGTGAACCCGGCGTTGGACGTGAGCACCTCCACTGACCGCGTCTTCAGCGGCCACAAGCTTCGGTGCAACGAAAGCCACCTCGACCCCGGAGGCGGAGGAGCCAATGTTGCCAGGGTGATCCAGCGGCTCGGCGGCCACGCACTGGCCGTGTACACCGCTGGCGGCACCACCGGGGATACCTACCGCAAGCTTATGGAGGCGGAGGGGGTCCCGGCCTTGGTTGTCCCGGTCCGGGGCAACACGCGGCAGGACTTCACGGTCGATGAGACGTCAACGGGGAAGCAGTTCCGGTTCGTGCTGGAAGGCGCCGCACTCAGTGAGGATGAGTGGCGCAACTGCCTGCGGCTGGTCAAGCGCTCCCTCCGGGCAGGCGGTTACGTGGTTGCCAGCGGCAGCTTGCCGCCAGGGGTGCCGCACGACTTCTACGCCCGCGTCGCCCGATTGGCGCGACAGGCCGACGCGCGGTGTGTCGTGGACACTTCCGGTCCGGCCCTCACGGAGGCGCTCGCAGAAGGCGTTTTCATGGTCAAGCCGAGCCGCAGGGAACTGGCCGAGCACGCCGGTACGGCCCTCGAGTCCGGGGAACAGCAGCTTGCTGCCGCTTCGGCGCTGATTGCCGACGGCTCCACCGAATACGTTGCGCTGACACTCGCCGACGCCGGGGCACTGCTTGTCTCCAAGGCCGGGACCACCCGGATGCAGGTTCCGCAGGTTCACCTGGTCAGCGCAGTAGGAGCAGGTGACAGTTTCCTGGCCGCCTTTGTCCTGCGGCTCGCACAGGGATGCCATCCCGAGATGGCCCTGAGGACGGCCGTCGCCGCCGGAAGCGCCGCCGTCCTGACGCCCGGCACCGAACTGTGCCGCGCGGACGACGTCGAACGGCTCGAGGCAGAACTCGCGACCGGCGCCCAGGGAACAGGTGGCGGGCAGGGCACCTGACCCCTCGTCTCCACGCGCCACGGGGCCGCACCCCGGTCCGTCGGGATCATTCAGGCCCGCGCGGCCACGGGCGGAGCCGTTGATCGGGCGGAGCAGTTTCCAGAGCACCGCGAGCGTGGCCAGGGCAAAGGGCACGATGGGAAGGATGACGGCCCACCCGGGTGTGACTCCGCCCGCATAGGTGACAAATGGCGTGACAAGAATGGGGAGGCACGTCGGGGCAGGAAGAACAAGAGCCGCCGGGGCCGTGATCCGGCCCATGCGCCCGTGACGCAATGTCAAGACGCCGCTGGCACATGTCGCAGGGAGGAAAATGGCCAGGTCCAAGACATGGACGGGATTGGTGCTCACGCGCCATGCGGCGGCGCTGGTGGAGGCCGGCCGGCGGCCAGGTCAGGGATGATCTCCCCCAGCCACATCCCGGCAAACAACAGCGCGGCGCCGATCAGGAACCACCCCGGAACTCGCAGCCACGCGCCGCGCGAAGCGCCGGAACGACCGCTATGGGAGCGACCGGGAAAAGATCGACAATATCCTGCGCGGTGGCGGCATCCGCCAATGCCTTAGTTTCGCGGCCGTAGACAAGGTCCGGCATGAGCAGCCCAAGCACATCTCCGGTCGCCGCAGTCACCGCGCCACAGGCTGCGAGCCATGCCCACCAGGGTGTCAGGCCAGCGCGAGGGCAGCAACCAGATGTGTCCGCTGTCGCAGCCGCCCAATATGATTCCCGGGCCCAAGAACGAACGAAAGGGACCGCGTTCCACGGACGCCAACGGAACTCCAGCGCCGTTGAAAGCTACGGCCATGACCGCACCCGCATCAGCTGACACGGCTGCAAAGGACAAGAGGACGTCACATGCTCCACAGAAACGTTGACTGGGTACGGGAAAACTCATGGCACCGCCCCCAGCTGTTCCGCCAAATTCCTGCCCCACGCCTCCGCCCGCAACTGTTCCCCGGGCAGCAGGAGGATGTCCTTGCCCCTGACAACGAAACTCTCCGCCGGCGCCAACATGGTGAAACCCGAAGCCCGCAGGTGATTGGCAATTCCCCTGGAGGCCCGACCGGTCAAAATGGAAGGCCCGGCATAACGCGAGTCGAAGGCGGCCGATACTGAAACGACCTTCACGGTTTCGAGACCGCCCAGACCGCGGGCCACGGCTTCCGCAACGTGCCGGGTAGTGCCGTACATGGACTCGTAAACCACAACTGCTCTCATCTTTCACTCCTTCCTTGAAGACCATCGGCGCCGGCACAACTGCCGCCCTTCCGCTGCAGTCCCAAGTGGCCCGCCGGCGTCGGACTCGATGCATTGCGAAGGGAACCTGGCTGCCCGCGCCCAGCCAGGTTCCTCAAATCGCGGCCCAGCCGCCGTCACTGGCCAGTATCACCCCGGAGACATTTGCGGCGTCATCACTGAGCAGCCACGTGATGGCCGCAGCCAACTCTTCGGGCGTGGCCACGGACGGTACGTTGGTTTCCATGAAGGACCTGAGCCGCTGGCCGGCGAACTCCGACTTCATCGAGGCGTCGATGTTGGTGGCAACGCCGCCGGGTGCAACTGCGTTGCAGCGAATTCCCTGAGGCCCGTAGAAAAAGGCCGTGCTCTTGGTCAAACCATTCACCGCGTGTTTCGACGTCGTGTAGGCCGTTCCGGCGGCAGAACCACGGAGGCCGGCCTCCGAACTGACGTTGACGATCGAGCCCGCACCCGCTGCGAGCATGAATGGAAGGACTGCACGGGTCAACCGCATGACAGCCGTGACATTGACGTCGAAAACGCGCTCCCACAGGGCATCTTCCATCTCGGCCACGGGAAGAAACCCATCCATGATTCCAGCAACATTGGCCAATGCATCAATCCTGCCGTCCGCAGCGGCCACCAGGGCATCCACCGTGCCTGGCGCAGCCACATCCCCGGAAACCGTGACCAGTTGGCTGCTGTCGACGGCGCCATGCAACTCTTGAAGCCGCTCCTCCATGACGTCGGTGGCGATAACCCTGGCTCCTTCGTGCACCAGCCGGACAGCCGTTGCACGGCCGATCCCGGATCCCGCACCAGTGACGATCGCAGTCTTTCCCGCAAAGCGCCCGTCCACAAATTGATCGGTCATGCCAGTCACTCCATCTTTGTGTGGCCGGTGCCGCCGGCCGTCGGAAATGTTGCCGCGGGTTCCGGGCGCCGGGCACCACGCCGGGCGCCCTCACCGGCAGGGAATGCTGGCGGCACTGTGGGCGGCGTGTGCCCATGCGCCGAATTCGTCATACCCTGACGCGATTCGTGAGGCCATCGACCACCTCAGCAAAGTTGGCATTGAGCTCGTCAGCTTTGACCAGGTGCTCGTACAGTGAATCGCACTTCGTGCAGAAGTACGTTACGTCCAGGAAATTGCAGGGTGCCCAGTGGGGGCGGCGGACAGACTCGATCACGATGTGGGCGTCCGTTGCGCAGCGGTCACACCAAACGGGAAATTGGGTTTCGTCCTGAATCATCGTTGACCGGACCCGTTGCCGAATTTCACCCTGTTCGCCTCGCACGGCTTGCGGCCCTCCCTGTCATTATGTTTCCCTGCCTTGTAGTTGCCACTGTAGAAACTTCCGCCGCTCCCGGACACGGCCAAAAGGCC
Source organism: Arthrobacter wenxiniae (assembly GCF_013376105.1). Classification (GTDB taxonomy): domain Bacteria; phylum Actinomycetota; class Actinomycetes; order Actinomycetales; family Micrococcaceae; genus Specibacter; species Specibacter wenxiniae. The sequence continues at coordinate 123,378 of NZ_JAAMFM010000004.1, forward strand.
CCACTTTAAGGTCAAGGGGGCCCAGCGCAGTTCGCAACAGTGAAGCGGCGGCAACGATCCGGTCACTTCGATCTTCATGCCCCTGGTCGTCTGTGCCATCCCGTTGGAGCTGTCCTCCCCGGAGACCCACTCCGTGCTGTCCACGTCCTTCTTGGGGACCCAACGGCCCAATTACGCGGCCGTTGTTCCTACCGACCTCCCTTGATTGGGTGTCAACCGTGTGGTGCCGGGGGTGCCGCGGCCGAGGGAGCCCGATCCCACTTGTTCCAGCGTGCCGGGGCACCTCCGACCAACGGATTGCCGGCCGCGGCCATCGAAGTCACCTTGTGTCGGATCTGGTCCTGACCTTCTTTCTTATCCTGGGACTCCTGCTCTCGCTCGACACGGTCCCGTCCAGCAGCCAGCACCGCACCGGGGCGGCGGCTGCCGCACTCGCGGCGCTGCTGGCCACGGACGTGACCCTCTCGATTCCGACCCAGCGTACGCAGCCAGCCCTGGGATTGGTCCGCGCACTGGCAAAGTACATCCCCCTCCTGAACGCGGATTCCTTCGGGTCATTCCTCCTGACGGGGTCGGATCCAGTTCGTCAGATGGTCAAGGATGCACTCATCGTGGCTTTCAGCCTGATGCTCGCGCTCTTGGTGGGCCATCGAGCGGGCCAGCGATATGCTCCGAATCGCAGGTTCAACCTCCCACGCCGTGAACGGAGGCGGAGACATCCAGCTGTTGGGAGGGCCGCATCCCGGCCCGCCGTGGACAATCGGCATGGCGGACCCGCATCGGCGCGGCGTGCCGGCCACCACACTCACCGGCACGGACATGGCCGTCGCCACTTCCGGCGCGGCCGAACGGCGACTGCACTTCATCGACCCCAAACTTTCCGGCCGCTGCCGGCCCTACGGCAGGATGTGTTCGTGCGCGGCCACCTCCAGTTCCGCGGCCTGGGCCTTGGCCAGCTCCGTCTCGCCCTGAACATCCACCCCTCGGGTGAGCAGCCAGTAAAGCACCGCCGAGACCGGCAGCCCGATGAACAGTGAGATGTCGGCGCCTTTCATGGCCGCGGCCACCGGCCCAACGAAGAGCGCACCGGCGGAAAAGAACGGAATCATGACGATGAAGCCAACCAGGTACGCAATGATCCCCGGCCAGCCCCACCTGCCGTAGATGCCGTCAGCCTTGAAGATCTCGGCGATCGCATAGTGGCCCCTGCGGACGATGAAGTAGTCCGTCAGGTTTACCGCCGTCCAGGGGATGAAGAAATACAGCACCAGCAGCAGGAAATCGTTGAAGCTGGCCAGGAAGTCGGCCGACGCGAGATTCGCAAAGACCAGCGAGATCGCGGCCGTGATCGCAATGGTGGTCACCCGCAGGCGCAGCGTGGGGCGGATTTGGCGCACGCTGTCGATCGAGGAAATCAGCGTCAGGGACCCGCCATACATGTTCAGCGCCGTGACGGACACCAGGCCGAGGGCTGCAATAAAGAGCGCAATGGAACCGAACCCGGGGAAGAGTTTGCCGGCAGTGGCCTCGATGGAGCTGATGGTGTCGAAATTCTTGCCCGCTGCCGCTGCGATAAACGCCCCAAGGAACATGACCCAGATGCCGCCCAGCGCACTGCCCCAGAATGTCCACCGGAATGTGCCCCGGGCGGACGTGGGCGGCAGGTAGCGGGAGTAGTCGGAAACATAAATGGCCCATGAAATCTGGTACCCGGCAGCCACACCCAATTGGCCCAGGAATGGCACCAGATGGAAGTGTCCCATGTTGTAGGCACCGGCCGGCATGGAAAGGTGGGTCAAAACCGCCACCGTCAGCAGAGCCAGCATGGCGATGGTCAAGTACGTCAGGTAGCGCTCGAAGCCATGGATGAGGTCATAGCCGAACAGGGCCACGACGACGGCGATGATGGTCACCACCCAGAACCAGAGGGCCCCCGATCCAACATGCACCGACGCAGAGAGCGCCTGGCCAGCCAGCACGGTATTGAAAATGTTGAAGCCCGCGTACTGCAAATAGGCAAAAAGCCACACCAGCAAGGCGCCGATATATCCGAACTGCGGCCGGGACTGAATCATTTGCGGAAGGCCGAGCTGGGGCCCCTGCGACGAGTGCGCGGCCATGAACAGGGTCCCCAGAAGAGTTCCGAGGGCGATGGCAATCAGTGACCAGATCAGGTTGCCACCAGTGGTGATGCTGATGAGTCCGACAGCCAACGTGGCGATCTGGGCATTGCTCATGAACCACAACGGCCCGATGTGGGAGACCTTGCCGTGCCGCTCATTGAGCGGTACGTAGTCGATGGACCGTACTTCCAGCCCCCGGCCCTGGGCTTGACCCGTGCCTGTATTCATCGTTCATCCCCTCTTCAGTGGACTGCCGGTGCCCGGCTGGGCCAGGTTCCGGCGGACCCGGCTTCTCCATGGTGGGCTCCCGCATCGGCTGCCTCTCCGCATCGTCCGTACGGATTATGAGTCAGAACACAGAAGGATCATCGATAAGCCTAATCCCGAAACACTGTTGCGGCATAGCTGCGGAGCCCGGTTCTTGAAACCTGAGGCCTCCCCTTCACGGCGGCGCCGTTCCGGTTCTCGTCAGGGGAACCGGCTGCGAAGTAATCCTGTTCTTGGCATTCGATTTGTTGTAGCATCAGCTACTCCCTGCCGGAGCTGGTCGCGCAGATGGGAACTGCCATGAGCATCGAATCGAATGGTCCATCAGTACCCCGGGATGAGCCGCCAGCCACTCCCCACATCCTCGAATTGAGGATTCACGGTGTCAGGGACACCCCTCCGTGGGACATTTTGGGCGTACCCCACGGCGACGCCGTAATGGTGTCGGGAGATGACTTGGGCTCGTTCTGGATCCCGAAAACGCCATCGAAGGACGCCGGGCTTCCGCCACAATTTGGCAGCGAGGTGCCCGCCAATGTGCGCCGGGAGGCCTATTCCTGGGGCGCCATGGCCAGGTATGCCCCGGTGCCGGGGGCCAACCTCCTGGGCAAGGGTGCGGCGGTCATCCGAAGGGTTGGCTGGCTCATGATGCTGCCATTTGCCCTGTGCAACGCAGCATATTGGATGCGCCCGCTGACGCGGAAACCCAAGCCCGGGGACGGTGACGGTGACGCCGGCCTGGCTGGTGGCAGGGGGTGGCGGGATGCCAATGGTGGCGGAATCGTGCGCGTCTTTGGACTTTTTCTGACGCTGCTCCTGGTTGCCTCTGCCACTGCCGCAAGCGTGGACCTGATCGGCACTCAATGCGTCCGTTCAGGAGAAATTTGCTCCACGCTTCCAGGCCTGTTCAATGGGCTGGCGGCACTTGACCAACCGAGGCGCAACGTCGTGCTGGCCATTCTGCCCCTGGCGATGCTGGCGGTCATTTATGCTCTTTCAGTCCTGGGGCGGGTCAGGTACGCCGCCAATGTCGCCGCCCACCCCGAAAGCGGTTCCCTGCCCGCCGGGCCAACGACATCCGCCGATTCCGCCAGCCCCGGCCGTCCGATTCTCCAAACAAAGGGATTCTGGTACAGCCCGATGATGCCGCGGGCAACGGAGCTGCTTCATCTTTCCGGCGCAGGCGCCCTTGTTGTCGCCATGCTTGCCTGGGATGCCCTGTATTCTCCGGTTCCTGGCTGCCGGGATGCCTCGACATTCTTCGCTCCGGCGTGCGGCGCCGGCTTGAGCAAGGTGCTGGTTGACGGCCGCAACCCTGCACGCACCGTTTCCGCGATCGCCGCGGGACGCGGCTCCTTTATCGTCCTGCTCGTGGCTGTGGCGATCTTGATTGCCGTTACCTGTCGAATCCTGGTCAGCGTCACCGGCAATGCCGACGTCGCGGGCTCCGGGAAGCCCACCGGCAGGACGGCCGGTCCGGTCTGGCGCCGCGAACTCAGGTGGGCTGCGAGCCTGCTTGGGCTGGTCGTGGCCTTGGGTCTGGTCAATGCCGGACTGCTGTGGTTTCCTCCGGAATCCTCGGCCGTCGCGTCAGCTTCGGCGCAGCAGGGTTCACATTTTCTTGGCGTCTTCTGGACGCCGGGCCTACTGACCCTGGCGATGCTCGGGATGTCCATTACCGGACTCGGCTGGCGGCGGGGCGCCGGAACCGCTGCCTCCCTTGTGTTGTTTGCAGGTTCTGCCGCATGCTTCATCGCAGGGTGCCTGGTCATGAAGATGACCCCACACCGCCCGGGGCCCGCGGGGCTGCCCGCCGGACTGTTTGTCGTGGCCGCCCTGCTGCTTGCCTGTTTGGCGTGGCGTGTCCTTCGAAAGGGGGATGAGGGGTCCCGTAACCGGGAAGGCTGGCGCGGCATGGGCCCCGGCATCATCATGACTATTTCCCTGGGCGTTGCCCTGGCGTTGAGCAGTGTCCTGGTGGTGGGCACCGCCAACTTCCTCAATGGAAAGTTGTCGCTGACAGGCGGGACCGCAGATCCGGTGGTGTGGCGAATAGTGACGGATGGGAGCGCGGCTGCAAACGGAGCTGCCCCCATGGTCACGGAAGTCCCGGTTTATGACCAGTACGGCCTTGCCCTTTTCATCACGGTCATAGTGGTGGTTTTCATACTCGCCTGGGTACTGTGCAGCCAGTTATTTGGCAAGCTGTTTGTGCTCAGCACCCCGGACCCCAACTCAATGCCCACGGAAGGCGTCACGGCCGGCAGGTATCCGGACGGCCGCCCCCAGCCGTCAGTTCCGCCGATTGGCAGTGTGGCGCGCCGGGTGTTGGAAGGGCGGCGAACGGCGGCGCTGCTCCACCGCGTCGAACACAGCCTAAGTTGGTTGGCCGGAACCTTTTTGGTCGGTCTGATGGGCTCACTGGGCTGGAGCCTTGTCCAGCCCTCCATAGCAGAGGACGGGGCACCAACCCGGTCTTTGCTGACACAGGGGATGTCAAGTGCGGTGCTGGGAATTGTAGCGCTGGCATTGGTGGGTGGGATTGTTGTGAGTGCCGCGTCGAGCACGTTCCGCCCGGCCGGGGTCCTGTGGGACTTGATGTGTTTTCTGCCCAATGCCGCCCACCCCTTTGGCCCGCCGTGCTATGCCGAACGTGTGGTCCCTGAACTGTGTGCCCGGATCGAGGAGTGGCTTGACTTCGACGATGCTCCCGAACCGCATCGCAAGGTGATCCTTTCGGCCCACAGCTTGGGCGGGGTGTTGGCTGTAGCCTGTTTGTTTGCCCGGCATGCGGATGGAAAGGACCTAGGCAATATCGGGTTGCTGACCTACGGCTGCCAGCTGAGAGCCTATTTTGGCCGCTTTTTCCCGGAACTTTTCGGACCAACAGTTCTGGGCACCCCCGGGAGCCTGGGCGCCTCCCTGTGGGCTCCGGATCCATGGCAAAGGCAGGTGGCAAAGGACTACGACACGACGCACCCGCACCAAAGCCATCCCCAGTCACTTTCGCAGCTGCTCACAACCCCCGGGGACAGCCTGCCTCGCTGGATCAACCTCTGGCGCCGCACCGACTTCTTGGGATTCCCGGTGAAATCGTATGCAGGGAACGAGATTGACCGCGGGGCCGACGAACTGGACACGTCCTCGTACATGTTGACGCTGGCCACGCACAGCAATTATCCATCCAGCCGCGCCTATCCATCCGCGATGGCCGAGCTGCTGAAACGAATGGGCGAGCCCGAGGTTTAGGGCGAAAGGAACCCGCCGGGACACCCGCGTGGCCCATCGTCTTGGGTGTGATCGAGCTGGAAGACCGATCAAAGAGGGGCTCCGCCCCCACCAGGATCCTCGGCTGCCGGTCGACCGGCGCGGCCAACCCGCCAGCCCTCGGCAAAACGGCCGCCGTGCAGGTGGCATTGGAGCTAGGCCCCCTGGATCTGCCGCATCCAGGCCTCAATGCCGGCGGCGTCCAGCGGCAGGGCCTCGGAGATGACGTCCGAGCCGGCGTCGGTGACCACGATGTCGTCCTCCAGGCGCACGCCGATCCCCCTCAACTCCGGCGGCAGGGTGAGGTCGTGTTCGTGGAAGTACAGGCCGGGCTCCACGGTCAGCGCCATGCCGGGAACCAGCGGCGAGCCCTGATAGCTTTCGTAGCTGGACTGGGCGCAGTCGTGCACGTCCAGGCCCAGGTGGTGCCCCACCCCGCACACCAGGTACCGGCGGTGGTGCTGGCCCCTCGGCGACAGCGCCTCATCCACCGAGACCGGCAGCAGGCCCCAGTCGTTGAGTCCGTTGGCGATGACCTCCATGCAGGCGTCGTGAAAATCGGCAAAGTGCTTTCCCGGCCCCACCTGGGCCAGGCCGGCCCGGTGCGACTTCTCCACCAGGTCGTGGACCTGGCGCTGGACGGGGCTGAAGGTGCCACTGGCAGGGAACGTGCGCGTGACATCTGCGGTGTAAAGGCTGTTCGCCTCCACCCCCATGTCCAGCAGCAGCACCTCGTCCTCCAGGACGGGGCCGTCGCAGCGCACCCAGTGCAGCGTCGGGGCGTGCTTGCCGCTGCCCACAATGGTGGCGTAGCCCGCGCCGTTGCCGACGGTACGGGCGTGCCTGTCAAATGTGCCCTGAAGCCAGCGCTCCCCTCCACCTTGGATGGCGGCGGGGATTTCCCGCACGACGGCGGCGAACCCGTCCACCGTGTGGCCGACGGCCGCGCGCAGCTGGGCGATCTCCCAGTCGTCCTTGACCATCCGCAGGGTGGAGAGGACCCGTCCCAGCGCGCCGCCGGCACCAATCCCGTGGCGGCGCCGCACGTCGGCCTGGACGGGGCCGGCCGCAAGCGTCCCCGAGCTGGCGCGCATGGCGGCGCCGATGCCGGCGTCGAGCTCCGTGAGGGCCTTCACCGGCAGGGACAGCGCCGCAGCCCAGTCGGAAAAGTCCGCGGCCGAACCGACCCACATCTCCCCGTGCGCGGCATTGGTGAAGAACCGGGGGTCGCCGGCGTAGAACGGCGCCGGGATGAAGAGCGTGGCCTCGTGCGAGGCCCCGGACGGTGTCATGACCAAAACCGCTCCTTCTAGAGCGGCGCCGGTAAGCCAGTAAAAGTCCGAATCCGGGCGGAAATCATAGTATGTGTCGTTGCTGCGCACGGGGGCGGTGCCGGCGCCGACGATCAAGGCCTGGCCGGCAAATTCCGCGGAGAGGCGAGAACGGTGCTGCGCCGCGGCGGCCGCGGCACCCGCCACCACGGGCGGCGTCCTGTCCGGCGTGCCCCAGCCCTGGGCCATGTACTCGGTGAATGCCGCAACGTCGGCCAACCGCGGGAGGCGCGGGTCCGGCGTCGTCGGGGCAGGCATGGAACGGGCGGCCACTTCTTCACTTGCGGTCATTCTTGATATTCCTCCGCCCGTCCGGGCAATTGTGAGGCGACTGGGGGGTGGACCGCCGTGCGGGGCACGCGGCTCGTCCCGTGGCTGCGGGGACCGGCGCCGCCACGGATTCCATCCCCCATCCTTCCCCATGGACCCGACCGCGCGCCAGTTGGAACCCGGCGTGGCGGTCCGGGGCCGCATCACCGCCGGCGGGCTGAAACGGCCGGGCCGTACGGCGGATTCCCACCATGGACTGCATTCGCAGCATTGCATTCGGACGCGATTGGATCCTTACTTGTTTGAGGGGCGCAATCCGCCTTGGGACCGGCCGCCCCACGATTTCACCGTCCGGCGGCGGCCGGCCCGCCACGCAAAATTGGAGGAATTCATGTTCGCCAGAGTCAGCACATACCGTCCCGGCCCCGGGAGCACCGGCGCGCCCACGGCGGCCACCGTCGAGCAGGTGCTGGAAATGCCGGGTTGCCGGGGGATCTATTACCTTCTGGGCAAGGACAGCAAGTCCCTCTCCATCACCCTGTGGGACGACGAAGACGCGCTTTCGGCCAGCCAGAAGGCCGCGGCCCGGCTTCGAACGGAAACCAGTGCCGCACAGGACATGCAGATCCTGGACGTGGAGGCATTTGAAGTTCTGACAGCGGACGTCAGGCACTGATTCCCCGGCCGGCCGGGCCGCCTCTACTCCGTCATCTCGACCGGCACGGCGATGACGTCCACCATCGCGCCGTTTCGGAGCACGGTCACCGGCAGCGGGATGCCGATGGCCTCGGCGAACAGCTGTTTTTGCAGGCTCTCGGCGCTTGAGACGGGGCGCTGCCCGGCGGTGAGCACCAGGTCGCCGGGCTTCAACCCGGCCCTGTCCGCCGGCGACCCTGCGATGACGTCCGCCACGCGCAGCCCCTCCCGCTGGCCGGTGCGCAGGGCGAGGGTGTCGTTGAGCGCCATCGGGGAGCTGACCAGGCCCAGGTAGGCGCGCCGGACCCGCCCGTCGGCCATCAGCGCGGAAATGATCCGCCGGGTGGTCGCGTTGATCGGAACGGCCAGACCCAGGCCGGCGCCCGCCACGGCCGTGTTGATGCCGACCACCCGGCCGCGTGCATCGGCCAGCGCGCCTCCGGAACTGCCCGGGTTGAGCGCGGCATCGGTTTGGATCACGTCCTCGATCACCCGGCGGGTGCGGCCCAGCGCCGTGGGCATGGACCGCCCCAGCCCACTGACCACCCCGGCCGTCACCGATCCGGCCAGGCCCAGCGGGTTGCCCACGGCAATGACCAGCTGCCCCACCTGCAACCCCTCGGCGTCACCGAGTCTGGCCGGGGCATGCAGGTGCGACGCGCCGCGGATGACGGCGAGGTCGGACAGGACGTCCGCGCCCCTGATCTCGATGTCCGTTCCCGTGCCATCGGCAAAGGCCGCCCACCCTGCGCTGGCCCCGGCAACCACATGGGCGTTGGTCAGCATGTAGCCGTCCTCGGTAAAGACGACGGCGGAGCCCGCACCCAGGCGTACGCTCCCGTTGCGGCCGCTGCCCGTCATCTCCACGGCGGCCACATGCGGCGCGACCTCTTCGGCCACCGCGATGACGGTCCGGGAATAGGCATCCATGGCATCTTCGGCCCCAAGCCCTGACTGGGGAACGTTGGGAGACTCTTTCACCGCACACCTCCACAGGCGGTCGTGGCCGGTTGGTGGCGGCGCGGCCTGCCCACGAACGGGCGGCGCCTCATGCCAGTAAAACGATCGTGAAGCCAGCCATAGTCCTGCCGCCGGTACGCCCTCGGTGAACGCCGCCGGCTTGACCCGCCCCGGCCGCCAGCACCGGCCCGCCGCGCTGGTCGAGGGCGCTCGCGTTCAGGGCCATGCACGGTTTGCCCCGGCGCTGACTGCCGGTACCCGGGGGAACCTCGGTGGGAAGATGCCGTTCTGGCGATATCCCGCGACCTATGCGGGACGAACAATGGCGAACATGCTGCAGCCTCCGCCACCGACGAATGGTCCGGAGCGCCTGCCGGGAGGCCGGCACCCCTGCATCCCCGTCGTGAACGTCCTGCATTCGAGGAACCCCAGCCGTAGTCCGCGCACTTCGGCCGCCCCGTGAGCCGGGCCACCGTGCAAACCGGCGCCAAGGTGCGTTACGTCGACACGACGGCCCGGGCGGGCTTGAACTACCTGCCCAAACTGCTCGCCAAACGCAACATGGACTTTTTCTGCCTCAACGACGGCAGCTTCCCCGAGGTGCCCGCCGCGGAACGCGCCGAACTGGTCACGGACTTCCTGCAGAAGTATTTCCCGATCACGGCCCCCTGGGAAAATCAGCCCGCCACCGGCGACCACCGCCACGATGGGCAAGGCTAGCGCGGCGCCAGCCCGCGCCGTCGGGCCTGGACCGGGATGCCCGTGGTGCGCGCGGCATGGTCGGGAATGCGCACCCCGGCCGCGTCAAGGCGGGCCCGCGTCTCCTCCGCACTGACCAGCTCCCCGACCGTCGGGCCGGAACCCAGCGGAACGGTGGAGTGGACAATGGTGTGCTCATAGACGTGGACCAGGTTGAACGCCTGCCCGCCGTCGCGGCCCCGGGTGCCGCCCCCAGGGACGTTCAGGTCCTGGGTGTAGCACGTGGCCGAGGCGACCGACACCGGGATCCCGGCAAACAGGGCGCTGGTCGAGTAGTGCAGGTGCCCGGCCAGGATGGCGCGCACGTCCGAGCCCCGCACCACGGCCGCCAGCCCGGACTGGCCGCGCAGCTCGACCAGCACGGCCAGGTCCAGCACGCTGGGCACCGGCGGGTGGTGCAGGGCCAGGATGGTCCCGTCCGGGGCAGGCGTGGCCAACTCCCCGGCCAGCCACTCCAGCTGGTCCGCGCCCAGCTCCCCATGATGGAAGCCCGGCACCGACGTATCCACGGTGATGACCCGCAACCCGTTCAGGAAGTACGTGCGGTCCACGGGCGCGCCGTCAGCCGGTTCCCCCAACAGGCCCGCGCGGAAGTTCCCGCGATCATCATGGTTCCCCATCGCCCAGATCACCTCCGCGCCCATCTCCGCGCACGCCGGCTCCACAATCCCGCGCAGCTTGGCATACGCCCCGGGCTCGCCCTTGTCGGTGAGGTCGCCGGTAAAAATGACAGCTTCCGGCCGGGCACCCGACGTGGCGATCTCGGCGAAGATTTGACGCAGCCGCTCCTCACTGTCCACCGCGCCGTACAGGGGACCCGGACCCCCCAGCAGGTGGGTGTCGCTCAGGTGAAGCAGGAAGTGGCGCGGCCGGGGATGCTCGGCCTCAAAATGGTCCATGACTGCCTTAATGGTCCGGTGGAAGCGGCGGGCGCCACATCCCTCTCATCTACCCCCATCCAACCACCACCCCAGTGAACCGCACCCCAACACACCCCACAATCTGCAACAACATCAGGTTGCAACAACGACACCGGCGACGGGCCGTGCGAAATCTGGCACTTCCAAGTCCTGGCGCTTCAGGGCAGAATGAAATGGCGGTCCGCACCGCTGGACTGTCCCACATCCCCCAGGAGGCCTCCGTGATCTCGGCCCGCAGTGCCAGCGCCCCGTGAAGGGGCCGGCGTCGATGTCGTTCACGGTGGTCCTTGCCTTCAGTGTCAATCTTTTGGTTGCGCTGGCGAAGACGGCCGCGGCGTTGATCACGGGCTCCGCGTCGATGTTGGCGGAGGCCGCGCACTCGTGGGCGGACACGGGCAACCAGGCTTTTCTCTTCGTCGCCGAGCGAAAATCGGCGAAACCCCGGGACGCCGCTCACCCCATGGGATATGGCCGCGAAGCCTACGTTTGGTCGATGTTTGCCGCCTTCGGACTTTTCACCGCCGGATCCGTGGTTTCCATCACGCATGGCGCCCAACAGCTCCTGGCCCCGGAGCCGGCAACGAACTTTGCCCTCGCCTACATGGTGCTCGGCGCCGCATTCATCCTGGAGGGCGTCTCCTTCGCCCAGGCCCTGCGCCAGGCCCGCGCGGAGGCGCGCAAACAGGACCGCCCGGTCCTGGACCAGGTGCTCAACAGCTCAGACACCACCACCCGGGCCGTCTTCGCCGAGGACGGCGCGGCACTGGCCGGCGTCGTGCTGGCGTCCGCGGGCATCCTCCTGCACCAGCTCACCGGATCCGCCGCGCCCGACGCCGTCGGATCCATTCTGGTCGGCATCCTCCTTGGCATCGTTGCCGTGGTCTTGATCCAAAAAAAACCGGCAGTTCCTCGTTGGACAGGCCGTCACCCCCGCACTGAGGAAGGCCGCAGCCCTGCGACTGATGGACTACAAGGAAGTGGCAAGGCTCACCTACCTCCACCTCGAGTACGTCGGCCCGCGCAAGCTCTACCTGGTCGCGGCCGTCGACCTTGCCGGCAACCTGCCCGAATCCGACGTGGCGCGCCGCCTCCGCACCATCGAAGGGCGCCTGGAGGAACACGAGGCCGTGGAAGAAGCGGTCCTGACCCTGTCCACCGCCGACGCCCCGTCCCTCGCGTTCTAGAAATATGAGGTGTGGATGGTTGGGTTTGCTGCCCGTCCGGGCGGCCACTGCCGCCCGGCGGTCCCGCGGAGCCAGCCTGGTGATAGTGGGTTCCGCCGCATGGGCGGTAGCGCCGCTGGGCCGGCGAGACTCCCCAGCCGTCGCCGGACACCTTCAAAAACTGCACGTCGTCCCGACCGTGGAAGTCGTCCTGACCGAAACACCCGCGCACCTTCGCAAACGGGTCGAGCCGCACACCGGGCCGGCGCTGATCGACCTGGCTGCCGGCCGCCCGCGCCCGGCACAGGCTTCCTTATTCAAAGTGCCCTCCGTGGTCCGGGCCCATTTCCCGATTGTGCGAATGGCGGGTCCTCCCCCGATACCGGTGGTCGAGCCGGCGAACAATTGAATCCGATTGGTTCAAGACCTGTGCGGTTCACCGGTATATGGTGTGGGTGACCGCAAGAATGACGTCGAACCGACAAGGGCAGCGAGCTGCCACGCATTTGTTTTGTAAATTCTTCGCCCCCTCCGCGCGAGAGAGGGCTGGAGGGCAATCCCATGGGGAGAGGCCTCCTTCCGAGAGTTCCCACCCGTCAGGAGAACAAGCCATGAACCAATCCGCAGACTCCCTGCCCCCGCGTGCTGCTGTAATCATCAATCCAGCCAAGGGCGAGGCCGCCGATGTGCGGGCGATGATGACCACGGTGTCGTCCAATAACGGTTGGGCGGCGCCCCTTTTCCTGGAAACAACGCCAGAGGATGGTGGAACAAGCCAAGCCAGGCAGGCGTTGGCCGAAAACGTTGACGTGGTCATCGCCGCCGGCGGAGACGGCACAGTCCGCTGCGTGGCAGCGGTGCTGTCCGGTACGGGCACGGCCCTGGGAATCATTCCGCTGGGAACGGGAAACCTGCTGGCCAGAAACCTCGGGCTTGACATCAATGACCCGGCTGCCGCTGCCAGGGAGGCGCTTACTGGCGCCAACCGCCCCATCGACGTCATTCTGGCGACGGTGGACCATGCCCGGGACCAACAGCTGTTCCTGGTCATGGCCGGCTTGGGATTCGACGCGGCCGTCATGGCGGACACGAAGGATGGACTCAAGGATACCGTGGGCTGGCTCGCCTACGTCGATGCGGGCATCCGCAAGCTCCCTGGCCGGCCGGTCAAGGCAACCATCACCATCGATGCCGGGCACTCAACGGTCCATCGGCTGCGAGGCGTCACGTGCGGCAATTGCGGGAAGCTTCAGGGCGGGGTGGAGCTCTTCCCGGGCGCCCGGTTCGACGACGGCGAACTGGACCTCATGGTTGTCGCGCCCCGTGGAAGACTTGGTTGGCTCGGCGTGCTTGCCGGACTGTTCAGCCGCGGACGCAGCAAGGACCCGTCAGTCGAATATTTTCACGGCAAGACGGCAGAAATCTCCGTGGCAACGCCCCAAGCCTTCCAACTGGACGGCGACCCCCTCGGGGAGGCATCCCATCTGACCCTAACTGTCGATGCCGGCGCCCTGTTGGTCCGGCAGGCCGGATCATGAGACTTTAACAAGCACGTCATCGGACCGCCGCGGCAGGTGTGGGCCTGTTGCCTGTCTCGTGGCAGTGCACCGACAACGGCTGCGTCGCGGTCGGACAGCCGGCGGTCACATACGCGCCACTCCCTGTTTGCTGAGACCAGGGGTTGTCAAGAGGCATGGCGGCACTTCAGGCCGAACAGTGCCTGCGGCCTCCGATGAACCGCGCCAACCACACGGTGACCGCGATGATCAGCAGCACAATGCCGGCCCAGTGAAGCCGGCTGAGGGAACTCCCACACCATCGGCGAACGCTCCCTGACGAAATGGCAGTCGTTCATTCTTCGGGGACCTGAACCGTGAGCATTGGTCACGGGGCCGGCCCTGCTCCGCCGGAGGCGGCGGACTGCGTGGGCGGTCCCTTCGGCCTTTTTCCGATGCAATTGCGGTCAGCGAATGGGCAAGGGCTTCCGGTCCGGGGTGACTGGGGCCAGTTCCCAGGTATTGACGAAAAACGGCTGTGGTGTCAAGGACAACTTCGCGGGCATTTTGACACGGTTCATCGAAGGCAATTCAGCCACTGGGCGCTTTCCGTGCGTCGCGTGGATCGCCTCCCCTTTCCGGTTACCCAACTGCGGCGTAGTCTTAATTTGAAGCCCCAGACCCCGGCAGACCGCATGATGCAGCGCCAACCGGGGGTATTTCGTGATCGTCTCCAACACCGAAAAGACAGCGCAACCAGGCCCCGCGTCGTGGTGGGCCCTGGCAGCGCCGCTGGCCACGCCGGCATCGAGCGCACGCAGTCATCAGTTGCCTGCCTGGCAAGACCCGAACCCTGTGCGGGGAGGGGAAGACGCATGAACGGGCACCAGCGCGGTTGGCTGTGGGTGTGGGGGTCCGCCGCGGCTTTGGGGGCCTGCGTGGCGGTCGCCGGACTCGCCGTCCTCCTGCATGTTCGGCTCTGGCCACTCGTCATGCTGGCCGCAGCCACGTCCCCGTGGGCCGTCAACCGGTTGCTGCGGCTCACAGCACCCCACGTCCCCACCCCGCCCGCCGCGGCCACGTCCGTCGTCTCCGTTTCTCGTCCCCACCTGGACATGCCCGTCGGGGCCGACATCTTCACCGCGGCCGTCCGAACCCTTGACGATGGGGACCTCTGCCGGGCTTGGCGCGGCAGCTATCAATCGCTCGAGGGCGCCTATTCCCCGGCCATCCACGCTTATGTCGTCACGCTTCGCCAGGCCTACATGGATGAAATGGACCGTCGCGACCACGCCGGTTTGCAGGCTTGGCTTGTTTCCTCCCCGCAGCCCCATGGGGGCCCGGAGAAATTCCTCCTCCACGGCGACGACGACCGCCGCTGAGCACGTGGACCTTGGAACCGCAGCCCGGGCCGTCCAGAAGCTGCTGCCGCCTTCGCGACGTTCGAGGCCGGCCGCCTGCTCCCGCGCTTCAGCGCTGATTCCTCCTCCCCTGTCCGCGAGGGCGGCATGATCATCACAGGGCACTTCGCGTTGTAGACCAGGCGGTGTTCCAGAAGCGAAGAGCCGGAGGCGGACCATGTTCGCGGGGCATCCACGCCCAGGAGGGAGGCGCCGGCGGACGCCATGCCTGGACCGCCACCGAATCCGTGCCCCGCCACCGCGCTTCGGCCGCTGCGCACCGGAGCGCTTCCGGGGATCCGCTCGAGGCACTGGCCCCGACCACAACGTGTTTCACGCGCTGGTCCTCTCCCTCGTCAGCCAGCGCACTGCGCCGACGGGGCATCACTCCCCGGTGGGCTGTTTCCCGGTTCCGCGGGTGTAGCCATCGCCGATCAGGGCACCGTCCAGGGCGGGGGCGACGGAACCAACAATCTGCCCGATGGCAAAGAAGGAGGAAATCGCCTGGCCGCGCAGTACCAGGGGCAAGATCTCGCTGACTGTCAGGTACGCCGAAGAGGCCCCGGCGCAGGCGAAGCAGAAGGAGAGGCACCAGAACATTGTTGGCGTGACGGCGGTCAGCGCCCCCGCCTCGAACAGCGCGGCGGAGACGGCCAGCACGATTCCCGACAACACGTAGCTGGCAAAGATCATCTTGCGCCGTCCCATGCTGTCAAACAAGGGGCCCAGGACCAGCGGCGCCGCCAGGTTTCCTGGGGCAAAAGGGAAGAATGGGACCGTGATGCCACTGGGGGAAATGTGATAAGAACTCTGCAACACCAGTGCATAGGTAATGAAGATCGCGTTGTACAGGAACAACTGCGTAATCATCATGCTCACCCCCGGAATGTTTTCTGGGGATCCTTCCGGAGGACGGTGTGGGCCATCCGGTGGAACGGGATGTTCTTGATGGGGGTGACTTCCAGGAGCCAGATCGTCATCGATCTCGCTGAGTTCGTGCCCGTCGGCCACGATGCCGCCCTCGATCTTGTCAATGGTGTCCTCAGCTTCCTTCTCATTCCCGTGCGTCCTCAGCCACCGCGGGCTTTCCGGGATGTGGCGGCGCAGGTAGGTGATGATCAGGCCGAGGAAGGGGCCGATGAAGAATCCGATGCGCCATCCCCGCAATCCCACCGCCGAGAAGGTGGATCGCCAAAGTCGGGATGAACAATCCCTTCCGCCCCGGTTTGTCGGCGAGCCGCCCAAACTGCAGGGTTCCAACAACTTCGCCGACGGGGTTGACCGTCCCGGTGAACCCGACTTGGGCGGTCGAGATGTTGAGGGCGTGCTGGCAGCCGTCGGTGGCAACGATTTGGATTTCCAGGCCGTCAAGAATCCACGAAACGCCACGACCGACAATCACCGACCCGTGGAATTTGGTCCATGGCAGCCGGTCCACGCGGGTGGGCACCGGTGGCGGTGCCTCGCCCCCCTCATGCCTCCGCCGCAGCTCAAGCTATTGCGTCGGCGCAATCATTGCGTCTAGTGTCAAGTTATGCCGGCTATCGTCCAGGAGCCCCAATCACCCCACGTGCTGCGCGAGTACGCCATGCTGGCCGACGGCGAGCGTGCGGCACTGCTGGGTCCGCGCGGGGATGTGGCCTGGATGTGCGTGCCGCACTGGGACAGTGAGGCTGTCTTTTCCTCCCTGATTGGCGGAGGCGGCACCTTCGCGGTGACACCGGAGAACCCCCGCTATGTTTGGGGAGGCAGCTATCTGGACGGGACGCTGATCTGGCAGAGCCGCTGGGTCACCACCGACGGAATCATCGAATGCCGCGAGGCGCTGGCCCTGCCCGCGGACCCGCACCGCGCAGTCCTCTTGCGCCGCTTGCGCGCCGTCTCCGGCCCGGCCGCGGTGACTGTGGTACTCGATGCCGGTGCGGGCTTCGGCAAACACGGGATGACCAGGCTTAAATGTACGGACGGTGTTTGGACGGGCCGCAGCGGACGCGTGTACCTGCGGCTTTCCGGTGCCCCGGAGGCCACGGTGCACGACGGCGCGCTGCGGCTGCGCTTGGAGGTTCCCGCCGGCGGTGGCCACGACCTCGTCTTGGAACTGGCCGAGCAGCCCTTCCCGTCGGCTCCCGTGGACGTGGACGCGGCGTGGGCCGCAACGGAGCGCAGCTGGGACGACGCCGTCCCGCAGCTGCTGGACACGATAGCCCCCGACGATGCCAGGCAGTCCTATGCCGTGCTGCGCGGAATGACCGGCGCCGGCGGCGCCATGGTCGCGGCGGCCACGTTGGGCATGCCGGAACGAGCACTCGAGAAGCGTAACTACGACTACCGCTACGCCTGGATCCGGGACCAATGCTATGCGGGCCAGTCGGTCGCAGCCTGCGGTCCATACCCGCTGCTCGATGACGCCGTCCGGTTTGTCACCGCCAGGCTTCTGGAGGACGGGCCGGACCTGAAACCTGCATACACGGCAAGCGGCGGCCGGGTTCCCGACGAATCCGACCTCGGCCTGCCGGGGTACCCCGGGGGTACCGCGAAGCTGGGGAACTGGGTCAATGAACAATTCCAGCTGGATGCCTTCGGCGAGACGTTGCTGCTCTTGGCCGCCGCGGCCACCCACGACCGATTGGACCTGGAGAACTGGCGGGCGGCCGAGGCGGCGGTACAAGCCATCACGGACCGCTGGCAGGAACCGGATGCCGGCATTTGGGAGCTCGCCAACGACAAGTGGGCCCATTCGCGGCTGATCTGTGCGGCAGGCCTGCGTGCGGTGGCCGTCCATGCCCCTGCGGCGCAAGGCGCCCCCTGGACGTCACTGGCGGACACCATAGTTGCCGACACGGCCAGGGATTGCCTGAACCCCAGCGGCCGATGGCAGCGCAGCCCCACTGATGGCCGGGTGGATGCGGCACTGCTCCTGCCCGCCCTGCGGGGCGCGGTCCTGGCAAATGACCCCCGCAGCCTGGCAACGCTGGCAGCCGTCCGCGCCGAGCTGGGGCGCGAGGGGTATGTGTACCGTTTCAGCCAGGACGCCCGCGCCCTGGGACAGGCGGAAGGGGCGTTTCTGCTGTGTGGCTTCGACATGGCCATGGCCGTCCACCAGCAGGGCCATGAGGTTGAGGCGATGCACTGGTTCGAACGCAACCGCGCCGCGTGCGCCACGACGGGCCTGTTTACCGAGGAATACGATGTCGAACAGCGCCAGCTCCGCGGCAATTTCCCGCAGGCATTTGTCCATGCCGCGATGCTCGAGACCGCCAGCCGCCTCGCCACGACGCCGAAACTTGAGCGGGAATATCCCTAAGGAGCAGCGATGGAAACAGTTCACCAGGTCGTAGTCGTCACCGGCGCCAGCGGTGGGATTGGCCGCGCCACCGCCATCGCGTTCGGCCGCCGGGGCGCCTGGGTTGCACTCTTGGCCCGCGGGCGGGCGGGGCTCGACGGCGCCGCCGCGGAGGTGGAGGCGGCCGGCGGAACCGCGCTGACAGTGCCGGTGGACACCTCGAGCCATGCGGCCCTGCGCAGGATGCGGAGCCGCACCCGGGGAACCATGGTCAAGGTGGGATCCCCACTGGCCTACCGCGGCATTCCACTGCAGAGCGCCTGCGGCGGAGCCAAACATGCCATTCAGGGCTTCAACGAGTCCCTGCGGTGTGAACTGCTCCACGAGCACAGCGGAGCGCACAACACGATGGTGCAGATGCCTGCCGTAAACACTCCCCAGTTTTCCCGGGTCCTTTCACGGCTGCCCAAAAAGGCACAGCCGGTGCCACCCATCCACCAGCCCGAGGTGGCCGCCCGCACCGGTTTTGCCGCACAACAGACCAGCGAACGGCGGCCTGCGGACCAGCCGGCCAATGTGTGGGAACCGGCAGACTCCGACAAGGACTTCGGCACCCACGGCGCCTTCGACCACCGTTCCAAAGCACGGAGCACCCAGCCATGGGCATCCCAACACCACGGGCCAGTGGCTGTGGGGGCCGCCGCGGGCGCCCCCGGGCTTGCAGCCGTCACTGGCTCCCCGCTCGGGCGCTGGGTGCGGCGATGAGGACGGTCGAGCAGGTACGGGCCCTGGTGGGACTGTGCCAGCTGCTCCGGCCCCAGCCCCTCTACCGGGCCGTTACCGGCGCCCCGCCGTCCAGGGACGCCGTTGTGGTCATGCGGGTGCTCGGTGCCCGGCACCTCGTGCAGGCGTTGTTGCTGGCACGGGCGGGACGGACCTGGCATCGTTGCGGTGCGCTCGTGGACCTGGCCCATGCCGCGACGATGGTGGCCGTGGCCTGTGGCGGCCCGCGTTGGCGCAAGCCGGCCGGATTTGATGCGGCGCTGGCGACGGCCTTCGCCGCGATGGAAGCCCGATGAATCAGTTCCCGGGCCCGGCCGGGTAAGGCCCGTCCGTCAGTCCCGGGCCATTCAAGCCCAGCGCGACGCGCTCATCCTCAACGGCCTCCCCCGCAGCCTGCGCGAAGGCGTCCAAAGCCGGACCCATGCTGCGGCGCAATTCAGCGGGCATTCGGTTCATCACGGCGGCGATGGCCGTACGGCGGTGCGCCATCACCTGGTCCACCAGGGCACGTCCCGTTCCGCTGAGGGCAAGGAGCAGATACCGCCGGTCCGCCGGATTGTCGCTGCGGTCCAGAAGGCCGGCGGCCACCAGCCGCTCGCAGGTCCGGGTGGCGTTGGAGGGATGCACGCCCAGGTCTGCGGCCACGGCTCCCAGGTTTTGCGGCCCGTGGGTGGCGATGAAGACCAGCACCCTCAATTGCGGGGAGGTGACGCGGTGTTCAACCTCGGCCACCGATTGGGCGATGACGGCCAGAAAAACCCGCGCGGCGCGCATCGCTGCCTCAATTTCGTCCACCGGGCCGGCAGGGCTTACCGCGGCCGCCGGGACAACACTTGCGGGCTCATGTTCACTAGCAGGGTTCACGCTTCCGAGTATCCATCCTTTCGTTGCGCAGTTGCAATGTTTGCGTATGTTCAATTATTTGGCTGTCGCGCGGCGCGGCCGCAGGGGATGGACTGGCCATGGCGAATCCATTCCATCGGCACCCTGGCCGCGTTCCGGCCGCGCCGGGAACCAGCCGAAGTTCATTCAGTCCCGGCATGAGGAAATGTCCGCTCTTGAGGCCGTGGGATACGCTAAATCCTCCGGCAGGCCGGGTGTCTGCATGGCCGCCTCCGGCCCCGGCGCCATCCACCCGCTCGAGGGCCTCTACGAGGCGAAGCCGGACCCTGTCCCGGTGGTTGTGATCGTGGGTCAGACGGCACAGTCCGCCATCGGCGGCTCCTACCGGCAGGAAGTTGACCTGGCGACCCTGTTCAAGGACGTCGCCGGGGACTACGTGCAGCTCGTGACCGTCCCGGAACAACTCCCAAACGTCTTGGACCGCGCCATCCGGATTGCGCTGGCCGAACGGGCGCCCCCGCCGTCATGATCCCCCTCGGATGGGCAGGAAATGAAATATTCTGCCCCGACCCAGGCATTCAAGACGGTGCCTTCCAGCCTCGGCGCGCAGTGGCCCACCACCACTCCCGCCGGTGGAGGAATCCGCGCGGCGGCGGCCTTGCTCAATGCGGGCACCAAGGTGGCACTGCCCGTGGGGTCCTGGGCAGGGACGTCCTCGCCGACGATCTCCGCTGCGTGACGGGCTCCTTCAGGTCGTTGGGCGCCAGGCCCGGCCAGGAACCCATGATGGGCTGCGACACCTTGCTCACCGTCGGTTCCAGTTTCCCCTGCACCCAGTTCATGCCGAACCCGGCCAGGCACGCGGAGTGCAGATCGACATCGACGCAAGAATGATCGGCATGCGCTACGCGTATGAGACCAACATCGGGGGGGATGCAAAGACCACGCTCCAGGCACGCATCCCGCTCCGTGAACGCCAGGAGGACCGTGGCTGGCGCGAAACCGTCGAAGCGAACGTTGCCCGCTGGTGGGAGACCATGCGATGGAGGCTGCCGTGGAGGCGAATCCCATCAATCCGGTGCGGCTGTTCTCAGAGCTTTCGTCCCGGCTCCCGGACAATGCCATCGTCACCGCGGATTCCGGCTCATCGGCCAGCCGGTACGCCCGCCAACTGAAGTTCCGCGGCGCCATGCGAGGCTCCCTCCCGGGAACCCTCGCCACCATGGGCCCCGGCGTCCCTTACGGCATCGTTCACCGAGTCCCAAACCCTCCCCCCACTACTGCCAGCGACTGTGCGCAGCGCCGGCATGGCCTCCCACCGGATGGGATGGGAATGATCACGGCAGGCGGGCGTCTCATGTGTCAAAATGAGCCATGACCAGCCCGCAGTATGACAGACGCATCCACCGTTCGCGGTTTCGGGTGGCGGTGATGTTCGCGGTCGGCATTGTCACGGCCGCGCTGGTGGGGTCCCTCGGTTCGTGGAACTACGCCCCGGCCCTGGGCTGGGATGCGTCATGCCTGACTTTTCTCGGCTGGGTCTGGGCCGTCATTGGACGGCTGGACCCCGTCGCGACGGCCGCCCACGCCAGCCGCGAAGACCCCGGCCTCGCCGTCTCGGACATACTTGTCATTGCCGCGACATTGGCGAGCTTTGGAGGCGTGGTTCTCATCCTGTTGGACGCTGCCAACGCCCAAGGCGGGACGAAGGCTGCCATCCTGGGAGTGTCGCTGGGCAGCGTGGCCCTGTCCTGGTTCCTTGTCCACACCTTGTTCACGCTCCGCTATGCCAGGCTCTTTTACCGCCGCCGCGCCGGGGTGGACTTCAACGAGGACACCCCGCCCCACTATCGCGACTTCGCGTACCTGTCCTTCACGGTGGGAATGACATTCCAGGTATCCGATACCGACCTGACAACCGATGCCATCCGCTCAACGGCATTGCGCCATGCCCTGCTGTCCTACCTGCTCGGAGCCATAGTCCTCGCAACCACCATCAATTTGGTGGCCGGCCTCGCCAAATAGACACCGCGACGGCTCTCGTGCCCCCTGCCGGCCGCGACCACCCCGATCATTTGTACGTGGTGTTGTTCATCGCTCGGAATCGCTGCGTCCCTCCAACCAGGTGGTGCCCGCGTCGTCGGTGTACATGATGACTTTTTCGTCGCTCAGCCCTGGTGTCGGAGGCTGTCCAGGCTCCAACCCAAACGGCTGATTGACAACCGGACCACCAGAATTTCCCAGGGGGATCCCATCCAATCCGTGCGAATTCCCGGGCCCCGCAGCACCGGTGTCTTGGACAATGGCCGGGACGGCACGGTGCCTGTCCCAGCGGACACTGACGGCAATGGAACCGTTGCCCGCCCGGTCCACGGTCGTAATCAGGCTGTCGGCCGAGGCCCCATCTCGATGAGTTTGTCTCGATAGCCGTCGAGGACGTGTGGCAGCGTTTCCTCCGACCACTCACCGGGGCCACGGCTGGTTGAAATTTCCACTGGTTCAGATTCCGGTCCGGCAGGGCGTCTCCTTTGCCTTCAATGAAGTGCCTGTCATTTAGTTCTGCTCCCCCACGGGAAAAAGATGAACAGCCCCGGCGCGGCAGATATTGGCATGGTTTCCGCGCGCCAACAAGAGGCTGTTCCGGGGCTGGCTGCGGTGGCAAGATGGTGGTACGCCCTGCACAATTGTGCCTGGTCCGCCGGTGGACGGAAGGCAAGACCATCAGTAACGAGTTGAAGGGCGCCGCGGATGCGGCCGAAGGCGCATCGAACTCCCGGGCCTTTGTCATCACGGCCCGTGCGGGGTTCGCCGTCAGCGGGGGCCTCCATATTCTGATCGGGGCAATCGCCATGCGGCTGGCCTTCGGGAAGAGCGGGGAGGCGGACCAGGGCGGCGCCATGTCCCAGCTGGCCGGCCAGCCGGCCGGCGTGTTCCTTTTGTGGATCGCCTTCACAGCGTGCCTGGCCCTGGCGCTTTGGCAGCTGAGTGAGACCGCCTTTGGCCATCGCCAGTTGCAGGGGAAAACGAGGCTGGGCAAGAAACTTTCCGCTGCCGTGCAGGGTGCCGTGTACCTTGTGCTGGCCTTGGCCTTCGCCTCGTTTGCCGTGGGGAGCGGGAAGAACAGCGGACAGTCCACCAGCGACGCGACGGCCAAGATCATGCAGGCGCCTCTGGGCCCGCTGCTGCTGGTGGCCGTTGGGGCTGCTGTCGCAGTGGTTGGAATCGCTTTTGTGGTGCGCGGGATCAAGAGGTCGTTCACCAAGAAGCTGGCCCTGCCGGCAGCGGGCACGGGACGGTCCATTGTCGTGGCCGCCGGAGTCGTCGGCTACATCGCGAAAGGCATCGTACTGGTTCTCGTGGGACTCCTTTTTATCATCGCCACCGTCCAAGCACGTCCCAAGGAATCCACCGGAGTCGATGGCGCGCTGAAAGCCGTGCGTGAACAGCCCTACGGTCTCTACCTGCTGTCGCTCCTGGGTGTGGGTCTGATTTGCTACGGCATCTACCAAATCATAAAGGCCAGGTTTGCCCGAATGTGACAGTCGAGCGCACGACTGGGCAGGGACCTGCGGTTACGCAGGGACCCGGGCGCGCCCGCCCGCGGGCTGTTCCGAAAGTTCCCGCTTCCCTCCGCATTGCACGTCGCATTCTCGCACTGTTGACGTCCACACCATTCCTGACCGCACGCTGCAGCATTGGTGCATGGGAAGTCATGCCCGTTATGAATTCCGCAGAGCGTCGATCAATTCCTGCTTTCGCTTGCGCGAATAGCCGCTGAGGCCAATTTCCTTCGACTTGGCACGCAGCTGGTCGACTGTCCACTCATCGTAGGCGGCCGACTTGCCGCCCTTCCGGCTCACGGCGGAGCGCCCCTTCCTGGCGGCTGCATTGGAGATTCGGGCCGCCTTTTGTTGGGAGGCGCCGTCCTCTCTCAGCGTCTCATACAGAGCGGGGTCCTTGAGGCTTGGGTTCTGTTTTTCGGGCATTTCCACACTCCTTTACCGAAGGCGCCCAAAGGGCATTCTTCCGGCCCGGTACTTCTCCCGCTGACCTTTCAACGCTAGATCCCCAGAACCCGGGACGCAAGGGCCCGACGAACCCTGTGAGGTGATTCGGCCTGCCCCGGCACGGCGGCCTGTCGGTCAAGACCACGGCGGGATCGCCCTTGACCGCCACGGGTCCAAGGATTGGTCAGTCCGTCCCGTCGTCGTGAAGTAGCCGGCGCCGCAATGCCAGGAGAATGCGCTGCACATCGAAGGCGACGGCGGCGCCAGGGCTGAGCCGGGCCCCGTCGGATTCTTCTTGTTCAGCGATCGCCAGAGCCAGTGCGCCAAAGGCGTCGTGCGCGGCCTTGAACATGTCCTTGTCAATTGAGCCGTCATCCCAGGCCGTCAATATGTCCGCGACCGACTGCAGGCTTTTGCCCATGGGAGCACAAAGCTCGGCTCGCAGGTGGCCCTCGAGGGGCCCTTCCCAGATGACGGCCGCAAGCACCTCCGTGAGGTCACGGACATAAAACGTGATGTCTTCCAGAACTGCCAAATCTTCGAAACCTTCGGCAACCAGGCGGTGTCGGGAGCGGCGGTAGGCCCGCGGGTTGCCCTTGTGGCTCTCATGGGCACCATGGACGGCACCGCGAATGTCATTGACGGCCCCGGCCAGAACCTCCTGGCGCCCAGCCCAGTCCTCGTGCCGCGGGGGCCATTGCTCGGTGAGGGCCGTGGCAACGTCTTCGAGCTGGCTGATCAGGATCGTTCGCCCCCGTGTTATCCGCTGGCGCGCTGCGTCCAGATTCAACGGGGGAAAAATCGTGACATTGACGACCAGCCCGACCGCGACGCCCAATCCCATCTCCAGCGCGTACCCGAAGGAAAAGACGTCCGCGTTCCGCCCACCGATGATCAACACCAGCAAAGTGGCGACCGGGACGTACTCACGGCCGGCCCCCAGACGGCGCTGTCCGGCAAGCAGCACTCCCAAGCCCACCGCGAGTGAGATCGTAACGATGTTGGGGGTCCCCAGCAAGAGCACGCCGGCGGCGAGCACAATTCCCAGCGACAATCCCACGAGTGTCTGCAGACCTACGCGGACGGAGCCCATGAACGTCGGGTACATGCCGACCAGGGCGCCCAAAGGGGCATAGTACGCGTATTTTTCGGCCTCTCCCGGCAGATGCGAGGCTAGAAACCACGAAAGGCCCACCGCCAGCGCAGTCTTGGCGGCGAGCAGCAGCCGCTGGCCGGCCACTGAGGCCTTCACCCGGCCGGTCCATGGGTGCGACAACGGCTTAGCGTCCATCGTTGCTTCCACCTCTCCCGAAGCTGGTGCCAAGAGTCTGCCATGACAGCCGTCTGCCGGCCATGCCAGAAACAGCGCGGCCATCATGGTGCCCTGTCATCCTGGCCGCGTGGGCTTCATGTCCCGGTCCGGCATGGACACGTAATTCCTTGATGGATTATTGGGTGGCCGCGCGGCCGCGCGTGGCCAGATGCGGCCGGACTCCACTCACGTGCCCCTTGCCGTTCCATGGCGGGAGATCACGCGACGACGGCCGCGCTGTAAGGGGGCAGTTGGAACCCTTCGGCGCCATTACCGGGCGTGGGAATTATGCCGTCGTCCGTGGCCAGCAGCAGGGTGGACCCAGCGACGGGGACGGGGCGCGCAACCGCCGAGAAGTTGAACGCGATGCAGAGTCCGCCACGATGGAGAACAAGCCATTTGTCCCGTTCACTGAACTCGACCGTCGTGTCGGCAAAACCGGCGCGGACCAGCTGAGGGTTCGCCCGGCGCAGGGCGATCAAGCGCCGGTAAAGCTCCAACAATCGCGCGTGGTCGCCGTCGTCCGCCTCCGGCCAGTTCAGTTTGGACCGCGTGAAGGTGCGGGGGTCCTGGGGGTCGGGCACCGTTGCCGGATCCCACCCCATCTGTTCGAATTCCTTCACCCTGCCCAGGGCGGTGGCCTGCCCGAGTTTCACGTCAGCGTAGGAGGTGAAGAACTGCCATGGGGTGCTCGCGCCGAATTCCTCGCCCATGAACAGCATTGGCGTGAAGGGACACATCAGCGTGGCGGTGGCGGCAAGCGCAAGCTGCCCGTAGCCCAACGTCTGCGACGGCCTGTCTCCGGCGGCACGGTTGCCGATCTGGTCGTGGTTTTGGTTGCACACCACCAGGGCTGCCGGCCCAACCAGGGCGGGGTCGATCGGGCGGCCGTGGTGGCGGCCGCGGAAGCTGGAGTAGGTGCCGTCGTGGAAGAACCCGCGCTGCAGGACCTTGGCCAGGGCCCCCAGGGCCGTGAAATCCTTGTAATATCCGTCGGACTCGCCGCTGACGTTGGCGTGCACGGCATGGTGGAAGTCGTCGCTCCACTGGCCGGCAAGTCCATAACCATTGACGTTCCGCGGGTAGAGCAGCCGCGGGTCGTTGAGGTCGGATTCGGCGATCATTGACACCGGACGGCCGGTTTCGGCCGAAACGGTGTCGGCGAGGGCTCCAAGTTCCTCGAGCAGGTGCACTGCCCGGGCATCCTTGAACGCGTGGACGGCGTCAAGCCGAAGGCCGTCCACATGGTAGTCGCGCAACCACATGCCGGCGTTGTCCAGGATGTACCCGCGCACGGTGTCCGAGCCGGGACCATCAAGATTGACCGACTCGCCCCAGGTGTTGCCCTCCCCCGGCAGGAGGTACGGTCCGAAACGGGGCAGGTAGTTTCCGCTCGGGCCCAAGTGGTTGTAAACCACGTCCTGGATGACGCCGATGCCCGCCGCATGTGCGGCGTCGACGAACGTCTGGTAGGCCGCCGGTCCGCCGTAGGCTTCGTGCACCGCATACCACAGGACGCCGTCGTACCCCCAGTTGTGCGTGCCGTCGAAACCATTGACCGGAAGCAGCTCCACGAAATCGATGCCAAGCCCGGACAGGTAGCCCAACTTTTCACTGGCGGCCTCGAGCGTTCCTTCGGACGTGAAGGTGCCCAGATGCAGTTCGTAGATGACAGCCCCGGCCAACTGGCGGCCCCGCCACTGCGCGTCCTTCCAGTGGTGGACGGACGGGTCGAAGGTCCGTGAGAGGTCGTGGACGCCTCCGGGCTGACGCCGGGACCGGGGATCCGGCAGGGGGGTCGTGTCCGCATCCAGCAGGTAGCCGTAGTCGACTTCTCCCCCAGCCGGCGCACCGGCTGCCGTCCACCATCCCTCGTGGCCGGCCGCATCGCCCACGCGGCGGCTCATGGAATGCTTCCGGCCGGCAGCCACCAGCGTGACCGTTTCCGCTTCGGGCGCCCATAGGTCAAAGCGGCCGCTTCCCTGTCCATGCAAAGTCATTTCACCCTTCCCTCGCCTTCCGTGGTTCGCAGTTCAACACTTCCCGCTATTCTGTCCGTCCCCCGTCTTCACGCTTCCCTGCAGGCGCGAGGAGAACTACGGGGTAGTCGTTCATGATGTCAGCCACTGCTGCCTCGCCCGGACCAAAGGTCCTGCCGGTCAACTCATCCGTCATTTCCGCGTCGAGGGTGATGACGGTGTCCTGCCAGCCGCCGTCTTGATCCAGGCGTCGCGGCAGCCGGGTCACCAGCGTCAACGCCCCCCGGCCCGGTCCGCTGCCACGATCGAACCCGAGCAGGTGCACCGCGGCCGCACCCTTCGCCGCAACAGGCGCGTAGCCGGCGAACAGCCCGGGACGGTCGCGGCGCAGCCGCAGCGCCCGTGAGGTGACCAGCAATTTTGCCGCATCGGACCTGGGCGACCCAGGATGCCCACCCGAGTCGAGTGCCTGAAGTGCGCGCCGGCGGGCGGCAAAATCGACGGGCCTGCGGTTGTCCGGATCCGTCAGCGACCGGTCCCAGAATTCGGTGCCCTGATACACATCCGGCACCCCTGGCATGGTCAGCTGCACAAGCTTCGCCGCGAGGGCGTTGGATGCCCCGTAGGGCTCCAGCAGTGAAACCAGGGAATCCAGTTCCCGACGCACGTCGTCGTCGTCGAAGGCGGCGTCGACGGCGGCGGCAACTTTCGCCTCAAAGCCGGCGTCCGGGTCGGTCCAGTTCGTCGAGTTGCCCGCTTCCCGTGCCGCCTTCTGCGCGTAGGACTGCAGCCGTTCCCGGGCCGCCGGCCAGACACCCGCGACGGACTGCCACAGCAGGTTGGCAAACGGGCCGTCCGGCAACGGCGCCAGCTCCTGCAGCCTGTCCAAGCTGCGCTGCCACTCCGGCGCCAGCTCGGCCAGCACCGAGATCCTGGCCCGGACATCCTCGCTGCGCTTGGTGTCGTGGGTGCTCAGCGTCGTCATGGACAGCGGAATGGCGGCCAGCCGGCGGCTCATCCGTGCGTGGAATTCTTCCGGCTCGAGGGCGAACTCGGTCGGATCGGCCCCCACTTCGGTGAGACTCCCCAGCCGGGTGTACCGGAAAAACGCGGTGTCCTCCACGCCCTTGGCCATGACCATGCCGGAGGTCTGCTGAAAGCGCCGGCCGAGCTCGCCGCCGTCGTCCGGCCCTGCGTGCAGCAGGAGCGGGAGCAGCACGTTCACCGCAGCCTCCAGTGCGGGGCGACGGCGGGCCGCGGCCGTGCACGCTTCCCTCAGGATGTCCCGTCCGTGCGGCAGATAGGTGCGGTAGACAGGCATCGCGGCAATGATTTCAGAAAGTGCCTCGGCCGAGTCCTCCAGGCTCAGGCCGGCACCGGAAGGCACCAGGCGGGCCAGCCGCAGCACTTCCGAGTGCAGGATGCCGTCGGTGACCCGGCGCTTGGTGCCGTGGATCATCTGCCCATAGTTGGCCGGTGCGCCGCCGCGCAGCCTGGCGTCCAGGGCGTCGAGCCCGGCCTGGCCGCGGGCGTCGACCAGGACCCGGTCCACGTCCGCGAGGGCGTCGTAGCCGGTGGTTCCCTCGCACTCGAAGGCAGCCGGGAGGGACTCCCCCGACTCGAGAATCTTCTCGATCAGCAGGTAGCGCCCGCCCGTGGCCTCGCGCAGCCTGCGAAGGTAGCCCTCCGGGCAGGCCAGGCCGTCCGGATGGTCAATCCGCAATCCGTCGACGAGCCCTTCCCGGAACCAGCGGAGGATCTCCACGTGCGCGCCGTCGAACACCTCGGGGATTTCCACGCGGATGCCGGCAAGCGAATTGACGGCGAAGAAGCGCCGGTAGTTCAGCTCGTTGTCGGCACGGCGCCAGCCGATCAGTTCGTAGTGCTGGCGTCCGTGCACTGTGCGCGGGTCGTCGCCGCTTGTGTAACTGCCCGCGGCGAGCGGGAAGCTGTGCTCGTGGTACTTCAGCTCTCCGTCCTTGACCTCCAGGGCATCCACGTCGGGGTCGCTGCCCAGGATCGGGATCCGGACGCGGCCGTTGCCGGCGTCCCAGTCGACGTCGAAGGCCTGGGCGTGGGGCGAGGCCCTGCCTTCCCTCAGGAGGGACCACCACCACGGGTTTTGCGACGGGGTGGCCACGCCCACATGGTTGGGGACGATGTCCACGAGAATCCCCATTCCCGCCTCGCGGGCCGCCCTGGAAACAGCCAGCAGTCCCTCGGGCCCGCCACGCTCGGGATCGACGGCGGAAGGGTCCGTGACGTCGTAGCCGTGGGTGGAGCCCCTTTCGGCCGTCAGGATGGGCGAAAGGTAGAGCCAGTCCACGCCGAGGGACTTCAAGTAGGGGACCGCCCCGGCGGCGTCCCAAAGAGTGAAGTCCGCGCTGACCTGCAGCCGGTAAGTGGAAACAGGGGTCCTCACGGCGACGTGGCCCCGGCCGTTCCGGCTGCCGCGTCCGACGGCTGGGCCGCCCCGGTCTCGTCGGGGGCCCCGCCGTCGGCGGTGTCCTCGTCGGAAGCCATGGCGGCCATGGACGCGGCGGCGGAGTAGTCCACCTGGGTCTCCGGACCCGAGGACGCGCGCAGCACGACGAGGGACTTCGCCGCCAACGTGAGCACGGATCCAGCCTTGAGCAGTCCGGCGTCGTCGCCGTCGGCGGTGTCCACCAGAATCTCCCAGAACGGCGAATATTCCTCCCCCGGGAGCTGGAAGTCCACGCCGTCAACGTGGGCGTTGAAGCCCATGAGGAAGCTGTCGTCGGTCATCCGCCGGCCGCGGGAATCCTGTTCCCGGATGCCGTCCCCGTTGTAGAACACGCCGATGGTCCGGCCGAACCCGCTGTCCCAGTCGTCGGGACGCATTTCCGTTCCGTCGGGCTTGAGCCAGACGATGTCCTGAAGCTCTTCGCCCTCGCCCCGGAGTACGGGACGGCCGTCGAAGAAGCGGCTGCGCCGGAACGTGGGGTGGTCGCGACGGATCTTGTTGACCATGGCGGTGAATTCCACCAGCGGCTGGTCCATGGCGTCCCAGTGCACCCAGCTGAGCTCGGAGTCCTGGCAGTAAGAGTTGTTGTTGCCTTGCTGTGTACGGCTGAGCTCGTCGCCGTGCAGAAGCATCGGGACTCCCTGCGAGAGCAGGAGCGTGGCGATGAAATTGCGCTGTTGGCGGGCACGCAGCGCGAGGACGGCGTCGTCGTCGGAGTCCCCTTCCACGCCGCAGTTCCAGGAACGGTTGTGGGACTCGCCGTCGTTGTTGTCCTCACCGTTGGCTTCATTGTGCTTGTCGTTGTAGGACACGAGGTCGCGCAGCGTGAACCCGTCGTGGGCGGTGACGAAGTTGATGGACGCCACGGGCCGCCGGCTGGAACTTTCGTAGAGGTCCGCCGAACCCGTCAGACGGGAGGCGAACTCGCCGAGGGTGGCCGGTTCGCCACGCCAAAAGTCACGGACGGTGTCACGGTACTTGCCGTTCCATTCGCTCCACTGCGGCGGGAAGTTGCCCACCTGGTAGCCGCCCGGTCCAACGTCCCACGGCTCGGCAATGAGCTTGACCTGGGAGACGACCGGGTCCTGCTGGATCAGTTCGAAGAAGGTCGAGAGCTTGTCGACGTCGTAGAACTCGCGGGCCAGAGTGGAGGCGAGGTCAAACCGGAATCCGTCCACATGCATCTCCGTCACCCAGTACCGCAGCGAGTCCATGAGCAGTTGCAGGGAATGGGGGTGCCGGACGTTGAGTGAATTCCCGGTTCCGGTGTAGTCCATGTAGTGCTTCAGGTCGTCGTCGACCAGGCGGTAGTAGGCTGCGTTGTCGATGCCCTTGAACGACAAGGTGGGGCCCAGGTGGTTGCCTTCGGCCGTGTGGTTGTACACCACGTCTAGGATGACTTCGATGCCCGCCCGGTGCAGGTCCCTGACCATGGCCTTGAATTCCTGGACCTGGTGCCCGGCGTCGCCATCCGAGCTGTAGGTGTTCTGGGGTGCGAAGAAGCCAATGGTGTTGTACCCCCAGTAGTTGTTCAAACCCTTCTCCACGAGAGTGCCGTCGTTGACGAACTGGTGAACGGGCATGAGCTCCACCGCCGTGATTCCGAGCTTTTTGAAGTGCTCGATCACGGCAGGGTGGGCGACGCCGGCATACGTTCCGCGCTGCTCCTCCGGGACCTCCGGGTGCAGCTCGGTCAGCCCCTTGACGTGGGCCTCGTAGATGACGGTTTCGTGGTAGGGAATGTGCAGTTGGCGGTCGCCGTCCCAGTCAAAGAAGGGGCTGATGACCTCGCTGTACATCGTGTGCGGCGCCGAGTCGGTGTCATTGCGGGAGTCCGGATCGCCGAATTCATAGGAGAAGAGCGCAGGGTCCCAGTCAATTTGTCCGTGAATGGACTTGGCATACGGGTCAAGGAGAAGCTTGTTGGCATTGAACCGTTGGCCATGTTCAGGCTCGTAGGCTCCGTGCACACGGTAGCCGTATTTCTGCCCCGGCTGGACCTGCGGCAGATAGCAGTGCCAGATGTACCCGTCCACTTCAGTCACTTCGATGCGCGTTTCCGAAAGGTCGTCCGCCAGGAGGCACAGCTCCACCCTTTCGGCCTGCTCGCTGAACAAGGAAAAGTTGGTGCCGGTGCCGTCAAACGAGGCTCCCAGCGGGTATGCGTTTCCGGGCCAAACTTCCATGGGTCCTCCTGAGGCTGCTGCTGTTGAGGTCGCGTCGCGGGCACCGGGGCGACCGACACCCAACACCACGAACGTTGATACCAACCCTACTCACCCGGGCCGGAGCTTGGTGCGATTGCCGTGAGTCGGTGGGCGTGGCGTCCTTTCGCGGAAGGCCTGTCCTGGGGAATTTGTCCGGGGTGAGCGGCAGGTCCCGGCCCCTGATCCCCGTCGCGTCGATGGGACGCGTTCTCAGTCGCCGCCGGGCGTCCCAGCGACCCGGGCCCCGCCGGTGTCCGGATCCACCCCGGCCTCGGCGAACTGGGCGCCTGTCCTGCCACGACACGAACCCCGGTTTCACCACCAGCCGCGATGTCCCGGATCGAGAAGACAATGTTCACGTAGGCGCCTCGGCGGCACAGGTTTCCGCTCATGCGTTTTGGCTTGCACCGATCCCACAAGGTTGTTATCCAGCGCCTCATGCCTGGGCATCGGTGGTTGAGTCTTCGGGTGGGTAGGTGACGGTCGTGCCGTGAACGCGTGCGAAGGATCGCAACACGTGCGGTGTCGCCTTCTTCTCGGTCATGATGTCCAGCACCTTGATGCCTCGTACCGTCAGGGCATCCGCAATCATGGACCGGTGGCAGCGCCATGGCACGGCTTCCGCGCACATGATCGCCACATCGTTGTGTTGTGCCCGCTCCACCAAGTCATCGATGGCCTCGGCGAACTCACTTGTCTGCATGTAATCGGCGTAGCCCTGAAACGATTTGTTGCGCCAACCTCCGTTCGGGCTGTCCTTGCGCACGTGACGCAGGCCGCCCAGCGCCTTCGACCGGCGGTAGGTAAGGCCTGCGGCCCGCAGACTGGCAGCCACCGCATCCTCCATGAATTGAGGATTGTGCGCCGACTTCGGAATCGTGCGCACGTCCACCAGTTTTTTCACCCCGTGCGACTTCAGAAGGGCGATGAATTCGTCGATCGGATGCGTCGAATGTCCAACGGTGTAAATCGTGGTGTCGTTCATCCAGCAACAGTACCGAACCCAAAATCGACAACCAACAATGGCAGAAAAGGGGTGTGACTTGCAGCAGCAAATGGCGGTGTTTTAGCAGCGCTAAATGTCATTCTTCTGCTGCTGGGCCGCTGGAGCTCTCGGTAGGCGGTGGCAGGGGAAACGTCGAACAGTTCTGCCAACTCGTTTTAGGTGTGGGTGCGGCCCGCGTGAGCGGCGCGTAGGTGCCGCTGCTTGGCGGGTCTGAGATGGGGTTGGTTCCGCGGAGCCTGCCTTTTGCTTGTCGCAATTGCCGACCCTTCAAGGGTTCGCAACCGGATAGGGTCCGCTTCGAGTTCTGCAACCATGCCGAGGGGCGTTGGACAGGAGCCGGCGCACCGGGCGGCAATATCATAGATCGATCCACCCTCGTTGACCGGCCAGTGACTGAACTTTTCGGACTTCTTCGGCTATGAGGGCTTGGGTCGTGCGCGGACGTGCATCCGCTCGCCCTGCTGTCCAAACAGGCTGATGAACTCGACGGGTTTCCCGTCGGCGCTGGCGAACCAGTGGGGTGTGTGGGTGTCGAATTCCGCGGCTTCACCGGCGCGGAGTTCAAAGTCTTTGTCGCCCAGCACCAGACGCAATCGGCCGTTGAGGATGTACAGCCATTCGTAACCCTCGTGAACGCGCGGGTCGGGCTCCGCCCCGCGGGCATCACCGGTGAGCACCATCTTGAAGGCCTGCAATCCGCCAGGGCGGCGCGTGAGAGGAACAGCGGTCATGCCGGCATGCGTGATGGGCCGGAGATGGATTCTGGGATCCCCGGTGGGCGGGGCGCCGACCAGATCATCGAGGGGAACGCCATACAGCCTCGCGAGGGGAAGCAGGATTTCCAGGTTTGGCTTGCGTTGACCCGATTCGAGGCGGGACAGGGTGCTCACTGACACCCCGGATGCGGAGGACACATCCCCGAGGGTGAGGTCCCGTTCCGCGCGGAGTGCCCGAAGCCGGGGGCCAACCGCTCCGAGGACGTCATCAAGCTCATTTGCCATACCCACAGTTTGCCATAACAGCAATAGAGTTTGCCAATTCCCCTTTTTGCGGTGGAAGGTGGTGGAACCGCCGAATGTTGCTGGCGGCAAACTTCCAGACGCAACGAAGGACAAATCAGTATGGACGCCACTCGGTATGACGTTGTAATTATTGGGGGCGGCGCTGCGGGACTCAGCGCCGCCACGACGCTGGGCCGGGCGCTACGCTCGGTGCTGGTCATCGATTCCGGGACACCCCGCAACGCGCCAGCGGCGGGTGTCCACGGTTATCTTTCGAGGGACGGTATAAGCCCCGGAGAACTCCTGTCCATCGGGCGCGGCGAAGTGCTCTCCTACGGAGGAACGCTCACCGAGGGTGAAGCCGTTTCGGCACGGCGGACCCCCGAGGGATTTGAGGTGCTTCTCGGAGATGGCCGCCGGTTCTCCTGCCGACGGCTCCTCGTCACCACCGGCTTGACCGACGAACTGCCGCCGATCGACGGGCTGCACCAGCAGTGGGGAAGGGGGGTTGTGCACTGCCCCTACTGCCATGGCTGGGAGATCCGCGGGCAACGGATTGGAGTGCTGGGCACCGGCCCCCTCTCGGTCCATCAGGCACTGCTGTTCAGGCAATGGTCCCCGGACATCACCCTGTTCCTCAACGACACGGTGGAACCCACCGACGAGGAGTGGGGCAAGCTGGCAGCCCGCTCTGTCACGGTCGTTGACGGTGCCGTGGCTACTGTGGACGCCGTCGATGGTGACCTCACCGGGCTCACACTTCGCCAGGGGCGTTCGTTCGAGCTGCAAGCGCTGGCTGTCGGGACACGGATGGCGGCCAGATCCGCGTTACTGGAATCACTCGGACTAACGTCCCAACTGCATCCGTCCGGAGCCGGACGGTTCATCGAGACCGACGCGACGGGTGCGACCGCCTTATCTGGAGTTTATGCGGCGGGCAACGTCTCCAACCTAATGGCCCAAGTGATCACCGCGGCGGCCGAGGGTGTCATGGCCGGCGCAAGGATCAACGCCGACCTCATCGAAGAGGAAACCCGGTGGGCCGTTGAGGGGCGCTTCGGGGTCTTTTCGGCCGCCTCGGAAGCAACGGTCTCTAAAATCGTGCTGGGTCAGCGACGCCATGGCCTCGACCTTGGGCCGAGCGCCGCCGGCCTGGGCTCTGCGGCCACGGCGGAAAGGTGAGGGGCATGGATCACCAGCACCCCACGATGCGGGACCACGACCACCGAACCCACCAGCGATAGGACGGCCAGGACCAGCACCGCGTCCTCGATCTCGACGCCGAGGTGTTCGGCGACCTCGCAGCCGTTCTGGACCTGGCCGGAGTGACAGCTGCGCGCAGCGTCGCCGACCCCGCCCTGCTCCTGTCGGGGGTGCGCCGGGCGGGGTGCTGCTGGAGCAGCGCTGTCACGCCGCTGCCGCGGCCGAGGGGTGGAACTACCACCCGGACTGGGCGCCGGTCATCGAGGCCGCCGGGTTCAGCGTCACCCAATCCGAAGTAACAACGATCACACCCGCAACCCCGGCTGCACGGGAATACGCCCAGGAATGGTTCGCGCGCTTCTCGCACCTGGCGGCCCTGACCGCCGACGACCGCGACGCCGTGAAAGAACTACTGAAACGGTTCCCGGACCACCCGGAGCTGGCCCCCGCACCACCCGGACCGTCTGGGTTGCCACCCCCGACCAGAACCAGCAGCGCCCCTGAGTCAACTCTTCCCCACGCAAAACCCGCATGAAGAGTTCAACTCCGACACGTCCCAGAAATCAACAGTTTTTCAAGACACGGCCATCGTGTCGATGAGGGTGCCGTCATCTTCGTAGTGTGTCGCGTTGGCGATGTCGCGGCCGGCAATGTAGCCGAACGTCAGCGCCGGCCCCAGATTGATTCCCCCGGCGGGGTAGTGCCCGCCCATGACCGAGGCCTGATCGTTGCCCGCGACGTAAAGACCCTTGATGGGCTGGCCATCGTTGTCCAGGACACGGGAGCGTGAATCGGCCGCGAGGCCCGCGAAGGTGCCGAACGATCCCGGGACAATCCTGACGGCGTAGAAGGGTCCCTTTTGCAGGGGCCGCAGCGAGGGGTTGGGGGTGTTCTTGGGATCGCCCCCGTAGCGGTTGAATTCGCTGGCCCCCCGATCGAAGACGGGGTCGATGCCCTTCCGCGCGTTGCGATTGAATTCAGCGACCGTCGCGGCGAGCCCCTGCGGATCAATCCCGCAGGCTGCTGCCAATTCCTCAAGGGTCTTGCCCTTCTTGAGGTACCCGGAGCGCAGGTACGGGTAAAGCGGCACGGGCAGCGGCTTGGCCATCCCCAAAGGGAACTTACGGACGAACTCCGCGTCGGCGATCTGCCAGGCCTCCACCGGTTCGCCCTCAGGGGTGGCGTTGAGCAGGCCTTCGACGTAGTCGTAGTAGCCATTGGCCTCGTTGACGAAGCGCTTGCCGTCCCGGCGGACGCCGATGCTGCCGGGCTTGGCCCGGTCCATGATGTGCGGGAAGGTTCCGGTGCGTCCGTTGCGGTACGGCACCAGGGAGACCGGGCACCAGGCGGCCGGGGACTCGACATCGGACTCGAAGCGGGCTCCTACGGCTTGGGCCATGGTGATGCCGTCACCGGTGGTTTCCTTCGGCGCAAGTGTCCAGTGCTCAGTGCCGGTGGGGGTTTTGGGGAACAGCGCCTTGCGGCGGGAGACGTCGTTGGGGAAGCCGCCGGCGGCCAGGACGACGCCGCGGGATGCGTTGATCTGCAGCTCGCCTTCCGGGGAACTTACGACTGCGCCCGTCACCTTCCCGGACGCGTCCGTCAGCAGGTGCTTGGCTGGCGTGGAGACGCGGATCTCCACGCCCAGGTCATCGGCGGATTTCAGCAGCCGGCCCGTGAGCGCGGTGCCGTTGACCAGCTGCATGTTCCGCCGGTGGGTGAGGAGGTCCAGCACATGGAATGCAACCCGCCAGCCAGCGTGGAAGATGCCCCGGATGTTTCCTTGGGAGGCGGAGAGGAATTTTGTCAGGTCCGGTCCTGCCATAATGCCCATCCCCAGGAACGAGGTTTCGTAGAGCTGGTGCCGCATCTTGGCCCGGAGTTCAGGCTTGATCTTGCGTGCGTTGAACGGCTTGGGCCCCACGGACCGGTGTCCGGTGCCTGCGCCGGGAGTGCTGCCGTAGATGTCCTTGATCTTGGTTCCCGGCACAAACTGAAGGCTGGTTTTGTCCTGGAAGAAGCCGACCATATGCGGGACCGCCTCGAGGAATGCCTCCACCCTGTCTGCCTGGTAGTTCGGGCCGAGCCGGTGGCGCAGGTAGGTGCGGAACAGCTCGCGGTCCTCGTTGACGCCGTCGGCTTTGGCCAGCGGGTTGCCAGGGGTCCAGGCCCACCCGCCGGACCAGGACGTGGCGCCGCCGCAGACGTCGGCCTTGTCAACAACCACTACTTTCAGTCCGTGATAGGCGGCGGCCACGGCGGCAGACAGACCACCCGCGCCGGAGCCGACTACCAGGACATCGCAGTCCAGGCTCGGGAGGGCAGATGAAGGATTTGCTGGTGCAGTCATGTTCAGTGCTTTCTCAGTGGAAGTAGGTGTCGGAGTCCAGGCGCGGCGGCGCACCGGTTTCGAGTGCATCAATCGCGGCCATTTGCTGCCGGGTCAGGGCGAAACTGAAGACGTCCAGGTTCTCGCGTTGGCGTTGGCTGTTCGCGGACTTCGGCACCGCCACGCGGCCGTGCTGCACGTGCCAGCGCAGGACGATCTGGGCCGGTGTCATGCCAAGCTCCCTGGCAGGGCCGCGCACAGCCGCCTGCTCCAGGAAACTCCCGTTGCGGCCCAAAGGGCTGTAGGCGGCAGTGACTATTCCGTGCTCGCGGTGGTAGGCCAGTTGGGCCGGTTGGCCGTGCTCGGGATCAACCTGTACCTGGTTCAGCGGGACGGGCAAGCAGGCCTCCTGAACGGCCTGCAGGTGCGCCGGTTTGAAATTTGAGACTCCCCAGGCCCTAATGGAGCCATCGTCGACGAGGTCCTGCAGGCCTTCGCAGGCTTCAACGAATCTCCCCTGGGCGGGGTTGGGCCAGTGAACCAGGAGCAGGTCCAGATACTCGGTTCCGAGCCGGTGCACCGACTTGCGGAAGGCCTCGCGCACACCGGTCCGGCTGTGCCACTGGGTGTTGAACTTGGTGGTGAGGAACAGGTCCCCGCGGTCGATGCCGCTGCGGCGAATGCCCTCCCCCACGGCAGCCTCGTTGGCGTAGTTCTCGGCTGTGTCGATGTGCCGGTAGCCGTTGTTTATGGCTTGGCTCACCGTCGCGGCGGCGTCCTCACCCGTCAGGGGCCAGGTGCCCAGGCCGATGAGCGGTATGCGCACGTCCGGCGCGAGCTGCGCCGTCGTTAACTCTGCAGTGGTGCCGCTCATTTCACACCTGCCGCGTCAAGAGTTCCGGTCAGCCGCGCGCTGCCTGCCTGGGCCAGCACGGCGTCCACACCTGATTTGAGCAGGCGCGCCCAGCCGAGCTCGCCGAGTTCCGCCACCCGCCGGTCCGAAGGTGTCTCCGCACTGACCGGAAGGCTGGCCGGAAGTGCGGCAACCGCCGCCACGAGGCCGAACTCGCCCTCGCCGGGAACGCCCCGCTCCGAGCGGGATTCGATGACGAGCTCCTCGCGGCTGCCTGGCCGTTCCGCCGGGCCGTCGCACAACTGCAGGAGCGGCACGAGGTCTGTGTTGGCGCGCAGCTCCTCCCACTGGGCAGCGGCGCCCTGACCGTTATAGCGGTTGAAGTGCAGGGTGTCCACCACGATCCGGCAGCCGGCCTGGCGGGCGATGTCCGCGGCCTGGGCGATCGAGGCGACGGGCTGGTAGGAGATCGCTTCCAGGGTGGGGGTGATCCCGAATCCGCGGCCGTCCTCGGTCATCCGGGCCAGCGTGCCGATCAGCCGGGCGCTGTCGGGGTCGGCACCGGCCACGGTGAGGGAGCTTGCCCTCAGGGCCTGGCCCGCTTCCATCATGCGCAGCCATGCTTCGCGCTGGTCGCTGCCGTCGAGCAGCAGGAATTCGATATCCCGGACGGTCACTCCGGTGTCCTGCATCCTGGACAATGTGTCGCGGAGCATCGGTGAGCCTGGCTGGAGGTTGTAGGGGCGTTCCGTGGGCGTCACTGGGCGCACCCGGGCGCCGATGAAATCAAAGCCTGCCTGGGCGGCGATTCCCACCAATTCAGG
The DNA here is from genome assembly GCF_013376105.1 of Arthrobacter wenxiniae. GTDB lineage: Bacteria > Actinomycetota > Actinomycetes > Actinomycetales > Micrococcaceae > Specibacter > Specibacter wenxiniae. The sequence goes on from NZ_JAAMFM010000004.1 coordinate 162,145, forward strand.
CGGGGCGGTGTTCAGCAGGGACAGCTGGGCCAGGCCGATCGGCCTGTGCGCGTTTTCGGTCATGATTGCGCTCCGTCCAGGCACCGTTCGGTGTGTGGGGTGGCGCCTGACGTCAGGAGAGAGGCGATCCGCCGTGCTGCGTCGTAGCGGGGAGTCTTTGGGGCACGGCCGTGGCGGCCCAGTGTCTGGGGGCGGGCGGCGTGGCGTGTGTTCTGTTCCATTACTGTTCCTTAGCCCGCAACCTGTGCGAGGGATCGTGTGCTTTCAGGCAGCCGGTCAAAGCGGACCGGGAGACCCGTGCGGGATGATTCGTAGACCGCCAGCAGTATGCGCAGGGCCTTCGTCGCGTCCTGGCCGGTGACCGCCGGTTCCCCGCCGTTCCTGAGGGAATGGACAAAATCGCGGACCTGCGCGGTGTGGTGTGGGATGAGCTGGCCGTTGATCGCGGTGAGGCTGACGTTCGGGTCAGTTCCTTCGGGATAAGCAGGTTCGGTGCTGATGGCTCCGTCAACGGCCCACAGGTCCACGCGTCCGTCGCTGCCTTCCGGGAATTCGGTCAGGGAAGCGGAGGCCCCGCTCTCCCCCGTGACCCGGATCTGCACGCCCAGGCTGGGAGACACCGCCGTCGACGCTTCCAGGGTGGCCATGGCACCGGAGGTGAAGGTGATGACGGCGGTCGCTGAGTCTTCGACCTCGATGTTCGCGCCGTGCTTGTAGGTGTTGATCTTCCCGTAGAGCTCGGCCACGTCCCCCATGAACCACTGCAGCAGGTCGATGTAGTGGATGGCCTGGGTCATCAGCACCCCGCCACCGTCGCCGGCCCAGGTCCCGCGGCAGGCGTCGCGGGAATAGTACTCCGATTCGCGGTGCAACATCACCGAGCACTGGCCCATGATGGGCCGGCCCAGGGTGCCATCGTCGATCGCTGCGCGGATCCGCTGGGCTGCCGGCCAGAACCGCCGCTGGAAGAGGACGCCCAGCTTCACGCCGGCGTCGTCGCAAGCTTTTAGCATGCGCTCTGCGGACGCCAGTTCAGTGGAGATGGGCTTCTCGCAGAGCACGTGGACTCCTGCGGCAGCGGCTTGGAGCACCACATCCTCGTGGGTGGGGTGTGGGGTGCAGACCGAGATGATGTCCAGGCCCAGGCCCAGGAGTTCCTGGACGGTGGTGACTGCTGCAGGGATTCCCCAGGCTTGGGCGGTTTCCTGGGCGCGTTGGAGGTCGATGTCGCAGACCCCCACGATGACGGCGTCGGTAAGGGCGCGGAACGCCTCCAGGTGGTTGCGGGAGATCGCCCCGCACCCAGCGATTCCGATGCGAAGGGGGCGTGAGGTGACAAGTGACGGGGTGATCATCAACGGGTGCCATCTTTCTGGTGCTGGTAGGAAATTGTGCTGCGGTCCGGCGGAGGCTGGTGCGGGCTAGTAGGTGGCCCGGCCGCCGGACAGGTCGAAGACGGAGCCGGTGGTGTAGGAGGCCGCCGGCGAAACGATGAATTCGATGAGGGCGGCCGCTTCGGCGGGTGTGCCGAACCTGCCCATCGGGATCTTGGCGGCCTGGGCCGCCTGCTGTTCTTTCGGCACTTCGGCGAAGAGCGGGGTCACCACATTGCCAGGGGCGAGGGCATTGACGGTGACTCCGGACAATGCGAACTCCTTGGCCAGTGACTTGACCAGGCCCAGGATCCCGGCCTTGCTGGCAGAGTAGGCGGGCATATTGACCACGCCTTCCTTGCCCGCCGTCGAGGAGATATGGAGCAGCCGTCCATAGCCTGCCTTGGCCATCCCCGGCAGGACGGCCTGCGAGACAATGAACGCCCCTGTCAGGTTGATCTTCATGATGCGTTCGAAGTCTTCAACCGATGTGGCGGCTGCCGGGGCGACGGGGCCCAGGATGCCGGCGCAGTTCACCACGGCGTCGAGCCCTCCCATCTCCAGGGCCGCTGCAGAGACGGCCGCCGCAACCGATGCCGGGTCGGTGACGTCCATGGCAAGCGATGAGCTGCCCGGTGCTTTGGGCCAGGTGCCCGGGCGCAGGTCAGCGCCTACCACCGTGGCGCCGGACGTCCTGAGGCGTGCCGCCGTCGCGCGCCCGATGCCGCTGGCTGCTCCGACCACCAGGCAGCGGGACTCGGCGATGGTGCTCGGTGCCTGGGAACCCATCTAGCCGACTGCCTTTCGAAACGTGGCCAGCATGCGCTCGGCATCGGCGGGGATGCCCGTGAAGAGCTCGAAGGCGGCGGCTGCCTGCCCCACGACCATGCGTCCGCCGTCGAGGACGGCGCAGCCCTTGCCGCGGGCGGCCTTGATTAGCCCGGTTTCGAGCGGCCGGTAGATCACGTCCGCTACCCACAGCCCGGAGTGGATCAGGTCGGGATCCACTGGCATACCGGGGTGACCTGTCATGCCGATCGGCGTTGAGTTCACCAACCCGTCGGCTTCCCGGATGCTTCCGGCGAGAGCATCCGCCCGGGTCACCGACAGTCGGCTGTCCGGAAAGTGCGGGGCCAGCCGGGCGGCCAGGGCCTCGGCTCGGGCCGGCTCGATGTCGGCGATGACCAGGTGCCGGGTTCCGGTGCTGAGGAGCCCGAAGGCCACCGCCGCACCGGCTCCTCCCGCGCCGATCTGCACCACGGAGTCAGTCGCGGCCGATGGGAGGCCGGCCTTGAGGCCGCTGATGAAACCGGTGTGGTCCGTGTTGTGCCCCACTGCCTTGCGGTCGTGAAAGGTGATGGTGTTGACGGCCCCGAGGATCCGGGCTTCGGGTGAAAGCTCGTCCAGGCCGTCCTGGACCAGTTGCTTGCTCGGGTGGGTGACGTTCAGTCCGTCGAATCCGAGATCGGCTGCGTACCGAACCAGCGCCGCGGACCTTTCGGCAGGTTGTCCGATGGCGTCCAGATCGATGACGCGGTAGGTGTAGGCCAGGCCCAGTCTGTCGGCTTCCGCTTCGTGCAGGCCCGGGGTGAGGGATCCGCCGATACCGGAACCGAGCAGGCCCACCACGAACCGGTGGTTGATATCGGCTTCACGCGGCCGGAACATCTGGGTGCCTGCCAGGGTTTGCTGACTCATGCCCGTGCCTTATCGGCAACTGCGCGGGAAGCGTCGTCGGCCGTGCTGGACTGCCGTGTTGCCGGCTCCGGGGTAACGGACGACGGCGCGTGGTGACGTGGGTCGGATTTTTTCAGTCCCAGCAGGGCCGTCGGGGTCTTGAACGACTCGGGTGCAAGCAGGGCTGCGACGGCGGAGATGACGCAGGCCACGGCCGCGAATGTTGCGACAGGAACCCAGTTGGATTTGTCGCCACCGATCAGCAGCTCGGAAATGACCGGTGCGAATCCTGCCAGCAGGAGTCCGAACATGAGGCTGATGGCCATGCCGGAGTAGCGGACCTTGACCGGGAACTGCTCCGGGAAGAATGCGGGGTAGATGGCGTTCGACCCGCTGTAGGCAACGCCGATCAGAAGGATGCCGGTCACAAAGATCAGCGGAACATTCGCCGCCGACAGGGCCGAGAAGAACACGAAGATCATCGCCATCTGCAGCACCAGACCGGTGACGAAGACTGGTTTACGCCCGATCCGGTCCGCGAGGATGCCGGCCAATGGACCCATGGCCACCGCGGCGAGGTTGGCGACGGCGATGACTGTCAGCATGAGGCCCTTTTCAACGCCGACGACGGACGTGGCGTAGGACAGGGCGAAGACGTTGATGATGGTGTTGATGATGGTAAACAGCGACATGGCGGTGACGCGGAGAACGGTGACCCAGTGGTGTCGGAACAGGGTGACGAGGGGAACCTTGACCACTTCGTCGTGCTCCTTGACTTCGGCGAAGACCGGGGGCTCTTCCAGGAGGCGGCGGAGCACGACGGCGATGATTGTCACCACGGCGCTGGCGAGGAACGGGATGCGCCAGCCCCAGGCCAGCAGCTGGTCCTCGGGCATGGATGCCACGGGAATGAACACCAGCGTGGAGAGCACGATGCCGAACATGATGCCGCTCATGGTCCAGCTGGTGTAGAAGGCGCGCTTCCTCTCCGGTGCGTGCTCGAGCGTGAGGGAACTTGACCCCGGAGATTCGCCGCCGGCGGAGAGGCCCTGCACAAGCCGGAGGGCCACAATGAGCATCGGCGCTGCCATTCCAATGTCGTTGTACGTGGGAAGGCATCCGATCAGGAAGGTGGATGAGCCCATGAGCAGCAGGGTGAGGAGCAGCACCCGCTTCCGGCCGAATTTGTCGCCAAGGTGTCCGCAGATCACTGCGCCGAGCGGGCGGGCAATGTAAGCGACACCGACGGTTGCGAAGGACAGCAGCATCGCGGAAGGACCGGGAGCGAAGAACAGCTTGCCAAAGATCAGCGCCGCCGCCGAGCCGAAGATAAAGAAGTCGTAATACTCAAGTGCGCTGCCCACAAACCCTGAAACTGCTGCGATCTTCGCATTGTTCTTGGGGCGTGCTGGCGCTGATGTCGACACTGACATGGTGTTCCCTTCAGGTAACGGGACCGTCCCGGGGCTCTTGGGGTGGGCCGGGCTGCGAAACGGCTTGCCGCGCTATGCGGCTTCTCCCTCCAGTGTGGCTGCGATCACTTAGCTTGTCCACGACTAAAATGATCTATCACTATGCTGCAATTCGACTATATCGAGTGGATGATTAGTTGGGGATCTTGGGAAAGATCTCCTCGACAACGGCCAGCACCGCCGCCAGCACAGCGGAGTCGTTTTCCTCGGACCACGCGATGGCGTGGTTCATGAAGTGCTGCGGGGGATCAAGGGCAACGTACGTTGCGCCGGAGGGTATGATCCCGGCTATCCCGCTGCTCATGAGGGTCACGCCCACGCCTGCGGCCACGAAGGTCAGCACCATGTAGGGATCGGAAAGCTCCTGGACGACGCGCGGCCGGAACCCGGCGGCCATGCAAGACGCGAGCAAGACTTCCGTCATGGAGGACGAGCCGTCCAGCGGCGGGGCAATGAAGTCGTCCCCCGCCAGGCTCTGCAGCGGTATTGACGACTCCCGGGCCAGCCGATGATCCAGTGGGAGCAGCGCCCCGATTTCCTCCCGGGCAATCAGCCGGGCCGCAACGGAGGGCACCGGGGATTCCGGCATGCCGACGAAGGCGAGATCAAGGGTGCCTTTAGCAACGCTTGCCAGCCCATCCGCGGTGCGTACCCTGCTGGTGAGGTCCAGTTCGATGTCCGGGTGCTTGCGCCGCAAGGCGCGGGTGAGGGGCGGGAGGGTCAAGTGGTTCACCGCTCCGGAAAATCCAATTCTAATCTTGCCCCGGATGCCCGCTACGTCCGCCTGTGCTGCCTCCCGGGCCAGGCGCATCTCCTGGAGCACGCGGTAGGCCCGCGGCAGGAGGGCGTGGCCGGCGGGCGTCAATGCCACGCTTCGCGTGTTCCGCTCAAAGAGCCGCGTTCCCAGGTCGGACTCAAGCTTCCGGATCGTCTGGCTCAGCGGGGACTGTGAAGTGTGCAGGCGCTGAGCAGCACGGCCGAAGTGCAGTTCTTCGGCCACCGCAACGAAGGCTTCCAGCCAACGGATCTCTGTCATGTCTTCAGAATGTACCCTGTACCTGAACATCGAACCGACAGGGGCTCTGGATTTCAGGGATTACCCCACCGGACCGGCACAGGGATCTTGCGTCAATCGAGGCATTTCGTGCCGTCGCGGAGGAACTCCACTCCGGCGGGGCCGCCAGCCGCCTGCGCATGGCAAAGTCCCCACTGAGACAGACCATCAAGAAGCTGGCAAATACCTCGGCGCTGACCCGTTCGAGCGCAATACCCGGGCCGTTTCACTGACGGCCGCCAGATTGTCATTCCTGCCGCATGCCCGGAACACCCTCGAGGAACTGGACCTTGCCCGCCGCGCGGCCACGACCGAGAGTGGCACGTCTTACGGACGCCTGGGCGTTGGTTTCTCGGGCGCGCTGAACCTCCTTCACAACGGCTCCCTCGCACTGTCCTTCGCAGGCCTACCGGTGGGCGTGCCCTCCCTGGCAGCGAGCCGTATCGGAATTCAACCCAGCGTGGCTTCCAGCGCCGAACGATTCCGGTGATGCCAGGCACTCCCCCGCCTCAAATTGGCGAAAGTCCATTATCGGCGTCCGAAGATATGCAGGGGAGCGCCTTCAAATGCGCCTGGGCCGGACCTCCTCCGCGGGTCGGCTCGGCCAAAGCCCACGGTTTGGAAATGGCCACAGGGCACCGTCCTCGGACGCGGGCGTCGGCGGTCCAACGACCGATGCGCCGCTCGGGACTTACCTCGTCAAAAACCAACGGCCCCGAAATGATCTGCTGGCGCCAGGTTCCCCGTCCCGGTACGACCGCGGCATGTCGGTCCAGCGCGCCAGACCCGGACTATTCTTGTTTTGCACATAATCAGTAACCTAATTAGTCATAGACTCTACATTGTATGGCGCCCATAATGAGATGTACATACAGCACGGGACGCACACGGATGTGCGCGAAGGAGAAACATGAAAACGCCCCTGTCGGACAATTGGGATCAGGAAGTGGACCTTTTGGTGCTCGGTACTGGAGCGGCGGGGCTTTCAGCGGCGTTGACCGCCGCGGCCCAGGGCACGGAAGTCCTGGTCTTGGAAAAAACCGAATTCCTCGGGGGAACCACCGCCTACTCGGCCGGGACGTGTTGGGTGCCCAACAACCGGTTCCAGCGTGAAGACGGAATCCTGGACGATTACGACCGCGCCGCACGCTATCTGGATGCCGTGGTGAGCGGCAACGCCCCGCGTGAAGGCTGGCTCGCCTATCTGGACGCCGCGCCGAAGATGCTGGACGCGATGCATGACCTCGGCGTCACCTTCCGCCGCTCCCCTGCCGTGGTCGACTACCACTCCGAACTGCCCGAGACTGGTAAGACCGGACGCGCATTGGAACCGGACCCCTTCGACGGGCGCCTGCTGGACAAGGCCGACTTCGGCCGTGTCCGTCCGCCGGTACCCGAGTTCGCTCTTCTGGGCGGGACCCTGATGTTGCGCCGCGCGGACGTGTCCGTCTTGCTCAAGCTCTACAACGGCTCGCTGGCTGAGCGTGGCAAGGCCGTGGCCCTGGCTGCGCAACTCGGCCTGCGGTGGGCCCTTGACCGGCTCACCCGTCCGCGAGGCACGCGTCTGGTGATGGGCAACGGGCTTGTGGCCCGCATGTTCCACGAATCGCGCAAGCGCGGGGTGGAGTTCCTTTTCGGTGCGCAAACCACCGAACTGCTTAAGGACGGGGACCGTGTTGTCGGTGCGGTGGTTGTGCACAACGGCAGGCGCCTGCGCATCCGCTCCCGCCAAGGCGTGGTGCTCGCCGGCGGCGGCTTCGCCCAAAACGCTGAAATGCGAAAGAAATTGCTGCCTTCCCCCACGCCGCTCTACTCGCGGGCCGGGGAAGGGTCCACCGGAGACACGCTGGCCCTGGCCAGGGAGGCCGGTGCCACGCTGGCCAGGGATGACGGGGAAAACGCACTGTGGTTCCCCAGCTCCATCGGACGACGAAGGGACGGTTCTCGCGTGGTCTTCCCGCACATCTGGGACCGCGCCCGTCCCGGCGTGATCGCCGTGGACTCTAACGGCTTGCGCTTCGTGGACGAATCCTGTTCCTACCACCGATTTGTGCGGGCCATGTTCGCCTCCCCGGACGCCGCCGCGGTGCCGGCCTGGCTGGTCGTGGACTCGCGGACCTTGGCAAAGTACGGGCTGGGCATGATCACGATGCCCCACCTGCCGCGTGCGGCGCTGCGGCGCTACATCAAGGACGGTTATCTCTACGACGCCAAGACCCTCACCGGCTTGGCGGCCCAAATCGGCGTGGACGCGGCGGGCTTGGAGTCGACCGTGCAGCGCTACAACGGATTTGCCGCCACCGGCGTGGATGAGGACTTCCACAAGGGCGAGCTGCTCTTCGGTCAGGTGGCCGGGGATCCGGACCATGGGCCGAACCCGAACATCGGGCCGCTGCTGAAGGCGCCCTTTTATGCGATGGCCGTCGTGCCCACACCGCTGGCCACCGCCTACGGGGTGCTGACCGACGGAAATGGGCAGGCACTTGATGCCGAGGGCAAACCGGTGGCCGGACTCTATGCCGCTGGAAACGACGCCGCGTCGGTCATGGGCTCGGAATACCCCGGCGCAGGCGTGCAGGTCGGCTCCGGCATGACCTTCGGCTGGCAGGCGGCCCGCCACGCGGCCGCCACAGCCCAGGCCGCGGCCAGTCTGGAGGAATCTAAGGCAATCTAGTGCTCGGGAGCGGGAGTAACGGGAATCCGGTTGCTGGAGGCCGTTGTTGCGGCGTCAGGAAGTGCCCTCCGCCGATTCCGTGACCCGGTTGTGCACGGCAGGGCAGCTGCTCAGCCTGACAACCCGCAAGCCGCAAGCCGGAACACTCTACGGGTGTCGGACTGTTCCACGCAGCAGCCGCCCGGTGGAACTGACGGCCGCCGGAGATGCCCTGCTCCCGGCCGCTGGAGGAATCCACTCACGGGTAGGCAGGAGCGCCGGCAGCCTCCCCGCGCTCTGGTACCAAGCGCCTGGTTTCCCTATTAGCCCCAGGAACGCCCGGGGGCGGGACACTCCCGCCGTCGGGCGTTCCTGGGGTGGCGGAGTTAAAGAGCGGATCCCTCCCGGCCGGATTCGCCGCTGTCTGTTTGCTTGGCCCTCGATGGCTTGACGGAGGGTCGCTCATCGGTGTCGAAAGTGCGGGCGTGCAAGTATTTGACGACTCCCGTCCCATGAACCAATTCCACATTTTGGCAGGACAGGGGGGCCTTTGGGGCGGTGACTGCGTTCACACGCTGGAGCCAGAATTCCTTTTTGGATGGTTTGCTCCCGCAGGTTTCCTGTTCGATGCCCCTGCCATTTCGACAAACCACCGCCGCCCACGGGTAACCTTGAGCCATGGCCTCATCCACACCCACCGTCGCGACGCGATGGGAACCCCTGCCCCTGCGAGTCGTGGCGGAGCTGCTCGGGCCGTCATCGGCGCGTTGGTGGTTGTCCGGAGGGGTGGCGCTCGACCACTGGCTCGGCACTGACACTCGCGGGCACGACAATATCGATGTCAGCACGACGATCGCCGACCTGCGTCAAGTGGTGCAGGACTTGCCGGCGCCGTTTAGCGCGTGGGCTCCGTCGGGCGACGGCGTTCTCCGTTGGGCAGAGGCTGATATGGATGCCGATCTGCAGCCAATCCGTATCCATGATGACGCAACGGGCGCATGGGTACTACAGGTCAACATCGAGGACGGCACGGATAGCGCCTGGGTTTATCGACGAGATCCCCGACTGCAGCTGCCGTGGGATCGTGCAGTGATCGACGTCGACGGCATTCCGACCGGAGCTCCCGAGGTGCAGCTGGTCTGGAAGGCGCTGCGTCCCCGTCTGGAGGACGACGCCGACAAGGATGCGGTTCTACCGGAGCTCTCCAACGAAGCCCGCGCCTGGTGGGAGCACGCGATTCTGACGATCCACCCGCACTCGTCATGGTCGATCCATGTGCGTAGCCCGTTCGCTCCGGGCAAGGCCAGCTGGAACAGGACGAAACGCTAGCGCTCCGCTTGGGCCCGCCGGCGATAGGTCCACTGGCTACGCCGGGTCCCACCGTCCCCACCGACCTCTTCAGTCACGCCGATGCAGCGTGCGCGGCCCGTCCGATTTTGAGACGCCCGCAGACGCTGATGACTACGACTTGTATTCATCCGCCGCAACCGCATCAAGCACCAGCGAGCGGAACCATCGCTGCGCCTGCGAGAGGCTGGCCTCGCGCCGCGTGTACAACTCCACTGGTGTGCTCTGCCCGGGCCAGGGCAGCTCGGCGATGCGAAGGCGGGGAAACCAGCCGCAGAACACCCCCGCTACATGCCGGGGCAGCAGGACGACCAGATCCGTCGCCTCGAGCACGGCGGGCACGGTGCCGTATTCCTCCATGGTCAGCACGACCTGGGACATCAAGTCGTGTTCGGTCAGCGCCTGCAAAGGATAGACGTGCCCGCCACGGGCGGAGACCCGCACAAAGCGCCTCCCCTCGAACATGTCAGGCCCGGTCGCGGGCAGTGGATGCGACCCGGACGACAGAGCCACGTATTCGACCGAACGCACGTGCGTCCTCCACAGCCGCGGTGTGGCGATCCGCGACACGGTCAACGCCAGATCGATGGTGCCGCGGATCAGCCCGCTCTCGACCTCGTCCGAATCGAGCCGTTCCACCTGTATTCGCGGATCGGCGCCGACCCGGCCGAGGGCGGTCATGATCGGTGGGAGGAACGTCTGCTCGCCGATCGAGGTGAGTCCGACGACGAGTTCGCCGCTGAATCCGGTCGGTTCGAACACGTCCGATCCCATGACGGTCGCGTCTATTTGTGCCAAGGCGTTGTGTAGGGGCCCAAACAGTTGCGTCGCCTTCGCGGTCGGCACCATGTCGTTCCCCTCGCGACGGAACAGCTCGTCGCCGAACCGCTCCCTGAGCCGCTTCAGGGAATAACTGACCGTGGGCTGTGTCACGTGCAGTCGCCTGGCGGCGCCCGTGACACTGCGCAGCTCGTAGAGCGTGACGAATGTCCGGAGCAGGTTGAGGTCTGTGAACGTCATGACATAGATCCTATCGATGGCTCTGTCTTTGCATATCTATTGGACCACAGTGGCGAACACGCCTAAAGTCAGTTTGGGGCAGCACTGAACCAACGAAGTGCAGCTGCTCTCACACCGCTTACACTCAGTGACAAGGACGACACGCGTGATTATCGACATCCACGGCCACTACACCACAGCTCCAACACAGCTCGGAGCCTGGCGTGACCTGCAGATCGCATTCACTGAAGGACGCGCGGACGCTCCTGACCCTTCGACCCTGCGCATCGGCGATGACGACATCCGTGAGACCATCGAGGCCAACCAGCTCAAGCTCATGAACGAGCGCGGCAGCGACGTCACCGTATTCAGCCCTCGTGCCTCGTTCATGGCGCACCACATCGGAGACCTCGCTGTGAGCGAGACCTGGGCCCGGATCTGCAACGACCTGTGCGCCCGCGTCAGCGAGCTCTACCCCGAACGCTTCCTCATGGGGGCGATGCTCCCCCAGTCCCCCGGTACGGATCCCGCGACGAGCGTCGCCGAGCTTACTCGTGCCGTCGAGGAACTCGGCGCCGTCACCGTGAACCTCAACCCCGACCCGTCCGGCGGCAACTGGACGTCCCCGCCGCTGACCGATCGCTCGTGGTACCCGATCTACGAGAAGCTCGTCGAATACGAGATCCCGGCGATGGTGCACGTCAGCACGTCGTGCAACCCGGCCTTCCACACGACCGGAGCGCACTACCTCAACGCCGACACCACCGCGTTCATGCAGTTGCTCCAGGGCGATCTGTTCCGAGACTTCCCCGAGTTGAAGCTCGTAATCCCCCACGGCGGCGGCGCCGTTCCCTACCACTGGGGGCGCTTCCGTGGTCTCGCAATGGCGCTGGGCAAGCCCGTAATCGAGGAGCACCTGCTGAACAACGTGTTCTTCGACACCTGCGTGTACCACCAGCCGGGCATCGACCTGCTCACCAAGGTCGTCCCGACCGAGAACATCCTCTTCGCGAGCGAGATGATCGGCGCCGTGCGCGACGTCGACCCGCGCAGCGGACACTACTTCGACGACACCAAGCGGTACGTCGACGCCACCACGAACCTGAACGACGCGCAGCGCGCGCAGGTGTTCGAAGCCAACGCCCGCCGTGTCTACCCAAGGCTTGACCGCGCCCTTACTGCGCGCGGACTCTGAGAGGACCATCAAATGCGACTGAACACCCTCGGCATCGTGCGCACCAACATCGAACGTCCGGATCCCACGGACGTCAAACGGCTTTCGCAGTTCGGCGTCGCCACTATCCACGAGGCGATGGGGCGGGTCGGGCTCCTGCGCCCCTACATCAGGCCGGCCTACACCGGCGCCAAGCTCTGTGGTCCGGCAGTGACCGTGCTGCTACAGCCTGGTGACAACTGGATGTTCCACGTCGCCGCCGAGCAGGTGCAGGAAGGCGATGTGATCGTCGCCGGCTGCACCACCGAAAGCGAGGACGGCTTCTTCGGTGAGCTGCTTGCCACCTCGCTGACCGCCCGCGGCTGCAAGGGCCTGGTGATCGACGGTGGTGTCCGCGACGTCGCCGATCTGGAGAATATGGATTTCCCGGTGTTCTCCCGCGCTGTCAACGCCAAGGGCACGGTCAAGGCCACCCTCGGATCGGTGAACGTCCCCGTAGTGGTCGCGAACGCCGTGGTGAACCCTGGCGACGTGGTCGTGGCCGACGTCGACGGCGTCGTGGTTGTCCCGCGCGAGCTTGTCGGAGCGGTGGCAGACGCCAGCCAGAAGCGCGAGGATAACGAGGAAGCCAAACGCGTGAAGTTCCGTGAGGGCGTCTTGGGCCTGGATATCTACGGCATGCGAGGGCCGCTCGCCGCCGCCGGCCTCGAGTACGTGGAGAAGTGACCATGGCGCACGGAGACACCACGGGAGGCTTCGAGAAGTCCGCCGGCTGGCTCGACTGGTACGACGGCCCCACCAAGCCCACGTTCCGCCTGCCGGCCGGCGCGGTCGACGCGCACTGCCACGTGTTCGGGCCCGGGGAGCGGTTCCCTTACGCCCCCGAGCGGAAGTACACCCCGTGCGATGCCTCGGCGGAGCAGCTCTTCGCGCTGCGCGACCACCTCGGCTTCGACCGCAACGTGATCGTCCAGGCGACCTGCCACGGCGCCGACAACCGGGCACTGGTCGATGCGCTGCAGCGCAGCGGCGGCCGCGCCCGCGGCGTCGCCACGGTCCGCCGCGACGTGACCGAGGAGCAGCTGGCCGGGCTGGACGCGGCCGGCGTCCGCGGGGTCCGGTTCAACTTCGTCAAGCGCCTCGTCGACCGGGTGCCCACCGACTCGCTCGAGGAGATCGTCGGGAAGATCGCGCCGCTCGGCTGGCACGTGGTCATCTACTTCGAGGCCGAGGACCTGCCGGAGCTCTACGACTTCTTCTCCGCGATCCCGACCGACGTCGTCGTCGACCATATGGGCCGACCCGACGTGTCCAAGGACCCGGACGGCCCTGAGTTCGCACTGTTCCTGCGCTTCATGCGCGAGAACACCAATGTGTGGACCAAGGTCTCCTGCCCAGAGCGCCTGTCCGTCACCGGCCCGCACGCTCTCGACGGCCAACAGCACGCCTACACCGACGTGGTGCCGTTCGCCCGACGCGTGGTCGAGGAGTTCCCCGACCGCGTGCTGTGGGGAACCGATTGGCCCCACCCCAACCTCAAGGACCACATGCCCGACGACGGGCTGCTGGTCGACTACATCCCACGGATCGCGACGACGCCCGAGCTCCAGCAGAAGCTGCTCGTGGACAACCCGCGCCGCCTCTACTGGCAAGAAGGAGCATGACATGGCACTCGACAAGCCGTACAAGGACGTTCCCGGCACGATCATCTTCGACGCGGAGATGGCCCGCAAGGGATACCACCTCAACCAGTTCTCGATGTCGCTGATGAAGCCCGAGAACCGCAGGCGATACCTGGCCGACCGCGAGGCGTACCTCGATGAGTGGCCCCTTTCACCCAAGCAGCGCCAGGCTGTGCTGGACATGGACCTCAACGCCATGATGGCCGAGGGTGGCAACATCTACTTCCTGAGCAAGATCGGCGCCACGCACGGCCTGAGCTTCCAGCAGATGGCCGGCTCCATGACTGGCATGTCCGAGGCCGCCTACCGCGACATGATGATCGGCGGCGGACGCCGCCCCGAGGGCAACCGCCTCAAGGACCTCGACGGCTGGGTCCCGCCGGGGCCGCGCGAGAAGTCCGCGACCATGCGCGGGAACGCCCCGGCGAAGTACACGTCGGCGCTGTTCACCTCGCATGTCCCGGCCATCGGTGCCGCGATGGACCTCGGCAAAACCGAGGAGCCGTACTGGAAGAAGGTGTTCTGCGGGTACGAGTGGACCCGAAAGTGGGCCAGGGAGAATACGCCCGACGTCGTCATCCTCGTCTACAACGACCACGCCACGGCCTTCGACGCCTCGATCATCCCCACCTTCGTGCTCGGCACCGGGGCAGAGTACCCGGTCGCGGACGAGGGCTACGGCCCCCGCCCTGTGCCCGACGTGAAGGGCTACCCGGAGTTCGCCGCGCACATCGCGCAGTCGGTCATCCAGGATGACTTCGACCTCACCCTGGTCAACGAGATGGTCGTGGACCACGGGCTCACCGTGCCGCTCTCGCTCGTCTTCGGCGACGTCGAGGAATGGCCATGCAGGGTCATCCCGCTGGCCGTCAACGTGGTGCAGTACCCGGTGCCTTCCGGCCGCCGCTGCTACGAGCTCGGCAGGGCCCTTCGCCGCGCCCTCGACAAGTGGGACGGCCCGGAGCTCAACGTGCAGATCTGGGGCACCGGCGGCATGAGCCACCAGCTCCAGGGTCCGCGCGCCGGCCTCATCAATGAGGAGTGGGACAACGCGTTCCTCGACCACCTCATCGCCGACCCGCTTGGCCTGACCGAGTGGGATCACATGGAGTACGTCGATGAGGCGGGCTCCGAGGGCATCGAGCTCGTCGACTGGCTGATCGCGCGCGGCGCGATGGACGACCAGTTCGGCGGCGAGGCGCCTTCTGTTGACCACCGGTTCTACCACGTGCCCGCGTCGAACACCGCCGTCGGCCACCTTGTTCTCACGAACCCGACCGACTGACCGCATCCGCAACAAAGGAGCCCCCATGACTGACAAGATCCGTGTGGCCGTCGTCGGCGCCGCAGGCGCCTTCGGCATGAAACATCTCGACGGCCTGATCAACATCCCCGAGGCCGAGGTGACCGTCGTCAGCGGCACGCGGCTCGAACCGACCCAGGCAGTCGCGGCGAAGTACGGCGTAGCCAACGCCGTCGTCGGGCTCGACGCCGTGCTCGAGCGCGACGACGTCGATGCCGTCATCCTCGCCACGCCCACGGGTCTGCACGCCTCGCAGACGCAGGAGGTCCTCAAGGCCGGCAAGCACGTGCAGGTCGAGATCCCGCTCGCCGACTCGCTCGCCGACGCCAAGGCGGCGCTCGCCGCGGCCGAGGCGTCCGACCGCGTCGCCATGGTGGGCCACACGCGGCGGTTCAACCCCTCGCACCAGCTCGTGCACAACCGGATCGCCGAGGGCTCGTTCAACGTGCAGCAGATGGACGTGCAGACGTACTTCTTCCGCCGCACGAACACGAATGCCAAGGGCGAGCCGCGCTCCTGGACCGACCACCTGCTGTGGCACCACGCCGCGCACACTGTCGACCTGTTCGCCTACCAGGCGGGCAGGATCGTGCAGGCGAACGCGATCCAGGGCCCCGTCAACCCGGAGCTGGGCATCGCGATGGACATGTCGATCCAGCTCAAGAGCGAGTCCGGGGCGATCTGCACCCTGTCCCTCTCGTTCAACAACAACGGCCCGTTCGGCACGTTCTTCCGCTACATCGGAGACACCGAGACGTACATCGCGCGCTACGACGACCTCTTCAACGGCCGCGAGGAGCCGATTGACGTCTCGAAGGTGGCGGTGAGCATGAACGGCATCGAGCTGCAGGACCGCGAGTTCGTCAGCGCGATCCGCGAGGGGCGCGAGCCGAACTCGTCGATCCGCCAGGTCATCGACTGCTACCGCGTGCTCGGCGCGCTTGAGAAGCAGCTGGCGTGAGGCTGCCCCCCACCGGCCTGGGCTGCATGTCGCTGAGCCACGCGTACGGCGTCCCCCCGTCGCGTGACGAGGGGGTGGCGGTGCTGCGCGCAGCACTCGATGAAGGCATCGGGATGCTCGACACGGCAACACTGTACGGCGGCGGCCGCAACGAAGAGCTTGTAGGTGCTGCGATCGCGGGGCGCCGCGACGAGGTCTTCCTGGCGAGTAAGTGCGGGATGGCGTCCGTCGACGGCGTGAAAGTCATCGATGGACGCCCCGGCACGCTGCGCGCACAGGTCGATGCTTCGCTGAGCCGCCTTGGCGTCGATTACATCGACCTGTACTACCTTCACCGGTGGGACAAGAAAGTGCCGATCGGCGACAGCGTCGGCGCGCTGGCCGAGATGGTCGCCGCGGGCAAGATCGGCGCAATCGGCCTGTCCGAGGTGTCGGTCGCGCGACTGCGCGAGGCGCAGTCAATCACCCCTATCGCGGCCGTGCAGAACGAATACTCGCTGTGGAGTCGCAATGCCGAGCTGGGCGTGCTCGACGCCACTCGCGAGGACGGCGTGACCCTGGTTGCGTTTTCGCCGGTCGCAAGGGGTTTCCTCGCCGATGCGATCAAGGACCCAGGTAAGCTGGCCCCAAACGACATCCGCCGCAGCATGCCGCGCTTCCAGCCCGAGCACTGGGGTGCGAATGCGACGCTGCTGGCCTCTTGGCGCGAGCTGGCCGCGGAGGCCGGCTGCACCCCAGCACAGCTCGCGCTGGTCTGGCTGCTCTCCCGCGGCGATCACGTTCTGCCGATCCCGGGAACAACGAGCGTCGCGCACCTGCGTGAGAACATGGCGGCGGCCGACCTCCCTGTCGACGGCGCGCTGCTGACGCGGGCCGGCGAGCTGATTGGCACGGCCACCATCTCTGGCGCGCGCTATGCGCCAGCATCTGCTGCCGAAGTGGACGCCGAGACTTTCGAGGATGCCGCATGAGGGCGATCTCGTCGATGGCCACCCGCCACGTTCTCGCCGACCTCGCTGAAGCTGCCGCCCGTGCCGGGCTACCGCTTCTGCAGCTCGAATCCGTAGGCGGAGTGAACGCCGCCCAGCGGGTGGCCGCCGGCGAGCCGTTCGACCTTGTGTTCCTCGCCGAGTACGCCCTCCAACGCCTCGCTGCCGAGGGGCACGTCGATCCGGCATCCATCGCCCCGATCGTACTGTCGGAGGTCGCCGTAGGCGTTGCAGCACGCAGCGCCGATGCAGCCACATGTTCCGAAGGCACGGCCTTTGCGAATGCCGACGAGCTTCGCGGCGCCCTGCGCGCGGCATTCCGCATCGGATATTCCACCGGGCCGAGCGGCACAGAGCTGTTGCGAATGATGGACCAGTGGGGCATGACCGATGAGATCAGCGATCGGCTGGTGCAGGCCCGTCCAGGCGTACCCGTGGCGCGCCTGCTCGCCGAGGGAGAGGTCGATCTCGGCCTGCAGCAGCTCAGCGAACTGGTCGGACAACCCGGCGTGTGCATCCTCGGCGTTCTCCCGGCCGACTGCGCGATTATCACGGTCTTCGCGGGTGCTGTCGCGGCATCCTCCAACAACGCGGCTCGTGCTGCGGAGGTGTTGGCCTTCTTCCGCTCGGATCTCTCGGCATCGATCAAGTCGTCGCACAGTTTTCGCGCGCCCCGAGGCCCTGCCCCGTCGGATTGACTGATACGGGTCCTGCAGACGCGGAGGAACCCGCCTTCGGCGACACCGCCGCCGTAGACCTTGGCGTTCGCGGCCGGCCAAATTATCCGCATGTTCGCCTCACCCCACAGCCCGACGCCCTGGCACCAGGACTGCAGGATCGCCATCATGATCAGGCCCTCCTGACAGTCCACTCACAGATCCGCTCGTTCCGGCAGCAGGATTCGGCCGGCCCCAGGATTGCGGAAGACGCTGTCCGGTGGAGGTCGGGCAACAGCGCCACCAGGGCAGGCAGGAAATGCCGCTCAGGGGCCGATCTGAGGCTGTTTCATGTGCGGAAGGCCCTGGTGGCGGCTTCCGCACACCCGGCACCAGGAATCCCCCTTATGCCCGGCTGAACAGCCCAGTCATTCTGCGACCCACACCCGCCAACAAAAGTAGGTGCGTTGCGTAAGCCTAGGTCCGGGCGCAGCAACCGACCGATTGGATTTCAGCCGGACGTGTATCCGCCGTCGGCGTTGACAACGGATCCCGTCAGTGCGCAAGATGCATCACTGGACAGGAACGGAACGGCATTCGCGCTCTCATTGAAGCGGATCCCCTCCCGGGCATAGGTCAGCGCCGCGGACCGGGTGAAGTTTGCTGCGGCTGCCTTCGCTGCAGAGTATGGATTGCTGTTCGCCTGGTCCACGTGGGCAAGAATCGAGGCCGTGTTGATCATCGACGCGGTCCGGGGATCCGCGACTTCCCTGCGGCATGCCAGGATCGTTCCGGCAGCCCATGTGTTGCAGATGGCGACACCCGTGAGGTCGACGTCGATGACGCGTTGCGAATTCAACATGTCGAACTCGTGTAGCGGTGTCTCGACCCCGGGAATGCCGGCGTTGGCTACCAGGATGTCCAAGCCTCCAAAGGTGCGCGCTGTCCCTTCCATCAGGCCGCGCACTGAAGGTTCATCGGTGAGATCCGTGCGAATGAATTCGACTCTGACCCCACGGGCCAATATTTCATCGACAATCCTCGGGACCCTGCGTCCGATTTCGCCGATGGTGACCGCAGCCCCGTCATCGGCAAGCTTGCGGGCTATGGCTTCGCCGATTCCGGAAGCCCCACCCGCCACGGCAGCGGATCCACCATGGAGCATTTGCTGTTTCCTGACTCCTTCGAATCTTCGGCCGGGCGTCCCGTCAGGACCGATAGGGGCCTCAGACGCGGGCCACTCGCGGTACGCCGCGGCTGGCTGCGAGCTTGGTTATGTCCCTTCCGGCCCGGTAGCCGAATACCAGGGCGGGGCCGATGTGGGAGCCATATCCGGGGTAGCCGCTGCCGAAGACGCTGACGGCGCCGACGGCGATGAGGCCGGAGATAGCGGTTCCCTCTTCGGTGGTGACTTCGGAGGGTTTGTTAACGCCGAGGCCTGCCAAGGTGCCCAGATCGCCCAGCTGGATCTTGGCCGTACAGTAGGGGCCCGTGCCGACCGGGGCAAGGCTGGGGTTCGGTTGGTGTTCCACTGGTGTTCCACGTCGCCGCGGAAGTGGTTGCATAGAGTGAAGCCGCGGCCAAGCGCCGGGTCCTCTCCGCGTTCTGCGGCGGGGGTTGAATTCGGCCACTGTTCCCTTGCGCCGTGCGGCGTCGATGCCGAGCTTGTCGGCCAGCTCCGCTCAGAGGCCCTCAAGCCCCTGAACAGGGAAAACACGTGCCCGAGGTGGGACTCGAACCAGCCGACAGCCCTTACAAACACTGGGAAGTACAGAAAAGATACAGAATCCACAGCAAACCGAACCAGTACGGCCCAGTCCGAGGCACCGGGGTGTGTACGTTGTACACACCCTCATTTTCGCCGGCACCGCCCTGAGCCTCAGCAAACCCAACCGTCTGTTATTGGCTCAGTCCAGCCTGTCATCTAAACCTTGGGCAGACCCGAAAAAATGTTCCCGGCGGGAACAGCTCTTCAAGCGATCAATTAAGTCCGTCCGAACTGTCCAGCTTCAGGCTGTCACATGCACCCTCTGCGCTTAAAGCCAGCCCTCTAATCGCGTGCAGCGTCACGTCCGAATTGGCGCCGGTCGAATATCCCGAAAGAGCTAACGCTTTCGCCAAACGGTGCAATAGGCTGCCCCTGCAATCTGCTCGCCTCACTGACGGCCGGCCAAAAATAACAGGACTGGATGAGATCTCCAGACTAGAACAACTTATACGGACATAGTGCCCATTCCTGTGACGTGAGTCTCACAATATGGTGGGACAGAGACCCCGGAACCCCGCCGGTCAAAGCCATGCCGTCGCCGCAAAGGACTAGCGCAGAATGAACTCAACAGTGACCGCAAAGGACTTGGTAGGCGAGCTTGCCGGGTGTGTGCCTCAAGGGCAGGTGCTCAGCGATACGGATTCCGTACGGAAATACAGCCACGATGACGCCGAATGGGCGCCCTTCACCACCCCGCTGGCTGTGGTGTTGGCGCAGACCACCGCGGAAGTCGCCGCCGTGGTCAGTTATGCCTCAAGTCATGGCTTGCGCGTGGTACCCCGAGGCGCCGGGACGGGGCTTTCCGGCGGCGCCAACAGTGTTACCAATTGCATCGTCGTCTCCCTGGAACTCATGACGAGAATTCTTGAGATCAATACTGATGAGAGCCTTGCCGTGGCTGAGGCCGGGGTCATCAACGATGACCTGAGGGAGGCCGTCGCCGCAAAGGGCTTGTGGTATCCGCCAGATCCGGCCAGCTACAAGATTTCCACCCTTGGCGGCAACGCAGCCACGAATGCAGGCGGTATTTGCTGCGTCAAGTACGGAGTGACCGGAGATTACGTCCTCGGTTTGACTGTTGTCCTGCCGGACGGGGAAATCGTCCATCTCGGCCGCCGAACCGCAAAAGGTGTCACAGGATACGACCTTACCTCCCTCCTCGTCGGCTCGGAAGGAACGCTGGGAATCATCACGGAGGTCACGGTCAAATTGCTCCCGATGTCCGGGCGCGAGGACCGGGCAGTCATCGGATTCTTCCCTTCTCTTCAGTCGGCAGGACAAGCCGTCGCGACAGTTGCGGCGTCAGGAATAGTCCCCGCGGCACTTGAACTCATCGACTCCATGTGCCTGCGGGCCGTGGATGAATGGCTTGGCTTGGAACTGCCCCAGGACGTCCACGCGCTCCTCCTTGCCAAGGTTGACGAACCCGGAACCACCGGTGCCGAACTCGCCAATCGAGTTGCCACCATTTTCTCTGATAGCGGGGGGACCAATATTGAACAGGCCACCGACCCCAAAGAGATCGACCGGCTCTTCCTTGCCCGGCGCATGGCCTACCCCGCCCTTGAGCGGCTAGGCCCAGTGCTGACCGAAGATGTTTGTGTGCCCCGGTCCGCCGTTCCGGAAATGCTCTCCCGCATCCAATCATCAGCCGCCAAGAACCAGGTGGTCATCGCCAACATTGCCCACGCGGGCGATGGCAACCTCCACCCGCTCATCATTGCACCTGTCGGTGACGTGGCAGCTGTAGCCCGGGCCAAAACGGCCTTCGATGAGATCGTCGACGCCTGCCGCGAGCTGGGCGGCACAGTCACCGGCGAACACGGGGTCGGCCTTCTCAAGTTGCCGGGGGCAGCCGCGGAACTGGAACAGGGGGTCATTAACCTCCACCGGAGCATCAAGAAGGCCCTTGACCCGCGCGGCACCCTCAACCCAGGCAAAGCGTTCCCCCACCAGCCGTAAGCTCCGGCAACTTATTATTACCGATCCCCTATCACCGAGGACCACGATGACGACCACCAACCGACCAACCACATCCGATGCAGCCATGCGCAAACTTGTTGTCCGAAAAGTGTCCCGCCGGCTGCTGCCATTTCTCGGCATCTTGTATCTCATCAACTACTTAGACCGAACAAACGTAGCCTTTGCCGCACCGCACGGAATGAATGCCGCCCTGGGATTGACGGTCGGCACATTTGGCCTGGCCTCAGGCTTGTTCTTCATTGGCTACCTGGGCAGTGGGCAGTTTCGTGGCCGCCTATGGGCAGAAGCTTTCATGGCCGCTAACAAACCTTCGGTATCCAAGAGGCGGTGGTCAGGAGGATCGGTCACTGGATCGATGGCGCTCACCTAGCTTAGACGGTTTGCCAGCATGGATAAGGGACCAGCGCAACATCCACACAGCAAACATAGCTAGGAGCTGTTGGCCCGCTGACAACAACTAGATACCCTCTGTGAATAGGCAGACTTCCATGCCCAAGTGGGATTCGAAGACGGGAGCGGCTCTTTCAGATCAACCTTCAATCGTCGCTGAAGCAGCTGTCGGGCCGCGTCGTTTGCGGCCACGCCGCGCGTCAGCTGGCCGATTCTGAAGAAAGGTCTAGAAGAACCAAACGACGGCGCTCATCAACGCTGAGCGATGCACCATATTCAGAAATGAGTGACCGTCGGGCAAGCCGAGCGGCTTCGATGCCGTCACCATCTGCAATGGCTTTGAGCACGGCGCGGTGAACACGGATGAACTCTTCGCGCGTCGCACGCGTTTCGGGCGTGTTCTCAATGGTAGTCGCCACCAGCTCTATGATGGCGGCATCGATCACCTCATTGATTAACTCCATCAACGCGTTACCGGCAGCCACTCGGATGGCGGCGTGAAATTCTGCGTCTGCACGAGCAAATCCAGCACTGTCGTCTTTATCCGACTCGACCATTCGCTGAATGGCAGCGCCCATCTCAACAAGATCTTCGTCGGTTCGTAAGTGCGCGGCGAGGAAATTCGATGTCGATCCGGACATTATTCGGTACTGGATAAGGTCAACTAGTTCGATCTCCTCGACCCTCACGGCGCCATTGAGCATCCGTGAGATGCCCTGGGTGAGGGACGCTGAGACGCGTGGCCCCTTGTGGCTGCCTGGACTTGTCTTGATGAGCCCCATGCTCTCAAGGATCCGCAGTGCCTCGCGGACGGTGGAACGTCCAACATTAAACTCGTCGACCAGCGCACGCTCGGAGGGGAGATTGTCGCCAGCCTTTAATTCGCCGGCGTAGATGGCAGCCTCGATCTGGGCAACCACCGCCTCGAATGCTCGGCCCTTTTTGATCGGCGTAAACATGGGACCCTTTCCAAACGCACTAACTTATCGCCAATGCTAACAGCTGGTCTGACCAACCTATGCACTCCAGATGACACCGTTTCACTCCTCCAGATATTGATTTAACAGCGTGTTTGCTCCGGCGAATGACTCGCGCCTCCATGACGCCGTCAGTCCCCCGAGGCGTAGAAGAAACTTTTCGACAAAACCATTTCGGACCTTGACCCACACCGCGGAAGGCCGGATGATGAGACCTAAGTCATAGCATCTGGTCCGACCAGACGACATTGGACCAATTTAGTCCACATCCACTCCAGGATGCCGCCATTATCCGAGAAAGACCGAGGTTCGGGATGATCACCGCCCTTCAGTCCGCACAGTCCAAAAGGACGGCGATGCCAGTACCTACTGCCCGGGAAACAGTTCTTGAGTTGCGCGGGGTGTCTGTCGATTACGGCAGCCTACGTGTCCTTCAGGATGTGAATCTCTCGGTTGGCTCAGGAGAGCTAATCGCCTTGCTCGGCCCGAGCGGATCAGGCAAGACGACAATTATTCGGAGCATCGCCGGATTTATCCAACCTTCCGGTGGCGAGATCGTGTTACGGGGAAACGATCTCGCGGCGGTGGCAATCAACCGACGCAACATTGGCATGGTCTTCCAGAGCTATGCCCTCTTCCCCCACCTGAGCGTGGCTGAGAACATTGCCTACCCGCTTCGGGTTCAAAAAAAGGGGCGGGCACAGATCCGCAGCCGCGTGGACGAGCTCGTCGACCTCGTCCAACTCAGTGGACATGCACACAAGCGCCCTTCCGGACTCTCAGGAGGACAGCAACAGCGGGTGGCTTTGGCAAGGGCCTTGGCAATGGATCCCGAGCTGTTACTGCTAGACGAGCCGCTATCGAACCTCGATGCAAACCTCCGTCGTGAAGTCGGCGAAGAAATCCGCCGTTTGCAACAGCGGACCGGCACGACTGCGATCATGGTCACGCACGACCGTCAGGAAGCATTTGGCATGGCCGACCGGATTGCTGTACTGCGAGGTGGTCGGATTGAGCAGTTGGATACACCGGATGCAATCTATCGCCGTCCTGCCACGAGCTTCATGGCGAGTTTTGTCGGCGATGCAAACCTGCTCTCCGGAAAAGTTTTGGCTGTCGACAGCAATGGATCAGTCGTCACGACGGACGCCGGACCGATCAGAACGAATGACATAGCAGCAGCAGGCGCAGAAGTAACGCTGCTTGTCAGGCCCGAGGACATTCAACTCACACCCGTTGACGACAAAATCGGCGCACTCGTCGCAACGGTCAATGAGACCTTCTACTACGGGAGCTCGACGGTCGTGCAGTTGACCGCCAATGGTGTTTCGCTGCAAGCGCTGGTAACCGGCTCCTTGGCAGATCGCGTCCACAGTGGGGATCAGGTCGCGCTCCAGATGGCTTCTGCCGATGTAGTTGTAGTTGCCAACGACGTGGATGCAGCGTCGTGACGGCCCCAGTGCTCGCTGCCGAGCCGCAGCTTAGACAGCAGCCCGGTGCGTCGCGCTCACCTCGTCGGGCTCCCGGCACACGAACCAGGCAGTCGCTAGTGCTCATGGCACCGATGATGTTGCTCTTCCTGGCTGGGTTCGTCGCACCTCTGTTCTTCGTTCTCCGTTTCTCTTTCGATCACTTTGATGCAAGCGCGGGTCAGAGCGGAGCATTCACAGCAGAACAGTTCATTGCCGTCTTCACGACGCCCCTCTACGGTGACCTGATCGTTCGAACCCTCGGGTTGGCTTTCGCGACCACTGCAATCTCCGCACTGATCGGCTATCCCCTCGCTCTCGCCATCACTCGTGGGCCCGGGTTCCTCCGCGGTGCATTGATGGCAATCGTCATGGTGCCGATGCTTACCAGTGTGGTCGTGAAGACGTTCGGTTGGTCGGTGCTCCTCTCGAGCGACGGATTTCTGCAGTCTTCCCTTGACGCCATCGGCCTGGCCTCGGTGAAGTTATTGTTCACACCGATAGGCATCGTGATCGGGCTGGTGCATACATACTTCCCTTTTATGGTGCTCAGCCTCGTGACCGCCGTCGGAGCGATCGATCGACGCACGGAGGAAGCAGCTGAATCGCTCGGGTCGACGCGCTCGCGCATCTTTTTCCGGATTACCCTCCCTCAGTCACTGGACGGCTTAGCCGCAGGATCAGCACTTACATTCGTCACGAGCATGAGTGCACTAGTCACGCCGCAGATCCTCGGTGGGGGCAAAGTGTCCACTATCGTGACAGTAATTTACCAACAAGCAACGAGCGCACAAAACTGGCCGTTGGCTTCCGCGCTCGGCGTCGTGCTTCTCGGTATCACCCTGGTGATTCTAGTTCTCCAAGCTTGGGCGGTGCGTCGTGCGACTCGTTAAGACTTCCGTCAGGTCAGCCGGGCGCAGACAATTTCGCATCGGCTCAGCCTTATTTTGGTTCGCAATAGTCGTGATTGTCGTATTCATCGTGGCACCACTCGCGGTGGTCGCTGCTTCGTCTTTCACCGCGACGGGCTACGTCACCTTTCCGCCGAAAGGCTTTTCGCTCGAGTGGTACGTCAAATCGGCCCAAGACGCGACCTTCGTTGACGCTTTATGGGTCAGTTTGCGCCTAGGAACGCTTACGACCTTTATAAGTGTCGTTGCCGGAGTGCTCGCAGCCTATGGAATTACCTATAACAACGGCCGCCTGGGTGCGTTTTTTGAGCAGATTTTCCTTTCTCCAATCATGCTTCCAGGTGTCGTGCTGGGGCTGGGTATCCTGTTCGTACTGTCGGCGTCGGGATGGCGGGGCACATTCGAGGGTGGCGTTCTGGCCCACGTCATCGTCGCGTGCCCTTTCGTAACAAGAGCCGTGCTGGCCGGGCTTCGGCAGCTGGATCCGAGGCTGGAAGAAGCCTCCCGTTCCCTCGGGGCCGGACCAGTCCACACCTTCCTCCGCATTGTCGTGCCCTCGGTACGTGGATCGATCATTGGGGGCGCCGTCTTCGCGTTCGTTATTTCCTTCGACGAGGCCGTTGTGACGCTTTTCCTGACTGGCCCAACGTTCTCCACCCTTCCCGTCACGATTTTCACTTACGTTCAGTATTCCAACGATCCGACCATCGCCGCTGTTTCCACCGTCATCGTGGTTTTCTGCGTCATTCTCGTTGGACTGGTCACCCGCAACCCCAAAGGACGACATGACCGTTGATCCCATCACCCCATTCCGTCCCACCGCCATCGTCACGGGGTCTTCATCCGGCATCGGCCGCGCGTGCGCGCTCGAGCTCGCCCGCACCGGATGGAACCTCATCGTCCACGGCCGCACGCAAGGCGAGGACCTCACCGAAACTGTCGCATTGTCCCAAGCCCAGGGGGCACACGCCGTCGCCGTGTTCGCCGACGTCCGCGACAGCAAGGCCGCCCAGACGCTAGTCGATGCGGCGATCACAAACTTTGGTCGCATCGACGGCGTTATAAACAACGCTGGGACGGGGCTCACCAAACGCTTCATCGACATAGTCGACGACGATTGGTCCAGCCTCTTTCAAATGCACCTCCTAGCGGCGGCACGCCTACTGCGCCTCGCCCACCCCCACCTCGTCAAAACCGGCGGCGCCGCCGTGAACATGTCCAGTCTCGCAAGCAACACCGCCATTCCGGGCCGCGCCGGGTACGGGTCCGTAAAAGCTGGTCTCGATGGCCTGACAATGCAGCTTGCTGCCGAGTGGGCTCCTGACGGAGTACGAGTCAACTCCATAGCCCCGGGTACGATTCTCACTCCCCTCGTCATCCGCAACTTCGAGCGCGGACTGCTCGACGAGAATCAGGTCCTCCAACGCACCCCGCTCGGCCGCCTGGGTACACCACATGAGATCGCCACGGTCGCGCGCTTTCTGCTCACCGCAGACTCGTCGTACATCACCGGCCAGACGCTCCGCGTCGACGGCGGATGGTCCATCTGGGGTGGCTGGTCGTGAACCCGACAACAGCACTTGAAATCCGCAATGACGTCGTCACCGGTAAGCGGACGGCGACTGAGGTCCTCGACGAGACGCTCGCGGCCATAACGGCAAGCGACGGCCGACTCCATTCCTTTCTCACCGTCGACGAACGCCACGCCCGTGAACAGGTCGCCGAACTTGAGCGCCGACGGGTAGCCGGCGAATCACCGGGCCTGCTGTGGGGCGTACCATTCTCGGTCAAGGACACCTACGACACAGCAGGAGTACGAACGACCTACGGGTCCCGAGTCTTCGCCGACCATGTACCCACGAACGACGCGGAATTCGTACGGCGCATCCGACGTGCAGGCGGGATTCTCGTTGGCAAGACAAACACACCTGAGTTCGCGATCTACATTAGGTCAACCAACGACCTCCAGCCCGAGACCGTGAACCCATGGGATCCCAACCGGACCAGCGGCGGCTCCAGCGGCGGTGCCGCAGCGTCCATCGGTGCCGGCCTAACCACAATCGCTGTCGGCAGCGACGGTGGAGGCTCCATCCGGATACCGGCCGCCCTGTGTGGCTGCGTTGGGTTGATGCCCGCCCGGGGTGCCCTGCCGCGCACAGGTGGACGCATCGGCACACGACGCTTCTCCTCAGCGGGCCCCATGACCCTTGACGCCCTCGATGCCCAGCTTCTGTACCAAGTAATGGCAGGCCCGTTCGCGCCGGACGGACTCAGCCGTGGACTCACACCAACCGGACTCCGCCAGGGCACGGGATTCCCGGCAAGCCCCAGGATGCGCTGGATCGGTGATAGCGGTATCCCTGGTGCAGAGGACGACGTCGTATCCGCCGTGCACGCTGCCGCCCTTGCGTTTGCCCGTTCCCATGGCGGCACCCTCGAAGAAAGGGACGAGATCATGGACGCGGGCCGATTCAGTGGCGCCTTCTACGACATGATGCAGGCTGACCGTCTCTCAACTGGCGGAAGAGAATTGTATGAGAACCCCGAAACAAGGGCGCTTCTCACAGACTACAGTCGCCACCAGTTCCAGCGGGCGACTACCGTCTCGGGTGCCGCATACTCGGCCGGCGTCGAGATGCAACTAGCAGCCCTCGAATACATGGAAGAACTTCTTGACGGCGTGGACCTGCTTGTGACGCCCACCGTCGCCTTTGTAGCACCCGAAATCCCCATCGGCGATCTGGCACTTCCCGAGGATGCCCGCCGCGGCTTCGTCGCCTTCACCTACCTCATGAACTACACCGGGTTGCCAGCCGTCACCGTCCCTTGTGGCGTCGTCCGGGGCCTTCCAGTCGGCATGCAGCTCATCGGGCGCCCCGGATCGGAGGAACTGCTGCTGGCCTACGCCGCGAGGTTCCAAGAGAGGGTATACCGACTGCCATCCGCACCCGTCCACCCATATTTTGAAGCAACTCTCACGTCAGGAAGCAACCGATGACCACACCCGTACTGCTCACCTTCGACATGGACGCCGAGCAGCTCTGGATCGCCCGAGATCCTGACAGCGCCACGAAACCGGTCTGGGTCTCGCAGGGCCAATATGGGCCCAAGGTGGGCCTGCCGCGCATCCTCGCGCTTCTGAAGAAGTATGACGTCGCCGCAACGTTCTTCATCCCCGGCATCGTCGTGGAGAACTATCCACGCGAGATCGATGCGATCCTCGAGGCCGGAATCGAGATCGAACACCACAGCCATACACATCAGTGGTCGGACAGCCTCGGCCCCGAGGCCGAACTCGAAGAATTTCAAAAAGGCTGGGACGCCATCGTCTCCGCGACAGGCCGGAACCCTCGCGGTTGGCGTTCGCCAGCCGGCGAATTGACCCCCGACTCGGTCCGATACATGGAGCAGTTCGGCATGTCGTTCTCGTCGAACCTATTCGATTCAGACACCGCACACCTGTTAACTGATCAGGGACGGCAAACCACCATTGTTGAACTGCCGTTTGCGTGGGTTCTCGATGACGCTCCCTTCTTCCTTTACAGCAATCGCCTCACCGGCAGGAATATGTCGGCACCCTCGGCCGTCTCAGAATCCTGGATTCTCGAGTACGACGGGATCTCTCGCGAGGACGGTACCCACTTCATGCTCGGTATGCACCCGCAGGTGATTGGCCGACACTCTCGTCTATGGGCGCTCGAGCAAACAGTTAAGCACATCCTTGAGTCGGGCACCGGAGCATTCACCACGTGCGCAGCCTACGCTGACCAGGTACGCCCGGCACTCCTTGCACGCGGGCCACTCCAATGAACGCCGGTCCAACTGTGGACGCCGCTTCTCCCATCGCGGTAGTTACAGGAGGCGCAAGCGGAATCGGAGCGGCGACCGCGAACCGGTTCCGCGCGATAGGTTACAGCATCGTCATCGCCGACCTCGCCGACGTCAGCGACGCTCCCATCACTGATCTGTCATCAACCGACAGCGTCGACGCCCTGGCCACCTGGGTTGCCCAGAAACATGGCCGGTGCGACGTACTCATCAACGGCGCGGCAGCCGTCGTTGCAGGGGACATCCTGGCAGTCAGCGAGTCCGACTGGACTCGCATTCTCGATCTCAACGTGACGGGGATCTGGCGCACGGCCCGGGCCTTCGTCCCTTTGATGATCGACGGGGGCGCCATAGTGAACATAGCTTCCGGCGCCGGACTCCGGGCAATTCCCGACATGTCAGCCTACGTTGCGTCAAAGTCGGCAGTGGTCGGACTAACCGCGTCAATGGCCATCGATCTAGCCCCCCGAAATATCCGCGTCAATTGTGTGTGTCCGGGCCCCGTGGACACTCCCATGGCCCGACGCGCGCAAGAACTCCGCCGCGACGAAGCAAGGTCCGCTGTCCAGAACTTCGACAATTATCTTGTCAAACGAACCGCAGAGCCGGACGAGATCGCCGAAGCCGTCGTACTCCTCGCTACCAATCGCTACCTGACCGGATCAACGCTCGCCGTTGATGGTGGCCGAACACTGCACTGACCGGGCCTTGGCCCCACTGATCATCGCCCTTCAATCCACATGCCCCAACCAACTTCAGGAGAGAAACCATGAATGCCAACCTCAACCGACGTCAGTTCCTGTCCATCTCTGGCCTCGCAATTGGAACTACCGCGGCCGGACTCGCATTGACAGCATGCGGACCCAACGCCACTGGCGCTTCCGGCTCATCGCAGGGTGCCAGTGCCAACAGCATCAGCATCAACAGCTTCGGCGGCACGTTCCAGAAGACCATTCAAGAAACCGTCGTTGACCCATTCACCGCAGCCACCGGCACCAGGGTCAACGTGACCACCGCCATTTCAAGCGAGGCCCTGACACAGTTAAAGGCATCGGCCTCCGCCTTCGACGTCGCTTATATGGACCTTGCCATCATTTACCAGGCGAAAGCCGCAGGCCTGCTACAAACCATCGACCACAGTAAACTCAAGTCCATCGCTGAACTTTACCCCCTGGCTGTGGATGACAAAGGCTATTGGATCGCTGAACTCGCTTCGATGACAGGAATCGCCTACAACACTGAAAAAGTCACAACACCGCCCACCTCTTGGGAGGACCTCTGGGATCCCAAATACGCCGGCAAGGTTGCGATCTGCAACGTCGGCGGCACAGCGGGATACCAATTCCTCGCCACCATGGCCAAGCTCAACGGGGGCAGCGAATCCAACATCGACCCGGGATTCAAGAAGCTCAAGTCGCTCAAACCCAACCTTGCAGCGATCTGGAGCACGCCCGACGAGATGAGCAAGCTCCTCACCAGCGGAGAAGCGGTTATAGGAGTCTGGTATGCCGACCGGACCAGCGCCCTCCGGAAGAGCGGCGCACCAGTTGCTTTCGTCCAGCCCAAGGAGGGCGCCATCGCCGTCCTTAGCGCCATGGTCATTCCGAAAGGGACGAAGAAGATCGATGCAGCCCACGAGTACATCGACTTCCAAATCTCCTCCAAAGTCAACGCAAAATTCGTGCAAGTTGTCGGGGAAGGCCCAACCAACAGGACCGTCAAACTGTCACCATCGTTTCTGGAGGCGAACTACGTCCCTTACGGGGAACAACAAATCAAATCCCTCGCAACCGTCGATGCTGAGGCCATAGCCACCCACCTCTCCGACTGGACCACACGCTGGCAGTCGGAAATAGCCAACTGACACCATCGCGCTGAGGCGGTGAGAGCATTCGGCTTGCACCGGCCAACTCGTACCGGCAAGAAGGAATCATCAACAGTGAGAACATACAATCTAGCTGTCATCCATGGCGACGGCATCGGACCCGAAGTCAATCATCAGGCCCTTAAGGCGCTGGACGCTGCTTCCGAACGCTTCGGCTTCAGACTGGAATCAACTGAATACCCCTTGGGCGCACAGAACTATCTGGACACCGGCAAACTAATCGAGGTGGGAACACTTGAGCGAATTAGGCGCCACGACGCCATTCTCTTTGGCGCCATGGGCGATCCCCGAGTGGCCCCTGGCATCTTGGAGCGAGGATTAATCCTGCGCATCAGGCGCGAGTTCCGTCAGCAGGTCAACCTCCGGCCCGTTCGGCTCTACCCTGGCGTCCCCACGCCCATCAAGGATCTCAGCCCCGACCGGTGTGACTTCGTTGTCGTGCGGGAGAACACCGAAGGCCTGTACGTTAGCGAGGGATCCACCGTCCACGGGGGCACGAAGAATGCGGTGGCACTACAGGAATCAGTGAACACGGCCCGGGCGATTGCTGACGTGGTTGACTACTCGTTCCGGCTTGCGCAAAAACGTCGCAAGAAGCTCACCTTGTGCCACAAAAAGAACGTCCTGGTGCATGCCGGAGAACTGTGGCAAACGGTCGTTGACGAGCATTCTCCCCAGTATCCTGATGTCGAAGTCGACTACGTCCACGTTGACGCTATGTGCCAGCACATGCCGATGACACCGGAGAGGTTTGACGTCATAGTCACCGACAATCTCTTCGGGGACATCATTTCGGACCTGGGCGCGACCATTCAAGGTGGACTAGGTGTTGCTGCCAGTGCCAACCTGAACCTCGATGGCCAGGCACCCAGCATGTTCGAGCCCGTCCATGGATCCGCGCCCGATATTGCCGGGCGGGGATGGGCGAACCCGGCCGCTGCCGTTCTTTCGGCCGCACTCTGCCTGGCTGCCCTTGGAGAGGGCGAGGCCGCATTGTCCCTCGAACGCGCCGCAGCATCCGTCCTCGCCGGGCTTCCGGCACTAGCCGGACCCGGCATGTGTGCCCACACCGACGAACTCGGCGACCTGATCGCCCAACGCATAACCCAAGGTGCCGACGCCGACGGCTGTTCCCTCGGGCTCTCCATCATGACGGCCATGGCCGCCGTCTGAATCCACCGCTTGGGCGCAAACTGCCCGCCTTCGACACGTGGGCATGGAGGAGGCCCGGAACCCTAGCCTCCCCCAACTGCATGACGGCCCAGATCGGCGGAAGGGACACGCTCCGGGCCAAAAGGATTTCCCCCTGCGGGTTGCCCGCAGGGGGAAATCTGTTTGCCCGTCCGTTTGACGTTGATGCCAGACCGCTTCTGGTGCCCCGTTCTACACGGTGCAGCCGTCGGCGATGTCGAGCACCTCGTCGAGGATATCCAGTCCCGCCGTGGCGTCTTCGATGCTGGTGTTGCACGGCGGGACGACGTGGATGCGGTTGAAATTCGCGAACGGCAGCAGCCCGCGGGACTTGCAGGCCGCAATGAGCTGGTTCATTTCCGGACTGGAGGATCCGTAGGGGGCCAGGGGCTCGCGGGTTTGGCGGTCCTTGACGAGTTCGATGGCCCAAAAGACTCCCGTCCCCCGCACTTCGCCGACGGCGGGGTGCCGCTTGGCGAAGCCGGCCAGTGCCGGGCCGATGACGTCGGTGCCGAGCCTGGCGGCGTGGTCCACCATGCCCTCAGTCTCCATGGCAGTGATGGTGGCGACGGCCGCTGCGGTGGCGAGCGGGTGCCCGGAGTAGGTCAGCCCGCCCGGATAGACGCGCTTGCCAAAGGTGGCGGCGATCTCCGGGCAAATGGCGACCCCACCCAGGGGCACGTACCCGGAATTGACGCCCTTGGCGAACGTCATCAGGTCCGGGACCACGTCGAAGTGCTCCACGGCGAACCACTTGCCCGTGCGGCCAAAACCGGTCATGACCTCATCGGCGATGAACACGATGCCGTACTTTGTGCACAGCTCCCGCACTCCCTGCATGTACCCTGCCGGCGGGACGTAGATGCCCGCCGAACCGGGGATGGATTCCAAGACCAGGGCCGCGATCGTGTCTGGTCCTTCGAAGCCGATGAGCTGTTCCAGATGTTCCAGGGCGCGCTGGCTTTCCTCCTCCTCCGTGGTGGAGTGGAAGCTGGTCCGGTACAGGTAGGGCGGGAAGAAGTGGACGGTGCCGGTGCTGGCGGTGTCATTGGCCCAACGCCGGGGGTCCCCCGTCATGTTCACGGCCAGCTGCGTCCCGCCGTGGTAGGACCGGTAGGCCGAGAGGACCTTCGCCCGGCCGGTGTGCAGCCGGGCCATCCGCACGGCGTGTTCGTTCGCGTCGGCGCCGCCGTTGGTGAAGAAGATCTTGTCCAGCTCACCCGGCGTGCGCCCGGCGATCAGGCGTGCGGCCTCGGACCGGGCCTCGTTGACATGGCTGGGCGCGATGGTGCACAGTTTCGCGGCCTGTGCCGCGATGGCCGACACCACGGCCGGGTGCTGGTGGCCGATGTTCGTGTTCACCAGCTGCGAGGAGAAGTCGAGGTACTTATTGCCCTCGCCGTCCCAGACCCAGGATCCCTGGGCGGCCGAGATGACCATCGGATCCAGCAGCTCCTGGGCGGACCAGGAATGGAACACGTGCTTGCGGTCCAGCTCGTAGGCCCGCCGGGCTGCTGCGGTGTCGATGGCGGGGGACGCGCCGCGTGACGCATCGGCAAGGGGGCCGTTGTCAATGATGGAAGTCATGTCCATGTTCCTTCGTCAGAAATTGTCGAAAAGTGATGATGTGTCAGGCGTTCTGGGGAAAGCCGAGGTTGATGCCGCCGTGGCTGGGATCCACCCAGCGGGTAGTCACGGCCTTGCCGCGGGTGAAGAAGCTGACGCCTTCGGAGCCGTGGGCGTGGGTGTCGCCGAACAGCGAGTTCTTCCATCCGCCGAAGGAGTAGTAGGCCATCGGGACGGGCACGGGGACGTTGATGCCGACCATGCCGACCTCGACTTCGTTCTGGAAGCGGCGGGCCGCCCCGCCGTCGTTGGTGAAGATCGCAGTGCCGTTGCCGTAGGGGTTGGCGTTGATCACGGCCAGGGCATCGTCGAAGCTGCCGACCCGCAGCACCGAGAGGACCGGGCCGAAAATTTCGTCCCGATAGATGGACATGTCGGTGGTGACGTTGTCGAACAGGGTGGGGCCGACAAAGAAGCCGTCCCCTTCGGCGTCCGGCGCGATGGTGCGCCCGTCGACCACCAGCGTGGCCCCGGATTCCTCGCCGGCGTCAACATAGCCGGCCACCTTGTCCCGGTGCGCGGAGGTGACCAGCGGGCCCATGTCGCAGCCGCGCAGCCCGTCGCCGGTGCGCAAGGCCTTGGCGCGGTCGGCGATCTTGGCGACCAGTTCATCGGCGATGCCGCCCACGGCCAACAGGGCGGAAATGGCCATGCACCGCTCGCCTGCGGAACCGAAGCCGGCGTTGATGGCGGCGTCCGCAGCCAAGTCCAGGTCGGCGTCGGGCAGGACGATCATGTGGTTCTTTGCCCCGCCGAGTGCCTGGACGCGCTTGCCGTGGGCGGTGGCGGTTTCATAGACGTACTTGGCGATGGGGGTGGAGCCGACGAAGGAGACGGCCTTGATGTCCGGGTGGGTCAGCAGCGTGTCCACGGCCACCTTGTCACCCTGGAGGACATTGAACACGCCGTCGGGCAGGCCCGCTTCCTTCCACAGTTCCGCCATCCAATTCGCGGCCGTGGGGACTTTTTCACTCGGCTTGAGGATGACCGTATTGCCAGCCGCGATCGCCAGCGGGAAGAACCACATGGGCACCATGGCCGGGAAGTTGAAGGGGCTGATGATCGCCACCGGGCCCAGGGACTGGCGGACGGAGTGGATGTCGACCTTTGTCGATGCGTTCTCCGTGTAGCTGCCCTTAATCAGGTGCGGCATGCCGCAGGCGAACTCGACGACTTCCTGGCCGCGGCTGACCTCCCCCAACGCATCATCGAGCACCTTGCCGTGCTCGGAGGTGATGATCGCGGCCAACTCGCCTTTGCGGGCGTTGAGCAGTTCCCGGAAGGCGAACAGGATCTGGGTGCGGCGCGTCAGGGACATGTCCCGCCACGCGGGGAAGGCGGCTTTCGCTGCGGCGACGGCTGCATTGCCGTCCTCCACGCTCGCCAGGGCGACCTCGGAGGTGACCTTGCCCGTGGCCGGGTTCGTGACCGGGGCGGTGCGCTCCCCGGCCGGAACGTAGCTGCCGTTGATCCAGTGCTCGATGATGTTCAATGTTTCTCCTATGCTTGGTGTTGTCCGTGATCCAAGTCTCTCCGCCAGGCACCGACAGCATAACTGGCACACTGTAAGTAATTGACCAATCTGATTTACACTGTGTAAATGCTGCCGACCCTCCGCGCCATTCTCGACCTTGCCGTAGTGCACGACGCCGCGCCCACCGTCCTGGGCGGGCAGGGCGCCCTGGACTCCCCCGTGCGCTGGGTACACGTGAGCGAACTGCTGGATGTGACCGGCCTGCTCTCCGGCGGCGAGCTGGTGCTCACGACCGGTCTGGAGCTGGAAAAGGAACCAGGCCGCACGGCGTCGTACATCCACTCACTGGAGCAGGCAGGGGTTGCGGGTCTCATCGTGGAACTCGCGGGGCCCCGCGCCCGCAGCCTTGCCGCCCTGCGAACGGCGGCCCGGAACTCGGCACTGCCCGTGATCACGCTCGAGCACCGGGTGCGCTTCGTGGCCATCACCGAAACCGTGCACCGCATGATCGTCGCCGAACAGCTCGAACGCGTCGAACGGGCCCGCGACATCCACGAAGCCTTCACCCTGCTGAGCCTGGAAAGCGCCGGAACGCAGCAGGTAGTGGAACAGGCGGCGGCGATGATCGGAGCCCCCGTCGTTCTCGAAGACCTCCAACACCTTGTGTTGGCCTACGCCGCATGGCAGGTGCCCACCACCGAACTGCTCAACGACTGGGAGCGGCGCTCCCGCACCACCCCCTCCCCCGCCCGGACCGTCCGCGCCGGCCACGAGCAGTGGCTGCAGGTCCCGGTCGGCGTGCGCAGCCAGCTCTGGGGACGGCTCGTGGTGCCCACAACCACAGGAGATGACGATCTTGCGGTCATGGTCCTGGAACGTGCCGCCCAGACCCTGGCCATCAACCGCCTGGCCGAAAGGGACCAACGCGAACTCTCCCACCAGGCACAGGCCGGGCTGCTGAACATCCTGCGCAACCCCCGTGGACTGAGTGAGGCAGAAGCCCTGGCACGCGCCGCGTCCTTGGGGCTCAAGCGCGCCCCGCTCTACCTCCCGCTGGTCTTCCGAACTCCTCCCCGCAGCAACCCCACGTCCACGTCCACGACCGCATCCGGCACCAACGACCTCCTTCTCGGGCAACAAGAGGAACGCGAACTGCTCGAACGGCTGGCGCAGACACTGAAGTCCATCTCGGGCAGCGCCCTGACCGCGAGCCTCCAATCCGGATCCATCGGCATGATCCTGGCCCTGCCCGCCAAACAACTCGAAGAGCCAACACTCGAACGCCTCACGGAGTCCCTGGCAGAGCACTCAGGCGAGGAAGCCGCCCGCTGGAGAATCGGCGTCGGGCGCCTCCGCGTCACCCTGCTCGAAGCTGCCGCAGGAATCGACGAGGCCTCACACGTGGCCGAAACGGCCGCAACTCTCCGAGGCCCCGGGCGGCCATTCTACCGAGCCACGGACATCCGGCTCCGGGGCCTGCTCGCGCTGCTGCGCAACGACCCCCGCGTGCAGCAGTTCGCCGAATCCGAACTCGCCGGCATCCTCGACGCCGAAGCCCAAGGCCGGCCCGGGCTCCTTGACCTGCTCGGCCACTACCTGGAATCCGGCGGCAACAAGGCCGCCCTGGCCCGCAAAGGATACCTCAGCCGGCCCACACTCTACAATCGGCTCGCGAAGCTGGAGGAACTGCTCGCCGTCGACCTGGACGACGCCGAATCCCGCACCTCCCTCCACGTGGCCCTCCTCCTGCACCGCCTGGGCGGCGAGCCAACGAGGTGAAATCATGAACGTTGTGAACCGACCTCCGCAGGCGGACGGAATTATCCATGCCCTACCACCACCCTGGAATACAGTTGCGGCACCCGGCCCGGGGCGCATTGTGGGGCTGGAAACACCGCTGCTATTGACGGGACTGGCCAGGGTCGCAGCACTAGGCCCTCCATATCCAGAACCACCACTCGCCATCCATTCCCTCAGAAAACAACGACGGCCCATGACAGTCGTGCAATCGGTCATCGACCACCGCCACTGGACAGCGGACACAGTGTCACACCCTCATGCCAAACTAAGCCTGTATCCACCGATCTAGGTTGGGTCTGTGGTGAATCCTGAATTTTGTTAATTTTGGGATTTTGGGCAGGACCGGGTGGGCGGCCTCGACAAAGACGGGCATTTCGTGTTTAAAACGCCGAGCAACCCCCGAGTTTTATCGGCGGATCAAGGCTAAGTACCGTCAGGCAACCGGCAGGCTCTGGCTGGTCCAAGGTGTGCGCCACCGGTTGTACGACCCAGGAACTCCTCGCCGTCTGAGCACTAAAGAAGTCCGATGCCTGATGCTCAAAACAACCAATCGGGCCAGCGCCCGGAGCGTCTGGCGTTCTTCACCCGGAAAGTCACCCCGTTGGAATGAAGGAAGCCGACCCGGCCCCAGGGAACCGTGGCGAACCGTTGGCCGGAGATCCAAACACTGCTCGCTGTCCGTGTCACAACCGCGGAGGTCAAACCCAATAACACCATGAACAAGAACATCAAAGCACTGAATTCGGTTCCCACCCGGAAGAACTAGGGTGTCTGTCAGGTTCTGCCCGTACGGTCAACGTCCCAACAATGGTGTCCACGTTGTCCTTGGCCTTCTCTGCTGAGTGGTCAAAGGTTTCTGAGCCGGTAAAGTAGCAGCGCCACATGCAGCGATGTGCGGGATTCCGGATCGCTGAGGCTGACTCCGAGCCTTTTCTCCAGGCTGGCCAACCGAGCGTAGAGTGTTGGCCTGCTGAGGTATCCGCTTCGGGCAAGCCCGGCCTTGTTTCCGTCGCTCTCCAGATATTTTTGCAGCAGGTCCAGATCGCCGCCGTCGCCCCTGCGCAAGAGCCCGGACAGCTCTGCCTCCACAAAGGTTTGCACCCGCGGATCGCCGCGCAGTAGCGCCAGGAGACCGCGCAGGCGAATGTCGGCGAAGCGATACATCGGTCGGTCGCTCTGCCGCAGTGTGCTCGCGGTTTCGGCCACGTGGTTTGCCTCATCAATTCCAGCTCTTGCCGCAGTCAGCAGAGCCTCACGGCTTTCGCCAATGCCGACGGTCCAGCTCAGAGCGGTCAGGCTGCCGGCGGCACCATCGATCAAGGAGCGACAAAGCCGTTGCAGTATCGGATCTGCGGGCTGCCGGGCCGGTATCGCAAGCAGAATCGCGACAGAACCAGTCTGTAGGCTGGCAACAAGACCGGACATGCCCTTTGCCTGAAGAGTCTGATTGACCAGATCCAATAGACTTCTTTCCTGACGCTGCAGTACTAGTGGATCCGGTGTGTGGGGTCTGACCAGGCGGATCACGGCAGGCACATAAAGTGGCGCGGCCCGCAAGCCAAACGCCGCTGCCCGCACAAGCGCCTCAGACTCTTCCATCGAGCGACCTTGTCGAAGCTCGTGGAGCAGGCCTGCCTGAGCCTGCTGGCTAAGTTCGCGCTGGTCCCGCTCCGCCATGCGATTGATGGCCAAGGCCTGGCCGGCGCGCTCCAAAACCATATGGGCCGCAGAATCGTCCGCCAATCCTATAGGCACGACCAAGCGGCCCCACGGATGTCCGCGCAGCCCGACTGTTGATTGAAGCCAGTCCTCAGTGCCTGAACGAAGGGTCTGGTGGCGCAATGGGACGCGGCGTGACCGCCTTTCCCAATCATTCAACAGCTCCTGGGCTGGAATGCCCTCGGGGGCATAGGCGACCACTAGATGCGACAGGTCTTCCAAAACTATGGGAGCACCGATTATTTCCGCAGCCCTGGTGACGATTTCCTCCGGTGCGGCGCCGGTCAGGCTGAGTTCGGTAAAGACTTCGTGCACAAACCGTGCCTTCTCAACTTGTTCCAATTGTTCGGCAACGATCAGGCGGTGCACCACCTCTGTCACTTCCACAAAACGAACGCGCTGGGTGACCACAATGACGGGAATCCGCACATGCATTGCCGCAGAACGCAGCGCAGCGACCGCGTTTGTGCGTCCGGCCATCAACTCCACAATGACACCGGATACACCTGCCCGGTCCAACGCCCGCAGATATGCCTGGGCCCTTTCCTCCGAATCTTCGGCAGATGGTTCCTGACCGGGCGGGGGATCCAAGGCTAGGCCGGTGGTGAGGACCATTTCGCCGCCCTGCAGTAGCCCGGAGAAATCGGTGACCTCAGCGATATGGACCCAGCGGACGGGATTGTCCAACTGATCGCCGCCAGCCAGAATTTGCGGGTTTGCGACTTGGATTTCCGGCACATCCAAGATTCCCTGCACGGTGATGTTCATTGACATAGCGTAAAGGACGATGGCGTTGTCTTTACGCAATGCCTCTGTCTTGAATTCGCTGGATGGTCCACGATGGAGAAACCTCACATCCACCTCCACCTACCAGGGGATTTCATGCAGCCATCAAGAACTGGGCCGATGGCGCGTTCGCGGGTCCGGCCTGCCGCCGGCTCCAGGACATGACGAATCCGGCCACGGGTAAGGCCACCTCGCTAGTCGCGCTCACCGTCATCGAGGTCGACGCGGCTGTAGCCGGCGCTCACTCGTTCCTCCCTGCCTGGTGCGGCACCTCTCTGACTCGCTGTCTCCAAATTCTGTTCAATTTCCGCGAATCGCCCAATGCTCGCAAAGGGAGTTGGCCGTGATCAAAACGAATGAGCACGGCACCGTGCTCGACGATGCTCTCGGGGAGGTCAGCCCCAGAAAGGTGCCCGCTCTTTGCTGCTAATGCGCTGCAATTCACAACTGTATCCTTCCAACCAATGATCATCAGGAGCAATCATGGCCAGCATCCCTCCCGGCTACAGCAGCCGGTTGTACAACGAAGATATTGCCCCACGGGAGGGCGAAGGCACGTGGAAGACTTGGAATCTTTTCGCCTGGTGGATGTCCTGCTGGCACAGCCTGGCCGGATATACGATGGCCATCGGCTTGCTCGTGCTGGGCCTTACGGGCTGGCAGATGGCCCTCGGGCTCTCCCTCGGCGTGGTGGTCATCTACTTTGCAAGCAACCTGATGGGCGTCGCCGGGCAAAAAGTAGGCGTCCCTTTCCCCGTGTTTTCCCGTGCAAGCTTCGGCGTATTTGGCGCAAACATCCCCTCCTTGCTGCGCGCCTTCGTCGCCGTCGCCTGGTACGGGATCCAAACCTACCTGGCCTCGGCCGCAGTGATGCTTCTGGTCCTGAAAGTCCTGCCGGGCTCCAAGACACTGACGGAGTCGTCGTTCCTGGGGCTCTCGGCCTTGGGGTGGATCTGCTTTCTCATCCTGTGGGCGGCACAGCTCGTAGTCCTTCACCGCGGCATGGAAACAGTTCGCCGACTTTCGGACTTCGCCGGGCCGTCCATCTGGATCGCAATGATAGCTCTGGCCATCTGGACCCTCGCGCGGGCAAATTGGACGCTTGACTGGAACTATCACGTCGGCGCGGCACCGCTGAGCCTTTCATCCTCAATTGTGCCAGTCCTCTCCGCCGTATCACTGACCTGCGCGTTCATGGCGGGACCGATGCTCAACTTTGCGGACTTTACACGTTTCTCGCCGGACAAGAAGTCGGTCGTCAACGGCAACCGGCTGGGCCTGCTTCTCAACGGTGTGGCCTTTTGCGTAGTGTCCGTCGTCATAGCACTGGCCTCCGTCAAGGTCTACGGCAAAGCCGTTTCCGATCCCATCGAACTGCTCGGCGACATAGACAGTGTGACCATCCTCCTGATTGCAATTATCACCATTGGCATAGCTACCATCGGGATCAACATCATCGCGAACTTTGTTTCGCCCTCTTACGGCTTTGCGAACGTCCTGCCCAAATACATCAGCTTCCGAACGGGGGGCATCATTACGGCCCTGCTGGCCTTGTTGGTCATGCCGTGGAATCTGTATTCCAATCCCATAGTCATCAACTTGTTCATCGGAGGAGTCGGGGCGCTGATGGGGCCTATCTTTGGGATCATGATGGCGGACTACTACCTGATCAGAAAAGCCCAAGTCGATCCCCACAGCCTTTATAGCGACGCTCCCAACGGCCGTTACTTCTATAGCCGCGGAACAAACCTCAACTCCGTCATCTCGATAGCCATCTCTGGTGCCATCACGCTCTGTGTCGCGCTCATGCCCGTATTTGAGAGCCTGGCGACGTTCTCGTGGCCTATTGGAGTTGCACTCGGTGGCCTGTCTTGCCTGCTCATCAACCGCTTGCGTCCAAATGTCCATGCACGGGCAGCCGACATGCTGGCCGAAGCATCAGACCTCAACGTCGAGACGAACAAGGTCTAGACCAAAGCGCGGGGCAACCGTCCAACACAACCATCCAAGACAACGGAGCCTGGCTCGCCGTCGAAGAGACAACTCCGGCTTGGACTACCGAAAGGAAAGTAATGACAATAGTACGAGCGGCGATCACCCAGGCGATGTGGACAGGCGATAAGGAATCCATGTTGGCCAAGCATGAGGGTTATGTTCGTCTGGCGGCGGCACAAGGTGTCCAGATTATTTGCTTTCAGGAGCTTTTCCACGGGCCCTACTTCGGCATCGTCCAAGATCAAAAATACTATGACTACGCCGAAGCCATCCCCGGGCCCATCACGGAACGGTTCCAGAAACTGGCTGCGGAGCACCATATGGTCATCATTTTGCCGTTGTACGAAGAAGACCAGCCGGGGGTACTTTACAACACCGCCGCGGTCATCGATGCGGACGGGAGCTATCTGGGCAAGTATCGCAAGAACCACATCCCGCAGGTGGATCATTTTTGGGAAAAGTTTTACTTCCGCCCCGGCAATCTGGGATGGCCGGTTTTTGACACAGCAGTGGGCAAGATCGGCTTGACCATCTGCTATGACCGGCATTTTCCAGAGGGCTGGCGTGTCCTCGGGCTGGGCGGTGCACAGATTGTCTTCAACCCAAATGCCTCGAAGCCGGGCCTGTCCAATCGGCTCTGGGAACTGGAGCAACCTGCAGCCGCTGGCGCCAATGGTTACTTTGTTGCGGTGCCCAACCGGGTCGGTGCCGAAAAGCAGGAGTTCGGGGATTCGGCCGTCGACTTCTACGGCAGTTCATATTTCGTGGATCCGTTGGGTAATTTTGTCGGCGCAATGGGCAGTACCCGCAGCGAAGAGATGCTGGTTCGGGACTTGGATCTGGACCTCGTGCGCCAGACTCGAAACAACTGGCAGTTCTACCGGGACCGACGGCCGGATATCTACGATCCGATCGTCACACCATAGCCCGCCCGGCTCGAACAACAAGAGGACAAACACCTATGGCTACAAAACTCATTACCGGCGGCACGGTGGTCAGTGCCACCGGCCGCGGCAAGGCGGACGTCCTGATCGACGGTGAGACAATCGTTGCGGTTCTGGAAAGTGGTTCCGAGCTGCTCGGCACCGATCTGAAGAATTCAGTCGGTCAGGTCATCGATGCCACCGGGAAGTATGTTATTCCCGGTGGCATCGATGCCCATACACATATGCAGATGCCCTTTGGCGGCACCGAAGCCAGCGACACTTTTGAGACTGGCACCCGGGCCGCCGCGTGGGGAGGTACGACGACGATCGTCGACTTCGCAATCCAGCGCCAAGGCGAGCGTGTGATGGACGGCTTGAACGCCTGGCATGAGAAGGCATCCGGCGAGTGCGCCGTCGACTATGGCTTCCACCAGATTGTTGGGGGCGTCAACAAGGATTCGCTTCAGGCTATGCGGTCGCTGATGGATGAAGGCGTCTCGAGCTACAAGCTCTTCATGGCCTATCCCGGGGTCTTCTACAGTGACGATGCACAGATATTGAAGGCTATGCGGGTGGGGGCCGACACCGGCATGATGACCATGATGCATGCGGAGAACGGTCCCGCGATCGACGCCATGGTCGAGGAGCTGCTGGCCCAAGGCAAGACGACACCGTACTACCACGGGGTGGCACGGGCATGGCAGATGGAAGAGGAAGCCACGCACCGGGCCATCATGCTGGCCAACCTAACTGGTGCGCCCCTTTATGTGGTGCATGTTTCGGCCAAACAGGCCGTTGAGCAGGTGGCTGCTGCCCGGGACAATGGACAGAACGTTTTTGCGGAAACGTGTCCCCAGTACCTGTACCTCTCGCTGGAGGACCAGCTGGGCGCAGAAAGCTTCGAAGGCGCCAAATGGGTCTGCTCCACACCTTTGCGCTCCAAGCACGAACATCACCAGGACCATATGTGGCAGTCGCTGCGCACGAACGATGTGCAGATGGTCGCGACGGACCACTGTCCTTTCTGCATGAAGGGCCAGAAAGAGCTCGGTGTCG
Organism: Arthrobacter wenxiniae; assembly: GCF_013376105.1. Taxonomy (GTDB): domain Bacteria; phylum Actinomycetota; class Actinomycetes; order Actinomycetales; family Micrococcaceae; genus Specibacter; species Specibacter wenxiniae. Next base: position 205,269 of record NZ_JAAMFM010000004.1, read on the forward strand.
GCGACTTCTCCAAGATCCCCAACGGCATCGGCTCGGTGGAACACCGCATGGATCTGATGTACCAGGGAGTGGTCAACGGCAAAATTTCACTGGAGCGTTGGGTGGAAATTACCAGTACGACGCCGGCGCGGATGTTTGGCATGTACGGCAAGAAGGGCGTCATCGCACCCGGTGCGGATGCCGACGTCGTTATCTACGACCCCCGCGGCCACACGTCCATCGGACTGGACAAGACCCATCACATGAATATGGACCACTCGGCCTGGGAAGGATTCGAGATCGACGGCCACGTGGACACCGTACTATCGCGTGGACGTGTCCTCATCAACGAAAACCAGTACCTCGGCAGCAAGAACCACGGGCAATACATCCGCCGCGCACCCAGCCAGTACCTGATCTAGGAGCAACAAAACCATGGAATTCGGAGCTGTTCTCCAGTGCAACCCGCCTGCCGCTCGCACCATCGCCCTGGCCAAAAACGCCGAGGAACACGGGTTCGACTATGTCTGGACATTTGACTCGCACCTGCTTTGGCAGGAACCCTACGTGATCTACAGCCAGATCCTCGCCGAAACCCGGCGTATCAAGGTGGGACCGATGGTCACCAACCCCGCAACCCGCGATTGGACCGTGACCGCATCCGTCTATGCCACCTTGAACCAGATGTACGGCAACCGGACCGTCTGCGGGATCGGACGCGGAGACTCCGCTGTCCGGGTCAGCAACGGCGCCCCCACTACCCTCAAGGCGCTGCGCGAATCCATTCACGTGATCCGTGAACTGGCCAACTCCAGGCCTGTAGAATACAACGGCGCCACACTCCAGTTTCCCTGGAGCCAGGGCTCGGAGTTGGAGATGTGGGTGGCCGCGTATGGTCCACTGGCGCTCAAGCTCACAGGCGAAGTGGGCGACGGATTCATCCTGCAGCTGGCCGATGTGGACATCGCTGAATGGATGATCAATACCGTGCGCTCTGCCGCGGCGGCTGCGGGCCGGGATCCGATGTCCATCAAATTCTGCGTCGCCGCACCGATGTACGTCGGCAACGACTGGGAACATATGCGGGACCAGTGCCGCTGGTTCGGTGGCATGGTGGGAAACCATGTGGCCGACATCGTTGCCAAGTACGGGGATGACTCCGCGGTCCCGCAGGCACTGACCGACTACATTGCTGGACGTGAAAGTTACGACTACAACGAGCACGGACGCGCAGGAAACACCCACACGACCTTCGTTCCGGACGAAATCGTTGATCGTTTCTGCCTGCTCGGCACCTATGAGCAGCACATCGAAAAACTTGAAAAGCTCAAGGCTCTCGGCGTCACCCAGTTTGCCGGCTACCTGCAGCATGACAACAAAGAGGAAACCCTGCGCGTCTACGGCGAACACATTATTCCGGCACTGAAGGAGCAAGTGGTGGCGAAGGCATGAGCGCCGCACCATGTCCCGTCTTACCAACACTGAGGAGCACCACATTGGATATCCAAGCGTTTCTGACTGACTTCCGGCACTTGTCAACCATCGGGGCCACCGCCAACAACGGCGTGGACCGCCAGGCCGCCACCGCGGAGGACCAGCAGAGCCGGCACTGGTTCGCAGCCCGGGCAGAAGGACTGGGCTACCCCGTCAAGGTGGACGGGATCGGAAACATGTTCGCGCTACTTGAATGGACGCCTGGGGCGCCCTTCGTGCTGATCGGTTCACACTTGGACAGCCAGCCGCTGGCCGGCAGATTTGATGGCGCATACGGTGTGCTGGCAGCATTGCACGCGGCCAAGACCCTGCAGGAGGAAATAGCCGCCGACCTTTCGGCCGGAGGCGCTGCCCCACAGTTCAATCTTGCCGTGGTGAACTGGTTCAATGAGGAAGGCTCCAGATTCGCGCCGTCGATCATGGGCTCCTCGGTCTTTGCCGGCCTCATGGACCAGGAGCAGATGCTGGCCGTCAAGGATCATCAGGGCACCACAGTCCGTGAGGCACTGGATTCCATCGGCTTCCTCGGCGGCGACGAGCGGCCCGAAGTGGCAGGCTACGCCGAAATCCACATCGAACAGGGTCGTATCCTGGAGCGCGGGGGCATTACGCTGGGCGCTGTGGATCGCTCCTGGTATACCCAGAAGCTAGACATAGAGGTCCTTGGCGAACAGTCGCACACCGGGGCTACCGCGATGGCAGACCGCCATGATGCCCTGACTGCCGCTGCCAAGATCATCCTGATGGTGGAAGCGGTCACCCGGGACTACGAAGAGGAAGCGCTGGTCTCTTCGATCGGTCAGATGTTCGTTGAACCCAATTCCCCGATCGTCGTTGCCCGCAGGGTCCGCCTCGTTGCGGACTTGCGCTCCGACAGTAAGGAGATCGTGCAGGGTGCCAGGTCCACCCTCCTAGAAAAGATTGCGAACCTGGCAACGGAGCACAACATCCGCATCAACGTAGCCGACTTCGACATTCGTCCTCACCGCCACTACCCGGAGGATGGACTGGTGCTGGCCGAGAAAGTCGCAGCGGAGTTGGGCATCTCCGTCCGGCGGATCAGGACCATGGCCGGGCATGACTCGACCGCGCTGAACACCATGGCACCCACAGTCATGATGTTCATCCCGAGCGTAGACGGCGTCTCCCACTGTGAACGCGAATTCACCGAGGACAAGGACATGGTCGCCGGCCTGCAGGCACTGACGGAAGTGGCCCGCCACATGATTCAGGGCGTCCTCGAGGCGTAACCCGGCTGGTCCTGGGACCGCCGAACAACACCATGGTCACCATTTCATCGAGGAGCACTGCGTGGCAGCAACACTGAAATTGGGTTACAAAGCGTCTGCCGAGCAATTCGGACCACGGGAACTCGTGGAACTTGCCGTACATGCGGAAAACAGTGGCATGGACTCTGCCACCGTCAGCGACCACTTCCAACCCTGGCGGCATGTGGGCGGACACGCTCCCTTCGCCCTGGCCTGGATGGCGGCCGTCGGCGAACGGACCAGCAGGCTCCAACTAGGCACTTCCGTGCTCACCCCGACGTACCGTTACAACCCGGCCGTTGTGGCCCAGGCCTTCGCGACGATGGCCTGCCTGTACCCGGGACGCATCATGCTCGGCGTCGGAACGGGTGAGGCGCTCAATGAGATCGCCGCTGGCCACCTGGGAGAATGGCCCGAGTTCAAAGAGCGTTTCGCGCGGCTGCGCGAAGCACTTTCCCTGATGCGGAAGCTGTGGGGCGGCGACCGGGTCGACTTCGACGGCGAGTACTACCGGGCGAAGGCCGCTTCCATCTACGACGTTCCCGACGCCGGAGTGCCCGTCTACATTGCGGCTGGAGGTCCGGTGGTGGCGCGGTATGCCGGCAGTGCGGGGGACGGATTCATTTGCACCTCCGGCAAGGGAATGCAGCTGTACACCGAGAAGCTGCTGCCGGCCGTCGCGGAGGGAGCGGACAAGGCCGGCCGCAAATATGGCGACCTCGACCGCATGATCGAGATCAAGCTCTCCTACGATCCAGACGGTGAAGCAGCCCTTGAAAACACCCGGTTCTGGGCACCCTTGTCGCTGACCCCGGAACAGAAACACTCCGTCGGGGATTCAATGGAAATGGAGGCAGCCGCCGACAAGCTGCCGATCGAGCAGATCGCCAAACGCTGGATAGTGACCGCGGACCCCGATGAGGCCGTCGAAATGATCAAGCCCTACGTCGATGCCGGCTTCACTCACTTGGTGCTTCACGCCCCTGGCCACGACCAGCGAAGGTTCCTTGATCTCTTCGCAGCCGACCTCGAGCCACGCCTAAGGGAGCTCTAGCATGACCAACATGCGACGCACCCCCTTGGGAGGACAGCCGAAATGGTGAACATAGTTGTGCTCACGGGCGGCGTCGGCGGTGCCAAATTCCTGCTTGGCGTGAAATCCGCGCTCGGGTGGTCGCCGTTCGGTGACCGGCCGGCGTCGGCCCGGGACCATGTGGCGGCGGTCGTGAACACGGCCGATGACATCCGCCTGAACGGACTGCAGATCTGTCCGGACCTGGATTCCTGCATGTATACGCTCTCGGGCGCCTCCGATCTCGCCCGTGGATGGGGGCAGTCCGACGAGACGTGGGTGGTTTCGACCGAACTCGCAGCCTATGGCGCGGACGCGCCCTGGTTCTCCCTTGGCGACAAGGACATAGCCACCCATATTGTGCGGACCCGGATGCTGGCCGAGGGAGCACCCTTGTCGGAGGTTACCGCTGCACTTACTGAACGTCGCCGCACAGGTGTGCAGTTGCTGCCCATGACGGACGGGCGAGTCGCAACAGTCGTCGACGTCGACGAACCGGCCCTGGCGATCGGCACCGCACCCGCTCGAATTTCACTTCACTTCCAGGAATGGTGGGTCCGCTACCGGGCAACGCTTCCCCCACATAGGATCAGGGTCGACGGCGCCGAGGATTCCCGGCCAGCCCCTGAAGTTCTCGAAGCCATCGAAGCGGCCGATCTGATCCTGATTGCCCCGTCCAATCCAGTTGTTTCGATCGGTACGATCCTCAGCGTTCCGGGCATCCGGAGCGCGCTCCAAGCCGCCTCGGCCCCCATCATCGGAGTGTCGCCCATCATCGGGGGCGCGCCGCTGAGGGGATACGCGGATGTCTGCTTGGCTGCCATCAACGTGGCGTGTTCCGCAGAGGGAGTCGGAAGGCTCTATGGCGCCCGTGCCGAGGGCGGTATTTTGGACGGGTATCTGGTGGCACCTGGGGAGACGTTCAAGCTGCCGGGTGTACGCGTTGTCGAAGCACCGCTGCTGATGACAGACCCAGCTGCCACGGCGGAGATGGTCCGGCAGTGCATAGAGCTTGGTGCATTGATGGACCCAAGGGCTGGGAAGTAGTCATGCTCACAATATTCGCACTGAAGGGAATCCCTGAGATTCTTCAGGGAGACGACCTCGCAGCCATTATCGGGGATGCGGTCGGTTCGCTCCTGGACGGCGACATCATCACTGTCACGAGCAAGATTATTTCCAAAGCCGAGGGGCGCATCGTCCTCGCGGCACACCGCGAGGAGGCGATCACCCAAGAGACAGTGCGGATCGTTGCCACCAAGAAGCACCCCGGAGGGGTTACCCGCATTGTTGAAAACCGCCTTGGAATTGTCGGCGCAGCGGCGGGCGTGGACGCATCAAACACGCCCGACGGCACAGTACTGCTTCTCCCGGTGGACCCTGACGGATCGGCCGAACGGTTACGCGCGGCATTGCAGCGGCGCTTCGGCGTGCGCCTTGGCGTCATTGTCACGGACACCCTGGGCAGGGCGTGGCGCGAGGGGCAGACTGATGTCGCCATCGGCGGAAGCGGTGTTCTGTTGATCGAAGACCTGCGTGGCACACAGGACAGCCAAGGCCGGACCCTCGACGTGACCGCTCCCGCCGTCGGGGACGAAATTGCTTCTGCGGCCGAACTGGTGAAGGGAAAGAGCAACGGCCTTCCTGTCGCCGTCGTGCGCGGCCTCTCGCATCTTTTGGATCCGGATGCTGCTGGCGGGCGGGTCCTGATCCGCTCGGCGGAGGCGGACATGTTTCGGATGGGCGCCAACGAGGCTTGGGCACAGGGATTTGAGGAAGGACGCGCACATGCTGAACAGTAGGCGTCGTTTCGACGGCGGCCAGCGCCTCGCGAATGACGCGACCGCCTGGACCGTCGTCGTTCCCGTCAAAGGAACAGCTGACGCCAAATCGCGCCTGGACGCTTCGCCTGAACTGGCTACAGCCATTGCCCTGGACACCGTCAGTGCGGCACTGGCCGTCACCCGGGTCATCGTGGTCACCAGTCCGCAGGCCATGCCGATGTTCTCGAAGCTCGGCGCCGAGGTCATGCTGGATCTTGGTGGCGGGCTCAACCAGGCAATCGAAGAGGGGGTAGCTGCTGCCGGTGACAGTCCAGTAGCGGTGCTGTTGGGCGATCTTCCCAGCCTCGCGGGACCGGAGTTGGCAGCGGCGCTCAATCAGGCCGGCTCCTATCCACGCGCCATGGTTCCGGATGCCGACGGAGTTGGAACGGTTCTCATCACAGCTCAAAGGGGTTCGACCCATGAACCAGCTTTTGGCGGCCAGTCACGCCAAGCACATCTTGACGCCGGTTATGTCGAACTGTCGATCCCGCCGTCGTCCGGTCTCCGGCGCGACGTCGACACCGCAGAGCAGCTGAACCAGCTTGCCGCTTCTCTCCGCCTGGGGGAACGCACCGCCGCGGCGTCAGCGAATCCGCGTTCCACGTCCCTACCTCCCCTCGCCCACACAAAGGTGGTCATGAACGAGACTATGAATCCATCCCGCCGTTTGATCTCCGACGCCGTTTCCCGGGCGGAAGTGACCGGCATGACCGACGTAAGCGATGCGGAGATCCTGTTCTCCGCACGTGGCGACGAGCTCGAACGTCTCCTCGTTCTCGCATCCGGACTTAGAGACGAGGGACTGGCACACTCCGGCAGGCCCGGGGTCATCACCTATTCGAAGAAGGTGTTCGTCCCGATCACCAAGCTGTGCCGGGATCGCTGCCACTACTGCGTTTTCGTGGAGACTCCTTCGAAACTCGCAGCCAAGGGTGAGCCGATGTTCATGTCCCCGGAGGAGATCCTCAATGTTGCCCGGACAGGCGCTGAACTCGGATGCAAAGAAGCCTTGTTCACACTGGGAGACCGGCCCGAGGACAGATGGCCGGCAGCGCGCGAGTGGCTTGCCCGGCACGGCTACGCATCCACGCTCGAGTACATCCGGGCCATGGCCATTCGGGTTCTTGAAGAGACAGGCCTTCTGCCCCACCTCAACCCCGGGGTCTTGTCTTGGGCTGAACTCCAGCGCCTCCGGCCGGTAGCACCATCAATGGGCATGATGCTGGAGACCACCTCGGTGCGACTCTGGGCCGAAAAAGGCAGGGCCCACTACGGATCTCCCGACAAGGACCCTGCATTGCGGCTCAGGGTGCTCGACGATGCCGGGCGCTCCCGTATTCCGTTCACCACCGGCGTTCTCCTGGGCATTGGGGAAAACAACGCCGACCGTGCTGAGTCCCTGTTTGCGATCCGTGCCGTCCATGAACGCCACGGACATATCCAGGAAACGATCGTCCAGAACTTCCGTGCCAAGCAGCAAACAGCTATGCAGAACGAGTCCGATCTCGGGCTGCTGGAGTACGTGGCGGCCGTTGCGGTTACGCGGCTCGTCATGGGACCTGAAGCCAGCGTGCAGGCGCCGCCAAACCTCACCGATAAAACCGAGCTCGCGCTATTGGTCCGGGCGGGCATCGACGATTGGGGTGGGGTCAGCCCCCTCACGGCCGATCACGTCAATCCAGAACGCCCATGGCCGTACATTGACGATCTGGCCCGGCTCACCCTCGAGGCCGGCTATGAGCTCAGGGAGCGGCTTACTGTGCATCCGCAATACATCGCCGACGAAGGCACCTGGATCGACGAACGCATACAGCCCCATGTGAAGGCGCTGGCACACCCGTCATCAAGTCTCGCGATCGAGCAGGCGCCTGCATTGGGGAAACCGTGGTCGAAGGCGGCACAGCGGCCGTCAGCTCCTCCGCTCAAGGGCGACATCGCGTCGATTCTCCTCCGGGCGTCCCGAAACCCGTCCGGATTGGCCGACAGCGAGTACATTCGGCTCCTGGAAACCGACCAAATCGAGCTGGACGCACTGTGCGTGTTTGCGGACGAAGTACGGCACGACGCCGTCGGCAACGACATCACCTACGTGGTGAACCGGAACATCGACGCGGCCCTCTTCAATCCCCACCACGCCGGGCCGGCGGGAACCTCAGGGCCCACACTCTCGCTCCCAATGCTCAGGAGCCTGGTCGATGAAGCCCGTACCCTGGGCGCAAGCGAGGTATGTGTCCAGGGCGGAATGCCTGCCGAGGTGCTCGCCACCGGATATTTTGAGCTTGTGGGGGCCATCCGGGCTCAGCAGCCGGACCTCCATATCCACGCTTACCGCCCGGCGGAAATCCTCGACGGCGCGTCCCGTCTGGGCATATCGGTGCAGGAGTTTCTCCAAGCTCTGAAGGAACGGGGACTGGACTCCATCCCCGGCACGGGCGCGAGGATCCTCGATGACCGCATCCGCGGGGAGCTGAGCGGCCAGACCGACCCGCCAGTGTCCGATTGGGTGGAGGTGATCAAGACCGCCCACAGCGTCGGCCTGAAATCTACGGCAACCATGGTGTTCGGCCACATTGAATCCCCTGCCGAGCAGGTGGCGCACCTTCGCACGCTCATCTCGATCCAGGACACCAGCGGCGGCTTCACCGAGTTCATCCCCATGCCCATCCTCCCCGCGGACGTGCCGGCATCGCTGGCGGGTGTCTCCCGCCCCGGGCCGGATCTTCGCGAAATTCGGGCGGTCCACGCCGTCGCCAGGCTCATGCTGAACGGTCGTCTCGACAATGTGCAGACGGCGTGGACGAAACTTGGGCTGGCAACGAGCCAGACCGTGCTGCGGGGAGGCGCGAACGACTTCGGTGGACTGCTGCTGGACGGCACGGTGTGGCCCGAAGCAGGACCCGAAGCCAACCGAACACTCTCGGTCGCCGACGTCGAACAGATCGCCGCCGAGATGGGCCGGACAATCAGGCAGCGAACCACGGACTACGGATCGGTTCTGCCCCTTGCTGGTGCAGCCCAGGCGCGCTCATGAATGGCTTCTGTGCGAATGAAACCATGTCCCTGGACGTAGATGGTGCCAAGGTGACGTGCCATCTTGGCGGCGCCGATCGGGAGGACTTGGATCCTGTCGTCCTGATTCACGGGATCGGTGGCAGCACGGCAGCGGATTTCGGCTTCATCTTTCCAATGCTCGCCCGCCACGGTCGCGTCATGTCAGTGGATTTCTGCCTTCCGGCACTCGGTGAACACGAGACCTTACGGCTCGAGCACGTGGCCAGGCAGGTCCGCGTTGCAATCGATGAAGTGTTGCCGGGCAGACAGGTCAGCATGGTCGGATACTCACTGGGGGCTGTCATCGCCGCAGCCGTTGCCGCATCACACCCGGCTCCCGGACGGCTTGTCCTAGTGTCCGGGTGGTTGAAGGCAGGCGCCAGCCACCGGATATTCAATGACCTCTGGCAACGGCTGCGTATCCTGGGGCCCACGGTTTTGAGCCGGTTCGCGAGGTTCTCTGCGCTGGGGACTTCGTTCCTCAACAGCAGCCCGTTGGAAGAACTTGAGGCAATGTCCCCGTTCAGCCCCGGTTTGTTCACAGACGCCCAGATTCGTCTGGCCGCGACGGTCGATCTCAGCGAAACCGCCGCACGTATCTGCATCCCGACACTGGTGATCGGATGCTCCAACGACACGATCGCAGGCCGTGAGCAGGCCGAGGCCCTTGTCGGAGCCATCCCGGACGCCAGCTACGCCGAAGTTGAAAGCGGTCACGCGGTGGTTCTCGAACGGCCCGCTGAGTTGTTCAGTCTCATCGATGGATTCCTTTCCAGGCCACAGCGACAACTATCCGGATCCAACCGACAGGAGGCTGGTGCCTGATGCCCAACGCGCTGACGATCCGGCGGCCTCATCCCATTGATCTTCCGGTGGTGGAAGTGGAAATCGTGATTGTCGGGGCCGGTTTCGGTGGTTTGGGGATGGGCATTCAACTGCTGCGCCAAGGAATCACATCTTTTGTCATTCTCGAACGAGCTGACGACGTCGGCGGAACTTGGCGCGACAATGTTTACCCAGGTGTAGCATGCGATGTCCCCTCTCACTTGTACTCTTACTCCTTCCGTCCCAAACTAGACTGGTCCCACTTTTACGCGCGAGGCGCGGAGATCCACGACTACCTTCGGGAATGTGTCCAGGAAGAGGGATTGAGGCCGCATCTTCGTATGCGCGCCGAGGCCTTGGAGATGAACTGGGACGACAGCAGCCTGCGGTGGCAGGTCCGAACTCCACAGGCCATTTACAGATGCGAGATGCTTGTAGTCTCTGCCGGCCGGCTCTCAGAGCCGCGCATTCCCGACATTCAGGGGCTAGAATCCTTCCCGGGACCGATCTTCCATTCCTCACGGTGGGATGAACACGCGGAACTGGCGGGAAAGTGCATCGGCGTGGTTGGTACCGGAGCTTCAGCAGTGCAGCTCGTGCCGCATCTCGCCGCCGTCGCGGAAGGCTTGGTGTTGTTTCAACGAAGCGCACCGTACGTGGTGCCCAGGTCAAACCGCAGCTACAGCGAAGCCGAGAAGCGCACCTTCCTACGACTCCCTGATTCCGCTGCCAGGTTGCGCTCACGGCTCTTCTGGAAGGCTGAAGCCGGATTCGCGGCCAGGGCAGAATCTCCAGAGCACATCGGGCGTCTGCGTGCTCAGGCCGTAGAACATCTTGAGCGGCAAATCGCCGATCCGGTCCTGCGCGCCCAGCTGGCCCCGGACTACTCAATAGGTTGCAAGCGGGTCTTATTGTCAGATGATTTCTACCCTTCACTTTCATCGCCCGGCGTCGTCCTTGAACCGTCCCCCCTCGAACGTATCAATGGCAGAACGGCCATAGCCGCAAACGGCGCCGAACATGACATTGATGTCTTGGTCCTCGCCACGGGATTCCAGGCGACAACGCCTCCGTTTGCCGAAAGAATCATGGGCAGCGCGGGGTTGAGGCTCTCAGAGCGGTGGAAAAATGGAATGGTTTCCTATGCATCAACCTCCGTCAGCGGTTTTCCCAATATGTTCATCATCAACGGTCCAAATGCCAGTCTCGGGCATAACTCTGCCATATTCATGATTGAGGTTCAGGTCCGATACATACTCAAAGCCATCGAATACCTACACTCGACGCCTTACCGAATGCTCGACGTCGACCGAGATGCAGAAGTCAAGTACGTTTTGGAACTTGACCATGTGGGCGCTGCCACGGTTTGGACACAAGGAGGATGCGATAGCTGGTATATCGATCCAGGGAGCCGTCGGCTAACCCTAATTTGGCCAGATTTCGCTTATGAATTTCAAAATCGCCTCAGCCAGTTCACACCGGCGGACTATCGGTTTAGATCCTTCGGCGATGCAGACAATTCGGCGCATCACGACGGCCCACTCCACATATACCGTACAGAAGTTCAGTAGTGCCCCGTAGAGC